>NZ_CP155618.1:2532500-3732500 GCF_031128465.2 Mariniflexile litorale | reverse complement strand
TAAGTTTCTCTTTTCAGCTATTCCAAATGATTTTTTTAAGATAAACGTTGAAAAACTATTTGAAAATATAAAGTTTGTAAATCTAGGGAAGACACTTCCATAACGATTTAAGGTATTGTTATAAGCGAATAATTTGGTACGCAATGACACGCCGTTTTCCTTTTGGTATTGGTAGAGAAACTCCGCTTTTAAACTCGCCACATCTACGCTACTCGGACATTCGCTAGCACAGGCTTTACAACTTAAACAAAGATCGAAAACTACTTTTAACTCTTCATGATCAAACTTATTTGCTTTATCGGAATTGGTTAAGAATTCTCGCAGGGCATTTGCTCTAGCACGTGTGGTATCTTTTTCATTTCTAGTTGCTCTATAACTTGGACACATAGTGCCACCAAACTCTGGTAATTTTCTACAATCACCCGAGCCATTACACTTTTCAGCTTCTCTTAAAATACCTTGAGAATGTGAAAAATCGAGCATCGTTTTTATTTCTGGCTCTACCCTATCTGGAACATATCGTAACGATTTATCCATAGGAAATGCATCCACTATTTTTCCAGGATTGAAAATGTTTTGAATATCAAAAGCCGACTTTATACGCTTTAAAATTTGATAATTGGCGTCACCAATCATCAACGGAATAAATTCAGCTCTTACAATGCCATCGCCATGTTCCCCACTCATAGACCCCCCATATTTTTTTACTAAATGCGCTACATCGGTTGTTATTTTTCTAAATAATACAACATCTTCAGACTTTTTAAGGTTTAAAATAGGTCGTAAATGCAGCTCTCCAGCACCTGCATGGGCATAATAAATAGCTTCTTGATTATAACCTTTCATTAACGCCGAAAACTCCAAAATATAATTTGCTAAATCGGGCACCGTTACAGCAGTATCTTCAATACATGGCGCCGATTTTTTATCTCCAATAATATTCCCTAACAATCCTAACCCAGCACTACGCAAATTATTTGCTTTATTTATTTCATCGCCTTCTAGGATGGGAAATGCATAACTTAATCCTGAAGCTTCAATAGCCTTTATTAAATTTTTAGCTAAAACATAGACTTCTTGTTTAGTAAACGCTCTAACTTCGCACATTAATATAGCTTTCGGATCTCCTTCAATAAAACTTCTGTTTTCTTGTTGGGTTTTATTGTGCTTTGTACAATCTAAAATGATTTTATCCATCATCTCACAGTTGTACAAATTATGTTTCATAACGGGTTCAACGGCATTTAAACAAGCTTCAATACTGGTAAAATGGGCTGCTACCATAACAGCTTCTTGTGGGGGTAGTTTGTCTAATTTTAATGTGATTTGTGTGGTAAATGCCAAGGTGCCTTCACTTCCCGAAAGGAGTTTGCACATATTGAATTTTTCTGAAGTATTAGAAAAGACTTCTGTTTTAATCAACTCATCAATCGCATAACCTGTATTTCTTCTATGTATTTCTGGCTTTGGAAAATTTTCAATAATTTGATTTTGAACAACTTCAGAATTTAATTCAGAATAAATAGTTTTATAGATAGAACCCTCTAAAGTATTTTCTTTTAGTTTACTTTGAAAAGCATCCAAAGATATTTCATTAAATACAACTTCATTGCCATTGCTTAGAATCGTATGCATTTCAATCACTTTATCGCGTGTAACACCATATTGAATAGATGTGGTTCCCGATGAATTGTTGCCAACCATACCACCAATCATACATCTATTGGATGTTGATGTATTGGGACTAAACCACAATCCAAATGGTTTTAAATAATTATTTAACGCATCCCGAACCACACCTGGCTGTACTGTAACGGTTTGTTCTTTTTCATTAATATCTAAAATTCTAGTAAAGTATTTAGATACATCTACCACGATACCTTCGCCCACACACTGACCTGCGAGCGACGTACCTGCTGTTCTAGGAATTAACGATGTACTATGGGTTTTAGCAAACTGAATAAGCTGTTTAATATCATCTTTGTTTTTTGGGTATGCCACTGCCAATGGTAATATTCTAAATACAGAAGCATCGGTAGCATAAATAGATTTTATTAAATCATCATAAAATAATTCACCTGAAAGATTTTTGCTTAATGTCTCTAAATGTGATGTTAACGTCATAATTCAGTAAAAATGTTTATAAATTTAAAACGAGGTTAAATATAAATACAATTTTGGCGTTATTTTTGTAAAATATTATTGATTACAAAAAAATGATCTTTTAATGAAAAAAGGTCGTATATAAATTTAAAACAAAAAACATATTTATGAAGAAATTACTTTTATTTTCAGTGGCTCTATTAGGTTTTACATTCGCGTCAAACGCACAAGACATTTCATCTAACGCTATTGGATTACGTTTAGGAGATAGTAATGGCGTTGGTGCCGAAATATCTTATCAACATGCCCTAGGCAGTAATAACCGTTTAGAAGTAGATTTAGGCTGGAGAGACGGAAAAAACTATGATGGTTTTAAACTTGCTGGTTTATACCAATGGGTTTGGAATATTGATGGCGGTTTTAATTGGTATGCTGGTGTTGGTGGTGGTGTAGGTTCGTTTGGTTATGACGATAATAATGGTAATGATTATAATGACACCTTTATTTTTGCAGCTGGTGATATAGGTATTGAATATAATTTCGATATTCCTTTATTAATATCCCTAGATTTTAGACCAGAAATTGGTTTTGGAGATGGCACTTATGATAACAATGACTTAGATTTTGATATAGCTTTAGGTATTAGATATCAATTTTAAGTAAATAATAAATTTTAAAAATTAAAGAGGCTGTCTGAAAAGTGTTATTCTGAGTCATATTGAGCCTGTCGAAATATTTAAACGTATTGATAATCCATATCAATTTCGACAAGCTCAACCTGACAAAGTAAATAAAATACACTTTTCAGGCAGCCTCTTTTTTATGCATTATTATATGTAATCAAATACTTTGCTAAGGTATCTTCATAAATAGCTTCGTATTGAGGCACAATAGTATGTAGGTCGTACTTTTCTGCCGTTTGTTTTGCATTCTTTTTAAAAGTTGATAAGCGTTCTTTATCACTTAGAATATATAATGCATTTTTAGACATATCAGCAACATCACCTACTTCACTTAAAAACCCAGACACACCATGTATATTAACTTCTGGTATGCCACCTGTATTACTAGATATAACAGGAACTCCCGATGCCATGGCTTCTAAAGCTGCCAATCCAAAACTTTCGGTTTGTGATGGTAATAAAAATAAATCGCTAAAACATAAAATTTTATCAATCTCATTACTTTTTCCGAAGAAAATAACTTTGTCTAAAATCCCCAATTCTTGACAACGCAATTCTATATGCTCTCGTTCTGGACCTTCACCTATTAGCATGAGTTTTGCCGGCATTTCCTTTTGAATGTTATAAAAGATACTTATAACATCTTGAGAGCGTTTTACAGGTCGTAAATTACTAATATGGGTAATGATTTTTTCATCATCGTTCGCCATCATTCCACGTTGGCAATCGGTAAACTTATCATTATATTTTTCTAAATCTATAAAGTTAGATACCACATTGATATCTTTTTTAATATTGAACAAACGCAAAGTATCATCCTTTAAACTTTGTGATACGGCAGTTACAGCGTCCGATTTATTTATACTAAATGTTACCGCTGGCTTATAAAATGGATGACTTCCAACTAGCGTAATATCCGTACCATGCAAAGTGGTTACAATAGGTATAAACACCCCTTCTTCTTCTAACATTTTCTTTGCCATATAAGCCGCATACGCATGGGGAATTGCATAGTGCACATGTAAAATTTCAATTTTATGAAGTTTTACCATATCAACTAATTTACTAGATAAAGCCAGCTCATAAGGTTGATAATGAAATAAGGGATATTCTGGGACATTCACTTCATGATAATGTACATTATTACTTAATAATTCTAAACGTACAGGTTGATTGTACGTGATAAAATGAATTTCGTGACCGCGTTTAGATAGTTCTAAACCTAACTCGGTAGCAACAACACCACTACCCCCAAAAGTGGGATAACATACTATACCTATTTTCATATTTTTAAGTTATAAGTTTCTAAAGTTATAAATGCTTATAACTTTTAACTTTAAGTACTTTATTAATCAATTATCGCTTCATAAATTAAGCGTTGTATATCTGTTCTAATATTTTCCTTTAATAATAAATTGTGTGTGGCACTGGGATGTGTTCTGTTGGCTAAAAATATATAAACTATTTCTTCTTCAGGATCAGCCCAAGCATAGGTTCCTGTAAAACCAGAATGCCCAAAACTATTTAACGATATACAACCACATGTTGGCCCATCTTCATCTAATTGTGGTTTATCAAAGCCTATACCTCTTCTATTGCCTTTATCGCAAAAATAGCAAGTATTAAATTTATCGAGTGTTTCCGATTTAAAATAACGCTTTCCGCCATAAAATCCTTTTTGCAAATACATTTGCATAATTTTAGCCACATCATTGGCATTACTGAATATACCTGCGTGCCCACCAATACCATTTTGCATGGCAGCCCCCATATCATGTACATACCCATGCACTTCTTGAAATCTGTAATAATCATCAATTTCGGTTGGAATGATTTTTTTATTACTTATTTTATGAAACGGATTATACATAGTATAATTAGCACCTAATGATTTATAAAAACGGTCTTGTACAAGTACATCTAACGTTTGGTCGTAATACTCTTCAATATATTTCTTTAAAATATAATATGGAAAATCACTATACCTATATGTTAGTCGGCCTAGAAGCTCAGAATCTTTAATTATTTTTTGTATAGAGTCCTGATAATCAGAACGCAAATACAAATTATTAGCTACTTCAATATTAAACTTTTCGCTGCGTTCCGTTTTATAATATTTTTCACTGGGACGTTTTGTTGCACTATCTAAAGTACGGGCATAAAAAGGTTCCCATGGCCTTAGTCGTGCATAATGCGATAACATGGCTTTTAATGTAATATTTGCCTTGTTTGAACTTTTATAACTAGGTAGAATTTGAGAAAGTTTGGTATCTAAATTAACTACACCTTCTTCTTCCAATTCCATAAGCAAAGGTAAGGTTGCTAATATTTTGGTTAATGATGCAACATCATAAATATCATCAAATACTACAGGATCATTTCCTGAATATGTGTGTTTTCCAAAACTTTTATTGTAAATTACTTTTCCTTTCCGAGCTATCAATAGTTGAATACCTGGAGTCATCTTACCATTTATTGCTTTTAGCGCTAATAAATCTATCTTTTTTAATTTTTCAGAATCCATCCCTACACGTTCGGGAATTGTATAACTTAAACGCTTGATGGCATTATTATGAATACCATCACCTACTTTAAAATAATTGCCAATTGAAACAGGTAAACTACCTTTAGATTCTAGGGCTCCAAATATAAGTTGTGCCGATTTTTCTTGAGCTATTTTACTATTTTGGTAGCTTACTACGATGCTTTCTATGTTTTCAATGGTTGCTAAATCTGAAAGCGCATAGGGTTTTACAAATACATCTAAAACGACCTTATGGGTTTTAGCTATTTCATACAACCAAGTAAGTTCTGTTTCTGTAAATTGAAACGATTTCCATGGGTTTAAATTGGAACGGTGCAAACCAATTATAACCGTATTATAATCTTGAAGTTTTCCCATTAATTCGTCTAATGAAGTGGCCTCAATATGATGTACTTTAGTGTATTTTTTAAGTTCATCTAAAAAAACAACTCCATCGTCATCGCCCATTTTAACATAAGCTATCGTTTTATCTTCAAGTTTACGAAGTGGTAATAAATCCTTTTCATTTTTAACAATGGTAATGGCATTCTCTAAAAGTTCTTCATAAAGAATATCATCTTTTAACCTATTTAAATCGGCCGATAAATTATTTAAACCGACAGGCTTGTAATTATTTAATCCTACTTTATATTTTGCTTGGAGAATTTTTTTAACCGAAAGTTCTAACCGTGCTTCACTAATTTCTCCACTGTTGTAAGCTTCAATTATTTTTGAAATACCAACAGGCACGTCTTCAGACATTAACATGACGTCATTTCCTGCTTTAAAAGCTGCTAAATCTATAGCTCCCACTTCTTTAAAATCGGCAGCACCTTTCATCGTTAAAGCATCGGTAAATATAAGTCCTTTAAAACCTAAATCCTCCTTTAAAATATTAGTTACTACGTTTTTTGATAATGAAGATGGATACCCCGATGGTTCTAAACTAGGCACTTTTAAATGTGCTACCATAACACTGGAAAGTCCCTGTTTAATTAATTTTTTATAAGGATACAATTCTATAGTATTGATACGCTTTTCATTAAAACTAATAGTTGGTAATGTTTTATGCGAATCTTGGTCGGTATCCCCATGTCCAGGAAAATGCTTCGCACTTGCTAAAACACCTGCACTTTGCATTCCTTTCATAAAAGCCAATGCTTTTTCGGTGACATTATCCCTATCTTCTCCAAATGAGCGGTTGCCAATAATTGGGTTTAATGGATTGGTATTAATATCTACCACTGGAGCAAAATTAAAATGAACACCCAACCTTTTATTATGCTCTCCAATTTGTTTTCCTGTTTGCTCAATTAAATGATTGTCTTTTATGGCGCCAAGAGTCATGTTCCATGGAAATGCATAGGTTGAATCTAAACGCATACTTAAACCCCATTCGGCATCCATCCCTATTAATAATGGAACTTTTGAAAGTGCTTGTAATTCGTTATTTAATTGAGCTTGTCTGTTAGGACCTCCTAGCGAATAAATTACCCCACCAATATGGTGGTCTCTAATTAATTCAATAATCTTATTCTTTGTGGCTTTATCTTGATTAGACATGACTTGTACCATGTACAACTGCCCTACTTTTTCGGCTAGAGTCATGGAATTATATAGATTATCAACCCACTGTTGCTGCCCTTTAATATCTATTGTAGCTAAAGGATTTTGTAAAGTCTGAGCAAATGTTGAAAGTGATACATATAGAATTACTATAGTTAATAAGATTTGACGCATATAATAAGATTAATTAAGCATGATTATTTATAGTGTTATACTCTATAAATAATCATGCCAAAATACTACTTTTAAAAAGAAGTTAAAAAGACTTTAAGATAGATTTATTATAAGTTTGTAAACAAATTAATCCAGAACAAATTTAAACCCTATAGAAACATTTCTTCAGTATATAGCTTAATTCCTCAATCGTCTGGGTTTTAGTAAGAATAAGTTAAAGGAGTACGCATTTAACTTAAATAATAATCAAAAGGCTGTCTGAAAAGTGTATTTTATTTACTTTGTTAGGTTGAGCTTGTCGCAACTGATATGGATTATCAATAAGTTTGAATATTTCGACAGGCTTAATATGACTCAGAATAACACTTTTCATACAGCCTCCTCCTCCAAATAGTACCTTATAACAATTCGTTTCTATCAAAATAGACTGATTACTAGTGAATTATAATGATGTATCAGTCTATTGGCATGATTTATATCATTTTATAGAATTCTCCATTCCTATATCTTTGATAAGACTATTACTGCCAAGTATGCTAAATACCCATAAAATAAAGAATCAATTAGAGTCTCTTTTAATTGAAATAGGAGGTTTGTCCTATTTCACAGGTCGCTTTTTTAGAGAAACTTTTAAACGCCCTTTTGAATTCAAAGAATTATTAAACCAATGTTATAAGATGGGAAACAAATCTTTACTTCTAGTGGGGATTACCGGGTTTATCATTGGGTTGGTATTAACTCTACAAACACGACCTACACTTATGGAGTTTGGGGCTGTGTCTTGGATGCCTTCCATGGTGAGTATATCAATTGTAAGAGAAATAGGTCCTATACTTACAGCGTTAGTTTGCGCAGGAAGAATTGGCTCTGGGATTGGAGCCGAAATTGGTTCTATGCGAGTCACTGAGCAAATTGATGCTATGGAAGTTTCTGGTACTAATCCTTTTAAATATTTAGTTGTTACACGTGTTATAGCAATAATCCTAATGCTTCCAATTTTAGTAATTGTTGGAGATGCGATTGCTCTATTTGGTTCTTTTTTAGTAGAAAACATAAAAGGACATGTATCATTCGTTTTATTCTTTAATCAAGTATTTGATTCATTAGAATTTGGAGATATAATTCCGGCAACGATAAAATCATTCTTTTTTGGCTTGGCAATTGGAATTATAGGTTGCTATAAAGGCTATTACTGTAAAAAAGGGACTGAAGGTGTTGGTAAAGCTGCAAATTCCGCAGTAGTACTTGCGTCTCTTTTACTATTTATTATAGATTTTATCGCTGTATTTATAACAGATATTTTTTACGATTTATGATAAAAACAAATAACATATCAAATCAAGAGATTGTTTTAGAAATTAAAAACCTACATAAAAGCTTTGGAGATAACCATGTATTGAAAGGATTTAATATGCAATTACATCAAGGAGAGAACTTAGTAATTATGGGGAAATCTGGTTCAGGGAAATCGGTGATGATTAAATGTTTGGTTGGCCTAATCGAAGCAGATAGTGGCTCTATTTCTTTAATGCATAAAGATATTACTAAATTAACTCAAGAGGCTTTAGATACGCTTAGAGCAGATATTGGGTTTTTATTTCAAGGTAGTGCCTTATACGATTCTATGACCGTTAGAGAAAACCTGGAGTTTCCTTTACGACGACATAAAGCAAAGTTTAGTAAACACCTAAATACGGAAGCTCTCGTTATTGAATCACTGGAAAATGTTGGTTTGGCAAATGCGATAGATTTAATGCCTTCTGAATTATCTGGAGGAATGAAGAGACGTGTAGCCTTAGCAAGAACTCTAATTCTTAAACCGAAAATTATTCTATATGATGAACCAACAAGTGGCTTAGATCCAATTACTGCTAAAGAAATCATTTCTCTAATGCAAGACATTCAAAAAAAATATAAAACCTCATCAATTATCATTACTCATGATGTGGATTGCGCAAGAGTTATTTCAGATCGAATGATATTGCTAATCGATGGCATCGATTATGCCGTTGGTACCTATTTAGAATTATCAAACAATGAAAATCCAAAAATAAAAGCCTTCTTTAAACATTAAACGATTATGAAACATTCAAACTCACAAAAACTACAATTAGGCACTTTGGTTATTATTGGCACAATTCTTTTTATAGCGGGAGTTTATCTTATTGGTCAACGTAGCAATATGTTTAAAAAGACCTTTACTATAAGTGCTTTTTTTCAAAACGTAAATGGTTTACAAAAAGGCAATAACGTAAGATATTCTGGGATTGAGATTGGAACGGTTAAAGACATCATAATGATTAACGATTCTACTATTAAGGTAGATATGAATATCGAAGAAAAAATTATTTCCCATATCAAAAAGAATGCGATTGCAACTATTGGATCTGATGGACTAGTTGGAAATATGATAATAAATATTGTACCTAATAAAGGTTCTTCAAAAGTCATTAGTAACGGAGATGTTATTAAATCCTATAGTAAAATTGGAGCAGACGACATTTTAAGTACATTAAGCGTTACTAACGAAAATGCTGCCATATTAACGGCAGATTTATTAAAAATAACCAATAGTATCATTGAAGGTAAAGGGACTTTGGGTGTTTTACTTAACGATACCATTATGTCCAAAGATTTAAAACAATCAATTACTAATCTTAAAACAGCAAGTATGGGCGCTTCCAATTCTATTGGCGAATTAAATCATATCATTACATCATTAAAGACAGCCGATACTAGTGTTATGGGAATGCTACTAAATGACACCCTATCTGGTATGAAACTAAAAAACATTGTTGGTCATCTTGAAACGTCTAGCTCAGAAATTGAAACTATTTTATTAAATATTAATACTGTCGTTGATGATTTCAATACTAGTAAAGGCACATATAATTATCTTGTAAGAGACACTACACTAGCGAATAGTTTAGAATCTACTCTAAAAAATATAAATGAAGGCACAGATAAATTCAACCAAAATATGGAAGCTCTAAAACATAACTTTTTAACGAGAGGCTATTTTAGAAAATTAGAGCGACAAGAAAAAAAAGACGTTAATAATAAAAATTAACTGTATTATAAAATACAATCAATCCCTACATATTAATAATTACTATTTCTAGGTTCTTATTCTCGTCGTAATCTGTTCTATTTTACTAAAAAACCTAACGGATTCATATCATACTTTTTTAAAACTGGCAACAAATCGGTTAATGGAAGTTCAATAGAATATGTACCTGTATATGATGGGCACATAACACAATCATCAAAATAAAACTCTAAGTAGGTGTCATTAAGTACAAAGTTGTTTTTACCCTCAAAAAAATCAGTTGAAGAGAGTTCCCAACATTCATAATACAAATCTCCTTTTTGTATTTTTTTACTTATTTTTTCATTTATTATAATCAATAGATCATCTTCTGATCCTTTTATAAAGAAATCTTCATAAGTCATAAAAACACCTCTATTTAAATCGAAATTAAAGCAATCAAAAGAATAACTTGGATGCATAGCTCCAGAATAAAAATTCTCTTTATAAAAAAGCACACTTACAAGACGATCATTAACATTATAAATTTTATAATTTATAAATCGTTCTTCTCTAAATGTTTTAGACTCTATACTATCACATTGTAATTTACTCTCTATGATGTCAGATTCAGTTTTGGTTATATTTACATAATAGTTATTAATGAAGTCGTTAAAATTAGCATTCGAAGGTTTGAATGATTCGTTTAGCAATGGATATTTAAAGTTGATACTATAATTTTTGTTTTTTACAACATACTTTTTATCAATAAGCAATTTTTGAAGTTCTTCACTTTCGTCCTTTTTATCAATCAGTTTTTTTTGTTTTAATTCTATAGAAATAGTTTTATCGAATAACTTGATATCCCTGTCGACTTTCTGAATTTTATCTTGATCGGATGATTTAAACTCATCGCTTTCTTCAATTTCATTAATATTTTCATTACGCGTATCATTTTTACAATTACTGAATAATAACAAGACTAATGCTAATAAGTATATATATTTCATTTGTTTAATTTTTAAATTAATTTCGTCTCATTCTCCCTGTAATCTCTTCAATTTTAATTTGGAAAACAACAGGCAAATCATCTTTATAGCTTTTACTCGAAAATTCACTTATAAAATCAAGTTTTCTATGCTCTCTATTGATAATCAAATTCTTTACCCCTAACGAAAAGATGTGGAGTTTAGCTTTTGCTTCACTTCCTGAAAATTCTATAAACTTGCCTTGAGCCAATACCGATTCCCAAGAATTCACAGAATCAACTTCTGAAACTCCGAGAGACACATTACAGTTTTTACGCATAGCATTTATTTTATGACCTTCTGCGGAATAACCAATAATTGCATTATTATTCTTATCATAAAAATAGGTTATAGGCACTATATAAGGTCTATCTCTATAAATATAAGATAGATTTCCAATGTAATTTGATACTAGGATCTTAGTACTTTCTTTCTTATTTAGTGTTTTGATCATGGTATTTAAAATTAGATCATTTAAGCTAAAGTATTTTAATTATTTTTAATTAACGATGATATTAATCAGTTTGTTCTTAATTCTAAAAATGTAATTTCTGGTCGCATTCCTATTCTTGCAGGAAATCCTAACCAACCCAAACCCCTATTGACATAAAGATATTGTTGGTTGTGTTTATATAAACCTGCCCAATGCTTAAACTTATATTTTATGGGACTCCATTGTAAGTTTTTATATTGGAAAGCTGCCTGCATACCATGTGTATGACCAGCAAATGTTAAGGTGATGTCTGTTTTATCTATAACTTTCTCAGACCAATGTGTAGGGTCATGAGACAATAAAATTTTAAATGGAATCGATTTTACACCTTTAATGGCTTGTTGTAAATCGCCATATTGTTTAAAAGGTGGTTTTCCCCAATTTTCAACACCTATAATAGCAATTTGTTCGTTATTTTTTGAAATAATTTGAGATTCATTTAATAAAATTTTAAAACCTATATCCACATAAAACTGCTTTATAGCATCCAAATTTTCTTGCTTTGCTTCTTGAGAATCCCATTGACTATAATCACCATAATCATGATTGCCCAAAATAGCAAATTTTCCTTTTTTGGCGCAAAGTTTATTAAAAACGGTATTCCAACCTCGTAATTCCCAAGCATAGTTATTTACCAAATCACCTGTAATCATTATATAATCTGGTTGTAAATGATTAATTTTTTTAATTGCTCGTTCTAATTTGTCATAACCATAATTAAAGCTCCCTAAATGAAGATCAGATAGCTGGACAATTTTTAAGCCATTAAAGGATTTTGGTAAAATTCTAGAAAAAATAACATGGTGATAAACTTTGAATTTATAAACAGCTTTAAAAATCCCATAAAGAATAATAAAGAAAGGGAGAAACCCTGATAATAATCCTATAAGAGGCACTATAATAAGTGACTCATTTTTAGAAAACAGATAATTGGTAATATAAAGAATAGATAAGATTACGCCAAAAATAAGCTTAGGAACAAAGGACGAAATTGCTAAACCATAAAATTTTGAAATTATAAGATATCTTCTAATCGGATTAATATCATCTAAAGTAACTTTTAACACAATAATTGAAGTTATTAACCCTACGGTAAATACCCAAAACAAAACGTAAATAATTGTTTTCAATAATGATGAACCAATAAACTGAATAATTGATTGAAGCCAATAGAATACTAGTATGTCAACCAACAAAATTGCTAGACATAAAAAAAGGATAGTAAAAAGAGATAACGATTTCATTCTACAGGCTTTTTATGGCGTCTTTTATCTCTAAAAGCCCAATAAATTCCTTTTACATCCGAAGCCCAATTATCATACATAAAAATAAGGGTGATTTCTTCAAAAGTTTCCAATAATCCAACAACAATCATAATGTAAAATAAACGATACTCTGGTGATAAAAATAACGACCATAAAATAAATATACTTTGAAACACAGCAGATAGTTTAGCCATATATGTATGGAATGCCGTAGCTTTTCCATATTTAAAATATGCTATAAACATTTGAATTATATAAGGCACAAATGTAATAAGGATTAACATCAGATTAGTTTTGATAAACGCTGTTTCAAAATAAAATAAACCGATGAGTCCAACTATTAAAGTGATTTGATCACCAAAAGAATCCAACTGAGAACCTCTTGGACTTGTTATTTTAAGTTTGCGCGCCAAGTACCCGTCTATAGCATCTGTACAATAACTAACAAGTAGCAGCCAAGTGAAAACTAATCGATAGTCTAACCAAATTAAAATTATTAAAAATGGTGCGGCAAAAATGCGATAAAATGAAAACCAGTCTGCTATATTGTAATGTTTGAATGTAAGCATACTTCTTTTGTTTATGGTAAAAATATTGGGTGTATACTCTAACAAAAATGCGAAATATCAGTTAATCTATATTAAATTTCAATAACCTTAAGGCATTTAATACAACTACAATAGTTGAACCTTCATGAAAAGCAACCGCCAAACCTATATTTGTTAATCCTAGAATCGTTACTGGAACTAACAAAACAACAACACCTAAACTTATAAAGATGTTTTGTTTGATGATCCGTTTGGATGCTCTACTCAAGCCTATTACAAATGGTAAGTTCTCAATTTTATCAGACATGAGTGCTACATCTGCTGTTTCTAGGGCAACATCACTACCAGCAGCTCCCATTGCGACACTCACAGTACTTAATGCCATTGCTGGTGCATCATTAACTCCATCGCCTACCATTGCTATCTTTTTATCCCTTTTAATTAATGCTTTTATAGCTTCTACTTTATCTTCAGGTAATAAATTTCCTTTAGCTTCCGTTAGTCCTATTTGTCGGGCAATGGCATCACCAACATTTTGGTGATCTCCAGTGAGCATAATCATATGTTTGATGCCTATTTCTTTCAATCGCTTTAATGTACTTGCAGCTGTTTTTCGTGGAAGATCCATAACACTTATTAAACCAATAATTGCCTTCTTAGATGCTACCAACATGACGGTATGACCATTTTCTAAAAGACTATTCATTTTAGAAATTATAGGATCAGCAACACTTGCATGAGCATATTCCATTAGTTTTATATTACCAATAAATACTTCTTCTCCATTATAAATGGCGCTTATTCCTTTTCCTTGAATTGCTTTTACATTTGAAGCTTTATTTTTTACTACAACTCCATACTGTTTTTCTATATCTTTTGCTATCGCCTTAGCAAGTGGATGATTACTTAAACTTTCCACTTCCAGTACTAATTGTATAAATTCATTATCATCAAAATTATTTAGAGCAATGATATTGGTGAGTTTTGGTTTTCCTTCCGTCAAGGTTCCTGTCTTGTCAAATGCAATCGTAGTAATTTCACCTAAATCTTCCAAGGCTTTTCCTCCTTTAATTAAAACACCTTTTTGTGCTGCTCTAGCAATTCCACTTAATACAGCACTGGGCGTTGAAATGGCCAAGGCACAAGGACTAGCTGCCACCAATACTGTTATGGCTCTGTATAAGCTAGTGTTAAAACTCTCGTCCATAATTACAAATACAAAACACAACATAAAAACCACTAAAATCACCATTGGCACATACCATTTTTCAAATTTTTTGGTGAGTCGCTGTGTTGGGGATTTTTGAGCTTCAACTTCACTAACCATTTTGATCAATCTTGAAACAGTTGAATCTTCGCTTAATTTAAGAACTATTACATTGAGTAAATTATCACCATTTATGGTTCCTGTAAAAACAACATGTTTTCTATCGATTTCATTAAATTTTGGTAAATTACCTGAATATTTTATGAATGTTTTATCGACAGGAATACTTTCACCTGTTATTGGCGCTTGGTTAATACTACTACTCCCACTAATAATGACACCGTCGGCGGCAATTTTCGTATTTGGCTTTACTACAATAACATCACCTATTTTTAAATTTTCAATTAGAACTTCCTCTAATTTTTCATTCGTTTTAACAAGTGCTGTTTTTGGAGATAAATTACCTAAAGCTTCGATTGATTTTTCAGCTCTTTCCATTGCATAATGTTCAAGAGCATGACCTAAACTAAAAAGAAATAAGAGTAAGGCACCTTCAGCCCAACTTCCAATATACCCTGCTCCTGCTGCTGCGGCAATCATCAAAAAGTCAATATCGAAACCTCCTTTAATAATTTTTTGAGAGGCTTCAATTGTAATGAAATACCCTCCAAAAAAATAAGATACCAAAAAACTTGATAGCACAAACCCATTAGGTAAGTCTGTTAATTTTTCCACTAAAAAACCAACTAATAAAAAAACACCACAAAGAATGGCATAATAAAGTTCCGTTTTCTTTCCAAAGAATTGAATATGCTCGTGGACATTTTTCTGTTTGTATTCCATTTAAAAATAGGTCTTACTCATTTAACTTTAAGTAATTTTTAGAGGTCTTGATTTTTATCTAAATTAAGTTTTATTTCTGGTATTTTAATAATTTCAATAGTAGAGGACGCTAGGTTAATTTTACCATTAGTGTTTTCAATTTCCATTCTTATTTTATCATACAATAAGTATTTTGTAAAACGACGTTTCTTAAAATCGACTATGTATCTCAAATTAAACTGAATCCAATTATCGGTTAATTTTATTGACAATGTAGGATCTATTTGAGCATCTTCTATATAATACTTTTTGACGACGCTTTCCCATTCAGATTTTGAATTTGCGGTGTACTCAGAAAGTGATTCAGAAGCTATTTTAATAATAATAGATTTTGTTAGATCCATATCTGAACCATAGCGAATAGGTAATTCCAATTCGTCCCATATAAATGGAAAATCTTTAGAGTAATTATATATTGGTCCTTTAAAAACAAAGGCATTACTTAATTTTACAATACGTCCACTATAATTATCGCTACTTACCCATTGTCCAATTTCCATCATGGTTGTGTAAATACTATCAACGTCTATTACATCTCCTTTAATTCCGTTAATCTCAATGCGATCTCCTGGTTTATATACTTGTACCAAAAAAATATAAATAGAGCCCGCAATACTTAATATTAGTTCTTGTAGTGTGAAAGCAATTCCGGCAGTGAACAAGCCTATAATAATGGTAAAATCTTTAATTGCTCCCGAAAAATATGTAAAAGTTAAGAGAACTAGAAGTACATAACCCAAAATCTCGATTCCTTTCTGTGCTTTATAACGTATAATTGCGTTTGATATCTTTCTTTTTAAATACCGTCTTACCAATTGAATACCTGTTAAAACAATGATTAGTATTATTAGAAACTTAATCATACTCCAAACAAGCGGATTAGCACCAATCCATTCTTTTAGATATTCAATATTTGTCATGGTATCTACCCTATTATAAATCTTCGTAAGAATTTAATTTGTTTTTTAGTGTTCTAATTTGAGATTTAAGATTTTCTACTTGCTTCAATAAGTTATAGATGGCATCAATTCCTTCTAAATTTATATCGAGTTCGTAATGTAGGCGTATCATTTTTTCGACGTCATTAAGTTGATTTGTTTGGAGGTAATTTTCACTATCAGCAATTGTGATCTCTACAAGTTCATACTCATGAAGCGCTGTGATAAAAGTAACAGGCACATTGTAATGTGTACAAAATTGTTCAATTGAAATAAGGTTTGTTGTATTCATAATTATCGCAATTTTGAAAGTTCTGTAAAGAGTTCTTTTTCTTTAACTGAAAGGTTTAATGGTGTTTTTATATTGTAGGTAACATATAAATCACCAAATTGTCCTTCTTTTTTATACTTTGGAAACCCTTTACCTTTGAGTTTTATTTTTGTTCCGTTTTGAGTTTCTGGTTTTACAGTAAGTTTTACTTTTCCATCAAATGTATCCACAGTTATTTCTCCTCCTAAAAGTGATATATATAGATCTAAATCGACAGAAACATATAAATTATCACCATCTCTTTTAAATTGCGATGTATTAACTATTGAAAACTCAATATACAAGTCTCCATTAGGACCTCCATTAACACCTTTTCCTCCATGACCTTTTATTTTTATAATTTGACCATTTTCAACTCCCGCAGGAATGGTAATTCGTATCTTTTTATTATTAACTGTTAATGTTTGTTTATGTGATTGATACACATCGTTTAGATTTAGCTGCAGTTTTGCATTAAAATCTTGTCCTCTAAACTTCGCTTCCCTACGTTGACCATTTGCATCGCCCCCCCCAAACATAGAACTGAAAAAATCTGAAAAATCACTCTCATTATAACCTCTAAAATCACCTTGAGAAGTTTGTTGTTGAGAATATTGTGTTTGTTGTTGTTTTGCTTTTTCGTAATCTTCAGCATGTTGCCAATGCTCTCCATATTCATCGTATTTCTTACGATTTTCTGCATGGCTTAACACTTCGTTAGCTTCGTTAATTTCCTTAAACTTTTGTTCAGCAATCTTATCGTTTGGATTAAGATCTGGATGGTATTTACGTGCTAGTTTCCGATAGGCTTTTTTGATATCGCTTTCTGTGGCACTTTTTGAAATGCCCAGTATTTTATAATAATCTATAAATGCCATTAGTATTTATTATGAGTTTTAATGTATTGCTTTAATATTTGTTTTAGACTTCCTAGATACTCTTCCATAACACTAATTGTCATATCAGGATGAATTTCAGTTGGAATAGTCATCGGGTTTTCATCTAACGTAGCATATAATTCAGGATAATTCACCTCAATGCTTGTCGTTAAAGTTATTATTTGATTTTCTATATCTTGAAGTGTTTTCATTATATTAGTCTAAAAATGAACTCTAAATTTAGGCTTAAATAGTGTCATTAGAAATAATTAATATCATTTATTCTCCCTCCTAACTTGTATTCTCTATATAAAGAATATATAACAAGGTAAATTTTCCATAACCATATTTACCATAAACTTGATAGAGACTATCTGGTTGAATGGTTGCCGAAGCATAAACACATTCTGTTAACGATTGTTCTTTAAGTAAAATTTTATCTTGGTTATCGGAGTTTACTGTTTGGTTTTTTCCAGAAGCCCTGAATTTTTATTTTAATACCAGAAATGCTTCCTAAGTTTGCTTTCATTATAAAAAAGTTTTATAATACTCATTTATTATTTATAATAGTCCATCTATTCCCTTTACCCTTGATGGCAAATACATTTTTTGAAATTTGTTTAGACATGATTTCTGGTGGATAAGTTAAAAACTCTTTATCTAAAACCACATTTTTACCTTTCGGGGTTAGGTAATTTATAACATTACCTTCAATGTCTATGGTGACTTCAAAATATCTGTAGTAAACTATATTTTTAACCAAAGCTTCATTTTCACCTACAATTTCTTTAACCAATTTTAACGCTATGGAGCTGCCTTCACTAAAATTAGTAGCGTTTAAAAATTGAGGTTTAATAACCGTTTTTCCAAAAGTATCTATATAGCCAAAATAGGATATACCTTCTTTTAGTTCTTCAATCAAACAGCGATCATCACTAAACATTGGATAATTTACATCACCAACAGTTCTTGCTACTAAATCATTTCTAAAATCTATAGCAATAGCACCTTCGGTATTAATAAAAGCCCATTGGTTATCTTTTTTGATTGCTGCATAACCATTATGGAATGGCGAAATATAATCAAGATTTTCAAGAGATTGTGCGAGTCCTAGGATTGGGATTATGAGTATAATCAACAAAATGAATTTTACTTTTTTCATGAGTTCTATATTTTAAAAAATAATACTTTAAAGTTAATAGTAAATAGATACTTATAAAATGACATTCATCATACAAAAAAATAAGGTTAGTGATATTAAATTATTATGACAACTATATTGTGTTTAAAGCAATTTCAACCATGGTGCTAAAGCTAGTTTCTCTATCGTCAGCTGAAGTGCGTTCTTTGGTTACCAAAGAATCTGATACGGTTAAAATGGAAAGTGCCTTTACTTTATACTTTGCAGCAATGGTATATACTCCTGCTGTTTCCATTTCTACACACAGTACTCCAAAATCTGCCCAAATTTTATAATTATTAAAATCGTCTTCGTAAAATTCATCAGTAGATAAAACGTTACCTGCTTTGATTGGAATATTATTTTCTTTGGCATAAAATACTGCTTTCATAAACAATTCAAAATTAGCAGTTGGTGAATAATCGGCATTTATAAAACGGGAATTATTAATACCTGAGGTTGAAGATGCTGCCATAGCAATTACAATATCCCTAATCTTAATGTCTTTATGACACGAACCTGTTGAGCCAACTCTAATTAAATTCTTTACCCCATAATCGTTAATAAGTTCGTGACAATAGATCAGTGCAGATGGAATACCCATACCTGTACCTTGCACGGAAACACGTTTACCATTGTAAGTACCTGTGTAACCTAACATGCCTCTAACATCATTATAGCATCTTGGGGTCTCCAAAAAAGTTTCAGCTATCCATTTGGCACGCATGGGGTCTCCTGGTAACAAAACTGTTTCGGCTATCTCTCCTTTTTTAGCTTCTATGTGTGTACTCATAATTTTAGGTTAATTTGAGATGACAACTTTTACAATCTCACTTTTTTGAAGTACTCCAGATTGTCTCCAAACTTGTTTTCCATTTTTAAATAATAGCATCGTTGGTACACCACGTACTTGATACTTTGCTGCCAATAATTCATTTTTATCAACATTAATTTTTACAATTTTTATAGTATCTCCAAGTTCTTCTTTTACTTCCTTCAATATTGGCGCTAGTGATTTACAAGGCCCACACCAATCTGCAAAAAAATCTACCAAAACTGGTGTTTCAGAATTTATAATATCATTAAAACTACTTTTCATTTTCTAATTTATTTATCACGTTTTCCAGTTTAGAGCTTACCTCTTCTGCTACGGCTTTAAGTGCAGAATTTTCCACAGCTTGCATAGACACCATAGGGTTTATAGCAGACACTTCTATTTTGTTTTGGTCATGCTCTTGTAAAATAACATTACAAGGCAACATAGTACCAATTTTATCTTCTGCTTGTAAAGCTTTAAATGCAAAGGGTGGATTGCAAGCTCCTAAAATCTTATACTTTCTAAAATCTTTATTGAGTTTTTCCTTTAAGGTCGTTTGCATATCAATTTCGGTAAGCACACCAAAGCCTTCGTTTTTTAATAAGGCCTTTACCTTAATTTCGATAGTCTCAAATTTTCCGTTTATGGTTTTGCTGAAGTAATAATTCATCTTTAAGGTATTTTTAATTCTATATCTAGTTTTGCTAACAATGTTAACTCAGACTTGTTAATACCAGAAAACGCATAAGCAATAGCTGAAGCTGTTTTTAATATTAAGCGTCTAATATCTTGAGTAAATAGATGACTTTGACTCTTTTTATAATTAATAAAATCTTTGAAACATACTTTTACATTGAGCTCTTCATCTTCATTAAGCCAATCAAAAACAATTTCTATTTGGTAAGCTGCATCTGTCCCAAAGGTATCTTCAAGATCATCTACAACTAGCCATTCCTTTTTTACTAATGTCTTTAGTTTATCAAACTCTATGGGTTTTACATTACCATCTACTGCTGCCATGGCATAAAAAAGTTTACCAAGATTTCGATAAAACTCTATGGTCATTTTCTTTTTAGTTTTCATGTCAATATTTTTAGAATAAATCAAATTTAGAAATAGTATTAGTTTTAAAGAATGATATAAATCAGTTATCTTTATATACTTATCAATCAAATTATAAAACATGTTTCAGCAAAATCAAGATATCTTTAAAGTACTTTTAGGTGCTGTATCGGAAGGTGTCATTATAGTTGATGAGCATCAAAATATTGTAGAAACCAACGATTCTGCAAACCAAATGTTTGGGTACTCTAAGGGAGAACTCATAAAAAAATCACTAAACATTTTAATTCCACGAAACTATCACGCTGGTCATGGGGCTCACTTTAATGGTTTTATGAAACAGAAAGAGCGTAGACAAATGGGGCAAGGACGTGATCTTTTTGGCGCTCATAAAGATGGAAGTATTTTTCCTGTAGAAGCTGGATTAAACCCCTTTTCCATCTATGGAAAGGACTATATTATGGCCTTAGTTATAGATATTAGTGAGCGTAAATATATGGAGCAAGAACGCAATCATTTAGCCAGCATTTTTCAGGAATCGCTAAATGAGATTTATGTATTTGATGCTAAAACTCTAAAATTTATAAATGCCAATTATGGGGCACAAAAAAATATAGGTTACAATTTAGAGGAACTTACCACTATGACACCAATAGATATAAAACCCAACTATACAGAATCACAGTTCAAAAAAGAATTAGAACTACTCAATGAAGCTAATATTGAAAAAATTGAATTTGAAACATTACATCAACGTAAATCAGGAAGTACTTATCCTGTTAATGTACATTTACAACGTTCAAAATTAGGTGATAGAGATGTATTCTTGGCTATTATTTTAGATATAACAGAGCAAAAAAATTATACTGAAAAATTAGAAAAAACGGTTGAGATACGCACTGAAGAACTTAAAATGGCACTAGCTACAGAAAAGGAATTGAACGAATTGAAAACAAAATTCTTATCTATGGTATCACATGAATTTAAAACACCTTTAAGTGGGATTTTAACTTCAACTATGTTATTGAATAAATACAAATTAACTGAACAACAAGAAAAACGAGAGAAACATGTAAATACCATTACAGACAAAGTACAGTATCTCAATACCATCTTGAATGATTTTCTTTCCGTTGAAAAATTAGAAAAAGGTAAAATCAATTATAAATTCACCTCATTTAAATTAAGTAAGGTTTTAAATGAAGTCATTTATAATGCAAATATGATATTAAAAGACGGACAGCAGATCAATTATCCTGAAAATATTGACGACATCTCATTATTCCAAGACGAAAAAATTCTAGAATTATCCCTATCAAATTTAATATATAATGCTATAAAATATTCATCAGAAAACACTATTATAAACATTACTATTTCACAAAATAAAAACACGACTGTTTTTAAAGTCAAAGATAACGGCATTGGCATTCCTGAGAAAGACCAAAAGAATATATTCAATCGTTATTTTAGAGCAGAAAATGCATTGCTCATGCAAGGTACTGGAATTGGTTTAAATATCGTCAAAGATCATTTAGAAAACTTAAACGGCACCATTTCATTTAAAAGTGTTGAACACCATGGTTCGACTTTCATTATAGAACTACCAAACAAAGTTGTGTTATGAAAAAAGTATTATTAATAGAAGACGATACCATTTTAAGAGAAAATACAGCTGAACTTTTGGAACTATCAGATTATGTGATTCTTACAGCTGCTAATGGGGAAATAGGTCTAAAAATAGCAAGAGAAGAAAGACCTGATATTATTATATCTGATATTATGATGCCTGTACTTGATGGCTACGGTGTTTTGGAAGGCTTATCTAAACATAGTGAAACAAAATTTATCCCTTTTATCTTTTTGTCGGCAAAAACAGAAAAACAAGACATAAGAAAAGGAATGAATTTAGGAGCAGATGATTATATTACAAAACCCTTTACCGAAGATGAAATTGTAAGTGCTATTGAGAGTCGGATTGCGAAAGCTGCTATATTAAAAGATGAACGGGAGTCGTCTCAAAAAAAATTAATCACTACTGAAGATGAACTTAGATCATTAAATGACTTAAAGAACTTTTTTGATGACAATGGCAGCATTTTTAAGTATAAAAAAAATGATATTATTTATAAAGAGGGTTATAATTCAAACTTCATTTATTTAATAAACAAAGGTGTTGTGAGATGTTATAAACTTGATGAAAAAGGGAAAGAACTCACCACGGCACTTCACAAGGAAGATGACCTCTTTGGATACACTTCATTTAACCAAAATATTCCATACAAAGAAACTGCTTCTGCCATGAAAGATGTTGAAATGATGGGCGTCTCTAAAACAGAACTTAAAAATATATTAGCTAAAAATCATAAGGTGACCTTAGAAGTTATTCAATTACTTACTGATGATCTTACTGATGTGAAAGACCAACTATTGGAAATGGCATATAGTTCTGTACAGAAAAAAACAGCCGCTACCATTTTAAGATTTGCTGAAAAGATCAATTCAAAACCTCAAGACCCTATTAAAATCTCTCGAAATGATTTAGCTAGTGTTGCCGGTATAGCAACTGAAACATTTATAAGAACAATGTCTGATTTTAAAAAACAAGGACTTATAGAAATGGAAGGTAGAAATATAAAAATTATTGACCTTCAGAAATTACAGGACATATACTAATTGTTTTATATGTTTTCGTCCAATTATGACGAATATCATATTATATCAATACGCTTACATATAGCTTTGTTGATAATGAGAAATTTAAATGATGAATATTTTATTACCAACAGACTTTTCTAACAACTCATGGAATGCTATATTATATGCAACTCGCTTTTTTGAAAAAACACCATGTAATTTCTATTTATTAAATGTAACTAGAATGGAAAATCTTGTGGTAGGTGCTGATACCTATATTCCAACACACGAGATTATAGAAAGTATTTATATAAAGCCGTCAAAAAAAAAACTTAGAGAACTATTAAAAAAAATTAGTCATAACATTAACGACAATGAAAAACATAAATTCTATACGTTAAGTGATTATAATTTTTTCCTGGAATCTATTAGAAAACATATCGACGAGAAAAATATGGATATGATTATAATGGGTACAAAAGGTGCATCTGGACTTGAAGAATATATTGTTGGCAGTAATGCTGGCGACGTTATTACAAAGGTAAAATGTACAACATTGATTGTGCCTGAACATGCTAAATATTCTGAAATTAAAGAAGTAGCATTTCCAACAGACTACAATTTGTCTTATGATATAAAAACACTTCAACCATTAACTAATTTTTTAAATGCTTTCGAAGCTAATCTAAGAATTATTCATATTGATAAAAAAAACACATCATTAAACACAGAACAACTCTCAAATAAAGATCTATTAAACGATTATTTTGAAGATTTTAAGCCAAGTTTTCATCTTTTAACCAATAAAAAAGTAGAGGATGCCATACAGTGTTTTGTTGAAAGTAGAGATATAGATATGATAACGATGGTCGCCAAAAACCTTAATTATTTTCAAAGTATATTATTTCATTCGAAAGTGGAGAAAATAACGTATCATACGCACATACCCTTTTTAGTGTTACACGAATAAATATCAAAAATCATGGATAATTCTATTTTCTTAGCAAAGTTTTGGGGCTGGTATTTTATTATATTCTTTTTAATACTTAGCCTTAACCCAAAGCGTATTAAACAAATATTTAATGACCTTAAAGATGAAAAATTTTTAATAATCTCTTCTTTTGTGGCCATTATTATAGGACTTCTCAACATTTTGTTTCATAATATTTGGGAACCAAGTTATCAACTTATTATTACCTTAATAGGTTGGTTATCATTATTTATAGGACTGTTCTTATTTATATTTCCCAAAAAAACCGTTACTTGGTTAGAATTTATTAATGTTAAACTGGTTCAGGTTATCTATACCTTACTATTTATTATTGGTATATATTTATTGAACAGAGGTTATGATATAGTTTCTCCATAATTTTTTAGAAAACTGATATATATCATATTTTAATTCTTAGAAGCTGTGTACTTTAGTAGTATAATTAAAAAAGGTTCTTTGAATCACTAATAAATTTTAAAATAAGACTTTATGTGCAATATTATAGAGTTTAAAATGATTGTTTCGTTTTTTAGACTTGATGGCTTTTAGCAATAAAACCATTTTAGAGATTAAATAAATTAGATGATGATATTAAGCTCTTAAAAGGAAACAGGAGGTTTCGACTTCCTGTTTCTTAGTATACAAATTTTAATGTTGTAGAATATTGAGATTTGTTATGTGATAATACGTTTGAAGCTATTGTTTAGCTATGAATTTTTTTAATTTTCATTTAGAAGTAAAAGATGGTTATACGTTATTGAAAGTTGAACAATAAAATTGAACGTTTTAGATGAAACAGGGGGTTCCAACCTCCTGTTTTTTTTATGTATAAGTCTTAGTTTTTTCAATAATTTAATCTCTTTTAGAACGAGAATTCTACGTTTCCCTTTTTGATGAATGCTGTATCTCAAAAAACAAATCACCACCACCTAATTCTAAAATAATCTATTCTTTATTTTACTTCATAATTCTCAGACATAGATAGAAGATTACTTATAATAATAAAAAAACCTTTAATACATTCATAATCTGATATATATCATAGTTTTCATGTTTAATGAAATGTAATTTTAAGCATCTCATTAAACAAAATAATTTATGAGGAAGATATTGGTTCCAACAGATTTTTCAGAAAATGCATTAAATGCATTAGATTATGCTTTAGAGTTATTTAAGTATGATATCTGCGAGTTCTATATTATGCATGCATATCAAGATGATATTTATGCCGACAAAGTTTTAATGAAAAGTAAAACTATTGATGAATTAACTCGTGTTATTAGTGACAAATCTCAGTTACAGTTAGAAGGCATATTAAAACATGTAAGTAAAGTGTCTCCAAATTCAAGACACACCTATCATGTTGTATCTTCCAATAATATGTTAATTGACGAAGCTGATAAGATTGTTGATGAAGAATGTATCGATATTATTGTTATGGGAACTCGAGGTAAAACCAACGACAGAAAACTCACTTTTGGTAGTCATACACTACAAGTTTTAAAGTATGTGCAATGCCCTGTTTTGGCAATTCCAGAAAATTACAAACATATACAGCCTAGACGAATTCTTTTCCCTACAAATTATATGATTCCGTATAAAAGACGCGAATTAAAATTATTATGTGACATGGCTTCTCCTTATAGAGCTGTAATAGATATGCTCTATATTTCTAAAAGTAAAAAACTTTCATTAAGACAGCAAAACCATCAGGATTTTATAAATGAAGCATTGTGCAAAAATAAAATCAATTTTAAAATCGTTGATAATAAAAATATTACCAATGCTATTTATACCTATATAAAAGAGAATGATATAAATATGTTAGTCATGGTAAATACAAGGCATTCTTTTTTAGAAAACATCTTGTTTCAATCTACTATTGATGAAATAAGCTTGTACATCGAAATTCCTTTTTTAGTATTACAAAATATGAGACGTAACTAAATACCTAATAATTATGAAAAAAATACTCTTGCCAACAGATTTTTCAGATAATTCTTGGAACGCCATTAAATATGCATTGCAACTATATAAAAATGAGAAGTGTAACTTCACGCTTTTACACACTTACACACCAGTAGTTTATCAAGTGGAATATATGCAATCAAGTTCTGCCCAGCTTCAAGTAATGAATGTTGTGAAAGAAACAGCGAAAAAAAAATTAAGCGAAATACAACAAAAAATTAATTCCGAGTTTAGCAATTCAAAACATATTTTTTCTAAAATACTATCATTTAATACGCTTACTTCAGAAATTGAGGAGCTTTACCAAGGTAATGCTATGGATATCATTGTAATGGGAACAAAAGGTGCTACTGGCTTAAAGGAAGTATTGTTTGGATCTAATACTGTTCATATTTTAAAAAGAGCCAAATGCCCAGTACTAGCAGTACCTAGTAATTTTTCTTTTGAAACTCCTCATGAAATATTATTCCCATCTGATTATGAAATCGATTTTAAAAACAATCACTTACAATCTATCATAGATATTGCCACGGTATATCATTCAAGAGTTAACATTTTAAATGCAAGTTATGGATATGATTTGTCTGAACAACAAGAAAATAACAGACAAAAATTAGAAACGCAATTTAAACATGTTGCACATTTATTTCATAGCGTTAGTAATCAAAATGTACCAGAAGCTATAACAAAGTTTCAATTAAAAACGCGTATCAATTTACTGGTAATGATTAATAATAAACATTCATTTTTTGAAAACTTATTTTTTAAATCTACCATTAATCAAATTGGCTTTCATTTAAATGTGCCATTTTTAGTGATTCCTGCAAAACCCTAATATTTTAAACTAATAAATAGCATCGCATCAGCGAGTTTATCAATTCTAATTTCATAACATAAAATTGAGACAGAAGTTATGAGAAATAATATTTTACTTCCAACAGATTTTTCAGATAATGCATGGAGTGCTGCTGTTTATACTTTAAAGCTATTTGCAGATACACTGGCTATGGTAAATTATAAACATAGCTTTATTGAGGCCATTATTATAGAGCCTGTTATAAAGAAAATAGGATTTCATCCCATGGTGCCTTTTTTAGTAATTCCAGAATAGATATCTGATATATATCATTGTTATACTGCAAATTATCTTATAATTTCATATCAGTAAACTTATAATGCCTATTATAAAATATTATAACCACCCGATTAAATAAAAAAATAGCAAGAAGCTATACAATAAATCATTCACAATTTAAGAAACTAAAAGATGAAAAGAACAGGTATTTGGTTAGATAAAAACAAAGCATATATTGTAACATTAAAAGACACATTAGAAACTTTTAATACCATAATTTCTAATATAGAACATTATCATCCACACGGAGGTTCTGGCACAAAATTTAAAGGAGGACCACAAGATGTCGTGCAAGACAGTAAGTATTTAGAACGCGAAAAGCAACAATTAAAAAAATATTTTAAAACTATAGCTGAAGAAATTAATGATACAGATGCATTAGTCCTTTTTGGTCCAGCTCAAACTAATGAGCAATTTGCAAAAGAGTTACATAAAAACTATACCCCATTAAGCACAAAAATAAAAGGCATAAAAAAAGCAGATAGCATGACCGATAATCAAATTAAAGCTTGGGTAAAAGATTTCTTTCAGTCTAATTAAAAATGTAGCCATTTAATTAGTTAGTGAAATAAAACTGTCAAAATAAATAATGTTTTGCCTGCTTTTTAAAATGTTAACATGGAAATTAAAAATATAGAAATCATTAAATCTTCTGGTGAAAAGGTAAAATTTTCATTAGATAAATTGCGCTTGTCTCTCAAGAGAACTGGAGCAGATAACACCATAGTTAATCAAATTCTAGATAAAGTTCGCGATGAGTTATATCAAGGTATCTCTACTAAAGAAATTTATAATAGAGCCTTTTCTTTACTTAAAAAAAATAAAAGTCATCTCGCTTCCAAATATAAACTGAAGAAAGCGATATATGAATTAGGCCCAACTGGTTTTCCTTTTGAACGCTTTGTAAGTGCTATCTTAAATTATTCAGGATACAAGACTGAAGTTGGCAAGATATTGCAAGGAAAATGCGTATCACATGAAACTGATATTATTGCTTTCAAAAATTTAGAAGCGACCATTATTGAATGTAAATTTCATAGCGAACAAGGTTTAAATTGTAACGTTAAAATCCCCTTATATATAAACTCTCGGTATCAAGATGTAAGAGCTAACTGGAGTAAAAGCTCTAAAAAAGAAGTTTTACTTACACAAGGTTGGGTTGTTACAAATACTAGATTCACTAAAGATGCATTACAATTCGGCAATTGTACTGGTTTATATTTATTAAGTTGGGATTATCCAGAAAATGATGCTCTAAAAGATAGAATTGATAGATTAGGTTTGTATCCAATAACCGTTTCTACATTACTTACTAATAGAGAAAAACAATTTTTATTAAGTAGAGATGTGGTGCTTTGTAGAGAGTTAATAGAAGACAACTTTTATTTAGATCATTTAGGCGTATCTGAAACAAGGAAAGAAAAAATTCTTAATGAAATTTTACAACTATGTAATATTCAAACACCATAATATGGATAATTTTGCGAAAATCAATTTTTTAGGGGCCGCTGGAGTAGTTACAGGCTCTAAATTTCTTATTGAAACTTCAGAAAAAAACATACTAATTGATTGTGGTATGTTTCAAGGTTTAAAAGAGCTTCGAGAACTTAATTGGAGTAATCTCCCTGTTGATGTTAACAACATTCATGTTGTTTTAATAACTCATGGACATTTAGACCATGTTGGCTATTTACCTCGCTTATTAAAGCAAGGTTTTACTGGAAAAATAATTGGCACGGCACCTACGTTGGCTATAGCAGAAATTATACTTAAAGACAGTGCTAAAATCCATGAAGAAGAAGCTGAAAAAGCAAATAAAGAAAAATACACTAAACATAATCCTGCTTTACCATTTTACACCATTAAGGATGTTGAGAAAACAATTCAATTATTTCATGTAGAAATAGAAAATAAATGGATTACTCTATCTGATCATATTTCGTATCGATTTCAATATAATGGTCATATTATTGGAGCTACTTTTATTGAATTGGATATTAACGGAAAACGCTTTGTGTTTTCAGGCGATATAGGAAGGAAAAATGATTACCTCTTAAACGA
Organism: Mariniflexile litorale; assembly: GCF_031128465.2. GTDB lineage: Bacteria > Bacteroidota > Bacteroidia > Flavobacteriales > Flavobacteriaceae > Mariniflexile > Mariniflexile litorale. The sequence continues at coordinate 3,703,022 of NZ_CP155618.1, read as the reverse complement.
TCCTAAAAAACCAGAATGGGCAGATTATTTATTCATTGAAAGCACTTATGGTAATAAATTACATCCAAAAGACGATATAGAAAACACGCTATCAACCCTTATTCATGAAACTATTCATAAAAAAGGCAATCTCATAATTCCAAGTTTTGCAGTAGAACGATTGCAAACACTAATGTATATATTGTGGAAACTCTACAAAAAGAATAAAATTCCAAACATTCCCATTTTTATAGACAGCCCAATGGGTAATAATGTTCTTGACGTATTTAACCGCTTTCCTGAATGGCATAAACTACCTATGCAAGAGTATCAAGCTATGTGTGATCACATTAATATTATACAATCATACAAAGAAACATGGGAAACAATTGATGACAAACGGTCTAAAATTATAATCGCAGGAAGTGGTATGGTTACTGGAGGAAGAGTGCTTACTTATTTAAAACAATTAATAGACGCGCCATCAACAACCGTTTTATTAGTAGGTTATCAAGCAGAAGGGACCAGAGGAAGACTGCTAAAAGAAGGTGCTCATGAAATACGTTTTTTCGGCAAATATTATCCTGTAAAAGCAACCATAAAAAGTATTGAAAGTTTATCAGCGCATGCAGATCAGCAAGATTTATTGGATTGGATGAGCGCTATAAAAAATATTCCTGAAGAAGTATACTTAATACATGGTGAGCCATCTGCTTTGGATGCTTTTAGAGTAAAAATAAAAGATACGTTAAATTGGAACGTTACTATTCCAAAACTTACAGATGTAAAAAAATTAATGATTTAAAAGTACACGTATAGAGATTGAAAATATATAAAAGCTTTAAGAAAGACATATCAATATAACATGCTTCTATTTTAATGCTATGTAGATTATAAATCGACTCTATTCAATTAAATCAATATACCTGTCGTGGTAACCCAATAAATATAAAACACCATCTAAACCAATACTAGAAATGGAACTTTGTGCATTGTCTTTTACAGTTGGTTTTGCATGAAAAGCAATTCCTAAACCAGCAAGATTAAGCATAGGTAGATCATTTGCACCATCACCAACAGCAATGGTTTGATCGATATCAATACCTTCTTTTAGTGCGATTTCTCTAAGATATTCTGCTTTTTTATTGCCATCAACAATATCTCCCAAATACCCACCTGTTAAAACACCATCTATAATTTCTAATTGATTGGCATATACATAATCTATACCCAATTCTTTCTGTAAATAATGTCCGAAATAAGTAAATCCACCCGATAATATGGCGGTTTTAAACCCGTAGCTTTTTAAAGTATCAATAAGTCTTCTTGTACCTTTAGTAAGAGGAAGGTTTACCGCAACATCATGAAGCACATCCTCGCTTAAGCCTTTTAAAAGTTTCATACGTCTTATAAAACTTTCTGTGAAGTCAATTTCGCCTTGCATTGCTGCTTCGGTAATGGCTTTTACTTCATCTCCAACTCCAGCTAATTCAGCTAATTTATCAATAACTTCGGCTTGTATCAGTGTCGAATCCATATCAAAACAAACCAAGCGCCTATTCCGTCTAAAAATATTGTCTTCTTGAAATGCAATATCGACATCTAAATTTCTTGAAATTTGCATGAATTTTTCTGTAAAATCTGCTTTATTATCGATATGACCTCTAATAGATAATTCTATAGAAGCTCTTGGATATTCTTCTTCTTTAATAAGCGATAAGCGCCCTGTAAGTCTTTTTATAGAATCTATATTTAAATTTTTTTCTGATATCACTTTTGTGACTTCCGATATTTGTTCAGCAGATAATTTCTCACCTAAAATGGTAACAATATATCTATCTTTACCTTGAAGGCGCACCCAATTTTCATAATCTTCCAGAGTAATTGGAGTGAATTTTGCCTTAATACCTAATTCGTAAGCTTTAAAAAGCAAATCCTTTAATACCGATGCGGAATTCGCTCCGGATTGAATTTCAAATAATATACCTAAAGATAATGTATTGTGTATGTTTGCTTGACCAATATCTAAAACTTTAGCACCATATTCGGTTAAAACACTTGTTAAGCCAGAGGTCAATCCTGGTTTATCTTGTCCTGATATATTTAGTAAAAAAATCTCATTAGCCATAATTAATTATTACTTTTTGCAAGCTGTAAAATTGAATATTCTATTTGAAATATGAAAGCTTTTCTAGATTATAATATTTTAGAAGATTTTTATAACCTATTTAATAAACCTACTATGCCAGCTCTCACTTGCTGGTACTTCCCAATTCTCATTAAACTCCGCAATAGTAGTAACTAAATTATTGAAAACAATCGTATTTTTAGAAACCGCTTTATCTTTTGCCATTTGTTTAAAATCTAAAAGTGTTTTATATGCCACAAAGTTGCCTTGTTTGTAAGACACGTTCATTTTATCCATTAAATCAACACCATACTCTTTTTCTAATTGTTGAATAAAACGTACTGACGCATCTATAGAACATCCTGTAGCCGCATTTATTTTTTGATTTAAACCAAAAACGATGAATCGGTTATATTTTATAAGATAGCCTGATTGTAAATCACTACCATGTGCCGTCCAATTTTCTATAAAAACATCTAGTTTAGTTTGAATTTCTTCAAGTTCCTGTTCAGAAAATGAACGATTTGCTTGGTAAATCCAAACACGTGATTCTTCTGGTAATGTATTAAAATCTACTAACATTTATAATTGAATATTTTCTATTTACAATTGACTATTTAAGTCCATTGCTTAATTTACAAATCTTGGGCATTGGCAATTAACTCTGCAATATCCATAACGGCAACATCCGATTCTTTTTCTTTAGTTTTTACACCGTCGGTCATCATGGTATTACAAAATGGGCAACCAGCTGCAATAATTTCTGGTTGGATTTCTAAAGCTTGTTCGGTACGCTCGACATTCACTTCTTTATCTCCTTTTTCAGCATCTTTGAACATTTGAGCCCCTCCTGCCCCACAACACAATCCCGTGCGCTTGCAATTTTTCATCTCCACCAATTCGGCTTCCAACTTCCTAATTAAATCGCGTGGTGCTTCATATACATTATTAGCACGACCTAAATAACAAGGATCATGAAAAGTGATGCGCTTGCCTTTAAATTGTCCGCCTTCAATAGTTAAACGTCCATCATCCAATAAGGATTTTAAAAACTGTGTATGGTGCATTACTTCGTAATTTCCACCTAATTCTGGATATTCATTTTTTATGGTATTGAAACAATGTGGACAAGCTGTTACTATTTTCTTAACCTCATAAGCATTTAGCACTTCAATATTCGTCACAGCCTGCATTTGAAACAAAAATTCGTTTCCAGCACGTTTTGCAGGATCACCTGTACAGCTTTCTTCAGTTCCTAAAACTGCAAATTCTACTTTGGCTTTATTTAATAATTTTACAAAAGCTTTGGTTATTTTTTTTGCTCGATCATCAAAACTACCTGCACAACCCACCCAAAATAATACTTCAGGTTGCTTTCCTTCTGCCATAAATTCTGCCATGGTAGGCACTTTTAGTAATTCGCTCATGTTCTAATATTATTGTTTGCGTTAGGGATTGAGGCATTGTTGGAGCTCTCCCGATTTTTTCATCGGGAAGCGACTGCCGAAAGCCCGACCCTTTTAGGGTAACGCCCAAATTATTTTATTATTCGTTCTTCCAGTTTAATCGGTCCATTTGATTGTATGGCCAAGGCGCACCGTTGTTCTCAATATTGGTCATCATATTGTTTAACTCGACTGGGGCAGCAGACTGTTCCATTACTAAATAACGACGCATATCCATAATAATTGAAAGCGGATCGATACTTACAGGACAAGCTTCTACACAAGCGTTACACGAGGTACACGCCCACAGTTCTTCTCTGGTAATATAATTATCTAGAAGCTGTTTGCCGTCTTCTTTAAACACGCCTTTATTAGCATCCATGTTCTTACCAACTTCCTCTAAACGATCGCGAGTATCCATCATGATTTTTCGTGGCGATAGTTTTTTACCCGTTTGGTTTGCAGGACATTCGCTAGTACAACGTCCACATTCGGTACATGTATAAGCATTCAATAATTGCACCCAATTTAAATCTTGCACATCACTAGCACCAAATTTTGCTGGTATAGCATTTTCAGTTCCTTCAGCAGGTGCAGCGAAGGGATCGATATTAGGATCCATCATCATTTTCACCTCTTTGGTAACAGCTTCTAAATTATTAAACTGCCCCTTAGGAGTTAGTTTACCATAAAATGTATTAGGGAATGCTAATAAAATATGTAGATGTTTCGAAAAATATAAATAATTTAAAAATATGAAGATGCCAGTAATATGTAACCACCAAGCCGTTCTTTCGATAATATGAACTGTGCCTTCCGGTAAATTACCAAACCAAGGTGCTATATATTGACTAATAACATTTCCTGTGTTTAGAGTTTGAAAATGAACATCCGTAGCATTCATTACCAAAAAAAGCATCATTAACACCATTTCAAAATAAAGAATGAAATTACCATCGTTTTTGGGCCAACCAGTCATTTCACTTTTCCAAAAACGGGCTAATTTTATAATGTTTCGGCGCATCCAAAAAATGGTTACGGCTACGAATACTAAAATGGCTAAAACTTCAAAAGTACTTATTATAAATCCATAAACCGCTTCGGGAAGTATTGATAACGCTATTCTATGTGTTCCAAAAATACCGTCGATAATAATTTCTAAAACTTCAATATTTATAATGATGAAACCCAAATAAACGATGATGTGTAAAAATCCTGCGATAGGACGACGTACCATTTTACTCTGTCCTAAAGCTATCATCGCCATATTTTTCCACCGTTGCGATTTATTATCACTAACATCCACATCATGGCCTAACTTGATATTACGAATGAGTTTTTTTACGTTTTTAGCGAAGAACCCAATGCCAATACCAAGTAAAATTATAAAAAGTATATTTGGTAAATATTCCATGAGTAATTATTTAGTTTCTTCTTTTTGATATGGGATTTCTTTTTTAGATAATATCCTGAAATAACGTTTAGGATGTAATTTTATATCGCGAAGTAATTCTTCCATTTCTTTTGTAGCACCTTCAAGATTATTATACAAACCTTCTTCTTTAAGCAACTTACCTAATGTTCCATCACCTTTATCAATGGTTACTAAAATGGTATTTAATTTGTTTAATGTATTATTTAAATTCTCTACAGTAGTACCTACGTTGGCATCTTTTAAATCAGTTGTAAGCACCGCTAAATCGGCACTTATTGTTTTAAACTTAGCGAGTATTTCTGAAATATTTTTATCATTATTTGAAATGACAGCATTCACAGAATTCGAAGTTTTTTTAAATGATTTTAGAGTGTGATTTAATTCTTCCATGGTGCGTTTTAAGCCAGCATCAGAATTATCATTAATCAACCTATTAATGCTTAACATAAGCGTGTCGGTGGATTTCAAAGTAGAATCTAAATTATCACTTAATCCAGAAAAGTTTTTCGTAAGTGTGGTAACAAGCCCTAATTCCACTTCAGATGGTAGAATATCTCCAGGTTTTGCTTGTTTGCCTTCATTATTTATTAGGATGGCGAGTCCGTTTCCTCCCATTAATCCCGTTTCATACATTTTAACAACAGAATTCTTAGAAAACTTCAGAGCTGCATTAACCGAAAAAGATACTCTGGTTTTGCCTGTTTGGTAATCGTAAATAATATCTTGAATTTTACCCACCACATTGCCATTTACTGTTATAGGAGAGGATTTGTTAAGAGCATTGTAATCAAATTCTGTATAATATACATCGGTTGATACAAATAAGTTTTTTCCTTTTAAGTAATTAAATCCAAAAATAAAAAGGACAATGCCCGATACTACTAATATGCCTGTTTTAACTTCTTTTGATATCTTCAAAGTAAATATAGTAAATGATTAGATGTACAAATTTAAAATAAATTTGAAAAGAAACTCTTTAATTAGCGGTTGTTTTTAAGGCTTCGGACAAGCTTATTTTTTTAGCATCTTTAAAAGCTACTATAAAACTGGATTTATAACCTCTATTAATAGCTTCTTCTTCAAGAGTTTTTACATTGTTATAGTTGGATGTATTACCATAAAAATACTTAAACAAACTGCCTTCCTTTTCTCTTGTAATATTATTCAAACCTTTGAAATTATTTGGTTTAGGCTCAATAGCTCGCGAAGTTGCTGCTATTTGTACTTTATAAACAATATTAGTAACTGAATTTATCTCTTCAGTTACTATGGGCATTTCATTGGGTTCTGCTGTTTCTGTTACATTTATTTTAGGGGTATCATCTTTAAAAATAAAATCACCCACGTTGCCTTCTAAGTTATGTTTATACTCTAAAATAGCATTCGTAATGGCAGTTGATATTTCATTCTGTCCATTTTCTGAATTCAAATATGCACCTTCTTCCTTATTTGTAACAAAACCTGTTTCAATTAAAACACTTGGCATAGCGGTTTGGTGTATAACCCATAAACTAGCTTGTTTAACCCCCCTACTTTTTCTTTTAAATTTATTTGTAAAATTCTTTTCTATCAAACTAGCCAAGAGAATACTTTGATCTGTATGTTCTTCTTGACTAAATAATATACTCATAAACGATTCAGGTGAATTAGGATTAAAACCTTTATAATGTTTTTCATAATCGTCCTCTAAAAAAATTACTTCATTTTCTGCTTTAGCTACCTCAAAATTCTGGTTGGTATTTCCAACCGCTAACACATAAGTTTCGGTACCCGACGCTTCAGTATGGTGAGCATTACAGTGTATCGACACAAATAAATCGGCTTTCGCATTATTAGCGATTCTAGGACGGTCTTTAAGCTCTATAAACACATCAGTTGTTCTAGTATATATCACCTTTATATTAGGGTTTTTCTCAAGCATGCCACCTACTTTTAAAGCTATTTTTAAAGCAATGTCTTTTTCTTTATAACCGTATTTTGAATGTTTTCCGGGATCTTTTCCACCATGGCCTGCATCTAAAACCACAATGAATTTTTGTGCTTCTTCCTTTTTATCTACATTCATAAAGGATGAAAATGTTAATACTATTATAAATAATACGAAAAGTAATATTTTGGACGTTTTCATGGGGTAATCTTAATTTTAATCTTAATTTGGTTTAAACCGGTAACTCATAAACATTAACCATAATCATCATATTTTATTTTAACAACTATAGTTCACAAACATTTTAACGATTAAAAAACTTGGTTTATTACTCAATTTAAGAGATACCAAGTTTAATTTAAAATTTTAATTGAATAATAAATTAATCACAGAAAAATATATGTAATTTTGACTTTTCAAAAATCGAGCCATACTTTTACAAAAATACATTTAAAAGCGTTGCACACAAACAACTTTAAAATACTTTTTGCAGTAAGTTTTACAATGTTTATTAACATGTTAAGCTTTGCACAAGACACCCCTAAAAGCGGTATTGCTATTAACAGAAGTGTTAAAGATAGCATTATTGTTAGCCCTGATAGTTTACTTTTACCTGTGACTTCTGAAAAAGCACAAGATTCTACTTTTAAAGATTCTATAAAGCCTAAAAAAGAACTTTTAGAGCATACGGTAAAATATCATGCCATCGATTATACTAAATTTAGCCAGAAAGAACATAAGTTATATCTATATAATGAAGCCACAATTGATTATGGCGACATGAATATAGCTGCTGGTAATATTACAGTAGATTACACCAAAAACACCGTTTACGCTAGAGGTATTACAGATACAATTGAAGGGTACACACAAAAACCTGTTTTTACACAAGGTGGCAATGTTGTAGAACCTGACTCTATTATTTTTAATACAAAAACGAAAAAAGCACTTATATACAACTCTAAAACAGAACAAGGCGACGGTACTGTAATTGCTTATCTCACAAAAAAAGAAAACGATTCAGTTTACTTTTTGAAAAATGCTAAGTACACCACTGCCGAAGATGCAGAAGATCCCGAGTATTATATTCGATTATTAAAAGCTAAAATTGTACCAGGAAAAAAGATAATAACAGGAGCTGCTGGTTTGTATATTTATGATATTCCGACACCCGTTTGGTTACCATTTAGTTTCTTTCCACAGTCGGAGAAACAAACCTCTGGTATTATAATTCCTAGCTTTGGTGAACAAAATAGTCGTGGTTATTTTTTGCAAAATGGAGGGTATTATTTAGCCATTAGCGACTATGTGGATTTAGCGCTTTTGGGGGACTACTATACTAATGGAAGTTATGGATTTCGTACAGAAAGCACCTATGCCAAACGGTATAAATTTAGAGGTAATTTAGGGTTTCGATATGAAAATTTAATTAACAGTGAACGTGGTTTTCCCGATTATTCTAAATCTACCGTTTACAATTTACGCTGGTCGCACAGTCAAGACGGTAAATCCAATCCTAATTCGCGCTTTTCGGCATCGGTAAACTTAGGTAGTAGTACCTATTACCGAACCTCTGTTAATCAAATTAATACTGGTGCTTTTTTAAATAATACTTTATCATCTTCCGTTTCCTATTCTAAAACATTTCAAGGGGAACTACAACCAAATATTAGTTTAACGGCTACACATTCACAAAACACCAATACCGAGCAAATTAACATGACGCTTCCTACTTTTCAAGGAAGTATTGGTAGAATATATCCTTTTGCTTCTAAAACGGGTGCTAAAAAAGGAATTATACAAAATATCAACTTGCAATACAGTGTAAGAGGCGAAAATAGAATCAGCACTACCGATTCTCTTTTCTTTAAAAAAGAAATGTTCGAAGATGCTAAAGCAGGTTTTCAACATACCATTCCACTTACTACCAATTTTAAGTTATTTAAATATTTTAGTTTAAGCGCCAGTACTAATTTTAATGAAGTTTGGACCTTTAAAACCATTGAAAAATCCTTCGACCCTATTGAAAGAAAAGTGGTTACTGAAGAAGTTAATGGTTTTGATGCCTTTAGAACTTACAACTTTAGTACTAGCTTAGGAACCACTATTTATGGTATGTTTAATTTTGAAAAAGAGGGTAAGGATAGCAAAATAAAAGCGATTCGCCATATAATTCGCCCTTCAATAAGTTATAATATCAATCCTGCTTTCGACAAATATTATGATACCTACGAAGTTGTAAGTGCCGATGGATTAACAACAAGCGACGTAGAATATACCCGCTTTGAACAAGGCATCTTTGGAGCCCCAGGAAACAACTTTTCTAGCTCTATGGGTATTTCTGTTTCAAATAATTTGGAAGCAAAAGTACGCGACAAGGATAGTACTGCTACCGAAGCTAAAAAAATCATTTTATTAAATAATTTAAACTTTTCAACCTCTTACAATTTTGCTGGTGATTCCTTACAATGGAGTCCTGTTAGAATGAGTGGTGGCACACAACTTTTTGACAACAGAATGAGTATTAATTTTGGTGCTACATTAGACCCTTATGCATTAGACAACAATAATAATAGAGTTGATAAATTTAATATTGATAATGGTGGAAGCCTTTTTAGGTTAACCAGTGCCAATTTAACAACAGGATGGTCTTTATCCAGCAGTAAAAAAGGGGATAAAAATGAAAACAAAAGGGCTATTGAAGAAAATCTACGAAGTGGTGGACGTGATGATGATTTATTTGGTATTTCTGAAGATTTCGCAAATCAGCAAATGAATAACGAAGAAGAGGAAGAGGAAGAAAAGCCTAGTAAATTTTATCACTTTGACATACCATGGAATTTACGAATCGCTTATGCTTTAAATTATTCGAATTCAAGACGAGAAAATCAAATATCCTCACACTCACTTATGTTTTCGGGCGATGTTAAGTTATCGGAGAAATGGTCCATTGGAGCCTCGTCTGGTTACGACTTAAAAGATGCAGGATTTACTTATACGCAATTACGTTTTGAACGCGATTTAATGAGTTGGCGCATGAATTTTAGTTGGGTTCCTTTTAGTACGAGAAGTTCTTGGAATTTCTTTATTGGAATTAAATCTAATATCTTAAAAGATTTAAAATACGAAAAGCGAAATCAACCCGATTTACAACTTTAACTTATTGCTTATTGCTTATTGCTTATTGAAAATTTAATACAAGCCGTTATGAAAAAAATTATCACTACACCAAATGCCCCTGCTCCTATTGGACCTTATAATCAAGCTGTTTTAAGCGGAAATACCTTATACACTTCCGGACAAATAGCTATTAATCCAGAAACAGGAGAACTTGTTTTAAATGATATTGAAAGTGAAACAAAACAAGTCATGCATAACCTAAAAGCTGTTTTAGAAGCTGCAAACATGACGTTTGAAAATATCGTGAAATCTTCAATTTTTATTAGTAATATGGATGATTTTGCGCAAATAAATGCTGTATATGGAAGCTTTTTTGATGAAGCCCATGCACCAGCACGTGAAACCGTGCAAGTAGCACGTTTACCAAAAAATGTAAATGTTGAAATTAGTGTGATTGCCGTTAAGTAATTACTAAAACTTCCACTAGGCGTCCTTTTTTGAGTATTTTATTAATAACTCTTTTAGTTTCTCAACTTCCACCGGTTTGGCTAAAAATTCGTCTATTCCTGCAAGTTTTGCATTCTCTATATCTGCCTCAAAAGCACTCGCCGATACAGCTATAATGGGCGTATTATAATCTGAATATTTCTCGGTTTCTTTTATTGCTTTCGTAGCTTCATAACCATCCATATCTGGCATATAAATATCCATAAAAATCATATCGAAATCTAAAATCTTATATAATTCAACAGCTTCTAAACCGTTTTTAACAAACGTACAATCGGCACCTTGCTGTTCTAATAAAAATTTAATAACCTTTTGGTTCATTCTATTATCTTCAGCCACCAACACACTAAATTTTTCTAACAAAATGGGTTTTTGAACTTCGTCTTCGGTTTTTACACCTAATGTTTTTTTAAGCTGCAGACTAAAATAGAACGTAGTACCTTCATTTTCTTTACTTTCTAATTTTAACTCCCCTCCCATTAATTTCACAAGTTGATGCGCAATAGACAGTCCAATACCACCTCCTTTATAATTTCTTCCTTCAGGAATATTAAGAAGTTTAGAGTCATCAAAAATTTGTTTTACTTCTTCGGGACGTAAACCAATTCCCGTATCTTTTATATAAAAGGTTACAATTTGGCCATCTTCTATGTTCACCGTTTGATCTACAATTATGGCTATTTTTCCTGAATTTGTAAACTTAATAGCATTATTAATTAAGTTTATAAGAACTTGTTGGATTCGTAAAGAATCTCCCAAAAGAGAAAATTTACGTTTTTCATCTATTAAAAATTTATAATCGAATTGCAAACCTTTTTCCCAGGCTTGATATTCAAACACTTTAAAAAGATGTGATAAATCAGACTTCAAATCGATGGCCAATAAATTTAGTTTTATATCGCCATTATCAACATCTTCATTATCTGTAACCATATGTACAAGCTGTAATAAATGTTTAGATGAGTATTCAGCAATTTCAACTTGCGCCTTTTGATCGGCATCTAAATGTGTTTGCTTTAGCATATCAAGCATGCCTAAAACGGTGCTAAGAGGCGTTCGAATTTCGTAGCTCATGTTCGCTAAGTAAATAGACTTATAATCTGCTAATTTATTAGCGTCATGAAGGTTAGATTGTAATTCCCTAATTCGATTCTTTAAATTTGAAAGCCTAACGTCATTCTTTAGTTGATTTTTGAAAAAATATTGCATTACAAAAAGTTGAGCAATTGCAAAACCAAATAAAAATAAAACGAGAATGTTGTTACTTATTTTCTGTTCCAGAAAAAAGTAGGCTAACAATAAAACAATAACTATTGAAGTAAAAATAATAATAGATAATATTCTCTTTACTTTAATAGATTTGAAAAGATGTAGGTTAAATCTCATTTACTTGGTACATATTTTAACAAACTTATCTATAATAATATTAATTAACAAAAGTAATACAGTATTTAAGCCATATATATTATTTTGCTTATTTTTAACTTTATAGCATAATAACTTGTACCTTTAAATGTACCATAATCTATTAATATATGCGCATAGAATACGATATAAAATTGGGCTTTAAAGATGTTATGATTCGGCCCAAACGGTCTACACTTAAAAGTAGAGCTGAAGTGAGTTTAGAACGCGAGTTTAAGTTTCTACACAGCCCGTTTTCTTGGACGGGAATCCCTATAATAGCGGCTAATATGGATACCGTTGGTACTTTTGAAATGGCCAAAGCCCTGTATAAAAAACAACTTTTTACCACTTTACATAAACATTATTCTATGGCCGATTGGAATGTGTTTACTTCAAATTTACCAGAAGGCATGGAGAATTATATAGCGGTAAGTACGGGTATAAGCAAAAAAGACTCAGAAAAATTAGCTTCCATTTTTAAAGTTAATCCTTATTTAAAGTTCATATGTATAGATGTTGCCAATGGCTATTCTGAACATTTCGCCGATTTTGTAAAACAAACCAGAGACCAATACCCCGATAAAGTTATTATTGCGGGCAATGTTGTTACTGGTGAAATGGTTGAGGAATTATTACTCTCAGGAGCCGATATTGTAAAAGTTGGTATTGGTCCGGGTTCAGTTTGTACCACACGAGTTAAAACAGGTGTTGGCTACCCACAACTTTCAGCTATTATTGAATGTGCCGATGCTGCTCATGGTTTAGGAGGACAAATAATTAGCGACGGAGGTTGTTCCGTTCCTGGTGATATTGCTAAAGCTTTTGGTGCAGGTGCCGATTTTGTTATGCTAGGTGGTATGCTTGCTGGACATACAGAAAGTGGTGGTGAAATAATTGAAAGACAAGGAAAACCTTATCGGAAATTTTATGGTATGAGCTCATCTACTGCCATGGAAAAACATGTTGGTGGTGTTGCCGAATATAGAGCCAGCGAGGGTAAAACAGTTGAAGTTCCTTTTAAAGGCGACGTAGAGAATACTTTGCAAGATATTTTAGGGAGTTTAAGAAGTACTTGTACATACGTAGGAGCAAAACGCTTGAAAGAACTTACTAAACGCACTACCTTTATTCGGGTTAACGAGCAAGAAAATAGAATATATACACATTAATTTAATTAACATGAAACAAATTATAACATTCGGAGAAGTTTTAATGCGCTTATCGCCCGAGGGAAATAAAAAATTTATACAGGCTAATTTGTTAGAATTTTATTTTGGCGGTACTGAAGTGAATGTAGGCATTTCCATTGCTAATTTTGGTGAAAAAGTAAAGCATATTAGCTGTGTTTCTAACGATTTTGTTGGAGATACAGCCATTTCATATATACAAAAATTTGGAGTAAGCACATCGGCCATTGTACGGTCGGACCGACCTTTGGGTGTCTATTTTTTAGAAGTAGGTGCTGTTATGCGCCCTAGCTCTATTTCATATAATCGTTCCCATTCTTCTTTTTCTGAAATTAAACCAGAAATGGTAAATTGGACAAACACTTTAAAAAAAGCCAAATGGATTCATTGGACCGGAATTACTCCAGCCTTAAGTAAAGGCGCTTACGACACACTTAAAGCCGGACTTTTATTAGCAAAAGAAAAAGGAATCGCTGTAAGTGCCGACCCTACCTATAGAAAAGGCTTATGGAAATATGGTGAAAATGCTCAAGAAGTATTGGCCGATTTGCTTTCATATTCCACTATTTTTATTGGAGGTATTAACGAAATAAATGAAGTTTTAGAAAGCAATTATGAATTTTCTAACGATGATTTTATTGAAGCAAGTAAAGCCTTAATGAAAAAATTTCCATCTATTGAAAAGGTATTTGATAAAATAAGAACCCCTATAAATGCATCTTGGCACAAAATAAGAGCTAGAATGTGGAATGGTAAAGAGTTTAGAGAAACAAGCGATTTCGATATCACACACATTATAGACCGTATAGGAACAGGCGATGCCTTTGCCGCAGGATTGATATATGGATTACAAGAATTCGACGATTATAAATCTATGGAATTTGCTAGTGCTGCCTGCGCTTTAAAACACACCTATGAAGGCGATGTTAATTACGCGACAGTAAGTGAAGTTATGGGTATTTTAGATGGCAATGTTTCTGGTAGATTTAATAGATAAAAATACTTAATCGACTCCTTTTACTTTCATTTTTAAAGTATAAACAGATTTTCGAGCTGTAATAAAAAGTATATTTCTTTTTTTACCTCCGAAACAAACATTTGAAGGTTTTTCAGGTACATCTATTTCTTCAATTAATTTACCTTCAGAATTGTATACCCATACTTTTTCAGAAGTAAGATACACGTTCCCTTTGGTGTCGATAGTCATTCCATCACTACCATGTGGAGCGAAAAACGTTTTATTTGTTAAAGTTCCATCTTCCACAATATCATACTTCCATATTTTATCGTCTCCAATATCAGCAACATACAGCGTTTTTCCGTCGGGAGTTCCAATAATTCCATTGGGTTTAACAAAATCAGAAATCACACGTTTTATTTTGCCTTCAGAATTTAATAAATATACTCCAGGCACCTCTTGTATTTCTTTATGCTCTTTATCCCACCAGGTTCTATGATAATACGGATCGGTAAAATAAATATTTTCATTTTGTGCAATCCATAAATCGTTTGGGGCATTCAAATGTTTATCTTCAAAATCTTGAAAAACAACATTTATTTTTTTGTTTTCATCAAAGTAAATTAATTGATTTTTTTCATCTGCACAGGCCATTAGGTGACCTTTTGAATTAAAATACATGCCGTTAGATCTTCCTGTTCCTTCCAAATAAAGAGCAATACCTTTCTTTTCATCCCAAATATGAATTTTATCATTAGGTTGGTCGGTGAAATATACATTGCCATTATTTGCCACAGCTGGCCCTTCCGTAAAAAGGAAACCAGTGCCTGCCATTTCAACTTGAGCCCTTTTTTTAATTAATTCCATCTTGTTTTGAGCGTAGATTACATCACAAAAAAAGACTGCGGCCATAAAAATAACGAACGTGTTTTGGATTTTCATAAGAATATCATTTCAAATTACAACCTTAAAAATACATATAAAAAGTATATGTTATAAACTGATTGATGCATTCTAAACTAAGCTCTTATAATTACCAGTCTCTCTTTTATATTATCGTTTAAATTTTAACGAGTTCTACTCGCCTATTCTTGGCTTTGTTTTCATCGTTGTTATTAGATACAAATGGTTTAGAGTCCCCAAATCCAATTGCTTTTAATCGTTTTATATCTATGCCTTTCGCTGCTAAAGCGTACCTTACCGTATGGGCTCTATCACTGGATAATTGTTGGTTTCTTTCGGGAGACCCGGTCGCATCAGTATGGCCTTCAATAGATAATTTTAATTTTGAATTGTTTGATAAAAGTATGTAAATTTCATCCACTATTTTTTGACCATCTGGCTTTAAAACGGCCTTATCAGTATCAAAATTGATGTTAAGTATGGCTTTCCCACGTGTATCTATATCGTTTTGCATTTCGGAAGCCGTTGGTGCTTTGATGGTTTGTTTAAAATCTTCTAATTCTATAATCCCTAGTTTTGCAGAAGCCGAATTGGAACCAAACTGGAAGCATACTTTTGCATTTTTATGGTTTAATACATAGTTTTTTACTGCATTATCATAAGGGCTTCCAGCAGTTTGTATAAATTTATATACTAATTTCTCATCTGTTTCTTTAAGTTTATCTAATTTTTCATGAGGAATTTGTCCATTAAACAATAAAACAGCTCCTATTTGTTTTAGGTAAGCCTCTAAACTTTTATCCAATTTGAATTTATTAAAATCGGCCTCCCTTTCTTTCATGGCAACATCAAGTTCCGCTTTTTTACCTTCAGCATTATAAAAAGAAGTGCCATTGAATAGAATTAATTTACTAAAATCTGAAAATTTAGTCATCCCATTTTTTGAAATTTCATTATGTCCCTCTTCCCATATCACAAACCCTTCTGGTACGGTTAAATAGGGAAAACCACCAATGTTGGCAGTTGATTCTGGGATTTTAGACCAGTCTATTTCATCTAGAAACATCGCATCTTTATTCGTTTGTGTTTCTGGAGTTGGGGTTATGGCCACTTCTATGGTTTGCATAGTATTTGTTTCTATTTTCTTTTCATTTATACATGAAATGAAAGTCATTACCAAGGTTGAAACTAATATTATTTTTTTCATCTTACCGGTATTTATTGGTCTGTTATTTTTAAGTTTAGGCCTAAACCTCTTTATGAAACCGCAGTTTTTTACTGCTTAATACGTTTACAAATTTAATTGTATTTACGGTTTTAAATTTAAGTATATGTGATGCTTAGGTTAAGTTTAGAAGAGGTATGGTGCGGATGGCTCTCGCGTACTTGAGGATGCCTGTATTTATATTGCGGACGCTTGTATTTACTTTGCGGATGCCTCTATTGTTAAGGCAGATGTTAAAATACAAATGGCGGTCGCTAGATTTCTTGTAGCGGTCGCCATTATTTAAAGTGCAGAAAAAATTATTCTATTTGTAGACACCAGTATTTAAAATACGACTGCCCGTATTCTAAAAGTGGTAAGGTGTATTTACATGGCGCTTGCCTGTTTATTGTTCTTTCTTGAACGGAATGCCCTTTATCTGTGCAAATTCGGGGCTGTTGGCACCAAAAACAGACTTGACGTACTTCTTAACTTCCGCTGCGATGTTTATCATATTAGATAAGGTTTTATCCCTTGCTACACGAGCATTACTTACCGCTGTGTAGGCCTTGGCAACCTGTTCATTTTTTACTTTCAGTTCTTGAAGTTTGGATTGCAAGACCTCCATACTTAATTCGGATTCGTTGGGGGTGTAACTAGATTCGGATTGTAAAACCGAAATTAGCCCTTCGAAGTGTTGTATCATTTGGACGGTGGATTGCTGGCTAGCACTGATGGTTTTAGGTGCTGCGGGTTGATTGGGATCTGTAGACACTTCTTTTTTAGAGGCTCTTCTGCCTTGCATCTTGCGGTTAAAGCCTTTGGCATCGTCTATTTTTTCTTTGCTGGCATTGGTAGATTCTAACGCATTTACTAAACGGGTTGATAAGGAGCGTAGTCCACTAAAAGCTTCTACACGTTGATTAACGGCATTGTAATACGCGGTGTTTTTGTTAATAACTTCGGCTACATGTGCGTTTGCTTGAGCATAAAGAGCCTCGAGTTTGGGTCGTGATAAGTCGTTTTTGGACGGATTGTAAGTGGCTCCATAGCCATTTACAAATGCCATGAGGTTTTGAAAGTTGGCTACGTTTTTAGCGTGCCCCACTTCGGATGTTGATGCCATAATATTATTATTTATAGGTTAAGTGAACTAAAAATAATAATTTATTGTTTACGTTTTTCGAAACATAGGAAGTTTCTAATTGTTTTTTAGGGTTTTTCTTTCGTAGGGTTGAAAATAATCGTTGAATTGTTTAGAGTACCTTTTTGTTTTAAGCATTTTTAAATTTGCAAGGCTTCCTATTAGCGTCTTATTCTTTTCCATGAGCTAATTTTCTATAAAGTTCTAGGTGCGTTTTTGTGGAGGCGTACGGGTTATTAGCATCATAATAATTTTTATTTGCCGAATTTTTTACAATAATGGTATTTGTTGTTGGGTTGATATAGATGTGTTGATTAAACACACCTATGGCGAGCACCTCTCCTTCCTCCCCTTCTGGGATCCACCATTGATACCCATAGCCCATTCCTGTATGCGCCGAATTTTTGCTTTGTGGACTTAAATGTTCTTCCTTGATACTGGTAGACTGCTCGATCCAGGCAGCAGGTACTATTTGTGTACCATTCCAATTTCCTTTGTTAAGATAGAGTCGGCCTAGCTTCGCATAATCCCGTAAACACGCATTCAAGCCTCCCAGCGCCATTTCCATTCCTTCTCCATCGGTTAACCAATAAGCGTCAAATTCTGCACCAATAGGTTTCCAAATTTTTTCATGCAAATAGTTGGTTAAACTTGTATTTGTAGCTTTCACTATAATCATACCCAATACATGTGTATTTATACTTACATAGTGATTGTAAGTTCCTGGTGGTTTTTCATTTAATAAAGTACTGGCAAATTTATCTTGTGACTTTCCATAAATAAAACCGTCCCAATATCTGTTTATATCTGATTTGGGATCGCTATACGTTTCATTAAATTTTATTCCTGAAGCCATTTGTAAAACATCCTTTATTTTTACACCATCATAACCAGAACCTTTTAACTCAGGCAGGTATTCATCTACGGTTTGATGGATGCTTTTTATATAGCCTTCTTCTATGGCAATACCAAAAAGAGCCGATATATAGGACTTTGACATAGACCATGAGATGTGTTGGATATCTTCTTTTTGCCCTCTCCAGTAATTCTCGTACTGAATGGTGTCGTTTTTAATAAAAAGAAACCCTTGTGTATTGGAAGAATCGATAAACTTTAAGGTGTTATAGGTAGTGCCGTTATAAACAAAATTTGTAGGGAATGGCCTGTTTTTTATATGAGGAAATATAAAAGGATGGTTTGCTTTTTTAACTATTTTAGTCGGTAGATTTTTATCCATATGGATGAATGTGTATTCAATATTTTTCATCTTCATGGCTTCCCTCATAGCTAAAGCATTTTTGACTTTTGGAATGTAGATTATTCCTGCTGCTATTATGAATAGTAATAAAATAACTAATGGAATTTTGAGTTTTTTTAAATTCATTTTTTTACTATTTAATTTGAGGTATGGTGGTTTTTGTTTTAAGGGTAGTAAATCTTTATACTTACGCATTTCGCCACTAAGCGGCGCTTGGCGGTAGCGGTGTTACCACACGTATTTTTTATTAAGCTAGTATTTCTTTCCATTTGTCAGATTCTGCAAAGTCTTTTACAATTCTATTTCGCTCTGTTAGTAATTGAGTCATATACTTTTTAAGGAATAGTTTATCAGCTATTTTTCCTAAAATACCAAAAGGAGATTTGTAAATAAAAAAATCTGTCATAAGTGTTCCTTCATTCAATTCTGCAAAATGATGTTCGTGTTTAAATTCCTTAAACGCTCCTTTTACCATTTCGTCCGCAAAGTAATTTGGCTTGTTAAATTCCGTTATTTTTGAGGTTAAATTTTGATAAATCCCAAAGTGTTTTGCTCTCCAGGTTACACTTTCATTCATTCCTATTAATCCATTAGTTTTTCCAGCGATTGCTTGTTCATTGGTATGTTCAGTTGAAATTTTGTGTAAATCTATACTTCTGGAAAGGTCAAACACAATATTTTTATTAGCTTTTATTTCAGTTTTAAGTTCTATTCTCGGCATTTTTTTAGTATGTATGGTAACGTTTATCCTGTAAGGAACGTTGCGTATTTGAGTGCGAGGGTTTTCGAAGGAAAATCAGGCGTAGCAAATGCGTAACTACCTTCGATTAAAAACCAAATTAAGCAATTTTTTATATTGTCAGTCGAGGAGAATTGGTTATTTTTAATATTTCTCCTCTTTTTGGGTTTTGATATTTTCTAATGATAAAATATATAAATGATGCTATTATTAATATTCCAACAATTAGTGTTCCTGTCGTTCCTAAAGTTTCTGCAATAGAAACAATTATTTGTTTTAACCAAGCTCTTCTTCCAGAAATTCTAACACTTTCGCCTTTTTCTAATTCCATTGCAAAAATATAAGTTACAACAATTAGAATAATAGAAATTCCTAAACTTATAAGTTGAGGAAGGATTTGTTTAATTACAGAATAATCTTTTAATTTAGTTCCTTTTAGTTGGCTTTTTAAATAAGATTTAATTTCTGAATAAACAATTTTGTCAATTTGATGTTTTTCTTCAGGAGTTTTGTCATCTTTAAATATAAAATCAATTGAAGAGTCAGTATCAATAAAAACAATTTCTTTCAAATCCTCATATCGGATACTAGTTATTGTTCCTAAACTTTTTGTTTCAATCAGTTCAGTTATATTTGAATCTTTATTTTGATCAGTTAGCCAAATAGATTTTTCAGTTGGGATTAAATATTTATTTTTAAATTCAGTCTCTGAAATTTTCCAATTTTTCATATTAAGTTCGGGTTTTTTATATTGTACACAAGGTTTATATGGAAAGTTGCGGGTTTGTGTGCGAGGATTTTCGGAAGGAAAATCAGAAGCTGGCAAACAAAGCAACGGTTAAACTAAAATAAGCAATGTTTTTTACCACAGTACTTTTGTTACCTGCTGTATTTATTGCATTGAATCATTAAATTTCTTGGTTAGAATTTCTGATTCAATCCAGTTTATCGTTAATTTTATTAAAGTTTTTAAATCATTCAAATTTTTATCATTCCATTTCTTCTCATAATGAGTGTGATCGTTCCCTAACCAAATAGCTCGTTTTGAAGTTGATTTTAATCTTGTATCTTCGACATATGAACTTATACAATTCGATATTGTATTTTTCTTAATTGAATCTTCTTTGTCAGGAAAGAGTCCGATTAAATAATCTTTTAATAAAAATTCCAGAGCTTTTCTATAAGCAACTCCACATACTTCGAATAAATTATTCTGTTCAGCGAAAAATGCTTCATTAAAAATTTCAATGAATTTTGGTGAAACTTCGTTTATTTCAGTGGAAAATTTTTTGCTTATTACCGAATACTTGACTATTTGTTTGTAATCATAATCTGTAGTGTTTTCTCTTGAATATTGAGCGATGAAAGGTCTGTCACATTCAGTATTTGGACATATCATAGTTGCGTAAAGAGCATATTGATCTTTACTTATATAATCAGACTTAAATTCGGGGATTATATGTTTATGACAATGTGGACATTCATTCGGAAATCCATATAAATTTGCATAAATATTTCTATTACTATTAGCTAATATTTGGAACGCTTGGTCATTCATCGTATTGTTTTTTTATATTGCAGGTAAACGGCAGTTTGTCTAAAAACTATCGCTTCTTTTCCATAACTAGGATAAAAATCCCAAAAGTTAGAATTCTAATTTTAGATAGATTAATGAATTTTTGTTTTTTCATATGCTCGGTTGTTTAAATTTCAATATAAAGTTATATTGCCTACAACTACATTATATAACAACTTTTATTCCTCATATTCTTAAAATAAATTAGAATAAGCTGAATTTTCATGTATTGTTACTAGGTAAAGATAAAATTAATTTTTGTAAAAAAATACACTAATAAAAAAGATATAAATACTACGGTATTTGAGTAGGTTTAATAGTGGTTTTTTTAACTCGTTTTAATATATAAAAATAATACTCCATTTAACATGGTGTCTCGAAAAGTTGTTTTTAAGGCTCATTAAAATAGCTAATTAAGTGATTAAAAAAAGAAACCGCTTAAAAGGCTGTTATAGAAGTCTGTTTTTTTTATAATTTATTGGTTTGTGTAATGGTTACCATTGTTGACATAGGTTTTTATCCACGAATATTTACATCAGTCAATTTATTTTTCGTATTTAAATCCGCAACAATTTCGTGTTCCCAAAATAGGTCTCCGTCATCAAATATTAATTCCGAATTTCCTTTTCCGAAAAATGATATTGAAGTTAGTTTAATTCGCTTTATAAACTCATTTTTTGATAATTCACTTTCATTTTCTTGAAGCCAACTTTCGTTTTTTAGTATGAGTAACTTTTTACTAATTCCAATTTTAATTTCGCTTTCGTTATTCGCAATCCAATTCAAATTCCGATTCATTTGGTTGATAAATTTATCTTCATTTAATTCAATTTCACTTGGGTTGTAAGTTATTTTTACTTTGTTCCCGAAAAGCGATAAAATGGCTGTGTTTGTTATTAGTGTTGATTTTCCCGTATAATTATCTTTCTTTTTTGCTTGTGGAAACTTCTCGAAAAAATCTCCACTAACTTTTACAGAAAGAACTTCGAAATCTTCGCTTTGAGTTTTAAAGTCGGATTTTGACAAATTAACATCTCCTTTTTTCTTAAATCTTGAAAATATTCCCATAGGTTTTTCACAAATATGTGGTAACATTTATATATATATATATCTTGGAAAGTTGCGTGTTTGTGTGCGAGGATTTTCCGAAGGAAAATCGGAAGCTAGCAAACAGAGCAACGACCAAACGGCTTAACTAAAATAAGCAATGTTTTTCACGGTGTTACCACACGTTTTTTATTATTCAGACTCATATCCGTGAACATTCCAAGTTTTTAAAAAATCATAACCTTTATGTCTTAAATATGTCATTCCTGTTATTTTGAATTTCGTTTTACTCAAAGATTCGATTTCGGTTGTGTCCGAACCACCTAAACTGACAAATTCTATTTGGACTTTACCATTCAATT
Organism: Mariniflexile litorale; assembly: GCF_031128465.2. Lineage (GTDB taxonomy): Bacteria > Bacteroidota > Bacteroidia > Flavobacteriales > Flavobacteriaceae > Mariniflexile > Mariniflexile litorale. The sequence continues at coordinate 3,680,696 of NZ_CP155618.1, read as the reverse complement.
TTATCAATCCAGCTAAAGTCGGACAAGATTCCATTGGCAGTTCTTCAGTCTGTTCAATTTCTTCGGTATATGGTATTGTTTCCCAATCCGAGAAATTCTTAGTTTTGTGGAAATTCAACCATAAAATTTCTTCTCCGTTTACATTGTTTTTAGGAATCCAAAATCCATTTAAATTCTCACGTACAGAATCTAAATCGGTTAAGTCAATTTCGTAGTCATTAGCAACCATAATCAAATTCCGATTAGCATTTTGTCTAACATCTTCTTTTACTCCTTTTGCAAAGTCAAACATTTGAAATCCAAAATATCCAATTCCGATAATTATAATGCCAATTATTGTTATTAAAACTCCTTTTTTCATTGGTTTCTCAAATGTGTGGTAACGTTTATGTATAAGATTAGTGGCGTGTTTAAGCACCTGATTTAGTAAACAGATACTTGCCAGAGAAAATTCCGCAGGAATTTTCCAAGTAGGCTAAAACTAGCCATTAATTTTATACGGTGTGTGTGCCCAGCATGGGCATCTTTTTCTTACTAAAGTAAGAAATTAATCTATAGGGTGCAAGTCCCTTATGCGCAGGAGTAACGTCTTGAAGCATTAGTAAGTCGCAAGCTCGTGTGTCGTGAGACATGGAGTGAAGGAAGCGAAACTACAAAACTCGGTACTGACGAACAGAAATCGTATACAGAGGCATATTTACTTGGGTAAGCAAGCACATCATTGTAACGCCCTAAGATTATAAAAAGGGTAAGTATGTAGATACGGCAGTGATTGAGGGAAAGAAGATGCCATTACCTGGGGAGGTCTCCAAAACTACGAGTTGGTTATTTGGAGAAGTCAGCAGAGGTCATAGTACCTACAGGAAACGAGCAGAGGCAATACCTCCGATGGACTCACAAGTAGGGAAGGACTGAACGTAATTCTCTTCAAAATTCGCATAGGAGCACTAGTGGTAGCCTATGCTTAAATTAGAAGATAGTGCCAAGGGTGAAAAGAGCTTTGGTTTGATGATTTACGAACCGCCGTATACGAGACCCGTACGTACGGTGGTGTGAGAGGCGCAGTGACGACTTTTAAGTCGTCACCCGTCTACTCGATTATAAACCGTTTTTTTCGATTTCTTCAATTAATTTATTTTCTAATGATTTTCCTCTTAGGTTTTTAGCGATTATGATTCCTTCGGGATTAATTAGAAAAGATGCTGGAATAGCTCTGACATTATATAAAGCAGACATTTTACTATAACTACCATTTTTGTCAATCACGCTCGTCCAAGATATCGAATCTTTCTCAACTGCCTTTTCCCAAGATTTTATATTGTCGTCAGTTGAGAAACTGAATATATCAAACCCTTTTTTGTTGTACTTTTTGTAAAGTCTAACAAGATTGGGATTTTCCTGTCTACAAGGTCCACACCAAGATGCCCAAAAATCTAATAATACATATTTGCCTTTCAATTCAGATAGACTAACATTTTCTCCTTCATTATTTATACCACTAATGTCCAAATACTTATCCCCAATTTCCAATGTTTCGTTTTGAATATAGGTATTTATCACTTGACCATATTTGTTGGCTTGATATTTCTCAGGGAATCTATTGAAAAGTAGTTTAAGAGAATCTTTTTTTAAGTCGTTCCTTAGAAAGTATAATTCCTTAATTGTGTATAATGAAGGCTCTTCTGACGCAATACTTTTTGTCCTAATTTTAAACATATTATTGTCTATCTCTTTTACTTGAAGATTTAATTTTTTGAACTCTTTTTCTGCATTTTCTGATTTAGAGGACATTGATTTTATCATAAGTTGAGTTAAACTGTCTCTTCTTTCGGAAAGGATTTTTTGCTTTTCACGGTATTTTACATAGACGGTGTTCAATGGCGTTCCTTTTATTGCAGAATTACCGAAATCTTTGAAATCTCCCTGTACTTCAATTTCCCCATTCTCAATCCATAGTATTAAATATTTGTTGTCAATTGTATGAATTCGTGCGCTAAATGGTTCTTTTACATTTCCTTTGAAATTTAGTTTGTTATCATAAATTTTAGTTGAGTCAATAAATTCTCCTTTATCTAAATCTAAGAGTTTGAATTCGGTACTATCCTTAAATCCAGTTAGATTTAATTGAACCGAAAATCCAGATTCTGACTTCTTTTTTTCATTACACGACAAAGTGGTAATGGAAATAATAACTAAAAACAATAATATTTTATTCATTTAGGTTTTTTTAAATGGTTTATAACACTTGTATAACTTCAGTAAATAATAATCTAATTGCAGTTATATCATTTACGTATGTAATATATTATTTTTTTAATTTATGCTTCTTTATTTTAAATAATGAATAAAACAGATTGAATACCAAATGTAAAATGCTTTACAAAATATTTTATACGGAAAACCGTAAGCGCTTTGAAATAAAATGCTTAATTACTAAAAGGGAGAGTTTAAATATACTAAATAATAGTAAGTGATTACTCCCATAAACCAAAATAAGTTTAAAATTCTTTCGAAGCATGGGGGAATTAAGAGTATTGCCCATACTATAAGTTTAACTATTGTTCTTTATTGGGTATTAGCAGTAAGTGTCTGGATTTGTCTAAAAACTCAAACTCTTCATGGGGAATTAAATTTTTGGTAAACTCCAATACATCGGCTAAGTGGGTGTGCGCTTCTTTTATATTCCTTTGTGGGTTGTTGGGTTCATAACCATCTAATGCCATAATGCATACATTTAACATAGATTCTAATGTATAGCCTAATTCTTCATAATTACGGATATAAGCATATTCTAGGTAGTTGCCTTGTCTATAGTTATATGGAGGCGTTGGAGAGAGCAATTTAAAATATTCTTGAGCTATTTTATTAAGCTCTTGAAGTTTTTTAGCGTGCTTGTTTTTGGCTTGTTTTTGGGCTTTATTTTTCATACTTATTTTTTCACATAAACTAAGTACAAAAAGGTTGTGTAGCCAACCAAAACTATTTGTATGATACCCGTAGGAATTTGTTTTTTACAAGCATACAGTTTTTGAAAAAAATCTTATATTTGGATTATGGAAACAGCAATAAAACCAAATCATATCGGCAGAAAAATTAGCCGTATTAGAGAGCTTCGGGGCATGAAACAGGAAACCCTTGCGGAAGCTCTGGGCATTAGTCAACAAGCGGTTTCTAAAATTGAACAATCTGAAAAGGTTGAAGATGATAAACTCGAACAGATTGCTAAAATTCTTGGAGTTACAAAAGAAGCCATTGGAAATTTTTCAGAAGAGTTAGCCATAAATTACTTTAATAATTTTTATGATAATAGCTTTAGCAATAGCCAAGGTACTTTTCATCCTAATAATTGCACTTTCAATCCATTAGATAAGCTTTTAGAAGCTCATGAAGAAAACAAAAAACTCTATGAGCGCCTATTAAAATCTGAACAGGATAAAATAGAGTATTTAGAAAAACTACTGAAAGAAAAATAATTTGCTTGATGCAAAATATAGTATAGTAAACCTTCTTCGTTACTATACTTGTTCAATCATTTTTTAGGAAATTGCTTAGGGTTTTTTGGTGTATCTTGGAAAGTTGCGTGGTTGTGTGCGAGGGTTTTCCGAAGGAAAATCGGAAGCAAGCAAACAAAACATCGACCAAACGGTTGAACTAAAATAAGCAATGTTTTTTACACGGCTGGCAACAGTTATTTTTTGTCGGTTCAAATTTGGTCAGCGTTATATTCTGCAAAATTTTTCAATCCCGTCAGAGTTAGCAATTCCGAAACTTGCTAAATTTCCAATTCAGTTTGGTTTTTAATTCCGATTCCGCAACAATCTTAAATTCAAAGGTATTTCGTTTTTATACTTTTAAAAAGTCAAAACATTTCCCCATTTTAATAGGTAAATAACAAATACTGTAATTCCACCACTAGTGAATAATGCTCCAGTCCAATAAAAAGTTCTCGTTCCCCATTGTTTAAACATCTTTTTACCGTATTCTTTTTCAGCATAGCCATTCGTCAGTTTCCAATAAAGAAAAGTGATTATTGCAAAAAGTGATATTACTATTAATATTATCCAAATTTTTTCCATTTATTAAATTTTTAGTTTTGTTGCTCTTAACGTTGTTGTGTATGGTTAGTTGCGTGGTTAAGCAACTAATTTAGTAAACAAATACTTGCCAGAGAAAATTCCGAAGGAATTTTCCAAGTAAGCACTTGCCAAAGCAATTAATTATACACGGTGTTACCAAACGGTTTTTTATTCTATTGAACCACTTTCTCGCTTATCTTTTTTTTCTTTAAAGAACAAATTCAGTCCATAAATCACAAATCCAATTCCAAGAACAAAAATTAAGATTTTTATAAAATTCAGTTCATAAGGATTATTTGGGTCAAAAAAGTCAGGTGATTTTAGTAATAAAACTCCAATTGCTAAATAAATATATGAACGTCTTTTTTCCGCTGGTTTTTTTGTCAGGGTTTCAATTTCCGTTTTTTCAGTTGAGGGTTTGTAAATTAGATAAATTCCGTACGCAATGAGTAAAAGTCCGAATATCAGTTTCAGTTCAGATGGGATGAGTTCGGTTTTGTCCTTTCCAATTCCCATTAAAACTGCTAAAAATCCGAAAAATATAATTGCGTAAGGTTTGTTCATTCAGTTTAGAGTTCGTTTTTCAACTGTTTGGTAACACATGTATAACCACAATAAATTAATCTAATTGCAATTATATCGTTTATGTATGCAATATATTACTTTTTAATTAGGTATCCAATGACTTAAAGCGCTTGATTATTAAAGATAAAATAATGGAGTATTTAGAAAAACTACTGAAAGAAAAATAATTTGCTTGATGCAAAATATAGAATAGTAAACCTTCTTCGTTACTATACTTGTTCAACCATTTTTTAGGAAATTGCTTAGGGTTTTGTATATCTTGGAAAGTTGCGTGGTTGTGTGCGAGGGTTTTCCGAAGGAAAATTAGAAGCTAGTAAACAAAGCAACTAACTTTGGTTTAGGTAAAACTAGCAGTTTTTTTACGGTGTTGTACACCGTTTTTAATCTGATTTATTTTTTCTGTCCAATATATTAAAGTATTCTTTGTCAAAATATAAATAATTTGATGTGTCACTTTCTTTTCTATATATCTTGACGTATAGTACTCCTTTTTCTTTTGATATAGAATCATTTATTTGTACTAAATTATATAATCCATAATCTGAACCAATCTCTTTTCCATCGTATAGTTTTGTAGTCGGTGTATTATGATTCCAACTAATATATTTTTCTTTTACTTTACCTTTAAAATTATATTCTAATGTTGACTTAATATCTCTTTCTCTTTTTTTATCAGCACTTTCAAAAAATCCCGCATAAATGACCAATGAAAAAATAATGATTGGTATTACCCAAGTCAAGATTCTTATTCCTTTCTTAACATTTTCGGGAAGTTCCAATTCATTGATGAATTTACCTATCGGTTCTTTCTCAGTTTTCATTATGTGTTTTGAGTTGTATGGTAACGTTGCGTATAAGAATAGTTGCGAGTTTTGTGTGCGAGGATTTTCCGAAGGAAAATCAGACGTTACAAACACGCAACGACCTTTGATTAAGCATTAAACCGCAATTATTTTTAGGTGTTGTAGCACGTTTTTATTCACAATAATTTTTTCAGTTGGGTCATTAGTTGTCGTTCAAATTTTTTAACTCCACTTCTAATTTTATAAATTCCGATTAAATAAAAGATTAAAAATATTGGTCCAAAGACAATTAAAATTCCATAAGAGTTATCTTTAATAATATCATTTAATGCAAGTCCAAAAATAAGTGACATAACCAAAAACCAGAGTATAATGAACCAATTCCAACCTATTATTTTTATATTCAATTCAGTTTTATCTAAATGACTTTTCATTTTTCCTTCTGCACTTGCGAAAGAACCTCCAGTAATTGATTTTGTTCCAATTCTTAACCAAAAATCATCTTTATTTACAGTTCCATAATACTCTTTTTGTTTAACGTCAAATATGTCAAAAAAGAAGAGCCTATTAGGCTTAACTTTCGATTCTATAAAATTTATGAATTCAGACTTTTCCATTTTGACAGTCAAATTCAGGTGTTTTTTTAATCCAAAAGTTTCTAAAATTCTACTCATTTCGTTTTTTGGTCAAATGTACTGCCAACGTCTCGTATATGAAAAGTAGCGCTGAAAATAAGCGATAAATTTCGGATAATTCACAAGCCGAATTTTTAAATTTTATTAATTATTTTGTTTTTGTGAATTTGTCAAATTTAAAATTTGGCGACTTTCCAAAAATGCCCAAACCTTTGTGTTAGCAACGACTTGCGCTATTTTTCATATACAATGTTAGCCCACGTTTTTATCTCCACAATTTTCCAATTTTAGATAATATTCCACTTTGATTATTTTCTTTTGGATTCTCATTTGTTAATTCACAAATGAGTGAGAATATTTCAGGACTATTTTTTTTGGCAATATCCTTTGCGGTTTCTCCATTCTTATTTTTTAGATTGACTTTAATTCCTCTTTTAATTAGAACTTCGATTACTTTTTTGTTTTCTCTTTCTGTTGCTAAATGTAAAGCCGAATTGCCTTTTCTATCTTGAAAGTTTATTTTGGCTTTAAAATCTAACAATAAATTTATTTGTTCAGGAAATTCAAAAACTGAAATTCTTCCTAATGGCGATTCTCCATTAGCGTCAATGTGATTTGTATTCGCTCCTGCATTTAATAGCAATTTAAGTGCATCAGTTTTCTTTTGGTGTAAAGCACCCATTAAAGGTGTTACACTCGTTCCTCTGCAAATAAGATTTACATCAGCATTATTTTCAAGTAATAATTCAACGATTTCAGTTCCGTAGAATGAATTTGAACTTGCCATATCGAGTGGATTATATTCGCCACTTATATTTATTGTAGCGCCTTTTGAAACAAGGGTTTTAGCTGAATCAACTTTGTAATCATAACAAGCTAAATATAATGGTGTTCTTTTTCTATTATCTAAACTATTAATGTCAATACCTTTTTCAATTAGAAATTCAATCAGTTTTGGATGTCCTTTTTGAGAAGCGTGATGAAGTAAATTTCGTTTATCACTATCTCCTACAGTTGTATTTAAGTCCGCACCAGATTCAATCAATTCAGAGACTTTTTTTAAATCTCCTTCTTTCGTTGCTCTTACTAAATCTGTATTTAAGCTCATAGTTTTTTTAAATGTGGGCTAACACATGTATAACCACAATAAATTAATCTAATTGCAATTATATCGTTTATGTATGCAATATATTACTTTTTAATTAGGTATCCAATGACTTAAAGCGCTTGGTTATTAAATCTAAACAAGATAAAATGGAGTATTTAGAAAAACTACTGAAAGAAAAATAATTTGCTTGATGCAAAATATAGTATAGTAAACCTTCTTCGTTACTATACTTGTTCAATCATTTTTTAGGAAATTGCTTGGGGTTTGGTGTATCTTGGAAAGTTGCGTGGTTGTGTGCGAGGGTTTTCTGAAGGAAAATTGGAAGCTAGCAAACGAGCAACTAACTTTGGTTAAGCACTAAACTACGCATTATTTTTACTGTGTTGTGTACAGTACTTTTATTTTTAAAGTTTATAATTATTCAACTCTTTAAGTCCGTTCAAAATTTTATTATTCCAATAATTTTGTCCTTTTTCACTAAAATAGCTTTCGTTGTCGTACTGATTTTGCAATTCTATACCATAATGCATCAATTCGGTATATTTTTCATAATAGACAGAAACATTTTTCTCGGATTTGTTGTTTAAATCCGAAAATGCTTTTCTAATTTGTCTAGTAACAAGTTCCCAAAGGTCGAAATGTAACTGTTCATGTTTTAATGTTTCTAAATCAGAAACAATAGTCCAAGATTGGTTTTTACCAAAGTAACATTTCAGTGTGAATTTTGGGATATTATTATTATCATAAAAGCTTTCTATATATCTTATATAGCACTGAGTTTCTGCGATTGTAATGAGCTTATAGTCGAGTCAGTTTTTCTCTCGTAGAAAGCTTTACTATTTTCAAGTTCAACTAATCCAATTTCAGAGACATTTTTCGGCAATCTATTTTTTTCCGTTTTAAATTGTTCTACTTTTTTAATTATTAATTCAGCGTATTTTTCTCGTTCATTTTCCACGCTACAACCACAAATTGAAAATAATAATACACAAATTAATATTTTAAATTTCATTCTCACTTTTTTGTTTTAAAATCCGTTTTCTGTAAATCAAAAGTCCGATAGTTGTCAGTCCACAAAGAATTGCTAAAATGTGAAAAGTTCTAATTGCGTTACATAAATCAATTCCAAAAACGAGTGAAATACAATCCGTTAATTCACGTGTTTCATACTTTAAACTAACCATTGAATTAAAAGCCATAAATTCAAATAATGGAATTCCAATTATTAGTAAAATCAGAGTAATTATGTAAATCGTTTTTCTCAATTATTCTCGGTTTTCAGCTTGCACACAACGGTCTCGGCTATGAGTAGTTGCGTGGGTTAGCACTTAACTTTGCAAGTACACACCAAACTGAAAATCCGTGAGGATTTTCAGAAGTAGGCGATAACAAGCAATTACTTATAGGCATTGTTGTGCAAAGTTTTTTTAATTCAGTCGAGATTCTAATTCAATTCTCACTTCCTCTGCTGTCGGGTCTTTTGCCAAAATCAGTCCGTCTTCGTCGATTAGAAATATTCCGCCACCACCATCAACTCCATATTTTTGCCAAATATTATTTTGTCTGTCCAACTCAACAAGGTTTGTCCATTCCCATTTTTCTTTTTCTAAGAATTTTACAAGTCTATCAGTGTTTTTAAATTCTCCTGCAACACCAATGATTGTAAATCCTTTGTCTTTATATTCATTATAGACAGGAACCATTGTTCTACTTTTTGCAATGCAGGGTCCACACCAAGTTGCCCATAAATCCAAAAGAGCAACTTTTTCCTTTATTTTGTCAGAAAGTATTATTTCATTTCCATTTAAATCAGGTGCTGAAAAATCAGTATATTTTTTTCCAACTTTTATATTTTCAATAGCACTAATTAAATTTAAAGCTAGTTCATTGTAAGGATGATTTTGATTACTCTCTGATAATTTTTTGTAATTATTTTTAATTAAATCTAGATTAAGGTTTTCTTTAAAATATCTTAATTGCTCCAAAAAAAGATAATAAGATACCAAGCTAGGATTTTGAGGAATATAATACTCTTGCTCCCATTTTAGTTGTTTTTCCCAATCTTTAGGATTAAATAAAGAGTCAGCTTCTTTTTTATAATTTTTGTATTTAATGTTTAAATTTCCTCCCTTGACTGTATTTTTATCAAATTCTTCTTCTGGAAAAATGGTCAAATTAATTTTTTCGTTTTCTAAAAATAATGGCATTGGTCTGTAAGCTCCACTTTTTACGCTTTCGGTAAACGCTAAATTTACTACCTCTGGGTTTTGAAGTTCTTCTTCGTAATAAAATTTCCCTTCAATGACCGGAATCTGTATTATTGAATCAAATCTAGTATCTTGGTTAGGTTTGATCAACATAATTGACTTGATGTCAGTCCCTTTTACCTCCCCGTTTAGTTGCAGAAATTTCTTTTTTTCAGACGAACAATTAAACAAAAATAAGGTTGATAGGAAAAAGATTAATTTAGTAGTAAATTTCATTTGTAGTTCGTTTTTTAAATTTTTCACAACGTTGTTGTGTATGGTTAGTTGCGTGTTTGAGCAACTAATTTAGTAAACAAAAACGAACGCGAGAAAATTCCGAAGGAATTTTCCAAATAAGCAACGACCAAAGCAATTAATTATACACGTTGTGTGTGCCCAGCATGGGCATCTTTTCTTTACCGAAAGGTAAATAATTAATCTATAGGGTGCAAGTCCCTTATGCGCAGGAGTAACGTCCTGAAGCATTAGTAAGTCGCAAGCTCGTGTGTCGTGAGACATGGAGTGAAGGAAGCGAAACTACAAAACTCGGTACTGACGAACAGAAACCGTATACAGAGGCATATTTACTTGGGTAAGCAAGCACATCATTGTAACGCCCTAAGATTAACAAAAGGGTAAATATGTAGATACGGCAGGGATTGAGAGAAAGAAGATGCCATTACCTGGGGAGATCTCTACAACTACGAGTTGGTTAAGTAGAGAAGTCAGCAGAAGTCATAGTACTTACAGGAAACGAGGTGCAACAAGAATTGTACAGGTCTCACGGGTAAGGAAGGACTAAACATTAAATTACGTTGGAATTCGATTAGGATGCTTAGCTAGCCTAGTTTTAAACCAACAGGAGTACACGAATTATTGAATCTATGATTGAACAGGTATTATCAGCAACAAACCTTTATAAAGCAACACGCCAAGTGGAGCGCAATAAAGGAGCGAACGGCGTAGATGGTATGAAAACAACGGCACTTTCGGCATACATATTGGAAAACCGTTCGCTTATATTATCTACAATTCGCACAAATAGCTATGTGCCAAATTCAATTTTAGGAGTAACCATTCCAAAAGGACCGGGTAAAACCCGATTATTAGGAATACCAACAGTAGTAGATAGGTGGCTACAACAGGCGGTAAGTCAACAATTAATGGTTCATTTTGAATATGATTTTGAACCTGTTAGTTATGGATTTCGCCCACAAAAGAACATCCAAAAAGCAGTATTACAAGCACAAGGCTACATCAATGATGGTTACCAAGATATTGTAGATATTGATTTACAAGGGTTCTTTGATGAAGTAGACCACTGTATCTTACTTCAACTTATTTACCGCAAAGTAAAATGTCCAACCACCTTGCGATTAATCCGAAAATGGTTAAGAGCGCCCATCTTAATAGATGGAACACTCAAAAAGCGCAGAAAAGGGATCCCTCAAGGTAGTCCCATTAGTCCCTTATTATCTAACATTATGTTAGATGTTTTGGACAAAGAAATGAAAAGCATGGGCTTGCGCTATGTTCGCTACGCAGACGACTTTAGTGTTTACGCAAAAAGTAAAAGCGAGGCAAAAACTATAGGAAATAAACTGTTTATCTTTTTAAGAGATAGACTTAAACTACCTATAAATAAAGCCAAAAGCGGCATTCGCAGACCTGTAAACTTTGAGTTACTTGGGCATGGATTTGTACCCGTTTATAAAAAGGGTATAAAAGGACAATATGCACTAGTGGTAACCAAGAAAGGTTGGGCAAAGTTTAAACGTAACTTGAAAAGTATCACCAAGAAAACCAAACCCATGTCGTTATTCGAACGTCTGGATCGGCTTAATCAAGTCTGTCGAGGCTGGATGAATAATTACCGCTTAACTAACATCTATGCAAAAGTTAAAAAGCTAGATGAATGGTTAAGAAATCGGTTACGCTATTGTATTTGGCACGATTGGAAAAGCTAGAGAGGAAACGTAAAAATCTCATTCGATTAGGTATAGAAATCGGACAAGCCTATGCTTGGAGTCGCACCAGAATGGGAGGTTGGGCAGTCGCTCAAAGTCCTATTTTAAAGACGACTATTACAGTTTCTAGGCTTAAACGAAAAGGGTATAAACCTTTGTTAGATTACATTAATAATACGCAAACTTCAATTTGGTGAACCGCCGTATACGAGACCCGTACGTACGGTGGTGTGAGAGGCGCAGTGACGACTTTTAAGTCGTCACCCGTCTACTCGATTGTAGCCAGTTTTTATCTCATCCATCCTTCGATTATATAATTTTTTTCTAATAATTTTACTTCCTTTCCACCATTGTCTGGTTTGAACCAAACCTCAAATCTTGCACCATATGGTTTTCCCCAATCACCTTCATAAATCGTAAAATCATCTTTGGTACTGAACTTCTTGATGGTGTCATTCGTATTATTAATTTTCATACTTGACCTTTCCTTAAGCCTTGGGACTGAAAGCTCTATTTCTTGAGTTATTTCAAATGCTTTAAGAAAGACTGTTCCGTTTTGTTTTGAATTAATCCATAAATCATATTCAAATAAACCTGGTTGAAAAGAATTGTAAAGTTGAAAATCAATTTTCTCTTGTGATTTGCTTTATACTATCAGGTCTTATTGACTCAAAATTATCTCCCATTTTGGTATCAATCGGTTTTTCCAATTTCACATTTTTGGGTAATTTTAAATTATCAGCAAAAGTATCTGTGTCAGGTCCAAACATAGACATAAAGGAAGAAATGAAAATCAATCCTAAAACACCAACAAATAAACTTCCCAATTGTAGTATTCCTATATACCATTTTCCTTTGATTAGTTGCCAAAATCCAGCAATAAGCAATAGGATAATAGTAAATAGAAAAAATAGTCAGATATATTCAGTAAAATTTTATTCGTCGATGAAATTAGAGCTAGAAAAATTAGAGCTGATAAAATGAACAATAAAAATGGCAACCACCATTTCTTTAAAATATATTTTTTTAGGAATTCTGTCATTTCTCAAATTGGCTACAACACATGTATAACCACAATAAATTAATCTAATTGCAATTATATCGTTTATGTATGCAATATATTACTTTTTAATTAGGTATCCAATGACTTAAAGCGCTTGATTATTAAAGATAAAATAATGGAGTATTTAGAAAAACTACTAAAAGAAAAATAATTTGCTTGATGCAAAATATAGTATAGTAAACCTTCTTCGTTACTATACTTGTTCAATCATTTTTCAGGAAATTGCTTAGGGTTTGGTGTATCTTGGAAAGTTGCGTGGTTGTGTGCGAGGGTTTTCCGAAGGAAAATCGGAAGCTAGCAAACAAAGCAACTAACTTTGGTTTAGCTAAATTATATACTTTGTTGTGTGGCGTACTTTAATTTCTTATAAAGTTGATTTTTGGTTGATAGAATACTTCCTTATTTTTTTGAATTCTAAAGGTATTAACTATTATCAGTACTGCATTTATTCCATACATTATCAAAAAGAAAATCAAGATTCGTTTTTGACTTGAAATTATAGAATTAACCAACAAAACTTCTTTTGAATCAAAATCTTTTGCAAGTATAATTGAGTTTATTATAAACCCAACAAACAATATTATCGTCCAAGTTATTTGAAAGTTTAAAATATTCTTTCCAATAATATTGATATTTTTTAATTTATCTTTTTTAGAAATCCACATTATCAATGGCACTAAAATTCCTAATAAAGGAAATAAGATAAACGTTAAAGCAGAAAGATTCATTGCTTTTAAAAATCCGTTGTCCTCAACTATTGTCCAATCTATTAATTCCTCAGGACTAACATTTAAGGCATTAGATATTCTCTTTAAAGTTTCACCTGTCGGTTCCGTTTCTCCATTTTCAATTCGTTGGATTGTTCTTAAGCTCAAACCAGAATTCTCTGTCAATTCTTCTTGAGAAAATCCTTTTCTCCTTCTTAATTCTTTTACTTTTTTTGCCAGATTTTTGTTCTTCATTTTTCTTGTTTTAATTGTTCAGAACAAAACTATTAATGTTAGTATAATTTGGTTGCGTCATTGTTATGTCATCTTTACGTCATCTCTGCCAAATGTCAATTTACGAGGTTTTTCGGTATGACACACAACGGTTGGGCTATGGTTTCGTTGCGTGAAAATCCGCGAGGATTTTCCGCCGTAAACCGAAGATAGCAAATTTGCGAGGACTTTCCGTGAGGAAAGTCGGAAGCAATGAACTATAGCCGTTGTTGTAGTGCGTTTTTATTTTATCAGTTGTTTAAGGTTTTCTGAATATTTTTTCGGGTCAATAAAATCAACAATATGTCCATAAATCGGACTAATCCATTTTTTCTTTTTATTGCTCAAAACAATAATCATATTGAAAGTTTTATTGTAATCCACTTTTTCAATATCAGTCCAGTAAATTTCTTTTTTTGTCCCAAGTTCGTTTTTAATAATCATTGATTTATCTCCGATTATAATTCTGTACTTGTAGTAGTGTAAGGTCAGATAAAGTCCGATTGAGAAAAAACCAATGAACAATAGAAGAACACTCAAAAGTCCGCCGTTTTCATATTCCTTGAGCACAAAAAATAGAACATATATTAATAACAAGGAAATCGCAAAGCAAAAAAGTCCGAAGAAGAGAATCAATTTTCCAGGTTTTAAATCCATTCAGAAGGTTTTTTTAAATGCACTACAACGTCGCGTATAATAATAGTGCGGGTTTGTGAGCGGCGATTTTCCGAAGGAAAATCGGAAGCTAGCAAACACACACTAACTTTTGATTAAACAATTTGTCCGCATTATTTTTATACAATGTTACCTTGCGTTTTTATTGTTTTTTCAGTTTTATTGTCCGCTAAATATAGTGTTATTTCTTTCTTTTTTCTTCTTTTTTTTGAGTGATTTTCTGCGTTTAACAATTCCGCAAACTTGCTCATTTTTCCGCTGCGATTGGTTTTTCCGCAAACATGGTTTTACTATTTTTGTTTATTCCGCAAACGGGCTAAAATTTCGCAATCTTGGTTTTTTCTGTTTTTAAATTCCGCAAAAACTTGCTTTAAATCTCAATATTTTTTCCGCAAAACTTACGTTTGAGTGAGTATTTTTAATGCAAGGTAACGGTCTCGTATAAGAATAGTTGCGGGTTTACGTGCGAGGATTTTCCGAAGGAAAATCAGACGTAGTAAACTTGCAACGACCTTTGGTTAAGCCCAAAATTGAGCGATTATTTTTATACATTGTTGTGCGCAGGCTTTCTGCGTTCTGCTTTTCAATTCCGATTTTTAATTTTCGTTTGATATTCAGTCAGACAACTTTGAAAGACTGGTAATAATTTTTTAGTTTGATTTTCAATTGACATTTTCGTAATCTTAATATATTCCGATTGAGTAAATTCCGCTTGAATTTTTTTGGTCGAGCATTTACAGTATTCGTAGGTCAATTCAGCGTAATTTTCCGCCATTTCTTTTGAATCAGAAATGCATTTATCCGTTAATATTTTTGAGCTTTCGGCAGTCCATCTTTCATTTTTAGAATTTTTATCCTTTATTCCACTATAAATTCCGTAACCAGAAATCAAGATCATTAAGGCAATAATCCAATGTTTTCCAGACATAAAATTCTTTTTTATCGGTTCTGTCATTTAGTGCAGAGTGTTTTTTTAGCTTGCGCACAACACATGTATAACCACAATAAATTAATCTAATTGCAATTATATCGTTTATGTATGCAATATATTACTTTTTAATTAGGTATCCAATGACTTAAAGCGCTTGATTATTAAAAATAAAATAATGGAGTATTTAGAAAAACTACTGAAAGAAAAATAATTTGCTTGATGCAAAATATAGTATAGTAAACCTTCTTCGTTACTATACTTGTTCAATCATTTTTTAGGAAATTGCTTAGTGTTTGGTGTATCTTGGAAAGTTGCGTGGTTGTGTGCGAGGGTTTTCTGAAGGAAAATTAGAAGCTAGCAAACGAGCAACTAACTTTGGTTTAGCTAAAACTAGCAGTTTTTTTATACGGCAAATCGTTTTTTATTTTACTTCAGTTATTGGTATTTCTTCTTCCTCAAAATCGTCTAAATCTATAGTCGGAATGTTTTTTTCTTTTTCAGTTCTTAAGTCAGGACAATTTATTAATTCGGCTCTTTTTTTAAATTCCGATATAGTTTTGTTTTTCCAAGAATCCAAATTTGTAGAATCAATTTTGTCAAAGTCAAAATCCGCTTTATTGAGTTCCATTTTGGCCCAAGTGTAAGAGCTTTTTAAAATAATTTTATTTTTAGTTTTTGATAAGACAATCAACGTGTCATTATTTGTCATTAGCCGATTAACAGAAGATTCAAAATCCGAAACAATAATTCCGTTGTCGATTTGTTTAACTTTATGAATCCAAACAATGTCAGATTTACTTGAAAGCATAATTGTATAATGGTCAGCTATTTTATATTCATCATAACTTCCATCTTTATTGCATTTATACCAAGTTCCAACTATTTTTTTCTGGCAAGAGGTCTGGCAAATTAAAAGAAAAAAAGCAAATATAATTTTAAAGTATTTCATTTCTCAAATGTTTGCCAACGTTTATATGGAAAGTTGCGTGTTTGTGTGCGAGGATTTTCCGAAGGAAAATCAGAAGCTAGCAAGCGAGCAACTAACATTGGTTTAGCTAAAACTAGCAATTTTTTATATACTGTGTTGGCAACTGGCTTTTTATTTTTCCGATTAATTAAATTCTTTTTCTATTAATTTTCTTAATTCCAAAAGCGAAATTCCATTCTCAACGCTTTTGTCGTTATCTAAATGATAAAAATCTATATATCCAACTTTGGTAATTGTATTATATTCTCCGAGAATGTGGTCAAGATAAAGAAATGATAATGCTTGATGTTTTTTAACATCTGAATTCATATTCCTTATAAACACCTTGATATTAATTTTTCCTCGTTCATTATCTAATTCGGGAATAATTTCAATATCCGAACTTGGGTATTCAATTCCGTCATAATTTAGTCCGATTTCGTCAGTTGCTTGTCTGAATTTTTTGATTATCCAATTATCTAATTCAGGTTTAGAGTTATATAATTTTTCAGTTGGTAAAACACCTTCTGGCATTCCATCAGGTGTAATTATTAGAACAACTTCATCTTTTTCGGTCAATGTCATTTCGGGAAAAAGAACTGAATTATATTTTTTCATTTCTTTAGTCAGTTGATTATAAATTGTATAATCTTCTTGGTCAGAATTAATGAAATTTTCGAGTTCAATTTTATTTTTAGAAACCCAATTCCAAAACTTTTCTTCTTTTGATTGTCTGTTAAATAGTGAAAATCCCATTATTAAAATTATGATTGGTATGACGATTAATATTTTTTTCATTCATTTCCAGTTGAGTGATTTTAGCTTGTTGCCAACGTTGATGTGTATGATTAGTTGCGTAGTTCAGCAACTAATTTAGTAAACAAAAACTTGCCAGAGAAAATTCCGAAGGAATTTTCCAAATAAGCACTTGCCAAAGCAATTAATTATACACGGTGTTAGGCAAAGTATAATCTTTGTAATCGTTTATATCAAAGTCACTAAAATTAATCACTTTTTCGATTTCCCATAATTTATTTTGACCTACTGAACTAGAGTATTTCCTTATTAATCCTAATCCTTTTGCCATGTACAATGTGTCAATATTAGAGAATAATAAGTTTTTCTTATAATAAGCATTAGTTTCGGAAGTCATAACCATGCATTCAACTTCTCTGTTTTCTATTTGATAATTTTCAATTTTCAATAAAGATAAAACTCCTTTAAAATTCATGAGTTCACCAGTAGGTGTTTTTACGTTCATTAGAAGTTGGTGTGTTTTAAATTTATCGTTAGGCATTGTTTGTCCACTAATCATTTCAGCTTTAGTTATTATTTCGGAAGAGTCACCATTAAAAAAGTAAAGCCCTACGATTTCCGTTTTATTTTCATTGATTTTTGATATTAAAGAATCAAACTTTATATAATTATTGAAATTATTTTGAATATAAAGAGTATCAGTTCCTTTTATGAGCCTTTCGATTTTGGTGAAATAATATTCTATAGAATCATTTTTATGATATTTGAAAATTTGTACCTTAGGTTGTGTTAGTTTATTTATATCATAGAAATAGTCTTGATACTTTTTTTGAGATGACTTTTTATCTCCTAAGTTACATGACGTAAAAATTATTAGTAAGATGAATATTATTATGTTTTTCATTTGAGTTTGTTATTTTGCCTAACGTTTATGTATAAGGAAAGTTGCGTGTTTGTGTGCGAGGATTTTCCGAAGGAAAATCAGAAGCTAGCAAACAAGCAACTAACTTTGGTTTAGCTAAAACTAGCAATTTTTTTTATACGGTGTTGTGTGCAGTTATTTTTTTATTGTTTTTCTACAAATGATTCCCAAAACCTTACTAAATCAAATGTTTTCTCAACATCTTTAATATTATATTCTGAATTAATATAATTATTGACTTCGGCATTTTCAAAACCGTTTCCTTGACATAAAAGGTCATTTATGTTTTGATAGATGTTTTCATCTCCAACGCTTAGACCAGGAAGACATATTGAAAATCTATAAGAATCAGATTTAGTTTTTAAATCGAATACAACTAGAATAGACCTAAGTTTTCTTGGCTTGGTGATAATATTTACTCCGACTATATTGTCAGGAAAATTATATTTTATCCAGAACGGGTTTGTAATAATTTCTTTTTCGGGAGACCTAATTTGGTCTCTGATAATTTGGTTGTTTTTATTAAACAAATATAGATGCCCAAGTTTTTCAAAAGCCATTAAATGAGCTATTTTTAATAGTGAAATACTAGCTAATCTTTCGTTTGTTTTATTAGGTTTTTTAAAATTGAAGGTTAGTTTTTTCTTCCATCCGATTTCTCTAATATCATTACTAAATAGGGGCGATTTATATTCGCGAACCTCACTGTCAAAAAACTTTTTATGAATTTTAGGATTATTGTTTTTAGTATCTATATTTATAATGAACTGTCCATCATCTTGAATTTTAATTTTAGCATTTACACCTTTTCCTTCTGTAGAGTCATTAAAAAATTGTGTTTTAATTTCGGAATTAGGCTTAAAATTTAGGGTATCGATTTCCTTTAGGGCGGTCAAAATTTCATCGTCAATTTTATGTCCAGCTTCTGAATTACATTTTTTACAAGTCAAGACACTGCTTTTCCCTCCTAAAGATTGAGGAGGATTATGTTCTATTGTCAATGGATTAATTTTGTCAAATAAATCAGCCTTCTCAAAATAATCTAAGCAAATTGGACAAAAACAACCGAAATCTTTATCAAATTTATCCTTTAGGCTTGAATTTTCTTTGATAAACTTAAAGTTTTCAGAGTAAATTTTAAATAAGATTTCTTTTCTTTCCTTATTGTTCATCTAGTCTCCGGTTGTTTTTTTAATTGCACACAACACATGTATAACCACAATAAATTAATCTAATTGCAATTATATCGTTTATGTATGCAATATATTACTTTTTAATTAGGTATCCAATGACTTAAAGCGCTTGATTATTAAAGCTAAAATAATGGAGTATTTAGAAAAACTACTGAAAGAAAAATAATTTGCTTGATGCAAAATATAGTATAGTAAACCTTCTTCGTTACTATACTTGTTCAATCATTTTTTAGGAAATTGCTTAGGGTTTTGTGTATCTTGGAAAGTTGGGTGGTTGTGTGCGAGGGTTTTCCGAAGGAAAATTAGAAGCTAGCAAAAGAGCAACTAACTTTGGTTTAGGTAAAACTAGCAGTTTTTTTATACGGCTTATACACCGTTTTTTTATTCAGTTAATTTTAATTTTTCGTCAAACCAAACATCTTCGTATCCATTTTTGTCAATCAAAAATCGATAACCAACATCAAGACCGAAATATTTTATTAATTCAGGTCGGATTTCAAGCAGGTGTTCTGCGCACATAGGTTTGAAAAAATCATTTTTGTCAGACCAATCTCCGCTCCAAATATACCATCCTGTTGTAATTCCTTCTTTTGGATGTCGAAGTCCATTTATTGGGTCAGATAAAAGGTCAATTGAACAGCCTATCATTAATTTTTTGTTGATTGGATTCCATTTAGATTGATATTTTTCGCAGATTTCTTTTTGTCGGTCAATATGCACATTCCAAATATTATAGTCTGCCAATAAATTTTCTTCAGTTTCTAATTGGTGTTTCCACAATTCGATGTTCTTTTTGTTAATCGGGAAACTAATTTCTGGACTGTCCCATTGAAAAATGATGTCAGAAACAATTTCGTCACTCCAATCATAAATGTCGTTTTCGTCAACTATTAAGTTCAAAGCATAATTTTGCAAATCCGATTTTCCAATTTCTCCATTTAAATATTGGTCACATTTTGCAATTATATCCGAACGTGATATTTTAATTTCTTGATTCAATTTTGCGTTTTCTTAAATGGTGTACGTTGATGTATAAGATTAGTGGCGAGTTTAAGCACCTAATTTAGTAAAGAGATACTTGCCAGAGAAAATTCCGCAGGAATTTTCCAAATAGGCTAAAAACTAGCCATTAATTTTATAAGGTGTTACCTGCTGGCTTTATTTTTAGTAAACTTTCTATTTTGTTTTCCAATTCTTTTCCTCTTAAATCTTTCGCAATAATTGTTCCTTCAGGGCTAATCAGAAATGTTGTCGGATATCTAACTATTCCGTACTTTTCTTTGATTTTGTTTGAATCATCGGATATAATTTGAGGCCATGTTATTTCATATTTACTCATCATTTGCTCTAAATCCTTTATTGGACTTTCCACGACAATACTAATTATTTCAAATTTTGATTTATCAGTATGATCGTATAACGTCTTGAGGTTTGGGATTTCTTGGATGCAAGGACCACACCAAGTACCCCAAAAGTCAAGAAGTACATATTTCCCCTTTAAAATATCCAATGAAATAGTATTTTCCTGTTTAAACTGACTTCCTGAAAAATCAATTGCTTTAAATCCAATTTGAATAGAGCGTATTTGATTTTTAGAAAAATTCATTTTTTCTAAAAGTAAAACGTCTTTATTCCTCTTTACTCCCAAGTTTTTGTATACATTAGTTCCGATTTCAAGATATTCATTGTCAAAAGCTACTTTATCAAAATCTATTTTTTCTCCAATTGGACTTTGGCTACTACTTATCCCTACATTTCTAAATGGAAAGATATTTCTAGAATAGATGTATATTAAGTGATTCTCTAGTTTTGCAGTACGGTACTGAGCGAAATTACAATTTAAGTAATATTGATCCATATTGGCAGAGGAAATCAAGATAGGAACTTCAACCTGAATCTTTTTGTCATTTAATAGGCGTTCAAAAGTAACATATATTGCTTCATTATTTAACCGTGCATCCCGATCTAATTCACTTTCATACTGAACTAGTTCAAAAGGCTCATCATCACTAAAATCATAATTGTTATTTGCATCTACAACGACCATTGTATTTCCAACGGAATCATTTCCAATAGCGAAAGCAGCTCTGGTTTTTATTGGCTCTTTTGATAAATTCAATGTATCTGGTTCCCAATCCCATGTTTTTTGTAGCTCTTCATACCATTCTTTTGAGATATCTCCCAAAAGGTAGTTTTGATAAACATATTGGTCCATATCTGATTGAATTTGTCCAACTTTAGCGTCAGTCCAGTTTTGTGGTATACCAGAAACTTTCAAATATGTTTTTTCCCAAGGGTTATTTATAATTTCAAAATAAAGATCTGCACCACTTGTAGATGCTTCGAAAGGTCCAAATCCTTTGTGATAAGTGATAGGTAGTTCTAAAATGTTGTCCTTTTTACAACCTGTCATTATACATAAACATATGCTCAATAGTAATGTAGTTTTAATTCTCATGTTTATTTAAATTTTAAATCGAGCGGTTCGTTTTCAGCTTGCAGGTAACGTTTATCTTTAAGAATAGTTGCGGGTTTGTATGCGAGGATTTTCCGAAGGAAAATCAGACGTAACAAAACAAGCAACGACCTCTGTTTAAGCCTAAAATAAGCAATTTTTTATATACGGCTTTGTTGTGCGTTCGTTTTTATTCCGCAACATTTATTTTTATTCCGTTAATTTCCGTTCCGTTTTTCAATTCCGTAACAGCTTTTAATTCCGACGTTGGAATCCACTTTTTTAAAATCAATTCGTTTTTTTTATTCCAGCCAATTACTTTATATCCTTGTGGAAATAATCCTTTACCAAGGTCATTTTCGTTATTCTTTATAACTGACCAAAAAATACTTGAATATCCTAATCCGCCTTTGTCAAATTGATATTGATAGTATTTATATTTTTTGTTTGGTGAAATTGAGTCCGAAAGAATTATCAAATTCGGTTCGTTTAAAGAGTGCTCCGAGTTTAACGCTTCCACTAGCTCATCTAAATCCGAGTTGATTTTAATTCCAATTCCGATTATTCCAATCAGAATTATTCCAACAATTATTAAAATCCATTTTTTCATTAAATTCCTGTGAATATTTAGTTCAATTTATAAATCAAATGCTCTCGGAACACTTTTATGTAAAACCTTATCAAGACATTTAGAATGAGCATAAACTGCTTGAACATCTTTTGTTTTCTTGTCACATTCTATTGTGATTTCAATTGCTTTATTAAATATTGAATCTTGACCACAAAAACAACATAAAACTTCTAAATCGCCATTTTCCATTTGTCCTAAAAATTTTGTTTTTGTCTTTAACTTAGTTAGTTTTTACGATTTTTCTCTTGTTGCCAACGTTTATGTATATGGAAAGTTGCGGGTTTGCGTGCGAGGATTTTCCGAAGGAAAATCAGACGTAGCAAACGCGCAACGACCTTTGTTTTAGCACAACACCAGCAATTTTTTATATACGGTGTTGGCAATAGTTTTTATTCCGTTTTTACTTTTTCAGTCAATTCATTAAATATTTTTCTCAATTCAGTCTCTTGGGTAAAATCAAAAATTTCTAATAAAGAACAAACGGTTTCCGCTTCCCACATATTTTGAGCAATATTCCGATTATATTTTTTCAAGAGTTTACTCAAACTTGTTTTGGTAACAGTTCCGCCAACTTCTTTTTCCAATACAATAATAAATTCATTTAAATTCTTTACTGAAGTTTTCCAATCTCCCCATTCATTTTCCGCTTCGAGTATTTTTTCAGCAATCTTTTTGTCGGATTCGTTTGCAAATCGATTTTCCTCAACCAAGTCAAATAATTTGTCAAAAGTCAGTAAAGGAATTTCAGTCATATTCATAAATTCTGATTCGGATTTCGGTTTTCTCAAATTATTGCCAACACATGTATAACCACAATAAATTAATCTAATTGCAATTATATCGTTTATGTATGCAATATATTACTTTTTAATTAGGTATCCAATGACTTAAAGCGCTTGGTTATTAAAGATAAAATAATGGAGTATTTAGAAAAACTACTGAAAGAAAAATAAATTGTTTGATTCAAAATATTGTATAGTAAACCTTCTTCGTTACTATACTTGTTCAATCATTTTTTAGGAAATTGCTTAGTGTTTGGTGTATCTTGGAAAGTTGCGTGGTTGTGTGCGAGGGTTTTCCGAAGGAAAATCAGAAGCTAGCAAACAAGCAACTAACTTTGGAGAACTAGGCTAGTGCTTTTCATAGGATACGGTGTTGTAAAATGTTTTATTATTATTTTTAAATTCCGCTCAATATAATTCCGACAAATATTACAATCAACGAAGTCAAAAGAAACGGTTTTTTACTTTTATAAATATCCGAAATTAAATTCCAACAATACAAATAAATAAATATCGGAAACATAAATCCCAAATAAGCAAAGTCCTTTTCAATTGTCAAATCTACTCCAGCAAAAAACCAAAACAATCGCAAAAGAAAAAATAATGTTCCAAATAAAATCCAAATCGTATTAGTTTGAGCCATTCTCAATCTTATGTTTTTCTTTCTGTTAGTCGCAAAAGGTTTGCTCATCCACAAATAAGTTGTGAAACAAAATGAAAATCCAACTGAAGTAAAACCAATTAAAGTCAAATAATAAATTGAGAATTCATAAGTATAGAAATTCGACCAGCTTAGGTCTGTGATAATTTCTCCAACATTACATATTTTTAAAAATACTCGAAATAATGAATTAAAAATTAAGCTAAATCCGATTCCGATTGCAATTCCGCTATAAAATTGGAACTTTCCAATTTCGTTTATCGTGAAGTCAGATTTGAGTTTTTTCAATTCAGTGTATTGTTTGGTCAAATGTTTTACAACGATTATGTATAAGAATAGTGCGGTTTTGTATGCGAGGATTTTCCGCAGGAAAATCAGATGTAACAAAAGCGCACGGACTCTTGATTAAGCATTAAACTAAGCATTAGGATACGGTGTTGTATCCAGTTATTTAATTCCAAATTTCATTCGATTCTGTTAAAATAACAGGATATTTATCAGTTATAAGAATTGTTTGTTCATGTTGAGTTACATATCCACCTTTATCTCCAACTAAAGTCCAACCATCGTTTAATTCTAAAGCAATAGTTGATTTTGTTGCTATAAAAGTTTCTATAGCGACTGTAGTATTTTTTTTAAATCTTTCTCGATTTGTTTTAACTCTATAGTTTAATATGTTTTCAGGTTCTTCGTGTAAACTTTTTCCAACACCATGTCCTGCTAAATTTTTAATTACTTTAAAACCAGATTTTTTTGCTTCTGTTTCAATAATTTGTCCAATATCAGCTATTTTCACACCACCTTTTATATTTGTAATTGCCTTTTTTAAGATGTTTTTAGAAGCATCTACAAGAGGCTGATGGTTATGTATATCTTTTCCAAGTACAAACGAACCTCCATTGTCAGACCAAAATCCATTTAATTCTGCTGATACATCAATATTTATTAAATCTCCTTCCTTAAGAATTTTGTTTTCAGATGGAATTCCGTGAGCGACTTCTTCATTTACACTTATACAAGCATATCCAGGAAAATCATAAGTTTCATAAGGTGCTGATTTAGCTCCATAGCTTTTTAAAATCTCGCCTCCATATTCATCTAATTCTTTGGTTGACATACCAACTTTAGCATATTCTCTCATTAATTTTAGTGTAGTACCAACGACTTCACTAATTTTTTTCATTCCTATTAATTCAGATTCTTTTGTTATTGACATTTCTTTTTTTTTTAATTGGCTACAACGTGTTATATGGTTAGTTGCGTGTTTTAGCAACTAATTTAGTAAACAAAAACGGACGCGAGAAAATTCCGAAGGAATTTTCCAAATAGGCAACGACCAAAGCAATTAATGATACGGTGCTGTAAGCTGGGTTTTAATCATCTGTTAATTTTAGTATAAATATATATTGATATAGCAATTGAACTTAATAAAATTAGAAAAGCATAAATCAATATTTTCCATATGGGTTTATTCCGATGTTCTAAATCAGTCGGATAAAATTTTTCAAATTTCAAGATTAGAACAAATCCACCAATTAAAGCTCCGATTTGTAAAATAAGTCGAATCATATTTACATCAGTCAGACTGATAAGAAACATTATAGACAAAGCGTAAATAAATCCAAATATTAAGACTGAATTTGACTTTTCTTTATTTCCTAATTTTCTAAAATTATACGCCATCATAATTGCTCCACAAATCGCAGTAAAAAATGTAGAAGAAATTACAATCGACTTTTGAGAATATAATTCTGGAAGACTTTGCTGTCTTTCAAATTCCAATTTTTCATTTCGTTTATTTTCTTCATACTCTTTCAAAGCAGGAGCCGTTTCTTCAAAAAATCCTCTTTTGTTAAGTTCGTTAATCGCAGAATTAAATGCTATTTCTTGGTAACGTTCTTTATTATTTAATATGTCAAATAATTCTTTATCAGATGAGTTTGACATTCTTTCGTTAAATTCATTTTCCATTCAGATTGGGTTTTCGACCTTGCTTACAACGATAGGTATAATCACAATAAATTAATCTAATTGCAATTATATCGTTTATGTATGCAATATATTACTTTTTAGTTAGGTATCCAATGACTAAAAGCGCTTGGTAATTAAATCTAAACAAGATAAAATGGAGTATTTAGAAAAACTACTGAAAGAAAAATAATTTGCTTGATGCAAAATATAGAATAGTAAACCTTCTTCGTTACTATACTTGTTCAATCATTTTTTAGGAAATTGCTTAGGGTTTTTTGGTGTATCTTGGAAAGTTGCGTGGTTGTGTGCGAGGGTTTTCTGAAGGAAAATTAGAAGCTAGCAAACAAAGCAACTGACATTGGTTTAGTATAAAACTAGCAATTTTTTATAGGATACGGTGTTGTAAAACGTTTTTTTAATTTTCCATGATGTATTTATTTTCAGAATAATATTTTTCCTTTCCTTTTACATTGTCAAAATCCAACTTAATTATCGTGTCAAGATTTTTTCTTTTGAGATTCATTTTTAAAGATTCATTTTTTTTAGTTATTGTATCTCCAATTTGGATATAGTCAAAAAGTTCAGGATTTTGGAAAAGAAAGTCTTTTTTATTATCACCAAATATTTCATGTCGGATAATAATAATTGGTCTTGCGTGATTTTGTTTGTCAATATATTTTTCGGTAACTATTCCTTCATAGTTTGAGTGGTATTCATCGTAAACTATTTTGTCAAAAAACTCTTTTTGAGTCAGATTATCACAAGAATATAATCCAACTGTCAGAAGAAATAATAAAATAAAAAGTCGATTGGTCATTTTTTTCTTCTTAATCTTTTTAAACCTCCTTGAACCAAGAATAATAAAGCTAATGTGAAAATGATAATTGCATAAGTTTCTTTTTCGAAAAACTGAACAATTCCATATGAAATTAAATAGTATAAAATTCCGAGTGGAATTACTACAATTAAAATGGAAATTAGAACAACAAGAACTTTATTCATTCGTAATGTTTTCGTTTGGTCAAATGTTTTACAACGGTCTTGTGTATGGTTAGTTGCGTGGTTAAGTAACTAATTTAGCAAATAAAACACAGATAGAACGTTCCGAAGGAATGTTCGTAAGTCGGCAGTGACCAAGCAATTAATTATACACGGTGTTGGCATTAGTTTTTTATTCCGCTAAATATTTGTCAAATGTTTCTTCAAAGTTCAGTTTAATATTTTTGTCATCCGAAACTGAAAGTCCGCAACCACCTTCAAAGATTGTCAAAAACGATTTCTCATAATAAAATCGGATAAATGTAAATACTTCCTTTTGTCCTTTTAAGTTATTCTCATTTATTGTAAACTCATCCTTTTCAATTCCGTATTCACATTTTAGGATTGGTTTATTAATTAATTCTCCGAGATTTTCATTTTCTTTAACTTCATAAACTTGCCATAAATCAGGTTCGTTTCGTAAGTCGTTCTTTTTGAGTTTTTGTTTAAGTTCAGAAAGTTGGTTGAGATTTATTTTTATATGGTCTCCATCGAAATCCCCTTCAATTTCCATAAACATATCAAATTCGGAAAACGTTATGAAAAAAGTCCAAGGAAGGTAATCGTCATTATCTTTATTTTCATTGAAATCCACTTGATAAATTTTATCAACTGTTTTTCCTACGATTTGATTAATAAAGTTGTTAGATTTCAATTTCGAGTTCGTTTTTTTAATTAATGCCAACACATGTATAACCACAATAAATTAATCTAATTGCAATTATATCGTTTATGTATGCAATATATTACTTTTTAATTAGGTATCCAATGACTTAAAGCGCTTGGTTATTAAAGATAAAATAATGGAGTATTTAGAAAAACTACTAAAAGAAAAATAATTTGCTTGATGCAAAATATAGAATAGTAAACCTTCTTCGTTACTATACTTGTTCAACCATTTTTTAGGAAATTGCTTAGGGTTTGGTGTATCTTGGAAAGTTGGGTGGTTGTGTGCGAGGGTTTTCTGAAGGAAAATCAGACGTAACAAAATTGCACGACTCTTGGATTAAGCACTAAACTACGCATTATTTTTATACGTTGTTGTGCAACGTAATTTATTAATGATTAGTAATTGATTTTGTTGAGTAATCGGCAACTTTTAATCCATTCAGCCAATTAAATTCAGCTACTCTATACGATTTACTGTTCCCTCTTTTTTCTGTCAGAAATGTAAATGTAAAACACATTATATTCTTTTCCTTGTTATAAGTCAATTCAACCGAGTAATTATCTGTTGGCACAGAATTGGCTTTTGCCCATTTCATAGCGTTTTCAAACATCAATTCGTTACTCTGAAAATTATTCTGAAAAGGTGTAGTTGTTTTTTCATTAAAAGAATACGTATAGTTAAAATCTTTAGAAGGCCAATTACAATTAATGATTTGACCATATTTATCCATATCAATTTTTATATAATATTTTGAAATTCCTATGTTTTCATCTGATAATAGATAAACAAACTGGTATTTCGTTGCTAACCAACCTCTTTTGTATGTTAATGGATTTTCTTTAAAATAGCCATCTAAATCAGCTATCAATCCTTCATAAAAAGTTATTTTATCAAACCAATCTCCTAAAATAACTTTTAGATAAAGCTCTAAATTTATTTTTATGTTTTCTGGCACTTTTTCTGTGTCTTCAAGAAATTCACTATAATCAATAAAGCTGGAAACTGGATTGAACCTTCCTTCAACAATTTTGTTTTCTTGAGAAGAAATATTTGAAGTTGTAAAAGTCAATATTATAATTATCAATATTCTTTTCAAGGTTTTCGTTTTCAAACGCACAACGTTTATGTGTATGGAAAGTTGCGTGCTTGTGTGCGAGGATTTTCCGAAGGAAAATCGGATGCAAGCAAGCAAAGCAACTCACATTGGTTAAGCTAAAAATAGCAATTTTTTATACACGGTGTTGTAAAACGTTTTTTATCTTCGAGTTGTAGTCCAATTTAAATATTCCATAAAATGCTCACCGATATCTTTAAGAGAATAATTTCTATGGTGAATAGTATAATAGGAATCTTGAATTAATTGATAATAAAAATCTGCTAAGGGTGTTCTTTGTTTAAAACAAGTTAGAAGAAATTTGTCTTTAAGTATGTCTTTAGTTACTTCTTTAAATTCATTCCATTGCGAAGTTGGTTCGAAATGTAATTGTATACCATAGTCCTGTAATTCTTCACTTCTTAATATAGATACATCAAAATGATTGTCTGCTGGATTGCAATTTTCAAAATATGAATTTTCAATAGTTCTTTCCTTAACTGTAAGTCTATATGCTAATAATTCGAAAACTGGTTTGTCAAATCCTGATTGATCACGTTTCCAAATGGTATTAAAAAGAGGTTTTGTCTTAGAAAATATTATAGCAGTTTTTTTTAAATCTTTTGTTGTAAGATTTGTTTTAATCTCTATTATTCTTAAAACAGAGTGAGCCATTACTAGTACAGTTCCGTCATCATTGTAGCCAAGAAGAGGATATCTACTATCAATAATTATGATATCTATTTGAGGTGACTTAATTGATTCAGGTGTTAGAAAGTGTCCAGACACAGCTTTCAAATTAGGTGGAAGATAATTATTCAGAAATGTCAAAAGAGGCAATTCTCCATTTCGACCAATGACTTGACTATTGTTTGAAGATGCTTTTGCTTTATCAACACTTAACAAAATAGCCTTTTCTTCTTCTTTAAATATTGGTTCTGTCATTGTTTTTGGCAAATGTTTTACAACACATGTATAACCACAATAAATTAATCTAATTGCAATTATATCGTTTATATATGCAATATATTACTTTTTAATTAGGTATCCAATGACTTAAAGCGCTTGATTATTAAAGATAAAATAATGGAGTATTTAGAAAAACTACTGAAAGAAAAATAATTTGCTTGATGCAAAATATAGTATAGTAAACCTTCTTCGTTACTATACTTGTTCAACCATTTTTTAGGAAATTGCTTAGGGTTTTGTATATCTTGGAATGTTGCGTGGTTGTGTGCGAGGGTTTTCCGAAGGAAAATCAGACGTTACAAACACGTAACGACCTTTGATAAAGCACTAAACCGCAATTATTTTTAGGTGTTGGCGGTAGTTTTTATTTTTTATTTTGTTTTCGGCAATTCCATTCACTCCTAATTCAAAGAGTTCTTCCGTTTCCAAGTTGATTTTTATTTCCCAATGGTAGCTACAGCCGTCCAATACCATTTCCTTTTCTTTTTTCCAATCTTCGCTTTCGTCTTTGTAGTATCCACGAAGTCTGTCGAAGAGAGAATATCTGTTCCAATTGAAAGTCGTGTAAATTATCTTGTTTCCGTTATCTTCTATGTACCCGAAGTATTGGCGTCTATACGATTTTAATTTCTTGTGGATTATTGGGCAGTTATCAATTTGATTCATTCGTTGACTATTAACTGTCTTCAATTTCTTTTTCAAAATTTGTTCTGCTTTTTCAATTTCGGCAATTGTCGGTGTGAATCTTTCTTTGTCTTGTAGGCACAGAAAACAATTACCATTTTCTTTAAATATCACTCCCGTTATATGACCCTTTTTGATTACACTCGAGTAGTCCGTAGGTTGTTCAACAATTTTAAATGTCGAAGAACACGACACTAAAAAGAAAAGGATTGATATGATTGTTAATTGCTTCATTTTTTTACACACAACGGTTTTGTGTATGGCTTGTTGCGGAAAATCAGCTATGATTTTCCGCCGTAACCGAAAGATAGCAAATTGCAATGAATTCCGATTAGGAATTCAGCCGCAATGAGCTATACATGTTGCCACACGTTTTTTAATTCCAATATTTTATTTCTCTCGACTCAATGTAAATAGGTATGAACTTGTCCGAATTCGCAAAATGTTCTTTCATTGAAACAGTCCGTTTTATCCAATTCCCAAACTTGTCAAATTCGTAGTCATACTCTAATTCTCGATTTAATTCCGAGTTTTCATAGATTTTTACATTGATAGGATTAAATAGTCTGTCGTATTCGGTTATTCTATCCAAGTGTTTTTTTAAATCTGCCGAAACTGTGTATTCAGTTTGCTTTAAAATTCGATTGTCTTTCCATTCCGTTTTGGTCAAATATTCAATCCATTCTGTTCTGGTTGAACTTTCCACAAGGTTTCTATTATTATCGTATTTGTAATGAAACTCTTGATTTGGTTTTTTTTCGTCTCTCTCAAATTGAATTTCTGAAATTAGATTATCGTTTTCAAAATGATATTTGTGATTGATAGTAGTTGTATCGCCTTTTTCAATTGCAACTTGTTTTGTTACAAAATCCTTTTCGTCATAAAAAACCGTGATTTGCTGTTTTAAGCTGTCATTTATAATTAAAGTTCTTACGTTATTTTTGTTGACTGTGTCATTTTTTACAGTCATAATGTAATTCAATTCAGCCGGTTTGTTGGTTGATATAGTTTTTATTAAAAAATTGTTGTTGTCAAATTCGTAAACATCTTTTTGAATTAGTTCTCCAAAATTGTCATAGCTTTCAATTTCTTTAATTTCTCCGAAATCGGTAAACTTTTGAGTGAAGTTTAAGATTGGCTTTTCAAATTTGTTTTCTCCTTGAGAGTTGGCTTTTAGTTGTTTCAGTTCCTTTATTTTTCCATAAAGATTGTTTGATTCCCAAGCGTTCTTAAATTCCGAGTAAGTCGGTTTTAGATTTGTATTCAATTCTGTCTTTTCTTTGCAGTTTTGCAAGAAGAATGACATTAAAATCAGAAGGTAAATTTTTCTCAATGTTCGTTTTTTCAAATGTGTGGCAACGTCAGTTTGTCTAAAAACTATCGTTTTTTTATTTTTTTAATTTAAAATTAAGTAAAAATAGGTGGTTTAAGCTACCATATAATATTTTTTGTGGTAAATATTTTGGTTTTTGGAATTGA
This sequence comes from Mariniflexile litorale, assembly GCF_031128465.2. Lineage (GTDB taxonomy): Bacteria > Bacteroidota > Bacteroidia > Flavobacteriales > Flavobacteriaceae > Mariniflexile > Mariniflexile litorale. The sequence continues at coordinate 3,649,356 of NZ_CP155618.1, read as the reverse complement.
TATAGGTTTGGCAAAAGGCTTTAAAAACAGTCCTATAGGTGTAAAAAATCAAAAACAGCCTTTTTAGGTACTCTTTTAGAGAATTGTGGTCAATTAAGTTGAATATTCTACGCAGGTTATATGCAGAAAATATAAGACCCACATCTGCCGAGGCATGTTCAATGGTCTTCTTGGTCATGATATAATAAAATCCCCATTGTCTTTTTATTACGCCATAAGGATGCTCTACGATAGCCTGTCTTTTTTTGTAAGCCTTTGGATCTTGTTTCATTCTTATGGCATTCTGCTCAATGTAATGTTGGTATTCACTGCGTTGTATTACTTTTCCATTGGCTTTGGCAGTGGTGCACAGGTCTCTAACGGGACAGTTTTTACATTTTTTGGTCTTGTACTGCTTGAATGTGTAATTATTGCCTTTATAAGTGCTGCCATTGCTTTTTAGGATATTTCCCTGTGGACATGTGTAGGTGTCGTTTTCCTTGCAATAGGCAAAGTGTTCGGAGTTGTAGTTTGTGTCCGAGCTTGTGAAGCCCTGCCTATACTAGGTATGGCTACGAGTGTTTTAATACCTAATTGATGAGCTGCATTAAATTCACTTCCAGTGTGATATCCTTTATCAAAAAGAGCCGTAAAATTGTTTGTTCTTAAAATGGTCTTTGTTCTGCGTAGCATGCCTCCCATGGCCTTGGAATCGTTTTGGTTGGTCACTTTAAAATCAATCGGGATGTTATGGCGGGCATCAACAATTGTTTGCACGGTATAGGCTACTTCCGAGATGTTGTTTCGGGTCATGATTTGACGACTATCAGGATCGGAAGTCGATATTTGGGTTACTCCAGTGGAGTCTATGGTATTTTGATATGCGATGTATTTTTGTTTTTGTAAACGGTGTTTGCTAATCTTTTTAGTTATGACTTTTTTGTTATTAGTATCTCCATCTTGTTTAGACAAAGCCAAGGCGTATTCTTCTAATCGCGCATCAATGTATGCAATGTGACGTTCTATTTTTGCAGGGTTAAAGTTGTTTTTCTTGGAATTTTGTGCTCTAAGTTTTGTGCTGTCTCCAGCGACCAATGTGCCACCAATAAGCTCAAAGTGCGAGGCCATTTTTACTGTGGCACGAAAAACCTTAGCAATGGGCTTAGTATTGTCCTTGCGAAAATTAGCAATAGTATTATGATCAGGAACAAGTCTTTTTAAGAGCCACATAAGCTCAATATTGCGTTGACATTCTTTCTCGAGGACTCGTGAGGAGCGAATGCGATTAAGGTATCCGTAAATGAATAGTTTGAGCAGATCCGAAGGATGGTAAGCTGGTCTTCCATTTTCGACAAAATCGAAATCGAATCCAAAATCAGCGAGTTTAAGGCTGTCTACAAAAAGGTCTATGAGCCTAACCTCATTGTTTTGGGCAATGGCATCATCTATTGAAGAAGCAAAAAGTGGGAGTTGGTTTCTGTTGGAGCCGTTGATGAATTTCATATATAAAAATATGAAAAACAAAGGATATACGCAATTTTAATGAGCGATTTTTAAGGCAAATTATGAGTTGTTGAAAAATAGGTTTTTAGACAGTTTGACGTTGATGTGTATGATTAGTTGCGTAGTTCAGCAACTAATTTAGTAAACAAAAACTTGCCAGAGAAAATTCCGAAGGAATTTTCCAAATAAGCACTTGCCAAAGCAATTAATTATACACGGTGTTAGGCAAAGTATAATCTTTGTAATCGTTTATATCAAAGTCACTAAAATTAATCACTTTTTCGATTTCCCATAATTTATTTTGACCTACTGAACTAGAGTATTTCCTTATTAATCCTAATCCTTTTGCCATGTACAATGTGTCAATATTAGAGAATAATAAGTTTTTCTTATAATAAGCATTAGTTTCGGAAGTCATAACCATGCATTCAACTTCTCTGTTTTCTATTTGATAATTTTCAATTTTCAATAAAGATAAAACTCCTTTAAAATTCATGAGTTCACCAGTAGGTGTTTTTACGTTCATTAGAAGTTGGTGTGTTTTAAATTTATCGTTAGGCATTGTTTGTCCACTAATCATTTCAGCTTTAGTTATTATTTCGGAAGAGTCACCATTAAAAAAGTAAAGCCCTACGATTTCCGTTTTATTTTCATTGATTTTTGATATTAAAGAATCAAACTTTATATAATTATTGAAATTATTTTGAATATAAAGAGTATCAGTTCCTTTTATGAGCCTTTCGATTTTGGTGAAATAATATTCTATAGAATCATTTTTATGATATTTGAAAATTTGTACCTTAGGTTGTGTTAGTTTATTTATATCATAGAAATAGTCTTGATACTTTTTTTGAGATGACTTTTTATCTCCTAAGTTACATGACGTAAAAATTATTAGTAAGATGAATATTATTATGTTTTTCATTTGAGTTTGTTATTTTGCCTAACGGTCTAGTATAAGAATAGTAGCGGATTTTTGCACACTAACTTTTCGGTTAAGGCCAGACCTTTTTTATATTTACTTACTCTCGCTTTAGCGATTAAACCGCTATTATTTTTATACATTGTTGGCAACTGGCTTTTTCGCTATAATTCTCCAGTATTCCAATTTAGTTTTTCGAGTTTGTCTTTATAGTAATCAAACAGATATTCTCTAACTTCGGTTTCGTAATCTAAATAGTCCGTTTGTTTTAGTATATACAAAGGCATTTCTCCTTGTGCGGCACTAATCATTTCTTCGTTAAGATATTCTATTAAACCCTCTAGATTATCTATGCTAAAATCTCTACCTGTATATTCGTCTGAAAACCTAATTTCTTTGTTTTCAAAATCCCATTCCGCACTTTGAAGATTAGATTTCAAAGAATGTCTTGGAATATCTACTTCTGGGTCATAATATTCATAAGATATTTCATTCATAAATCTTTCTAATTCTACGTATAGATTTGGTTTTTTATAGCCTTTAGAGAATATTACTTTTTCTAATATTTCATTTGATAGCTTTTGCTTTAGTTGCTCGTCAATAAAATAAAATTTGGTATTTATAGGAATAGATGAATTCACAATCTGTTCACTAACATTTTCTATAATATCTTTTATTTGTAAAGTAGCCTGGTCGTCATCTAAAATGACAATAACAGCTTTTGTTTGATGGTAGGTTGCATACAGATTGAGTAAAGCAGGTATTTGCCTGATATTGTTCACACCTTCCAATGAAATTATTTTATAAGAGAGAAGAAAGTCTAATTTGATTGGTTTTAATAGATTGTCAATAATTTGAATATCACTTTTACCTTCAACAAAAATCAATAAATCTTCTGCGATACTTCTCTTTTTGGTTTTTGTATCAAATAATTGTGTTGTTAGAAAATCTAATTTTTCTGCTTTGGAAATTTTTTCCGCTTTATTCTTTAAATCATAAGGGACATTCAAACTACCAGTATCTCCAGCTTCTCTTAATTTGAATTTTAAAACCTCTAAAAATGCTACATTTCCATTAAAAATCAAGTCAATATCAGATGTGTCAAATAGTAAAATATTTAATGATTTACCAAATTTTAAAGCATCTTCAACATCGTTGGAATATCCATTTACAGATAGGTAAATACCGCTTGTAGTATGAAATTTACCATCAAGTTTGCCTTTAAAAGCATAAATACTTGATGCAGGTATTTTCGATTTAACCCATTTTGCTTCCAATAAAAAAGTTTGCCCTTCCCAAAAAAAAGAACCATCAACTTGTTCTCCTTTCGGTTTATAACTTGCTCTTGGTTCAAGTTTTTCGTTAGTGAGTTTTGCTTCAATCAGTTTTTCAAATTCGTAACCTCTTTCTTGTGCTGTAAATTTCGAGCCATTAACTAACTCATTATAGAGCGTTTTAATTTGGTCGTTATTTAGCTTCGGTTTACTCATTTAGTTTATTAGATGTTCGTCTTTTCAGCTTGTTGCCAACACATGTATAACCACAATAAATTAATCTAATTGCAATTATATCGTTTATGTATGCAATATATTACTTTTTAATTAGGTATCCAATGACTTAAAGCGCTTGATTATTAAAGATAAAATAATGGAGTATTTAGAAAAACTACTAAAAGAAAAATAATTTGCTTGATGCAAAATATAGAATAGTAAACCTTCTTCGTTACTATACTTGTTCAATCATTTTTTAGGAAATTGCTTAGGGTTTTGTGTATCTTGGAAAGTTGGGTGGTTGTGTGCGAGGGTTTTCCGAAGGAAAATCGGAAGCTAGCAAACAAGCAACTAACATTGGTTTAGCTAAATTATATACTTTGTTGCCCACAGTATTTATTTTTCATTAAATCGTTTTACATAAACATCTAAATAATTTTGAATTTCAGCTTTATCTTTCAAGTCAACGATTTTATTTTGAATCGGATAAATGTCTACTAAAATCATATCGTATTTATTTCCGATAGCATTAAGTCCGTTTAAAATATTTGTCTTATTTACTTCTGTCCAATTGTGAGAAGACAACCAGATATGTTCTACTTTGTCGGTTTCTCCGTCAAAGAAAATGGCACTACTCAAATCGCCAAAAGCCCTTGTTTTTGGATTTTCCAATATTTGCGGTTCTCCAATCCCAGCGTAACCTATTTTCTCATATTCATTCAATTCCGCACTTTTGAGTAAATCACTCAATTCCGTTTTAGAAATTTCCAGCTCTTTTGTCTCAATTTGTTTGAGTTCGGATTTGTCTTCTATTTCTCCAATTTGTTTTTTTGCAAAGTCCAGATTATTTGAGGACATAATTTCTGCCATTAAATAATCATCTTCCCATAAAAGCATTGTTGAAGACTCTTCATCGTCAGATTCTTGAGTTAGATTTTGAATATCTTTTTCTGCTTTATTTCCGTGTTTATAAGCGTAATAAAGTCCGATAGTAATGACTAAAATAAAGAGTAAAGTTTGTGTCATATTCGGTTTTGTCATATTGTGGGCAACGTTGATGTATATGGTTTGTTGCGTGTTTCAACCAACTAATTTAGTAAATAATTACCACCCAAGAAAGTCCGCGAGGACTTTCGTAAATTGGCTAAAACCAAGCAATAAATTATATACGGCTTTGTTGTGCTTAGTGTTTTTATTCACTATGATTGTCCAATTTCCAGCTTTTTTCTGGTCTGATTTTTTTCCAATCCCAATATTTAGAATATAATTCATCGTGAAGCATTTCAGTATTTTCAGCCAGTTCATCCGTTTTATCCACAAAACTTATTTCAGTCCATTTTCCAAGGTTTTCATCTGGGTCAGAAGTTCCATCAATAATGTTCAGCATTTCAAATAAAACTCCAGCAGAATTATCTGCTAAAATTTTTCTCAATGCACTTTTTAAAATCGGGTCGTTTTTTAATTTTTTCAGAGAAGATTCTTCCATTTCGGTTAATCCTCCATTTGGCGGATAAGTCAAAAAATCAGTCGAATTTCCTTTTTCCAATTCGTCAGCAACATATTCCGCATTTTCCTCAATTTTTTGTTGAAGAAAAAGCATTAAAGTATTGATATTATGTTCGGATAGTTTCATTTTTTTTTACATTACCCACAACGATCTCGCATAAGAGCAGTGGCGGATTTAAGACCAAAGTCTTTTCCACCAAGACCGACTTTTATTATTAGTACTATCGTTTGATTTATCACCATCCCCGCCATTGCTTTTATGCATTGTTGGCAGCTGGCTTTTTTCTTTATTCTCAAATTGGCTCAGTAATTCATCTTCTTCGTCTGGTTTGTCGTATGCATCAGCTTCTGTTATGTGTCCATCCTGATCGCTAATCCGAGTCAGTTTTTTCCCTTGTCTGAATATGAATTGAAGTCCGTGTTCTTGTTCCCATTCGCATTCACAGGTCAAATTGATATAAATGTCTTCATCTCTCCGATGCCTTCTAGTTACGTAAATGTCCTGTGGATAAATGAAATTCCATATTTCACTTTTGTCTTTGATGTCCCAAAGTGGTTTGTCGGCTTCATCGTATTCAACAGCTTTTAAGAACTCCATACAATTTTGATAAGTAAGCTCACTAAGTTCTAATCTGTCATTCGTTTTCTTTTCCAAGAATGATTTTAAAGCCAAGTCAGCTTCCTTGATGAAACTTTGGTCTCTTTCAGGAACCAAGTCCATAAATGTGATTTTCAATTTCTTTTTATCAAAGAATCTAATTTCAATTGGCTCACTTTCCCACCAATCATCGAATTGATCGTTTTGGAATAGAATTCCAATTATTTCACTCGTAATAAACTTCTTTTCGTTTGTTTCCCATTCGCTCTCGAAATCGGTCTTTGAAATTTCAAATTCACTAAACTCTTCTAAGTCCAAATCTTGGTCACCTAACATTCCAAATTCGTCTTCGGTTTTTTTATCGTCATATTTGAGAACGATTCCGTTATCATATTTCTCAATCTGTCGTGATGGAAAACCTGAATCATCAGTTTCAATAAAAAATGTGGAAGTACCCCAATTATCGTATTGGTCACCCCTTGTTTCATTCCATTTTCTTTTGAAATATCTCATTCGTTATTTGCTTTCGGCTTGCTGCCAACGATAGGTATAACCACCGTAGCCTGCCGATAGGCGGCTATGGCTGGTTATACAGTGTTAGGTTTAGCCTTTTGTTTTTTTGTCTCTCAAAGATAAAAAATTCTTTATAGAAAAGGCGGAGTCCGAAAAAATAAACAAACCAATGAATCCACCTATCCGTTACTTAAAACACAGATCATATAGACCTTTATATTTGTATAAGTGCTGTCTGATCTGTAGAAATCAAACATTTTTTAAGCACTGATTTTAAAATTTCTTGGTTTTGTCAAAAAAAACCACTAATTTTCGTAAGTTTTTGTAACATTCACAATGTTTGAAAGCACTGGCTTTCACAGTGTAACTGAAAAAACTTAACTAGGGATTTTCCTAATCCCTTTCTAAAATCAGTGCTTAAAAAATTACCTTTCAGATTTTTATGGAACGGTTTACCATTTTATTTTTTGGATTAAACCTAACACATGTATAACCACAATAAATTAATCTAATTGCAATTATATCGTTTATGTATGCAATATATTACTTTTTAGTTAGGTATCCAATGACTTAAAGCGCTTGATTATTAAAGATAAAATGGAGTATTTAGAAAAACTACTAAAAGAAAAATAATTTGCTTGATGCAAAATATAGAATAGTAAACCTTCTTCGTTACTATACTTGTTCAATCATTTTTTAGGAAATTGCTTAGGGTTTGGTGTCTCTTGGAAAGTTGCGTGGTTTAAGCACTAAATTTAGCAAATAAATCACAGATAGAATATTCCGCAGGAATGTTCTTAAGTCGGCAGTGACCAAGCAATTAATTATACACGGCTTGTTGTGCATAGTGTTTTTATTCGTTCTGTTTATAATTCCGTCCAGTTTTAAATCCGCAATAAGCGAGGAAAATCAGCAACAATATTTGGGTGTAAAAAAGTACACTTGATAAAACTTCTAAATTATTTTCTTTCGGTTCCATTTCAGGTTCAATTTCTCCAGCGCTTAAAGGCGGATAAATTGTCCAACTCGTGGTTTGTCTAATAAAAGCATCTAAAATCGAATCAATTCCGATTAATACTAAAATCAGAAGTATTGTCGAAATCATTAAAATCAGATTTGCAGTCAAGTTTTTAAAATTCCTGCGTAATGTTCTAACAAAATAAATCCCAAAAAACACCAGAACTCCGAGTAATAGAATGAAATGAAAATTCGCAATTACGAAATAAGTATCGTGAATATTTAGATCAAGAGTCGAGTCAGATTTTAATCCGTCAATTCCGAAAATCAGCGTGTTCAAAATCAGTACGAGAACTGTCGTTCCAATCAACAAAAATATTTCTTTCTTTCTCAAATTTTAATTCGGATTTCGTTTTTCAGACATATTGGGTAACGTCAGTCTGTCTAATAACTAAATTTCGATCGCTGAGAATCGTCTATTTGCAAAATTAAAAAGACACCTACCCGAATATCAAAGTTACGAATATAGGTTATTAGACAGTTTGACGTGTTTGTGTATGATTAGTGGCGTGTTACAGCACCTAATTTAGCAAATAAAAACCGAATAGAAAATCCGTCCCGCCACGCTTTTGGGCGTGGGAGGATTTTCGTAAGTAGCGAGGACTAGCCATTAATTATACACGATGTTACCCACTGGCTTTATTTGAGTTCTTTGCAGTTAATTCCTTCAATTTCAAGGTTAAAACATATTATCTCAACAATGTCTTTTTTACTCTCAACTCGTAAGATTTTGTCGCAGTCTTCCAAGTCAAAATTCCATCTGATCTGAGGAATAATGGAACGAAGTATCGAGTTCACAAGTCTAACGTCATTCTGGTTGATTGAAGTCTTAAAAACATAAACATTCATTGACCGATTTTTTTGTGCAGGGGTTTAAGAATCTTGCTATCAATGTAAAATGTTCCAAACGGAATAATACAGGCTAATAGAACTTTCCAAGTCGTCTGTTTGAATTTCCAATTTTGCTCCGTTCCTACACTTATCGTGTTCATAACGAACAAGAGGAAAAGTATTCCGTGAACTGGTCCTAAAACCGAGGATAGAGTTGTAACTCCGTAAATCCGTTTTAATGGAACTGAAACAAATACTAAAATGAGTAGCGAAATTCCTTCTATAATTGCCAACAAACGCAATCTTCCGATATTTGAATTAAGAAATGTATTCATCTAAAATGTTCTTATGTATGGTCTATTTGTCAAAGGTGAAAATGGCCAAGGAATTGCTATGAATATAATAATAAATGCAATTGAAAACCACAAAAGGATTGTCTTAAACTTTTCCAAATCAGTGGCTTTTCGTTTCGCTTTTGCAGAACCAATTGTGATAAGCACAATAGCAACAACCATTAAGGCAAAGTGGAAAAGCCCAAAAAAGGTTAAATCCCAATTCGAAATGGAAGTTTTGAAGTTGTCAAAGTAGTATTGAACAAGAGGACTTTTCATATAAACGAGAATGCCCAAAATAAGTTGGACGTGTGCTATTGTCGCAGTCCAATGACGAACCTTGTTATCCCAAAACGAAAAATTGCCTTTTGTGAAATAACCTCTACCTGCCCGAAATATGGCATAAACCAATGAGAGTAGAACAAGCCATCTGAAAATGGAATGAAGAATTAGTACAGTTGAATACATACGCCTTGAATTTGTTAAGGCAAAGGTCTATATTCAGTTCATCTTCGATTAGAAACTTTTATGCTTTGATTAGGACTTTTCAATCAATTCTCGAAATTCCGTTGGTGATACATTTTCTCTTTTTTTGAAAAACCTTGTGAAATATGAAGGGTCTAAATAACCCATTTCATAGGAAATCTCACTTATTGATAGAGTTGATTGGTACAATAAATACTTAATTTCAATGAGTTTGATTTCGTCAATAATTTCTGATGCTGATTTTGCGGTAATTGACTTCACAGATTTGTTCAAGTGGTTTGGACTTACGTTCATTATACGTGCAAAGTCTGTTACTTTTAGGTTTTCTTTTACCTTGGCGTGAACCAAGGTTCTAAATTGAGTGGTAATCTGATATGAAGCTCCTTGTTTTACTAAATTGCTTTCGCCAACGAGTATCTTCAATTCCGTTAGTAATGTGTATAGATAAGTATGAATAATATTTGGGTTATTATCATTAGCAAATTCGGTAGCTAACCTTTTGAAGATATTCAAAATTGCTGACATTGAACTTTCTTTTATGCCTATTATCGGGTAGTTTCCTACATTAAGAAATTCAAACTCTGAAATCAGAGAACGATTGCCAAATTTTCCGATAAGTGTGTTTGGGTGAAAGTGGCAGGTATAGCCTTTTACATTTTTGATTATCTGTTCAACAGAAAAAACTACACCTGCTTGAATCGTTAAAACTTGATTTGGCTTTATTTCATATTCCTTAAATCCAATTTTCGTTTTGTACGAACCTTCGGTTACAAAAATAAACGTGTGACTTTCTTCTTTTGATGGCAAAATAGGTTTCAGCACTCCTGAAATTAAGTCTTCAATTCGTAGGCAAAAGAAATCAATTATGCTTTTCTTAAACAGTTCGTCAAGTCTCGAATTGTCGTTGAAGTATTCTTTTCTGAATCCCTCCGAATCGTATGTTTTGATTTTGGTCTTCATTTTATCGCATGGACGAATTGTTTTTTAGCTTGTGGGTAACGGTTTGTGTATGAAATCGGGGCGATAAGAACACGGAACTTATCAAACTGAACTAACTTAATTAAATGCCGTGCAGGGTGCAAATAAACCGCTTAACAGCCCTGTTTTATACACTTTGTTAGGCGTAGTTAATTATGAACGTAAGAACAATAGAAGACAATTTTGAGTATCAAGCAAAAGAAGTATTTAACGATATGCTTGAAGACTATCAAGACGAACAGAATGAGCGTAAAGCTGATGGTGATGACATAGAAACTTTTGCGGAATGGCTTTGGAGAAACCGAGAAGATTTTGGCGAGAAGATGTATAACAGGTTTGATGAATATGCAGGGATTGATAAAAGTACCGAAGACCTTAACTACGCCTAACACATCTATAACCACAATAAATTAATCTAATTGCAATTATATCGTTTATGTATGCAATATATTACTTTTTAATTAGGTATCCAATGACTTAAAGCGCTTGATTATTAAAGATAAAATAATGGAGTATTTAGAAAAACTACTAAAAGAAAAATAATTTGCTTGATGCAAAATATAGAATAGTAAACCTTCTTCGTTACTATACTTGTTCAACCATTTTTTAGGAAATTGCTTAGTGTTTGGTGTATCTTGGAAAGTTGCGTGGTTGTGTGCGAGGGTTTTCCGAAGGAAAATCGGAAGCTAGCAAACAAAGCAACGACCAAACGGTTAAACTAAAATAAGCAATGTTTTTGAGACACGGTGTTGGCCTTAGTTATTTCTTTTTTAAATTCCTGTATTTTGTCGTAATCCTCGATGTCTAATAGGTTCAAAAGCTGTAACCAATCAATAATTCCTTTTCTGTGGTAGTGCGTTAATACTTCTTTAAAATGTTTGAGTCTTTCCGATTCTGTTTGTAAAAAGTTGCATTTTATATTTTCTCCATTTTTAAGAACTAAAAATAATTCATTGTCAAGTCCATTCGATAGGTGTGGTGCAAATTCGATGAGATAATTAACAAACATTCCTCGAATGTCATAGGCGTGTATAAAATCTAATTTAGCAATTTCGGAAATATTATAAACTACATCATTCAATTGTATTTGATCTTGTTGGAAGGTTAATTTACCATTATACTTACCAATTTCTCTTTGATATCGAAAAAAAGTGCTTATTAGTAATCCAATTATATAAATAAGCCAAAAAATTAATATAATAGTCTCCCAACCATTAAAATAAAATTCAAAAGAATGTTTTAAATAATAGATTAGAAAAATTAGAATTGTCCAAGAAACGGCAATAATGTTTTCTGGAGAAATATAGATTCCTTTTTTCTTTTCAAATATTTTTAAACTTCTTGGGGTCATTTGTTAATTAAGGCCAACGTTTGTATATGGCAAGTAGGGCAGGGAAAGCGAGAACCTTTCGAGTTTGCACTAAGCCAAAACAAACGTTTTAACTTTTATATTTTGTTAAACGTCAAAACTTTGTTTTGGCGTGATTGCTTAAAAGTACAAAACTTTCGTCATTCCCTGAATGCCCTATTTGCTATATACCCTGTTAGCGGTTTTTTTATAGTTCAAGATTTGAAAAATGCAAAATGAATCCATTCAAATCTTGAATAACAAATTCAGTTGCACCATTATATTCAGTCACGCCTAACGGTTTTAATACTTCGGCTTCATCTTTTATTTGATTGTAGTATTCTTTGATATTTTCAACCTGAATCCATATAGTCAACCCACCTCCCATTTTTTGTTCTTTAAGTTGGATAAATTCCTTTTGGAGTGAGGATGTGGATTGAAACATAAGTGAAGCATTATCTTTTTTTATATAAGCCCATTCAGGTTTTTTGTTTGGCGCTTTTTGTACAACTTCGAACCCAATCTTTTCATAGAAAAATATGGTTGATGTAACATCATCTACCATTAAATTAGTATGGAGTACTTTTAATTTTATTAGCTCGTCTTTTTTCATCTTTGTAGAATTTTGTTTTGTTTGACAAGCAATTTGAATAAACAAGCAGCTTATCAGTAAAATGGTTTTTATCATCATTTGTTTTAAAACAAAAATAGGTAGTCAAAAAAAGATAATTATTGGAAAAAAACGACTTTATCTAAATAGTGATGGTTGAAGTCCTGTGAAATGTTTGATTTCATTAGTAAGATGTGAGTGATCATAAAAACCTAAATCATAAGCTATTTCTGATAAACTACGATTTGGATATGATTTAATTATTGTTAATGCTTTATTAAATCGCATTAAGCGAGCATATAATTTCATTGATATTCCTACTTCGTTTTTAAATTTTCTTTCTAGTTGTCTAAGTGAAATATTGTGATTTTTAGCCAGATTCTTCGTGCCTTGGATATAGTTGCTCTTTATTGAGTTTGCAACACTGTTAGTTAGTTGAGTGTCATTTAAATTCAAATTGATGACTTTATTCAACTGATTTTCGACAAATACTATTCTCTTTTTAGCAGTCTGTAAATCAATAAATTTCTCTAAAATGTTATTGTCAAATTGAGGAATAATTTCTTGGCTTGGAATAGATTGATTTTTAATGAGAAAAAGAGATTCTTTTGTCAAAGCACCTAACATACCTGGTTTAAAACTAACTCCAAAGTAATAATCACTAGGGTTTGGGGTGAAGTCAGAGAAAATTGAATTAATTCCAAGGATGTCTAGAGAACTATTTGTATCAGATATATTAAAAAGTAAGTTGGTGCAACCTTCAGGAAAAATTCTCTCACGATAGCTTTCTTTTATATCAGATACTATCCAGAATTTTTCTACTACCCCTTGGATATTTGAGTTAGGTATATATTCTTGATAGTTCATGTTTTAATTACCGCTAACACTGTATAAAACCACAATAAATTAATCTAATTGCAATTATATCGTTTATGTATGCAATATATTACTTTTTAGTTAGGTATCCAATGACTTAAAGCGCTTGATTATTAAAGATAAAATGGAGTATTTAGATCAACATTCCAACATCATAGAATATTCATTATGAGATAATTAAAAAATAAATATTAACTTTAGTGCTTTTCATAGGATACGGTGTTGGGCGTAGTGTTTTAACGTATTGCTTCGTCAACCGATTTACTGTCTACAAACTGCTCAAAACGGATAATCTTGCCATTGTTTAGTTTCCATATATGGGCAACTCTTGCTTCAAAATACTTTTTCGTTTTTTTATATGTGCCCGAATATGTGCCATAAGCAACTACTTTGTCTTCATTTGCAATATAATCTTCGGGTGAAAATTTATAATCAATCCACTCGCTACCCAAGCGCTTAAAAACATTTTCAGTAACACTTTCTAAACCAAAATAAGTTCCTGCATAAGGAAAGCCTTTGGCTTCTGTCCAACTGATATTTTCGGCTACATATTTGGCTAAGTTTTCACCGTTTTCTTCTGAAGTTTTACCTTCATACGTGCTTTTTATTATATCTAAATTTGTCATAGCTTCTTGTTTATATGAACAACTTGACACTACTAAAAGCATTGTCAAGTTGATGATTATTATAGGTCTTACCATTTCATTTCTCCTGTGTTCACTTTTGCTCCTAACATTAAGGCTGTTTCAAAAGTTAAATTTGGATATTTTGATTTTATAGTTGCTATTAATTCTTCAGAAGTTTTATTACTTTTTAACGCTTCTTCAAAAAATTGAATATAATTCTTCGTGTGGTTAACAGCATCAATAGTAAAATCTGAATTTGTATTTGCGTGTGCAGGAATTACTATTTCAGGTTTTAAATCACTGATAGTATTTAAGATTGAAATCCAATTATTACGTACTTCTGTTGTTTGTGCATCTGCCATCCATACATTAAATGTTGTGCCAAAAACATTAATTCCGCCTAAAGCTGTTTTTATGGAAGGAATCCATACAAAGGTTCTTTTTGGGAAATCGTCTAACCCAATGATTTCCAATTTTTTGCCTTCTAAATCAATAAAATTTCCTTTAAGAACCTGAGGCAAAATAACATTGGACGTAATTTTATCGCCTAATCTTTCTCCCCAAACTTCCAATTTTTTTTGAGCTGTTGCCTTAATATGTTCTACTGTTTCAGGCGATGCATAAGCCGTAACCTCTGGGAAATATTTCTTGAATACTTCTAATCCGAAATAAAAATCAGGGTCACCATGTGAAACATAAATCGTGGTTAATTTCTTTCCTGAGTTTTTGATTTCTTGTGCTACCTTTTCGGCATCTGCCAAAGTAAATTGTGCATCTATCAATACCGCATCGTTTTTACCTGAGATAATTATAGATGCCACACCAAAGCTGTTTTCTGATGCGTTGTAAACTTGTAATTTAAAATTGTTTGTTTCAATTGTTTTGAAACTTTGTTCTTGTGCGTTCATTTTGAATAAAATTAAAATTGTGAATAATGTTGTTGAAATAATCGATTTCATTTTTTGTCTTGTTTTGAATGAGGGTACAAAGATGCGATGGATACCTATCACAAAACATTGAACAAGTTCAATAAATGAATTTTCAACTATTTTTTACTAGCGATTTTCCGTCTAATTTTACTCAAAAACTCGTGGCTTATGCCCAAATATGCGGCAATCTGTAAGTTTGTTAATCGTTGAAAGAGTTTAGGATATTTTTCAATAAAACCTATATAACGTTGCTCTGCTGTTTTACTTAAATTATCTATCATTCTTCGTTGCAATGCGATATGAGTTTTTTGAGTCATGATTCTGAACAGTTTCTCAATTTTGGGAATGTTATTATAAGCAAACTCTTTATTTTTTTTTGAAATTAATAATACTTCACTATCCTCCAATGCTTGAATATAAAGTTGTGATGGTTTTTCATTGGTAAAACTATCTATATCAGTAATCCACCAATTTTCTTGAGCAAAATAGAGTACTTGTTCAAAACCATTATTGTCTATGTGATATACTCTGAAAAGTCCTTTGGTAACAAAGCCCTCAAACTTACAAATCTCTCCTTCTCGCATGAGGAAATGTTTTTTTCTAACTTCTTTTTGGTTAAATAAGCTGCAAAAACTATCTAGCTCTTTTTTTGAAAGAGTAATATGGTTTAATATATTTCGTGTTAGTAATTCTGTCATATTCGAGCTTGGATTCAACATTACGTCCAACGATAGGTATAACCACAATAAATTAATCTAATTGCAATTATATCGTTTATGTATGCAACTTTTTAATTAGGTTGCCTACGTTTTTGTATATGAGCTGTGGCGTGTCTCGGCACAGACCTTTCCAGATAAAAACTGGCTTTGGAGAACTAGGCTAGTGCCTTTCATAGGATACGGGGTTGGCAACTGTTTTATTTTCAATGAAATTCAATGGCTAGTTGAGTAATCAAATCATCCTTAAAGCCCAAGAGAATTGGGTTCTTGATTTCTTTAGGATTGTTCATGCACATTCCAGGCATAATGCATTTAATTTCAAAGCTTACTAATTCATTAATGATGCTCTCTCTCGTTACTTTATTTATTACAGTTTCGCCTATTTTTAGTACTCCTTCAAAAGTTTTGTTCGGAAAGTTTTTGTCCCCATCCCAATTAAAGTTAAACGCCAAGGTCAGTAGTTTGCCATTCACTGTATGAAAGACAAGACCCAAATCTGGGTATCGATAGTTAATTTTCCCTGTTGGGTGCTCTTTATAAATTTCTGGCTCACCAAGCGCTTCCACAATCTCTTGGTAAGTGGTTTCATTGTTTACTGATACTCCATTCAATTTAACCGAGTAGTCTTGATTGTAAACAACTTCAATGCTTTCCTGTCCAAAACATATGATTGTTGAAAGACTAAATAGTAAGATTCCGAATAATTTTCTCATTGTTTTTGTTTTTGTGTACAACGTTAAATATATGGCATTTGGGGCAGAAAATAAACACTTATTTTTAAATAAGTACTAAGCCAAACTATTGCATTTTAATTTATCTTTTTTATTATCAAGCTAAATCAAAAGATTTGGCGACTTTTGAAATAAACACCAGATTTAGGTTAAATACTAATCGCCCTATTTGCTATATATGGTGTTGTACCTAGTTTAATTCAGTTAGTCTTGTCAATAAAAATTCTCCTAATCCAAGTTTAAGAGCTAATTCGTTTTTTGATGACTTTAATATTTTTAATTTTTGAGGGTCACCTTCAATTCCATTCAAAGTAAGAGTTTGATCTTTTAATACCCAATTCCCACTAGTTTTTTCTCCCATCATAAATGTATCATATTTGCCATTAGCAAAAAACTCGAATTTCCATTTTCCGATTACTTGTGTTTTTAGGGATTCCATTCCAGCTTGATCGATACCTTTATTAAGTGCTTTAGTAAAAACCCATTTTCCAACAATCGTTTCCGAATTTTGAGCTGATAGATTAAAGACTGCAAACATTAATAATATTGTAAATAAGATTTTTTTCATTTGTATATTTTGGCATTAATTAACTCTATTTCTTTATTTATTACTCGGTTTGATTTCAAATCAATTCTTATTGATTCAAATTTAATTTGGTCTTTAAAATTCTCATGGAATTTTTCTATATAATCCCTTGATTGTCCATAGAGAAATTCAGAAAAGTGGTTTATTCCTATAGAGAATTCTAAATCAATGATTGAATCTGTACTTTTTGGTATTTGGAAGTAAGTAATATTGTCTAGGACTGCTTAATCCTCTGTAATAACCTAAAGTGTCTTTTTCTTTATTTAATATAAGACAGTAAAGTTCGTAAGGTCTTTTTTGCAAGTAATTCCAATCTGATTTGAATTCAGGACAGAGTTTATCATTCCAAGAAATAGCATAACCTCCATCAGCAAATTCTAGATAGATTTCTACGTCTATTTTCATTCTGTCTATTTCAAGTTTTTTAGGTTTGTCAGAACAACTAAAAAAAACTCCAAAAATCAATATGTAAATAAGTTTGTTCAGTATATTTTAATTAGATACAACGGTTCGTATAATATTCGTATAATAATAGTGCAGGTTTGTGAGCGGCGATTTTCCGAAGGAAAATCAGAAGCTAGCAAAAAGCACTAACTTTTTATTAAGCATAAAACTACGCATAATTTTTATACATTGTTAGCCACTGGCTTTCTTCATTAAATTCGGATTGTGCTAATATAAGTCCAAATAATAAACAGAATTTGTAATGGGATTCGAAACCATAAATAGGCAAGACCATTTCCATCAAACGTTCCTTTTTGGTAATTCACATTATTTATAGAAGCATAAATATTTGCAGGTAACATTAAAAGAAGGAAAATAATTAATGTCCATCCAGATATAACTTTTAATTTAGGAATTAAAAGACCTATTACAAGTAAAATCTCAAAGATTCCTGTTAAGTGAACAAAACTTTCTTTAAAAGGAATAAATCGAGGTATCATCATTGACATTCCTTTTGTAAAGACAAAATGTCCAATTGCTGTAAATACTAGCATCATAGACATTGCAACCCTTGCAGATAATGCAAAATCATATTCTTTCCTTGTGAACTTAATTACAAAAAGACATATTATAAAAGTTAATAAAAGTATAATTAATGGTTTCATATTTTTCTAAATTATTGCAATACAAAGGTTAGAAAAGAATAAATAAAAAGAATGAACCCAAGTTAATTAATGCGTTTTCTTATTCTACTCAAGGCTTGTGGAGTAATCCCAATATATGAGGCAATATATTTTAAAGGAATTTGTTGTAATAATTTTGGTCTGTCAGAGAATAAGTCCAAATATCGTTCTTCGGCTGTTTTATTTAATAAGGAAAGTTCTCTTTTCGATTTTATTAGAAACATATTTTCAGCCATCTTCCGTCCAATAATATTTCCGTTACTTGTTCTTTCATAGACTTCTTGTAAATCTTTGTTCGAAATTTTCCACAAGATTGTTTCTGTCAATGTTTCAATTTGATATTCGGATGGACTTTGTGTTAGAAAAGATTCATAAGCAGTAACAAATTCATTGTCAAATAAAAAGCCAAAAGTTAAATCAGATTCTTCTCTAGGAATATAAAGTCGGATTATTCCTTTTGAAATAAAGGATAAATAATTTTCAGTTTTACCAATTTCTAATATTGTAGTGTTTTTTTCAAGCTCCACTTTTTGTAGTTTCAAAGAGAAAAATTCCCAATCAGAATCGTTCATTGGAGATATATTATCAATAAATTTTCTGATTTCGTTCATTTTGCGCCTAACGGCTCGGCTATGATTATTACGGGAATTAAAATTACTGAATTTCCGATTAAGCACTTAGCCAAAACTTTTTATTTTGTTTTATCTTTTTTGTTCTAAAGCCAAATCAAAAGATTTGGCGGACTTTGTTAAAAGCTCTAAACTTTGGATTAAGCACCAATACCCGTATTAATTATAGCCATTGGTATATGAAAAGTAGACAGTTTCAAAGTGCAAATTTTTCGGTTAATCACAAAATTTGATACGAACCAAAAGCTTTGAATTCACTCCTATTTCGCCCATTTTTCATATACATTGTTAGCGGGTCGTTGTTTACTTTTATGGTATTGTTATCTCCATTAAAGCCACATTCAAATTACGGTTTTGAATGGGAAGTTCCGGGGCATTTGTTGTCCTGTAATTTTCAATAAACCTAAACCCAAATGATTGGTAATAGTCAATTATTTTACCATTATCAGCCCAAGTGTCCATTCTTATAAATTTTAAATTATGTTGCCGAGCATATTTTATTGCCCAATTCATGACTTTTTCAAACTGCTTTTGCCCCTTATGATTTGGGTTAACAACTATTCTATGTAAATATATTGCGTCATTCTGGTCACGATTGTGCCATATTAGCGGGTCGTTTAGTTGAACGCTGAAAACACAAAGAATGTCATTTCTGCTCACTATTTTATATTGAAGATTGTGTTGAATGTCATTCACCAAACCTGCTTTATCAAGTGTTTTCCAAACTTTATAGCCATTTTGTCCCTGCAATTTCATGGCTTCCTCAAAAAGCCAAAGAACTGCTGGAAAATCATCCATTGTTGTATTTATAATTTTTTCGTTGTCTTGTTGCATAGTAATATGTCATCAACCAATTCAGGTAGTCCGTTTGCAAATGCGTGGTCTGTCCCATTCAAAACTTTTATGGTGGCCTTTGGAAAAGATTTTTTGTAGAAATTCAGATGTTTGAAAGGAACAATTGAATCGTCTTTACATTGATAGAGAAAAATCTTATTAACTTGCTTGAGTTCATTTTTAAAATTATCCTTGAGTACAAATTCGTCCACATCCCAACCGTCTTTTCCCCACAATGGCGTGGCAACTAAATACAGCGTTGAAATCAAAACATTTGGTTTTTCTTCTGAAATGAATTTAAGCAGCATTGAAGCTCCCAATGAATGCCCAATAAGGATTGTAGGTTGGCTAGCTTTCTTAAACTCTTTTGTGAAAAGATTTTTCCACATTTGATAAGTTGGAGCTTCTGGGTCATCAATTATCGGGTAAAGAATTTCAAATTCGTTTCCCAATTCATTTTTTAAGTACGTTACTAAATCAAAACTTCCTTGTCCTACGCTACCTTGTCCACCACCACTATGAGCGAATAAAATTTTTATGGGTTTCATTTTTGACAGATTTGTAATGGCCACTCATTTAATTAATTATAATTTTTATTCAGCGTTTTTGCAATGCCCGCTAACGATAGGTATAACCACAATAAATTAATCTTATTGCAATTATATCGTTTATGTATGCAATATATTACTTTTTAATTAGGTATCCAATGACTTAAAGCGCTTGGTTATTAAATCTAAACTAGATAAAATGGAATATTTAGAAAAACTACTAAATGAAAAATAATTTGCTTGATTTTAGTTTTATAAAAGTGACTAATAATTGTCATTATTCCTATCCCTATATAAGAATTAGAGATCTTTGCAGAACTTTTTAAAATAATTAAAAATTCTATAGTTTTGTAATTTTACAAAAAAAGAACGCAACCATTTATGGCTTATACCATCTAAATAAAATAAATTATACATAGTCTTATGAAAGAAAAACTAATCTTTATTTTCTTTACACTTTATTCTATTTTCAGTTTCTCACAAGTAACATTAAATTCCCCTACTGATAATGCTAATTTTTTAGTGGTTGACCAAATTTATTTAGAATGGATTGAAGATACAAATATATTAGGAGGTAATGTGAGTTATGATTTGTACTTTGGTACGAATTCCAACCCTATTTTATATTACAGTGATTTAACTCCAAGTACAAATGGAGAAATTGATACTGATACTTATATTCTTCAAGGAGGAATAATAGATGGTGTTAATACAATACCTACAAGTATTTTTTTTAAACAGATAACCTTAAATTATAAAACCACGTATTATTGGAAAGTTGTTGCAAAAAACACAAATGGTGTTTTATCTATTAGTGATACATTTTCATTTACAACCATTAGAGAAAATACGTTGCCTACAACACCACATTTATTATCACCTGTAAATGGCTTAACAGATGTAAATGCAAAACCTACTTTGTCATGGTCTGAAAGTATAGATGCCGATAATGACCCAATAACCTATCGTGTATTTTTTAAAGAAGACCATCCTGGAAGTAATTTTAGCCTTTTAACAGAAACTACAGAAACTTCATATACCATTTCAACAACTCTAAAAGATTATACCTCCTACATTTGGTATATACAAGCAATAGATGGTTATGAAGGTGCCAATGCGTCTGTTAGTTCTAATACCGCATCGTTTACAGTAGAAAATTATCAAAATGATGCCCCTACAGCATTCTCTTTATCTACTCCTCAAGATAACGCTACCAATAGAGGGTTTCAGGTTAATTTCTCTTGGAGTGTAAGTACAGATGCGGATGATGAGCCCATTCTGTATGATGTTTATGCAGATGCAAATAGTAACCCACAAACATTAATTGCCTCAAATATTTCTAAAACAACATTTTTACATACGTTTAACACTTATGATGAAATTTATTGGAAAGTAGTTGCAAAAGATAATTTTGGGCACGAAACAACATCCAATATCTGGTCTTTTACTTGTTGGAAAAACAGACCTATTGACCAACCCGAAATGATTAATGTTGAAGGTGGCACATTTACCATGGGGCAATCTGAACATTCTCAAATTCAAATAGGTGTTTTAATTAACGGAGATCCGCTTTATATGGACATATCGAACGAAAACCCCGCACATCCGATTACATTAAGTGATTACAAAATAGGGACATACGAAGTAACGAATACCCAATATGTAGCCTTTTTAAATAGTATACTTGATGATATTGTAATTGAACCTACCGATTTTCGGGTTCATCGAAATAAAGCCTTTAGTTATAGAAGAGCATCCTATAAAGGGAAACAAGCACTATGTCAAATTTTTGATGCCACAAGAGATTTAAGTACCCGAGCAAATATTGATTATGAACCTAATTTTGACTCACCAATTATTTGGAACGGTACATCTTTTGAACTGGATGCCAATTATGCAAATCATCCCATTCGATGGATGTATTATACAGGTACAAAGCTGTATGGTGAATGGTTAGGGAATTACCGTGTGCCAACAGAGGCCGAATGGGAATATGCGGCATTAGGAGGTAATAAAAGTTTGAGTTATGCCTATAGTGGCAGTAATAATGTTGATGATGTAGCTGTTAAATCAAGTGCTTCAACCGCTTCAGTTGGTACAAAATTACCAAACGAATTAGGTATTTATGATATGTCGGGTAATGTTTCGGAAATATGTGAAGATTATTATAACCCAAACTACTATGCAAATAGCCCCACCATTAATCCAATAAATACTGTTTATAATAATTTTGGGCATGTAACAAGAGGTAGAGATTTTCGTTTAGATGCTCCTCCATATTTTAGAAATAAAACAAGGTTTAGACTTTCTGGTGAACAATATATGAATTCAACTGGCTTTCGTTTAGTAAAATCTGCAGATTATACGGTAAGTGGAATTGTTACAGATACTCAAGGAAATCCACTAGCAAATGTTTCTGTTTTAGGGTTTCCTACATCAGTATTAACTGATGTTAATGGAAATTATTCCACTTCTTTAACAGGTGGTTGGTCTGGTAAAGTTAGCACTTATTTAAATGGTTATACAAATAATACAGGAATTATAGAATTAAATAATTTGACTGAAAACTCTATATATAATGACTTTGTTTTAGAACAGGAAATAACTATGTTTGATTTCACTATTTTAGTTACAAATGGTATAAACCCGTTAAATGGTGTATCTGTGAATTTTAATGGTTTAGATTATATAACAAATACTAATGGGGAAATTCAAATTAACAACTTTACTATTGGTACATACAATTATGTAATTAAAGAGGTTGGCTTTTACGAAGCGACGGGATCTGCTATTTTAACTGAAGATAATTTAATAAAAACAATTGTATTACAAGAACAATCTTTAAGTATTGATGACTTAGAATTAGCTAGAAACAAATTTATAGTTTATCCTAATCCTTCTAAAATAAATGAAGATTTTTTTATAAAATATGAAGGTAAAGGAGAGGTCAATATTTATAATATATCTGGTCAATTAGTATATGAAAATAATATAAAGAATAGTTTAAAAGTTTCCCTTAAGAATAAAGGTGTTTTTTTTATTGTTATTAAATCTGAATCTAGTGTTTTATCTACAAAAATAATTATTCGTTAATTAATAGTAATTTACATATTCCGTTTTAATACATTTTCGGTTGCATTAAATTTTCTGTTGTAATATTAGTTAATATGAAGAATTATTCAAGGATAATCAGTTTTGAGAAATTTTTATTATTTACCATTCCAAAAATCTGTTGCAAATTTTGATTTGGTTATTATAAACACTTTTTTTGTCTATTTTTTATGGTGTCACAACTGTGTATAATGACTCTCAATAGTAAAAGGCTATAAATTCTCAATTAAATTGGTTAACGTGTTTAGTTAACTGGCTTTATCCAATTTTAATATCATATTTATTTAATAATCCTAGGACACCCTCTAAGGAAAATTTCGCTTTAGAAATGCTGTTCCGTTCCGGATCAATAGTGTAATTTTTAGCCGTAAGAAAATTTACTGATTTAAGATTGGTGTTACTAAAAATAGTATTGGTGAGATCGGCGTTTTTGAATATAGAATGGGTTAAATCGCATTCAGAAAAATCTACATCTTTAACAGATGAATTAATAAAAGGGGTTTTTTGCATTTTTTTTCTAGCAAAGGAACAGCAGTCTAAAATACAAGCATCAAATTTTAATGAAAAGAGAAAGTCATTACAACTACTAAAATTCACTCCTAATAATTTACATTCTTTAAAGGTGATATTATCTAATTGACAGTGATTGAATTTTGTAATTGAAAGATTGCAGCTTGTAAAAACACAATTGGTAAATAAACATGACAGAAATAAACTATTTGAAAAATCGCAGTTTATAAAATTGCAAGTATCGAATTCTCTATTTTTCGTTTCTTTTTGAGCGTAAACTATTTTATTAAAAGATTTATTATAATGCGTGAGTACTTCCATTCCTTTTATTATAATGTCTTAGTGGCTATTTATTTCTTCTTTAATTCGTTTTAGATAATTTGGCAAATTGTTTTCTATTAATTCCAATCCTTTGCCATCATCATCTACCAGGTAAACGTGATTCTCTTTCATTCCTTTCCTAACCCAAGCTTTATTTTCTTTTAAACTTCCCTTTCTGATTATAATTAATTCATAATATTTAACATCAGAATTCCAGTCTGCTATAGTAAGTTGGTTGAAATCAGAAATTTCAGGATCATTATGAATGTTTTTTTGTCCTATGTCTGAACCTAAAAAGGCATCACAATTCTCAAACTTATAATGAGGGTTGTTACTATCAAAGTTTCTATAAGTCATTTTATCACCATTCTTGAGTATAAATGTTTTTATTTTTTCAAATTCATTAGTATCAATTTGACTGGTAATATTTTTAAAATTCATGTGCTCTTTTCGATTTTTACAAGTGATATTTTTTGTCGAGATACCATTCAATAATATTATTGAAAGTGACAATATTATAACTTGTTTAATCATTTTTACTAATTACCATTAACTATGGTATATAACAATTTTTATTTCTCATACTTTGTAAATAAGTGAAGGTATGATATGTTTTAGTTAGCGTTACCTGGTAAAGATAAAATTAATTGTGTATAAAATACTCTCTTAAAAAAGATATAAATCCTATTAATATAAGATTCTTGTTTTCCTGTGGAGCCTGTTGGGTTTGGTAGGTTGGTCTAAAATAAATAATGGTGGCTGTTCTACCATAAAATGCTCACTTTTCGATAAGCAATATGCTTTATTAAAAACAAAAACGGTTCTGGCTTGCTCCTAAACCACTATTTTTTATATGTGTATTTGTTAGCGGTTTGTTGTTTCTGCTACCAAGGAATTTCACTTGTTTCAGGGTTCGTTTCTTCGCTAAAGAATGTACCTGTTGGACCGTCTTTGTCAATCAATGCATATTTTACAATTCGATTTCCTGCAATTTCTACTTTTCCACCATTCTGGAAAGTGAAATCAGTACTTGTATAACCAGGACAAACGGCATTTACTTTAAAGTCAGTATCACGTAACTCATAAGCTAAATGTATGGTATACATATTCAAAGCTGCTTTTGATGAACCATAAACGGCATATTTTGCAAAGTCATAAGCTGGCCAACTGGGGTTGCTTTGCAGCGACAGAGAACCTACGCTAGTGCTTACATTAACAATCCTTGGTTCAGGCGATTTTCGTAATAAATCCATAAATGCTTGGGTAACTCTTGCGACCCCAAACACATTGGTATTAAACGCTAACATAAATTGGTCTGAACTCGATTTAAGTGCGGTGTACGGACTACCTCCATTGACACCAGCATTATTGATGAGAACATCTAAGGATGTTATTTTTTTTCCAATTTCTTCTCGAGCAGTCTTAACCGAATTTTCGTCCGTAACATCTAATTGTACCACTTCTACATGGGTTAATCCTTCCAGTTTTAATTTTTCAACGGCTTTCTTCCCTTTTTTTAAATCTCGGCTGGCGAGAAAAACGTAAAATTCTTTTTGCAATAATTGTTTTGCTGTTTCAAAACCTATGCCTTTATTGGCACCTGTAATCAATACTGTTTTCATTTTTAATAATTTAAATTAACAATACAAAATTGCTACTTATAAAAATGAAATGGTTTACCTAATGGTAAAAAGCGATTAACGAATGTTTTTGCGTATTCTGCTTAATGATTGCTGTGTGACACCTAAGTAAGATGCAATATGTATTAATGGAACTCGGTTAATAAGTGATGGATAATTTTCCATAAATTCCAAATAACGTGTCGTAGCATCTTGAGAAATTACAGGACCTTTTCTAGATTTTTCATACATACATATTTGCACCATTTTGTTTTTTATGTGGTCCCAACCAACGATAATTTGAGAAAGTTCTTCCCAATTTTGTTTTGAAAACACAACGAGTTTGCAATCGGTACAAGCCTGCAAATATTCTGAAGAAACTGTATCTGCCTCAAAATTGACATAGTCTACCATCAAACTATTTTCACTAATAAAGCATCGTGTAACCTCCTCTCCTTTGTTGTTATAATAACAACCACGAACAACTCCTTTTACAACAAAGCCAACTTGTTTGGGCACTTTTCCTGCTTCAGAAAAATAGTCGTCTTTTTGAAGGGTTAATTCTTTTGATTTACTTATTATAAGATCTATTTGTTGTTTGTTTAGTGTGCCAAATTGCAATATATATTCTATCAATTCTTTCATAATCGCAAGTTAGTAAATACTAAATTTTGATAATTTATCATTTGGTAAAAAAACCTCTTAAAAGATATAAATACTATTAATTAAGATTCTTGTTTTCCTGTGGAGCCTGTTGGGTTTGGAGTGAGTTGGTACATAAAATCCGGATTTAAGCCCGCTTCCTTTCGGTGTGATACGTATAAAATAGCGGTATCGGTTTCTTTGGCTATTTTATTGATGAGTTCTGTGAACAGGTTCACATCAAAATCGTCTAATCCGTTAGTAGGTTCGTCCAAAATAAGTAATGGTGGGTGTTTTACCATGGCTCTGGCTATTAATACCAGACGTTGGTGTCCTTTGGATAGCTCTAAAAAGTTTTGTTTTCTAATAGGATACATATTTAAAACATGCAGCCACTGCTCGGTAATATTAATTTGCTCGTTGGTGGGTTCTTTATAAAGCCCAACCGAATCGAAAAAACCAGACACAATCATATTTGCAATAGAATCTAAGCGTTTAAAACCACGTAGCATTTCCGAAGAAAAATAACCAATTTTCCTTTTTATATCCCAAACGCTCTCACCACTCCCCTTTTTAACTCCAAATAGGGTGATATCTTGTCCGTATGCTTTGGGATTATCGCCATATATCATGCTTAACATGGTACTTTTACCCGCCCCATTAGCGCCTAGTAATTGCCAAAATTCGCCGCGTTTAATTTCCCAGGAAATGGCATTTAAAATAGGCCGATCTTGATATGCAACCGATACCTTATTGAATTTAATTAAGGGATTGATGTTATCGGCTATAGGACGGTAGGGCTTTGGTAAAGCTTCCACAAAACGTATTGGGGTATTTATATCTTTAGCTACTTGTTTATTAAATGGCACAAGCGCATGGCCTTCTACTGTATAAACTTTATTTATAAAGGGCAGAATTTCTTCTTTTCTATTGGTTATTTGAACAATGAGTGTTTTATTACTCAATGTCGTTAATGTTTTTTCAATGGCTGCTTGTTTTTCTACATCTAAATTGCCAAACACATTGTCGGTAATAATATAATCGGGATTTTGTGAAATGATGTGATGGAGTAATGCTTTTTTACGTTCCCCTTCTGAAGAATGCAGTAAACTGTTTTTTGTATCGGTTTGCACATCAAATTGACCATGAATCATTTCTTCTTCAATGAATTTATTCAGTGTGATTTCTGAAAAGAGAGCGTACTTTAAGTTTGTTAATTCTTTAAATGTACTTCCTGAAATGATGCGTTCTATAAGCAGAAGTTTATCATCATTATTTGAAATGTAAATGGCTATGTGATTTTTCAAACTGGTTGCTTTTTGCGTTCTAAACTAATAAATAAAATTTAAAAAAAGTGACTTCATAAAAAAGACCTCACAAGTTTTAAAAACCTGTGAGGTCTATCTTAATTTAAAAACCTTTATATGATTTTAGGTTGCATACCTAGCAGGTTTTGGAAACCTTGCAGGATTAAAAATTATATTTTAATAATAGCACTTAGGCTATTATGTAGTTTGTAGCTTTTTGGTGTGAAAAGCTACCAAACCTTCAATAGGTCTGCGTTCGAAATTACCAACTGTAAAGCCCATTTCATCTGCCACTTCTTTAATTTCTTTTTGGGCAAAGAACGCAATAGAACCTGCAAAATGCACAGGAACGGTTTTAATAACCTCGGTATATTGCATGATGTAATTTTTTACAAACACCCGAATTCCTTTTTTAATAAGCTCTACAATGTATTCAGAATCTTTGTTTAAAAAGATGAACTCAGCAAAGTTTGCTAAATACGCGTTAGGGTTTGGTTGCTTGTATATATTGTATTTAATATAATCGGCTTCCATATTGTATTTACTACCAAATGCCACTTTGATAGCTTCTGGCATCAGGTTGAAATAATAATCTCTAATTAATTCTTTTCCGTAATAATTTCCTGAGGCATCATCCATCAAAATATAGCCTAACGATTGTACACGTTGATGTAGCACGCTGCCATCAAAATAACTGCAATTAGAACCTGTTCCTAAAATACAAACTACAGCGGCTTCGGTATCGTGTGAGATGGTACCATAAACCGCAGCCATGGTATCTTCTTCAACTTTTACAATAGCATTTAAAAAGACTTCTTTTAAAACACTATAGACTATATCTTTAGCACGATCTGTTCCACAGCCCGCTCCATAAAAAAAGACGTGAGTCACTTCTTTTCTATGCGCTTTTAGGTCGGGATTTTTCTTAATTATCTTTTTTATTTTGTCCGCTTTTAAAATCTCGGGATTGAGACCTTTGGTGCGTAACTTTTCTAGAAGTTTTTTCCCATTATTATCTACCGCAATCCAGTCGCTTTTTGTAGAACCACTATCAACAATTAAAATCATGTGCTTTTAAATAAAAAACTCCACAGACTCTTGTATTTAATTTACAATAAATCTGTGGAGTCATTAATAATTTATGTTCTTTACTTATATTTTACTAATATATTGTGCAAGATCAACTAATTTAGTTGAGTATCCAAATTCATTATCGTACCAAGATACTAATTTAAAGAAATTATCATTTAAAGCAATACTCGCATCGGCATCAAAGATACTTGTCATAGATTCTGAAACAAAATCTTGAGATACAACCGCTTCTTCAGTATATCCTAAAACACCTTTTAAATCTCCTGATTCAGACGCTTTTTTCAATACAGCTTTCACTTCTGCCCATGTTGCAGATTTTTCAGTTCTAACTGTTAAATCTACTACAGAAACATCTGGAGTTGGAACTCTAAAAGCCATACCAGTTAATTTTCCGTTTAATTCTGGAATTACTTTACCTACTGCTTTTGCAGCACCTGTAGATGAAGGGATGATGTTTGCTAAAGCACTACGACCACCTCTCCAGTCTTTTCTTGAAGGACCATCAACAGTTAATTGAGTTGCAGTAGTTGCGTGAACCGTTGTCATTAAACCTTCAATAATTCCGAAGTTATCATTAATAACTTTAGCTAAAGGCGCTAAACAGTTAGTTGTACAAGATGCATTAGAAACAATCGTATCTGCAGCTGTTATTTTTTTATTATTCACACCCATTACAAACATTGGCGCATCTGCCGATGGTGCAGAAATTGCTACTTTTTTAGCACCTGCCGTAATGTGCTTTTGAGCACCTTCTAAAGTTGTGAAGATACCAGTACAATCTAAAACTACTTCTGCTCCAACAGCATCCCATTTTAAATCTTCTGGGTTACGTTCTGCAGTAATTCTTATTTCATTTCCGTTTACTACTAAATTACCGTTTTTTACTTCTACAGTACCGTTAAAACGACCATGTACTGAATCATACTTTAATAAGTAAGCTAAATGCTCTACATCCAATAAATCGTTAATACCAACTATTTCAATTTCTGGTCTGCTTGCAGCTACTCTAAAAGCAATTCTACCTATTCTACCAAATCCGTTAATTCCTAATTTTAATTTTGACATAATCTTGTTTATAAATGTTAAGTGCTCATAATGTCTGAGACACGCAGTAATTCTAAATTTATTTTTGTTTTTCCTTTAATGGCTTTTTCTAACGGAGTTAACTCCATTTTACCATTAAGTAAACCAACCATATAAGTTGATTTTCCTTCCAATAAAGACTCAACAGCTTTTACACCCATTCTACTTGCTAAAACACGATCGAAACACGATGGAGCTCCACCACGTTGCATGTGCCCAAGAACAGATACACGTACATCGTAGCCCTCTAAGTTTTCATCAACAAAATCTTTTAACTCAAAAATGTTTTTTCCAATTTTATCTCCTTCAGCAACAATGACGATACTTGATGTTTTTCCCGATTTTCTACTTCTATTTAAAGATTCTACCAAGCGATCTAAACCTAAATCTTCTTCAGGTATTAATATTTCTTCGGCTCCACCAGCAATACCAGCATTTAAAGCTATATGTCCTACATCGCGCCCCATAACCTCTACAAAAAACAATCTGTTATGTGAACTGGCTGTATCTCTAATTTTATCAATAGCATCTACAACCGTATTTAAAGCGGTATCGAAGCCTAAAGTATTTGTGGTTCCTACAATATCATTATCAATAGTACCTGGAATGCCTATAACTGGAAAACCAAATTCTTGGTTAAACACCATAGCACCTGTAAAAGTTCCATCCCCTCCTATTGCTACCAATCCATCAATTTCAGCCTCAATTAATTTATTATATGCTTGTTGTCTGCCTTCTTTTGTACGGAATTCTTTGGAGCGTGCTGATTTTAAGAATGTACCTCCTTTATTTATGATGCCTTTTACGCTTCTAGCATCCATTTTTTGGAAATCGCCCTCGATCAAACCTTCATAGCCACGATAAACACCAAAGCATTCAATCTCATGGTAAGCACATGTTCTAACGACAGCACGAATAGCTGCATTCATTCCTGGAGAATCACCTCCCGATGTTAAAACAGCAATTTTTTTTATTGTTTTTGACATTAAATTTAAATTTTCAAAGGTAAAATTACTAAACAAAAACCATATATCGCTAGCATTTATTCTATTTTATGAAACATATTAAACTATAACGTTTTAGTTAACGAAAAATAAATAGTTTAGAATTAAAAACATATCTGATTTCGTATCATATTGTGAAAATTATTTCTGTGAAGTAGGCTTTAATTTTATAAATTCCGGAAGGATATTAGTTTCTTTTTCTGCTTCTGTTTCAATAGTAATTTCTTCTTCTTTTTTAGCGCTTTTAAAAAAGTTTTGAAGCAATTCTTTAAAGGTGTCAAAATCTACACTATACGAAAGTCCCACACCTTGTGTATAACCTACTTTTTCTCCAAAATTACGAATACTGTTTTCTCTATTAAATACGTTGGCCGTTAAAGTTCCTTCATCGTTCAACAAAAAGTTTATTTCTACGTCGCCTGCTATAACGGTTTCTGATGCACCAGCACCACCTACTGGCACACCTACTTTTCCATTAATAATTACGCGATCGCTAATTTGGGTTTGTAAGGTAACCCCAAAACGATCATCGGTTTGGTAATCTGGCCTGTTTTGGCCTGCTTCATAATTTAACCCAATATTAAGTTTACTATCTCCTGTAGTGAATATTCCGTTAATAATACCATTGAGTCGTTCTGCAATAGTACCAGAAAAATTAAGCTCGCTTAACCCTCTAGAGAAAGAGCCTGTAGATAATAAATATAAGGCTTGGTTTTGTTTATCGTTGTCGGATTCTAGCCTGTATTGCAATTCAGATTTTACGGTAGAACTTACGGTAGGAAACTTAAAATCGTATATGGGATTGGGGCGTTCCAAATCGCCTGTTAGGCTAATATTCAATTCTACTGGAATACTTCTATTAATTGGATTATCTAATAATGGAGATGGGTTGGCTTGTGTTTTATAAATAGCAAGCATATCTATTTGTGCTTTTAGTGGGTCGCCCTCCCAAGCAATCGTACCACCAGGTTGTACTGAAAATTCTTTTTGAATAAGACCACCATATGCAAAATTATAAACCCCTTCGAATACCGAGAAATCTCCCCACATATTAAATTTACCATTGGTATTTATCTCTACTAATAAACCTCCCCGACCACGTCCTTTTAATGAATGTCCAGAGTTTTTATCTATGATAATTTCAACTTCGGCATCTTCGGTAAGATCTAAATCAAAATCTAATTCAAGTCCTTTTATTTCATCAAAAACAACATCTTTTCCCAACCTTCTGGCTTCCTTTTCTTCTTTTGTTATAAAATGTATATAGGTGTTATCACCAAAAGATTCGGTATCACTTAACGGAATTTTAAAGAAAGTACCCGGTTTTGTTTCTCCTACAACGCTTATTACCAACTGGTCTGTGGGACCTGAAATACTGGCCCTACCTCCTATAAAACCTGTACCATAATACAAAACGTCTTCGGCGGCTTTAGTGTCTAAAACCAATAATTTTGACGTACTTAAATTTAAATCTAAATGCCATTTTGAAAAATTCACGTGGCTTAATGAACCATTTACCTGACCTTTAGATTTATGCTTTGTATCGGTTAGCTGAACCTTATTAAAAATAAAACTTTGGTTTTTAAGGGTAACCGAAGAGTTGTTGGCAAACTGATAATCGACATTAAGATACGGCACCCCCATACCCGCCTTATCTAAAATAAGGTCTCCATTAATATTTGGCTTTTTTAGATTACCTACTACATTTACTTTTCCTGTGGCAAGTCCTCTTATATTAGATAATACATTACTTAAAAAAGGGTTTAGAGGTTTTAAATTAAAAGCGTCGAATTCTACATTTACATTAATGTTTGATTGTTTTCCGCTTACATTAATATCTCCTATAGCCCTAAATGTTTTATTCACTTCGTCTTTTATGGTAACATCAACATTATAATTAGTTAAGTTTTGATTGCCTTTAATATGGGCATCAAAAGATCCAAAATCGACATCATTAACTTTAAGGTTATCTATAACTATATTTGAATTTGGCAAATAATTGCCATTTTTTTGTAGTATATCTAACTTACCATTAACGTTTCCTGCTAACTTTAAATTATCTATTTCTGGAACGATTTTAATAAGATCAACATTTTTAAAATCGAGTTTTAAATCCTTTTGTGTGGAATCTTTTATAAAGCCTGACAGTTTAATTTCTTCCTTTCCGTGGTTAATTACAAAATTATCGATATTGAATTTTGTAAATGTGTTGTTGAAAGAAATTTTATTAAAACTGTCTTTCCTTTCATTAATATACCACATATTATCTTTTATAGTGATGTCCGATTTTTTAAACCCTATAACCGATTCTTTTTCTTTATTAATAGTATGATAGAAACTTAAGTTATAAATATCCGTATTACGTTTACCGCCTGTAAACTCCGAACGCATAAATAGCGTGTCGTTTACGGTAACATTAATTAAACTGAATTTAGAAACATTATAATACTTTGTCTTTAAACTATCTACTTCTACGTAAGTATTAAAAAGAGGATTACTATTATCTACTTGTAATTCGATATTATTGGCGAAATAATCTAGTAATTTAATTTGGGGTGATTTGAACGTGAGTTTAAATTGTCTTTGATCGTTCTCAACTCTCCCTTTTATATAAGTGTTTTTTCCCAACTCAATTTCTGGGTAAAATACTTCTACTATTTTATTGTAAATTTTAAAATTGAAATCAATACTTTGATTGGTTTTTATTTTGTGCGGAATGTAATTGGTGTAAATATATCCTAAAGAATTTTCAAAAAGCTTTTTAATGTCATTAACAATAAAACGCCCTTTAAGTTCACCTTCTATGATATCGGGCGATTTGATTTCTATAAGACGAATATCATCTTCAAATCTAGAAGTTAAATCAAATTTATCAAAATAATATGTGTCGTTTTGATTTTTATAAACCGTGTTTTTAAAAGAAATTTTTCCGTAGGCATCATCAAGACTACTACTATTCATATTCATTTTAACATTACTACTAAAATGAGATAAGCTATCTTTCTTTATAAAGTTAAGAGTCTTTAAATTGGCATAATCAACATGCGCTTCAAAATCATATTTCTTTACTTTTTCAGAAAAATCCACAAGTCCTAAAAAGTTTAATCTTAAATTTTTATCGTTTGCAATTAAATTCCCGTCAAAAATTTTATTCCTAACATTTCCTATTACTTTTATTCCTGTGTAATTATACTTATTGAATTCTAATTCATATACATCACCTTTAACTTGGGTATTTAAGTTTTTTGCAGTAAAACCATAACCTTTAACATCAAAATTTAATGAAGTTTTCCCAAAAAGGGGATCGTTTAAAAAGGTTCCAATATCGAAACTTTCAAAGGCTACCTTACCGCTGTAGGATGCATTATCAATATCATTTATTTTTGAGATTTGTAAATTGGAGTCTACATAACCTAATTCGGTATCAATTTGAATATTTGCATGAACTGTTGAAGCCGTTACCTGCGAATTTCCTACAATAGTGAATTTTCCTAATTTATCAAATGATGATGGAATGGAAGCCCCTAAAATATTGGGCAACATTGCTTTTAAATCTTTATAATTAGAAGATAAATTTCGGAAATTTCCATTCATGTAAAAATTTCCTTCTTCCTTGTTAAACAGATTTTTAAAAATAATATCACCATCAACTTCTGTATTACTGTTGGCATTTAACTTTAAGTTGATGGTTTGTAAATTATTTAAAGTTCCATACAAATCAACACTTAATTCAACCGATTGATTTTGCCCAAACTCGTTATAAAACACATTAATTTCATCTAAAAAAATATTAGAATCCTTAAAGCTGGCGGTCACCAAAACCTTATCGGTAAAATATTGTAAATCTTCTCTATCGTAAGAGAAATTTAAATCGCCTTTTAAAACCGAATGTTGTGTTTTAGCATTTAGATTAGCAAAGGTCATACCTGTAAGTGTATAGGCAAAATCGGTCATCATGTTTTTCATAACCAAACCTCTGCTATCGTTAAAAGCCAGTGTATTTATTCTAGCACTCACATCACTTCCATTAATTAAAAAATTAGTGGCATTAATATTTAGCTTAGTAAACTCTAATAATTGTGTGGTTTCTCTGTTTTCATCGAGTAATCTAAAAATACCATTATAAATAGATACATCACTAGACGATAATAAAAATGTGCTCGCCGTTTTTCTTGGATTATCGTCTTCAAATTTATGAACAAAAACATCTAAATTGGTTTCTACTTCCCCTTTATACGTTTTAATATTAAAAACCAAATCTTCCACATCAATATCTCCAAAAGTCAATTTACCATTAATTAAATTGCTTATACTTATAATGGATGTATTTAATTCGGCTATATTTATAAGAGTATCTTGCTTATAATCTTCAATATAAATATTTTTAAGCTCGACATCACCATTTAACTGCAAGCTCACTTTATTAATATTTATATTGGTTTTAAACTCATCGTTAAGGCGCTTTGTTGCATATTTACCTAAACGGGTTTGAACAGCAGGAATAGAAAACACTAACACCAAAATGATGAAAAGCAGCAACAATATGGCTGCTATTTTATATGCTATTTTGAATGCTTTTTTGATACTTTTTAAAGTTATGGATTTATTAAGAATGCATTACCTTTGCAATTACGAATAAAAGTACTGCATTAGACTTTAATTCTGTTTCAAAATTAACAATTATTATGCCTAAATTTAAGTAATGCCTTCACAAAATATTTATATTCTAGGAATTGAGTCTTCTTGCGATGATACAGCCGCTTCTGTTATACACAATGGACGTATTTTAAGCAACATTGTTGCGAACCAAAAAATACATGAAGAATATGGTGGTGTGGTACCCGAATTAGCTTCCAGAGCACACCAACAAAACATTGTGCCCGTGGTTTCGCAAGCCTTAAAAAAAGCCAATATAACCAAAGAACAATTGCATGCCATTGCCTTTACAAGAGGTCCCGGACTTATGGGGTCGTTATTGGTTGGAACCTCGTTCGCTAAATCGTTAGCTTATGGATTGGATATTCCGCTTATTGATGTAAACCACATGCAGGGGCATATTTTAGCACATTTTATTGATGAAGATGGGTTTAACAAACCACCTTTTCCGTTTTTAGCCATGACCATTTCTGGCGGGCATACCCAAATTGTTAAAGTTGATAGTTATTTTGATATGACCGTTATTGGTGAAACTATTGACGATGCTGTTGGTGAAGCCTTTGATAAAAGTGGGAAAATTCTTGGTTTAGGTTATCCCGCAGGACCAGAAATTGATAAACGTGCCAAATTAGGAAACCCGAAAGCTTTTAAATTTACAAAACCAAAAGTAGCTGGATTGAATTTTAGCTTTTCTGGGTTAAAAACAGCTATTCTTTATTTTATTCAGAATCAAACCAAAGCGAATCCTAAATTTATTGAAGAAAACTTAAATGATGTTTGTGCTTCCATTCAATATACCATCATTGGGATTTTAATTGATAAATTGAAACTTGCTTCCAAACAAACGGGTATTAAACACATTGCTATTGGTGGTGGCGTTTCGGCAAATTCTGGTATTCGTCTAGCCTTAAAAGATGGCGAGCAAAAATTTGGATGGACAACCTACATACCAAAATTTGAATTTACTACCGATAATGCGGCTATGATTGCCATTGTTGGGTATTTAAAATATTTAGATGGTGATTTCTCAGAACAAAATGTGTCAGCTTCCGCTAGGTTAAAGATTTAATATTTAGCAGGATATAAATTGCAACTTTTATACATTTTAATCTATTTCGAATAAATCACAAAAAGTAAATAAGTTGTAAACAATCCATTCTTAAAAACTTATAATGGCTTCTTAAAAGGACTTTAAAGAATAAGTTTAAATTTGAAACTGAATTTAAACCCCAAACCATGATAAAAAAATTACTTTTTGCAGCAATCATTAGTATTTCTGCTTTTCTAAATGCCCAAAGTTCAACCGAAAAAGAATTAGAATTTATTGAAACACCCGAGCAGATTAATGAATATCTCGCATTAAAAAAATCAAAAGAAAATAAATTGATTACTTTTAATGAAGAAAAGCACAAAACCATATTTGCTAAAGAACTTTTTGAGCTTTCTAAAGGAAGTATTAAAACCGTAAGATCCAACTTCAATAAAACAATTTATAAAGTTGTTGAAAAAACGAAAAAAACCTATTACAGAGTGGCTTATGTTTATTTGGATGGTACAAAATACAGTATAAACGAATTAAATACTTTAAGAACTAAAATAATTAAAGACTACAAAAATGGAGAGTCTTTCGATTATTTAGCAAAGCGCTATTCTATGGATAAAAACGGTAATAAAGGTGGCGATATAGGCTGGTTTACACAAGGTGATATGCATCCTGGATTTGAAAACAAAATTATATATGGCAATCATAATTTGAATGATATATTCACTATAGATGTTCCTGACAAAAACTGGTATTATGTGATATTAAAAACCCATGAACCAAAAGATATTTCAGAAATTAAAGTACTAAAAATTGTAGAAGCACTCGATTAATGCAACTTTTTTATAATCCAGATATCACCGAAAGCACCACGCAATTTTCTTTTGAAAGAGAAGAAAGCAAGCATATTGTAAAAGTACTTCGGAAAAGTACGGGAGACGTATTACACATTACGAATGGCAACGGTTGGTTATTTACAGCCGAAGTTGCCATTCCTAATATTAACAAATGTGTTGTAACCATCATTTCAAAAACAGAACAACCCAAACGTCATTATAATTTGCATCTTGCGGTAGCACCTACCAAAATGAACGATCGCTACGAGTGGTTTTTAGAAAAAGCGACTGAAATTGGCATTGATAGCATCACCCCTATTATTTGCGATCACAGCGAACGTAAAATAATAAAACTTGAGCGTTTTGAGAAAATTTTGCAATCGGCGATGAAACAATCGCTGAGTTGTTATATGCCAAGACTTAATGAAGCCATTAGTTTTAAAGATTTTATAAAACAAGATTTTAGTGACGCTTTATTTATAGCGCATTGTGAAGAAACCGATAGAAAATCGTTAAAACAACAACTGAATCCGAAACAAAACATCACCATTTTAATTGGTCCGGAAGGCGATTTTAGCACCAAAGAAATTGAATTGGCTCTTAAAAACAAGTTTATTCCCGTAACTTTGGGTGAAACCAGACTGCGTACTGAAACGGCTGCGATTGTAGCGTGTCATTCGGTAGCATTTACAAATGAAGTATGATGAAAAAAGCCGTTTTACTTTTAACTTTCAACTTGATACTTTTTACACTTTCGGCTCAAGAAATAGCCTTGGTTAAATACAAAGGTGGTGGTGATTGGTACGCCAATCCAACAGCTTTACGTAATTTAATCACTTTCTGTAACAACAATATAGCCACTAAAATAAACCCAAAACCTCAAGATGTGGAAGTTGGTAGTACAGATATTTTTCAGTTTCCTTTCTTACATATGACAGGTCACGGCTATGTATTTTTTAGCGACACCGATGCTGAAAACTTACGTAATTATTTAATTTCTGGTGGATTTTTACACATTGATGATAATTACGGGATGCAACCTTATATTACTAAAGAACTTAAAAAAGTGTTTCCAGATAAGGAATTGGTAGAATTGCCTTCAAACCACGATATTTTTAATATTGTTTATAAGTTCCCGAACGGATTACCTAAAATTCATGAACATGATGGCAAACGCCCACAAGCTTTTGGTATTTATTTTGAAGATCGCCTCGTGTTATTATTTACTTTTGAAAGTGACTTAGGTGATGGGTGGGAAGACCCCGAAGTACACAACGACCCTGCTGATGTTAGAGAAAAAGCATTGAAAATGGGCGCTAATATTGTTAAATATGCATTTGAGCATTGAAAGCAATTAGCAATTAGCAATTAGCAATTAGCAAAAATTTAACTTTACGATTAAACGCATCAACAACTAAACAACTAAGCACCCTTGCAACTCACCCACTACACCACCCATTTTAAAAAACGCAGCTTTCCCATTATATTAGTATGTGATAACGTGACGAATGCGCCAAATATTGGGAGTTTATTTCGAATGGCAGATGCTTTTGGGGTTAAAAAACTACTACTTTGTGGTGACCATATTTCTATAGGACGAAAAGTCTCTAAAACATCACGAGCAACCGAAAAAGTGGTCGATTTTGAAATTTGTGAATCGGCAATAAAAGTGGTGGAAGATTTAAAAGCACAGAACTATCAAATTATATCGTTGGAAATAACCTCTTCCAGTAAACCCATTCATACCCTACAATTTTCCGTAGAAAAACCCATCGTTTTAGTAATTGGTGATGAAAATTTTGGAGTTTCAGAAGCTATTTTAAATAATTCGGATGTTGTGGTGCATATTGATATGTTCGGACAAAACAGTAGCATGAATGTGGTGCAAGCCACAAACATTGCACTCTATGAAATTACCAAACAGCTTTTGTGATTTTTGTCAGTTTAAGAGCAGTCGAAACCTCTTCAATTTATTGAACATATAGGTGGGATGATAACAAAGTCCATTTCAAATCGTTTTTCCCAACTATTTTACCAACACCTTCTTTTCAAAACTACTTTTTGGTGCTTCACAAAGGGAACATTCATATGTATCTGGAAGACTTTCAAAGGTGGTATTTGGTGCAATATTTTGAGTGATATCTCCATACACTTCATTATAAATAGTTAGGCAATCTTTACATTGATACACATTTTCTTCTGAGTTTTCTTTTTTCACCTGTTTTACAATCGTTTCTTCTCGCTCGGTTCCTAATTGCTCAAAATACAACTGACTCAATTCCATTAACAACCCAGGCAATTCCACTTTATCTACATCTTGTACATGCATGATGTAATCGCGCGTATTTGGGTCGAAATTTTTAGCGTATAATAAATTGTAAGTATCTCGAATTACAAAACCACTTAACGCTTCGGGTTGTTTGTTCTTTTCAATCACCACCGAGGTGAAATAATAAGCGCTACTCGCATAATTGGTCAACCCAAAGGTCAAACCATAAGTACTAATATCATTCTGGTCGAAATTAGTCACCAAGTACTTTTTCAAACTCAATGCCTCGGTATCATTCACTGGCAAATGCCAATTTAACTCAAGCATGGAGTGGCGCACATTAATACCAAATTTACCCAAGAATTTCTCCCATTGCAATTTTGATTGTAACGGAATCCCCTTCACTATAAAGGATTTCCAAGGCGTAATGGATATTTTTCCAATTTTATTTTCGGCACACAACTCGCACATGGCTTTTAAAAACGACACATCGTAGCGGTTATTACGCCAATACAACCCCAACCAATACTTGTCCCCTATGCGGTTCATACCTTCATAATAAGGAAAGGGGTAAAAAGGGACTTCCAAAGGTTTATCTACGGTTCTGTTATTGGTATCTATGGCATCACTCACCAAATCAAAAATCATTTCAACCGTTTCTGGTTCTTCCTGCAACATATTTTCAATAGCCAACTCCACTTTATCTAAATCCCAGCTATAGATAAGTGCTGGGTACATCACTGTTTTTTTCCAATCGGGAAGCCGGATATACAGATACCAATAGTCTTCATGTTCAGAAGCTATAAAATTAATATGGCCTGTAAATAAAGGCACTAAACGTTGTTTCGGGTCCGTAATATTAACACGTAATTTTAATTCGTGTTTAAATTGTTCTAAAATATATAAATACCGGTCGCCCGTAAGCCACGAGGTACTAGGGAAAATATCAGATGACACATAGGACGACACCATGTTTTCACTCCTATTATTATTTGAAACCACCATTTGAAGCTTATCGAAAGTCTTTAATTTTTCAATAGCTACAGGTTCGGGGAATATAATATCCTGTCTTGAACCAAAGGAAATACTATCCAAACCCAAACTTTCGGCGGCTTCACAAATGTATTTTAACTCTCCCGGAGATAATACACCGCCATTTATTAGCAATCTACACGATTCTTTCATTTTACTTTTTTTATACCTACACGGTTTTGGAAACTTTGCAGGAAACTAAATTATTAAGCCAATACCTTGGTGTTATTTAGAATTTCCTTTACCTCTGTTTTACAACTACCACAGCCCAAACCTGCACCTGTTTTATTACACAGTTCTGTAAAATTGGTACAGCCACCTTGTATAGCTTCTTCAATATTTCCTGCACCCACTTGACTGCAGGAACAGACTAATTTTCCAATAACGGGCACATCGTTTGACGAACCTCGTAATAAGGTATTTCGTTTATCAGACATTTCAATCTTGCTCTCAATCATGGTTTTAAATTCCGCAAACTCATTTTTGTCACCCATTAAAACAGCCCCAATCAACAAATCGTCTTTAACAATACACTTTTTATAATAGCGTTTGGAGATGTCTGTGAAAATAATTTCTTCATAAGAATCGTCGTTTTCCGGGACATTAATCTCCCCAATACTACACAAATTCAGGTCGTTGAATTTTAAAATATTCATCAACACCGAACCGTTATAAGCACAACTAATATCGCCGGCAATAAAGTTGGCTAAGATACCTGCTTGTTCTTCCGCAGCCGAGGTAATTCCGAATAACTGATTGTTAAATTCAGCAATTTCTCCAATAGCAAAAATATCGGGGTTTGAAGACTGTAAATGCTGATTCACCTTCACCCCACGACTGCAAACAATACCGTTTTCTCTGGCAATTTCTATATTAGGAATGGTGCCAATAGCATACACAATGGCATTGGCAGTTATAAATTTACCACTCTTAAGGGTAATGTTTAATTCGCCCGTATCTTCATCATCAAACACCGTGCTTACTTCATTATCAAAGTAAATTTGAATGCCACGCTCTTGCACATCTAAAGCCAATAATTTACTAGAAATCTTGTCTAACTGACGTTCCATAAGTCGTGAAGCACGTTGAATAATCGTGATTTTTACGTTTTTATGCTTCATGGCTGCTGCCAACTCCAAGCCCAACAAGCCACCACCTACAATAACAATGTGCTGTTCTTCTGGCGGCAAAC
Source organism: Mariniflexile litorale (assembly GCF_031128465.2). Taxonomy (GTDB): domain Bacteria; phylum Bacteroidota; class Bacteroidia; order Flavobacteriales; family Flavobacteriaceae; genus Mariniflexile; species Mariniflexile litorale. The sequence goes on along the minus strand of NZ_CP155618.1, from coordinate 3,607,922 downwards.
CTGTAGCTTCTAAATAGGCTTTAAAGGTGTCGGCATCATTTTTATTACGCATGGTAAAACGCCCTGGCAAATCTATTTGTACGTCTTTAGGAATAAAAGAACGGCTTCCCGTTGCTAAAATAAGCTTATTAAAGCTGTGTTGCACGCCATTTGTATCGGTAACAATTTTGGCATTCGAATCAATCTTGGTAATAGACGTTTCAGGATACAGTTTAATATTTAATTTCTTTAATTCCTTTTGTTTTATTTTAAGAAGTTGTTCCCATGATAATTCTTCGGTAACATACTCTGGCAGTAATACGCGGTTATAGAATAAATGCGGTTCTTTTGAAAATACGTGAATTTCATCAACCTCATTCGATTCTCTATAATTTTGAACAAATCGAAATGCTGCAGCGCCTGCTCCCACAATAATTATTTTTTCGACTGGTTTTTTATATTTTGAAACCGATACCCGGGTAAATTTAAAATCAGGTTCTTTAGAAACAGGATCTACATGTGTGTTGGTTAAATTATTGGCTCTATTTAAATCGCTTTGCAACTGTTTTCCCCAATGCATGGGTAAAAACACACAGCCTTTTACAATGTTCTCGGTAACTTTGGCGCGCACGCGAACCACACCATTTTCACTTTTAATTTCGGTAATATCGCCATCTTTTAGTTTGTTCAAAAAAGCATCCACCGGGTTTATTTCCAAAACAGGGGTTGGATAATGCGTTTTTAAACGCGACACTTTACCGGTTTTAGTCATGGTATGCCATTGGTCGCGCACTCTACCTGTTGTTAAAACCAACGGATAGTCTTCATTGGGCAATAACGAGGTATTTACAATACTTTTCGCCACATTAAAAATCGCTTTTTGCGAGGGCGTATAGAATTTTTTATCTTCAAAAAGTCGGGGTGTCCCTACATGCCTATACTCTGGTACAGGCCATTGGAAGGTGCCTTCATTCTTTAATCGATCGTAATTTAAAAAGGAAACATCCATTTTTGTACCCTTCGTCATGGAAGCATACTCATCATATATTTCTTCGGCACTGTTGAAGTTAAAACCTCGGAAACCCATGCGCTGTGCAAAATCACAGAAAATTTCTACATCGGGTCTCGCCTCTCCTGGTGCGTTAATTTCTTTTGGTAAATAGGAAATACGACGCTCAGAGTTCGTCATCGTCCCTTCTTTTTCCAACCAGCCAGCAGCAGGAAGCACCAAATCGGCAAAAGCCACGGTATCCGATTTATGAGAAATCTCTTGAACCACCACAAACTTCGCATTTTTCATAGCCCGTTCAATGCGGTTCGTATTGGGTAAACTCACCAATGGGTTGGTACAGGCAATCCAAATAGCTTTTAGTTTTCCAGACTCTAAAGCATCAAACATTTCGGTGGCTGTTAACCCTGGTTTGGGTGAAATACTATCAACGCCCCAAAACTGAGCCACCTCCCGCCGATGTTCTTCATTCTGTAAATCTTTATGAACCGCCAAAAGATTTGCCATCCCGCCTACTTCACGTCCGCCCATCGCATTCGGCTGTCCCGTTAACGAAAACGGCCCCGAACCCGGTTTTCCAACTTGTCCTGTAATTAAAGATAAATTTAATAAAGCGGTGTTTTTATCGGTGCCCACCACACTTTGGTTAAGTCCCATCGCCCACATACTTATAAACCCTTTCGATAAGCCAATCATATCGGCTGCTTTTCGAATATCAGTTTCTGGAACCCCACATATTCTGGACGCTTCTTTAAGCGAGGTTCCAAAAATCTGTTCTTTATAATCTGTAAATCCTTCGGTATGGTTTTTTATAAAATCTTCATCAATTAAACCGCGTTTATACAAGCATCTCGCAATGGCGTTGTATAAAATCACATCGGTTCCTGGTATTAACTGCAGGTGTAAATCGGCAAAATTAGCCGAATCCGTTTTTCGTGGATCCACCACAATAATTTGAACCTCGGGGTTTTTCTCCTTGTGTTGTTCAATACGTCTAAAAAGAATCGGGTGGCACCACGCAGGGTTGGCCCCGGTAATTAAAAAGCAATCCGCCAACTCAATATCTTCATACGAAATAGGCACACTATCTTCTCCAAAGGTTTTCTTATACCCTACTACTGCCGAACTCATACATAAACGCGAATTCGTATCAATATTATTCGTTCCTAAAAAGCCTTTAGTAAGTTTGTTGGCAATGTAATATTCTTCGGTTAAACTTTGTCCAGACACATAAAAAGCCACACTATTTGGACCATGTTTTTTAATAATCGATTTAAAAACACGCGCCGCACGGTCTAAAGCATCGTCCCAACTCACACGCTCACGGGGGTGCGAACGGCTCCAACGCATTTCAGGATATAAAATTCTATCGGAAGTATCATTAACTACGTAATGTAAGTTCATGCCTTTAGAACAAAGCATGCCGTGGTTTACAGGATGGTCTTTATCCCCTTCCACAAAAACCTGATTGTTCGTGTCTGTTTTAACAACAATACCACAACCAACCCCACAATACGAACACGTTGTTTTTACTTCCTTCTTAAACATTTACACCTGCGTTTTAATACGAATTAAGGCAATTTACCAACACCAAACAAGCGCTGTATGTATTATTACAAATACGGTAAAATGCTTGTTTTATTTCTTAAAATATATAAATAATAGACACATAAACTGTTTATGCAGTAATCAAATCGTTCGTAGGTTTTTGTAAATCCATTTCTGCAACTTCCTCATCGCTAGTCGAAAAACGAATGGCAAGTGCTAATACTCCTGTAATCACCACTACAAAACCAATAATAAAATAACCACTAGCAACGGCACTAGATGCTGCGGCAGATTGTGCCGATTTCACAAACGCTTCCCCCAAACCTTCGTTGGCTGCAATGGCAGCTTTCTCGGCTACGGCCGATTTCGATTTCAATAACATAGCCGCTAAAAAAGCCCCTACATTACCACCTGCTCCTACAATACCCGAAACAGAACCAATCGCTTTTTTATTTATAAATGGTACCACTGAAAACGTAGCGCCTTCTGCCATTTGAACCGTTAAACTAAATAATATTAAAAGACCAATACCTAACACGATACTGGTGGTGGTAGAAAATGTAACCAACATAATCCCTTCTAAAGATAAAATAGCCGCAAGAAACAACACACGACCGCGTAAGCCTCTCAGTTTCCCAAATTTATCACCAAAATAACCTCCCAACGTACGGGCAAAAATATTCATTAAGGCGAAAGACAATACAATGTTACCAGCCGTTACTCGTTCTAGTTGAAAGGTGTTTTGAAGGTAATCATCCATCGTACCATATACCGTCAATTCAATACCAAAACATGCAGCATATATTATAAAAAGAATCCACGTTCTGTAATCTTTAATCACGGTTAAAAACCCAACCTGATCTTTTTTAGTGGTTACTTCCTCACCCGAAGCTCTTAAATCTTTAAAATTACCTTCTGGCGTATCTTGTGTAAAAAAGTAATACACCAAGCCCATTAAAAAACAAATGCCACCCGCTATAACCATAGAATACCTCCAAGCATCACCATCAGAAACGCCCAAACTCACCACCAATGCAGCAATTAATGGCATCCCCAAACGGTTCGCACCACCACCTAAATTACCCCATCCGGCAGACGTCGCATTCGCCGTACCCACTATATTAGAAGCAAACATTAACGAGGTATGCACTTGGGTAATAACAAAAGATGCCCCAATAAAACCTATAAACAATCTACAAACTAAAAATTGAAGCGGCGTTTGCACCAAACCCGATGCAATAACAGGAATGGAACCTAAAATTAATAACCAGGTATAACACAAACGCGGACCGTATTTATCGCATAATTTACCAATAAGTAAACGGGCAAACACTGTTCCAGTAACTGCTAAAATAATGGAGTTCCATTTTTGTGTGGGTGTTAAACCTAAATCTTTCACCACATCGGGCATAAAGGGCACAATACCAAACCATGCGAAGAAACACATAAAGAATGATATCGATGTAATCCAGAATGTACGAGTTGGAACCGATTTAAGATTAAATAAATTTAATTTTGTAGCCTTAAGTGATGCTGTCGTTTTCATAATAAGTATATTTATACGTACAAAACTAAGTATTTATACTTAATTAAAAATACAAAATACGTATTATATGATAATTAATATGAAGTTGTTAATTTTAGAAGATGGTTTTTGAGGAATTGATAAAAAAGGGATTGATATGGTTTGGAAATTGATGGAATGGGTAGATTAAGGTAAAAATATTTATAAGTAAAATAATTTTAAATAGGTTTTTTCTGTCGGAATTTTATATATTTATTGGCTAGGAAATTATAGATTATTATGGTTATATATTTATTGTATTCAATTAAAAGTAAAATCTAATAATGGAAACATATATTACAAAAGATCAATTTAAATGGATAGGTGAAAACTTAATTAAATTCATTATTGATAAAGATTTCCATTCAAGAATAGATTTAGATAATTTAACTCTACGCATTTACAGACATAAAAGCCTATTAAACTATGATGACATTCTAGAAAAGTATAGCATTGATGAATCTTCTACTGCTATATGCTTCATTAAGCATGTAATTTTATGCGATTATTCGTTAAAAAATTTTAAAAATAGAAATAGAATAAACACACAGTTTGTTTGGCGTTTAATCTTTGATTCTTTAACTTTTTTTAAAAAAAACAATCCTTACGCTGGAATTGGTTCTCAAGGTTTTTTATCAATAGAATTATATCGATTTGAAATAGATGATAATAGAAAAATATTAAGACTTCATATTTGGGATGATTCATTTAGTAACGATTTTGAAGAAAATGATTTCAGAAAATACAAAATCCATTCGCATCTATATAGTGTACAAAGTCATGTACTTGTTGGCAATATTTTAAACAATAGGTATGAGGTTACAGATTCCGAAACGGAATCTGAAAACAGTCTTTATTCCATTAATTGGAAATCGAATAAAGATGAAAATGGTACAATTAAAAGAGAATCTAAATTAGAAGTTGATAAAAGTAATATTCGGATAAAGAAAATATCTAGTGAAAAAATCACTACATGTCAAGGTTATTCTGTCTCAATAGACGAATATCACAGTTCTGAATCTATTACTCCACTTTCAGCAACTTTATTTTTATTTAATTCAAATGAAGGCTTAAATGATTTATCTAAAGTTGTTGGCCCAAAAAATGATTCAGAACCTGGGTTCAAATATGAAAAAACTAACTTTTTCCCTTGCCTCTATAACATAGATCGTGAAGTCAAAAAATATTACAACAAACAAATACTTCTTGCTCTAGATTGGTCAAGAAAAATACATACTTTGGAACATGCTCACAGAATAGAGTCAAGACATTTAAATAATTTCTCTAAAGTTCTTTCTTGGTCTATAGTTGCTTTACCAGCAATAATTTCTGGAACAGCATTCTATCTAAAACAGTTACCTGAAAAACAAGAGGATATTATATTTTGGGTAGCTATTTTAGCCGCCTTAAGTACTTTATTAGGAACTATTAACAAAGTAGTAAAACCAAGTGACTTAAGTGAGAAACATAGGTTAAATTCAGAAAAACTCGAACACTTAAGACATAAATTAGAGCAGCACATTGTATTTAACAATGATGAAAGATTAGAAATTATGCTTGATAAAATAAGAAATGAGTGGAAAGAGCTAACATTACATAACGTAAGGGAGTATAACTTCAAAAAAGCCTCTGAAAAAATTCGTAAAATGAAAAAATATCCAGAAAACTTAGGATTCATTGAATGATAGAAAAAATCAAAAAACTTATAGCTCAGCTTTACGAAGTGTTCCATGAAGCATATCAAAATTGCTGTGCGAAGTCTCCTGACTTCGTACCCACAAAGCTGAGACACAAGTAACAGCAACCAAAACAAATTAATAAACACAAAAACCAAGTCAATTTGCTTGGTTTTTGTATTTTATAAGAGGTGGCAATGAATAATTTCACTAAATATACTGAATAGGGAGCCCAATAAAGTTACAACGACTTATAGGAATGGGTTCGAAGTCGGGAGACTTCGAACAGCATTAAGCAGACGTCCGCATTTAGAGATGAAGCAATCTGATTTAGAATAAAGGTGTCATGATTTAGAATAAAGGTATCCTGATTTAGAATACAAGCATCCTGATTTAGAATTGACCCACCCAGCTTTACGAAATGATCCTTGAAGAATATCACAATTGCTGTGCGAAGTCTCCCGACTTCGTACTCACAAAGCTGAGACACAAACAACAGCAACCATAACAAATTAATAAACACAAAAACCGAGACCATTTGCTTGGTTTTTGTGTTTTATAAGAGGTGGCAATGAATAATTTCACAAATATATTGAATATAGAGCTAGACAAAGTTATAACGTGGAATCGGTACGAAGTCGGGAGACTTCGTACCGCATACAGCATACACTATAGTATCTAGTAAAGTACCCCCTACTAAATCTCAAATGCCTTCAAATATAAATTTGGCTTTTAAATCAATACATTAAAAGCCAAATTAAATTTCATAATAAACAGCATCAATTTTCCTCTTCAGGTTTTATAAATTCAGACTGATATTTTTCTAAAAATTGTTTCTGTCTGGAAATCATTTGTTGTGTTATTTTGTCAAGATCCATAAAGTCTTGACCAAAATCACTTCCAAAAAAATCATCATTAAAAAAACGCTTACTAAAAAGAGAGTCTTTAGAAAACACATCTTCAAAGCCTTGGTTTTCAAACCGTGAAAAATTGGTAAAAAATCTGGATTTAAAAGATTGCATCACGCTATCTCTATCTGAAAATGACAAATGATTTAAATCATCATGAGAAGACCATGAATAAATACTATCGTATCTAATTAAATTCCCATGTTCATCAAATTCTTTATCCACCTTCCATGTGCCTTGTGGTGGTGCTTCTATGCTTTGTTCATTTGTTTTTGCCTCTGCTTTATTACTGTCCTTTTTTTGTCCGTTACAACTAACGCTTAATAAAGCTGCAGATAATAATAAAATATATGTTTTCATGATTTTAAATTTTAAGTTTAACATCATATCCCCTGTGTTACCTATTAGGTTTTAAACAAACCACCGGTTTCAATCAATTTTATTAACTTGTTTTGGTGAAATGCTTCTAACTTCCTATCGCCATTTTGGTACCAAACACATTCCAAATAAGTATCATTATCAATCGTTCCAAAAATGGAATCCTTTTTTGAAACATACTTAAGCACCTCCATTTTGGGAGCAGAAGTATGACCTTTTATTTTTACCCACTCTCCTGGTTTAAACTTTCTTGGCATAACCATATCATAATAATAGTTTATAATATAATTGTTAAGAAAAGGCTGAAAAATCAGCCTCTTCTTTAAATCCTTAGTTTAAAATGTAATGATGCACTTATGAAATTTTAATGCTTCGTGCAGGTTTTTGTTTAGCCTCTTCTTTTTTAGGTAAAAGAATGCTTAAAATACCATCGTTGTAGCTCGCATTAATGTTTTCATCATTCACACTCTCCGGTAAGGTAAAAGTTCTTTTAAACGAAGCATAACCAAACTCTCTACGCGTGTAGTTGGCTTCTTTGTGTTCTTGCTCTTCCTTAGTTTCAGTGGAAATGGATAATAATTGATTGTCTAGGTCAATATGGAAATCTGATTTTTTAAGACCCGGAACTGCCATATCTACTATAAAAGCATCGGCTGTTTCCTTTATATTTACTTTGGGTAGTGTAATACCTGTATTGAAGTTTGAAGTAAATACGGAAGGTAGATCTCTGTTAAAAATATCATCCAACCAGTTTGACAACGTAGGGAAGTTTACATTTGAATTAGTGTTCGCTAAACCTCCATTTTTAGGAACATTTACTAAATTGCTCATAATAATAAAATTTTAAATTAAACATTATTTCAAATTTGAAATCACTTTTTTATTTGATTTCAATGATACTATTTCAAAATAAATACCAAAATGAATAAAATGCGTTTTTATGAAAATTTGACTTAAAAAGAGCATTTTTGTGTCTTTTTTCAAGAATAATTGTCATTTTTTTATCAAAATGAGTGTCAAATTGACATTTTATGTTTTAATGAATATGGGGTTATAGAAAGTTGTAACTCTATATTGAAAGAGGTACGAAGTCAGGAGACTTCGTACAGCGGAGACTTCGAACAGCGGATTAGTATCAGTTTTTGATTCTGCATCATGAGATGGCTTCGTTTCTCGCCATGACGTTAAACATTAAACGCTCCGTCATTGCGAAGGAGGCACGACTGAAGCAATCTGTTTATCGATAAGCAGATTGCCACATTTTACTTTAAAAAAAAGTAAAACTCTCAATGACGATATTCTATAAACTTTTGATTATTAATGAAGCACCCATTTGTACGATTTTATTAGTTTTTGGTACAGGTCGTAAAAACGTGAGACAAAAAGTACCACAATACTAACTAAATCAACTCAAACTCCTTTGCCTTATTACTTAGTTCCATAAGGTTTTTAACGTCTAATTTTTTCATTAAATTAAAACGATGCACTTCGGCTGTACGCTTACTTATTTGAAGTTCGTCGGCAATGTCTTTATTATTTTTTAGTTGTAGAACGAGGTTTAAAATCTGTTTTTCACGTTTGGTAAGATTAAAAGGATCTTCTATTTGTTTTTCTTCTTTCACATCTGTTTTTGTGACATTCCCATTCACAAAATTATTCATGATAATTGCCGAAATATCACCTGTAAAATACTTACCTCCAGATGCAACTTTATGTAGTGCTTTTAAAAACTCCTCTTTACTTGCTCCTTTAAGTAAGTAACCATCGGCCCCTGCTTGAATCGCTTTTACTACGTATTCTTCTGAATCGTGCATAGAAAGCACCAGAGTTCTTACATTAGGATAGGATTTGCTAACTTCTGCCACCACTTCAATACCGTTAAGTTCGGGCATACGAATATCGACTATTAAAATATGTGGTTGGTGGTTTTTTATAACTTCTAGCGCTTCCCTACCGTTGGAAGCTTCATCTATAACTTTAATACCTACTTGATCTTCTAAAAGTGCTTTAATACCGTCTCTTACCAGTACATGATCATCTGCTAAAACTACATTTATAATACTCATTTCTTATCTTAACGTTATTTAATTCGTTGGGTAAATATATTTCTAAAAGTCAATTCGATCCTAAATGGTCACATGGAGCTTATAGAAATGTCTCTTTTGAGTCTTCCACACGCTCAGACTAACATTTAGATGCTCATTTGACTTACATTTTTAAACACCTAACTATTTTCGATGAATACTCCACTTATTCTATTTGCACAAATTTAATAAAAAATACGTAGAAAGAAATACTTAATTACTTAATGGGATATTTAAAGTCACGCGTGTCCCCTTACCTATTTCAGAATTTAAAAACAAACGTCCATCAATATACTTAATACGCTCCCGCATAAAGGTCATACCCATACCGCCATCGCCATTCTTAATGTTTTCAACTTTATCGGGGTCAAAACCTTTTCCGTTATCATCTACAACCACACTAAGTATATTTTCGCTGTGCGACATGGATACTAAAATATGAGTAGAATCGGCATATTTAATGGCATTATTAATCGCTTCTTGTACAATGCGGTAAATGTTTATTTCCGCTAACGAATCTAAACGCTGGTTGAAGTCGGTTTTATTAAATAAAACGATTTGTTTCCCGGTAAGTTTTCCTAATTCTAAAGTCAGTTTATTAATGGCTGGCACAATACCGTGATCGGATAATTCGGGTGGTGTTAAGTTAAATGTAGCGGTTCTAACACCTTTTATAATATTGGTAGTAAGCGCTTTAAGATGTTCAATTTTTGAAGCCGTTTTATCAATATCTTTAATATCAATACTTTCTAAATTGTATTTCAACCCCGTAAGCATTTGCCCAATACCATCGTGTACATCTTTAGCAATCCGGTTTTGTTCCTTTTCTTGATTCTCAATAATTTTACTTGAAATCACCTTTTGTTGGTTCATTTTCTCTTCAAAACTGTCCTTCGTTAGGCGGGCTATTTCTAGTTGGGCGGCTTTACGTTCTGTTATTTCGGAAGCGATAATAAGGAGTTCCGATTTATCATCTGTTGGATGGAAAGGAATAATTGCCATTTCTAACCATACATCATGGTTATCAATATTAGTCGCTTTTAATTCCCCTTGCCAGCCTGTTTTTTTATACTTCGCGATTAAGTTTTCAATAACCAATTGCTCTTTTTCATTAATTGAAAGGATTTCTGAAAAATTAGCAGATTTACTGAAATTTGTATACTTAAAAAGGCGTGAAAACTTTTTCCCCATGTGCACTAAATGCCCGTTGGGTGTAATTCTAGCAAAAAGTAAGGTTTCGTCCATCGCATGACTCAACGCTCGCAATTCTTTAATAGATTTTTCTTTTGAAACGCTTAACTCATCGGCATCAAAAGCCATCTTTTTAGCTTTCTTTTCCGCAATTAATAAATCGGCCAAAGTGGCTTTTACCGATTTTGCTGTGGGCCAAAATATAAACAAAAACTCACCTAGTAATATTAAAATAGTGAATGCTGTTAACAACAATTCCAACGTACGCAACCAGTTCACTTTAGCATCGGCTTCCAAATCGTATTGATTCACAATTTGATCCATAACCAATAAAAAGTGACCTTCGTTTTCCTTTACACGTTCGATATCCTCAATAAACACCGAAAGTGGTAAGGGTGGTACATTTTCAATTTTCTCAATAATGGCTTTGGAAGCATCACTAATAATTTGAAAGGTTGGGTTTAAAACTTCAAACTTCTTTTGAATAATCGCGCTGTTATTACCAGGCAACCCCAAACTATCATTCCCTTTTTGAAGTGCTTGGTGCGATAGCTCCCAAACTTTTAAGGTTCGTTTTATTTTTTCTTTAAGAAGTAGGCGTTTCGGTAAACTGTTTTCGGTGGAAAGTGAAACGATTTCTTTTGTTAATTTCTGACTCAACATGCGTTGCCTTCCTGCCACATTAATAACAGAAGAGTCACTTTGCTGGTCATTTAAATGCTTGCGTACCAAAATTTGACTCACAAGTACAGAAAGTGCAATGGTGCTTAATGCGATGATGTATAAACGGCTTAATCTATCAAAAGTGCGTTGATCTAATGAATTACCGTTTTTCGTCATTGTTTGTTATCGTATTTAAGAAATAGCCTGTTTTACCAAGGCTAGACTTTTTTCTGAGAATTTAATTTTTAAAGCTTCTGCATGTCCTTCTTCCGACATTTTAACCCATGTTTTTTGTAGAATATCAATCAGCTTTTTATCTTCATGTTTAGCGGCAAATTCTTCAAAATAATAATCTAAAAACACCAAACAAATCACATCTTCAATCGTTTGGCTTTCTTCATTCTTTTTAATGAGCTTTTTATTAATTAAAAAAGACACGCGCTCAATAAACTCTTCTTCGTAACCCACTTCCTTTAAAATATCAGAAGCGATATCTGCATGCATTTTTTTAAGCGTTTCACGCCATTTTAAATAGCCTACACGATCCATTGGATACTCATCTCTGGCAATTTTCCAACGGCAAATATGTTGTGCTCTGGCGGCAATTTGAAGTGCTCTAGACGCATCGGGTTTGAATTGCAACAACTTTTGAGACATGCGCTGTGCATATAATAATTCCTTAGGAAACTCTAAACCATGACTTTCGTATACGTTAGGATCTTCTGAATTTTTTTTATCAATTAATGCGATGGCAATTTCAAATCGTGTTGGTTTCATTATTTTGAGTATATGGGTTAATCTGAAAAGCCAATATACACATTTCCGCTTTCAATTTTAACAGGATATACGGCAATTTTTAAATCATCGCCCGCTAAATTAGTACCATCTTCCAACGAAAAATTCTTTTTATGCATGGGACAAGCCACTTTTGCAATGCCATCTTTATCGCCAATCATTCCTAAAGACAATACCATTTCCATTTTATGCGGACATAAATTCTGGCAGGCATACCATTTGTCTTTTCTTGCAAAATTATACACCGCAATTTGCTTGGTTTTGTACTTTATACAAGCACCGCTGTTTTCAGGAAAATCCGATACCGTACCCACTTCAAACCAAGTTTTCACTTCTGCTTCTGCAACCGATTTATATTGTTCAAGAATGTTTTGCATATCTATATTATTTGTTGATTTGTTTATCTGATGATTCGTAGATTTGTTGATTTGAAAAGGTTTACGGTTCAACGTATAAACAAATCAACAAATCCACAATTAAACTCTTTACCACGCTTTCGGCATTTTCTGGTCCCGCATCGGTACAAATACCAAATTATCATCTGTATCATCCGAATTCACAAAATGTTTGAAACGTTTCGCCATGTTTGGATCTTCAATAGCTTGTTTCCACTCACATTCGTATTTATTTACAAGTCCTTGCATTTCTAATTCTAACTCTTCAGCAATGCCTAATGAATCTTCAATCACCACTTTCTTTAAGTATTCAATACCTCCGTCTAGTTTATCTAACCAAGGTGCTGTTCTTACTAAAGGTCCAGCTGTACGTATGTAAAACATTAAAAACCTGTCTAAGTATTTAATAACTGTAGCATCATCTAAGTGTTCTGCAAAAAGTACCGCATGTTTTGGTGTAGCGCCCCCGTTTCCACAAACGTATAAGTTCCAACCACCATCAACTGCGATCAATCCGAAATCTTTTCCTCTGGCTTCAGCACATTCTCTAATACATCCTGAAACACCTCCTTTTAATTTATGTGGCGAACGTAAACCTTTGTAACGGTCTTCAATTTCAATCGCAAAAGTCACACTTTCGTGCATCCCAAAACGACACCAAGTAGAACCGACACAACTTTTTACCGTTCTTAAAGATTTCCCGTAGGCATGTCCACTTTCAAAACCAGCATCAATTAATTCTTTCCAAATAAGTGGCAATTCGTGTAATTGGGCACCGAATAAATCGATACGTTGTCCGCCTGTTATTTTTGTATATAAATCGTATTTTTTAGCAACTTCACCAATAACAATTAGCTTATCAGGCGTAATTTCACCACCAGCAATTCTTGGCACTACCGAATAGGTTCCGTTACGTTGAATGTTTGCTAAAAAACGATCGTTTGTATCTTGAATACCCACTTGTTTGTTGGGCGTTTCCATAGTAATGGTCGCAAAAATAGAAGCTACTAACGGTTTACAAACTTCACAACCATCGCCTTCACCAAACAAGTTAAGTGTTTCATCATAATCTTTTACTTGATTCACTTTGATAAGATCGTATAGCTCTTGTCTGTTAAAACTAAAATGCTCACAAATGGTTTCCTTAACTTCTTTCCCTAAAGATTTAAGAGTTTCATTCACTAAATCTACTACCATAGGTTTACAGCCACCACAACCCGTTGTCGCTTTGGTTTTAGCGATGACATCACCTAGATTTTGACAATCGCCTTCAGTAATTGAACAGCAAATAGCACCTTTTGTAACACTTTCGCAAGAGCATACTTGAGCTGCATCAGGAATATCCATTACACTACCAAAGGATGAACCACCTTCTCCTCTACTGCCTAAAATTAACTCTTCCGCATCTTTAGGAATGGGCAATCCGTTTAAATATATTTGGTGAAACATGTTATAATCAGATGCATCACCTACTAAAATACCTCCTAACAGACTCTTTCCATCGTGACTGATGTTGATACGCTTATATAAATTTTTCGTTTTGTTTTCGTAAATAATAGAATAGCCTTTTTCAACAGGCATAAACGGTTCGCCATAACTCGCTACATCTACACCAATTAGTTTTAGTTTGGTAGACATATCGATATCACTTTCCATAACAACCTCTGTATTTCCTATAATTTGGTTTACGGCAACACCAGCCATATCGTAACCTGGAGCCACCAAACCGTATATCATTTGATTATACAAAGCCACCTCACCAATGGCATAAATTTCGGGATCGGAGGTTTGCATTTTATCACTAACCACAATACCTCCACGCGTTCCCATTTCCAAAAAACAGGTTTTTGCTAACTCATCACGAGGTCTAATTCCTGCCGAAATAACCAGCATTTCAACATCAATTTTATCATATTCGCCAAACTCCATACCCGTAATGGTTTTATCACCGAGTATTTTATTTGTGGCTTTCGATAAATGCACATGAATTCCTAAAGATTCTATTTTTTCCAGTAACACATTACTCGCTCTGGTATCTAATTGACGTGGCATTAATTTAGACGCAAACTCGACCACATGAGGTTCAAACCCCATATCCATAACTGCTTTAGCGGCTTCTAAACCTAACAAGCCTCCACCTAAAACAGCGGCTTTTATCCTGCGTTTTTTTCCTTTTTTAAGTTTTTCGGCATATGCTAGCATCGCCTCTAAATCTTCAATAGTTCTGTAAACAAAAATTCCCTTTTTCTCAACACCGGGAATGTTTGGGACAAAAGGTGCAGAGCCTGTTGCCAATACTAAGTAATCGTACTTATAATTTAAATCTTTTGAGGTAGTCACCTTTTTAGAAACCCTGTGAATCGCGGTAATCCGTTCGTCTGTTACTAATTCAATACCATGTTCTTCATACCATGTTCTTGGAGCCATTTCTAAAGCTTTGGCATCTTTATTCTGAAAAAAATCACTCAAATGAACACGATCGTATGCTGGTCTGGGTTCTTCACCAAAAACAGTTAACTGAAATTTTTTATTTTCTGCAAGAGCGACAAATTTTTCACAAAACTTATACCCTACCATACCATTACCTACAACAATAATTTTTTTCATAACTACGTATTTTACATGACAAATATATATTAAAACTACGTAATTATACTTATTTTTAAATTAAAAAAACTAAGAATTTCAGAATTTTAAGAATTTCACAAATTGAAATCCTTAAAACTAAGTATTATATAAAATTTAGATATTAGAATTAGGAAAGTTTGAATCTTTCTAATAAAGTGGATTAAACAGATTCATGAGCCGTAACCGTAATGATTACACTTTTTGAAGCGGGTGTTTTAGCCGTATGCGCAAAACTATCTAAAGGGACTAACACATTGGTTTCTGGAAAATACGTAGCACAGCAATTTTTAGGAATCTCATAGCCTACTACTTTAAAATGGTGTGCTTCTCGAACCACCCCATTGAATTCGGATTTTAAATGCACCACTTGCTGTTCCTTTAAACCACGTGTTACCATATCCTCACGATTCATAAAAATGATACGACGTTCATTATAAATACCTCGGTATCTATCATTTAACCCGTAAATAGTGGTATTGAATTGATCATGACTGCGAATCGTCATCATAATCAACTCATCGTCTTTAAGTTTCCACTCGGGTAATTTATTTACTGAAAAATTAGCTTTTCCTGTGTCTGTTTTGAATTGGCGAACGCGTGCCCCATTAGGCAAATAAAATCCTGAGGGCTGTTTTAGTTTGGTATTAAAATCTGTAAAACCTTCAACCACTTCTGCAATATCATTTCTTACTAAAGCATAATCGTCTTTATATTGAAGCCAGTTGACTTTAGTTCGATTTTGTAATGTTGCATGAGCAATACCACAAACCACAGCCACTTCGCTAATTAAAGCATCAGAACAAGGTTCTAAAATGCCTTTGGTTGAAGACACAATGCCCATGGAGTTCTCTACACTTTGTACTTGAACGCCTGATTTTTGATAATCTTTTTCAGCACGTCCCAAACAAGGTAAAATCAAAGCTTCTTTACCAGTTACTAAATGGGAGCGATTCATTTTTGTACTTACATGAACCGTTAACTTGCAATTTGCTAAAGCTTGAGCTGCATATTGTGTATCTGGAACTGCCGATATAAAATTGCCACCCATACCAAAAAAAACTTGTGCTTTTTTCTCGTACATGGCTTTAATAGCGTCAATTACTGAATATCCATGCTTAACACTTGGTTTAAAACCATATTTAGCTTCAATTTTATCTAAAAAAGCTTGTGGTGCCGATTCCCAAATCCCTACCGTTCTATCGCCTTGTACGTTGGAGTGGCCGCGAACCGGACAAGTGCCCGCCCCCTCTTTTCCAATACTCCCTTTTAGCAATAATAAGTTTACCAATTCACGAATATTATCAACCGCGTTTTGGTGTTGTGTTAAACCCATCGCCCAACAAATAATGATTTTATTGTTGTTTAGTATTAAATTGAAAACATCATCAAAAACAGCTTTTGAAACACCTGATAATTTCAAACAGTCATCAAAATTATAGGTCTTTAAATCTGATACAAATCCCTCATAACCATGTGTAAACTCCGCTATAAAATCTGTATCAAACACACCGCCATCACGCGCTTCTTTTTCTAATAATTTAATAAGTAAGGCTTTTACAAAAGCCACATCGCCATTGATAGTAATGGGTACAAAAACGTCTGCCATTTTAGTACCACCCGTTATTATTTTAAGCGGGTTTTGTGGATTGGTAAACTTCACCAAACCTACTTCGGGAAGCGGATTAATCGCAATTATTTTACCACCGTTTTTTTTACATTTTTCTAGAGCCGTTAGCATTCTAGGATGATTGGTAGCTGGATTTTGTCCAATGACCATCACCACCTCCGCTTTATATAAATCATCTAAGGTCACCGAACCTTTACCAATCCCTAAAGTTTCAGTAAGAGCACTTCCGCTTGCTTCATGACACATATTAGAGCAATCAGGTAAATTTGAAGTTCCAAATTCACGGACAAATAATTGGTACAGAAAAGCCGCTTCGTTCGTTGTTCTTCCAGACGTATAAAACACCGCTTCGTCTGGATTATCTAGAGCATTTAAATGGGTACCAACTTTTTTAAACGCATTGTCCCATGAAATAGGTTGATAATGCGTGGCGCCTTTTGGCAAAAATAGAGGTTCTGATAAACGTCCGGATTTACCAATTTCGAAATCGGACCAACGAGCTAGTTCATCCACCGCATGTTTTGCAAAAAATTCAGCGCCAATGGTTTTATTTTGCGCTTCCTCTGCCATGGCTTTGATACCATTTTCACAGTACTCACCTATGGAAGAACGCTCATCATCTGGATCTGGCCATGCACAACCAGGACAATCAAATCCACCTTTTTGATTCAGCTTTAGTGAAATTTTTAAAGCATCACCCGCATTCATATATTTTGAAACCTGACCCAAAGCCACTTTAATAGCCGGAATACCCACGCTATTTTTTGGTGGTATTTTCGTTTTTAAATTCGAAAAAATTTCGGGTGTTTTGGCTTTATCTTGTGGCGATGAACTCATCCTGATGTTTAATGTTTGATTATAATATTGTTTTGAGTCTAAATCTACATTTTTTAAAGGAAGAATTAAAAGTTTCTTTATAATTAAAAAAGAAGCTTTATGAAAAGTGTCTTGCTATGTCTTATTGAGCCTGTCTAAATATTTTAACCTACAGAAAATCAATATAGGTCTCGACAAGCTCAACCTGACAAAGTAAATAAAAAACACTTTTCAGACCACCTCTTCAATATAAAATTAAAAAGCCTGTGTTATTTATTAATCTATAACCCCCAACTCTTTTCCAATCTTTACAAAAGCTTTAACAGCTTTTTCTAAATCTTTACGGTCATGAGCTGCCGATATTTGAACACGAATTCTAGCTTTTCCTTTTGGAACAACAGGATAAAAGAATCCTATTACATAAATACCTTCTAACAATAATTTTGAAGCAAATTCTTGAGCTAATTTAGCCTCTCCCAACATAATTGGTACAATAGGATGATCACCTGAAATGATATTAAAACCTGCTGCAACAATTTCCGATCTAAAATAATGGGTATTTTCAACCAGTTTATCACGCAATTCAGTAGATACACTGAGTAAATCTAAAACTTTAATAGAAGCACCAACTACAGACGGCGCTAAAGTGTTTGAAAACAAATAAGGTCTAGAACGCTGTCTAAGCATATCTACAATCTCTTTTCTTGCAGCCGTAAAACCACCTGAAGCACCACCTAATGCTTTTCCGTATGTACCTGTAATAATATCAACTCTACCCATGACATTTCTATACTCGTGTGTACCACGACCTGTTTTTCCAATAAATCCTGTAGAATGACACTCATCAACCATCACCATGGCATCATATGTATCGGCTAAATCACAAATTTTGTCAAGCTGAGCAATGGTGCCATCCATAGAAAAAGAACCATCAGTCACAATTAGTTTTCTACGGGCATCTTTAGCCTTGATTAACTGTTCCTCCAAATCAGCCATATCATTATGGTTATACCTAAAACGACCTGCTTTACACAATCGAATACCATCAATAATAGACGCATGGTTTAAAGCATCAGAAATAATAGCATCTCCAGCCCCTAAAATAGGCTCAAAAACACCAGCGTTTGCATCAAAAGCTGCTGCATATAAAATACAATCTTCCATCCCTAAAAAATCGGCTGTTTTTTGCTCTAATTCTTTATGAATATCTTGAGTTCCACAAATAAAACGTACAGACGACAATCCGAAACCATGTGTATCAATAGCTGCTTTACTAGCTTTAATAACATCAGGATGGGATGATAAGCCTAAATAATTATTAGCACAAAAATTCAATACGCCAATTGATGCTGTTGTACTAATTTTAGCTCCTTGAGGCGTAGTTATAATGCGTTCTTCTTTATATAAACCAGCCGCTTTAATCTCGCGTAATTCGTTTTGTAAATCGTCTTTTATATTTGAATACATAATTTTATATTTTAATTTCTATATAATTTAAACTGCCTTTTTATAATAATCATTTAATGCACTTATCATAGATTTTGTAATCGCTTCTAAATTATAATTCGGCTGCCATCCCCAATCTATTTGTGCATGTGAGTCATCAATTGATTTTGGCCAATTCTTTGCTATATCCTCTCTAAAATCTGGTTTATATGCTATAATGAAATTAGGCAATATTTTAGATATTTCTAAGGCAACGTCTTTAGGAGAAAAACTAAGCCCTGCAATATTATAAGACGTTCTTATTTTTATTTTTTCAGAAGGTGCTTCCATAAGCTCCATAGTTGCTCTAATTACATCATCCATATATATCATAGGCAAGGTTGTGTCTTCTTTTAAAAAACAGACAAAAGGTTCTTTTAAAACCGCTTTATGATAAATATCTACCGCATAATCGGTTGTACCACCTCCTGGCAATGTTTGATACCCTATAACTCCTGGATAACGAATAGAACGTACATCTAATCCGTATTTAAGAAAGTAATATTGTACCCAATTTTCACCATCTACCTTACTTATTCCATATACAGTTGAAGGGTTTAAATACGAATCATTGGGTGTATTATGCTTAAGAGCTGCAGCTCCAAAAACAGCTATGGAGCTTGGATAAAACACTTTTTCTATATGATTAAGTCTGGATATTTCAAGAACATTTAATAAAGTCTTGGTATTAATATCCCAGGTTTGTAATGGATTTACTTCTCCTTTTGCCGAAAGAATAGCAGCTAAATGATAAATTTGAGTAATGTTGTATTGTGTGACTACATGTTGAATTCTATCATAATCTGTCGCATCAATAATTTCAAATATCCCATGATTATGTTCTTGTTTTCTTAAATCGGAAGCAATCACATTTTCAAGTCCATACCTGTTCTGAAGTGCAGTAGTTAATACAGATCCTAATTGACCGTTTGCTCCTATTATTAAAATTTTACCGTTCATAACAAAAGTATTATTCACTAACAAAATTACATAATATGAGTTTTAAACTCTAAAAAAGACTATTATTAAGAAATAAAAGCTTTAATTTAAACAAAAAACAGTTGTATTCACTTTTTAATATTAAATAAATCAAACTTTGCAATAATTTTTATTTGACTTTTTATGGAAAATTTAGATGAAACCGATGTAACCATACTTAGAATTTTACAAAATGATTCTAAAAAAACGGCTAAAGAAATAGCGCACATTTTAAATTTAACATCCTCACCTGTTTACGAACGTATCCGTCGTCTTGAAAAACAAGGGTTTATAAAAAAATACGTTGCTATATTAGACAAAAAACTCATTGACAGATCTGTAACAACCATCTGCCAAGTCTCCATGCGCTATCACAACGAAGCTTTTATTGAAAAATTTGAAGAGCAAATTCAAAATCTAAAGGAGGTGCAAGAATGTTATCACATGGCAGGACAGGTTGATTTTATTTTAAAAATAAACACCAAAGATTTAGAAAGTTATCATAATTTTGTGAAATATAAACTTTCAACAATTGAAAACATTGGCGTACTAAATAGCACCTTTGTTTTAAAAGATATTAAGCATACTTCTGCGTTTTATATTTAAGAATGTAATTGAATAAACTCCAACGCTCGTTTTTCATTATAATACACATTCTTTTTATCAATAAAACCTACATGTCCTCCAAATTTAGGCATTTCTAAATACAAATACGGGTTGTGTTTTGCCTCTTTTACAGGATAACATTCAGGTGATAAAAATGAATCGTTAAGCGCATTTATAATCAATGAGGGTGTTTTTATTTGAGGTAAAAATTGCAAGCAACTGCTTTTTTCATAATAATCTTCAGCGTTTTTAAAGCCATGGGCTTTTGAAGTATAAACGGTATCAAAATCATACAATGTTTTAATAGATTCAATAGCTTCCCTATTGATATCATTACTAAAGTTTTTTTGTTTGATTTTTAATCTGCTCACCAAATGTTTTTTAAACCGATCGTGAAATAATATATTTTTAAATGTGTGTAATTCTTTAGCAGAACCAGAAAGATAACAAGGTACCGAAATGGCAATACCTACTTTTACTTGTGTAGGAACAGCGTCCCGTTCGCCTAAATATTTCAAAATAATATTTGCACCCAAACTGATGCCTTTTAAGTAGATTTCAGAATATCCTTTTTGTGTAATTGCGTGATTTATAACAGCTTCTAAATCTTCGGTAGCACCAGAATGGTAACTTCGGAATAGCAAGTTGTCTTCGCCACTACAGCCTCTAAAATTAACACAAACAGCATCTATAGCATTTTCGTTAAATAGTTTTGCAGTTCCTGTTACATAAGGACGTTGGGCGTGACCTTCCAATCCGTGGAGCAAAATAATAAGTTTACTACCTTTTTCTTTTGAAAAGCTCCAATCTAAATCTAGAAAATCACCATCGTTTAAAGTTAAACGTTCGCGTTCCTGCTTTAAAGAAACCCGACGCACTAATCCGGAATAAACAGTGGAAACAAATCCTTTTTTTAAAAAGAATGGTGGTTTGTAGGTGGATTCTATTATGGGCATTGTTTTTTGGCGTTAGGCGTTGAAATATAAAACTATTAATTTATCATTATCAATTATCAAGTGTCAAAGATGTGAATTTAAAATCTGTACCATTAAACAATCCTTTATCGCTTAATTTTAATGATGGAATTACTAGCAATGCCATAAACGATAAACTCATGAATGGGGCATTTAATTTAGAACCTAAATGTTTCGCCATAGTGTCCAGTTCTGCGTATTGTTTTCCAATGGTGTATCCGTCTTTATCACTCATAATACCCGCAACGGGGAGCGATACTATTTTTTCTTCGGAATTAGAGACCACACAAATACCTCCTTTATTTTCAATAAGTAAATTAACCGCCTTACAAATAGCTTCGTCTGACACACCCACTGCTATAATATTATGTGAATCGTGACCAACAGATGAGGCGATGGCTCCTTCTTTTAATCCGAAATTCTTAATAAAGGCCATGGCTGGTGTTTGGTTTTTATAACGATTGACAACCGTCATTTTTAAAATATCTTTTTCGATACTTGACACTAAGTTTCCATTAACAATTAAAGCATCTTCAATTAATTCATTAGTGACTAATTGTCCTTCTAACGCTTCGATAACTCTTATTTTTTCTGCTGAAGATTCTATTCTAAAATCGGAAATCTTCTTTTTATTACAGCTGAAATTATTCAGATTTTCAAAAGAAACGGGTTTTATTAAAGACATTCCGTTATCAAAAACCAAGACACCGCTTATATAAGTTTGAAGCGTTTTAAAATTGATTAAATCTTTAATCACAATACAATCGGCTGCATCACCAACCTGTAATAGGCCAACTTCTAAATTATAATGTTTTACAGGATTTATACACGCCATTTCCAACACTTTAAACACGTCCACGCCTTTTGCTACAGCTCTGGCGCAAAGTTTGTTTATGTGGTCTAAAATTAAATCGTCTGGATGTTTATCATCGCTACAAAACATCATGTTTTCAAAATGTTCTGATGCTAAACCTATTAAAGCCTCAAAATTCTTAGCAGCACTGCCTTCTCTAATTAAGATTTTCATGCCTTTCTGTAATTTCTCTAAGGCTTCATCATGAGTAAAACACTCATGGTCGGTTGAAATTCCTGAATGGATGTATTTAGTAACATCGTTACCTCTCAATCCGGGTGCATGCCCATCAACGGGTTTATTATACTGTTTTGCCCAAGCTATTTTTTTTAGGACTTCAGCATCATCAAATAATACGCCTGGATAATTCATCATTTCAGCTAAATACTTGATATCTGGATTTTCAAGAAGTGTTTTAATTGCGTCGGAATCTATAACAGCTCCTGCCGATTCAAACGTCGTTGCAGGCACACACGAAGGCGCTCCAAAATTGAATTTAAACGGCGTTTTTTTACCGTTTTCAATCATAAATTTCACACCTTTAACACCCAACACATTTGCTATTTCATGCGGATCGGAAACGGTGGCCACCGTACCATGTGTAACGGCTAACCGTGCAAACTCACTGGGTACCAACATGGAACTTTCAATATGAATATGTGCATCTACAAAACCCGGAAGAATGTAGTTTTCAACACCATGTTGCTTTTCTTCAATGGATAGAATCTTCCCACTTTCAAAAGTGACTTCACCTTTAAAAATGCGTTTGTTTTTTATGTCGACTATGTTGCCTTGTAGTTTCAAATTATGATTTTTTGGTATTGATACACTTCGACAAGCTCCGTGTGACACAGTTTTTAATTTGACTTTTCAATTATAAATTATTTCAGCTCAACTTTTAAAATATGCTTTGTTTTATCGGTTACCCGAAAACGATGATCGCCACGCATGCCGACTACCCATATAATGGCATCCCCAGAACATAGTACCCAAATATTTTCTTTATCTAAAACCGATTGCTTTTCATCTTTAAGATACTTACTAACCTTCTTCTTTTTCCCCTCCATACCTAAAGGGTAAAACACATCGCCTTCCCCCCATTTCCTTAAAATTAATGGAAACATAATAGTTGTTTTATCAATGTAAATCGTGTTTTTATGTGTATCTAAAATGCCATCAGCTTCATCAAAGAAGAGCATACCTAAAGGTATTTCAATTTGTTTATCAGTTTCTAAAATAGTAATTGATTGACTTTCATCTACCGCTATTTCACTCAATAATAAAAAATCTCGATCCTTTATCAAGCGGTGCGTTGATGAATGTACTTGCTTGCCAGATTGTGCTTGTAATAAGTTTACAACATCATCCCACTCTGTAAATCCATAAATGTTTAAAAAACGGTATAAATACGCTTTCGGGTTATAAAACTTTTGTATTTCAGAAATTTGCATTTTAAAACCCGTGGGGGTTAATTTCATTATCCCATTCTTAAAAAGAGCTTCAATGCTATCGTCAACAATATCGCTAGCCCCTTGTAAATGACTCATGGTTTTTTGAAAACTTTCTAATAAACTGGGGTTTATTTCTTTTAAAACAGGAATCACATCATGTCGCAACTTATTGCGCACATATTTGGTTGTTTTGTTTCCACTATCTTCCACCCATTGAATCTTGTTATCTTTCACGTAAGCCTCAATAGTTTCTCTTGAAAAAGGTAATAACGGACGCACAAAAACATCATTCACTTCAGGAATACCTGTTAAGCCATCTAAACCAGTCCCTCTAATAAAATTTATTAAAAAAGTTTCCAAATTATCATCAGCATGGTGTGCGGTTAATACATAATCAAACTGAAGTTGTTCTGCCAATATTTTAAACCATTTGTAACGCAACTCACGTGCTGCCATTTGTATGGAACGCTTGTTAGTTTCCGCATAGGCTTTGGTATCAAAACTTTCTATAAAAACTTCCAGCCCTAAATCTTCAGCTAATTGCAATACAAAATCTTCATCCGCATCACTTTCTTTGCCCCGTAAATTAAAATTACAATGGGCTAACGCCATATTCAAACCTATTTTATAACATAAATGGGTTAAAACCACACTGTCAATCCCTCCAGAAATGGCAATAAGTAACTTGCTGTTTTTTAAAAATGATAGTTTGGAATCTATATGATTTTGAAAACTGTTTATCATCCCTCAAAGTTAAGGTTTATTTTAATCTCCCAAAGTAGCAAATGTACAAAGTTTGCTTCCTAATAAATTAATAATTCAAAAACTAAAAACTGATTTTCATCATCATATATCTTATAAAATTTCGTAAATTGAGAAAACATATTTAATACTCATATTATGAGCTCCATAGAAAAATCAAACGACAAAACAGCTCAAACAGCTTTTAACAAGAAGATCGTTTCTGCTTCACAACAATTACATCCTTACGTTAAACACAGACTGTATATTGCAGAGTCTACAGGTATTATTCCTAAAAAAATGTATGCTTCTAATGGTATTATAGACGAAAGTATCATTACGTTTTATGAAAAAGGATATGATGCGGATATTGATAAAGACGTTCTAAAATTGAAACTTTTTAAAATTGTTGATGCCGATTTAGAAACCATTTTTAAAAAAGAAGCTTTTCATAAAAACACGATAAGCACCCATACTATTTTAGAAGAAGAACTAGATGCATTAAAAGAAAAATACACGATTGATGATGGGTTTGATTATATTATGAATGAAGATTTAGATGATATTTCATACCAACAAAATGGGCATTCCAAACATGTTTTTTTATATGTTAACAATGATAATTCTATTTTAAACACATTTGAAACGAACAGCATCGACACCCATAAATCCAATGAGCTTATTGGTACCATTTACAGTAGTTTGCCTTTAAACGTGTCTAATATTATCGATTTATACGCTTTTGGAAAATTAAGTATTGAAGATATTTCAAAAGTAAAATCTATTGAAGTAAAGCGGATTGAGCGTATTATAAATACTGTTAAGAAAACCTTTGAGACTAATTTAGATTAGTCTTCTAAAACCTGTCGCATCGCTTTGGCTTTCACCAAGCACTCTTCGTATTCCTTTAGCGGATCGCTTTTAGCGGTTATAGCACCTCCTACGGAATAGGACACGTATTTTTTAGTTTCATTATATAAAATACTGCGAATGACTACATTAAAATCAAAATCGCCCTTTGGTGTAAAATAGCCCACAGCACCCGAGTAGAGTCCGCGTTTGGTTTCTTCTAAAGCTTCAATAATTTTCATTGCTGAAATTTTAGGAGCCCCCGTCATGCTTCCCATAGGGAATGTGCTTTTTATAACATCTACGGCATGGGTTGTAGGTTCAATTTTAGATTTCACCGTAGATATCATTTGGTGCACCTGATCGAATGTGTAGATTTTACACAACTCCTCCACTTCAACACTACCTTTTATAGCCGTTTTAGATAAGTCGTTACGCACCAAATCCACAATCATAATATTTTCACTGCGTTCTTTTTCATTAGCTAACAAATCTTGTTTTAATTGGTTGTCTTCTTCTGTATTTTCAGAACGTTTGGCAGTTCCTTTTATAGGTTGTGTAATGATGGTATTTCCTTGTTTTTTTAAATAGCGCTCAGGAGAAGCCGACAACAAATACTTATCCCCAAGCTTCAAAAAACTAGCAAATGGCGGGTTGGAAATCGTATTCAGTTTATTGTAAGTCTCTAAAGGGTTTATTTGTGTGTTTTCGGCATAAAACTCTTGGCAAAAATTGGCTTCATAAATATCGCCTCTATGAATGTGAGCTAACATGCTGTTTATTTTTTCGAAATATTCATCTTTATGAATGCGAAGTTTTATTTTTATTTCATTGGGCAGATTGCTTCGTCGTGCTTCCTCGCAATGACGAATGGCTTTTAAGTCTTCTTCAAACTCATCATCCACCATGTTTAAATATTGAACTTCAACTTGATCTCCTTTAAAAAAGAAGAGTTTTTTCGGTTGAAAGAAATACAAATCAGGAAACTTTAAACCATCAAAATTCTGCGATATTAAGTTTTCAACCGCGTTTTTTAAATCGTAGGTTAAATAGCCAAAAATCCAATCGTTTGTAAGGGCTTGGTATTCCTTTAAATGCTCAAAGGCCTGTGTGTAATCGGTTTTAATACTTGTAAAAGCATCAACTGCCAACACCGCATCGTAATTGGAATACGTTTGATTGTAATTGTTAGAATCTAACCAAACCACATCGTCAAACTGTTGTGCCCATTGTAACAATTGTTGTTTAAACAATTCCGTATTTTGGGTAGTATGGTTGTATGTTGTTCTCAATTCTAAAATTTAAGCTGTAAAGTTAGTTAGATTCCTTAAAAATTTGCAAGTTTTGTACTTTAGTTTAAAATACTTCTTATGCACACTCTAGAAAACAGTCAACTTAAAATAGCGGTAAATACCATAGGTGCCGAATTGTGTAAAATAACTTCGGTAAAAACCAACACCGATTTTATGTGGGATGCTGACCCCTCCGTTTGGGGGAGTTTTGCTCCTAACCTATTCCCAATTATTGGTGCTTTAAAAGACGATACTTATATTTTTGAAAGTCAAGAATATAAACTACCAAAACATGGCATCGTTAGGAATAACAGCGCGGTTGTTTTGCACGAACAAACGCCAAATAGCTTAACCTTCAAACTATCATATAGTGAAAATACTTTAAAAATATATCCTTTTAAATTTGAGTTTTATATAACTTACAAACTCATTAATAATAGTATTGAAGTCCTTCACACCATTAAAAATATAGATGATAAAACCATGTACTTTTCTGTTGGTGGTCATCCTGCTTTTAAATGTCCTGTTTTTGAAAATGAAACGTATGAAGACTATTTTTTAGAATTTGAACATGCCGAAACTTCAAAAACCCATCTTATTAATATGACAAACGGGCTTATCTCTGGCGATACCAAACCTTTTTTTAATAATTCCAACAAACTAGCCTTAACACATGATTTGTTTAACGCAGATGCGCTTATTTTCAAAGATTTAAAATCTAAAAAAGTGGCTTTAAAAAGCAAAATACATGGCGAAATACTCTCCGTTAGGTATAAAGACTTTACGTATTTAGGTATTTGGGCAAAACCAGCAGGCGATTATGTTTGTATAGAGCCTTGGTTGGGAATTGCTGATAAAGAGACTACTAATCAGGATTTTAAAACCAAAGAAGGCGTATTAAAACTAAGTGCTGGCAATAGTTTTAAAGCCCGTTATACCATTGAAATACATAACAGTTTGGTTTAATATTGAATAATAACCGTAACTTTGCCAGCTAAATAGCACACTGTGACTTTCGAAGATTTAAATTTAAACACCCCTTTATACAACGCCTTAAACGATTTAGGGTTTAGCACACCAACACCCATACAAGCCGAGGCTTTTAATGTGGTTTGTTCTGGTACCGACATTGTGGGTATCGCACAAACAGGTACAGGTAAAACCTTTGCTTATATGTTGCCTATTTTAAAACATTTAAAATTTTCAACGCAAGAAAGTCCACGTATTTTAGTTTTAGTACCAACGCGCGAACTCGTAGTGCAAGTGGTAAACGATATTGAAAATCTCACAAAGTACATGAATACTCGTGTGTTAGGTGTATATGGTGGCACCAACATCAACACTCAAAAACAAGCCATTGCCAAAGGTGTCGATATATTGGTGGCTACCCCAGGTAGGTTGTATGATTTAGGCTTAAGCCGCGTGCTACAATTAAAATCAATACAAAAATTGGTGATTGATGAAGTTGATGTTATGCTCGATTTAGGGTTTAGACACCAACTTATTAATATTTTCGATTTATTGCCAGAAAAACGCCAAAACATCATGTTTTCGGCAACTATGACGGAAGATGTCGACATATTAATTAACGATTTCTTTAAAAGCCCAGAGCGTGTTTCTATCGCTATTTCGGGCACACCTCTTGAAAACATAAAACAATCGCGTTACCAAGCTTCTAATTTCTATACAAAAGTAAATCTACTTAAACACTTACTAATAGAAATAGAAACCTTTAATAAAGTTTTAATATTCGTGTCTCACAAAAAAATGGCAGACCGTTTATTTGAAAAATTAGACGAGTTATTTCATGACGAATTATGTGTGATACACTCTAACAAAACACAAAACTATCGTTTACGTAGTATCGAACAATTTAGAAAGGGAGAGAACCGCATATTGGTAGCTACCGATGTGATGGCTCGTGGTCTGGATATTGATAACGTAAGTCATGTGATCAATTTCGACACCCCCGAATACCCAGAAAACTACATGCACCGCATTGGGAGAACTGGTAGAGCTGAAAGAGAAGGGACAGCCATTCTTCTTTCTACGGAAAGCGAACAAGAAGCGGTTAGCAATATTGAGGACTTAATGAATATGCGTATTTCTTTAGAAGATTTCCCTGAAAACGTGGAAGTGTCTACTGAACTTATTGATGAAGAACGCCCTCAAATTAGAGAGCATTACAACCCAATAAAACGCAAAGATGAAGATGCGCCAGGACCTGCTTTTCATGAGAAATCTGAAAAAAACTCCAAAGAAAATTTAGGCGGTTCGTATAAATTTAAGATTGCTGCTAAATATAAAAAGCCTAAAACTAGAGGTGACAAGAATTATAATAAACGGAATAAAAAATAGTATGATTAGCTTAACAAAAAATGCTAGTTTCATTAACTAGAAATCAGCAACATTTTGTTCTTTAATTTGATTTAAATACTCATCTGAATCTTTATTAATTAAAATTTCATTAAATGATGAAGATGGAAATATCTTTCTAACTAATCAGCAATAGCAGCATTTACTAAAACTTTAAATTTCCATGCAGTATCGTCACCACTTATACTTTGAGTTTGTTTTAAAAGGATGCCTACAATTTCCTCTTTGGGATCGGCAAAATATTGGGTATTAAAATAACCACCCCACTCAAAAGTCCCTTCACTACCGCTACCTCCTAAGTGGTGTTTTTTAGTATCAACAAGTCCAAAAGCTAATCCATGAGCTCTTTTAATATCAGGAGATATGTACTTTATTTGGTCTGTTAAAATCGTTTCTACAGTAGTTCTACTTAAAAGTCTAACACCATTAAGTTCTCCTTGGTTTAAATACATTTGCAGAAAGGTTGCATAGTCTTTAGCAGTACTTGAAAGTCCAGCACCTCCCGAGAAAAAACGTTTAGCACCTGTTTTTGGGTAGTTAGTATCGTAAAAAGTTACGGGGTAATTTATCCATTTATCTTCTTCTTTTGTTTGCACAGTTACTAACCTATCGTATTTAGATTCTGGAAGATAAAACTGAGTATCGTTCATGCCCAACGGTTCAAAAATTCGGGTTCTTAGAAATTCATCAAAAGGCATTTTCGAAACTACCTCAACAAAATAACCTAACACATCTAAACCTTCGCTATATGTAAATTTTTCACCTGGGTTATGGTGTAAAGGTAATTTGGCTAATTTTTTAATATTATCGGCAATACTAATATCCTCAGTAGTAAATAAATCTACAATACCTGCTTTGGCATATATTTTTTTGAATGTTGGGTCGCTATCTATTTTTCCATAACCAATACCAGAAGTATGTGTTATTAAATGTCTAATAGTTATATTATTATCGGCTGGTTTTGTAGTATATGAAGAGTCTTTGGGGTTAAAGTTTTCTAGTAATTGAGCATTTTCAAATTCTGGAATGTATTTAGAAATAGGATCGTCTAATTGAAACTTACCTTCTTCCCAAAGCATCATAACCGCAGTAGATGTGATGGCTTTAGATTGTGATGCAATTCTAAAAATATGATCTAATTGCAGCGCTTCTTGCGCGCTATTATTTGCCATTCCAAAAGCTTTATGGTAAACAATTTTACCATGTCTAGCTATTAAAGCAACGGCACCTGGTATATTATTATCCTTAATCGCTTGTGTTAACATAGAATCAATGCGACTTAACCTCGTTTCCGACATGCCCACACTACTAGCAGAAACTTCTGGTGATGTTTGTGGTTGTGAAGTCTTTTGTTCCTTAAAACAAGAAGTAAATAAAAGCGTAGAAAGAAGAATAACAAATAACTTTTTCATGTGGTTGAGTTCGTTTTTGAATAATTGAATAGCTAATTTACTTTTTTAATAATAATTCAAATCAATAAAAATGAAAAAATCCCTTTTCAAATAAATGAATAGGGGTTTTAATATAATTTTAAATAGGTACAATTTATTTACTTACAGATATTTTAAATTGCCCATCTGGAATTTCGTTTGCTAAGTCTATAAACAAAGACATTAAAATCATTTTCACCACTGCTTATCGTGATTATGCTGTTGAAGGTTTTGAACTTCAGGCTGTAGATTATTTATTAAAACCTATTTCGTTTGATCGTTTACTTAAAGCCATTACTAATTATTTTGATGCTTATTGTGATAACAAGAACCCTATTACCGAAGAAAGCAGTAATAACGATTTTATGTTTGTTCGTTCAGACAGACGTATGATTAAAATAGACTTTAATGCTATTATTTATATTGAAAGTTATAGTGATTATATAAAAATTCACTTAGCTAATGAAACCATTACAACAAGAGAGGCCATAAGTGCTATTGAAGCAAAACTACCAAAAGAACAGTTTATTAGAATACATCGATCTTATATTCTATCTATAGCTAATATTACGTCTTTTACGCACGAAGAAATCACAATCAATAACAAATCGCTCCCCATTAGTAGAAGTTATAAAAAAGACGTTTTAAATATTTTAGAAAAATTCTGAGTAGAGTCCATTTTAAAACGAATGAATTTACTAATAATTATTTTTAGAAATTAATAGTTTAAAGCGGCACCAAAACCCATACCCATATCACTATCATAATGAGTAGTAATTCCTAAATGGCGTGTTACTATATACTTAAAACCTGTCATGTATTCCTTATCCGTATTTAACATAAATGCCCATCGTAATCGGGGTGAAATAGGAACATCTTCGCGCATTAATTGAAAACGTACATTTCCATCTGTAAATACTTCTCCTTGGATAGTGATAAGCATAGGCAAGGTGTAATCTGCTCCCAAGCTAAAAACGGCTCTTTCATCTTTTGTATTTGCTTGTCCGAATATATTTTTTTCAATGATGCCGTGTTGTTTTCTATAGCGCCAGTCGAAACCTACAAAAGGCATAAACCATTGATTTTTGCCGATATAGCGACCAATATGGGTTTCCGTTTCATAACCATGTGCATCATGATAACCTAAACGCCATTCAGTACCTATACTCCAACGGGCATTTTGTACCATAAACATCCCATCATTACCGTTGCTAGCAAAATCATTTACGGCCATAAAATGAAATTGATTGCTTTCATTTTGTAATTTTTTATAAGCCCATTTTTTATCAGGCAAATTAGGATTGGGTGCTTGTTCATCGTAAGAAAACACCCGATTCATACCTGCCATCATGTGATATAGAATATGACAATGAAAAAACCAATCACCTTCTGCATTGGCATTAAATTCTATAACATCGGTTTCCATGGGCATAATATCCAAAACGTTCTTTAATGGCGCAAATTCTCCTTGTCCATTCAACACTCTAAAATCGTGACCATGTAAGTGCATGGGGTGGCGCATCATGGAATTGTTATATAATGTTATTCGAACATTTTCGCCTTTTTTTATTAATATTTTATCGGTTTCAGAAAGCACTTTATTGTCCATACTCCACACATAGCGGTTCATGTTTCCTGTTAATTCAAAATGCAATTCTCGCACTGGTGCATCTTTTGGTAAAGTGGTTGGATGTGGTGCTTTTAACATGCCATAATTTAGAGTCACTAAGTCCTGGGTAGCTTTCATGCCGTGTTTGGAATGATCCATATTAGTATCCATTTTCATACCATCCATATCCATAGTAGCTGCTCCTGTAATTTCAGGATACATAATGGCATTCATATCCATTTTTTGAAAGGACATTTTCATACCCATATCGTCCATAGAACCATCCATATTCATCATAGCATTCATCATCTTCATACCTTCAAAATATTTTAGCTTAGGCATTCTATTTTTAAGCTGAATGTTGCCATTTCCTAAATATAGGGATGCTGACTTGGTTCGATCTTCTGGAGTTGCTAAAAATTCATACGCTGTATTGGCATTCGGAATAGAAACAACTACATCGTAAGTTTCTGAAACGCCTATAATTAATCTATCTACTTCTACGGGTTCAACGTCATTTCCATCATTCGCCACCACCGTCATTTTTCCAC
Organism: Mariniflexile litorale; assembly: GCF_031128465.2. Lineage (GTDB taxonomy): Bacteria > Bacteroidota > Bacteroidia > Flavobacteriales > Flavobacteriaceae > Mariniflexile > Mariniflexile litorale. Next base: position 3,575,466 of record NZ_CP155618.1, on the reverse strand, counting down.
CAGCATACCTTAACCAAAAATATGAAGAAGCACCACCATTCGAAACTCGCAAACGCACCTTGTCACCTGCTTTGAACTGGGATAACTGACTTTTATTTGTTCCGTTAATTAAGAATGTGTCATAATACACATCACTTACATCCATAGCCAACATACGCTTCCACTCATTACCTAGTTTGGTTTTAAAATGACCTGCTTTTATAGCTTCAGAATAGCTTTGAGTTGTTCCTTTTTTTATAGCGGACCAATCGTTGGCATTGTGTAACATGCGGTGTACATTTTCGGGCTTAATATCTGTCCACTCACTTAAAATAACAGGAACTGCCGGTAAATCATCAATACCTTTTCTAAAGGTGGGATCGTCTTTTTTTTTCAACAAAACCAATGAACCATACATACCAATTTGCTCTTGTAACCCACTATGGCTATGGTACCAATGCGTGCCACTTTGAATAATGGGAAACCTATAAGTAAAGGTCTCATTAGGAGCTATTGGCATTTGGGTTAAATAAGGTACCCCATCTTCTTTATTTGGCAAATAAACACCGTGCCAATGCAATGATGTGCCTTCTTTTAACTTATTGTGCACTACTATTTCAGCAATGTCTCCTTCTGTAAATGTGAGTGTTGGCATGGGTATTTGCCCATTTACTGCAATGGCTCGTTTTTCGTTTCCTGAATAATTTACAATCGTATCCGTAACTGTTAAATCGTAACGCACTATGTTTTGAGAAAAACTTAACAGCACAGAAAAAAATATCGTGACTATTAACGTTAGATTTCTTTTTTCCATTTTGTTTTGAGTACTCATTTTATTAAATTTTAATGCGTCTTAATCGCAAAGCATTTGCTATAACAGAAACCGAGCTAAAACTCATAGCTAATGCTGCAATCATAGGAGAAAGTAACAAGCCGAAAACTGGATATAAAACACCCGCTGCCACTGGTACGCCTATCACATTGTAAACAAAAGCAAAAAAGAGGTTCTGTTTAATGTTTTTAACCACACTATGACTTAGTTTTTTAGCTTTAACAATACCTTTCAAATCACCTTTCACCAAAGTAATAGAGGCACTTTCTATAGCCACATCGGTTCCTGTTCCCATAGCGATACCAACATCTGATTGTGCTAAAGCAGGGGCATCATTAATACCATCACCTGCCATGGCAACCACTTTGCCTTGAAGCTGGAGGGCTTTTATTTGGTTTAGTTTATCTTCTGGTAAACAATCTGCTATAAAATGTTTTAGATTTAACTGCTTTGCAACAGCTTGGGCTGTATTTTTATTATCGCCCGTTAACATAATCACATCTACTCCGTTTTTTTGCAATGCCTCAATAGCATTTTGACTCGTTTTCTTAATAGCATCAAAAATAGTGACGTAACCTACCGCTTTAGTATCTACAGCAATGTATGATACGGTTTTACCTTGCTCCTGCTCCGCAATAACACTGTTTTTTAAATTTTCTGAAATGGGAATATGTAATTGCTCTAACAGTTTGCCATTTCCTAAAGCAACTTTATTATCTTCAATTGTACCTATAACACCTTTACCAGCAATGTTTTCAAAGTCGCTAGCTTTTATGATCGTTACCTTTTTTGATTTACCATAATTTACAACAGCTTCTGCCAAAGGGTGTTCACTGTATTGATTTAGTGAGGTTATGTATTGAATTAAGATTGCTTCATCAAGATCATCTATAGCCACAACCTTTTCAACAGAAGGTTTACCTTCGGTGATGGTACCTGTTTTATCTACAATAAGCGTATCCACTTTATTCATTTTTTCTAAAGCCTCGGCATTTTTAATCAATACACCAGCTTGCGCACCTCTACCAACACCAACCATTACGGACATAGGCGTTGCCAACCCCAAGGCACATGGACAGGCAATAATGAGTACTGCAATAGCATTCACGAAAGCAAACACATATACAGGTTCTGGTCCAAATACAACCCAAGCAATGAATGTTATTACCGAAACGATAAGAACTATCGGTACAAAGTATCTAGAAACTCTATCTGCTAATTTTTGAATAGGTGCTTTTGTGCGGCTCGCATTGTTCACCATTTGAATAATTTGAGAAAGTAAAGTGTCCGCACCTACTTTTTCCGCCTGCATAATAAATGATTTTGTACCATTCATAGTTCCTGAACTCACTTTATCATCAACGTCTTTATCTACTGGAATGGGCTCACCCGTTATCATAGATTCGTCTATATTACTTCCTCCTTCAACAATATAGCCGTCTACGGGTATTTTCTCTCCAGGCTTAACACGCAATAAGTCGCCCCGTTTAATTTTATCAATGGCAATCACTTGGTCTTCTCCATTAACAACCAAGGTGGCTGTTGCAGGCACTAATTTCAACAATGCTTTTATAGCACCACTAGTCTGGCTGTGCGCTCTTGCTTCTAACAATTGACCAAATAACACCAAGGTGAGAATAACGGTAGTTGCTTCAAAATATACAAATACATTACCTTCGGGCGTTTTGAAATTTTCTGGAAACACCTCTGGAAACAACATAGCAAATACACTAAACAACCATGCAATACCTGAACCAATACCTATGAGCGTAAACATGTTCAGATTCATGGTTTTGAACGAATTCCAAGCACGTTTAAAAAACATCCATGTCGCATAAAACACCACGGGAATGGATAATATAAACTGAATCCAATTCCATGTTTGTTGCTCTAAAATATTATATAAAGGGTTGTTATTTAACATTTCAGACATCGCTATCAAAAATATGGGCAGCGTAAAAGCCATTGCTATCCAAAACTTATTTAATAATTTTTTATAGGTTTTATCTTCTTCTGAAACATCAGCTTCTAATGGAACCAAATCCATACCGCAAATAGGGCAAGAACCGGGTTCATCTTTAATAATTTCTGGATGCATGGGGCACGTAAATGGTGTACTTGAAGAAGCCATGCTTTTTTCTTCTACCAGATCCATCCCACAAACAGGGCAATCGCCGGCTTTATCATACGTTTTCTCGCCTTCACAATGCATGGGACAGTAAAAAGTACCCGTTCCTGTTCCTTTTTGAGTTTCCTCTTTTTTATGTACATGATGCGTTTCCCCGTGCATGTGGATGCTATAGTTTCCTCCATCTGCTTTTAATGCAGTTTGAAATGTTTCTATAGGAATATGAGATATCATTTCGATAGTCGCTTCTGCATTTTCTAAATTTACAGAGGCTTTTGAAACGCCTTTGACATGTGAAAGAATGTCTTCCACGTGACCACGGCACCCATTACAGGTCATGCCATGAATATGATATGAATGTTTCATTATTTTAAGTATTAATTAAGATGTTACAAATATCCGAAGTAAGATATCTTAATCATTTACGGAATTTTGGCTAATAGTTGTAACTTTTAAAGCTCATCTATTTGCTTTCGTTTTGTTTCTTTTATTTGTTTAAAATGGGTCGGAGAATAGCCTGTTACTTTTTTAAATTGATTACTTAAATATGCGACACTGCTATAATTGAGTTGAAATGCTATTTCACTTAAAGACAATTCATCATACACCAATAACTCTTTTACTCTTTCTATTTTTTGGTGGATATAGTATTTTTCAATGGTGGTATGTGCTACTTCTGAAAACAGATTGCTTAATGCATTATAATCTTGTACCATATGGGTTGCTATAAAGTCGGAAAGATTGGTGTCTAGTTGATTGTTTTTATGATGGACTAAATCGATAATAAGGGTTTTAATTTTCTCAATAGTTCTACTATTTTTAGTATCAATCAATTCAAACCCAAACAATTTTAAATGTTCGGCAATCTCTTTTTTCTGAATATCTGAAATGGGATGGGCAATTTCTACCTCTCCTAAATGAACAGACAGCAAAATAAGTCCTAACTTTTCCAACTCGGAGGTTACAACCATTATACAACGGTTACAAACCATATTTTTTATATAGAGCTTCATTATCTTTCTTCTTTTTGGGAGTACTTTCAAAGATAACATTTTTATTAGCTATGTATGATGTACTAAAGCTTATTGGTTTAAACTATTTATTGAGACTAATAAATCTTCACAAGAATTTAACAACTAAAATTGTAACTTTGCACTTTTGCCAATTTATGAGCCAATTTACCGATTTTATTGAAGTTAAAGGAGCACGTGTTCACAATCTTAAAAACATAGATGTGTCTATTCCTCGAGAAAAACTTGTAGTTATTACAGGACTGTCTGGGAGTGGAAAATCATCTTTGGCTTTTGATACGATTTATGCTGAAGGACAACGCCGCTATATTGAAACATTTTCAGCCTATGCGCGTCAGTTTTTAGGAGGTTTAGAGCGCCCTGATGTAGATAAAATTGATGGTTTAAGTCCGGTGATTGCCATCGAACAAAAAACCACTAGCAAATCGCCACGTTCTACCGTTGGAACCATTACCGAGATTTACGATTTTCTGCGCCTTTTATATGCTCGTGCTAGCGATGCATACAGTTATAATACAGGTGATAAAATGGTGAGCTATAGCGACGACCAAATTAAAGAACTTATCATTAGTGACTTTAAAGGAAAACGCATTAACGTTTTAGCGCCCATAGTACGTTCACGTAAAGGGCATTACCGTGAATTATTCGAACAAATTGCGAAGCAAGGTTTTGTAAAAGTAAGAACTGATGGCGAGATTAAAGATCTCGTAAAAGGCATGATGTTAGATCGTTACAAAAACCACGATATTGAAATTGTTATAGACCGATTGGTTATTGATGATTCTGCAGATAATGATAAACGCCTGAGCGAAACCATCAACACCGCCATGCACCATGGTGATGATGTGCTCATGATTTTAGATCAAGACACCAATGAAACCCGCTATTTTAGCCGAAACTTGATGTGCCCAACTTCGGGGATTTCATACCCTAATCCAGAACCTAATAACTTTTCATTCAATTCCCCAAAAGGTGCTTGTGATACATGTAATGGCATTGGAACACTCTATCAAGTAAACGGAAATAAAATAGTTCCTGATGCTACACTATCTATTAAGGCAGGTGCTTTAGCGCCACATGGTCCTGAAAAAAACAGTTGGATTTTTAAACAATTTGAAACCATTGCGCAACGCTTCAACTTCAAATTAACGGATGCATATCAAGACATTCCTGAAGAAGCTAAACATATGATTTTATATGGGGGCAATGAAAAGTTTTCTATTGAGAACAAAACAGTAGGCGTTACCCGCGATTATAAGATTGATTTTGAAGGTGTCGCTAATTTTATTGAAAACCAATACAAAACGGCCGAGTCTACCTCATTAAAACGTTGGGCAAAAGATTATATGGATAAAGTAACCTGTCCAACTTGCGAAGGGTCTCGTCTCAAAAAAGAATCACTTTATTTCAAAATAAACAATAAAAATATCGCCGAACTTGCGAATGCCGATATTATTGAATTAACGACTTGGTTTAAAGACTTACATAACTACCTATCTGAAAAACAATTCAAAATAGCTGAAGAAGTTCTTAAAGAAATAAAATCAAGACTTCAGTTTTTATTAGATGTGGGATTGGATTATTTATCACTAAACAGAAGCTCTAAATCTTTATCTGGTGGCGAAGCGCAACGTATTCGGTTAGCAACACAAATTGGTTCACAATTAGTTGGTGTGCTTTATATTTTAGATGAACCAAGTATTGGCTTGCACCAACGGGATAATGAAAAGCTTATAAATTCGCTGATATCACTTCGCGATATTGGCAACTCTGTCATTGTGGTTGAACATGATAAGGATATGATAGAACGGGCGGATTATGTTATTGATATTGGTCCTAAAGCAGGAAAATATGGTGGCGAAATAATTAGTATCGGTACTCCTGAAGAACTATTAACACATCATACTCTAACTGCCGATTATCTAAATGGTACTAAACAAATAGAGATTCCTAAAAAGCGTCGAGAAGGTAACGGAAATTTCCTTGAGCTCAAAGGTTGTACCGGTAATAATTTAAAAAACGTATCGGTTAAACTTCCGTTAGGAAAAATGATTGGTGTAACAGGTGTATCGGGTAGCGGAAAATCGACTTTAATTAACGAAACCCTCTATCCTATTCTGAATGCTTATTACTTTAATGGCGTTAAAAAACCTATGCCCTATAAGAGTATTAAAGGTTTAGAACATATTGACAAAGTTATTGATATTAACCAATCGCCCATTGGTAGAACACCACGAAGTAACCCAGCAACCTATACCAAAACTTTTGATGAAATTCGTAGCTTATTTGCTAAAATTCCAGAAGCCATGATAAGAGGTTACAAAGCAGGACGTTTTAGCTTTAACGTAAAGGGCGGTCGTTGTGAAACCTGCCAAGGCGGTGGATTGAGAGTTATTGAAATGAATTTTCTACCTGACGTTTATGTGGAATGCGAAACCTGCCAAGGCAAACGTTTTAATCGTGAAACTTTAGAAATTCGCTATAAAGGAAAAAGTATTAGTGATGTTTTAAATATGACCATTAACGAAGCAGTTCCTTTTTTTGAACACATTCCTAAAATTCACAATAAACTCAAAACAATTAAAGATGTTGGATTGGGTTACATAACCCTAGGGCAACAAAGCACAACACTATCTGGAGGAGAAGCACAACGCATCAAATTAGCAACAGAATTGAGTAAACGCGATACAGGAAATACGTTTTATATTCTAGATGAACCCACCACAGGACTGCATTTTGAGGATATTCGCGTGTTAATGATTGTTCTGAATAAGCTAGCAGATAAAGGAAATACAGTATTGATTATTGAACATAATTTGGACGTCATCAAAACGGTAGATCATATTATTGATGTGGGGTATGAAGGCGGAAAAGGTGGCGGACAAATAATAGTCGAGGGAACACCCGAACAAGTAGCAAAGCATAAAAAAAGTTATACTGCGAAATTTCTGAAAAAAGAACTCGCACAATTCCCAATTGATAATTGAAGGTTAAACAAATAAACGAATCAACAAATAAACATAGAAATGAGATTAGAAAAACATAATAAAGCTTGGAATGAAATAAGAACAAACGATTCTTGGGCAATTTTTAAAATCATGGGAGAGTTTGTAAATGGTTATGAAAAACTTAGTAAAATTGGTCCTTGTGTATCCATATTTGGTTCCGCGAGAACAAAACCAGAAGACCCATATTATTTACTTGCTGAAAAAATAGCAAAACGCATTGTAGAAGCTGGTTATGGAGTTATTACAGGTGGTGGCCCTGGTATTATGGAAGCAGGAAACAAAGGAGCACATTTAGGAGGTGGTACCTCTGTAGGTTTAAATATAGACTTGCCTTTTGAACAACATGACAACCCTTATATCGACTCAGATAAAAGCTTAGATTTCGATTATTTTTTTGTTCGTAAAGTCATGTTTGTTAAATACTCGCAAGGTTTTGTTGTCATGCCAGGTGGGTTTGGTACTTTAGACGAATTATTTGAAGCTATTACCTTAATTCAAACTCATAAAATTGAAAAATTTCCTATTATTTTAGTAGGTACTAAATTCTGGGAAGGCCTTTTAGATTGGGTTAAAACAACACTTTTAGAATCTTTTGGAAACATAAGCGCTAAAGATTTAGATTTAATTCATCTTGTAGATACCGAAGAAGAAGTCGTATCTATTCTCGATGCATTCTATAATGGGTCTGGATTGAGTCCCAACTTCTAAATTTAGATATTAAACAAATTAGCAAATGAACAATAAAAGTATAAACAAACTTGACTAGTATATTTTATTATCTTGCAACGCCTTGTGAATTATTAACCTTAAATGTTTAAAATCAAATTGAAGTTACCTCTTTTCAATTGTATATTATGTGCTTTTATTTCTTATACAAGCTTTGGTCAAAACAAAATTGATTTAAAGGCTGTTTTTGATATTGAAAACAAACAAATAAAAATATCGCAAACCATTCAATATGAAAATACGACGCTAGACGAGCTTCAAACCATTTATTTAAACGATTGGAATAATAGTTATTCAACAAAAAAAACAGCACTTGCCCAAAGAATAGCAGAAGAATATAGAAATGAGTTTCATTTGGCAAAAAATGAAGAAAGAGGCTATAGTGTAATAACATCAATCAAACAACAAGGTGAAGATTTAGTATTTCAACAGTTAAAAAATCAAATAGATATTATTAAGGTTGAACTAAAAAGTCCTTTAAAGCCTCATGAATTTTATACCATCCAATTAAATTATTTGGTGCAAATACCAAGTGATAAATTCACAAATTATGGTATTACAAATACAGGTGATGTAAACTTAAGATACTGGTACATAACACCCGCTGTTTACAACGGGGAATGGCACTATTACAGTAATAAAGATTTAGACGATTTATACATTCCTGCTGCCAATGTGCATCTCGAGATTGAATATCCTTTAGGCTATAAATTAACTTCAGAGTTAGATGTAAGTAACCAAACCAAATTACATAAAACACAAATAATCACATTAGAAGGAACAAACATATTAAATAACAAATTATTCTTAAGTAAAAATTCGACATTCAATACCATACAAAAAGATAGTTTTTCGCTTATTTCAAATATCAAAGACGACGGTTTAGAAATGATTGATAAGGTTTTGATAACCGATAGGGTAACAACCTTTATTACAAAAAAACTTGGGGAATACCCCCAAAAACAACTTCTTTTAACAGAGATTGATTATAATAAGGACCCTATTTATGGTTTAAACTTTTTGCCTAACTTTATTAAACCTTACCCCACCCATTTTCAATACGAGCTAAAATTATTAAAAGTGGCTCTACGCAATTATTTAGAAAACACATTGCTTGTTAACCCAAGAACCGACCAATGGTTGCTTGATGGTATCCAAATATACTATTTAATGGATTATGTTGACGAGCATTACCCTAATATGAAATTTTTAGGATCGTTAGCAAATTTTTGGGGAATTCGGTCGTTTCACGCTGCCGATATGGATTTTAATGACAAATATGTGTTAGCATATATGCTAATGGCACGAACCAATAGAGATCAACCATTAACCATGGCAAAAGATTCGTTGTTGAAATTTAATAATAGCATTGCCAATAAATACAAAGCGGGTGTTGGTTTAAAATATTTAGATGATTTTATAAATCATGATGTTGTTGAAAATAGTTTATCCTCTTTCGTTATTGAAAATAAATTAAAACCAGTATCCACTTCCGATTTTGAAAATTATATAAAATCGAAAACAGACAAAGACATTGATTGGTTTTTTACTGATTATTTAAACACACGTAAAAAAATAGACTTCAAAATAAAAAAAATTCATAAAACTAAAGATTCTATTACGTTAACCATAAAAAACAAGCAAGATAACCACATGCCTGTTTCTTTATACGCTTTAAATAATGATAGCATCATATCGAAAACTTGGATAGAAAATATTTCAAAAGACAAAACCATCACCATTCCTAGAAACGATGCCAATAAGCTTGTTTTAAATTATAATAGTGTCATCCCCGAAATTAATGAACGTGATAATTGGAAGTCATTAAAAGGGTTCTTCTTTAATAATAAACCATTGCAATTTAGGTTATTTCAAGACATTGAAGACCCCTACTACAACCAAGTGTTCTTTATGCCTACAGCCGAATTTAATAACATTTACGACGGTTTTACACTTGGTTTAAGAATTTACAATAAAACTGTTTTAAGAAAACTATTTAATTATCGTATCGACCCGCAATATTCATTAAAATCAAGAACATTTACAGGGTCGGCAGTAGCTTATATGACACACTATTTAGAAAATAGTGACCTCTATGCCGTTAGTTATGGCATAAGTGGTGGTTATGTCTCTTATGCTGAAAATTTATTCGTGAGGCAAATATCACCTTCATTGCTATTCTTGTTCAGAGAAAAAAACGATTTCCGTTCAAATAAAAGAGAATCCCTTACCCTTAGGTATGTGGATATCAATAGAGATAAAGACATCAATAATATTTTAACTTCAAATGAGCCTAATTATGGTGTATTTAACGCTCGTTATATTGATTCGGATGATAATTTAATTAATTTTAGTAAATGGTACACTGATGTACAAATTGCAAAAAAATTCAGTAAACTATCATTTAATTATGAATACCGCCGCCTTTTTGAAAGCAATCGGCAATTAAACTTACGCTTTTTTGCAGGGGCTTTTTTAAAAAACAACAACGATCCTACCTCTAACTATTTTAGCTTTGCCTTAGACCGACCAACCGATTATCTATTTGAATATCCCTACTTAGGAAGGTCTGAAGCTTCTGGAATTTTTAGTCAGCAATATATTGATGCTGAAGGGGGTTTTAAATCCAAATTAGACACCCCATTTGCTAATCAGTGGATTACAACATTAAACACCAGTACCACATTATGGAAATATGTATTAATGTATGGTGATGTTGGCATGCTAAAAAACAAATATGACCATGCTCATTTTGTTTACGATTCTGGTATTAGAATCAATTTAGTTACCGATTATTTTGAAATTTACCTTCCTATTTATTCCAACTTAGGCTGGGAAATAGGACAACCACATTACGACCAAAAAATTCGATTTAAATTCACCGTTGATCCACAAGCTCTTTTGGGTTTATTTAGACGCCGTTGGTACTAATACTAAAAATGTTGCACAATAATCAACATATCACAATATATGTTACGGAATTAATAATTAAAAACAAATAAGTCTATTGTTTGTAAGAATTACTCAATTAATTGCTTTCATATTTTAATTGTAAAACACGCAAACTTTAACTACTTTTGCAAAAGTTAAAGCATTTTTACTTATGCACACTATTCCAGATTTGAAAAACAATATATCATTCGAAGATTTTAAAACAGAAGTTTTAAACGATTATAAGATCGCCGTAAAAAGTCGTGAATGTAGTTTGGTAGGTAGGCGTGAAGTTTTAACAGGAAAGGCTAAATTCGGAATTTTTGGAGATGGGAAAGAAGTCCCTCAATTAGCTATGGCAAAAGCCTTTAAAAAAGGCGATTGGCGATCGGGATACTACCGAGACCAAACTTTTATGATGGCCATTGAAGAACTAACACTCGAACAGTTTTTCGCTGGTTTATATGCAAATACCGATTTAGAATCTGAACCCATGTCTGCAGGACGCCAAATGGGCGGACATTTTGTTACTCATAGTTTAAACAACGATGGAAGTTGGAAAAACTTAACACAACAATATAACTCTAGTGCCGACATATCTCCTACCGCTTCGCAAATGCCTCGGTTATTAGGACTGGCGCAAGCATCAAAAATCTTCCGGAAAGTAGAAGGGATAAATGCCTCTAACTTTTCAATGAATGGAAATGAAGTGGCTTGGGGTACCATTGGAAACGCAAGTACAAGTGAAGGATTATTTTTCGAAACTATAAATGCAGCAGGTGTATTACAAGTTCCGTTGGTTATTAGCATCTGGGATGATGAATATGGTATTTCAGTACATGCTAAGCATCAAACAACTAAAGAGAATATTTCAGAAGTTTTAAAAGGATTTCAAAGAAATGACGAAGAGAAAGGTTTTGAGATACTTTGTGTAAAAGGCTGGGATTATGCTAATTTAGTAGAAACCTATCAAGAAGCCGCTGTTATTGCGAGAAAAGAACACGTACCAGTTTTAATACATGTTTTAGAATTAACACAACCACAAGGACACTCTACCTCTGGTTCACACGAGCGTTACAAAAATGCTGAACGATTAGCTTGGGAAGCCCAACACGACTGCAATGCTAAAATGCGAGATTGGATTATAGAAAGTGGGATTGCTACAAATGAAATCCTTATTGAGATTGAAAGAGCCATTAAAAGAGAAGTGCGAGAAGCTAGAAAAAACGCTTGGAACACTTTTTTAAAACCCGTATTAAAAGAGCAGAGTGAGTTAATTTCAATTTTAAAACAAGTTGCTTCTAATAGTATTAATGGTGTTTTTATAGAAAAAATAAAAGATAATCTGGTAGCTATAGATGAGCCTACTCGAAAAGATATTTTATCGCAAGCTAGAAAAACCTTAGTACATATAGTTAAAGAATCTTTTTTAGAAAAAGAACAACTCATCAATTGGATTAATAAAACGTTCGAAAACATTCAACCCATTTTTAGTTCGCATTTATATTCTGAAACCAACCGGTCTAATATCCTTATAAAAGAAATAAAACCTACTTACGATGAAGATGCTACTTTGGTTGATGGACGCATTATACTTCGTGATAATTTTGATAGCATTTTAAGTAATTATCCCGAAGTGCTTGTTTTTGGTGAAGACACGGGTAATATAGGGGACGTCAATCAAGGTTTAGAAGGTTTACAAGAAAAATACGGGGAACTAAGAGTTGCCGATACAGGTATTAGAGAAGCTACTATTATAGGTCAAGGTATTGGTATGTCGTTACGCGGCTTACGCCCTATTGCTGAAATTCAGTATTTAGACTATATATTGTATGCCATTCAAATTATAAGTGACGATTTAGCAACAACACATTACAGAACAAAAGGAAAACAAAAAGCACCATTAATTATAAGAACACGAGGACACAGACTAGAAGGTATCTGGCATTCGGGTTCTCCTATGGGAGGAATTTTAAATCTAGTAAGAGGTGTACATCTTTTAGTGCCAAGAAACATGACCAAAGCAGCAGGCTTTTACAACACGCTTTTAAAAGGAGATGACCCTGCAATTGTAATTGAATGTCTTAATGGTTATAGACTAAAGGAGAAATTACCAAACAATTTAAGTGCGATACAAACACCCATTGGTGTTGTTGAAACGATAAAAGAAGGCGTCGATATTACTTTAGTATCATACGGCTCTACTTTACGTATTGTGGAACAAGTTGCTAAAGATTTATTATCAGTTGGTATTGATGCTGAAGTTATTGATATACAATCATTATTACCTTTCGATTTGAATCACGACATCGTTAAAAGTATTCAAAAAACCAATCGTGTTATGGTTATTGATGAAGATGTTCCAGGGGGTGCATCTGCTTATATTTTAAATGAAATTTTAAACATTCAAAACGCTTATCAGTATTTAGATAGTCAACCTAAAACCCTTACATCTAAAGCACATCGACCTGCTTATGGAAATGATGGTGATTATTTTTCAAAACCATCTGCTGAAGATATTTTTGAAGCTGTTTATGGGGTTATGCATGAAATGAATCCAAAAAACTTTCCTAAATTACGATAGAAATCAATAATAAAAAAATGAATAAAAACTTCCCAGATTTAGGCTTATTAATTCTTAGAATTGGTTTTGCAGGTATGCTACTTACTCATGGCATTCCTAAATTAAACTTATTATTTGAAAGCCCAATAAAGTTTGCAGACCCTATTGGTGTTGGTGAAATCACATCATTAATATTAACTTTAATTGGTGAAGTTCTTGCTCCCATTTTAATTTTAATTGGTTTTAGAACAAAATTAGCTGCTATTCCTGTTATAATTACCATGTTTGTTGCTGCTTTTATTGTTCATGCCAGCGATGCCATGGCTGTAAAAGAAAAGGCCCTGCTTTATTTAATTGGTTTTGTTGTTATTTTTTTAACAGGTGCAGGAAAATATTCTATCGATGGATTTAAAAAATATTAACATTTGAAAGGCGCTTCAATTGTTGACATAAAGAAAGAATTAAGTCATAAATCTTATGGAGAATTAACAGAGCTCTGCTTACGCCTTTCTAAATTCAAAAAAGAAAACAAAGAGCTACTCACCTATTTACTATTTGAATCTCATAATGAAGATGGCTATATAGAATCGGTTAAAAATTATATAGACGAGCAGTTTGAACAAATAAACACCGCTAGTTATTTTTATATACGTAAAAGCTCCCGTAAAATTTTAACAAACACCAAGAAGTTTATTCGGTATTCCCAAACCAAAGAAACAGAAGTGATATTACTCCTTTATTTCTGTCAAAAATTAAAAACCTTCTCTCCTAGTATAAAATACAGTACGCAATTACTAAATATGTATAATCGCCAACTACTATTAATTAAAAAACTGGTGGCTACATTACATGAAGATTTACAACATGATTATAAGATATTTATAGAAAATTTGTCTTAAATATGTTTTATTTAAAATAATCCTATTTATTTACTTTAAAAATTTAGTAATCATTTATAAAGGTGCTAAATCTAGTCTTTGGTCATTTAATAGGGAAAAAAAATGCTCTCATCGAAAAAAATAGTTAGAAATTAAAATTGTAATTATTTTTATATCGTTATTAATCATACACATACATCAAACTATGAAAGCAAACAATTACAATTTTTTTAAAACTATCAGAATACTTGTTATGGTATTAGCTCTAGCATTGTCTGGTAATATTTATGCGACGTCCGGAGGAAACAACCGAGGAGGAAACAAAAATAATGGGAACCATAATAATAACAACAATGGGAACCATAATAACAACAACAATTGGAACCATAATAACAATAATGGGAACAATAAAAACAACAATGGAAACCATAACAATAACAATGGGAACCATAATAATAACAATAATGGCGGCCATAAACATACTAGTAAATGTGGACATGGTTCAACTGACTCTATTCCTTTAGATGGTGGACTAGGTTTTCTTTTAGTTGGTGCAGCTGCTTTTGGTGTTAAAAAATTACGTAAAAATAGAAATGAAGCAATTTAATTCATTCAAGAATCAAATTCCATTACCAATAAGGCTTTTTCTAGGAAAAGCCTTACTTTTTTTCATTGTTTGGAAAATTATTTATGGTATATTCTTTTATAATTCAAACTCTTTAGATAACACCTTAACAACACACGTAGCCGAAGCTTCTACATTTGTTTTAAATAACTTAAGCTTTATGAGTGGTTTCTCAACGCAAACGGAATCTTATTCAGAGGCTTTTGGTGGTGAATTAATTGAATATAGGGCTTCAACTATATATCACCATGATTATAAAGTTTTAAATATTGCCGATGCCTGTAATGGTTTGGAATTAATGATTCTATACATTGGTTTTATAATTTGCATGCCATCAAAAATTTTACGTAAAGTACTTTATATTGTTATTGGTTTACTTATTCTAGATTTAGTTAATATACTTAGGTGTGTTGGACTTATATATTTACGCGAATATTTCCATACCTATTTTCAATTTGCGCATCATTATTTATTCAAAATAATAGTTTATAGTACTACCTTTCTAATTTGGGTGTTTTATACCCGAAAAATACATTTAAAAAATGAACCTGTACCAGTCGGATAAGATTCGCTTTATAGCTGGATTTGTATTTATAATTATTATTTATTCTGTATTTTACATCTTTTTTTTAGAAAATAGTAATTTAATAATGTCTTCCAAATTAAGACACATTATTAAGTTTGCAGCTACAATTGCTGTATATCTTGTGGGTACTTACCATCTCGGAAAGTTAGAAGATTCGTGGATGTCTTTTTTGTGGCACATTATTCATGTATCTGGTTTATGTATCATAACAGCACTTGGGTTATTCGATTGGTTTATTTCTAGTATCAGTTTACACCTCAGGTTATTTGCTAATTCCATTCAAGAATTATTAATTTCTCCACTTTTATATTTAGCTATGGGTTTACTTAATAAAAGTTTAAAAAAAAATCATCAAAAAGCTTAATAGAAATATACCTCAATACTATTTAATTTAACACAGCTACTATCCTTCTTTAAAATGAACATTTTTAGTAGTTCCCATATCTCCAATAAATAGGCTATTCATTTAGAAGAAAAAAAACGCTTTAGGTTGCTAAGTAATCTCAATGGCATTGTTTAAATCTATACAATGTTTTTGTACATTTGTTATAGAACAAATTAAATGATTCCTTATGAATACAATACCAAGTGTAGATTTAAGTGATTTTATCTCGGGGGATGCTACTAAGAAACAACAATTTGTAGATGCTATTGGAAAAGCATACGAAGATATAGGGTTTGTTGCACTGAAAGGACATTTTTTAAATGATGCCTTAGTTGAAACTCTATATAGTGAAGTAAAGAATTTTTTTAATTTACCTACAGAAACAAAGCGTAAGTATGAAATACCTGGTATTGGCGGGCAACGCGGTTATGTTTCCTTCGGAAAAGAAAGTGCTAAAGGTAAAAAAGAAGGCGATTTAAAAGAGTTTTGGCACTTTGGACAATATGTAGAAAACAACCCGAAATTAGAAACAGAATACCCAGAAAACGTTATCGTTGAAGAGTTACCCGAATTTAATAAAGTAGGTAAAGAAACTTATAAAATGCTCGAAAAAACGGCCAAATATGTATTGCGTGCTTTGGCGTTGTATTTAAACTTAGAAGAAACCTATTTTGATAATTACATACACAACGGAAATTCTATTTTAAGACCCATACATTACCCGCCAATTACAGAAGAACCCAAGGAAGCTGTTCGAGCAGCTGCACATGGAGACATCAATTTGATTACATTGCTCATGGGCGCCCAAGGCAGAGGATTACAAGTTCAGAACCACAAAGGTGAATGGATTGATGCCATTGCTGAACCTGATGAGTTAATGATAAACGTGGGCGACATGTTGTCTAGACACACTAACAACAAACTAAAATCTACCATTCATCGTGTTATTAATCCGCCACGTGAACTTTGGGGAACCTCGCGCTATTCCATTCCTTTTTTCATGCACCCTATTAGCGATATGAAATTAGATGTGTTAGAAGGTTGTATAGATGAAAACAATCCAAAAGCCTTCGATGCTATTACTGCTGGCGAATTTTTAACAGAACGATTAATTGAATTAGGACTTATAAAAAAATAAGTTCATAGTTACAGTCCAAATTCCTGTTCAATACGGAGTAAAACTACAACTGAGACCTAAACTGAATATTTAAAAATATGGATTTACAAGATCAATTAAAAAATCTCTTTCCAGACCATGTAAAGGAAGAATCTATAGATCGTTCTGAAAACACCTCAAAAATTTGGATGCAAGACGACCCTATAATTTGTAAATACGAAAAACGTAAAGGCAAACCCATAACCATTTTGGAAGGTTATACTGGAGCTACCGAAGATTTTAAAATTTTAGCAAAAGAAATTAAAACCAAACTAAGCGTTGGTGGTAGTTTTAAAGACGATAAAATTATTATCCAAGGTGATTATCGTGATACGATTATGAACATGCTAAAAGACAAAGGGTTTAACGTGAAACGTGTTGGCGGTTAATGTATGAGCACCCATTCGCTTCATATCACCAATGGTTCCATTTTAACCAACCGTCTTAATGAATTAAATATTGATGGAACCATACTGACTTGGCAAGAAATGCTTTGTGAAGGTCCTACCGTCGAAAAAGTGTATTCTAAAGAATTTTCAAAACTTAGAAAAGATTTTTTTAGCAATTTTTACGATATTGATTTAGCTACAACAGAGATTGAACTAGAACTAGATAAGCTCAACCATTCTGAAAAATATTCCGAAATAATTCTTTGGTTTGAATACGATTTGTTTTGCCACATTAACATGATAGCTGTAATAAGTCTTATTCAACAAAAAAAAATCAACCTACCACTCCACTTGGTTTGCAGCGGAAAAGTTGAAAGAAATAAAAATTTAAAAGGCTTATCAGAGCTTAATTCTGGCCAATTATTAAAACATTTTCGTGACAAAATAAAGCTTACACCAGAAGATATAGATATTGCTACTTATGCATGGCATATTTACTGCGGAAAAGATCATAACTTACTAAAGCCTCTTATTGTTAAAAAATCATCGTTCAAATATTTAAGTAATTGCTTAAAAGCCCACCTAGAACGATTTCCTGAAACAAAAGATGGTTTAAATGTAATGGAAAGGAATATTTTAGAAATACTCAGAGATTCCGTTATAAAATCCAGACATCATTTACTAGGATATGCTCTTAATTATCAAGGCTATTATGGCTATAGCGATTTACAAATTTCTAGAATTATAGAAAAATTGAGTCTGTTTTTTACTGAAGAAAAAAACCTTATAAAATTAAATCGAAAAGGACACGAGGCTCTCATTGGACAACATAATTTCGCTTTGGAAATTGATAATGCCATGATGTTTGGTGGAGTTAATAAATTCGATTTTCAATTCAATAAAAAAGAAAATAAATTAATTAAAACCATTTACAATGCCCATTAACGAATCAGAACTTATACTAAATCCAGATGGTAGCGTTTATCATCTAAATTTAAAGCCTGAACATGTTGCTAAAACCATCATTTTTGTAGGCGATCAAGACCGAGTGGAACAAGTTTCAAAACACTTTGACACCATTGATTTTAAAACACAAAAACGTGAATTTAAAACCCATACTGGCACTTTTAAAGGAACACGATTATCAGTTATTTCAACAGGTATTGGATCTGATAATATAGACATTGTTTTAAATGAATTGGATGCACTTTTTAATATTGATTTAAAAACAAGACAACCAAAGACCGAATTAACAAGGCTTGAAATCATTAGAATTGGAACATCTGGTTCTTTACAAACCGATATCCCTGTAGATACTTTTGTTTTAAACACGCATGCTTTAGACCTTAATGGTATGTTGAATTTCTACAAAACAAAGTCCATTTGCGATGTAAAAATGGAAACTGCTTTTATAAATCATACCAATTGGCATCCAAATAAAGCACGACCTCTCTTAGTAAAAAACAGTACATTACTAGAAGAAAAGTTTGAAAGTGAAGTAACGTTTAAGGGGGTAACAGCCACAGCATGTGGGTTCTATGGGCCACAGGGTCGCATATTGCGTTTAGCTGTTAAAAATGAAATGCTAAATGAAAAAATGGAAAGCTTTAATTTTAATGGTTTACGAATTACAAATCTTGAAATGGAAACGTCTGCTATTTATGGATTATCTAAACTTTTAGGGCATCATGCCATTTCATTGAATGCTATTATTGCTAATAGAGCTCATGGAACATTTAGTAAAAACCCTATGCAAGTTGTTGAAAATTTAATAACTTATACTCTCTATAAAATTATTGAATAAATTATTCATTTCATGAAACAAGTAAACATTGGTGGGGTACCAGAACATTTTAATTTGGCTTGGTATTTAACTTTAAAAAACGGCGAATATAAAGAGGAAAACATCAATTTACGCTGGCAAGATTATCCAGATGGCACTGGAGCCATGTGTAAAGCGCTTCGAAATAAAGAAATCGATATGGCCGTCATTCTTACCGAAGGTATTATAAAAGATATTATTGATGGCAACCCCAGTAAAATTGTTCAAACTTTTGTACAAACACCTTTAAATTGGGGCATTCATGTGGCAAATAATTCACCCTATAAAACGATTGAAGATTTAAAAGGAACCAAAGCTGCCATAAGTAGATATGGTTCTGGGTCGCATTTAATGGCTTATATAAATGCTGAAAATAATGGTTGGGATTTAAAAAACGAATTGAATTTTGAAATTATAAACGATTTAAACGGTGCCATTGAAGGATTAACAAATGGAACTGCCGATTATTTTATGTGGGAAAAATTCACCACCAAACCTCTTGTTGATAACGGTACGTTTAGAAGAATAGGCAACTGCCCTACGCCTTGGCCTTGTTTTGTAATTGCTGTGAGAGAAGATTTTATCGAATCTAATAAAGAAGATTTAAAAGCTATTTTAAAAATCATAAACAATACAACCTCAGAGTTTAAGGACATACCTAGTATAGACAGAACTGTTGCAAATCGTTATGAACAACAATTACCAGATGTACAAGAATGGTTAGGTATTACAGAATGGTCGCAAAGTCTAATTGATAAAAAAACAGTCACTACCATTCAAAAAGAATTACATGCTTTAAACATTATTCCAGAAATAGTTTCCTATGAAAAGTTGACATACAAGCTTTAAAAAATGTTAATATTTATCAAAAATAAAGCATAAAAATTATTAAATATTTACTTTTGAGATTCAAAAACTAAAATAAATACATGAAAAAATTACTTTTATTAACTATTGCCATAGTTTTAATAGCTTGTAAAGAAGTCCCGAAAGACTATGTTACATTGTCTGGAAAAATTACCGACAAAAGTAGTGACTCGGTTGTAGTGAGATCACGCACATTTTCTAAAACGATTAAAGTAAATACCGATGGTACTTTTAGCGATACATTAAAAGTTGAAACAGGTGTTTATAATTTTTATGATGGTAACGAATCAACATACTTATTTCTAAAAAAAGGTTTTGATATCCACATTACTTTAGACACAAAACAATTTGATGAAACTGTAAAATATACCGGAACAGGTGCTGAACACAGTAACTTTTTAGCTAAAAACCGCTTAATGCAAGAACAACTTATAGATTTGGATGCATTAAGTAATTCAGATATGGCTGGGTTAGAATCAAAATTCAGTGAAATTAAAACAAAATTAACCGAGTTTTATGATGCAAATAAAGACATAGACTCATCTATAATCAATAATTTATCTAAAAATATAGAACCTATGCTAAATTATTATAAAGGATATTTAGCAGAATCTATGGCATTAAAAACAGAGTTGAAAGAAGGATCTCCTTCACCAACTTTTGATAATTATGAGAATTATAAAGGTGGAAAAACATCCTTATCCGATTTAAAAGGTAATTATGTTTATGTAGATGTATGGGCAACGTGGTGTGGCCCTTGTAAAGTTGAAATTCCGTCTTTAAAAGCTTTAGAAAAAAAATATCACGGAAAAAAAATTCAATTTGTTAGTTTGTCTATAGATGACGATAGAAGTCATGGTGGTTCTTGGGATAAAGCTCGTGAGAATTGGAAAGCAATGATAGCTGATAAAGAATTAAGTGGCGTACAATTATTTGCACCAAACGGATGGCAATCACAGTTTGTTTTAGATTACAAAATTCAAGGGATTCCAAGATTTATTTTAATAGACCCAAATGGGAATATTGTAACTCCAGATGCTCCAAGACCTTCCAGCTCTGAACTAACAGAATTGTTTACATCATTAAATATTTAAAAGTTTTAACTTTTAGTACACATATCCTTTTTTATATTAGAACTTAGCCACAAGTATACGATTATTAATTATGAGTATATTCGTGGCTTTTTTTAATAAAAGAACATTACTTTTTATTATCAACCGCTTCCTCTTGTGCTTGTGGTTGTTCTGGCTGTTTAAATAAATCTTTATAAGCTTCACCTAAATAATCAATAATATGACTTGCAATTAAACTTTGATACCCATAATCCTCAATAGCAATGTCGCCCGATTTCCCATGCAAATAAACCCCAAAAACACTTGCATTTAGTGGATGATACCCTTGAGAGATTAAACCAGTAATAATTCCAGTTAACACATCGCCACTTCCAGCAGTTGCTAAACCTGGGTTTCCAGTTGAATTCACATAGAGTTTATCTTGAAATACGGTAATAGTATTAGCACCTTTTATTACGATTATTAGATTGTACTTTTTAGAATAAGTTTTAACCTTCTCTAATTTATCAAAATCATCTGTCCATTTTCCTATTAAACGTTCTAACTCTTTTGGGTGAGGTGTTAAAATAGTTTGTTTTGGCAGTAATTTTAATAAGGTTTTCTTTTGTGCCAGTATATTAATCCCATCAGCATCAATAACAAGTGGTGTTTTATTCTTCTTTAAAAAACCTTCTACGGCTTTAATAGTCTCAGCATCGGTTCCTATTCCTACGCCTAAACCAATAACTGTTGGTTTTATATTGAAGTCCATGTTAATTATCTTTTCATCATTTGTATCAGTAATAACCATCGCTTCTGGAAATGAGGATTGTAAAGGTATATAGCCACATTTGGGAACATATGCAGAAACTAAACCTGCTCCCGATGATAACGCTGCTCTACTAGCTAAAATCACAGCCCCTATTTTACCATAGCTACCTCCAATAATTAAACTGTGGCCAAATTGGCCTTTATGAGAAAATTTATCTCTGGGAATATATAATGGTAATACTTCATGCTTCCCTATTAATTCGGCTTCTGCAGAAGTTTCAGATAAAAAATTAACATCTAACCCAATGTCCAAAACTTCCCAGTGTATAGTGTATTTTGCGGTTTCGGGTAAAAAGAATACTAATTTAGGCACTACAAAACTCAAGGTATAACCTGCCCAAACAACAGCGTCCTCATCTTTTGTAACACCATCAATTTGTAACCCAGAAGGAATATCAATAGATAATGTAAAAGCCTTTGTTTTCTTAAAATGAATAAATAAATCTTTTACCCAATTATCTACAGGTCTATTTAACCCAATTCCAAAAATGGCATCTACAATAATATCTTCAGCATGTATTTCAGGAAAATCTTCTTTACAACTTAAAAGGGTTGGCCAATGTTTTGTGACGTTTTTAATTCTATCATAATTAATTAAAAAATCTTTAGAACGTTTATCACTACAATTCACTACATAAATTTTAACATTGTAGCCATCTAAGATTAAATGTCTTGCCAAAACCAAACCATCGCCACCATTGTTACCTATACCACAAAATATATGAATGGGTACTTGTGCACCTTGCAAACGTATGTGCATCCATTTAAAAATTTGGGCTCCAGCACGCTCCATTAAATCGGTTGATGATATATTTTGACGCTCTACGGTTAGTTTATCGCCTTCGTAGATTTGTTCTTTAGAGAATATTTTCATGTAAAGTGGTTTCTAATCAACACTAATATTACGCATTTTTATATTTTAAATCAAACCGTCTGTTTTATAAAATATAAAAATCCTTCATTAAATCCTATTCAGTTGTTATTTGCTAAGTGAGGTGTTTAAACACATATCATATACGACCGTTAGAATAATTTTGAGTAAAATTGACCGAAAGTATTATTAAAAGGTTTGAGATGTAAATGGGAGACAAAAAAAGTAATTCCCATAAAAAGTTAACCTCTTAATAACTTTTTCAATCTAGTTTGATAAGCTTGGGCATAATTCCATTTTGTTTTTTCATTAAGATATGAGTCATTGATAAGAGACAGCACCTTGTCTTCATGAGTTGTAATATTTTTAATTATTTTCTTTATCTGTTTTTCAGGAATACCGGCTAATTCTCCTAATCTAAAAAATTGCTCTTTAATTTTTCCTTTGGTTTCTCTGGGAGGTAAAAGTCCGTCATACAGTGCAAAATCCTTGTCTTATATATGAATTCTACTATTTAATAAATCATATACAGGATTTAACCTATAATCTCCTAACGGGGTTTCTATTAAAGAAAAATATTTAAAATCTTCTCCATGTGTTTGAGGTGCTCTACCTGCTAATGTAGCAAAATCTTCTTGCGCCCGTTTACTGCCATCTTCTTTTAAATCAAAACGTTTAGTAATATATGCTGGATCTCCATTTTTAAAAAACCTTAAAGCATTTTCGGCAGTTTCAATTCTAAAAATCTGCTGTGCTATTTGCATGGTCAAATATTCATTAGCTGGCATTTAATCTGTGTTCTTCCCTACATTAGCTATTGGTTTTAAAATAAACTCCCCTTGTGCTCCTTCCTTTATTAATCTAATCTTATTCTTCTCTAACAAAACAGAGAATTTTTCCTGTACTCCAGAAATAGACATACGTTTTCTATTTTCAGTAAACAACGCGTTTGCATCAACATTGCTTGCAGGAGATTCATGCATTAGTAAAGGAGTAATGGTGGAAATCTACTCCTATGCTAAAATCTATAGCCTTTTAAGGCTATTACTGCATATTGAGTTTGCTTTTATTTACTTCTTTTTTCAGATTAACGTATTTCTGTATCTTACAATTAGGCAACATGCTTTAGTGTTATGGGCACAAAAAAATAGTACTCTTTCTTCTTAAAACTATTGTCACTATTTGTACGTAGGTCTACGTATTTTACAACCTTTTTGGGTGTTGTAATTTTGCATTCTAAATAAATCGAATTAAATATGAAATTACGTCTACTTATTTTTCTTTTTTGTTTGTTTCAAATACAATCTTATTGCCAAACTGTTATAGCAGATTTTTTAGCAAACCCAACCTTAGGAAGTGGTGTACCTCAGACTGTTTCTTTTACAGATCAATCTACAAAACCAGATTTATGGAGATGGACTTTTGGAGATGGAGGAACCTCTAAAGTAAAAAATCCTAGTCATACCTATACGGCTACAGGTGAATTTGATGTTAGGCTATATGTTCAGGATACTATCAATGGTCACGATGATAGTATTATTAAAACAGTACGTATATCTGATCCTCAAGCTGATTTATCTGTGTCTGATAATTTTGGTTGCGGCCCTTTAACTATCAATTTTACAGATACTTCTACAGCTAACGGAGCACCTATTACTAATTGGGAGTGGGATTTTGGAGATGGTGAAACCTCAACAGCACAAAATCCAACGCATGTGTATCAAAACAGCGGAATTTATACCGTAGCTTTAAAAATCACGGATGATTTTGGGAATACTAATAGGTCCACTCGTTCTAATTTAATACAAGTTACAGGTCCGAATCCTAATTTTTCTACAACAGATCCTACAACGGGCTGTCAACCTTTAACTATTAATTTTGTTAATGAAACAACATACGGAGCTCCGCCAATTTCTGTTGAGTGGGATTTTGGAGATGGAATCACTAGTACTGCTAATGGAAATGTTAGCCACACTTATACAACAGTAGGCGTTTTTAATGTAAGTTTAAAAGTAGAAGATTTAGATGGTTGTAGTCGCACCATAACAAAAACGGCTTTTGTTGACACCTCAGATGCTTTAGCTCCTGTAGTAGATGTAGCAGCATTACCAACCATAACAGCGCAATGTGAAGTAACAAATATTACAGCTCCTACAGCTACAGATAATTGCAAGGGAACCGTTACAGGAACCACCACCACAACGTTTCCTATTACAGCTTCCACAACTGTAGTTTGGTCGTATACTGATGGTACAAATACTATAACTCAAAACCAATCAGTGGTTATTGACGATACTATGGCGCCTCTACCAGATGTTGCAACATTACCAACCATAACAGCTCAATGTGAACTAACAAGTATTACAGCTCCAATAGCTACGGATAATTGTATAGGAACCGTTATAGGAACAGCTACTATAACATTTCCTATTACTGCATCAACAACAGTAGTTTGGTCGTATACCGATGGTGATAATACAATAACTCAAAACCAATCGGTGGTTATTGATGATACTATGGCGCCTCTACCAGATGTTGCAACATTACCAACCATAACAGCGCAATGTGAACTAACAAGTATTGCAGCTCCAATAGCTACTGATAATTGTATAGGAACCGTTACTGGAACAACAACGACCACCTTTCCTATTACAACTTCTACAACGGTCGTTTGGACGTATACCGATGGAAAAAACACAGCAACTCAAAATCAATCTGTGATTATAGAACCAGTAAATTTAATGATAACAAATCCGGCTCCTGTTTGTGAATTTGATACGGTGGATATCACTGCGTCTGCTATTACAAATGGTAGTACTGGAAATGGAATATTGACTTATTGGAACGATTTAGCAGCTACTGTTTCCATTTCTAATCCAACATCAATCGATGTAAGTGGCACCTATTATATTAAAAGTATCAATGGAAAGTGTTCTGATATAAAACCAGTAGATGTTCTTATAAAAAAATTACCAACAGCGCTTATTGAAGTAGATGATGCTGTTTGTTTTAATAACACAGGTGCTGTTTATTTTGAAGGAACACCAAATACAGTTATTACGTATTCAATAAATGAAGCCAATACTAAAACAATAACTCTAAATAATTATGGTGAAGCATCTATTTCTACAGGATTGTTATCTGAGAACACAACGTATAAGTTGATAGAAGTTAGCTACCCTGAATCGCCTTTTTGTAGTCAAGATTTAACAGGAAGTACAAATATTAAAACAGTTATTGCTAGCAAACCAGGTTTGATTCGCAAACACTGGGATGACGTATTAGTTTTTGATAACTATGATAATAAATTTGTTTCCTGGCAATGGTATAAAAATGATGTAGTTATTGCAGGAGCCACCAAACCTTACTATAGCAATGCTAATTTAGAAGGCAGTTATTATGTAAAAGCGACAACCATAAGTGGTGAAGTTATACAAACATGTGCCTTAGACCTAGTGGTATCAAATTTTTTAAGAAAAATAACAGTCATTCCTAACCCAATACAATCAGGAGCCTTATTTAGGGTTGATTTAGATTTTGATCCTTCAACATTAAAGGATGCGATAATAAAACTCTTTGATATGAAAGGCAATCTAATCAGTACGCAAACAGTAAATAATACATCCTTAGAGCTTAGAGCACCCACAACAGCAGGGGTGTATATTTTAGCTTTGAATTTAGCTAACGGAGATCGTAAAACAACAAACATATTAATTCATTAAAACATATACATGAAATTAAAAATAATCATAGCTCTGTCTTTATTTTATACAGCTATAGGCTATACACAAGAGTTTACATTAAAAATGAATGGTGGCCTTTCAGGTATTTTATACGATGATTTAAATGGAGAAGGTAAAATAGGTTTTGGAGGAGGTTTAGGCGTTGGCTATACCTATTTTTTAAATAATCATTGGGGAGTGGTAACGGGTGTAGATGTTAGTTATAATCAAAACCAATATAAATTAAATGCAAATGAAGTTATTTCAACTTCAAACATAGACGATTTAGGTTCTGCCTTTTTCTACAATGTAAAAACAACAGGTTATAAAGAAGACCAATCCTTTTTGTCTGTAGCCATACCATTAATGCTTCAATACCGAACAGTAATCTCTAACAACACAGGATTTTATATCGGGTTTGGTGGTAAATTTTTAATACCAGCCCATCAAAAAATTTCAGCCAGTTCAGCAACAATAGCTACAAGTGCTTATTATCCTGATTTAAATTTAGAGATAGACGATTTACCAAATCATGGTTTTGGCCTTTTAAACAACTGGGATGATGAAAGCAGTGTCTCTTTAAAACCATCTGTTTTATTAAGTATGGAAAGCGGACTTAGCTTCTCCTTAAAAAAAGGCTCAAAATTATACACAGGTGTTTATGCCGATTATGGTTTAACGGATTTACAAGATCATAATTCTACAAAAAACTTAGTAACCTATAGCCCTAACGGGTTAGATAATATAGCAGCTAATGGTATTCTAGCTGCCAATAATACCGTAAAACACAGCAAGTATTTATCGGCAGGCATTCAGATTAAATGGGGTATCAATTTTAAAGAAAAAAATAAAAAAGAAGAACTGGTAGAGGAAAACAATATGCCTGAAGAAATCGTAATCCCTACTCCCATTGAAGAAAAAGAACCTATAGCAGCAACACCTACAGAAGAAATACAAAAACCTACAGGTCTAACTTCAGAAGATATCGCATTCATTGAAAAACCATTAATATTTGGAGTTTTTGAAGAAACAACAATACCTGCTAACTTAGAAAACAGGTTAAATAAAATGGCTGTTTTATTAGTAAAAAATGAAAAAGCAACATTAAATATAACAGGTTACACCTGTAATTTAGGAAGTAAAAAAACCAATAAAAAAATAGGATTAGCTCGAGCAGCATCCGTTGCAGAATATTTAAACAAGCAAGGTGTCGCTACCAATCGAATGAAAGTAGCTTCCGAGGGTGAAGCTTCCCCTCTAACCCCTAATACATCTCATGAAAATAGAGCACAAAACAGAAGAGTTTCTATGAGCGTTTTAACAAATAATGAATAGGTTTTAGAACCTCTTTAAAAAGAATTATTATAAAAAGAAGAGGCTGTCTTAAAAGTGTATTTTATTTACTTTGTCTGGTTGAGCTTGTCGAAACCGATATGGATTATCAAGAAGTTTAAATACTTCGACAAGCTCAATATCACCCAGAATAAAACTTTTAAGACAGCCTCTTCTTTATTTTAAGACGCAAATGGGAAACAAATGCTGTTTCATGTACGTATAATGGAACCTTTTTATTACCTAAATAAATTCCAATAGTCTAGATTTTAGCTTTTTTTAAACTTCTTTTTTGAGTCGTATTAATACTTACTTATGTTTAAATTCAATTCCCAAATGCCTGAATAATTTCCTTAGAACCTGAGTTCAATTAAAAAATAGTTAGTTGATTAGTTCGTATGGTCTGATATTTAATTGAGGACTTTTTAGGAAGGAAACGATATGCAATACGACCTGCAGATGAAGTTAGTAAAACTTCGAGGTCTGGAATATTCTATTTGGTATATTTCTTAAAATCTGTGTATTTTTTTCCAATTATTTTCGCCTTTATGCTTTCACCATCAAACCAAACAAGTATGTATTATTTTCCCCCTTAGCCGACGTAGAATTGTCCTTGGTCTAATAATATTATAAAATCACACGGTAATGTTTATAATTGGAGGTAAATAACTTTAAAAAATCCAGATACGATGTATAACAGTTTTAAACTATTCTTTATAATTGTACTCCTCTTAGGTATTTCTTCCTCTACTATTAATGCCCAAAAAACGGGTAATATCGTTGAATACTTCGGAAAAGAAAAAATCAATGACGTTGGTGAAGGTAATGTGTTGCATGTTTTTAATACTGGATGGGCATTACAAATGCAGAATCTTGGCTTCGAATCCTCCTCTTTTCCTAACGACCCAGTTTTTAATCGTTTTCTAACTGATAAGCACTATAGAGCTACCAAAGAATTTACTTTTGATATAGACTTTTTAGGAAATCCTATACAATGGCAATCCATAAAAATTGATAGTACGAGCAGTTTTTCTGGTAGTCATTTAAGGTCGGCTTATGTATATCTATCCTATACCTCCAATTCAGAACAAATTGTACTTTTTGAAGCCTCAGGGCATTCTATTGCTTTAATCAACGGTTTCCCTCATGAAGGTGACCACTATGATTTTGGTTACAGTCTTATTCCTATAAAACTAAAAAAAGGAGAGAATATTTTTGTACTAAAAGTAGGTCGTTTCCCCCGAATCAGAGCTAGATTGATCACGCCTGCAACTGGTGTACAATTTACATCAAGGGATATGACCATGCCCCATATTCTGCAGGAAGAAAACAAAGCATACAAAGGCGCAGTTAGAGTGGTAAATGCAACTGAAAACTGGATAAAGGAAGCCATTATTGAAGCCAAATTAGCGGAGCATACTACTAATACGATCATGGCCAACATTCCACCTTTATCAGTACAAAAAGTTCCGTTTTCTTTTACTTCAAACTCCATGGATGTCTCAAAAGAAAGTGTTGACTTAAAATTAAACCTAAAAGACAAAAAAGGAACGACTTTACACAATCAAACAGTAACCTTAGAGATAAAATCAAAATACAAACATCACAAAAAAACGTTTATTAGCGATATAGATGGAAGCGTGCAATATTATAGCGTGGCACCATCAACAACTAAAGAAGCGTCACAAGCTCTATTTTTATCTGTACATGGCGCATCAGTTGAAGCTGTGAATCAAGCCAATGCTTATGCCCAGAAAGATTGGGGCACTCTGATTGCGCCCACCAACCGCCGTCCGTTCGGATTTGCTTGGGAAGACTGGGGCCGATTGGATGCTTTAGAAGTATTGAAAGATGCAAAAAACATCTATAAACCTGATGAAAGCAAAATTTACCTCACTGGACACTCTATGGGAGGGCACGGTACTTGGTACTTGGGAGCTACATATCCCGACAAATTTGCCGCAATGGCGCCTTGTGCAGGTTACCCTGATTTATTGGCGTATCGCGATGGATTTTCCAAAGCAGTGTTGGAAATGACACCGGAACAATTAGAGGAAAGAGGCATTTCAACAAAAAGTGTGGAGCGCATGAAGTTGGAACCCGTTAATACGCCTCTGCAAAACATTATTGAACGAGCAGGTACACCTAGTAGAACCTTAAAATTAGAACGCAATTATTTACAAAGCGGTGTCTATGTTTTACATGGCGAAAAAGATAATGTGGTTCCTACTGCTATTGCAAGGGAAATGAGAGAACGTCTGGGTAAATTCCATAATGACTTTACGTATTATGAGTATCCTGAGGGTACACACTGGTATGGTAACCACAGTGTAGATTGGCAACCAATTTTCGACTTTTTTAAACAGCGCACTATTCCTAAAGATTCAGTCGTTAAGAAATTAGAATTTTTTACGGGATCTCCAGGAGTTTCTGCCACCTCTCATTTTATGACCATTTATCAACAAGAAAAGCCTTTTGAGGTCAGTTCTTTTGATTTCTCTAAAGAAAAAGGTTTCAATATTACCACAAATAACGTTGCATTACTGGAAGTCGATTTATCAAAATTAACCGAAACTATAAATGAAATTACTCTTGACGGCGATACCTTCAAAGTGTCTTCTAACCTTAAAAATTTCTTCAAAAAGGATAAACAAAAATGGATCACTACCTCTATGCCATCCTTAAGAGAAAAAGGTCCCCATAGAAATGGGGGATTCAAAGATGCCTTTAGAAATAATGTGGTTTTTGTTTATGCAACTAAAGGTTCTACTATAGAGAACGATTGGTATTACCATAAAGCCCTATTTGATGCTGAAACATTTTATTACCGTGCCAATGGCCATGTTGAAATGATTAAAGACACAGACTTTTCCCTAGAAAAATACGCCGATAGAAATATTATCGTTTATGGAAATAAAGACAATAACACCGCTTGGAAACTTCTTTTGAACGAGAGTCCAATTCAGGTTAATAACAATAAAGTGCGTATTGGCGAAAAAACACTATCAGGAAACCAATGGGGACTATATTTTACAGTACCTAGAAAGGATAGTGATGTGGCGACTATCGGCGTCATTACCGCCACAGGAGAAATGGGAATGAAAGCCGCTTATGCCAATCATTATTTAGTTAATGGAACAACTTTTCCTGATGTGATTCTGTTTGACAGCAATTTGTTAAACCAAGGGGCCGGTGCTGTTAAATATGCGGGATTTTTTGGTAATGATTGGACGATAGAAAATGGAGATTTTGAGTGGAAATAAAAAATTAAGATTTATTTTTTGGTATTTGTTTTATAATTAGACCCATGAAACGCATGGTTGCAAAAAGTACACTTAAGGAATTTTGGGATAAACCAAGCTGAAGATACATTAAAACACGAATTAACGATGAGAAACTTCATGTTGGCATCCTCATTTTAATGTTTTACTAAGTTAATAGAGCATTAGTACTTGTATGAAACCCTAAAAAAAATCAAGGAGTAAAAATACTATTTAATTTTCTTAATCAAAGATTAATAAAGGGGAAAAATTAGGAACATTTTTAATGTTAAACATCTTAAAATCAAGAGTTAAACAGGAAGTGGATAGAGCGGACAAAATGAGCCACCTGCGGCGGATAAAAGTGAGCATAGTAAAATTATTGCAAATTCTTTTACAGCTTAGGCTAAAATGAGTTTTTAAGTGGTTCAGTAATTTCCGTTTTTAGTGGTTCACTTTAACCGTTTTTTACACGTTAGAGTGCATGGGCTTAATTTTGCTTTGAGATACTTTACCATCAAATTTTAATAATAGGTAAGGATCTTGGGTAGGACAACCTTCATCATCTAAATCAAAGATGTTTTGATGTTCTTTTTTATTGAACTTTTCCTTTTTAGCTTTTAATCCTTCAAATAATTCTGCTAATGAAATATGCTCAGTAATAAAATTTAAATCATAAATATCTTTATTTGCCGCCCTACAGCTGGATAGTCAATACTTGATATATTCTTTTCACCATAAAAATCGACTACTTCTTTTTCTATTTGCTCTAAATGTTTAATACCAACAATTTCAGAACAAAATAAATCAATGTCTTGAGATTCTCTATGACCAAACCGGATAGCCAAATTTGTACCTCCTGCCAATGCAAATTGCGATAATCCAGAAAGTTGCTGTAATTCTTTGATTGTGTTAAGGAGTACTGGGGAAACTGTACTCATTTGTTAAAACTTATAGCGTAAAAAAGTAGGTTTATTATAACGAGCAGCAACCATTCTACATATTTGGTTACTTATACGTTCTTTAGTATTTTTAAGTACTGAATATATTTCATTAGCAGTATATACTTCCTCAACAGAAGCAATATCTTCTTGAAAAGTTTTCTCGTTAGTAGCCAATAGCATTCTTGGGATGATAACTTCTTTATCTTTTTTAACAGATAATTTGTTAACATCCATATCCCAAAATACTTTTTTTGGAACTATATTGGCTATGTTTACTTTTGTTTTCAAAACTTCTTTATCTTCTTTATATACTATTAAGTACACTACAAATATATAAAATAGTATTTAATTGACTAGGTGTTAAAACATTACTTTAATTATTTAACGCAATATCTATACCATTAATAATTACTTATCAATTTAATATTTATCTATAAATGTTAACTGGTTGAAATAATAAAAATTACTATACCACAATATTATTAGGGATTTTTAAAACCCAAAATATGTCTCGTATCAAGGATATTAATGAATCTTGAGCTTGCTTTTATTAATAACCTATTATTTAATACACATTTTAGCACCTTAAATCCATTTTTTAATATTATTCTTTAAGTAGCTTTAGATCTTTGTACACTTCCTTTAACAATTCCCCTGGATCAACATCAATGGCCAAAGCAATTAAATAAAGTTCATCTGCACGAAGTTTGGTTGAATCATTTCCACTCAATTGGCTCAAACGAGATTTACTTATCCCAGTTCTTCTTGCAACCTCCGCTTTATTTATAGATTTTTTAGTTAAATATAATCCTAGATTAGTCATAATAAATATCTCTTTTGATTACATAAATATAGAAAGTATACACTCTTGTATAAAATGATTACACTTTTGTTTTGAATTTGGATTTATTTTAAATACATTAGTATCGATTTTTAATACACTTGTATAAATAATAGATACCAATAGTAAATATTTAAGTAACTGAAATCAATTGAGATAATTAAAAAATGATTGCGATGGATGATAAAATTCACACTAAACAAGAACAGATTATAATTAAACTAAAATCTCTTTTAGAAATTAAATATGTCTATAAAACTAGAATTGAAAAAGAAGATTTCTTAAAACCTTTATTAATTGTAATACTACAAGGAAACTGTTCTTCCTTAACCCATGAGTTATCTAGTATGGTTGCTAAAATATTTCAAGAAGAAACGGATTTTTTTTACCGAATATTTTCTTTTGAATATGCCCAGCAACAACTTAAAGAAGAAAACTTATTCTTTATTCATGGTGGCACTTGGGAGAAGCTAATCTATCAGAATTCTAATAAAGAACTGGATAGCTTTTATAAATACCAAATATCCGAAAACACACTAAAAAATATACAATCCACTTTCGACAAAGAACACAATAAAATGACAGCATTTTTAGATGCTGCTCTTTTCTTTATCGAAAAAAACAATCTTTCTCAAGCTACTTTTATGTTGCACCAATACATAGAACTGTGGTTTCGGTATGTAGCGCTTTTTACAATGGGAAAAGAGCGTAAAAGCCATAGCATCAAAGAACTGCAAACCTATATAAAACCATTTGCTCCGGCATTGGGTAATCTTTTCGATACAGAAATAGAGGAAGAACAACACCTTTTAAAATTGTTGGATGATGCTTATATAACCACACGCTATGAAAACAATTACCATATCAATCTAGAACAAATCCATAAAATAGTAGAGAAAGCCAATAAAATGGAAGCATTGGCTACGGCATTGTTTAAAAATAAATGGGAGGCCTGTAGTCTTGAATTAAACAATGTTAATGAAATCAAAGTTCCCAAACGACAAAGTTCTATACCAAAAGACACAGAATTATTGAACTTTATGAAATCCCTGTCCAAAAAGGACTTTTCATCTTTAAAACCAAATCCTTTTAAAAAAGGACAATATACCAATGGACTTGTTACAGAAGGCTATTTAGACACTTCTTTTATGATTTCAAATCTGTTAAAGCTTTGCATCATAGCCATGGAGACAGACTACTGTTCCACACATTCCATTCCCAATCCAGAACATAACATCAAAGAAGTTTTAGGGTATATCTTGGATATGATACCCCATAATGAAATGGAACTTTTAGATGTTATTCGAGATTTAATTTTAGAACCAGAAACAAACAGCTGATGAAAGAAAAAAAGAAATTAAAGGCAATAAAGAAGCACATTAAAAACTTCCCTGGGCTAAGTACGGAATCCTATGGGAACAGGACAAGAAAGTCTATCGGTTTTGAGGTGTCCGACCATGAGGACCTAACAAGCTGTATTTCTGCACTCTTGGAAGTGTGCTATTACACACTAGACGGCAATGGCACGTTCGTTTATCCCAAGCACAGTAATAAGACCCCCATAACCAGCGTAACCAAAGTATTGGAAATGGTTATCGACCTATTACCTCATGACCAGATGTTCTGCTTGGATAAAATTACCGAAATCCTTTCTGAAAAAGAACTCAAAAAACAATAACCTGAAACTACGAAAACAAAAAGAAGAGCACTTGAAAGCTTGGTAAAATCTGCTAAGTATAAATGAGACACTTTACAACCTTCCGACATTCAAAAGGGTAAATTTAAGGCCAAGTATTTACAGTTTGAAGCTTACTTAGATTTATTTCACCACTATTGAAGCCCTAATCCATGTTAGTATATTGGAAACGCAAGGTGATTCCTTTTGTCAACCTCATATCAAAAACCACGGTTTGGATATTCGCAAAACCTTAGAGCTAGTCAATAAATTATTACCGTTTGATGAAGGGGAGTTTTTCAAAATATAAAGCCACTCTCAAAGAATTTATTTTAGTCCTTTTACTTTTGCTTTAACTATTATTATTTGTTCATTTTCCTAAACGAATAAAGTCTATTTTCAAACTCCTTTTTCTATTTATGAAAAGTGATTAAGAAATTAATTCAATTTATCATACGAATTTTCAACAATAAATACTAAATTTAATTATTCCATGTACCCAATAATGAGTCCGTTTTTAAATTATTTAATAATTAACTATGATTAAAAAAACGCTTTTTTTCACAAATAAGTGCTCAATTACTACCAAAAATGAGCAACTTGTAATCGCCTCTGAAAATAGAAACACAACAATACCAATTGAAGACATAGGTTTTATATTAATCGATCATAATGAAACTTATATTAGTATTCCCGCTCTAAATAAATTAATTAATAATAATTGCGCTTGTATAATATGTGATGACAAACATCTTCCAAATGGCATGATGTTAAACCTAAATAGCCATCACATACAACAAGAAATATTTAAAACTCAAATTGAAGCTAGCACCCCATTAAAAAAGCAGTTATGGCAACAAACAGTTATAGAAAAAATCAGAAATCAAGGGCAATTACTCGAAACAATAACTAAATCCAAAAACAAATTTGAATATTTATCAAGTAAGGTTTTAAGTGGAGACACCTCAAACATGGAAGGTGTAGCAGCTAATTTTTATTGGAAATCTTTTTTTGAAATAGATTTTAAAAGAGAGCGATATGGCAACTATCCAAATAATTTTTTAAACTACGGCTATGCTATATTAAGAGCAGCAACGGCCAGAGCATTATCTGGTAGTGGGTTATTAAACACATTAGGCATACATCATAAAAGTAAATACAATGCTTTTGCTTTGGCAGATAACATCATGGAACCCTTTAGGCCTATTGTAGATGAAGCTGTACACCACATCATGCAACATTATGATGAACAAGAACTAAACACCGAAATAAAATCTATTTTATTAGAAACACTCACTAGAACCGTATATTTTAAAGACGAAAAAAGCCCATTAATGGTGGGACTTCAAAAAACAGCAAGCTCTTTACAACAGTGCTATAGTGGCAAACGCAAGAAAATAAAATATCCAAAATTATGGAACTAAATGGGTATAGAATTATGTGGTTATTTGTTTTTTTTGATTTACCAACCGATACTGCCAAAGACCGTAAAAATGCTGCGGGTTTTAGAAAAAATATTATGAAAGATGGTTTCAATATGATGCAGTACTCGGTATACATGCGCCATTGTGCAAGCAGTGAAAGCGCCGATGCACACGAAAAACGAATTAAGAAATTACTTCCGCCGTTTGGAAAAGTGAGTATATTAAGAATAACCGATAAGCAATTTGGTAATATTATGAACTTTTGGGGACGTGCAGAAGTACCCAAAGAGCCACTACCAACACAATTAGAATTGTTTTAAACCAAAAAATGCCTCAATCTTACCTTATTATTGCAAAAAAGAAGCATTTTTTTAAACGATATATCATCTTATTTCACTGAATACTAGAAGATAACAAACCAACTAATATCGTGTTTTCTAATCTTTAATCAAACCACAACACACACACACACACACACAATATCGTGTTTTCTAATCTTTAATCAAACCACAACGGTAGAAGGATTAGTTAGTTTAAATGCTGAATATCGTGTTTTCTAATCTTTAATCAAACCACAACTAGACAGTAAGGCATTGTTGCCAACGTATTAATATCGTGTTTTCTAATCTTTAATCAAACCACAACGAGTTGGGTGTTATAGGCTTTCCATTGGTAATATCGTGTTTTCTAATCTTTAATCAAACCACAACCTCACAGACGATAAGGGCTATCTTATCGAAATATCGTGTTTTCTAATCTTTAATCAAACCACAACACACACACACACACACACACACAATATCGTGTTTTCTAATCTTTAATCAAACCACAACACCGTTGGTGCAACGCCAATTAATACGTGAAATATCGTGTTTTCTAATCTTTAATCAAACCACAACGCGGTGTGGGCTAGAATATTGAATCCTGCAAATATCGTGTTTTCTAATCTTTAATCAAACCACAACTGTACGAGTTCATTCTTCGGTTTCTACGACAATATCGTGTTTTCTAATCTTTAATCAAACCACAACTGTTTTAGTCGGTACAGATTTAGAAGAGATAATATCGTGTTTTCTAATCTTTAATCAAACCACAACTAGTGCCTCCGTTAGATAAAAAAGGGTTTAATATCGTGTTTTCTAATCTTTAATCAAACCACAACAGGCGTTGGTTTACAAGACATGCTATTAAAATATCGTGTTTTCTAATCTTTAATCAAACCACAACATCTTCGCAAGCCTTAACTACCGACATTAAATATCGTGTTTTCTAATCTTTAATCAAACCACAACAAATTCAATATTTAAATGTTGTTGCATATCAATATCGTGTTTTCTAATCTTTAATCAAACCACAACTTAAAGCTTCTCTTGAACTAGGTGAGATAAAATATCGTGTTTTCTAATCTTTAATCAAACCACAACTGTAGTAGCAGGTGGCACAACGGGCGATGAATATCGTGTTTTCTAATCTTTAATCAAACCACAACAATGAAAACAGTTTGGTTTTTTATTAATGCAATATCGTGTTTTCTAATCTTTAATCAAACCACAACGCAACTAAGGCATCACCAGTACCCGATGGAAATATCGTGTTTTCTAATCTTTAATCAAACCACAACAAAGCGTCTACGTTTATCTTTGGATATGGAAATATCGTGTTTTCTAATCTTTAATCAAACCACAACATACAGCTGGTTTTATTGTTGGGCTATCGAATATCGTGTTTTCTAATCTTTAATCAAACCACAACTGCACCGGGTTTACATCGCCATTTTCAAACAATATCGTGTTTTCTAATCTTTAATCAAACCACAACCAAACGCAAGTTCTACAGCGTTTTTAACGCAATATCGTGTTTTCTAATCTTTAATCAAACCACAACTATAATTATTGTCGTTTATTGTAACAATATAATATCGTGTTTTCTAATCTTTAATCAAACCACAACCGCTTTTTGTTTTTCTAAATTCCTCAAACAAATATCGTGTTTTCTAATCTTTAATCAAACCACAACCGAAATCTGTTTAATTGATCCAAATTCACAATATCGTGTTTTCTAATCTTTAATCAAACCACAACTAAGACAAAGATTAGCATACGAACGTAAAGAATATCGTGTTTTCTAATCTTTAATCAAACCACAACTATAATTATTGTCGTTTATTGTAACAATATAATATCGTGTTTTCTAATCTTTAATCAAACCACAACTAATTATGTGGCTGAATGTTACTTGTTTTTAATATCGTGTTTTCTAATCTTTAATCAAACCACAACAGGCGTTGGTTTACAAGACATGCTATTAAGAATATCGTGTTTTCTAATCTTTAATCAAACCACAACATCGTAATTTACACCCAACTTATAAACTGAATATCGTGTTTTCTAATCTTTAATCAAACCACAACTATATGCGCCGTTCTTATCCTTGGCTATAGAATATCGTGTTTTCTAATCTTTAATCAAACCACAACTAATTTGCTTTTATAAATAACATAGTATTAATATCGTGTTTTCTAATCTTTAATCAAACCACAACATGAAAGTTAGCGAATGGGTAGAGCTGGAAAATATCGTGTTTTCTAATCTTTAATCAAACCACAACCAGTTACGAGGTTAGCAATTCTGCTATCATATGTCAATGAACTTAGTTTATCTATAATATTATACTTTTATAATTTTACCTGAGACTGAAACTCTTACCTTAATTGCGTTATTAGAAACAATTCCTTTAACTCCAATTCTTTTTTCTTCACTTTTATTATTAACAGTAGAAGTAAGAGCATATCTAAATGAATAATCATTTTGAGAAGTTTTTTGCACTCTATATAAATGCTCCTTTAAAACCGAATAATCTGGATTTTCCCAATTAATTTCATCTTCATTTAGCCCCAATAGAAACATATCATTAATATGCAGCGTTGTTACTATTTCTACACCATCAATAGGCAATTTATAAACTGAATCTCCTGTTCTTTTTCTCTCAACTACCGTCCAAAACGTAACTACTTCTTCTTTTAAATTTCCTTTTATGTCTTTATAAATCAATACATGGTGGTTGTTTCTTGGATTTACCCATTGGTTTACATCTTGTTTTAGTTTTTCTGCACCACCAAAATTTTCTTTCACTCTAACTTTTAATATGGGAACTGGGTCTCCATTTTTGTTTGGCAAAAATATTTGTGGTTGCTTTATTCCATTTCCATCAACAATAAAAAAAGTCTCATTTGGAATTTTATCTTTTTGAAACCCGCCTAACACTTGAACTCTTTTTAATATTAACATTTTAATGGTCTCGTCTACCACTTTTTCTACTTGTTTGGCTGTTGTTAAACTATCTATTGGTTTCCTAACATGAAAAGCTTCTTCACCATTAAAAGTTCGCTTTCCAAAAACAGTCTCTTTATGTAATTGCCCGCGAGCAGCAACTCCAATATTTTTATATTTCTTACCATTTTTTTCTGTAACATGGGTTCGTATGGTAATATCATTTGAAATCTTTTTATGCGAAATCAATATTTTTTCAACTGCTTTTTCTGCATCGTATCTAAACGTTTCCCATGGTAATGGAAAAACTTTTAATTCGGGTTTTCTGTTGTAGCGATTCCATTTAGATAATTCTTGTACATACGAAATTTTAGTACAAGCCATAACCAAAGCATCAACAGCGTGATGGCGATGGTCTTCTCTTGTTTTTTCGTTTTCTTCATTCAAAATATTATTCATGCCCCAATTATGACGAAAATTAGAAGTGGCCTGACCTGGAGAAACCATGACACGTTTACAAATTTTTGATAAATAATTTTTAGCCTCTTTACTTATATAGCGTGTATCATTTAATTGACGCGAAGTAAAATCGTCATCAAATTTCACTTGAACAAATCTTTTAAACTTTTGATACGAATTTGGATATTCTTTAGTATCTGAAAACAATTTTAATGCTCTTTCCTTTCTGGAAATCCAATCTAATTCGTCATTTCCATAAAACTCAAAAGGGGTTTTATCACCTTTTCTTCGATTTTCATCTGCATAACACAATGTTTTGTTATTAAAACTGTCATTTAACGAACGACTCCACGGATGGATGTGTTCTATTTGAACTTCACCTGTAAAAAGTTTGCTGACGGGAATAGTATCTCCTGTATAAGGACAAGTCTTCTTACATTCTTCCCAAAGTTTAAATTTCAAAATATTATCGTGAGAAACTCTGGTGTATTTTTCAACCTCTGCTTTTACTCTATCATTTTCTCGTTCTAATCGTTTTTGGTCTCTTCGGATTTTATTTCGTTGTGATTTTGAAATTTTCAAATCACGAGCCATTTCCACTTTAATTTCATCAATTTTGCCATGTTCCTCAATTAATTCATTGATTAATTTTCGCAATTCGAATAAAGCTGTGATTACAATAGGGTTTCTAATAGCTTGTATTTCTTTATCAGCATCTTTTCCAATTGGAAGGCTTTCTAGAAGTTCATCAACATCAATAGTAGCCGAATGGTGATATAATTTTTTCATTTTACTATCTGAAATATTATAATCATCTCGAAGGATATCTTTAATAATATTTATAAAACCGCCTTTTGTTTTTGAACGAATTATTTCAAATACATTATCGTAAAAGAAATTTATTTTTTCATCAGATAATTTTTCCCAATCCGAACCAAAAACATTTTTTATTCCACCTAAAACTACAGCTACATCATAAGTAAAACCCTTTTGAAGAAATGGTAGAATATTTGAAATCGCTTTTCTACTTAAACTGGAATAACCATCCTTTACATTAAATTTAGAAATAGATTCTGCTTGTTCTTCATTAAAACCCCAATTCTTTATAGCATAGTCTTTTAGGTTTGATTTGCTATCAAAAAAATATAAAACATGCCAAATATCTTCTTGTTCTTTATCTGAAAATGCAAACCATTTTTTACCAAAATACTTTTTGTTAGATAAATTTGAAATAGTATGAGTTCCAACAATTCTGTCATCATCTTTATAATTGAATTTGAATTCAGCACTTTCTTTACCAATTACCTTTCTAATTCTTTTAAAATCTGGTTTTTCATTAGCGTAAAGAAATTCTACTATTTTTTCTTTTTCTTCTTGCGAAATTTTCTTCCCATTGTATTCCACTGTATTTACCCATTCCCAAACTCTACGCTTTTCATTAGGTATTGCACTAATTGGACATTTAGTTTTTGTAGGTTCGAAAGAGCAGTTTCCAACTAAATGTTTTTGAGAACCTAATGGTCGTTGATGAAATAAGATTCCATCCTCTTTGTAACCATCAAGTTTTCTTCCACCAAACAGAGTTTTTAACTCTTCATTCAAATTAGAATGAAATTGAGATTGATTATTCCAAATTATCTCAAATTCATCCACATACATTTTACGTGTTGTATATCGATTTCTAATTCGTTCCAAACCATCTTTAAAAGGCTTATTTTCTTTAGGATATATTCCAAACAAATAAGATCCCAATGTTTTATCTTCAATTTTTTCTTGCGTTTCTGTAATACCTATTTTTCCATCTTTAACATTTCCTTTAAAAATAGTTCCATCATCTGCCCCACCCTTTCTACTGTTACTCAAAAAACCTCTTCGTTGAATTAAATGGTAAAAAACTCTACCCATTTCTTCTAAAGTTAACTGCTCAATTAAAGCTTTTTGTCTTAATTCATAAGGATTTAATTTAAACCAAGACAATAGTTTTTCCGATGGAAACTGTTTTGTTTTTTTCCAATCTTCAAAATCATTTTGAACTAATGGACACATACCGTTTTCAGAAAGTGCTTTCAATAATATTTTCTTTCTTAATCTTCTTCTAAAAAATTGCCTTCTAACACCTCTTGCTCCTGTTCTACTTGCGTTTTTAGACATTTCATTATCACCATCACCTAAATTCTCAACTCCCGTAGGAAAAATTCTACTCCCCATTCCTAATATTCTATTTTCAACATCATCAATTACTGCCCAACCAATAGAGTTCGTTCCTAAATCCAATCCTAAAATTCTGCTCATAAGTCACTTAAAAATTAATAACCTTAAAACTACAAAAAAACTAATCTTTATATTACGGTTTCCCTCATTGTAAATAACATTGTTTTTTACTACATTTGTATTCGATTAAAATTTCTAATCTTTAATCTTATCACAATAAGGCTATATGCCGTAGATGAAAATCTTTAGTCCTGCTTCGGTGGGACTTTTTATTTTATGTCATCTGCTATTAAAAATCAATAAAAATATTATAAAAACAACACCACTACATTGAAAAATGTTTTATAATTCCATAAAATAAGAATACTAAAAAGTTGATATTGCATACATTGTACAAGTAATAATTAGTTATTCAAAATAACCTAAACCCCACAGTATTTTGGGCACATAATTCATATAACGTCCCATCTACATTTTGATAAAAACGCAAACCCAATACACAAAGTGGTATTCCAAGACCTGTTGGCAAACTTTGGGGTGTTAACAATATGCTGGTTATGGAAGCTTCTTTATCTAAAATCAAAGGTGGGGCCATAAACAGTTGGGATACTAAAGCATTAAAATTAAAATCCAAAACACCATAACTCAGTTTTACATGAGTGGCACCAGCCACAAAACCAACATGCTTTATATCGAATTCTGAAATGGTTAAGGTAAAAGTGTGTGCATCGAGGATAAAATTAAAAGGCAAAATTCGCTGTACTTCACACTCGGGCGTATATTGAAATTGCTTCAACAATTGAAGTCCTTCAAAAGTTTTTATACCTTCAGCGACAACACGTTGTCCACGTTTATTTATGAGGTCTAAATCTTTCAATTGGGTAAACAACCTCATCAATCTACTATGCAAATATGTAAGTTTACAACCCATGTAAAAAGGACTTAAAGCGTGTTTAAAAACCTTATTCACATGTGAACAGTGTCCAAACTCATTACCATTTTCCCGTACACGTTGCATGCTATCTTTCGTCTTTATAGCCTTGCTGTTAAAACCACCTCCTGCTTGCCTTACTACGGGTTTACCGTTTAAATAATAAAAATTTAGACCTCCTAGTGTACCAGCTAATGGAATGATACCTTTTTGCTTTGCCATAACACATATTTTATAATAAAACAAATCTCCACATCCTAGAGACAACTACCTCTTAACCAGATATAAAGATATAAAAATGGATAGGAATAATGATATCAGATTTATTTAATAACCGCACCGTTATTTTAGGTCGTATCAAGGATAGGGCAACAACGAGGTTATAGAGTAGTTATAGCATGGTTATAGCATGCTTATGGCGTGGTTATGGCGTGGTTCTAGTATGGTTATAGAAAGTTCAACATACTTATTAAGGTTAACAAAATAACATGTTACCTTAGTTAGTGTTAAGTACACAAATAAAAAGAACCTTGGGTTTAATAAATATAATAAAAATTGAATTAGAAACACTCCATAGATTTTTAAAAATAAAAAAATAGGGTAGTAAACTTTAAAAACCAGGATCTGAAATAGAAAGTATCAATTTAGAAGCAACCCACGAAGTCAAATTTTTAATTAATTTTAATCCCTATTCGTTCAAAACAATTATTTGTTACTTAAACTTATATTGTTAAATTCTTAATAGGATTCAAACGCAGGTTTGTGCTGTTTTTACAGAGCTACTTTAATAGAAGGTGTTGTATCTCTTTTATTTCCCGATACAAAAATTGGCAAAAATATTCCCTAACAAATCATCATTGGTTATTTCTCCAGTAATCTCACCAAAATGATACAGGGCTTGCCGAATATCAATGGCTAATAAATCGCCAGACAAGCCAGATTCTAAGCCATGTTTCACGCTTTCAATAGCATCCAATGCTTTTAATAAGGAGTCATAATGTCTTGAGTTGGTCACGATGGTATCATTATTTCTTAAA
This sequence comes from Mariniflexile litorale, assembly GCF_031128465.2. Lineage (GTDB taxonomy): Bacteria > Bacteroidota > Bacteroidia > Flavobacteriales > Flavobacteriaceae > Mariniflexile > Mariniflexile litorale. The sequence goes on along the minus strand of NZ_CP155618.1, from coordinate 3,531,701 downwards.
GCTCCTGTATTTACAAAACTTAAGAGTTTGTCTTTTAATGCATCAACCCCAATATTTTTTTTGGCAGATAGGAAATGAATTTGAGGAATGTCTTTTTTGATTGATTTTATTTGATTTTCATCTAATTTATCAACCTTATTCGCTACAATTAATAACGGTTTTAGAGGGTATTTGTTTTTGATTTTTTCAATTTCAATCTTAAAAGAATTGATAAACACGTCTTCTTTAAAATTTAAACTGTCGGCAAGAAAAACAACCACTTGTGCTTGATCTATTTTTTCAAAGGTTTTTTTAATTCCAATACTTTCAACCACATCTTTGGTTTCGCGAATGCCCGCTGTATCAATAAAACGAAACCCAATTCCTCCTATCGATATTTCATCTTCAATAGTATCTCGAGTGGTTCCTGCAATGTCACTTACAATGGCGCGTTCTTCATTTAAAAGCGCATTTAAAAGGGTGGATTTCCCCACATTGGGTTCGCCAACTATCGCCACTGGAATACCATTTTTAATAACGTTCCCAACGGCAAACGAATCTATCAAGCGTTTTAAAACAAAGCTGATGCGTACTACCAAGTCTGTAAACTGGGTTCTGTTGGCAAACTCAACGTCTTCTTCAGCAAAGTCTAACTCCAATTCTATTAACGACGCAAAATTTAAAAGTTCTTCACGTAGTTTTGCTATTTCCGATGAAAACCCGCCGCGCATTTGTTGCATCGCTATTTGGTGAGATGCTTCATTATCTGATGAAATTAAATCGGCGACAGCTTCTGCCTGACTTAAATCTAACTTTCCATTTAAAAAAGCGCGCAGTGTAAACTCTCCTGCTGTTGCCATACGGCAGCCTTTCCTTAGAAATAATTGTATAATTTCTTGTTGAATGTAATTGGAACCATGGCAGGACACCTCCACCACATCTTCTCCTGTATATGAATTCGGATTTTTAAATACAGAAACCAACACCTCATCAATGGTTTTAGTGCCATCCATAACATGGCCTAAATGAATGGTATGTGTTTTTTGAGAGCTAAGTGTCTTGTTACTTTTTATGGATTTAAAACAATTATCTGCTATAGAAATAGCATCATTTCCAGATAAACGAATCACTGCAATAGCACCTGCACCAGATGGGGTTGCTAAGGCTACTATGGTATCTTGATGAATCATATTTAAACTAAGTAAATACCGTCTGGTTTAATTTCTATTTGTTTTTGCTTGTAAAGGGTTCCTACAGCTTTCTTAAAATTCTTCTTGCTCATTTGAAGCACGTCTTTAATAGCCTGAGGATCCGATTTATCGGTTAGATTTAAAAATCCACTATTATCGTGAAGTTCGTGCATAATACGCTCTGCATTTGGTTCTATATTTCTATAACCTATTTGCCCTAACGAAATATCTAATTTGTTTCCGGGTCGAATCTTTTTTACAATGCCCTTTAACTTATCACCAATACTTAAATCGGTGAAAATTTGGTCGTTGTAAATCAAGCCCATATGGGTTTTGTTTACAATAACATTCATTCCAATATCCGATGGATGAGACACTATAATATCAACTTCATCAAACGGACTCACAGTAAGTTCTTTATTGTCTAAAAAACTATTGGTTTTACTCGAAGCTGCCAAGCGGCCTGTTTTTTCATCTAAATAGCAATACACTAAATACCAACCTTTGGGCTTCATTTTAAAAGCTTGCTCTTTAAACGGACAAAATAATTCTTTTACCAAGCCCCAATCTAAAAATGCACCATATTCGGTCACAGCATTACAACGTAATAAGGCAAATTCACCCACCTTAATATACGGCATATCGGTAGTTGCTACTGGGCGTTCTTCGTTATCTAAATATACAAATACATCTAACTTATCATAAATTTTAAACAATTCTGGCACATACCTATTTGGTAATAAAACTTCATTACCTTCTGTATCTACCAAATACGCACCGTGGTCGGTTTCGCGTAGTATTTCCAATGTATTAACTTGCCCAATTCTTATCATGCTGCAAAGGTAATCATATTAGTTTTTAGACAATAAAAAAGCGTTACAATTTTAATTTGCAACGCTGTATCATTTTTTATATCTATTAAGATTAATAAACAGATTCTTTTTTGAAATGCTTGGTTAATAAATAATAAACAACAGCTCTATATTTATTACGGTTAGATTTACCATATTGCTCTATAACAGCATTAATTCCTTTATCTAAATCGGCACTGTCTTTCAATCCTAATTTTTTAATTAAAAAATTATTTTTTACAGTAGCTAGCTCAGATTCATCCGTACCAGAAACCGTTGCAGCATCTGCATTATAAATTGATGGACCACAACCAATTGTTACTTTAGTTAATAAATCCATGTCTGCTGTAACACCACACTTATCTTTTAAATCGGTAGCATACTTTGCAATAAGTTCATCACGTTTACTCATAATAGTTTGTTGTTTTAATGTGTTTATAAAATAATTATATTGATAACTGTCTTAAAGATAACTATTTTTTTTGGTTCAGAAGTGTTTTAAACTTCCAAAACGCTTCATTATTATGTGTTTTTACTTCTACGATCATCAATTTAAAATACGGACTCTACAAACTTAAGTTAGATCAATTACTTTAATTTTCACTTACTATATTTGCAACGTTTTAATCATCAAAAAAAGGAAGACATTGTACACTATAAAACAAACTTTAAATACCAATAATCATTTAGAATATATTGAAATAGAAAATTCAGAAAAAACATGTTATGCGAAAATTTACGTCCATCAAGGCGCTAGTTTACAGGAATTAAAACTGGACGGTAAAACTATTATTGAAGATTTATCTCCTTTAACCTATAACAATACGTTTGCATCTTCAATTTTATTTCCGTTTGCCAATAGAATAAAAGATGGTAAATACACCTATGATGGTAAGGAGTTTCAATTTGATATTAATGAAGTGGATAACAACAATGCGCTACATGGTTTAGTTTTTGATAAAACATTCCGTATTATTAATCAAAAAGAAGACAAAAATACTGCTTCAATAACTTTAGAATATATTGAAAACAAGGAATCCATCGGGTTCCCATACACCTACTCGATTCAACTTGAATATATGATATCTAAAGATGCTGTAAACCTTAATGTATCAGTTAAAAATACGCATTCCAAAACATTTCCTTTTACACTTGGATGGCACCCTTATTTTAGTTGCAGCAACTTATATAACAGCACGCTTAATTTTGATAGTAATAAACAACTTGTTTTCGATGACCACTGTATAACTTCTGGTACAAAAGCTATTGAAAACAACTCGCATTTTGAGATAAAAGACAAAAAATTAGATGACTGTTTTATTTTAAACTCCAATAAAACTCAATTTAACACACCCGATTATAAACTTTTAATAAGTGCATCTTCCGAAGAAAACTTTTTACAAATTTACACCCCGCCAAGGGCAAATACAATAGCCATTGAGCCTACTACGGGGGTATCTAATAGTTTTAATAACCATATGGGATTACAAATTTTAAAACCCAATAATACATACCAACTTAATTGGAATGTTAAGTTAATTTAAACAGAAAATGCTGCACAACTCAATGTAACAGCATGTTGATGATTGGGATAATCCTATTAAAAACCTATCAAGTTTCAATAGCTATAATTTATTAAAGTATAATTATTAGAAGTAAGATAATAATAATGGCTCCCGAGGAAATATAAAGACCATTTCCTGAAGCTCTAACATCTTTCTTAATTTTTCGTACTTCTTTACGCAGTTCTTTTTTTTCAGAAGAGCTTAAAGTCGATTTATCCATAGCTTTAATTTCTTCTAAACGATTCAACATGACTTTTACTTCTGCTGGTATTTCAGGTGCGGCTGGAGTTGTTGTATGCATAGGTGCTTTTTCAGTGGCCATTACAGTATTTGGAAATGCTACAAACGTTGCCATCATTAATAATAAAATAAGTGATTTTTTCATAATTGCTTGGTTTTAAGATTATTTTGATGATGTAAAGGTACTTGATATCCGTTTTAAGCTGTTATATCATTTTTAAAACATGTTACATAATTTTAAACTGTCAGTAAGTTTCAAGGATTTATTGCATACAACTTTTTATATGCCTTTTTGAGTGTCCAAAGAACATCATAAATCCATAAATAGGTGTTGTATGATGAGTTGTTATACTGCGTAATCAGCGGGATAATTTTACAATTCACTATTTTTATTATCCCCCTGATTTTACAGATAATCGCCGATTTTTTTACCTTTATGGCAGAAAAAGCTGATGCAGTTTCCTTGTAGCAACAAAATTAAAATCAAAACAACATGAAACCTTTCGAGACTACCCTAATAGTAACACCAAGCGATTTAGATGAACTCAACCATGTAAACAACGTACGGTATATAGAATGGGTACAACATATAGCCAAAGCCCATTGGCAAAAAAACGCATCGTCAACAATTTTAAAAGACTATTATTGGGTGATGCTTTCTCATTATATAGAATACAAAACTCCGGCATTCCTAAACGATGTTATTAGCCTTAAAACCTATATTATAAATTTTAAAGGTGCTACCTCTACACGTATGGTTGAAATATACAATGAAGCTAATAAATTACTAGCAAAGTCTGAAACCAATTGGTGCTTGATAAATAGCGAAACTAAACGTCCTGCACGCATAACTCCCGAAATAATACGTCTATTTAGCTAAATAACGAGACTACATACGATGCTATCAAAACAAAAGTTATATTTTTGAATTCTATTGATTTAAAATAACGACTGTTTAATGAAACGCACTTTATACACTATCATTACCATAGGTTTTTTAATGCTTTGGAGTTCTTGCCGTAAAGATTTTGAGTTTTCACCAAACACAGGGTCTCTACTTTTTTCAAAAGATACTGTATATTTAGACACGATATTTACTAATATAGGTTCTAGTACCTATAATTTAAAAGTATACAATAGAAGTAATGATGATATTATGATTCCTTCTATAAGACTCGCTTTAGGCAATACCTCCAATTACCGTTTAAATGTAGATGGTAGGGCTGGAAAAGACTTCGAAAACATTCAGATTCTGGCTAAAGACAGCTTGTTTATTTTTATTGAAACAACCATCGATATTAACAATTTTTCCAATCCAGATGGTAAATTTTTGTACACGGACCAAATAGAGTTTGATGCTGGTACCAATCTTCAAAAAGTAGAGTTGGTTACTTTAGTGCAAGATGCCATTTTTATATATCCTAATAGAGATAATACCACCAAAGTAATAGAAACGCTTTCACTTAATGTGGGTGGTGAAATATTAGAAACAGAAATTCAAGGTCGCGAACTATCATCTAACGAACTTACTTTTACAAACGAAAAACCTTATGTTATTTATGGTTATGCTGCTGTACCCAATGGACAAACCTTAACTATTAATGCGGGGGCTCGTATACATTTTCATGATAATTCAGGACTGATTGTTACCGAAGCTGCTTCATTACAGGTTAATGGAAATGTTAGCAGCAATCCGGAACTTTTAGAGAACGAAGTCATTTTTGAAGGCGACCGATTGGAACCCGACTTGGCCAACGTACCAGGACAATGGGGTACCATTTGGTTATTAGATGGTAGTGTGAATAATACTATAAATTATACGACCATAAAAAATAGTACAGTAGGTATTTTATGCGAGGGTAACCCTGATGCCGCTACTGAAAAATTAAAAATTATCAATTCACAAATTTACAACTCTAGTAATTTTGGTGTCATGGGAAGAAATACCTCTATTACTGGTGAAAATGTAGTGATTAATAATAGTGGTCAATCATCGTTTGCAGGTGTTTTTGGCGGGAAATATAATTTTACGCATTGTACTATTGCCAACTATTGGAACGGCTCTAGGCAATTCCCTGCTGTTTTATTGAATAATTTTATGACAGACGAAGATGGCACAACTTTTATAACCGATTTAACCCAAGCCCATTTTAATAATTGCATTATTTATGGAAACGATAATCCGGAAATCTTGATAGATGAGGTTGAAGACAATACCGTGGTTTTTAATTTCAAATTCACCAATTGCCTCATACGTTTTCAAAATAGCAATAACAGTTTCACGGGTGCTAATTATGATTTAAATAACACCAATCATTATGAAGGTAACATTTTTAATAAAGATCCAGATTTTATGAATCCTAGTAAAAACAGGCTTAATATTGGTGAAAATTCTGCTGCTGTAAACAAAGGCTTGTCAATATTTGCTACACAAGTACCATTTGATATTTTAAATGTTAGTAGAACGACTGCTCCCGATATTGGAGCCTATCAACATATTATATTTTAGAGTGAAACGGGTCCATTCCATGCAGTGTAACTTTCTATTAGTAATACTATATTAAATTCTAATTACGCCTCCTCAAAGAAATATTCAGTCTTAACTTCTTCTGTCATGAATGTATAAACAATAAATTTTTACTTCACTTTCATTACACTCTTCAAAATTTAAAAGATTGTTTATATTTGGAACAAAAAAAATTAGTTATGGATTGCAGTATACACCATACTTTAATAGCTAATTAACACATACAAACTTAACCAAATAGTATTTTATGGATGCCTACAGATTAATTGATATATTTTTATTCGCCATTCCTTCATTAATTACAGGACTTATTGCTTACCACTTTTTTAAAGAACACATAAAAAATGAAGATGGCAGAAGACGCTATCTGTTAAAAAAAGATTTACAAGTTAATGCTTTACCAATGCGATTGCAGGCCTACGAACGCATGGTGTTATTTTTAGAACGCATTACACCTTCTAATTTATTAATTAGGGTTTCTCCTATATCCTCAAGCAAAGAAGATTATGAAGCTTTAATTATACATAGTATTGAACAGGAATTTGAACACAATTTAACACAACAAATCTATGTAAGTGAGAAGTGCTGGAAGATTATTAATGCCGCAAAAAATGCCACCATTCAATTAATAAGAAAAGCAAGTTTACTTGAAAAAACGGATACGGCTAATAAACTTAGAGAAGTTATTTTAACAGAAATGATGGAACACCTTTCTCCCAGCGATGCTGCCTTATCGTTTATAAAAGAAGAAGTCTCTGAATTGTGGTAAATTAATTAGCGTACTTCATTTGACATAGCTTCGGTATGCTTATTTTTCGCATAATCAAATCCTTGTTGCCACCAAGAAATCATTAATTTTTTATTGAATATCAAGGAGTTTTCGGTAAGTTTTGAAGGTGTGTAATATAAATTAAGTGTCACCCCTCTATTCTTAGCAGCGAGTTTTCCTATTAAAATATCACTGCGCTCTACTTGGTCTAACAAATGTCCAAACAAATTAAGCATGAGTGAAAACGGGTTTTTACCCAAAACTTTCATGTATTCCATGTTTTCAGATTCCAAAACCACAGCGTCTATTTCTGTGGCTCCGCGTTGGATAGCTTCTCGTATGGGCACAACGCAACCAAAAGCGCCATCGGCATACTCAAACCCATTTACTTTTGCTATAGACATAAAAGGAATATAGTTACATGAAATCCAAATCCATTCACAAAATTCTTCATATGAAAAATCTTTAATAGACTTATATTCTACTTTATTTAAAGATAAATTTGATACCGTTACAACCACATCTTCTTTGGTTGCTTTTATTAAATTATATTCTTCTTCGGTAAAATGCTTTTTAAGATAACGCTTTAATGCTTTACTCTCTCCAAAGGTGCGTTTCTTCTTTATAAACTGCCATAAGGAGTTCATAAAATTTATAGACACATATTCTCTATCCCCTTTTTTTCGGGTACGAAAAGGGTTTACACTAAAAATATTACTTTGCTTAACATCTGTAAACACATCATAAATCTTATCAATTTTACCCGCCGCGATGTGTGGTACTAACAAACTTCCTGTAGAAGTTCCTACAAACAAATCATAAGTATGTCCTTTTTCTTTAATTAAATATTCGGCTACACCACCTGCATATGCCCCTTTACTTCCACCTCCTGAAATTACTAATGCCCTCATATTTAATTTTCTAATTGACTTATTTCTTGGTTTTTAAATTTTGCAAAATCATACCCACTTTCCCACCATTTGGTCATTTTTTCTTTGTTAAAAATAAGAGAATTGATCGTTAAAACAGTGGGTGCATAGTAAAAATTAATAATGGCATCATTATGAGTTGCTGCAAATTTCCCAATACGTATGTTTTGAGATTCAATTCTGTCTAACATAAAAGAAAACATATTTGTTAATAACGAAAAAGGATTTTTTGATGGCAATCTATTAAATTGATTGACTTCCGTTTGTAAAATTATAGCATCCACTTCGGTGGCTCCTCGACTTATAGCTTCTTCTATAGGCACCATATTCCCCAAACCCCCATCGGCATATTCACAACCATCTTTTTTAACCAAAGTCATAAATGGTGTATAGTTACATGAAATCCAAATCCAATCAATAAATGCTTCATAATCAAAATCTTTCAAAGATTTATATTCTACTTGATTGAGAGATAAATTAGATACTGTTACCACAATATCTTTAACAGAAGACTTTAAAACTAAAAACTCCTCCTCGGTTAAAGTGGCTCTTATTAAGGCTCTTAAATTATGACTTTCACCAAAGGTTTTACTCCCTCTTAACAAATTAAACAACACACTCACATGATTAATAGCAATGTTTTGACTCCCGTGTTTTTGCTTTATCACAAAAGGACATACGTTAAAAATACTATCATTTGTAACGTTCGTATAAACCTCTTTAATCTTTTCTATTTTTCGCAATGCCAAATGAGATGTTAATAGACTTCCTGTAGACGTACCAAGATACAATTGGTAATCACGCTTAAGTTCTTCAATAAGGTATTGTGCTACACCTCCTGCAAAAGCCCCTTTACTACCCCCTCCAGAAATTACTAATGCTCTCATGTTCAAATTTTATAGGTAAATATAAAATAAGAAAATCAATTAAGACGGACACCTAATTAAAATATTCAATTAGACTTTATAGAAAGCATTTAATCGATAAGAAGAACTATAAAACTGCATTTTATATATTCAATTATGCATTTCATAGAAAAGACTTTAATATATGTAGCTGAAAAGATTATTTTTTGTAAAAAAAACCTACTTTCGTTTTCAATTATCACTAATTAGACTACATGAGCAAAAAATACTTTTTAGCCATTTCCTTGTGCGCTTTATTAACTGTTTCCTTTTTTGGACTCAATAAAATCATAGAAGTATCTCATAAAATTAACACTTCTGCGTTACCGCCTACTATAGATTTTAGTTTTAATAATAACAATTCTTGCTCAGGTACGCCTATTACATTTACGCCTATAGTTACAGGAGATGCTCCGTTTACTTTTTTATGGAATTTTGGAGGCGGAAAAACATCTACCAATAGCAACCCAACATTCGCATTTACGGCGTTAGGATGCGGATTTCAAAACAACAATGTTTCTTTAACCGTTACAGATGCTAATGGAACAAGCAATTCTATAACTAAAACGGTTTCTGTTCAGCAAAAACCAGATTTAAAATTTGTCAATTTAAATGCGCCTACTGGATCTTCAGCCCCTTTTGAAAAGTGTGGAGATAATAATACCGACCTTCAATACACCATTAATGTTGGCAACAATTCGGCTTCTGCTTCCTGTATTACTTCATATAATATAGAATGGGGAGATGGTTCCTTTGAAACAAATGTCGTATTTCCTAGAATGCATACTTATACAAAATTAGGGTCTTTTAATATGGTAATAACTGGAATTGGAGCTAGTGGCTGCAACAACGCCGTTACTTATGTTGTAAAAAACTCTAACAACCCCATTGGCGCATTAATAGCACCCGGAAATACAACCAATTTATGTACACCTGTTTCGCATATGGCATTTGCTATTGGGTCTTGGGCTTCCAATCCATCCGACACTAATTATTTTGTAAATTATGGAGACGGCACTACGGCTAATTATACACAAACCCAGTTAGAAAGCTCGCCCTATTTTAATTCGGCAAACCCACCTGCTTCTCAAAATTTCCCTATACCACATACATTTACTAGATTTAACTGCCCTGGCGGAAATACAGTGAGCTTAACCATAACTACATCGTGTGGTAGTACTTTCCTTACTGCTGGACCCATTATTATTTTAGACGTACCAATAGTAAATTTCAATGTTGGTAGCATTGCATGCGCCAATACATCTGTTTATTTTAATAATACAACCATCGCAGGATTTACAAATGATTGTAGCACTGTTAATGTCTATACTTGGGATTTTGGAGATGGTAGTCCCCAATCAAGAGCCGTTAATCCAAGTCATGTTTACACGACTCCTGGAAATTATACCATTACTTTGTCTGCTGAAACCCCTTGTGGAAAAGGAGCTACGGTAACTAAAACCATTTGTATTGAGCCTATATTAGTACCCAATTTCACATTTAATAATGCCTGTGCTTCAGTCCCTTTACAATTAACAAATACGACCGATACGCGTTTAAGTTGTGGAGCAGAAACCTATACTTGGGATGTTATTTCCTATTCTGAAGCCTATTGCGGAGAAGAACCAGAACGTTGGAATTTCGCGAATAGTACGAATAGAAATTCTAAAAATCCTGCCATCTCTTTTATAACACCTGGTATATACTACTTGAGATTAACTACAAGGAACTCATGCGGCATCAATAATTCGATTACCAAACGTATTGATGTAAAAAAACCACCAGTTACAACTTTACAACCACTCTCTAATTTTTGTCAATCAGCTTCTATTTTTCCAGTTGGAACCGTTGAAGAAACATGCTCACCCAGTTCTGAAATCACCTATCTATGGAGTTTTCCTGGTGGAACGCCTTCGTCATCCACCTTATTAAATCCTGGAAAAATAAACTATTCTACAAGTGGAAATTATACAGTAACTTTTAGTGTTACAAATAGCTGTGGGACTACTACTAAAAATCAAAACTTTTCAGTAGATTTAGTTTTATCACCTATTATTTCTCCCAAAGCTATAGATATATGCAGTGGACAAAACTTTCAAGTAAGACCAACCTCTAACGGCACAGATAATGTTCCTTCTAGTACAACCTATACTTGGGGCAACCCCGTAATAAGTCCTGCAGGTGCCATAAGTGGTGCTTCTGGACAATTTACACCACGCACAAGTATCAGCCAGACATTAACAAATAACACAAATGCTCCTGCTACTGTTACCTATACCGTTTCTCCCGTATCAGGATCCTGTCCTGGCCCTGATTTCACTATTACAGTAACGGTTAACCCATTAATCAAGGTAACTCCTAGCGTCGTAAATGGCACATGTTCGGGGTCTAATAACGGCTCTATAAATATTGATATATCAGGCGGTATCCCCTTTTCATCAGGAAACCCATATACAATTAGTTGGTTAGGACCTAATGGCTTTTCAAGTTCAAATGAAGATATTTCTAATTTACAACCTGGCTATTATACTTTAAACATAACCGATAACGGCAAATGCCCTTATAACAACTCATTTCTAGTAACCGAACCTGGCGTATTTAGATTTTCATATGATGGTAAAAATGATATTTCTTGCTTCGGTCTTAACGATGGCAGAATCAATCTAACCACTTTAGGAGGCACACCTCCTTACAATTTTACTTGGATTAAAATTGGAGACCCAACATTTACTGCGGCTACTGAAGATTTAAGCAACCTCAAACCTGGTGATTACGAAGTAACTATTACCGAAGTTAACAATTGCAATACCCTAACAGGAAGTTACACCATCATTGAACCGCCATTATTAGAAGTAAGTCTAACCAATCCTGTAGACATCATTCTTTGTTACGGTTCTTTTACTGGTAAAATTGAAGTAAATGCCCTTGGAGGCAGGCCTAATTACAGATGGTCTTGGACAGGACCCAATGGTTTTAGAAGTAGTCTTCAAAATTTAAATAATATAGAAGCAGGCACTTACAACTTAACGGTTTTCGATAACTCTGGGTGTAGTAAAAACTTGCAAGTTATTGTGCCTCAAAATCCTCAAATAAAACTAGACTACACCGTAAAAGAAATTATATGTTATAATGATGATAGTGGCGTTATCACCATACATGGTATTTCTGGTGGTGTACCACCTTATGAACCTGTAGTATGGAGTAATTTAGGTACTGGCATGGTTCAAAATAATTTGTCGCATGGTACTTATATTGTGACGGTAACTGATGCCTTAAATTGTGTTGTTAATTTCCCTATAGTTTTGGCTAATGCTCCTATTTTTGATATCAACCCAATCGTAAAAAATGTGTCGTGCTTTGGAGAAAACGATGGTAGTATTAAACTAAATCTTGTTGGTGGTGAAAAACCTGTTTCCTTAGTTTGGAGTGATGGCTCCACCGCTGGAAACGAACGAAACAACATAGGCCCAGGAACTTACTCAGTAACTATTACGGATGCTAAAGGCTGTGTTATACAAGAAACGTTCACCATTAAAGAACCTTTTCCGTTAAAATTAATTGGCGATGTAACAGATGCTTTAGATTGCGATGACGTTAATTCTGGAGCTATAAATCTTGAGGTTACTGGAGGCACATTACCTTTATCCATTTCTTGGAGTAATGGGTCTAGAATAGAAGATTTGTCAAACATTCCTCCGGGTATTTATACCGTCACCATCACCGACGCCAATAACTGCAAACTATCTGAAACATGGGAAGTAAAAAGATTTGCTCCATTAGAGGCTCCTTTTGAAGTCATAACAGATTTTAATTGTGAAACCAAATACGTCGATCAAACATTTATAGCCCATGTTAAAGGAGGTATCCCACCCTACCAACTAAGTTGGTCTAGTGGAATTATTAGTGGTGCTAATAACGAAATAATGAGAACCGACACCAATGGTTTAGTGATTCTTACTGTTGAAGACAGCTTTGGCTGTGTTAAAGAGTTTTCCCTTCAAGTAAAAACGCCCGTACTAGATGACTCCCGTTTTACTACAGATTCCTTTGGTTTAAGTGTTTACAATTTGTATTCTATTTACGACCCTATTAAATTCACAAATGGATCTCTGGGCGATTTTATTAATATATCCTGGGACTTTGGAGATGGTAATTTTTCAAACGAAGAAAGTCCAGAGCATATATATGTTAAAGAAGGCACATACACCATTAAACAAACAGTCACCTATCCATTTGGATGTGAATATTCGAGCGAAACCACATTAGTAATTGAAAAAGGTTACAGCATTATCATGCCTAATGCCTTTACACCAAATAACGACGGTTTAAACGATTACTTCGCCCCTGTTTTTGTTATGCTGAATAATATGACACTTCATATTTACGATACATGGGGTGGTATTATATATACTGAAACAGGAGAAAACATTAGAGGTTGGGACGGAAAAATAAAAGGCATTCCTAGTGAAAATGGTAACTATTATTATAAACTTACCTCCAAAACCTTTTACAAACACACCATCACAACAGAAGGATCATTAGTTTTAATTAAGTAAAAACAGAATAGATATAGATGAAATTCAAACTACTAACACTCATTACTATAGCTTGTTTTTATTTAAAAACAAATGCGCAAGACCCTGTTTTTTCACAATATTTTTTAGTTCCCGAAACTTTAAACCCAGGGTTTTCGGGCTTTGAAGATGCCTCTTATTTAGGCTTAATACATAGAACACAGTGGCCCAGTCTTGATTTAAGAGTTGATACGGAATATGCTTTTTTTAATTCTTGGATTGAAAATGTGGGAGGCATTGGTTTTAGTATTTTAAATCAACACGAAAATAAAACCAATTACAACCATCTACAAGGAAATATTAATTTTGCATATCATATAGAATTAGCTAACGATTGGTTTTTTAGACCTGCTGTAGAAGTCGGTTTTGGTACAAAATCTTTTAATTTTAGGAACTTAGTGTTAGCAGATCAAATTAATATTGGTTCTGGAACCATTAATCCGTATTCCTCCGATCCTTATGCTTTAAATGCAAATGATAATATTGCTTTTATAGATTTTGGTACTGGTTTTGTTTTTGATAAAAAAAACACACGAAATGATACCGATTTATGGCTTGGGGCTTCTATTAAACATCTAAACAGACCAAATATTTCTTTTTTGGATAATGGCAATGTGCCGCTAGATATTTTTTATTCTGTACATGGCAATTATAAGTTTCCGTATTTTGATTATAACGACATGATCATTTCTGCCAATTATATGCAACAAGGTGGTTTTAATAGATTTGATATAGGCACCACTATAAAACTTGAGAAATTAATGCTAGGTGCTATGGCAGTTACCAATCCTGCAAAAAACAATGCAAATAACGATTTACTCACTTCAATAAATGCCTTTGTTGGTTTAGAATTTGAACAATTACGCTTTGGCTTTTCTTATGATTTGAACACGTCGAGCATTGGACGAACCAATGGTGTTTATGAGCTTTCAATCACATATTTAGCAGGGTGTTTAATATGTAGAAACCCCACGAATCTAGAAAGAAGGAAATAAATTTATAGAACTTTAAGAAGCTCTTTAGCAAACTTTGAAAACTGCCAACTATGATGATTAGTGGCTTGCTTTAAATTTTCAACACAAGCCGCATGACACGCTTTTATTTGTTGTAAATATAGAAAAGCATTCTGACGAATTTCAAAACCATACATTGGGCTTGTATAATCCGTTAACTCTTTAAAATACATTCTTTTGTTATGGGGTTCAAAATCCTCAGTAATTAAAGCCAATGTTAACCAAAGAATGCGCAGGTTTTTATCATTAAAACCTTGAATTCCCTTTGTTTTACTCAAGTATTTATTTCGCTCTTGCGGAAAATTTAACCATAAATTGAATAATGCTTTTTCAATGGTGTTATATGATTTGTCGTTTAATAGGGTTTCATAATCTTCCCTTAATTCTAAAGGTATTTCGGTTAGATTTATAGCAATGGCTTGACGGACTTTAAAATCTCTTGAATTCAAAACACCTTTTATTAAATCATTCCTATTTATTGATGAATCCGCTAAAGATCTTTCAAAAAAATCAACTCTATAAAAATCATTCATTGACCCAAAAATCAAATCCCATTCACTATAAACTTCAGTAGAAACCAAATGACTCTTACAGGATAATATATCATTTTTATTTCTTTGGTTCTCATACATTTTAGTTGACAATTCCACTAATCTATCCTTAAAAAATTCTATATCTACCAAATAATTTTTAACAAACCCATTCAAATCCTGTCCACTTACCTTCTCCACTTCGTTTATAAAATCATCGGTCTCTACATTTTTAAATTGATACTTTAATAAATAGTTCTTAACAGCCATTTTAAAAGCCTTATCTCCCACTTGCTCTCGCAACATATGCAAAACCCAAGTACCTTTTTTATAAAACGTGGTACTACTCGATTCTGGATTTAAAAGCGAAGTGCTTTGTCCTGTCTTATCTTGTTCTAGCAATTCTTGGGCATATTCATATAATTGCCAGTAGTAATAATCTTCTCCAAAAACTTCTTTTTCAGCTAATAAGGCATAATACGTAGCAAAACCTTCTTGAAGCCAATGGTGCGTACCAGATGTTTCCGTAACCAAATCGCCAAACCATTGATGTGCTAATTCGTGCGCATTCACATTCACATAGTTTTTATCTACAAAAGCTATAGAATCAAGAACAAAACTATCAGCGAAAATGGTGGTGCTTGTGTTTTCCATCCCTGCATACAGGAAATCTTTTACTGGCACTTGTTTGTAATTTTGCCACGGATACGGCACACCTATTTCTTCTTCTAAAAAATCGAACATACGTTTTGTGTAACGATACGTGGGTTCAAATTTCAAAGAATCCTCTGGATAATAATACATTTCTAAAGGAATACCACTTTTGGATATTTCAGTTTTTTTATCATAGTTGCCAATCGCTAAAGCCACTAAATAGCTACTCATGGGTTTTTGCATGTCGTAATACCATGTGTTAGTTGAATCGTTTAGTTCCCTATTTATTAATTTTCCGTTGGCTATAACTTGGTAATTCTTATCGAATTCAATACTTAAATCGAACTCGATTTTATCATTCATATCGTCAATACTAGGCAACCAATTACTGGTATATTTCCCCTGACCTTGGGTCCATATTTGTTTGTTACCCTCTTCATATTCCCAATCAATAAAATACATAGCTTTTTGGGGCCTTACTTCCCAAGTCATATTCATTTCGTGTTGGGTATTCATTTGAAACGGATGTTTAATTATAATGTATTGCTCATCATACATGGTGCTAATTTCTTTTCCATTTAAAATACAGCGAACCTTTTCAAAATTACGAGCATCTAGATAAATAGAATCGGTGCTTTTTAATATGTCAAATTCAACTGAAGCGGTTCCAAAAAGCTTTTTCTGTTTTAAATCGTCAAACACTATATGTGCTTTTATCTTTTTAAAATCAACATAATCAGTTTGTTGCCCTTGAACAAAGAGAGCTGTAAAAAACCATAAACAAAATAGAAATCGATTCATGTTGTAAAGATATCAAGCATTAAGCCAAAATACATAAATTTTCTATTTTTTGAATTGGATGAAATGCCTTAAATTCGTCTTCTATGACTACCAAACTTCAAACTCCCATAGATTACTTAAAAGGTGTTGGCCCTAACAGAGCCGATTTGCTACGTAAGGAGTTAGGTATTCATACCTATCAAGATTTATTAAATTTATTTCCTAATAGGTACATAGACCGTACACAGTACTACAAAATTAATCAACTGCAACAAAACAATGCCGATATACAAGTTATTGGTAAAATAGTAGCTTTTAAAGAAGTGGAACAAAAAAGAGGCAAGCGTTTGGTTGCTACCTTTCAAGACGATACAGGCGTCATGGAATTGGTTTGGTTTCGGGGACAAAAATGGATTCGTGATAATTTAAAACTAAACACCACCTATGTGATTTTTGGTAAAACGAATCTATTTGGCGGAAAATTCAATATGCCGCACCCCGAGGTAGAATTACACGAAGAGCATGAAAAAAACTTACGATCTGCCATGCAACCTGTATATCCTTCAACCGAAAAACTTTCCAACAAAGGACTTACCAACCGTGTTATTATCAAAATTATTCAAGAGTTATTTCTAGAAACGGGAGGCCGATTTACAGAAACACTTTCTGAAAATATGCGCTCAGAATTAAAATTAATTAAAAAAAGTGATGCGCTTTTTAATGTGCATTTTCCAAAGAGTCAAGAGCTCTTAGCAAGAGCTCAATTTCGGTTGAAATTTGAAGAGCTTTTCTATATTCAGTTTCAACTTATCATCAAAAATTTAATTCATAAATCGAAAATAAAAGGCTTTCCTTTTGAACATGTTGGAAATTATTTTACCAACTTTTTCAGCAACCATTTACCCTTCGAATTAACCAATGCACAGAAACGTGTTTTAAAAGAAATTCGAGCCGATTTAGGGAGCAATGCCCAAATGAATCGATTACTACAAGGCGATGTGGGTTCTGGAAAGACCATAGTAGCCTTCATGTCAATGTTAATGGCACTTGACAACGGTTTTCAAGCTTGCTTAATGGCTCCGACTGAAATTCTGTCAGTCCAACACTATAACGGTTTACTTGAACTATGTAATAACTTGAATATCAGCATAAAAATACTTACTGGTTCAAGCACTACTTCAGAAAGAAAAAAAATTCATGCTGCTTTAGAAAATGGCGATTTACAGCTGCTAATCGGCACCCATGCCTTGTTAGAAGACAAGGTCAAATTTAAGAATTTAGGTCTCGCTATCATCGATGAGCAGCACCGTTTTGGGGTGGCTCAACGCAGTAAATTATGGCATAAAAACACCTCGCCTCCACATGTTTTAGTCATGACGGCCACCCCTATTCCGCGTACCTTGGCGATGTCCGTTTATGGCGATTTAGACATCTCGGTTATTGATGAATTACCTGCCGGAAGAAAGCCTATAAAAACGGTTCATAGGTATGATAAAAACCGATTGAATGTTTTTAAATTTATTAGAGATGAAATTGCTAAAGGTCGACAAATTTACATCGTCTATCCACTCATTCAAGAAAGTGAAAAAATGGATTATAAAGATTTAATGGATGGTTACGAAAGTGTTTCACGCGATTTCCCCATGCCCAAATATCAAATTTCCATTGTTCATGGAAAAATGAAACCTGCCGATAAAGATTTTGAGATGCAACGTTTCATTAAAGGCGAAACGCAAATTATGGTAGCCACCACCGTTATTGAAGTGGGCGTAAATGTACCCAATGCTTCGGTAATGATTATCGAAAGTGCAGAACGTTTTGGTTTATCTCAACTTCATCAACTCCGTGGTCGTGTGGGTCGTGGTGCCGAACAGAGCTATTGTATATTAATGACAAGCCACAAACTAAGTGCCGATAGCAAAACCCGCTTAGAAACGATGGTAAGAACTAGCGATGGTTTTGAAATTGCCGAGGTAGATTTACGCTTACGTGGCCCAGGAGATATTATGGGAACGCAACAAAGTGGTATTTTAAACCTTAAAATTGCCGACATTATAAAAGATAAAGATATTTTACAAAGTGCCCGGTTTTATGCTAAAAAGCTACTTAAAGACGACCCTAAATTATCCAATCCAGAAAATAAAGTTATTTTAGATACCTACAGGGCTTTAAGTAAGTATAAAAACATTTGGAATTATATTTCTTAAAGGACGGAAGATGGAAGACAAGAAATAGAGAAATTAAATTAATACTTATATTTACAACTTAAGCAAACATTCTTAATTTTTAACTCTTAATTTTTAATTATCACATGCTTCATTTAAAGTTAGAAACCGACCCGCGTTGGGTAGATATTGTAGAATCGAATATTGAAGAAATACTAACCGATCACGCTTGGTGCGAACAAAAAGCGGCTACCAATGCTATTTCAATAATTACTCTCAATTCTGAATACCCCGATTTGGTAAGCGATTTATTAGAACTCGCTCAAGAAGAATTAGAACATTTTCAAATGGTACATAATATTATTAAAAAACGCGGTTATAAATTAGGCAGAGAACGTAAAGACAGCTACGTAAACGAACTTTATAAATTCATGAATAAAGGTGGAAACCGCTTGCAATGTATGGTAGACAGACTTTTGTTCTCTGCTATGATTGAAGCTAGAAGTTGTGAACGTTTCAAACTATTATCAAAAGAAATTAAAGACCCTGAACTTTCTAAATTTTATTATGATTTAATGGTGAGCGAAGCTGGACACTATACACTTTTTATAAACTACGCCCGAAAATACGGTAAAGATATAGATGTTGACAAACGTTGGAAAGACCTCGTAGCATTTGAAAGTGAAATAATAAAAAACTACGGTAAAAATGAAACCATTCACGGATAAACAAAAAAACTCAACCATTTCTAGTTGAGTTTAATACTGTTCGGAGCTTGATTGATATTGATAACAAGGTAGTTACAAATCAATTTACAAAATGTTATGATATTGTTAAATAATTCAATTTACTGTTAATTAACATTATTCAGAGGTCACGACCTACTTATCAATAAAACTTCCATTCAATAAAACAGAATGTTTAACTTTGCTTTCAATTAAAAAGCATCAAAAAATAAGAATGATTCACATTCACGAAAAAACATTACAAGATTTAGAGTTTTCTACAGTTTTAAAACAAGTTAGCGAACATTGCATTACCGTTTTAGGAAATGAAAAGGCTTTAGATATAACGCCTTTTAGCACCAAAGAATTGCTCCTAAATAATTTACAATTAACAAACGAATATCTATCCACTTTTTATAACGATAATCACATCCCTAATCATGGTTTTGATACTATAACTAAAGAAATCCAGCTTTTACGCATTGAAAACACCTATTTAGAAGTTCATGGTCTAAAAAAAATTGTTTCTATTTCATTAACAACCAATGAAATTGTTAAGTTTTTAAAAAAGTTTGAAGATTACTACCCAAGTCTAAACCAATTTGCTTCTCACATAGAACTTACTAAAATCATTATAGAAAAAGTAGATGCTATTGTAGACCGTTTTGGAGACATCAAAGACAATGCATCTCCATTACTTTTTGATTTAAGGCAAAATATCAATAAAGTAAAAGGACAAATAAATCAAAGTTTTACTTCCGCTTTAAATATGTATCATGGCCTTGAATACTTAGATGATATTCGGGAATCGGTGGTGGACAACAGACGTGTTTTAGCTGTAAAAGCCATGTACCGTCGAAAAGTTAAAGGGTCTATTATGGGAAGTAGTAAAACGGGCAGCATTGTATACATGGAGCCTGAAACTACCTTAAAATATTCACGTGAACTCAATAATTTAGAATTTGAAGAAAATGAAGAAGTCGTTCGTATTTTAAAAGAGTTAACTAATTTTATACGTCCGTTTTTACCACTTTTAGAAAATTATCAAGATTTTTTAGTCGCCATGGATGTCATTTCTGCGAAAGCAAAATATGCACGTTCTATGAATGCTATTCTTCCTGAGATTTCAGAAGATAGAAGCATGCACTTACGAGATGCCTACCATCCACTACTTTATTTAAACAATTTAAAAAAGAAGGAAAAAACGTTTCCGCAGACTATAGAATTACAACAAGACAGCCGCATCATTGTTATTTCTGGTCCGAATGCGGGAGGAAAAAGCATCACTTTAAAAACAGTGGGGTTATTACAAGTGATGTTGCAAAGCGGCATGCTTATACCTGTACACGAACGTAGCAAAGTATGTTTATTTGATAGGATTTTGAGTGATATTGGTGATAATCAATCTATTGAAAACCACTTAAGTACTTATAGCTACCGATTGAAACAAATGAATTATTTTCTAAAGAAATGCAATAAAAACACTCTTTTTTTAATTGATGAATTTGGAACAGGAAGTGACCCCGAACTTGGAGGCGCTCTAGCGGAAACCTTTTTAGAAGAATTTTACCATCGGGAAGCCTTTGGTATTATTACCACACATTACGCTAACCTAAAAATACTGGCAAACGAACTCCCTTTTATGCTGAATGCCAATATGCTTTTCGACGAAAAAACCTTAGAGCCTTTATATAAACTGCTTATTGGACAAGCTGGAAGTAGTTTTACTTTTGAAGTAGCTCAAAAAAACGGTATTCCTTTCGGATTGATAAATCGTGCCAAAAAGAAAATTGAAAGAAGCAAAGTTCGCTTTGATGCCACCATTGCCAAACTTCAAAAGGAACGTTCAAAACTTGAAAAAACAGGAGAATCTTTAAAATTAAACGAAAAGAAAAAGATTAAAGAAGCTGATAAGCTAGAGGAAACGAATGCCAAAATTCAAAAGAAACTAGAAAGCTATCAAGAACTATACGATAGCAACCAGCGCCTCGTTTATTTAGGACAAAAAGTAAATGATATTGCTGAAAAATTTTTCGATACTAAACAAAAAAAACCTTTAATGGACGAGCTTTTTAAGTTAGTTCAAATAGAAAATTCTAAACGAAAAAAAGTAACTGTAAAAGAAAAAAAGGTAATAAAAGCAAAAGAAATACAAGTTAAGCAAGAAGCTGAAAAAGTAGTTACTGTTATTCGTGAAAAGAAAAAAGAAGCTAAAATAAAAGCCATTCAAGCACCTAAACCAAAAGTGTCTTTAAAAATTGGTGATAGAGTTCGTATGCAAGAGGGTCGTGCTATTGGAAGCATCGATAAAATTGAAAAAAATAAAGCCGTTGTTAATTATGGTATATTCACAACAAATGTGAGTGTTGACCAATTGGAGCTTGTTGAAGCTAAAAAATAAATGATGGATTACTTACTTAGATGGAATGACAAATATAACTGATTTACCCAATCATAAAAAGCTCATATTATTCGACGGTGTTTGTAACCTATGCAACACATCGGTGCAATATGTTATAAAACATGACCAAAATAATATTTTTATGTTTGCTGCTTTACAAAGTGATGCTGGTCTACAGGTTATTAAAAAACAGCAAATAGACACCATTAAAATAGATTCTATTTTGTTATATACGCCGGGAAGAGGCATCGATTACAAATCTACAGCTGCATTAAAAATAGCATACTATTTAGGGTTTCCACAAAATTTACTGACAGTGTTTTTTATAATCCCTACTTTTATTCGGAATTGGGTTTACGATTATATTGCAAAAAATCGTTACAAATGGTATGGCAAAAAAAAATCTTGTTGGATACCTACACCTGAATTAAGGAGTAAGTTTTTAGATTAAAAATATAACGTTATTTAACACTTGTAGCATAACTATTTAAAATACATTTGCTGTTTAAATATATTGATACAATGCGTTATAAATATTACCTAGCAGTTATAACAGCTTTTACCATTTGGGGCTTTTTTAGTCTTGTTCTAAAATCCTTAGACACATTTCCTGCTTTTGATATTTTAATTTACCGCGCAGTGATTTCAGTATGTATTATGCTATTAGCTTTGTTGTTTTTACGCCCTAAAGCCCTTAAAAAGAACATAAAACTATTCCAATCACTTCCAAGAAAAAACAAACATAATATATTAATTGTTAACCTTTTAAGCGGATTATTTTTAGCACTTAATTGGTTTATTTTTATATATGTAATGAATAACGTTAGCGTTAGCGCTACATCATTAGCCTATCTTATTTGCCCCATTTTAACAATGGTTTTAGCCTATCTTATTTTAAAAGAAAAACTCTTCAAAATACAATGGGTATCGGTTGCTTTAAGTTTGATAAGTTGTTTACTACTTTCTCTTGGCAATTTTATGGATTTATTTTACAGTATGATTATTGCTTTCACTTATGCCATTTATTTAGTATTGCAACGTAAAAATCAAGAAATGGATAGGTTTTTAGTTTTAACCTTTCAAATAGGTGTGGCTGTTATTTTATTGCTTCCATTTTCCCCGAACTACATATCTAATACTGAAAAAACAGCATTCTTTTATGCTATTATTGCGTTAATTGCTATTGTATTTACTATCATCCCTATGTATTTAAATATCTATGCGTTAAAAGGACTCAATTCTTCTGTTGTAGGGATATTTATTTACCTAAATCCTATTATTAATTTTTTGCTAGCTGTATTCTATTTTAAGGAACACATAAGCTTTTTACAGGGCTTAAGTTTTAGTCTTATTGGAATTTCTGTTATTATATTTAACATTCCTAATTTTAAAAATCAAGTGAACAAACGAAAAGCAACTCATATTAAAATTTGAGGGCTATTTAAATAGATCTTACAAAAAATGAAACTCCTTAAAAAGAAATTGCATTGCGTACCAACAAATTTGGTGAACTTAGTAACAGTCGATTTAAATTAGAAAACGGTAAATTCTATTTATTTGCAATAGCTTATTTACTACAACTCATTCTTCTTCAACCAAACTCCCCCACTCGGTCCAAGATCCATCATAAACTGCAATATTGTTATATCCAGATATGGTAGCACCCAACGCTAAAACACATGCTGTTATTCCCGAACCACAAGAAAAAATAATAGGCTCTTCTTTTTGTGCTAGATTCTTAAACTTAGTTTCAATAATTTCATTTGGCAGCAATTGATTATCTGTTAACAAATCTTCAAAAGGCAAGTTCATTGAATTGGGAATAGTTCCCATGCGCAAACCCACTCGGGGCTCTGCTTCTAAACTTTTAAAGCGTCCTTCAGAACGTGCATCAATGATAGTATGACTCTTCGTTTCCGAAGCTATTTTTATATCCTCAAAAAATTTCATTAACTCGGGTTTAAAAACGGCTTCAAAATTACCTGACTTACCTATGTATGCTTTCATGGACTCTGTTAAAAAACCAGCTTTTTTCCACGCAGGTAAACCACCATCTAAAACAGCTACATTATTGTACCCAAAAGCTTTAAATAACCACCAAACACGAGCACTGGAGTAAATGCCTTTATCATCATAAACCACAATAGCACTTTCTTTATTAATTCCTAAAGCTCTGGCTTCTTTTTGAAATTGTTCTTGTGCAGGAAAAGTTGATGGAAATGGCGCTAAAGTATTACTAAACTTATTTTTTATATCAAATAGTCTTGTTTTAGGAATTTGAGATTGCGATGTGTCAAACACTTTATTAATAGTGCCATCTAATACGACTAAATTATCGGCTTCTAAATTATCGTGAAGCCATGATACAGAAACGACGGGATGTGAAAGAGTGATTTCAGTCATAATAAATCGGACGCGTTTAAGAATCTAAATCGAATGTTTCTGTTGGGTTTTTAGTGTCGTGGTAATTTAACATATTTTCTCCGTCTGCAACAATAGAGCACACTGTGGCATCACCTGTTACGTTTACCACCGTTCTAAACATATCTAAAATTCTATCTACAGGAAAAATAATGGCAATCCAAACAGGATTTAACCCTACCGAATTCAATACCACAATAAGCATAACCAAACCTGCACTAGGTACAGCTGCAGAACCGATGGAGGCTAAGGTAGTCGTTAACACAACAGTTAATTGCTGACCAATAGTTAAATCTATCATATGCATTTGGGCTAAAAAGATAACTGCAACCGCTTGGTACAAACTGGTACCATCCATATTAACAGTGGCTCCAATTGGCAACACAAAACTGCTTACTTTTTTATCGACACCCATATTCTGTTCAACACATTCCATAGTAACAGGAAGTGTTGCAGCACTACTAGAAGTTGAAAACGCCAAGGTTTGTGCTGGCCCCATGGCTTTAAAAAAACCTAAATACGGTATTTTCTTTACAAATAATTTTAAAATGGTTGGATACACAACAAAAATCATTAATAAAAGTCCGATTAAAACGGTTACCGCATACCAACTTAACCCTTTAAAAATCTCAATAACTTTACCCACATCATCTCCAGCCATTTTACTCACCACACCTGCTAATAAAGCAAAAACAAAAAATGGGGCAGCTTGCATAACTAAATCTACCATTTTTAAAAATACTTCATTAATACCCTCCACCAAAATTAAAACAGGTTGTGATTTTTCATTCGGAATAAATAATAAACAAACCCCAAAAAACAAAGCAAAAAAGATAATCTGCAACATTAATCCATTATCAGAAAGCGATGCAAAGAAATTATCGGGCACCATATCTACTAATGGTTGCAACGGCGAAACAGTTTGTTGTTTACTAGCTTTCTCCAGTTTATCAGAAACAGAAGCTTCTTTTAATTCTGCTTTTGATAATTTTGAAATTTCTTGTGCACGCTCAAAAAACTCGGGATCTTTTAAATAATTAATACCGTCTTTAACCTCATGGCCTTCAGAAGCCGCCCATATTTCATAACTAATTCTATTGTCAATTCTACTTTGTTCATCTATTATCTTACCTGGTTTTATAACATTCACTAGCAGCAATCCTAAAGATATAGCCATTATAGTTGTTAATAAATAAATGAATAATGTTTTTCCTCCCATTCTACCTAAGCTTTTAGGGTCTCCAATGTTGGCAACACCGCCTATAATAGAAAATAATACTAAGGGTACCGCTATAAGTTTTAGCAGGTTTATAAAAATAACACCAAAAGGATCAATCCAATTTATATTAAACGCACTCCAACCAAATGAACTTGAAAGTAACGCCCATACAATCCCCAGCGTCATACCAATTAATATTTTCCAGTGTAGTGCTAGTTTTTTCATTCCTCTCTTAACCTCTCCAAAAGAGAGGGACTGTTTTTAGTTAATTTTTAATTGGGTAACAAGATAAGTATTTAAACGTTGTTTAGAAATTTCTGGTTTAGAAATTTTGTGATAATATTGTTTATACAAGGCTATATATTATCTAGTTTTAGTTTGGGTGGAAACTATCATGTCTTTTTCTTTTATACAGTAGTCGAAATTTTCAATAATAATAATAATAATAATAATAATATCTATCCAATTACTGTAGCAAAACTTACAAAGTATAGGCCTATTTTATTATGAAATTTATACTTTCTATTCATAGCCCTAGATTACAAAAAGCTACTCTAATTACTTAACATAGCTTTATTGTTTTTTTTTCTGGCTCTTGCTGGCTTTTACAACTTAAAAAAAAGGTTAAATCACTAAATATTAATCATTTAATTGTTCAACTTAATGACATTGACCTAGAGCTACCGACGTTGGTGAAGGGGGGATTACTTTATTGGGAATGTAGTTGCTTTGTTGAGAATACACATTGAAAACTACAGAAACAAACAGTAGTATTATTATTGTTTTATTTTTCATAATTATTGGCTGTTTAATAATTTTTCTATCTTAATTAAGTTCCTTATTGAAAATTCAATCTCCCTTCCAAGTTTTTAATCTTGGATTTTTTTGTTTTAGAGAATAAAAAACAGTAGCAAACAAAGATTTGCTTTTTTATTGATTTTAAAATTTACAATTAAATTATAATCATCTCAAAAATAATACATTATGACAAAAAATAGATAAGGATAATCCTTGAAATATATAAGGATTTAACGTTTTTTTTAAGCATTCACACATTTGCATTATAAATAGGCACCTTGGCTATATTAGTTGATACTTTTTTAATGAAATGTATCAGTCAGGCAAGGCAACCTCTACTTATAAAACAATTAATCACATAAAGATTAATCACTTAAATAGAAATAAGGTGTTTAATTATTTATATTAAGGTTTCTACTTACAGAATTCTTAAAGATTATTGATTTATTAATGAACTTAATTTTGTATTACATTATTATATGAATTATCCATAGGCACTATGACGAATGACTCACCCTAGATTATTAATTTCTCTATAGATGGTATTAAAGAAAGAAACAGCCATCACAATTCTGCTAAGAAACAACCCGTCACAAATATTGTTAAAATTACATATTACTATTAATTATTCTTTCTTTTGTTCTTTCTTGTTTAAAACTTAAATTGAATACCTTTATTCAAAATAAAACTTAAGCGATACAAACACTTTCGAATAATACACTAAATAAAATTTTGAATGTTTAGACATCAAGGTAAAAGCAGAACATTAAAACACAACCTACGTATTGCCACCATTTTGTCTTTTGTTGCAGGAGTAGTAAATGTTACTGGCTTTTTGGCTTTTAAACAGTTGACTACAAATGTTACAGGACACTTTGCTTTATTTATTAATGATGTTGCAAATTTTGAATTTTGGAAAGGCACCATCTATTTTCTATATATTTTCGCTTTTCTATTGGGTTCTTTTTCATCCAGTTTTCTTATTGAAACCTTTAAGGAAAACAAAAAACTAAATGTATTTGTTATACCCACTATAATTGAATGTGTCATTTTAGTAGCAATTGCACTATTTAGCGATATTTTAGAAATAAAATATCCAGACATAATAGCTTGTTTGCTACTCTTTGCTATGGGATTACAAAACTCATATGTGACAAAAATTTCAAATGCCATTGTAAGAACAACACATTTAACTGGCCTTTTTACAGATTTAGGTATTGAAATATCTCAATTATTCTTCCCAAAAAAATACCCGCTTAAGGACAAGCTAAAAGCAACCATTAAACTTAGAAGTTACATTATTTTATTCTTTTTTGCAGGTGGAATAGTTGGTGGGTATCTATATTCTGAAATGAATTTAAAATTAAACACCTTGATTTTTGGAGCATTAATTTTACTAATAAGTTTATTTTATGACGATTTCAGGTATAAACTAATAAAAACAAAAAGAAAATATAAACATCGAAAAAAACGACACTAAGCGTATTAAAAAGAAAAGTTTCCGTAGAATGTATAACCTAGACATATGTTAAGTAAAAAGAAATAATTACTATTTTTACAAACCTAAAAAGGTATTACATTGTTGTTACACCTAATTATTCTACAAACAAATTATACTTGTTTAAGCAAGTTTATTATATAGTGAAATTAAAACAAAGAAGGAAACTAGTTACCTATTTAAACATTTTAGACCAACCCATACGGTTTAATCCTTTTGTTTTTAGCCGTACGTTTGTGCTATGGGCATTAGTTGGGTTAATAGGTGGTGTTATAGCCGGTATTTATTGGATGGTGCTTGAATTTTTGACCCACAAACTGGCATTTTTTTCTGGTTGGGAAGTGATTCCTGTTATGGCTAGTTGCGGACTTTTAGCAGGTTTAATTATTCATTTTATTGGCGACCCTGGTGAAATACATTTAATAGTAAATAACATTCGTTTTAATAATGGCAAGCTAGACCCCAAGAACAACCCTTCTATGGTGTTGTCTTCTTTATTATGCGTTGCGTCGGGAGGGAGTTTAGGTCCTGAAGCTCCTTTGGTACAAGTAACAGGTTCTACAGGAAGTTGGTTAGGGAAATTATTCAGGCTTAAAGGTGAAGAATTAAGATCGTTAAGTATTGCAGGTATGGCATCGGGCTTTACAGCCCTATTTGGTGCACCATTAGGCGGAAGTTTGTTTTCGTTAGAAATATTGCACCACAAACACGCCGTTGAATATTATAAAGCGATCATTCCCGCTTTAGTGGCTAGTAGTTTTAGTTATATTGTTTTTGCTTTAATAATCCATTTGGGTTTGGGTGCTACCTGGGATTTATCGTCTTATGAATACTCAGGAATTTTTGATTTTAGCTATGCGTGTTTATTTGCTATTGTAGGCACCTTTTTTGGATGGGTATTTATATACATCACAAAGTGCTTTAAACTGATATTCGAGAAACAACCCATCCCTATTTATATAAAAACATTAATAGGTGGTGTACTACTTGGTTGTATTGCTTATTATTTTCCTATGACAAGGTATTTTGGACATCACCAAATTAATGAATTGCTAATAGGAAACTATTCGTTACAACTTTTAATAACTGTTTTATTTTTCAAAATCATTGCCATTTCTATAACCGTAACTTCTGGCTGGAGGGGTGGTTTTATCATTCCGCTATTTTTTGTTGGCGCCACATTGGGTTTAATTATTAATAAACTATTTCCAACCATCAACACCACTTTAGCCATTGTTAGCTGTATGGCTGCCATTAACGCTTGCGTAACCAGAACCCCTATGAGTACCACTATTTTACTTGCTACATTAACAGGGTTTGGGCATTTTATTCCTATTTTATTTGCCAGTTTAACAGGTTACTTTTTAGCACCAAGAATACCTTTTATAGGATCGCAAATGGAAGAAAAATAAGTTTACCCACATTTAAACGCAGAGAAATTGCATTATTAAAGAGTTGCTTGCTGTTATCACTAAAAAACTCAAAGAACGATTTTGTTAAAGTTTTGTTAATGAAAATATTTGTTTATAATATGCCTAAAACATTACTTTTGCAGGAATAAATAAAAGAGTCATGAACCCATCAGCTAACGGCTGGATTAAAAAACTACTTAAAGAAGTCACTAAAAACACTTCTTTTCTAAACGTTGAAAGTGAGACCTTTTACAACGCTTTACGAGATTGTGGGTTTATTTATGGAAGTAATTTTGATATTGTTTGTAATGTAATTTCAAATCATGATTTTACCGATGAAGAGCTTTCTAAAACCAATTTGTGTTTAGCGCTACTATACACGCACACAAATTCTAAAACAGAAATTCCTTTTGTTGATAGTGTTATTAACTTTTACACCGAAATAAATGAACTTAAAACTTCGTTTTTCTTAGGTTTTCTTGGTGATAAAAAATCTAGCGAACAACTAGAAAAAATAATACACAAGCGTATTCAAATTGATGACAACTTCATTACCAAAAATTTTAATTACTTTATAATTAATGCGCTCCTTTATGTTGATGTGCTAGCGTATGAAGAGTTCTTAAAACTTGAAACTATATCTATTGACTATATCAAAACATTAGAATCTTCAATTGAAGCTATTTCTTTAGGTGCTTTAAATTCAAAAGCATCAAAAAACAAATACGATGATGGTTTAATTAAATTGTTTGAATCGTCGTTACGCTTTCATGACAGTACCCCTATCATTTATTCCGAAGCCATAAAAACTATAAAAACCAATTTAGAAAAGTATTATATTCTAGATTTAGCATGTATGGCGACATGGAGTGATAAAACAATTGATAAAAGAGAACAACAATTTCTACTTCAATTAAGCGCCGATTTATATGTTGATGCTGTGCACATCAAACAATCCATGAAAACGGTAAATACCTTTTACAATGTACATAGAGACGATATTGCTTTGTTAAGTTCTAGCAACATGGCACAGAGTTTTTACAATAACTCGAGTAAAATGGTTAAAAAGCTTATTATTAGAAACAGCAAACGCCTGTATCAAGAGTTAAAAGACAGCAAAGAACTTATGGTACTGCTTACACAATCTACTCAACGCGATTTAACCCGTGTTGAACAAAAAAAAGTACAAGAGCAATTGCTAGATATTTTTAAGTCTATTCCTAGTCTCGCCATTTTTTTACTACCTGGTGGCGCGCTATTATTACCTTTGGTTGTTAAATTCATTCCCAAACTATTACCTTCCGCTTTTGATGAAAACAGAATTGAGGAATAAAAATTTAAAATCTCGTTTTTTTCATTAAATTTACCAATACTTCGTATGAACCTAAAACCCAGCTTAAATTTTGAAGAAATCGTATTCCATTAAGGAAATTAACAGCATTTTAAACGGTGAGTTAATTGGAAACACCACACAATCCATTGAAGGCCCTGAGCAATTACAAAACGCTAACAGCAACCATATTACTTTTATAGGAAGTACTAAATATGCTAAACATTGGGCAGACTCTAAAGCTTGCGCTGCCGTAATAAATGATACTTTAAAAATAGAACCTGGTAATAACAGAGCTTTAATTAAGGTAAAAAATGCCGACTTAGCCATGGCTAAAATATTAGAGCTATTTAACCCACCATCACCCGTATTTGATACTGATATCCATCCTACCGCAGTAGTTCACGATACAGCAAAAATAGGAGCAGGATGTAAAATTGGTGCTAACTGCTATGTTGGTAAAGATGTAGAATTAGGCAATGACGTTATTTTATACCCTAATGTATGTGTATTTGATGAAACAATTATAGGTGATAATACCATCGTTTGGTCTGGAACCGTTATTAGAGAGCGTTGTATTATTGGTAACCATTGTATTTTTCACACCAACGTTAGTATTGGTGCTGATGGTTTTGGTTACAGACCAAGTGATGATGGTCGAGGCCTTGTTAAAATACCGCAAATAGGTAATGTTATCATAGGGCATTATGTTGAAATTGGTGCCAACTCCTGTGTAGATCGTGCTAAGTTCAGTTCAACCATTATAGGCGATGGTTGCAAAATTGATAATTTAGTACAAGTAGCACACAACAGTATTATGGGACGCTCTTGCATAATGGCGGGACATAGCGGACTTGCTGGCTCAGTAACCTTAGGAGATGGTGTTATTATTGGCGGTAGTGCTTCTATTAAAGACCATACCACCATTCATTCGGGTGCCACCGTTGGTGCAGGATCTGGAGTGGTTGGAGATGTGGCAGCTGGAAAAACCGTTTTAGGGTATCCGGCGCAAGATGCTAGAGATATGTTGAAACAATGGGTGGCTTTACGTCAGTTTATGAAAAAACAATAAGGGTATTATTTACCTAGAATTTCATTAAATTTACGCGATTTTTTTGCGTTAGGGATAGCAGTGAAAATCCTTTTTAAAACGTATTGAAATAAAACTTTGGTAAAAACTAAAATTGGCAAATTGCTTCTTTAGTGCCTCCTCACAATGACCTTTTAAAAAGATTGCAACGAATAGCCCGACCCTTTTCGGGTAACGCCCAAATAATTATTAATATTAAAAAGATTTTAAATGATACGTAATATTGAAAACATAGAATTACAGTATTTAACTTTAGAAGACTACCAACAGCTTAAAGAAGTAATGATTGAAGCTTACGCTAGTATGCCGGGGTCGTACTGGAGAAAATACCATATAAAATCTTTAATTGAAAAATTTCCGGAAGGACAAGTAGTTATTAAAGTTAATGGGCAATTGGCGGGTTGTGCTTTATCTATTATTTTAGATTATAATCAATTTGACGACCACCATACGTATGAAGATATTACGGGGAATTTTACATTTAGCACGCATAACGATAGAGGCGATGTGTTGTATGGTATTGATGTGTTTATAAAAAAAGAATACCGTGGCTTACGCCTTGGCAGACGTTTATACGATTACCGAAAAGAGCTTACTGAAAAATTAAACCTAAGAGGTATTGCTTTTGGTGGTAGAATACCTAACTACCATAAGCACGCTGAACTAATGAGCCCTAAAGAATATATTGACAAGGTTAGAAGAAAAGAAATTCACGACCCAGTTTTAAACTTTCAGATATCGAACGATTTTCATCCATCTAAAATATTAAAAGGCTATTTGGAAGGCGATACAGCTTCAGGAGAATTTGCGGTGCTTTTAGAATGGGATAACATTTACTACGAGAAGAAAACCAACAAAGCTATTACTAAGAAAAAAGTAGTGCGCCTAGGCTTAATACAATGGCAAATGCGTTTGTATAAAGACATGGAAGAATTGATGCAACAAGCGGAGTTTTTTATAGATTCCGTGTCGGCATATCGTTCTGATTTCGCTTTGTTTCCCGAATTTTTTAATGCACCTTTAATGGCAGACCATAACCACATGCCCGAAAGTCAAGCCATTCGAGAACTAGCAAAACACACTCCAACTATTGTACAAAAATTTTCTGAATTTGCTATTTCATACAACATCAATATCATCACAGGCAGTATGCCCGAATTAAGAGGCGATTTGTTATACAATGTGGGGTATTTATGTAAGCGAGATGGAACTACCGAACGCTACGAAAAACTACACGTAACCCCTGATGAAGCTAAAGTTTGGGGCATGCAAGGTGGAAATGAATTAAGAACCTATGATACTGATTGTGGTAAAATTGGTATTCTTATTTGTTACGATTCGGAGTTCCCGGAATTGAGCAGAATTCTTGCGGATGAAGGTATGGATATATTATTTGTACCGTTTTTAACCGATACTCAAAATGGTTATTCCAGAGTGCGCCATTGTGCTCAAGCTCGTGCTATAGAAAACGAATGTTATGTAGCCATCGCTGGGAGTGTTGGTAATTTACCAAAAGTACACAATATGGATATACAATTTGCACAATCGATGGTATTTACACCTTGCGATTTTGCATTTCCTGCCAATGGAATAAAAGCCGAAGCCACTACTAATACTGAAATGATTTTAATTGCTGATGTAGATATTGATATGCTTCGTGAATTGAATCAATTTGGTAGTGTTAGAAACTTGCGTGATAGACGTAAGGATTTGTTTGAATTGCGGAAGAAATAGATTTATTTTAAAATTATATATTTAGAATCCTGATAAGTTTATCAGGATTTTTTTATTATTTAAAATTTGCTATTTGACTTTGTAGAAAATTTCAATTAAATTCGTTTAACATTAGTTATAAAATATTAAAACGATTTCATATTTTCTAGCTAGCGGTCATTACATCCACCTAATTTCAAGATTTAATACTGCAAATTTATATACGTTACTACCATTACTAATCAAGCGTAATTATTTAGATAACAATATCTTTTAAAATAAATTACCGAACGTTTGGTAAAATACTTTTCAGTTTATACATTTGCCATATGAGACCACAAAAAATAGAAGAACAAGATATGCTTGATGGCTTTGCAAAACTATTTAGAGAAAAAGGCTATGAAGGAACAAGCTTGGCTGAGTTAGCAGAAGTTACCGGATTAAAAAAAGCAAGCTTATATCATAGGTTCCCCAAAGGAAAAGAAGAAATGGCACAAGCTGTATTGCTACATGTTAATAATTGGGTAGAGGAAAATGTTTTTAATACGTTAACCAATCAATTACTCTCTCCTAAAGAGCGACTTAAAAATGGATTACAATCTATAAAGGAACTATACGCAGAAGGTAACAATCCTTGTCTTTTACAAACCTTTTCAATGCAATCTGGAGTAAACTTATTTAATCAACTTATTAATGATTCTATGTCACATTGGGTGGATGCTTTTACAAATATTGGTTTAGCATTTGATTTAACCCTATATGTAGCAAAAGAAAAAGCTATTCAGGTGCTTATTGATATTCAAGGTAGTCTTATCGTATCAAGAGGTTTTAATAACCCCAATATTTTTATTAATACCTTAAATAATATTGAAGTTATATACGCTAAAGATTAAAAAAAAATTTACTTTAATATTTTACCGAACGTTCGGTTTTTCACTACTATTATAAAACTATAAATTCAAATAACATGAAAAAAACGAAATGGATTCACATAATCTGTATAGCAGTATTTATTGGCTGCACAAATAATACAATCGATACAAAAAAGATAATAAAAACTGAAAATAAAATGAATCAAATTAAATACAGAAATACAGTAGTTGATGGCGTATCAATTGCTTATCGAGAAGTTGGAGATGTAAATAAACCAACAATTTTATTGTTACACGGTTACCCATCATCATCACATCAGTACAGGAAAGTACTTAATCAACTTGGGGATGAATTTCACTTAATAGCTCCAGATTATCCAGGTTTTGGTAATAGTGATTTTCCTTCTCCTGAAATATATGAATACACCTTTGATAATATGGCTCTCACAATTCAGTCATTTATTAAATTAAAAGGGTTAGACTCTTATGCAATAATGATGCAAGATTATGGGGCTCCTATCGGTTTCAGAATTGCAACTGCAAACCCAGAAAAAGTAACCGCAATTATAACTCAAAATGGGAACGCATATGAAGAAGGTATTGGTGAAGCTTGGGCAGGTATTAAAGAATTTTGGAAAAACAGAAATGAAAGTACAGAAAAAGCTTTGTTGCCTGCATTTACGCTAGAAGGTTTAAAATGGCAATATACTCACGGTACTAGAAGTCCTGAAAACATCAATGCTGATACATGGCATTTAGATTATTTAAGAATGTCACGTCCTAATGCCCACAGAGTAAATTTAGATTTATGGTATGATTATCAAAGTAATTTAAAATTATATCCTATATGGCAAGAATATCTAAGAGAAAACCAACCACCATTATTAGTTGTTTGGGGTAAAAATGATAAATACTTTCCGGAAAGCGGTGCAGAAGCATTTAAACAAGATGTTAAGAAAATAGATTATAATATTTATAATACTGGACATTTTGCTCTTGAAGAAAATGGAGATGAGATAATATCCAAAATACGAGATTTTATGAATGCTTTATAGTAATTCCAAAAGCTTAAAAACAAATTATTGTTGACTACTTAAAATTTTACCAGTTATCAGATCCTGGCCTATTGTAGACTACAAGTTTAAAATTAAAATTATATGAAAGCAGTTTTAAAAAGAACATTACTATTATTTAGTATAGTTCAATTAATAAGTGTAAAATCGTTAGCACAAGAAAAACAAAACCAATTTATTATCAAAATCGGGGAGGTAGAAGTTATATCATTATCTGACGGTATTGTGCCGACAGATGCCTTTAAATTATTAAAAGAGGAACATTCTGGTCTAATCGATAGTTTGCTTACTAAATCTGGGGTAGAAAACCCGGTAAATATTCAAGTCAATGCATTTCTAGTTTTATTAGATAATAAAAAAATTCTAATTGATGCTGGAGCGGGTGATTTTTTAAATATTGACTCAGCAGGAAAACTAGTAGAGAGTTTAAAAATGGCAGGATATGAACCAAAAGATATCACAGATATACTACTAACTCATGTTCATGCGGATCATTCTGGTGGATTAGCAATTGATAATGAAAGTGTGTTTCCAAATGCTATTATTCATTTACACGAACTTGAATATAACTATTATATAGATAATAAGAATCTTAATGGAATGAAAGAGATGGAGCGAATTTTTTTCCTAAAAGAACAAGCAATATTGGCTTTATATAAAAATAGAATAAAGACTTTTAAAGGTTCTAAAAAAATATTTCCCGAAATAAAAACAGTTCCCTTGCTAGGGCACACTCCTGGCCATACGGCTTACTTACTTAAAAGTAATCATAATAAAATACTGTTTTGGGGAGATATGGTACATATAAAAGAAATACAATTTGTATTGCCAAACCTAGCAGATTCATATGATATAGATATTGAAAAAGGAAAAAACCAACGTCTTAAAATTTATAAAAATCTAGCTCGTAAAAAACTAACTATTGCAGGAGCTCACATTAAGTTTCCTGGTATTGGTAAACTTAATAAAAGTAAAAACGAGTATGAATGGATTCCTATTGAATAATTCATTTGATAGTGCTGGTTTTTTGACTTAGTCTTTTTATATTATTTTAACACAGTTAACAATATCAATATTTTTTACTGATAATTTTTTACCATTTGACAAACTCTAAGGAATTTAAGTTAAAATCTTTGCAACTATGGATAGACTAATAAATTATACATGGGAGTTTGGGCAATTAAACATACAACAAATTGAATTAATAAAACGTCGCGCTCACGAAATTACACTTCATAAAGGAGCCTATTTTTCATAAGCAGGTAAAATACCAAAACAAGTTGCATTCGTGTCAGAAGGGGTTTTCAGAGGTTGTTATTATAACCATAAAGGAGAAGAAATAACACGCTGTTTTATTCAAGAAAACAGTATAATGTGTGATTATGTGAATTTTGAGACTAATGCTGTTTCTTCGGGTTACCTTCAGGTTTGTACCGATGGCTTTGCTACAGCTAAATTATTATTACAAAAAGGGTATTACGTTTATCTAGGTAGTAGAAATAGCCAAAATGGAGCAGCAGCTGTTGAAAAATTGAAAACAGAAAATCTAACTAATGTTGAGTACATTCAACTAGATGTAACAGATAACAATTCAGTCAAAACAGCTTCCGAATAAATCGGTAAAAAAACTGATATTTTGGATATATAATAATACAGGTATCACTTTCGGAAATGATGGAGACGTGGAAACAGCGGCCAGAAGAGTTATAAAATATGTAACAATTGACCAAAACGGTCCAACAGGAAAATTCTTTAGTGAAGAAACAAATCCTGAAACAGAGGAAATTGATTGGTTAGAAAAACAACGAACCGCTAACAAAGATGTATATAAAAAATAGCAGAAAAAAGCTAATATTTAGTTTGTTTCTTTTCTGACATCTTTGTTTTGAACCGAAAATTAACACCTATAAATCTGCTGATTTTCATATACTAACCGTTAAACGAACCTACTTCAAACCTTAATAAAAGTTTAATGTTTTTTAAAACATAAAACGGATTTAAGACATGGAAAACACATTAACTAAACAAGTAAGATATTCAGATAAGTTGATTGATGGATTATCAAAAGGACATAAAATGGAAAAAATTTACGTGCAAAGTCAAATCTAAAACAAGCAACTTCATTTACTAAAAAATAGTTAAATTTTTTTTTATTCCTAACCGATTGTTTAGTTTTGTCCTGTAATTAGAAATAATGGCAAGGAAAAAAGAATATTTAGAAGCTGAGGTTGTAGAAAAAGCCATGAATTTATTTTGGCGCAATGGCTATGAAACAACTTCTATGCAAATGCTGGAAAAAGAAATGGGCATTAACAAGTTTTCTATTTACTCTAGTTTTGGAAGTAAACATGGATTGTTTCTTGAAAGCTTGAAATGTTACAAACAGAAAGTGAGTGTTATCCTTGAAAAATTTAAAAATGCCACTAATGGTGTCGCCGATATTAAGCAGTTTTTTTATGATTCGGTTGATATAAATTACAAAGGAAGCGATCAAAAAGGTTGTTTTGTTACTAATACATATAATGAATTTTCAGAACGGGAAGACCAATTAATTAAGGAACAAATGGGTTTATTTATGGACAACCTAAAGCTTTTGATTATTGAAAAATTAAAAATGGACGCTTCCAAAGATGAAAAAACCATCATGCAACAAGCTAACTTTTTATTATTAGCAAAACACGGGTTAGCCGCTGCTTCCAGAGTTAATAGCCAGCAAGAAATTGAAGATTACATAGAAATGACATTCAAAAACATATAAACATTTTTTTTAACCAATAACTAAACGATTGTTTAGTTAAATATTAATAATACATTAAATAATAAATTATGACAACATTAAAAATTCATAACATCGAAACAGCACCAGAAAAAAGTAAACCCTTTTTAGAGAAATCTCAAAAAGCAAATGGTATGATTCCTGGTTTGCACGGGGTATTAGCGGGCGCTCCAGGATTACTTGAAGCTTATCAAACACTACATCAATTGTTTGTAGATTCTTCTTTTAACAATGACGAATTAACTGTTGTTTGGCAAACAATAAATGTTGAACATGCATGTCATTATTGTGTACCTGCGCATACAGGCATTGCAAAAATGATGAAAGTTGATGACAGCATTACAGAAGCATTACGTAATGAAACACCTCTTGAAAATTCAAAATTAGAGGCTTTACGTACTATGACGTTAACTATGGTTCGCAATCGCGGACATGTAGCACAAGATGATTTAAACGCTTTTTACGCTGCAGGATATACTGAAAGACACGTATTAGAAATTATTTTAGGCTTATCTCAAAAAGTAATTAGTAACTATACAAACCACATTGCAAATACACCTGTAGATACACCTTTCCAAAAGTTTGCTTGGAAGAAATAAAAATGTAGCCCTGAGAACTACAGATTAATGGCTACAAACCTTCCTCCTTTTGTGAGGAAGGTTTATTAAAAAATAAGTATACGCATTTCAATAGAAAACAAATTAGTTTCCCTCATAAATTAATAAAAACACAAAATGAAAAACATTATAAATCAAGTTATCAATACTGTAATAATATTGATAATGACTTTTTTTGCAATACCTAAATTACTAGGAAAGCCACAAAGTGTTGAAGGGTTTAAACAATTTGAAAATGCGATCCATTTGGATGCTAATTTTTTCCGAATATTCACAGGTATTTCAGAATTAGGTTTAGCCTTTCTTTTTCTATTCTTTGCTATTAACAAAAACCAAATTCTAGGAAAAATTGCTTTTTCTTTTTTATTAATTACCATGATTACAGCCTTAGGATTGGAGTTTTTTGCAAGACCCGAACCTAAACTAATATTAGTAATAATAGCAGTAATATTATCATTTTTAACTATTTACCGATTAAAAACTATAAAATAATACAATCTTTTTTAATCAAATAATAGGCTAAAAAGTTTGTATTTGAATAAAAAATAGCAATATTAAGAATGAAAAACAATCGAAGAAACTTCATTAAAAACATAGGAATTATGGGAACAACAGGAATGATGATACCAAATTTAGCTTTTGGCAACACACCAGAAAATAGTACGAATAAAATAAGACCTAAAGTATTATTTTTTGACGTGAACGAAACACTTTTAGATCTCACCCAAATGAAAGAGCAAGTTGGAGAAGCTTTAGAAGGACGAAAAGATTTATTATCGCTATGGTTTACAACCATGTTGCAATACTCCTTAGTAACCACAGCAGGCGGACAATACGAACATTTTGGAAATATTGGAGCCGCTGCATTACAAATGGTGGCCGCAAATAATGGTATTACAATTTCAGAAAGCGAAGCACGACATACCATAGTAAATGCGTTGCGAGGTTTACCTGCGCACCCTGAAGTTAAAACGGCTTTAAAACAATTAAAAAAGGATGGCTATAAACTGGTTTCATTCACCAATTCATCAAACGAAGGTGTGAAAAAACAATTTGAAAGTGCTGGTTTAACCGAATATTTCGATGAAAGATTAAGTGTTGAAGATATTGGTAAATTTAAACCATTTTCAGACACTTATGCTTGGGCAGCCCGTAAAGTGGGAGTTAAACCAGAAGAATGCATGTTAATAGCAGCTCATGGTTGGGATGTTGCAGGAGCACTTTGGGCTGGTTGGAGAGCCGCATTTATTAGCCGACCTGGACAACAAACTTTTCCGTTAGCTCCAAAAACAGAAATTATAGAATCTGATTTAAAAAAAGTAGCAGATATTCTTGTGACTTATAAATAAGTATAATATCTTATTTTCAAAAAAAAACATAAAAGTTAAATTGTAAAATGAAAGAAAAATTAAAAATTGATATCGTTTCAGATGTTGTATGCCCTTGGTGTACCATTGGCTTCAAACGTTTAGAACAAGCAATAAAAGAATTAGGTATTGAAGATCAAGTCGAAATTGAATGGCAACCTTTTGAGTTAAACCCTCATATGCCTGCTGAAGGTCAAAATTTACAAGAACATATTGCAGAAAAATATGGATCTACCTTGGAACAGCAAAAAGAATCGCAACAGCACATGATTGACGCTGGAGATGAACTTGGTTTTACTTTCGATTATTTTGAAGACATGCGCATGTCCAACACATTTGATGCTCATATGCTCTTAGAGTATGCTAAAGATTTTGGTAAACAAACCGATTTAAAAATGCGTTTAACTACGTCATTTTTTAGTGAAAGAAAGGACGTTTCTAAAAGAGATGTATTAAAACAAGCTTTACTTGATGTTGGTTTAAATGCGGAAGAAGCATTAGCTACATTAGATAACGAAGAAGCACGACACGAAGTGAGAAGTAAAGAAGACTATTGGAAAAACTTAGGTGTTAACTCGGTTCCTACGGTAGTTTTTAATAGAAAAAGTGCCGTTACAGGGGCGCAACCTGTGGATGTGTTCAAGCAAGTGTTAACAGAACTCTTACAGGCTAAATAGTTACTAAACAATATACATCAATTCAAAAAAAAAATATTATAAATGAAAAATTTAAAAAATAAAAAAGCAATAATTACTGGAGGCGGGAAAGGGCTTGGAAAAGCAACGGCTCTAGCATTTGCAAATGAAGGCATTGACGTTGCTATAACAGGAAGAAATGAAGCCGATTTAAAAGAAACTGTTTCTGAATTAGAAGCATTGGGTGTTAAGGCCATATATTCCGTATTCGATGTTAGCGATTATAAGGAAGTTCAAACTGGAATTAAAAGCATTATGAACACCTTCGGCTCTATAGATATTTTAGTAAACAATGCTGGTATTGCAGCTTTTGGATCTTTAAATGACATGGATGTTAAGCAATGGAGTCAAATTATACAAACCAATGTTATGGGGATGTATTATGTAACGAAAGAAGTTTTACCATACTTAATTAGTAAGAACGAAGGTGACATCATTAATGTAGCATCTACAGCAGGATTGAACGGAAACGCAAACACATCAGCTTATTCTGCATCAAAATTCGCCGTTATTGGCATGTCTGAATCTTTAATGAAGGAAGTGCGTAAAAATAACATTCGTGTGTGTACATTAACGCCAAGTACCATCGCTTCTGATATGTCTATTGAATTAGGTATTGCCAATAAAGATTCCGAAGACAGCGTTTTACAACCTGAAGATTTTGCAGAATTAATCGTTGCTGGTTTAAAATTACCAAGAAGAGCCATGCTTAAAAGTGCCTCTTTATGGTCTACAAACCCATAATTAATATGTTGTTACAATCTATTTTAAAAATAGCAGTTTACTAATTAAAACAAATTATAAACAGATCCCATAATGATTAAGAACCTGTTCCTATTAATTACAATTTTATGCAGTTATCCATATGCCGCTGCACAGAATAATGATTTACAGTGGTTAGATATTGAATTATCTAATTACTCCTATCCATATGCGGTTTCCACTTTGCCATTACACATCCAAGAGCAAGATTTAAAAATGGCTTACATGGATGTAAAACCCGAGAATTATAATGGAAAAAACATTGTTTTAATTCACGGTAAAAATTTTAATGGTGCTTATTGGAAGACCACTATTGAAGCTTTGACTAAGGAAGGATTTCGCGTTATTGTTCCGGACCAAATAGGTTTTGGAAAATCGTCTAAACCACAACATTTTCATTATACCTTTCAACAGCTGGCGCAAAACACAAAAGCATTGTTAGACACTTTAAAAATTAATAAAACGGCTATTTTAGGACATTCTATGGGTGGTATGTTGGCGACTCGTTTTGCATTAATGTACCCAGAAACTACCGAAAAACTTATTTTAGAAAACCCAATAGGGTTAGAAGATTGGAAATTAAAGGTGCCTTACAAACCCGTTGAGTGGTGGTACCAAAATGAATTAAAAAACACCTATGAAAGCATTAAAAAATATCAGCTTGTAAGTTATTATGATAATAAATGGAAACCAGAATATGATGAATGGGTCAATTTATTAGCTGGCTGGACGCTAAATTCGGATTATAAAACAATTGCTTGGAATGCGGCACTTACCTATGATATGATTTTTACACAACCGGTGGTTTATGAGTTTAAAAACATTTCATCTCCCACCCTATTAATTATAGGCACCAGAGATAGAACCGCATTAGGCAAACCCTTAGTTACAGATGACGTAAGAAAAACGATGGGATTATATAATGAGTTAGGTAAGAAAACACAAAAAAGCATTCCTAATTCTCAATTAGTTGAATTAGAAAATATTGGACATTTGCCTCACATTGAAAACTTCAACGGATTTATTAATCCATTAATTCAATTTTTACAAAAATAATTATTAGTAAAATTTAATAAAACATCTCATTAAGCTTGTCGAAATATATTAATCTACAGAGAATTAAATTAATTTTGGCAAGCTTTATTTATTTACTGGGTTATAAATATTCGAATCATGAGTCTGCCGCATTTGGTAAATAAAACTTAATTTTGATGCTGCTAAGTAAAAACAAACAACTTTATTACAGCGTTTTTTATTTAATACACATGCTCCCATAATTACATGCTGAAAAAGAGTTTAAAAAAAATGATCACCACTATTATAGCTATTATAGGCATCAGCCTTATTTCATATTTACTATTCACAAACTTCTATCCTAGTTTTGGTGGTCAACTTACAAAAGAACAGCAAGTAGTTTATCAACATTCAAAACAATTCAGAAACGGAAAATTTAATAATACAAAAGCGGTTCCTAAAGACTTAAGTTTTACTGAAACTTTAAAATTAGCTTACACGTTTTTCACAACAAAAGTTCCTAATAGTAGACCCAAAAAAGATCTAAACGTAAAAAAATTAGATTCTACTCAGGTAGCCGCTTACAGCAACCAAGCTAGAATGATATGGTTTGGTCATTCCTCATTTATGCTTCAAATGGAAAATAAAACGATCTTAATTGATCCTATGTTTGGGAGAGTGGCTGCTCCCCATCCTCTTTTAGGTGCTAATAGATTTAATAAAGAGTTTCCTTTGGAAGTGGAAAAAATACCTCAAATAGATGCTGTTATTTTTTCGCATGACCATTACGACCATTTAGACTACGAAACCGTTTTGAAAATAAAAGACAAAACCCGCCATTTCTTTGTACCACTTGGGGTTGGTCTTCATTTAGAAGCTTGGGGCGTACCTAAAACTAAGATTACGGAATTAGATTGGTGGCAAGAAATCACTTTTGAAAACTTAACCTTGGTATGCACACCTGCTCAACATTTTTCTGGAAGAAAATTTAATACCGCTCAAACTACTTTGTGGTGTTCGTGGGTTATACAATCTAAAACTGAGAATATTTATTTTAGTGGAGACAGCGGTTATGCCTCCCATTTTAAAGAAATTGGTAATAAATATGGACCTTTCGATTTAGCACTTATGGAATGTGGACAATACAACTACATGTGGGCGGACATACACATGATGCCCGAAGAAACAGCTCAAGCTGGTATAGATGTAAAAGCTAAAAAAATAATGCCCATACATTGGGCAGGATTTAAATTAGCCTTACATGAATGGACTGATCCTATTAAACGCTTAAAAGCCAAGGCTGAGATATTAAATTTGATGGTGATCACACCAGAAATTGGACAAGAAATCATCATCACCGATATGAAAAACACCTATAAAAAATGGTGGGAAGCTATTTAAATGATAAAGAAATTGTTATGTAAAAATACCCAATTCCTCTCTACGGTTCCATGCATTTAAAATAGAAAATCTATGACTCCAACCACATCTTAAAATCTTTAACACGCTCTCGGGCTACAATAACTTCATCGTCGTTATACGAGTTTAATTTTATTTGTAACCTCGAATTGGTGTAGCTCACCATATCTTTTATA
Organism: Mariniflexile litorale; assembly: GCF_031128465.2. Taxonomy (GTDB): domain Bacteria; phylum Bacteroidota; class Bacteroidia; order Flavobacteriales; family Flavobacteriaceae; genus Mariniflexile; species Mariniflexile litorale. The sequence continues at coordinate 3,487,652 of NZ_CP155618.1, read as the reverse complement.
GCATTGATATTTACAAAAAACTTACGGCTTATTCTAAAAAAGCTTTTTGGCTCCAGTTCGTTTTCGAGTAATTCCAAAGTGGTATCTAGTAAATAGTTTCTGCCTTCGGAAGTGTGTAAATAGGTGCCTTTGTTTTCGCTATAAAAACATTCAACCTCATCTATATTAATCAGTTTTAAATGTTGCCCCACTTTTACCGAAAAACGTTTTTTATACTCACGATCTATGGGGTTAATGAGAAGCTTTTTAATATCGTTAAAATCCAAAGTAACGGCTTGTTTTTGCGGTAAGCGCTCTTGGTATTTTTTTACAGCGTTTGCTAAATCGTCCTCATCAATGGGTTTCAATAAATAATCAATACTATTTAGCTTGAAGGCTTGCAGCGCATACTCGTCGTAAGCAGTAATAAAAATAACTGCGGATTTTATTTCGATGGCTTCAAAGATTTCAAATGAGAGTCCGTCGCTTAATTGAATGTCTAAAAATATTAAATCGGGATGTGGGTTATTTTGAAACCAATGGATGGACTCTTCAACGGAATGTAGCATAGTTTCAGCTTCCATATTTAAAACTGTTAACATACGTTGTAAACGACGTGCGGATGGCTTTTCGTCTTCTATAATGATGGTGTTCATTGGTTGGTTTTCTGTTAGTTATTTTAGTTACTGTTTATTGGTAAGTGCGTTAGGGATAGCAGTGAAAAGCCCACAGCGAGGTACGAGCGAGGACTTGCAACGCATAGCCCGACCCGATAGGGTAACGCCCTATTTACTGCCAAGGTTTTTTGTCTTTTTCCATAAGGTCTTTAATTTTTTTCTCTTCCCAATCCTTACCCAAGATAAAGTTTGGGGCAAAAACAGACAGACCATGAGCCAACAAACCAATGCCCCAAAAGAATAGGGTGGTAAAATTATGCCATTGAAAATAGCTTTCGCCTACGTCTAAATTTTGAATATTTACAATAACAATCATAATATTGATTACCACATAAACAACAGCATGTGTATAAAAACTTTTAATACGTTTCACCCGTTTTGTAGCACGCTCGTAACGGTCTTTTTCTATATAATTACTTTCCATTATTTCCAAGTTTTACTGTTTGACGATTCTTCTTTTTCTAAAATTTCTTGAATTTTGCGTTCTTCCCACGATTTTCCGTATCCGAAAACTCCAAAGGCATGAAATGTTAAACCCATACCCCAACCTAACATAGGGAACCAAAACCATTGAAAACTCCATGAAGTACGATAGTTTATAAATATTAAAAATGGGATGACAATGCAATACGATAAAAGGTTTGAGTAAAAGCTTTTTAATTCTTCAACGCGCTTTTTGGCTTTATTATAAGCGTCTTGTTCGTTGTAGTTATGATTCATTTCCATATTATAAATTTGTTTTGTAAGCATGGGTATGGCTACTGAAAACCTACTTGCCTCTTTATTAATATTTATTTTTTTTGTGGTTAGCAGGTCGTAACGCTGCATGATGTTATTTAAACCTACTCCACTACTCTTTTTTACTATTTGTTTGGGTTGTAAGTTGTTTTCGACCACCAAACTATCACCCACTTCATAAATTTTTATGTGTAGTGGTTTACTTGATGTTACCATGTTATGCTTTACAGCATTTTCTAAAAGTAATTGTAACGATAATGGTACTACTTTGCTTTCTGAGTTATTCGCCTTTTCAGGAATATCGAAAATAATGCTGTCTTCAAATCGCATTTTTAAAAGAGACATGTAGGTTTTTGCAAATTCCAATTCTTCGTCTACCGATACCAATTCTTTATTCTTTTGTTCTAAAACATAGCGGTAGACTTTAGATAATGAAGTCGTGAATTTTTGGGCATTTTCTGGATTTTCTTCAATTAAACTAGTTAGCACATTTAAACTGTTGAAAAGAAAATGAGGATCTAACTGGTTTTTTAAGGCATCGAACTTCGCACTTGCCGTACCAGCAATAACCTTTTGCTCCTTTATTTTATTTTGTTGATACCTGTTATAGAAATATACAAAGTGAAAAATAATAACAATGGTTAAAGTAATCCATAATCCAAACTGGTAGTATGAGAACTTCTCGCTAGCTATAAATTCTTGAAATGAGGACTCATAAAACACAATAGATGTAAAAGCCCTCAAAAAAAACAGTCCTAATAAAGTTAATACAGTAGAACCTACAATACCAATAACAATACGTTTTATTCTATCTTCCTTTTTCCAATGGTAACGTTCCATATAATCGAAAAAGTACATATTACTCATCCCAAGAACAAAACTGTATAATTGATATTGAAAAAAATTAATTAGAAATTCGTTTACGCTTTTAAAACTAAAGTCTCCAGACAACGCATTACCTATTACAAAAACAGCACAACCTATTACAAAACTTAAAATGACTGATTTTCTAAAATTTTTCATGACTTTAATTTAAACTCTCGTTTTACTCTTTACAAGATTGTAATAGCATTTCTGTGCGTTCCTTCCCCCAATTCGGGCCAAATGGTGTTTCTGGTTTAAAGTTATCAAAAAGTTCTAATGCACGCTCTAAATCCTTACAAAACGGCTTGGTATCTTGTCCAAAATACGTAGCGCTACCCATGTCCCACTCCGCTTTACAATACACCACACGAGGATTGTTTGGAGCTAACATGCTTGCTTTTGTATACAAGTCTGTTATTTTACCAGATAAAGTCATACCGTAAGTTGCACCATCATAGGCTACCCAAGCAGTGTGCAATAAGGCTTGCATTACTAAAATTTCAGGATTACTTTTTGAAATTGCTGTAGCATCATTAATTAAATCTTGTGCTTTTTTAAGTTGAGCTGCTAGCTTTTCTTCATTGGTTTCTCCAAAACTGCTAACAATATTAACTTGGGCTGCATAATATGAAGGTAACCAATTGTGTGGTTCAGCTTTAGCAATGCGTTCAAATAAATTTGATGCTTCGTTTGGATTCGTTCCCCATAATTCAAAGGCTTTTTGCATACCTTCTTCGTAATTAGTTTGTGAGGTTGTTAATGCCGATACTAAAAAGGTGGCGATGATAATTAAATGTTTCATTTGGTTTTTGTTTAAATACTGAAACAGATTCAGTACATATTATGAAACAAATATCTATCACCTTAATGGGTTTTAAAAAAGCGACTTACCCAATTGTATTTTTTTAAGGATGTATTGTAATTTACAATAAGTAAAACCATTTTATTAGGTATAAAAAAAATCAAAAGACATAACATCTTTTGATTTTTCAATATGATAACTACTATTCAAAACACTATCGTTCTTGATACTTAAAGAAAATGGGGACAGCGTAAGCTACTCTAACAGGTCTTCCTCGTTGTTTGCCTGGTTGCATTTTGGGCAATAATCCAATAATACGCTCTGCTTCCTTTTCTAAAATTTTATCTGGTCCTCTAGAACGTATTCCTGTGGTAACACCTTTAGAGTCGACAATAAACATAACCGATACCCGTCCTTGAATACTTAATTGTAATGCCGTTTCTGGATAATGAAAATTCTTAACTACATGCTCTTGAATTTTTCGTTGAAAACAATCTTTGGTTTCACTTTTTGATAAGCCTTCACAACCAGGAAATACTGGAACATCTTCAATAACAGCAAACGCCACCTCCACATCTTCTTCAACCACAGCTACCTTAACATCTCCTATACCAACAATATTTTTATTATCTGAAATAGCTTCATTTTGATTAGTTTCACTACTTTCTATAACGGTTTCTTCAATTTCTACAACATCATCAACTATTTGAATACTTTCGCTAAATGCCACGGGAGGTGGCGGAGGTGGTGGCGCATTATAATTTACAATTGGAATTTCTTCCTCGGTTTTCGCTTCCATAGTTAAGATATCTATAGCAACCTCTCTTTTTTCATAAGTTTTATATTCTAAAGCTTGCCAAGAAAAAAATAACATTAAGTTTAAACCAATAGCAAAATACAAACTACTGTTTCTGCCAATTTCTAATTCTGGATTTTTTTTTCTAAGTAACATGACAAATTGTTTTATTACCTTAAAATTATTAGATATTAGAATGGATAACTATGATATTTATCATATTACTCTGCTTTAAAAATTGATTTTATAAGAAAAACCACTAACTTTGTTTAGCATATTATATAGTCAATTGAAACGAAAGAGATAGATCTAAGTTGAAAACATAAATGAGTAAGCAAAAACTAATTAAAAGATTGAAGAGTTATTATCCAATGGAAAGATTTCACGCTTTTGTGACATTCCCAGGGATTTTAATTTATCTAATTTTTAAAAATTCCTTTACAGATATATTTTTTCTTTTATACGGTCTTTTAATCTGTATATTAATATTAATTCAAGGACAGCATTATTGGAAATTGAAGTTATACCGATTGCTTAATAAGCCGTTCAACCAAGAAAAAAATTTAAATATTTTCAAAAATTCTAAAAAATTAAATTTGATATTAATTGCTCTAATACCCATAATATTTGGTCTTCAAATTTATAAGAATGACTGGCAAATTTTACCAGAAAACTTAATTATTTGGGGTGTTTTAGCGAATGTTTTTGGAATTCTAGAACATATAAATTATTATAATCGTCAGTTAATGATTGACAATTCATCGGATTTAGAATATCTAAAGCAGAATAAAAAACTGAAAACAGCAAGTTTAGCTAAAGATTTGAAAGAGAATAAATTATAAAACCAACTAGTTATAAATATAATTTATTGCTGTTTTATACTTAAAAGAAAGGTAATGCTTATTTGCTAAAGGAACCACCTCTACAAATCATCCAACTGATTACTCTTTTTATCCTCACTAATAGTCCAAAAGAAGCCCACAAAAAAGAATTGATCCGTGGCTGGCTGTAAAGTGCGACGGCTAAAGTTCCCATTTAAATCAGATGTATTCGCATATTGATATCCATTAATATTTTTAAAACCCAACACGTTGTTTACAGAAGCATATAGTATTTTTTGCGGACTAACTAAATACGCCCAATTCACACTTAAACTGTTATACGCTTTTGCTTTTTCATTTAAAAAACCCGTTTCGTTTGGGTTGGTGTAGGTTCTACCAGATGCGAAGGCATAACTAAAACCTACTTGACTGCGCCAATCGTTAATCCAGTATTTCCCTACTACCGATACGTTATGCGTATTTGCAAAATCGGGCTGTGCTTTTGTTGGGTAATTTTTATAATCACGCTCGGTATCTAAAAGCGAATAACTAACCCAATAATCCACATTTTTAATACTTTTACTGTCTCGCCAAAAGAAATCGATGCCCTTTGCAAAGCCCGACCCCTTGTTGCTATACAGGCTGTTGAAGTCGGCAAAATCTGTATCATACTTTACTAAATCATTGTAGTTTTTATAATAAGCTTCGGCTCTAAAAAGCTTTCTATCGCCATTATATTGATAGTTTGCTATAAAATGTGAAGTGTTTTGGGCTTTTAAATCTTGGTTGAATTTTAAAATGTTACTCGATGGGTTTTGATAAAAATTTCCATAAGCTAAAGACAACTGACTTTTACCCGACGTTTTATATGCCAATGACACCCGAGGTGCTATGGTAGTTTCTTTAAACAACTGGCTATATTCGGCACGTAGCCCCGTTTTAAACGCTAAGTTTTTAGATATGAATATATCGGCTTCAGTAAATGCGGCGACTAGGTTATTATCATAACCGTAATTAACATTCTTTATAGCCTTGTCGTTGTAATTTTCTTTAAAATTAGTAGCAAAGTACTCCCCTCCAAAATATAACTTAAACCGGTTATTTATTCTGTTTTTGAATTTCAATTTGGCATGTATCGAGTTTTCTGTGTCTTCAATGGCACTATCAATAATCTTTAAATCGTTATTACCATGAGTAAAACTGACACCTCCAAAATAAGTCCAAGTATCATTCAACTCCCCTTCATAAGAACTATTCAAATAAAGATTTTTATTCTTCAATTTAAAATAAACACCATCTTCATAGTTAATATCTTCTTGCGTTAATTCAAAATTTGTCGCATCAAAAGCACCATATAATTTAAATAAACCCTTATTCGTTTTTTTACGAAATACGATTTCACCCGAAACAGTTTCATAAGGTTCTATCCAATCATTTCGGCTAGAAAAAATAGTGTTATAAGGTGCTAAATTAATATATGAAGCATTAAAACTCAACGAAGTTTTGTTCCGTTTTTGAGTGTTCCCTAAACGAGCACCAACACTCATAATACCAATTTCAGTTTTCTCTTGATCGGGTTCATCCATTGTATTTAATAACAAGACACTCGATAGTGCTTGCCCAAATTCTGCAGAATACCCACCTGTAGAGAACGTAATACCATCAAACAAGAAAGGCGAATAACGCCCGCGGGAGGCGCATTGTTGGTCGTGGGTGTGTAAGGTGTAAACACTCGAATCCCATCAATAAAAATCTGGGTTTCATCGGCATCACCTCCCCGCACAAACAATCTGCCATCTTCGGCAACAGTGGTTGTTCCTGGTAAGGTTTGCAAAGCACCTACAAAATCGCCCAAAGCACTAGCTGTTGTTACCACATCTAAAGGTTTTAACACATTCACTTTACTAGTATCGCCTGCTGAAAATGTTCCTGCCGAAAGTACCACGGCATCCAATGCATTTACATCTTCACGAAGTTTTATATGTACATTTTTCATATAAACCACATCGTCTAATATAGTAAATGTTTCAAAAGATAAAAAAGAAATAATCAATTTCTGCATTCCAGTTTGATTTGTTTTAAATGAAAAGGAGCCGTTTTCATCGGTAGTACCTCCATCGTAAGTTCCTTCTAAATAAATATTAGCTCCTGGTATGGGCATACCTTTTACATCGGTCACTTTTCCGTTAATAGGTATTTGTGCACTTAAATTCAGACTCCATAAAATAATGATACTGGTAATTAATTTTTGCATGATTTTGGTTGTTCAATTTCTAGAAAGCAAATTTGAAACAAAAGATGTGTCATTAAAATTTTAACTAACCGAACTGTTAAGTTTAAGTGATGAACAGTTGTTTTTAAGAAACAATGTCCTTTAAAAAACCTCATTTACAGATTTTTTTTAATGAGATTTTGGTACTATTTTTAGTAAATATATTTTTCATATATTAGCTTATCACAAAGTACCAATTCAAGCAAAAAACCAACTATAGTTTTTGTCTATAACTAACTACTAAACAATTAACAACTAAATATTTAATGGTTTTAAATTAAAGTTATAATTTAATATTTATTTCCAATTACTAAAAACCGTAAAACAACTACAACACTAAAATAAAACACACAAAAGCACCTTACTAATTAACGGCCCTTTAAAATTCTTTCGCCTTACTGTAACAATTTAAAACTTTAAGCTACTTATATAATAACTAACCCTCCGATTTGAATAAAGAACTTGAACATAATTTTGTTGAATTGCTAGAAACGCATCAAAACATCATACACAAGGTATGCCGTTTATACACCAATAATTATGATGCGCATAACGATTTATTCCAAGAAATAACCATACAACTTTGGAAAGCATTCCCTAAGTTTCGTGGCGATGCTAAGTTTAGCACCTGGATGTATCGCGTGGGATTAAACACCGCTATTACGCTTTATCGAAAATCAAAGCGTACTATAAATACTCAAGATTTTCAAGGTGTAGAATTTAAAATAACAGCTCAAGCTTATGACGACACCGAAGAAGAACAACTTAAAGTATTATATAAAGCAGTACATCAACTAAACGATATTGAAAAAGCTCTTGTATTTTTATATTTAGAAGATAAAGATTATAGAGAAATAAGCGAAACCATAGGTATTAGTGAAGTGAATGCCAGAGTGAAAATGAGCCGAATAAAAACAAAACTAAAAACCATACTAAATCCCTAAGGTTATGGATGAATTAGAACTATTAAAAAAAGACTGGAAGAAAGATACTACCAAGTACCCACAGTTAACATATAAAGAAATTTATACGATGATTCATGCCAAATCATCAAATATTGTAAAATGGATATTTATCATCAGCTTACTAGAATTTGGATTCTGGTTGATTATTTCAGTGATTCTTAAAGGCACATCGATATCCGAAAAAATGAACGATTTAGATATAGACCATATTTTAATACCTCTAACCATTATTAGTTATGTAGTTCTTGTTTATTTCTTTTACCAATTTTACATAAACCATAAAAACATATCAGCAACCGATAACTCTAAAACACTTATTGAAAATATTCTTAAAACAAGACAAACCGTAAAACAGTACGTTATTTTCAATTTAGCTTTTCTTGTTATAGGAACTTTTTTAGGTGCCGCTTACGGTTTTAAACACGACCCGATAGTAACAGAGCAATTGCAAGCCGCTTCACTTAACGGTGGTGTCTTCCAAATTTATGCAGGGGTTATTGTAGCCACCATAGCTCTATTAGCCATTGTTGTAGGTTTACTATTGTTTATCTATTGGTTAACCTATGGCCTATTACTAAAACGCCTTAACCGAAATTACACAGAATTAAAAAAATTAGAAGTTTAATATTTGGGCGTTACCCTCATCGAGGTAGGTACTCCTACAATGGCGTAATCCCTAACGCAAAAAAATTATAACTAATAAATTTATTTTATAAATCACTATTTCATGATATAAAATGTCATTATGAGGCACGAAACAATCTTATGATATTTATCAAAGTCCATTTTGAGCACACAACAAACAGATTGATTCATCGTTCCCTCCTCGCGAACACAAAATTATATCAAATCTAAAACCTCAACGACATCACCCACTTGCATGTTGCTTAAGTGAATATTACCTACTCGAACCCTAACTAATCGTAATGTTGGAAACCCAACTGAGGAAGTCATTTTTCTTACTTGCCTAAATTTCCCCTCGTTTAAAATTATTGAAATCCATGAGGTTGGTCCGTGCCTGTCATCTCTAATTTTTTGAGAACGTATTGGTAATTCTGGAATAGCATCTAATTTAAACACTTTGCAAGGTTTGGTTTGATATTTCTTACCATCAAAACCTATCTCTACGCCTTTTGACAATTGTGTTATAGCTTCACGAGTGATATCGCCATTAACTTGGGCATAATATTCTTTATCTACTTTTTGGCTGTTTACAAAATCGCTCATTTTACCATCGGTAGTAAGTAATAATAAGCCTTCCGATTTTTCATCCAAACGTCCAATAGGCATAATGCCTTCAGGAAAATCGTGTAACAAACCTAGAAATTTTTTAGATTGCTGCTTGCTATCATTGCTTCCAAACTGACTTAAAACTCCGTACGGTTTGTAAATTATAAAGTGGCGGTGTATGGGTTCTTGTTCTGTCATTTAATTTTTTTAATCCAAACAGTCTTGTCGAAATGAGCTACGATTGAGACATCACATAAGTTTCGCAAACAAAGTGCATTTGCGATTTCTCACTGCGTTCGAAATGACAAGTAACTCTTAAACACTTCCTTTCAAAATACGAAACACCAGTTCCTTAGTTGGTGTTTCTCCGTTTATTTTTTCGCGAACCATATCAAAAGTCACTTTAAAATCGCAACCTGATTTATAGTCGCTACACCCATAAGCAGTATTTCCTTTTATAACCGTTCCTTTTTTACATTTCGGGCAGGTTAATTCATCGGTTTTTGCTTCTGCTTTTTTTGCTGCTCTTTTAGGCTCAAATTTAAGCTTAAAATTCTCATCAAAACGCAATAAGCCTTCGACTGTACCCATACTTGTTTTAAAGTCTTTTAAATTGACTGTAGAGCCCTTTTTAAGCAATCTTACGTACTGCTTCTCCGATATTTTTTTATCAGCATACGTAAATGGTAATATAAAATCGCAACCTGATTTATAATTAGCACAGCCATATGCCGATTTCCCTTTTATAATGTTTGCTTTTTTACATTTTGGGCAACCCTCAGCCAAAATACCAGCTGCTTTCTTAGTCTCTGCTTTCGCTTCTCGCTTTTTTGCATTTGCTGCATGCGATATATTTGCTCGTGTGGTTTCACTACGCACTTCATAAACCAACGCATCTACCATACGTTTCATATTGTTTATAAACGCCCCAGCGGTAAATTCGCCTTTTTCAATATCTTTTAATTGCTTTTCCCAAGTACCTGTTAGTTCTGCCGATTTTAATAAATCATTCTGAATGGTATCAATTAACTGAATGCCTGTTTGAGTTGGCAATACTTGTTTTTTATTTCTAACGATGTACTTACGTTTAAAAAGCGTTTCAATAATATTGGCTCGGGTAGATGGTCTACCTATCCCATTTTCTTTCATTAAATCACGTAACTCTTCATCATCGACCTCTTTTCCTGCAGTTTCCATGGCACGTAATAACGAAGCTTCCGTAAACTGATTGGGCGGTTTGGTTTCCTTTTCTAAGAATGAAGGTTCATGTGGCCCTTTTTCACCTTTTACAAAAGTGGGTAACAAATCGGGGGCTCTTTCTTTAGCGTTCGGGTCTTCAAACACCACGCGCCAGCCTTTTTTTAATATTTCTTTTCCTGTGGTTTTAAACGATACGTCGGCTGCTTTCCCAATAACCGTGGTGTTCGATACCGCACAATCATCATAAAATACCGCAATAAAACGCTTTACAATAATATCATACACCTGTTGTTGGTTGTATTGCAAATTGGTTTGCATCCCCGTTGGGATAATTGCATGGTGATCGGTGACTTTTTTATCATTAAAAACCTTGGTCGATTTTTTTATCTTTTTTCCTAAAAGCGGCTGTGTTAAAGCAGCGTAATTAGTTAACTTTTGAAGAATGCCCGATACTTTAGGGTACACATCGTTTGGTAAAAAGGTTGTATCTACTCTTGGGTAGGTCACTACTTTTTGCTCGTATAAGGTTTGGGCGATTTTAAGGGTTTCATCTGCTGAAAACCCAAACTTCGTATTGCAATATACCTGTAAACCTGTTAAATCGAATAGTTTTGGGGCATACTCATTGCCTTTCTTCTTTTCTATGGATACAATTTCGAAATCGCTTTCTTTAACTTTATCAGCTAAAGTCTCACCATCTTCCTTCTTTAAAAAACGTCCTTCTTCATAACTAAAAAGCGTTTCTCTATACATGGTTTGCAATTCCCAATACGGTTGCGGTTTAAAGTTTTCAATTTCTTTAAATCGGTTTACCACCATCGCTAAGGTGGGGGTTTGCACTCGACCAACCGACAAGACTTGTTTGTAACCCCCATGTTTTACAGTGTACAAACGAGTGGCATTCATACCCAATAACCAGTCGCCAATAGCTCTAGAAAAGCCTGCGTAATATAAATTATCGTAGTTCGCTGAAGGTTTTAAGTTCTCGAAACCTTCTTTGATGGCTTCAGTAGTTAAAGAGGAAATCCATAAGCGCTTTACTTCACCTTTGTATTTTGCCTCATTCATTACCCAACGTTGAATAAGTTCTCCTTCTTGTCCCGCATCCCCGCAGTTGATAACAACCTCTGCTTTATCAAATAAACTTTTTACAATTCTAAATTGCTTTTGAATCCCCGAATTCGAGACCACTTTGGTTTCAAACTTTTCGGGAAGCATAGGTAAGTTGTTTAAATCCCAACTTTTCCAATAAGGCTTATAATCGTTGGGTTCTTTCAACGTGCATAAATGCCCAAAGGTGTACGTTACTGCATACCCATTACCCTCGTAATAGCCATCGCGTTTGGTATTCGCTCCTAAAACGGATGCAATTTCGCGTGCTACACTTGGTTTTTCGGCAATACAGACCTTCACTTCTTTCTAAATTTATAGTGAGATTCTCGTTTATACGGGAATTTATTTTGAAGCCGCAAAATAGGAATTTAGAAGTTGGTTTTAAAAAGGAATTGTTAGGAGTTATTAACTAATGAAGTCATATATTAGCGGTAACAAATCATCTTTTAAGAGTAAAGTGCCCTGTTTTATTTGTTCCATCTTCAAATACTAATTTATACCAATAATCTGATGAAGGCAAAGGTTTCCCATTAAAGTTCCCATCCCAACCATTATTAGATCCTAAATTTTTTATAAGTTTTCCGTATCTATCAAAAATATATACAATATAATTTTGACTAAATTCCTGAGTAATTTTCCACTCATCATTTACCCCATCTCCATTTGGAGTAAAATACTTAGGGATTTTAAAATCTACTATTTCTGAATCACAATCCACACTATTAAACGTAACAAATGTTTCATCATAACAACCTAAAACTGAATTTTCAACACGAGCTTTTATAGTTTTGACTGTTCCAAATTCTAAGTGATATGGATTTGGTAATGGACTTGTTAATAATGTGCCATCTTCATTAAAATAATAAACCTCCCGATTTGTTTGACCTTGTAACAACTGTGCTTGAATATTTGAGGTATTAAATGCTACTAAATTAGAATTATTTTTAACACATGAAAATAATGCCGATACTGTATACGCTTTAACGTTAGAAACATTTAAAGTGATTGTTGTTTCTTTGATGCACGAGGTGTTTTTATTTGAAACCCTTACCGTTATTTGTTCTTGGTTTTGGGTTTTGTTTTGATAGGTTTTATTAATAGAATTACTTATATTATTTCCATAAGCATCAAAGTATAAAAATTCATACAGTGTGGGATCATCTACTAATGCTCTATTTAATTCTGAAAGATCAAAAACCGAAAACCCAGTTCCAGTTGTATCACATTCAAATAATTCTGGCACTACATTTAAATTAAACGATGCTAAAGTTTCTAGTTGTATTTCGGTATCCTCAAAGCATTTAGAGTTATGCTTGTTTTCTACCCTAATAAATATTTTTTCAGAATAAGGAAAAGCATTAGCATAATAATCTGGCAATGGACTTGATAGGATATTACCTAATTGATCTCTATAATAGAATGTATAATCTTCTGGTTTATCTACGAGGTCACTTTGTAAAGTAGACATATTAAAGTTTGAAGAAAAACCATTTCCTAAATCTTCACATGCCATTAAAGTTGGTAACAAATTTATCTCAGGTTTTTTTAAACTTTCTAAGCTGTAAGGATTAAATAAAAATATTGCCCCAGAATCATTTAAAAAATTTTGTTCATTTATATCGTAATCATGCCAATATGCCCCAACAAACAAATCTTCTCCATAAAGCGCGACATCACGTCCAAAAGCATCGCTACCATATCGTATAGTTTGTGGTATTATTTGATATTCACTCCACATACCATCAGTAGCTTTATTAAATATGTATATATTTCCATAAGACGCTATAGGACTTCCACTTACATCATACTCATATTCTACACCTCTTACAGCTATGGTATTGTCATGAAAATCTAATCTATCTCCAAAATGAAAATGAGAAATAGATCTATTTGAAGCTTTTAATTTTTGATTACCGACCCAATTCCCTGTAGTATTCTTTACAAAAACATATACTGACCCCAAAGAATTTAGAGGCATTCCATCATCACCACTGGAGACATAATCATTGTCATCTTCCCACATTGCTGATATAGCAATGGTATTTTTATCAATCTTTACAACGCTTCCAAATCTATCCAATAAGCCTCTAAAATCATAAGCAACTAATTTAGTCACTTCACTCCAAGAATTAGAATTTGTGTTTTTTTCAAAAACATAAGAAGCACCAGCCCAATTAAAACCTTCATTTTCAGCACCCACTACAATGGTATTTTCATATATATCTACAGAACCTCCAAAATTATCTTTTGCACCGCGATCGCTAGCTGTTATTTTTTGAACTAAAGACCAAACACCTAAAGCATTTCTAAAATAAATATAAGCTGCCCCTGCATTTGTTAACACATTTGAAAAAGAAGCATCGGTACTATTATAGGACGCTCCCACAACCATATAATTTCCCGAAATAGAAATTGTTATTCCAAAATTATCCCATAAAACATTTTCTGGTTTGCTTATTTTCTGAGTAAAAACATATAAATCATCTGCTCCTCTTTCATACATATATATAGCAGCCCCACCTAAAGGAAAAAGTGGATCGCATCCTCGAATCGCTAATGTTGTTTTATCCATTGCTAAAGCACTTCCAAAACCACAATAATCTTTAGTTTCAGAAAGTGTTAATTCTTGATAAATAGACCACCCTTCACATTCTTTTCTAGCCATATGAACTTTACCTGCATTTATGACACCCCCTACACTAACAGAATTTGCTTCGAAAGCAGCAAAACCTTCATAGGTTGCAATATGCAAACCAAAAGAACTTGATGCTGATCTTATAGGTTCAACAATTTTTAAATTTTGTTGCCATTGTTGTGCTAATACACCATGTGAACTCAGAATTAATAACCAGATATGTAGGAATTTAAAATTCAACTTTTCTTTTTTAAAAATAAAATTTAGCTTCTTAATCTCACGCAAAATTAATTTTTAAACGATATGCTAAATAAAACGTTTATTAATTTTCTTTGTGTTAGGTTACTAACGGATTTTCATAGGCGGTAAATCGAAGGCTTTGGCATCGTGCTCAAAATGGTTACGGTGTGCGCCATCGCAAAAAGGTTTATTGGCAGAAAGCCCACAACGGCAGATTCCTAACACTTCTCTTCCTTGTAAACCATACACATTGCCTTGTGCATCTACTATTTCGAAATCGCCCTCTACTTTTACAGACCCGTTGCTGTTTATGGTAAGTTTTGTTTTGCTCATGCTATTGTTTTTATTTTGATGCCAAAGTTGAGGAAATATATTTTGACTTTTAGTAGTTAGATGATTTATTTATTCATGATATTAAAAAGTATTATAATAACTGATTGGAAAGCATAATGAGACTGAAACCCGCAATTAATTTTAACGATGGCGCTTGTGCGAGCGTCTCGCTCGTACCGGTATTGAATTGTAATCCTATTTTAGGATTAATGTATAATATGTAAACTTTTAGGACGAGAAATTGTTATGCGCACGAGCGAGACGCTCGCGCTAGCAGGGGTTAATGTTGGCTTTTGAATGCTACAGCTACAGATTGTTTTACCTCGTTTTAACGATAAACATAAAACTTTACGTCTTTGCGAGGAGGCACGACGAAGCAATCTGTTTATAATTTATTTCAATTTTTATTTGAAGTACAGATCATGAGATTGCTTCGTGCCTCGCAATGACAATTTCGAAGCTATCCAGTTCGTGTTAGGGATTACTCATCCATTCTATTTTAAATTAATGAAATCGTGAATGCTTCACATTTGCAGCGGCATCCTTTTTAAAACGTTTGTAATAGGCAGATTGCTTCATCGATGCCTCCTCGCAATGACAATAAATTTCATGGTTTGTTCCTCACAATGACGTTTTAAAAAGATAGAGCCCTTCGCTTACGCTCAGGATAAACTCCAAGCCCAATCAAGTTCCTGAACTTGTTTCAGTATATGGGTAACGCCCAAATAACACCTATGAATTAAAACCTTTTACAGGTTAACGCGTTTACCTTGTTCAGCAGATAGATATGCTGAGTAGATAACGTTCACACAATCTACCGCTAAATCGATGCCTGCAAGAGGTTCGCGGTTGTTTTGTATGGCATCTACAAAGTCGGTAATTTCTTGTATAAAGCCACGAAACCAGTCTTCATCACAACTTGGGCGGTTCCACCCTGCTTTGGTTTCTAATTTTTCGGTAAAATATTCGTTGCTAAAGGTTTCGGGGTCTACGGCGTAGGTTTCGATAGCGTTGTTTGCGGTCATGTTTGCTTTTATAACACCGTCGGTCATAAAAGTAGTGATACGGGTGTTTAATCCACCAAGACCAACGTCACTCACTAACACGGTTGCTCGGGAACCATCATCGAATTTAATGGTCACATTTGCCCAATCTTCTACATCTACTGGGTTTGAGCTAATCCAATTATGGGCATTTGCTTTTTTGGCGCGATTGGAGGCATCGGTGTGTATCAGGTCTGCAGTATCTGCCATCACTGAAACGGGGCGAATGCTTTTACCAAGGCGTTCCATACCTTCCCAATGTTTTAGGTGTAAACAGGCGCCAACCGAGTGCGACCCCATACGCAAGAGTGCGCCACCGCCCGTGTGCTTCCACTCCCTTGAAAATACCGAGTTAGAACCAGAGTGGTTTTCTTCGGCACGTACCTCAAGTATCGCACCTTTGGAGGCTGCTATAAGGTTGCGCATTTTTACTACGGGTGGTGCGTATACCCAATTTTCGGCATAACAAAAAATAACACCATTACTGCGTACGGCTTCTCGAATGGCTTCGGCATTTTTTAAGGCACCTGCCAACATACGTGCTCTGGGTACATGAAAACCGATGGGTTCTTTATCACCAGGTTCGCCAAAGTAACCCGTAAGCGGTTTTTCCATAATAATATGTTTACCGGCTTGTGCTGCTTTTATGGCTATTTCGTGGTGCGTTGCTGGTGGCGTGCAGATATCTATAATATCGATATCTTCCCGTGCCAATAGCTCGTCTATATTATTGGTTACAAAAGTAATGCCTGTTTTAGAAGCAAAGGCTTCGGCACTTTCTAGGGTTCTGGAGCAAACGCCTCTAAGTTCTATGAGTCCAGGTGGCAGTTTTTTAAAGTTTTCGTAGTGCATGTGCGCACCATATCGAACGCCTACAATTCCAATACCTAGTGTTTTCATAATATATGTTTAGAGCTAACTAAGTTATTGATTTTTATGGGATGGTTAATAATTTGAGTAGAAAAATGCAGATTGAGATGGATTTAAACGCCATAACATTTAACTCCCAAAAAAATTTACACTATTCACCAGATGCTTTTAGAATGCGTTGTTGGATTTGGAAAAACGGATAAATGAATCTCCTTATTAATAAGTTACAATCTACCTATATATTACTCGATTAGAATCCTATTTTTAATTCTCATTTTATTAAACATCTTGATTTATAATACCTTAAAACATCATTTTGTTCAAAAAAAGGCTAAATAAACAAAAACGAGCTAATATAGTACTACTTTCTGCTAATTATATTTATTCATACACAAATTATCATTTTAATTTTACAAGACAACAAAACCATAACAATTATAATACAAACTATCTAACTAAAATATGTAATTGTTATAACGATTAGTATTAACTAAAAACAAACTTTTGAATTATGGATTTTAAAAAACTACTAAAAAATCTCGAAAGCAATTTTATAAAGAAAAGATTATTGTTTTCGGTTTTTGTTATTTTGGGCATAAGTGCTTCATTTGCTCAACAAAAAATAACAGGAACAATTAAAGATCCAAATGGAATGCTTGTTCCTGGCGTTTCAGTATCTGAAAAGGGTACTACTAATGGTGTCATTTCAAATTTTGACGGCAAATATGAAATTAACACAAAAAATTCCAATGCCACTTTAGTATTCTCATATATTGGATATGTGACTCAAGAAATTGCAGTTGGTAATAAAAAGGAAATTAATTTAACTTTTGAAGAAAATTTACAGCAATTATCCGAAGTAGTGGTAATAGGTTATGGAACTCAAAAAAGAGGAGAAGTAACGAGTGCTATTGCTACAGTAAAAGCTGAAGATTTTAATCCAGGTTTTGTAAGAGATGCTGCAGATTTAATAAAAGGTAAAGTTGCTGGTTTAAGCATTTCAAATGGTTCTGGTGATCCCTCTTCTGGCGCAAACATTTCATTGCGTGGTGTGTCCTCTTTAAAAGGAGGAACAGCACCTTTAGTGCTTATTAATGGTGTACCAGGAAGCTTAAACAGTGTTTCGCCAGACGATATTGAGAGTGTAGATGTTTTAAAAGATGCCTCAGCAGCTGCCATTTATGGCACACGTGGTGCAAATGGAGTTATTATTATAACAACCAAATCTGGGAAGCGTAATACGGTTTCTCAGCTTAAATATTCCCATTACTCTTCTATGTCCTCTTTCGGAGAAAAAGCAAACTTTCTAACCGCAAATGATTATCCAGCACTTATCGCTCAAGGAGAACTATCTAAAACAGGAGGTGATTTGGGCTATAAAACAGATTGGCTTGATGAAATATCTAGAACCGCTATCACTCAAAATCATAATATTAATTTCTCAGGTGGAAGTGAAAATTCCACTTATTCTGTTAATGTAAATTATATTGACCAAGAAGGCGTTTTTAAAGGATCTCAAAATGAGGAGTTTCGTGTAAGTGCAGATGTAAATCACTATTTATTTGATGATAAGTTAAAATTTAATGTAAATATAATTAATGGCATTCAAAATACTGGAGCTCTTGGTGATGGCAATGCTTTTAACCCATTAATTTACAGACAGGCTTTAATTCGTAACCCTACAGATCGCATCAGAAATGATGATAGCACATTTACACAAAATAAAAACAAATTACAATATGTTAACCCGTTAGGTATGATTAAATTAACAGATGGGATACTTCAAAAACAATGGCTAAGAATAACAGGTAATGTCACACTTACTCCAATTGATGGATGGGAAAATAACCTAATGGTTTCTACAGAACGGAACAGTGATATATCTGGCTACAGTGAAAAAAGAGCATATTTAGGATATAATGGAGAAGAGCGTAATGGTTTTGCTTCAAGAGGAACTGGTTTAAGTAAAACAAAAATTCTAGAATTCACCTCTAAATATAGTAAAGAAATTGATAAACATAGTTTTAGTGTCTTAGGGGGGTATAGTCATCAATACTATGTTGAAGAGAGTTTTTGGGCAAATAATTTTGACTTCCCTACCGATGCCTTTTCATATAACAATTTAAGTGAAGGTCGTGCCCTGCAAGATGGTAAGGCACGTATGGATAGTAATAAAAATGATAATACTCTTATTGGTTTCTTTGGAAGATTAAGCTATGGTTTTGATTCTAGATTCAACGTTTTAGCCAGTTTTAGACGAGAAGGCTCTTCTAAATTTGGAAACAATTATAAGTGGGGTGATTTTCCATCAGTTTCTGCGGGTTGGACTATAAGCAATGAATCTTTTTTAAAAGATGTTGATTTTGTAAATACGCTTAAACTAAGAGCTGGTTATGGAGAAACTGGGGTAATACCGAATGACCCTTACAGGTCTTTAACCTTACTACAATACGGAGGTAATTTTTTAGTGGATGGAGTATGGGTAAAAGGACTGGAAGCTGCATCTAATCCAAACCCTGATTTACGTTGGGAAGTATCTAAAGAAGTTAACTTAGGAATTGATTTTGCTTTTGCAAAGAACCGAATTAGTGGAAGCATAGATGTATATAAAAAGAAAACAGAAGATATGCTTTGGGATTATACGGTTCCTACTCCTCCAAACTTATACAGAACAACTTTAGCTAATGTTGGACAAATGGAAAACAAAGGTATTGAAGTATTGCTAAATGTAACTCCTGTAAAATCTGATGATTTTACTTGGGAAGCCAACATGACTTATTCGCACAATGAAAACAAATTAGTAAGTCTTTCAAATGATTTATACGAAATAGAAGACAATGTTATTTATACAGGAGGATTAAGTGAACCTATATCAACAGGTACACATAAATTGGAAGTAGGGCAATCAATTGGTAATTTCTGGGGTTTAGAATCAGTAGATTTAACAGATGATGGCTTTTGGTTAATTGAATTACCAGATGGGAGTCAAGTACCATTTTCAACTGCCGTTGAAAATGATGAGAGCAGACAGTATTTAGGAAATGGTGTACCAAAACATTTGTTAGGAATAACTAACAGCTTTAAATATAAAGATTTTGATTTAAGTTTTGTATTAAATGGTGCTTTTGGATTTCAAATTCTAAATGCACAAAGAGCCTTTTACGAAAACCCAAATGTGGAGTATAATATGCTTAAATCTGCCTTTGACCCAGTATACGGAAAAGGAAGATTAAATGAAAACTTACCTCAAAAATTTGTGAGCTACTATCTTGAAAATGGAGATTACTTGAAATTAGAAAATATAACTTTAGGGTATAATTTAAATTGTGACCGTTGGAGTTTTATTGATTCTGTTAGATTGTACACTACAGCAACCAATTTACTAACAATTACTGGTTATTCAGGTATTGATCCCGAAATTAGACGAGATGATGTCTTAGCGCAAGGAAATGATGATAGAGATAAATACCCTACTGTACGCACGTTTACCTTGGGGCTTAATGTTAACTTTTAAAATTGCTAACTATGAAAATTTTTAAAATAAACACAATATTATTGAGTGCTACATTTGGCTTTCTCGCCTTAGGTTGTACAAACTTAGATGAAACTGTTTATAGCGATATTGTTGCTGAAGAAACCACCTTTACTGCTAATGACTTAAATGCCATTATTGCACCTCCCTATACAAAGTTTAGAGACATTTATTGGGGTTGGGATGGACTTTTCGATTTGTATGAGGAATCTTCTGATGTAATTGTGACACCAAACAGACTTGGCATTGGTTGGGGAGCTTATTATATTGATATGCACAAGCATACTTGGGCTCCTGGATTAAGTCATACCGAAGCTTTATGGGATAGAGCCTATACAGCTATTAATACAACCAATAAAGCTATTTTTCAAATTGAAGGCTTGGGAGAAGCAGAAGGAGCCGATGCTTATATTGCAGAGCTGAAAGCCCTAAGAGCTATGTACTATTATCTCTTATACGATAATTTCAGAAGAGTTCCTATAGTAACCCAATTTGATGTTGAAGCAGGTTTTATTCCAGAACAAAGTACATCACAACAGGTATATGATTTTATTATAAAAGAATTAACGGATGCCATACCTTTATTAACAGAAGAAAGAAACCAATCTACTTATGGCAGGGTTACCAAATGGGCCGCTAAAATGACTTTAGCCAAAATGTACTTAAACTCTGAAGTCTATATAGGTACGCCTCGTTGGGATGATGCACTTAGTGAAGTTCAAGATGTTATTGATAGTGATAAATTTAGCTTAACTCCAAACTTTTCTGATGTTTTTGCGATAGAAAACGAAAATTTGTCTGAAACTATTTTTGCAATTCCTTTTGATCAAGTTTATGCAGGAGGTTCTTATGTTGCATGGAAAGCTCTTTTTGGAGCTAGTAAAGAAACCTTTGATTTATCTGGTTCGCCTTGGGGAGGCAGTGCTGCAATTCCACAATTTATTGATACATATGATGTCGATGATCAACGATTGGAAGATACTTGGCTAGGTGGTCCTCAACTTACTAGCTCTGGTGAACCTTTACTTATAGATAAAGACAACCCCTCTTCACAATTAGATTATGTAAACTACATTAGTTCTGTTGACGGTGCTGAGTTTAACGAAGGGAATCGCTTTGTTCGTTATGAAATTGGTCGTGGTGATATCATGACAAACTCTAATGACGTACCATTTTACAGATATACAGACGCATTAATGATTAAAGCTGAATGCTTACTTAGAACGGATGATGCCCCTGCCGCTGCAATAATAGTATCAAATATTAGAGCCAGAAGTTTTAAAGATAATCCAGCCAAAGCTACTGTAACAAGTGCTCAATTAATGGGTGGAAGCGTATATCAATATGGCCCTTATGAAAATGGAGTTATAACCAACCTACAAGGAGGAGGTGATATTCAATATGGCGGCTTCTTAGACAACCTAGGTTGGGAATTTGTTGGCGAGCATCACAGAAAGCAAGATTTAATTCGCTTTGGAGTATATACAACAAAATCATGGTTGTCCCACGTTCCAAATGGTGTGAATAGAAAAGTATTTCCAATACCAGAAAGTCAGTTATTGGCGAACCCTAAATTAACGCAAAATGATTACCAGTAAAGTTCATCAGTAACATGAGTTATTTTAGTAAAGCCAAAGAAGACAAGTTCCCTTCTTTGGCTTTACTTTTCAATACCTCTTTTATAAAGACTATTTATAAAATACAGTTACTTCATTGTATTACTAATTATTTCTATTAATAATGTTTCCGAAAAAGAAGCTCTAAAAGATAATGTAATAACACCCTGCTGAGAATTTTATTAACAGGTTAAATTCGTCAATACAAGCCTAAAATAGAATATTCATTTATAAAAAATTATAATTTTAGAAGAATAAGTAGAAAAATTATAAGACTCAACCATTATTAATAAATGAATAAAAAAAAGATAATTAAAATTTAATATAATGAGAACATATAGCAAATATATTCTTTGTTTGATATTACTAACAAACTGCTCAAAAAAGGAAGAAATTGTAGACGGGAAAATCTTTGAGAGCTTATCACCTTCTACTACTGGCATTAACTTCTCCAATAAACTTACGGAGAGTGATGAACTAAACTATTTTACTTATTCCTATTTATATATGGGAGGTGGCGTTGCTGCTGGAGATATCAATAATGATGGTTTAATAGACCTGTATTTTACCGGAAATCAAGCACCTAACAAATTATACCTAAACAAAGGTGATTTACAATTTGAAGACATTACAGAAAAAGCTGGAGTTTCTGGAGACAAAAGATGGTACACTGGGGTTACCATGGCAGATATAAATGGAGATGGTTTTTTAGACATTTACTGTTCTGTAAGTGGAAAGTTTCAACCAAGAACCAATCAATTATTCATAAATAATAAGAATGGGACATTTACTGAAAAAGCGATTCAATATGGTTTGAACGATAAAGGTTGTAGCATACAATCTACCTTCTTTGATTATGACAAAGATGGTGACTTAGATTTGTTTGTAGCCAACTACCCTCCTGCCAAATTTAATGCTCCTAACCTTTTTTATTCTCATAAAATGTCTAATCATGAAGTTGAAGAAACAGATCATTTATATAGAAATGATGGCAACAAATTCACAGATGTTTCTAAAGAGGCAGGCGTAGATAAATATGGATTGTCATTAAGCGCAACAATTGGTGATGTAAATAACGAT
The DNA here is from genome assembly GCF_031128465.2 of Mariniflexile litorale. Lineage (GTDB taxonomy): Bacteria > Bacteroidota > Bacteroidia > Flavobacteriales > Flavobacteriaceae > Mariniflexile > Mariniflexile litorale. The sequence goes on along the minus strand of NZ_CP155618.1, from coordinate 3,464,846 downwards.
TCTTGGCCAGATATATATGTTTCTAACGATTTTAGTACTCCAGACTATCTGTACATCAACAATGGAGATGGCACTTTTAGAGAAGTTGTTAAAAAAGCTACAGCACATACTGCATTCTATGGGATGGGAGTTGATATAGCCGATTTTAATAATGATGGTAATCTTGATATTTACCAGCCAGACATGGACTCAAATATCAATAGAAGGCAAAAGGCTAATATGGTAAGCATGAACCCTGAATTGTTTTGGAGCACGGTAAAATCAGGATTTCATTATCAATACATGCAAAATTGCTTGCAAGTAAATTCAGGAGTGTTTAACGATGGAGATCCTTATTTTAACAACACTTCTAGGATGGCAGGAGTCTCATCTACCGATTGGAGCTGGGGTGGTCTTTTTGCTGACTTTGATAATGATGGAAGCAAAGACTTATTTGTGTCTAACGGAACAAGAAGAGAAGTAAGTAACCATGACTATTTTGACCATTTAAAGGGATCACGCGATGAATTTTTGAAATTATCATTAAATATTCCTTCTGAAAAAATAGATAATTTTATGTTCAAAAATAAAGGGAATGGGCTTTTTGAAAAAGCAAACGATTCTTGGAACATAAAATTTGAAGGCTTTTCAACAGGTGCTACATATGCTGATTTAGATAACGATGGGGATTTAGAAATTATAACTAATAACCTTGATGATGTAGCTTCTGTCTTTAAAAATAAAATATCTTTAACCAATAACTTCATTACAATCAAATTTGAAGGACAAGCTAACAACAAATTTGGATTAGGAAATAGAGTTTATATAACAACAAACCAACAAACCCAATTTCAAGAACTTACGCTTACACGAGGATTTCAGTCTTCTGTCGCGCCAGAACTTCATTTCGGTTTAAACCAAGCAAACAAAATTGACGAACTAAAAGTGATATGGACTGACGGGAAAGTTCAAACTTTAAAAGCTGTTAAGGTTAATCAAAATTTGATTCTAAAATATGACAATGCGAAAGTTGAGAGCAAACAAACAAAAGAAAATATTAATACATTGTTTACCTCTACCAACATAAACATATTCCCAAAATACAAACATGAAGAGAACAATTTTGACGATTTTGAAAAACAAGTACTTCTCCCTCATAAAATGTCAACTTTTGGTCCTGCTTTAGCGGTTGGTGATTTAAACCAAGATGGTTTAGATGATTATTTTATTGGAGGTGCTGCTGGGTTTTCAGGGACTGTGTTTTTTCAAACAGATAATGGGTTTGAACAACATCATTTAAATGTTTTAGAAAAGGATAAACTTTGCGAAGATAATGGTGCTATTATTTTTGATGCAGACAACGATGGAGATAATGATCTATATATTGTAAGTGGTGGTTATGAATTTTCTCCAACATCAACAAATCTTCAAGATCGTCTTTATCTAAATAATGGCAACGGACAATTTTCAAAAGCAGCTCAATCGGTATTACCTAAAATGATTACAAGTGGTTCTAGAGTCTACAGTGCTGATTTTAATAAAGATGGAAAAAATGACTTATTGGCATTAGGCAGACAAATGCCTGGAAATTATCCAAATTCAGCAACAAGCTATTTATTAAAAAACGTTGGCAGTAAAGGAAGCCCTAAATTTGAAAATTTTTCAAGCAATATGGCCAAGATGTTAACTAATTTAGGAATGGCAACTAGTGCCATTATTACCGATTTTAACAATGACGATTGGTTAGATATCATAATTATTGGAGAATGGATGCCTATTAAAGTTTTTAAAAACACACATAATGATTTTGCGGAAGTTTCAGAAAACATGGGTTTATCAGAAGAAACCAGGGGTTGGTGGTGGAGTATTAATCAAGGTGATTTTGATAATGACGGTGATATGGATTATGTGTTAGGTAACAATGGACTAAACTATAAATACAAGGCAAAAGAAAACGAAACATTCGATATTTATTTCAATGACTTTGATAAAAATGGTAAAAACGACATTGTGTTAGGTTACTATAACCTAGGAAAGCAATATCCTGTAAGAGGCAGAAGCTGTTCTTCACAACAAATACCATCAATCGAAGAAAAGTTTAAAGATTATGAAAGTTTTTCGGTGGCAACATTAGACGAAGTTTATGATAAAAATGAACTGGAAAAATCACTTCATTATAAAATAAAATCTTTTGCTAGCATTTACCTTGAAAATAAAAATGGGAAATTTATAATACATAAACTCCCTATCGACGTTCAGGTATCAAGTATCAACCAAATTTTAATAGATGATTATGATAAAGATGGAAATTTAGATGCACTTGTAGCTGGTAATCTTTTTGCTTCAGAAGTTGAAACGCCTAGAAATGACGGAGGTTATGGTTATTTGCTAAAAGGTGATGGTCATGGCGGTTTTAAACCTATTCCTGCTAACAAAAGCGGGGTTTTCATTCCTGGAGATGTCAAAAACATGGCCAGAATTAAAACGAAGAATCAAGATTATATTATAGCTGTAAAAAACAGCGATTATATACAAAGTATTAAAGTTAATAAATAGAATACAAATTTAACATAAACAATATAACCACTCGTTAAGTTAATAAATAAAAGATAAAAACCCTTTACATTTATTTCAACGATTATAACAAACTAAAATAAAAACAATTATTCTATGAATAAATTAATATTATTAAGTTTAGTTGTGCTAACATCATTTACTGGTCTGGCACAAAAAAAAACAAATACAGGCTACCCCATCACCCCGGTTCCATTTACCTCTGTTCAAGTAACAGATACTTTTTGGGGGCAACGTATTAAAGCCAGTCGAGAAACTACAATTCCATTAGCCTTTGGTAAATGCGAAGAAACAGGACGATACGACAACTTCACAATGGCAGCTAATCCAAGTGAAAGTAATAAAGTTGAAGGTTTTACTTTTGATGATACCGATGTGTACAAAACCATAGAAGGCGCTAGTTATTCTATGCAAACATCTCCCAACAAAAAATTAGAAAAGTATATTGATAGTCTAATTACTATCGTAGGAAAAGCACAAGAACCTGATGGCTATCTATATACATTCCGTACCATGAACCCAGAACACACACATGAATGGGCTGGAAAAAAACGTTGGGAAAAAGAAGAAGATTTAAGTCACGAATTATATAACCTTGGACATTTAGTTGAAGGCGCTGTTGCGCATTATCAATCTACAGGAAAAAGAACATTTTTAGATATTGCTATAAAATTTGCCGATTGTGCTGTTCGTGAAGTAGGTAATAAACCAGGACAAATTATGGTGGTTCCAGGACACCAAATTACAGAAATGGCACTTGCAAAATTATCAGTAGTTACAGGCAACAAAAAATATCTAGATTTTGCTAAGTTATTATTAGATGAGCGTGGACATACACATATTAAAAGCGAATACAGTCAGTCTCATAAACCCGTTTTAGAACAAGACGAAGCTGTAGGACATGCTGTTCGTGCTTCATACATGTATTCTGGCATGGCAGATGTTGCGGCACTTACTGGTGATGAAGATTACATTCATGCGATTGATAAAATTTGGGACAATATCGTATCTAAAAAATTATACATTACAGGTGGTATTGGAGCTACCGGACATGGTGAATCATTCGGTAAAAATTACGAATTACCAAACATGTCTGCTTATTGTGAAACTTGCGCCGCTATTGGAAATGTATATTTAAACTATCGTTTATTTTTATTACATGGGGATGCTAAATACTACGATGTCTTAGAACGCACCCTTTATAATGGACTTATTTCTGGTGTATCATTAGATGGTGGTAGCTTCTTCTACCCTAACCCACTCGAGTCTATTGGACAACACCAACGTCAAGAATGGTTTGGCTGTGCTTGTTGTCCTTCAAATGTAAGTCGTTTTATTCCGTCTGTTCCAGGTTATATTTATGCTGTAGATAATAGTGATGTTTATGTAAATCTATTTATGGCAAACGAATCAGATTTACAAGTAAAAGGTAAAACAGTTAAATTAACACAAACTACAAACTACCCTTGGAATGGCAGTGTAGGTATCGAGATTACCCCGAAAGGCAGACAAAACTTTACTCTTAAAGTTCGTGTTCCAGGTTGGTTACAAAACAATGTTGTACCATCAAATCTTTATACCTATACCGATAAAAAAACATTAAGCTTTACAGTCAAAGTAAATGGGAATACCGTTACAAGTGATATTAATAAAGGTTATTTCAACATTAATAGAATATGGAAAAAAGGAGACAAAGTAGATATTAATTTTGAAATGGAACCACGAACAGTAAAAGCACATCCTGCTGTTGAAGCAGACCGAGGGAAAGTATCCATAGAACGTGGTCCAATTGTATATTGTACAGAATGGCCTGATAACGACTTTAATATATTTAGCGTTATTTTAAACAAAAAACCAGAGTTTAAAGTTGAAACAAAACAGGATTTGCTATATGGTATTAATATGATTCAAACCGATGCACAGACTTTAAGCTATAACGATAACGGAAAACTGGTTACAAGTGATGTTAGTCTTAATATGATACCATATTATTCATGGTCACATCGAGGAAGTGGCGATATGGCTGTTTGGTTACCAATAGAATTAAATGCCACAAAGCCAGCTATGGCTCCTACCCTTGCATCCGAAAGCAAAATAGAAGCCTCTCATAATGTTAAACCCATAGTAGCTATTAACGATGGACTCATACCTAAAGATGCTGAAGATCGCTCTATACCTTATTATCATTGGTGGCCAAAAGAAGGCACCACAGAATGGATTTCATATAATTTTGATTCTGAAAAAACCGTAAGTCGTTCAACCGTTTATTGGTACGATGACAAGCCTTGGGGTGGTTGCAAAGTACCTGATTATTGGAAAATATATTATAAAGATACTAATGATGAATGGCAACCTGTTGAAAACACTACAGATTATGGCCTTGATAAAGGCTTAGGAAATGAAGTGGTATTTAAACCGGTTACAACCAAAGCTATAAAAATAGAAGTGCAACTTGCGGAAAAAAATGCAGCTGGCATTTTTGAATGGGAACTAGAATAAATTAAAATAAGGAGAGGTAAAATTACTTCTCCTTTTTATTTAAGAGAACTTATGAAAAAAATATTGCTTAAAACTATAGTTTTAACTCCTTTTACTTTTTGTGAACACGACCCTTTATGGACAAGTTACAATGAGCTACTATGCTCAGTTTTTACAACCTGAAAACATTATGTAAATATAAAGTTTAAGTGATTCAACAAGCAATTTCATACTTCCTGTTTTGGTCTCTTTGATATTGTTAAATTTAAAAGTACCAAAAACAAAAAAATCTCTAGATAATGTGATGCGATTTCTTTAAAACGAATATTATTTAAAAGAAAATAGAAGCTTTAAGGGAGAAACATTTTGGATGGATTGTGAAACTATTTCTGAAGAAATTTCAATAAATGATATTAAAGAATACGTGTATTCAGTTAAAGAAATTGATTCTCTAAAGTATATAGAATATGTTGGTTTATCCATTGATTTAAAACAATGAAGATGGAAATCAATAACCAAACGTTCTTATAAAATATCAAGAAAAAGAATAACGCAAAACTTCAATTAGAAATTCTATATGCTAAAAATTAAATTTTAAAACCGTTGCATTCTATAATGTGTAGGTGTAACACCTTTAATTTCTTTAAACTTTCTATTAAAGTTAGCTGTATTTTGAAATCCACACTGTTCTGAAATAGAAGCAATTGAAATATCTGGATTATTATAAATAAGCTTACAAGCATGCTCAATACGAATCTCAATGAGAAATTGAAAAAAAGTTTTATTAGTACGCTTTTTAAAATAACGACAAAATGCATTTTTGCTCATATTCGCTTTTTCCGATATTTCTTCAAGTGTAATAGGTTCAAAATAGTTTTCCATAGCGTAATTAAAGACATCATTCATACGCTTACCTTCATCATCTGTATATTTCTTTTTATAAACAAAAGACGAAAGTGGTTTCTTTTCTGCTAAATTAATATAGTCTATAATCTTTAAAAGCGTTGCTATTCGTTGCACCTTATTTTGCTTTTTAAGCTTGACAAACTGTTTTATTAACTTCTTTTTTTTGGAATGGACTTTAATTCCATATTGAGATTCTTCAAAAAACGTATTCAAACCCTCTAAATCTGGCAAATTAAAAAAAAATTTCCCAAAGGATTCTTTATCAAAAAATAATGTATATGCTACAGTCAAATCAGAAAAATTAGTATCTGTTCTAAAAACATGTGGTACATAGCTTCCTAATACTAAAATATCATTAGGTTTAAATTCACTAATAGTGTCTCCTACCAATAATGTCCCTGCCCCTTTTTCAATATAACTAATTTGTATTTCACTATGTTGGTGAAGTTGATCATATAATACTTTCAATCGCTCTTCTTGGTAAACAAGAGCTTCATTTTCTGGCTTTGGAATTTTAAATGGAAGTACTTTCATTACTGCTAATTTTGCTAATATTACTAAAAAAATAAACACAAACCTATTTGATGGGTAATATAGTATTACAATAAGCTAATAAATGTCATAAGTCTTCTTAAATCAAGGTTTAAATTTGCATATCTAAATTAATATATTATGGTAAAATGGGAAGGCGTAATGCCGGCAGTAACAACAAAATTCACAAGTGATGATAAATTGGATCTTGTAATGTTCGAAAAAAACATCAAAGCTCAAATGGAAGCTGGTGTAAATGGAATAATTCTAGGAGGGACATTAGGTGAAGCAAGTACTTTAACAAAAGAAGAGAAAGAAATATTAATAAAAGTAACACTTACAATTACCAAGGGAAAAATTCCTGTAATTATTAATATTGCTGAACAAAGTACTAAAGATGCTATTGAGGTTGCAAAACATGCAGAATCTATTGGAGCAGAAGGCATAATGATCTTACCCCCCATGCGTTATAAAGCTACTGATTTTGAAACTGTAACTTATTTTGGAGAAATTGCTAAAAACACATCGTTACCAATTATGATTTATAATAACCCTATAGATTATAAAATAGAAGTCACTTTAGACATGTTTGAAGAGTTATCTCAATATAAAAATATTGTGGCTATAAAAGAGTCTACTAGAGAAATCACAAATGTTATTCGTTTAAAAAATCGTTTCGGAGACCGTTACAAAGTATTTACTGGGGTTGACACCCTTGGATTAGAAAGTTTAGTGATTGGTGCCGATGGATGGGTAGCAGGTTTAGTATGTGCATATCCTGCAGAAACCGTTGCTATCTATAAACTTGTAAAAGCAGGAAAAATTAATGAGGCCATGAAAATTTATCGTTGGTTTATGCCATTATTGGAGTTAGATATTAGTCCGCAATTGGTACAAAATATTAAATTAGCAGAAGTTGCTACGGGTATTGGTACTGAAAACGTAAGAGCACCAAGATTACCTTTACAAGGTACAGAAAGAGAACGTGTTTTAAATGTAATTCAAGCAGCTATGAAAACGAGACCATCTTTACCAGATTACAAAAACTTATAATAAAGAATGATAACAGGCAAAAATTATATTGGAAATAAACTTAGTGCTAAAGGAAATATTAGTCATAAAACTATAAATCCAAAACTAAATATTGAAAACGCTACTGAATTTATAGAAGCAGTTACTGAAGAAATTGACGAAGCTGCTCAACTTGCAACAGAGGCTTTTAAAACATTTAGAAAAACACCGGGAAAACAAAGAGCTAAGTTTTTAAATGCTATTGCAGATGAAATTTTAGCTTTAGACCAAAAGTTAATCGATGTCTATACAACCGAATCGGGCTTACCAGAAGGGCGAGCTGTAGGCGAACGCGGTAGAACTGTCATGCAATTAAAATCGTTTGCTAACTTAATCTCAAGTGAAGATTGGAAAAGCAATACCTTTGATGCTGCTATGCCAGATCGAACGCCGTTACCTAAAGATGATTTAAGAAAAACAGTAATTCCAATAGGACCAGTAGTTGTATTTGGAGCTAGTAATTTTCCTTTCGCTTTTTCTGCAGCTGGTGGAGATACCGCTAGTGCTTTGGCTTCAGGATGCCCCGTTATTGTTAAGGCACATGAAATGCATTCTGGTACTTCAGAGTTAGTGGCAACAGCCATTCTTAAAGCTGCTGAAAAAACAGGGATGCCTAATGGTGTGTTTTCACATCTATCTGGTCGTGGTCCTGTTGTTGGTTTAGCATTAGTAAATCACCCACAAATTAAAGCTGTTGGTTTTACTGGGAGTTTAGCAGCGGGTAGAGCTATCATGGATGCTGCTTCAAAACGAAAAGAACCCATACCAGTTTATGCCGAAATGGGGAGTATAAATCCTGTCATTATTACACCAAAAGCTATTGAAACTCGTGGTGAAGCACTTGCTAGTACTTATGCAGGTTCTATTACTGTAGGAACAGGGCAGTTTTGTACCAATCCTGGGTTGTTACTAACTATTGCTAATGATAAAACAGATGCTTTTGTTAAAGATTTAGCTAAAAAAACGATAGCTATAGATGCACAGTGTATGCTGCATCCCAATATTAAAGCTGGATTCGATAAAAACGGTACTGCTGTAGCAACTCAAAAAGGGGTAGAAACAGTAGCAAAAATTAGTGATGCTATAGATGCCAATTTTGCTGCCTCACAAATTGTAACAGTATCGGGAGCAGACTTTTTAGCGAATCCTAAAATTCATCAAGAAGTATTTGGTCCTTTTTCTTTAGTTGTAAAATGTAAAGATGAAGCACAATTAATCGAGATTATTGAAACTTTAGAAGGTCAATTAACAGGAACTATAATAGCAGAAGACAGTGAGATTTCTAATTTAGAAGATATTGTGGATGCTTTAGCCAATCGTGTAGGACGTATCATTTTTAATGGCGTGCCAACGGGAGTCGAAGTTTGCCCATCAATGCAACATGGTGGTCCTTACCCAGCATCATCAAATGCTAAATATACATCGGTAGGAACACATGCTATAAACAGATGGGTGAGACCAATAAGTTACCAATCGTTCCCGAAGCAATTATTGCCAGAGGGACTTCAAAAATAAATTTATAAATATATTAGAGTTATAAAAACATATTACTAATATATGGCAAGAAAAACTTTTTTTTGTGTTGATGCTCACACGTGCGGTAATCCCGTGCGTGTTGTTGCTGGTGGAGGTCCTAACCTTATTGGAAATAATTTAAGTGAAAAGCGGCAGCATTTTCTTAAAGAATTCGATTGGATTCGTAAAGGACTCATGTTTGAACCACGGGGTCACGACATGATGAGTGGTAGTATTTTATACCCACCACATAATTCTGAAAATGATTTTGCGATTCTTTTTATAGAAACATCGGGATGTTTACCTATGTGCGGTCACGGTACCATTGGCACGATTACAATTGCTATAGAAGAAGGTTTGATTACTCCAAAAATACCTGGCAAAATAAGAATGGAAGCACCTGCCGGATTGGTGGAAATTGAATACCAACAAACAGGTAAAAAAGTAGACTGGGTTAAGTTAATCAATGTAAAATCCTATTTAGCAGCCGAAAATTTAACAATTGAATGTCCTAAACTTGGAGAAATAACTTTCGATGTGTCTTACGGGGGTAATTATTATGCTATTGTAGATCCACAAAAGAACTTTAGTGGCATACAAGATTATACCGCAGGCAAAATTGTACAGTATTCACAAATAGTTAGAGCCCGTATAAACGAAAAGTATCCAGATATGTTTATTCATCCCGAGGATGCAACCATTAGAGATGTTAGCCATATGTTATGGACGGGGGAACCTATAGATCCAACATCATCTGGAAGAAATGCTGTGTTTTATGGTGATAAAGCTATCGATCGTTCACCTTGTGGCACAGGTACTTCTGCTCGTATAGCTCAATTACACGCAAAAGGTAAATTAAAATTAGGCGAACCTTTTATTCATGAAAGTTTTATAGGTAGTAAGTTTATTGGAAAAGTGGAAGCTGAAACCACTCTGAATGGAAAAAAAGCCATTGTACCTAGTATTCAAGGTTGGGCACAAATTACAGGTTATAATAATATTATAATAGATGATGAAGATCCTTATGCTCACGGATTCCAAGTTATATAATAGTCATTTTTTTAACAAAACGATTATATGAAGAAGGTAGTTATTGTTGGTGGTGGAATTTCGGGCTTGTGTAGCGCATATTATTTAATTAAAGAAGGATATTCTGTAACCATTTTAGATCAAGGTGATATCACTACCGGAGCTTCATTTATTAATGCGGGCTATCTAACACCTAGTCATTTTATACCGCTTGCAGCACCAGGTATTATTACACAAGGTTTAAAATGGATGCTAAATAGTTCAAGTCCTTTTTATATAAAACCGCGATTGGATTTAGATTTTTTCAAATGGGCAATTCATTTTAAAAAATCGGCATCGATACATAATGTCGAAAAATCTATTCCTGTTTTAAAGGAATTAAATTTAAAAAGTCAGTACTTATTCGAAGAGATGCTAACGTCATTAGACTTTAATTTTCATTACGAAAAAAAAGGTATTTTAATGGCTTATAGCTCATATAAGAACGAGGAAGAAGAACATGCAATTGCAGAGCGTGCTATTAAAGAGGGGTTGGATGTATCTTGCTTAAATAAAGAATCATTGCATAAAATTCAGCCAGTATTGTCTGACCATGTTATTGGAGCCGTTCATTATAAATGTGATTCGCATATGACGCCAAATCACTTTATGCTTACCATGAAAACGTGGCTAGAAAATAATGGTGTGACATTTAAAACAAATCAAAAAGTTGAAGATTTTACTGTAAAAAACAATAGTATTACATCTGTAAAAACGAATTCTAGTATTTTTGAAGCAGATGATTTTGTTTTAGCAAGCGGTAGCTGGACTTCTACATTAGCGTCAAAACTAAAACTAAAAGTACCGATACAAGGAGGCAAAGGTTACAGTATGGACTTGTACAGACACACAGGTATAACCATCCCTACCATTTTAGTTGAAGCCAAAGCCGCTATTACGCCCATGCATGATTTTACACGTTTTGCAGGTACTATGGAGTTTTCAGGAAATAACACTATTGTTAGAAAACAACGTGTGAATGCTTTAGCCAACGCTGTTAAAACATTCTATAATGACATTGAAATTAATGAAGAAGAAAGAGCAAAAGCGACTTCTGGTTTAAGACCTGTGTCTCCAGATGGTGTTCCTTTTATAGGTAAAACTAGTAAATATTCAAATTTAACAATAGCAGCAGGGCATGCAATGATGGGTTGGAGTTTAGGTCCTATAACTGGACAATTAGTTACAGAACTAGTAGGAAACAAAAAATCTTCCGTAAATTTAAACCCGCTCGCTCCTGAGCGTTTCAAATAATAAATAAATATAATAATATGAATAAATTCGGAATAGGTGGGTCTACAATAGAAGCAGAATTAAATGCCATAAAACCTATGGCACAATTAATAGAACCTATTCAAGAAGCTGAATATAAAAATAGAATTCAAAAAGCTTGCAAGCTTATGAAAACACATAAAGCACAAGCTATGTATTTAAATTCAGGGACGAATTTATTATATTTTACAGGCACACATTGGCATGCTAGTGAACGTATGGTTGGAGCTGTTTTACTAGAAAATGGTAATCTCCATTATATAGCCCCAAACTTTGAAAAAGGAACCATTTTAGATTTTATGTCTATTGAAGGTGAAATACATTGTTGGGAAGAACACGAAAGTCCATATACACTTTTAAACACTATTCTTAAACAAAATAATATTTTAGATGGGACTCTATTAATTGATGAAAGCACACCTTTCTTTGTTTATAAAGGTATCTCGAAAGCCATATCTTTAAATATTGAAAACGCAAAAACTATCGTTTCGGCTTGCCGAATGATTAAATCCGCAGCTGAAATTAATATTATTCAAGCCTTAATGGATATTACTTTAGAAGTTCATAAAGCTACCGCTAGAATTTTAAAAGTAGGTATCACTGCTAAAGAAGTAGAAGATTTTATTAACGAAGCCCATAAGCGTTACGGTGTTATTTCTGGATCATATTTTTGCATTGTTTTATTTGGGAAAGATTCATCGTTTCCACACGGTGTAAAAACACCTAAACCATTAGAAATTAATGATATTGTTCTGGTAGATACGGGGTGTTCTGTTCATGACTATATTTCAGATATTACAAGAACTTATATTTTTGGAGAAGCTAATGATTACCAACGTACCATTTGGAATATTGAAAAAGAAGCACAAATAGCCGCTTTTAATGTGTCAAAAATAGGAAACACTTGTGGTACAGTAGATGTATCAGCTAGAAAAACCATCGAATCACATGGGCTTGGACCAGATTATAATCTTCCTGGGTTACCACATAGAACCGGCCATGGTATTGGTTTAGATATACACGAATACCCCTATATATTACAAGGAAACGAAACTATATTACAATCAGGTATGTGCTATAGTGTTGAGCCTATGATTTGTGTTCCAAATAAATTTGGAGTGCGATTAGAAGATCATATTTACATGACTAATAAAGGTCCAAGGTGGTTTACTCAACCTGCACATTCAATTGACAATCCATTTGGTAATTAAATTCTATTTCAAGAAAATGTTATTTAACTTAAAAAACTAATTTATAATCCTTTTCTTGTTAATAAAAACTTGTTTTCAATTTTCTTTAAAATTTTGATGAGTTTTGTATTAAAATCACATATAATTACTTGTTAACATTCCGTTAAGGTTAATATAATACTACTTTCAGCTAACTTTACACCTCATCTGTTTGAAGATAATCTTTATTTTTATAAATAAATCAAATTATGAAACAGATGACTCAAAAAATAAGTGTGGTTCTAACATTTATTTGCTGCATTTCAATGTACAGCCAAGGCACCTTGGAAGAATATAAAAAAGCGCTTGCTGTAGATTCATTATTTAAAGACAACGTTTTTAATACACCTTCAGAGTTTAACTGGCTTCCAAATAATAAACTTTGGTATGTTAATAATTCGAAAAACGGCAAGGAATACCTCATTGTAAGTGTTGAAGAAAAACAACAAAAACCATTTTTTGACCATAAAAAGTTAGCCGATTCATTATCAGAAAAAACAAAAGAGAGTATTAACCCTAACAATATAAATATTAGTGATTTAGAATTTGATTCGGGTAAAAACGAATTAAAATTCAACTTTAGAAAGATACTTTTAATTTGTAATCTAAATAATTACTCTTTAAGCATTCTGGATACTATTGAAGGTAGAAAAAATAGAGACCGGGGATATTGGGGTGATCATTTTGACGAAACCACTGGCAAACCAGTTCCTTCTCCCGACAATACTAAAACGGCCTTTATAAAAAATTCTAATCTGTATATAAAAGAAAATAAAACTGAAACAGATATCCAATTGAGCTATGATGGTACTCAAGGAAATTATTATTCATCGTATATAAAATGGTCTCCAGATGGCAAAAAAATAATGGCTTATAAAGTTAGGCCTGGAGAAGATCACAAAATTTACTTTGTAGAATCTAGCCCTAAAGACCAGTTTCAACCAAAATTACAATCTAGAGATTATTTAAAACCAGGTGATGAACTTCCATTTAAAAGTCCACAATTATTCTTAGTTGAATCAAAAAAACACATAAAAATTCCAACGGATGAGTTTAGTAGCCAGTATGATGTTTCAAAATTAGACTGGAGAGCAGACAGTAGGGCTTTTTCATTTGAATACAACCAACGTGGTCATCAAGCATATAAGATTTTAGAAGTTAATGCTGAAACTGGAAAAGTAACCGTTTTAATAAACGAAACAAGCAACACATTTATTGATTATAGTAGTAAAAAATACAGATATGATATTGAAGATGGGAAAGAAATTGTTTGGACATCAGAACGTGATGGATGGAACCACATATACATATATAATAGTAATGGTACAGTAAAAAAACAACTCACTAAAGGTAATTGGGTTGTTAGAAAAGTAATTCATGTTGATGAAGAAAACAAAGAGATTTATTTTACAGCCAGTGGTCTAGACAAAGATCAAGACCCCTATTTTTTACACTATTGTAAAATTGATTTTGATGGTAAAAAATTAGAACGCTTAACATCAGAAAACGGAAATCATAAACTTACCTTTTCGGATGATTACAAATATTATGTAGATCAATATTCTAGAGTAGATATGCCTCCTGTAACTATTTTGAAAAAAACAGAAAATGCTAAAACAATTATAGAACTTCAAAAAGCAGACCATTCAGCTTTATTGAAAGAAGATTGGATTGCGCCAGAAGTCTTTACCGCAAAAGGTAGAGACGGTAAAACCGATATTTGGGGTATTATTGTAAGACCAACCACATTCGACCCTAATAGGTTTTATCCCATAATAGAATACATTTATGCTGGTCCACACGATTCTTTTGTACCTAAAGATTTTCATGCATATTATTGGTCCATGAGCTCTTTAGCCGAACTAGGTTTTATTGTGGTTCAAATAGATGGTATGGGTACTTCAAACCGCTCTAAAGCTTTTCATGATGTTTGTTGGCAAAATCTCAAAGACGGCGGTTTTCCCGATAGAAAATTATGGATGAAAGCTGCTGCAAAAAAATATCCTTATATGAATATTGATAAAGTAGGCATACATGGAACTTCTGCTGGTGGGCAAAATGCTGGTGCTGCATTGGTTTTTAATTCAGACTTTTATGATGTTGCCGTAGCTTCTTGTGGATGTCATGATAATAGAATGGATAAAATGTGGTGGAACGAACAGTTTATGGGCTACCCTGTAGGTCCACATTATGCAGCCTGTTCTAATGTTGAGAATGCTAGTCAATTAGAAGGAAATTTAATGCTGATTTTAGGTGAAGTTGATGATAATGTAGACCCTTCTTCAACTATGCAATTTGTAGATGCATTGATAAAAGCTAATAAAGATTTTGAGTTAGTCACAGTTCCAGGAATGGCACACTCTTCTGGAGGTGCCTTTGGGGAGCGCAAACGTAAAGACTTTTTTGTAAAACATTTGCTAAAAGTAACACCACCCACATGGAACGAAATTTACAATTAAATTACGCTTAAAAGAACAAATAACTAGAACCTTTATAAATATTGAAGAAAAAGAATTTAATTATGAAAACATATAAACTAGTCATTTATACAATACTAAGTTTTTGGATTGGAAATACAGCTCCCCTATTAGCGCAAAGTGGTGATCAAATTTTAGATGGGATTGGAGAAACAGGATTAATTGCTCGTTATGTATTTGATGGTGATACCAAAGATTGGTCACGGAATAATTTACATGGTAATATTGAAGGTTCTAAAGCTGAATTCATAAAAGATGATTTATTTGGTAAAGTACTTTCATTACCAGAAAACGGTAAAACGTATGTTTCAATCCCAGGTGAAGCCATGACTGGAATAGAATCACTTAGTATAACAGGATGGGTTTACTTGCGTTCAGCACAACGAGATCAGGTGTTTTTTGACTTTGGAAAGAACACCAAGTCTCATGTTCTTGTGGCTCCAACAGGAATCAAAGACAAAGAAGGGTATCAGGCAGAAATTATTACTGAGACAGGAAGTAAATACAAAACAGATTCACCAGCTGCAGAAACTAATAAGTGGATTCATTTAACGGTTGTTATAAATGTTTCTACCAAATCAATGAGTACATATCTTAACGGTGCATTTATAAGTGAAACTAAAAATATAGATTTGGAGTTAGAACAATTATTTAACAACAACTCAGGTGAAAAAAACATACTAAATATAGGGAAATCACTTTTAACTGAAACCCCTTATCTCAACGCCAAACTGCATGATTTTCGAATCTATAGAATCCCCTTAAATGAAAAACATATAGCCCGAATTCATCGCAATTCATTGAAAAAAGATGGTACAACTGTAAGAACAAGAGAAGAACCAGACGGTGATCTTCCTAAATTTTTACCAACCACTCCTCAATTGTACAATGAATATTTAACTAGCGTGTCAAACGTAGAAGTGGAAACAGCTATTGGTTACCTTCCACGATTGCCCAGTTATGTAAAGGGTATTTACCGTGATGGTATTAAAGGCCCCGAAGTACGAGTGCTTTGGCCTTCCCCAATAGATAATAGTAATGTTCTCAAGGCAGGAAAATATACAGTAACCGGAAGTATTGCTGGCTCCAATTTAAAACCAAAAGCAATTGTAACGATAAAAGACACCAAAGAACATCCTACACCAAATCGTAAGCTTGAAGTTTTTAACCTTGAGCAAGTTTCATTAAATTCAAATCTTCATGGCCATAATACAAAATTTGTTGAAAATCGTGATAAGTTCATAATTACACTTGCCAAAACAAACCCAGACACTTTTCTTTATATGTTTCGTAATGCCTTTGGTCAAAAACAGCCTAACGGTGCAGAACCACTGGGTGTATGGGATAGTCAAGAAACAAAACTACGCGGACATGCTACAGGGCATTACCTAACTGCCATAGCTCAAGCATATGCTAGTACTAGCTATGACAAGTCCCTTCAGGCTAATTTTTCTGAGAAGATGGAATACATGGTCAATACTTTGTACCAACTATCGCAAATGTCTGGACAGCCTCAAAAAACAGATGGAATATATATATCTAATCCTACCGCTGTAATACCAGGACCAGGTAAATCAGACTTTGATTCAGATTTAAGTCTAGAAGGTATCCGAACTGACTATTGGAATTGGGGTAAGGGATTCATAAGTGCCTACCCACCAGATCAATTTATCATGTTAGAAAATGGTGCAACTTATGGAGGGCAGAAAACTCAAATTTGGGCACCATACTATACGTTACATAAAATCCTCGCGGGGTTAATGGATATTTACGAAATAAGTGGCAATGAAAAAGCCCTTGAAATAGCAAAAGGTATGGGCGATTGGGTACATGCTCGCTTAAGTCAATTACCAACAGAAACCCTTATTAGTATGTGGAATAGATACATTGCTGGAGAGTTTGGAGGTATGAATGAAGCTATGGCACGATTATCTAGAATTACGAATGAACATCGTTACTTAGAAGCAGCTCAATTATTCGATAATATTAAAATGTTTTACGGAGACGCAAACCGTTCACACGGACTCGCTAAAAATGTAGACACATTTCGTGGGCTACATGCTAACCAACACATACCGCAAATTATGGGAGCTCTAGAAACATATCGTGATTCAGATGCTCCAGAATATTATCGTATCTCTGATAATTTTTGGTATAAAACCACAAATGATTATATGTACAGTATTGGAGGTGTTGCTGGAGCCCGCAACCCTGCCAACGCAGAATGCTTTATTGAGCAACCAGCAACAATTTATGAAAATGGCCTGTCTGCAGGTGGTCAGAATGAAACCTGTGCTACTTATAACATGCTTAAGTTAACTAGAAACTTATTCCTTTATGATCAACGAGGAGAGTTAATGGATTACTATGAGCGTGGTCTTTATAACCACATACTTGCATCTGTAGCAGAAGACAGTCCTGCTAATACTTACCACGTACCATTAAGACCGGGTTCAGTAAAACACTTTGGCAATCCAAATATGAAGGGTTTCACCTGCTGTAACGGTACTGCTATTGAAAGCAGTACAAAACTTCAAAATTCAATTTATTTTAAAAGTGCAGATAACAACGCTTTATATGTTAATCTATACGTTCCTTCAACTTTGAAATGGACAGAAAAAAATATAACTATTGAGCAAACCACTGCCTTTCCAAATGAAGACCATACTAAATTGACGATTAAAGGACAAGGGACATTTGACATCAATGTTCGTGTACCACATTGGGCAACCAAAGGTTTTTTCGTAAAGATAAATGGTAAAAAACAAAAAATAGATAATACACCAGGAAGCTACCTTACTTTAAGTCGTAAATGGAAAGATGGTGATGTTATTGAACTGCGCATGCCTTTTGAATTTCATTTAGACCCTGTAATGGATCAACAAAATATTGCTAGTTTGTTTTACGGACCTGTATTGCTAGCTGCTCAAGAGTCTGAACCACGAAAAGAATGGCGTAAAGTAACATTAGACGTTAAGGATTTAAGTAAATCAATAAAAGGTACTCCTGAAAAATTAGAATTTAATATTGATGGTATCATTTTCAAACCTTTTTATGAAACATATGGACGTCATTCCGTTTATCTAGATGTTACTCTTAAATAGTTTAAAAAATTAGAGTATTGGAAATAATAACCAATTAGTAACAATTTAAAGCATACCAAAAGCATAAGTTATGAACTATAAAACTTTAAAAACATATATTTTTTTAATTACATTCTTTTCAACCATGATGTTAACTGCTCAAAGCAATCTAATAGACTTAGTAAATTCATATTCTGCAGACAAACGTGCTTTAAATAAATTTTACACCAACAACGAATCACAAGAATACTATCAACGGTTTACAACCTTATACACTAATTGGGAAAAGAAAGTCACAGCAATAGATTTTGATGATTTAAATCAACAAGAAAAAGTAGACTATCTCCTGCTAAAAAACTTAATAGAAAAAGAAACTTATTTTTTTAATTTAGATTATAAAGCATTTAAAGAAGTTGTCAATATATCAGATTTTGCTAAAGATATATTTCCTTTTATTCAAGAAAGAAGACGTGGTAAAAAACCAGATGCACAAACATTAGCCAAAATTTTACACAATGCTACTGCGCAAATTGATACTGAAATAAAAACACTTAATGAAAAACCTTTTAAAGATTGGTTAATGGCAGAAAAGGCTTCTAAAGTAATTTCATCTTTTCAGAAATCACTTAAAGAAGCCTATTCATTTTATTACAGTTATGATCCAGAATTTACATGGTGGGTTCAAAAACCATTCGAAGAACTATCTACAAAGTTATTAGATTATGCTAATTTGCTTAATAGCAACTACTCAAAAACAAGTATTAAAGATGATGGTAGCGGTATTATTGGAAAACCAATTGGAAAAGATGCTTTAATAGAAAGTTTAAATTTTGAATTCATCCCATACACACCTGAGCAACTAATCAAAACAGCCGAAAGTCAGTTTAATTGGTGTAAGGAAGAAATGATAAAAGCATCAAAAGAATTAGGTTATGGAACTAACTGGAAAGCTGCCTTAGAACATGTAAAAAACACGTATGTTGCTGCTGGAGAACAGCCTCAAGCTATCACAGATCTTTATAATCAATCGGTCGAATTTATTGAAGAACGTGACTTAATTACATTCCCAGAAATGGCAAAAGAAACTTGGGGTATGATTATGATGACGCCTGAGCGTCAAAAAGTAAATCCGTTTTTTACAGGTGGATGGGAAATTAGTATTTCTTATCCAACTCAAGACATGAGTGAAGACGATAAATTAATGAGCATGCGGGGTAATAACCCTAACTTTTCTAGAGCAACAGTTCAACATGAATTATTACCAGGACATAATCTACAATTCTTCATGAATGCTCGTAATAAAAGTTACCGTCGAGCATTTGATACTCCTTTCTGGATGGAAGGTTGGGCACTATATTGGGAAATAAATTTATGGAATAAAGAGTTTCCACAAACACCAGAACAAAAGTTAGGCATGTTGTTTTGGAGAATTCACAGATGCGCTCGAATTATCTTTTCTTTAAAATACCATTTAGGAGACATGACACCCCAACAGTGTATCGATATGCTTGTAAACGAAGTTGGACATGAATATGCTAATGCAGAGGCTGAAGTAAGGCGCTCTTTCGCCACAAGTTACACACCTCCTCTATACCAAATGGCTTACATGACAGGGGGGTTACAGTTTTATGCCTTACGTAATGAAATGCTAAAAAAAGGTTGGACAGAAAAACAATTTCATGATCGCGTTTTACAAGAAAATATGATGCCTGTTGAGTTACTAAGAAGTTTAATACAAGAGCTTCCTTTGAAAGAAAACTTTAAAACTAATTGGAAATTCTCGACAGAATTCAAATAAATACTAAATCAGATAATTATGAAAAATTTAAAATATAGATTTAGCCTCGTATTATTTTTAACTACAGTTATAAGTATTCAAGCTCAAGGGTATTGGAGCAAATTGGAAGATAAAAAACCAACACTAGGAATTGCAGATGTTTACCAAAAATTTAACACCCCTAATTTTCAATTAAAGCTCGTAAAAGCATCTCAAACAGTTGCGGGTTTAAAACCTATAAAAAATTTAAATTTCGATTTTACTCCAAGCGATCGATTAGAAATTAGAGACAAAGATGGTTTATACCATTTAGGTGACATTAATTTAAGAATTAAAGAAGGCAACTCCGATTGGAAAAGCTTTTCAACTGCAGATAAACGTGCTGCTGTTACAGCTATAGAAACATCAGGATCTGTTATTGCAGGTGCAGATTTAACTAATACATTGCCAAGTGATATTCCTGTTACTATAAAACGTTATTACGAAACAGATAATGACCAATTAGTTATGCGATTTGAAATAACAAATAAATCGGAAAACAATATAGAAATAGGTGCTTTAGGTATTCCCATGATTTTTAATAATATTCTAGAAGGAAAATCACTTAACGAAACACATGCTCAAAATGTATTTTTCGATCCATATATTGGTTTGGATGCTGGGTATTTAGAAGTAAAGCGATTAAGTGGTCGAGGCTCTGCCCTTTTAGTATTACCTAAAGAAAATATGCCTTTTGAAGCCTACCGCCCATTATTAGACGATCCCACCCCTAGAAGTATCGTTTTTGAAGGGTTTCATGAATGGATGGTTTATAGTAAAGCTTATGCTGAAAATGAATGGAAAGAAGCCAACCAATGGAATGAACCTACGTCCCTTATTTTAAAGATAAATGAGACAAAAAACTTTTCATTAAAGTTTGTGCTTTCAGAAGGTATTGAAGACATTCAAAAAACACTAGAAAAAGAAGAACAACCCATAGCTACAAGTATCCCAGGTTATGTAATTCCCTTAGATATTACATCACAATTATTCTTAAACTATAAAAGTGATGTAAGTTCATTTGCAATAGAACCAAAAGGAAGTATTCAAATAAAAGAAGCTGAAAAAACAGATAAAGGAATAAAAAAATATACGGTTCATGGAAAAAAATGGGGCCGCTCTAGGTTAACAATTAATTATAAAAATGGAGTTACCCAAACTATTAACTATAAGATTATCAAATCAGAAAGTGAAGTTGTAAAAGATTTTGGTCACTTTTTAACCACAGAACAATGGTTCGATGAACCTAACGATCCATTTCACAGAAACCCATCTGTAATTAGTTATGATTATGAAACCAAAAAACAAGTAACAAAAGACAGTAGATCATGGATTAGCGGTTTAAGTGATGAAGGTGGAGCTGGCGGTTGGTTGGCTGCCATTATGAAACAATTAATTCAACCAGATAAAGAAGAAATTAAAAAACTTCAACAGTTTGTTGATAGTACACTTTGGGGTGTTATTCAATACAAAGAAGGCAAAAATAAATATGGCGTTAAAAAAAGTGTGTTTTACTATGAACCAGACTCTTTGCCTAAAGGAACTTATAGCGATGATATAAAATATAAGTCGTGGACAGCTTGGAATCACGAACACGCTAATGATCCTGGCAGATCTTATAATTACCCTCACGTTGCAGCTGCTTATTGGACTATGTATCGCTTGGCAAGATATCACGAAGGGTTGGTAGATAGTAAACCTTGGGATTGGTACTTAAAACAGGCTTACAATACGACCATTGCAATGGTAGAGAAGGCACCATATTATGCTCAATTTGGACAAATGGAAGGGTCGGTGTTTTTATTCATCTTACAAGATTTACAAATCGAAAATTTTGAAGATATGGCTACTGACTTAGAAGCTCGTATGAAAGAAAGAACAGATCATTGGAAAGCATTAGATTATCCTTTTGGTAGCGAAATGCCTTGGGATTCTACTGGTCAAGAAGAAGTCTATATGTGGTCAGATTATTTTGGATATCATCGCAAAGCAAATGTAACACTAAATGCTATTTTAGCTTATATGCCAACAATGCCCCATTGGGCTTATAATGGCAATGCCCGTAGGTATTGGGATTTCTTATATGGAGGTAAATTATCGAGAGTAGAACGTCAAATTCATCACTATGGATCTTCATTAAACGCAATACCTGTCCTAAAACAATATAGGAATAGACCAAATAATTTATACTTACTTAAAGTTGGTTATGGGGGACTTTTAGGAGGTATATCTAACATTACTGAAGATGGATTTGGCCCTGCGGCTTTCCACTCTTATCCTACTGAATTGAGAATAGATTATTTATCTGGTGATTATGGCTCTGGGTTTTACGGTTATGCAGTTAATACTGCTACTTACCTTACAAAAGAAGACGACTTAGGGTGGTTAGCTTTTGGAGGTAATATAACAACTAAAGGTGATGTTGTTGAAGTTGAATTAACTACTGCGGCAAAATCAAAAGTATTTATAGCTCCTAAAAAATTATGGTTAACATTAGATGCTGGTACTTTTAAAAAGGTTACTTACAATACAAAAACAGATGTTATAGAGATTACTTTAAATAGCAAAAATGAGTTTACACCAAATGCTTATTTAAGGATAAATAATGATGTAGAACTACCTTATACGAAAGTTAGAGGTGCTTTTGAAATTCCATTACAAAAAAAGAGTATTCAAATTATATTATAACAAAAAATGAAACAAGAATTTATAAACTACTTATTTACGAAAATGACCATTGCTTTTTTTGCAATGCTTATTCATGTAAATACTTTTGCGCAAAATTTCGAAAAGTATTTTCCTAAAAAAGACCTTACAACTACAGGAGTATATTATTACCCTGAACATTGGGATCCAACTCAATGGGATCGTGACTTAAAAAAAATAGCCGACATGGGTTTTGAATTTACCCATTTTGCTGAATTTGCATGGGCAGAACTAGAGCCAGAAGAAGGGGTTTATGATTTTAAATGGCTCGATACAGCTTTAGACATTGCAGCTAAATACAAGTTGAAAGTTATTATGTGCACATCTACAGCGACACCACCTGTATGGTTAGCTAGAAAGCATCCCGACATCCTTATTACCTATGCAGATGGATCTAAATCAGATCATGGTTCTAGGCAACATGCTTCATTTTCGAGCAACTATTATCGCTCATATTCAATGAAAATGATAGAACAATTAGCTAAAAGATATGGTAATGATGAACGTGTCATAGGTTGGCAGGTTGATAATGAACCAAACCGTTCTTTTGATTATGGAGCAGATGCACTGCAACGTTACCGCGATTGGTTAAAAGAAAAATATAAAACTATTGATGTTTTAAATGAAGCTTGGGGGAATAGTTTTTGGAGTGGGACTTATAGCAGTTTTGACCAAATTAATATTCCGTTACATAATATGTGGGGTATGAATTTACATTCTCAGTTAGATCATTACCGGTTTTGTGATCAAGAAACAGCCTCTTTTCTTGATGCTCAAGCCTTGGAAATACGTAAACATATAACCAAAGATCAATGGATTACTGCTAATTATAGGTCTAACTATAGCGAGAGCTTTGTAGGAATGAGTAAAGAGTTAGATTTTGATTCGTATACACGTTATGTTGTGTACGGAAGAAGCCTTGGAGTAGGTCCAAAAGGATACCGTGTTGGTGATTATACGAGTATTGGTATGTCTAACGATTTTTTTCGCCCCTTAAAAGGTATGTATGGTTGTATGGAATTGCAACCAGGACAGGTTAATTGGGGTAGTATAAATCCTCAACCATTACCAGGGGCCGTACGCATGTGGTTGTGGCACGTATTTGCAGGTGGTAGTAAATTTACTTGTACATATCGATATCGTGCCCCTTTATATGGTTACGAGCAGTTCCATTACGGTATTGTAGGAACAGATGGTGTAAGCCCAACTGTAGGAGGAGCCGAATTTAGTGCGTTTATGAAAGAAATAAATACATTGCGTAAACAATATAATGCCAAAGCAACCCTACCTAAATCATATTTAGAACGCAAAACAGGAATATTATTTAATCCTGATAATGTGATGGGTATTGATTTGAATAAACAAACTCGGGAATGGAATACCATGGAGCATTTCTTGAAATATTATAAAGCAACAAAATCTTTTGGAGCTCCAGTAGATTTTGTTCGAGACACTACTAATTTTTCAAATTATCCTGTTTTAATCGTCCCTGCTTATCAAATGATAGATAAACAAATGATAGATAAACTTACTGATTATGCCAAAAATGGAGGAAACTTAGTATTGAGTTGTCGTTCTGGAATTCAAAATAGAAAAGGACATCTTTGGGAAGCTAATTTTTATGAACCTATGTGGGATTTGATAGGTTCTAAAATTGAATCGTACGATTTACCAATGCCACAATCAATTAGTAAAGTGAAGTTTAACAATCAGGAATTTGAGTGGACTAGCTGGGGTGATTTATTAAAACCCAATAAAGAAACTGAAACATGGGGAACATATCAAGGCGATTTTTATGAAGGTACTTCGGCCATTGTTTCTCGTAAATTGGGAAAAGGTACCGTAACCTATATAGGCTTAGATTCTAAAAATGGTGATCTTGAAAAGCAAGTTTTAAAAAAATTATATGAACAACAAAATATTCTAGTAGAAGATTATCCTGAGGGTGTTATGGTTGATTATCGGGATGGGTTTGGTATAGCTGTTAATTATTCTGATAAAGTGTATAATATTAATTTACCAAAAAGCGCAAAAGTTATTATTGGTACTAAATCAATAGAAACAGCAGGCGTACTTATTTGGAAATATTAAATACAAATGAAAAAACAATATATATTTTTTGCACTTATTGTTACACTAAACATATTCGCTCAAAAAAAGGCAAATTCGAATGCTCCTAAAACAGGAAATCCAATATTACCTGGATACTATGCCGACCCAACAATTAAAAAATTTGGAAATATTTATTATATCTACGCGACTACCGATAATGAAATGCTAGCATCAGGGGCTCCAACAGTATGGTACAGCAAAGATTTACAAAATTGGTATAATTATACTATGGAGATCCCTTCATTATCTTCTGTAAATCTTAGAAATTTTTGGGCACCAGATATTGTAGAAGGAAAAGATGGTAAATACTATTTATATTTTGGAAATTGTCAAGCAGGATGCAATATTTATGGTTATGTATCTGATACTCCCATTGGTCCATGGATAAAGTTGAATGAAGACGACACACCTATTATGGCTCATAACTATCCAAGAAAAGGATTTCCTTCATTAGATGCTCAGTTTTTTACAGATACCGATGGAAAAGTTTATGCGTATTGGGGTACTTGGGTACATTACAATGGTGGTTATGCTGTTGGAGAACTAAATACTGATACTATGAAAGATATGGTTAACTCTACAAACATTCCTTTAGAGCAAACCCCTAAACCTTTTGAAGCCGCTTATATGATGAAGAAAGGTGATAAATATATACTCATGTACTCTGGCGATTCTTGCCATGATGAAACCTATAAAGTTAGATACTCGTACGCAGATACCCCGTATGGACCTTTTACAGAAGGTGCTAACAATCCAATATTAAGTACCAATGAAGACCAATCTACACACGGACCAGGACATCATTCGGTTTTACAAGAAGGAGACGATTATTACATGGCTTACCATAAGCACGATTACCCAATGACTCGAGGCGGTCTTGCTAGACAAGTGTGTATTGACAAAATGGTTTTTGAAAATGATTCTACCATAAAAACAGTAGTTCCTACAAATCGTGGGATAGAAAATATTATTAAATCAAACGTACCTAAAGATCTTGCCTTTAATACAAACACAACGGCTTCTTCATATTATCATTTAAATTCATTAGAACACGATTATGAATACAAACCTTCTTATGCAACCGATAATAACAATGCAACCATGTGGAAAGCTGGAAATAATTCGTTTCCACAAAATTTAATAATTGATTTAGGATCTGTACAGAAAATAAAAAGAGTAATGACTCAATTTGAATTTGCTAGTTACTATTACCAATATACTTTAGAATATTCTAAGGAAGGTGAAAACTGGAAAATGTATTCTGACAAATCAAATAATCAAACATCAGGCAGCCCTATGATTGACGATAATGATGTGTCTGCCCGTTACCTTAAACTAACAGTTTTAGCAACTGAAAAAGTGGGGCTTTATACTGCTGTTTGGAATATTAAAGTATATAGTTCCTTATTCGATATTCCTTTACAACTTAAAAATAAGAAATCTAATAATTCACCTGCTCTTAGAAGTAAAAAAGAAATGTTAGTTAATCTTAATTTGTCCGATATTTCAAAAGAAGAATCCATATCAACAATTAAAAACAAAGGTTCTATAGGAGGAATATTTACAAAAAAAGGAGATGTTACTTTAGAGGTAGATAATGAAGGAATAAAAGCCATTAAGTTTTCTAAAGGTGCTTTAGTATTAAACCAACCGGTTCCTAAAACTTTGGGCTGGAATGGATCTTACACCATTTCTACGTGGGTAAAAAATCCAGAAGTTGCAAAAGAAGGAGAAATTTTAGTATCATGGTGTGACAGACATGAATTTAATTTAGCCAATTCATATAATGCCTTGGCTTACAACAGTGGGCATTATGGTGCTGCACCACATTTGGATGGACATTTCGATATGAGATACAATAAACTTCCAGAAGCAAACAAATGGCATCATATCGCTTTAACTTTTGATGGCGTCGTCGAAAAAATTTATGTAGATGGTGTTCTAGATAATTCTCAAAATATGCTACTCTCTTCTGCCATTGATAATGCTAAAATAATTATTGGATCTTCGGATGTTGGAGAACACTTTTCTGGATTCATGGCATCAATACAAATGTATGATTATGCAATAACGGATAAAGAGATTTTAAATGTAATAAAAAACACAACCCCTAAAAAAAGCACGGATAATTTTAAATAATTGTGATTGTAAGAAATATAGTGAATCCTATTATATAAATATTAAAATAGTTGTTTTTACACATAGGCATTTAACTCTCAAAAAACAGAGTAAAATATGGCTTCAAGATAGAATGAATTCTAGAGGAGATTACCATATCCTTAAGTTAAAAAATAATTAAATCATTTCTAAAATGAAAAAAATAATACTATCGTTAATTGCTTTATTGCTTAGCATCCATCAAACAAATTCTCAAAATCACAAAGTTAAATCACCTGATGGCCAAATTGAAATAGAGATAATTATTACCAATAAAATTTCATGGTCAGCATCATTAAAAGGAAATATTATAATTGAAAAAGCAGAAGCTGCTATGGATTTTTTAACAGGTTCAGATTTCGGTTTAAATCCTCTTATAAAAAAAGAAACAGTTAGAAATATAACATCTAAAATTTATCCTGTAGTACCACATAAAGACGCTGAAATTAAAGACGAATACACGGAACTTTCTCTAACATTCAAAGGCAACTATAAACTAAATTTTAGAGCTTATAATGATGGCGTTGCTTACCAATTTATTGATGATGGAAAATCTAGCAGAAATGTTGTTTCTGAAGAAGTATCTCTTACTTTCCCCGAAGGAACTCGTTCACTTTTTCCTCAAGAAGAATCGATGTATTCGCATAACGAACGCTTGTATTTAGACAAATCATTAACTGAAATAGCATCTAATGAATTCTGTAGTCTACCTGTGCTATTTTCAACAAAAAAAGGAAAAGTTTTATTTACAGAAACAGCACTTCATGATTACCCTGGATTATTTTTAAGAGGAAACGCCAATACAACTATGGATGCTATGTTTCCTAAATATGTACTTGAAGCTATTGATAAAAATGGCAATTCAGACCGTGTACAAACTATTACTAAAGAAGCCGATTATATTGCAAAAACAACAGGTAAAAGAGAGTATCCGTGGAGAGTTTTTATTATAACCGATGATGACCGTACTTTAATAGAAAGTAATTTAACCTATCAATTAGCAAAACCTAATGTTATTAAAGATACCGATTGGATTAAACCAGGCAAAGTAGCTTGGGATTGGTACAATGCAAACAATATTTATGGAGTAGATTTTAAAGCTGGATTAAATACCGATACTTATAAGTATTATATTGATTTTGCCGCTACTAACCATATTGAATATGTTATACTTGATGAAGGTTGGACAAAATCGACCACCGATATTCTTCACTTTAATCCAGATATGGATATCAAAGAATTAATTGACTATGGCAAGGAAAAAGGTGTAGAAATCATTCTTTGGGTACTTTGGAAACCACTTGATGAAAACCTCATACAAATTCTTGAAACTTACAAAAGTTGGGGTGCAAAAGGTATTAAAATT
This sequence comes from Mariniflexile litorale, assembly GCF_031128465.2. Lineage (GTDB taxonomy): Bacteria > Bacteroidota > Bacteroidia > Flavobacteriales > Flavobacteriaceae > Mariniflexile > Mariniflexile litorale. The sequence continues at coordinate 3,436,506 of NZ_CP155618.1, read as the reverse complement.
GATTATATGCAACGTAATGATCAATACATGGTGAACTCTTATGAACAAATTGCCAGAGAATGCGCTAAACTTGAGTTATTAGTCGATTTCCATGGCGCATTTAAACCTTCAGGGTTACGACGGATGTACCCAAACGTAATGAATTATGAAGGCGTAAGAGGAAACGAAAATAATAAATGGAGTAATGAGATAACACCAGAACATAATGTAACCATACCCTTTATCAGAATGGTTGCAGGACCAATGGACTTTACTCCTGGGGCTATGATTAACAAACAAACTAAAAATTTTGCTATTAGTTTCGATCGTCCCATGAGTTTAGGCACACGGTCTCATCAAGTCGCTATGTATGTAGTCTATGAAGCACCATTACAAATGATGTGTGAATCGCCATCAACCTATTACAAAGAGCAAGAAACGGTAGATTTTATAACGCAAATCCCAACCACTTGGGACGAAACTAAAGTGCTTCATGGCTCTGTCGGGAAGTATATTGTTGTGGCTCGAAGAAAAGCAGAAACTTGGTATATTGGAGGGATGACTAATGCTGATGCTAGAGTTTTACCACTTGATTTGTCATTTTTAGATGAAGGAGTATTTAAAATGGAAGTATTTAAAGACGGCGTTAATGTAGATGCGTTTGCAGAAGATTATAAAAAGGAAATATTAGAAGTTAACAAGAATTCTAAGGTAATAGCAAAAATAGCTTCTGGAGGAGGATGGACAGCGATCATTACTAAAAAACAATAAACCACATGAATAGTTCTATGACAATTTTAAGAATACTATTTTTAGTTTTTATATACTCTTCTTTCGCAAATAAAATTAGTGATACAGGTGATAAAGATGTAAATGAAAACCTTACACAAAAAACATTGTATATACCTTCTAAAGTCTGGTACGTTCCTGAAAACAATGATTATAAAAATGAAGATAGCGATTATAGTTATAGTCGAATGATAGAATCTGATAATATCGCTATGTTTTGGCATAAAGAGTATGGAAACAACCCTATGGGGAATACAGATACTATTAAACGCTTCGATCCTAAAAAAGCTATTATTGAATGTGAACGATTTTACAATTATTATGTAAACGATTTAAAGTTAGTACTAAAAGGACACTCTTTTACAGATAAATACAAATTACTAATCTATGTTTTTGGAGGCAATGAAAATACAGCCTTTGGAGGTGGTGAAGAAGAAGTTGGTATTTTATGGACGCCAGCTGTTAGAATAAACAAAGCACCTTACGGAGCACTAGCTCATGAAATGGGTCACTCATTTCAATATCTAGGTAATAAAGATAGTAAAACGGGGCCAAAAGGTCCAATAATGGAAATGTCTGCCCAGTACATGTTGTGGCAGGTATATCCAGAATGGATGACTTTTGAAAACTATCACCTTATAGATTTTTTAAAAGGAACACATTACGCTTTTTTACATCCCGCAAACATGTATCATTCGCCTTATATTATTGAATATTGGTCTCATAAGCATGGTATTGAGTTTTGGGGACACCTTAGCAGATCCACTCAAGAAGAGGAAGACTTAGTGATGACTTACAAACGGATTAATAACATCACACAAGAACAATTTAATGATGAGATTTTTGATGCCTCACGTAAATTTATAACATGGGATTTACCTCGTATAGACCGTGTAACGAAACCTTATCGAAATATACATAAAACTAAATTACATGAAGTTGAATATGGTTGGTTCGAAATAGATTCTATTAATGCCCCTCAAAACTATGGATATAATGGTATAAAACTGCAGGTACCTGAACCAGGAACATTGGTGAAATTAGAATTTGAAAGTATGGTTGGAGCAGAAGGTTATACAGCTATTAAAACAGACAAAGCAGGATGGCGTTATGGTTTTATAGCATCCTTAAAAGAGGGAAAACGTATTTATGGTGATGTTTATAAAAAACAAAAAGGAACAGCAGAGTTTAAAGTACCCGAAAATACAGAATATTTATGGTTAGTGGAGCACCTACTGAACACTCCCCCATTGTTTATAACAGACGTAGCCAAGAAAAGAAACTAGAACAGCAATGGCCTTATAAAATTAAATTATCTGGAACTTCCTTAGATGACTCTGCTATTGAAATGAGCCTAGTAAGGTTCTGAAGTTACCAAACAAATATCTTTAGATCAAAATACTACTATAAAATAGAGAGATGAAGGTAATAATGGAGTCATGCAAATTACGACTAAGAATAGTGATTTTTAATTAACTAAATTTTAAGTTTTAGACACCCTTTTTCAGAAGGTCTTTTTTATATAAAATTTATACAAAAAGATAAAAAACATAGTCTACAATAAGTTTTGCTATTTTTGCAACATGAAAAAACAAATATTCAAAATTTTAGCGAAAGTTAATAAAATTGTCTTACCAAGTTATTCTAAACAACAATTGGATTTGATTAAAGCCAGTAAAATACAAATGGCTATTATAGGCTGGAGGTGGTTTGTAACAAAAAATGCACTAGACTGATTTTATTATATAAAAAAAGACCTTCAATTTCTTGAAAGTCTTATTTATATTTATAATCTCATTTGTTTTTTAAGTTGATGACACTACCTTTCAAATAGCTATCTCAAAATAATAAGGGAAAAACTATCTTTTTATTTATTCAATTCTAAACATCCCATAATAAAAGGTCCTGTTGCTTTTGCATCATTCTCTCGTATACGTTCGTTAATATAATAATCATAGCTTCCGTCTCTGTAAGGATGCCCACCAAGGCCTGCAACAGCACAGCACTTAGTAAGCGTAAGCATACCATCGGGATGTTTTACTATTAAATCTTTCATTAAACCTTTGTATGCTTTTTCTGCATATTGTTTATACTTCGTATCTACATACCCTTTGTTTACAGCCTTTGCTATAGCATACATAAACATAGAAGACACAGAGGCTTCATGATAATTTCCTTCTTGATTTCCTTTATCAAGTACTTGATACCACAAACCGTTTTTATCTTGATATTTAGGTAGAACTTCTACTAATCCTTGTATCATTTTTAATAACTCCGCTCGTTGTGGATGCTCTTGAGGCACAAAATCCAAAACATCTACGAGTGCCATAAACCACCAACCCATGCTACGTCCCCAGAAATTTGGAGACTGTCCTGTTTTTTTATTAGCCCATTGTTGCGTTTTACTTTCGTCCCAAGCGTGGTAATAAAGTCCTGTCTTGGCATCATAAGTATGTTTGGCACAAATAATAAATTGATTTACAGCATCGTCCATCAATTCTGGCTTGTTAAATGTAGCTGCATATTGTGCTATAAATGGTGCCCCCATATACAAGCCATCTAACCAAACTTGATGTTGGTAACGGAGTTTGTGCCAAAAAGCGCCTTCTAAAGTACGTGGATGATGCTTTAATTGATCGATTAAACGATCTATAGCCAACTTGTATTTTTCATTACCTGTTTCATTATAAACATCAAAAAGGACTTTACCAGGATTGATATAATCAATATTATAGGTTTCTACTTTATACTTATGTATCTCACCTTCATCATTTATAATAGTATCTGCCCATTTAATAACATAATCTAAATAGCTTTTGTTTTTTGTATGTTTCCATACTTTTAACATGGCAAGAGATCCCAAACCTTGGGAATATCCAAAATAGAGTCGCTTTCCATGATCTAATTGCCATGCTTCTGGAAAACGTTGTATTTCAGAATTTGCAAAAAGAATCCCTGTATCTTGCGCTTTCACCAATTGCAAACAACTAATTGATAATAAAACTGATAAAATTATATGTTTCATATTCCTAAATTTAAAAACTTTTAAGGCATGGGTTTTAAATCTTCCCAAACTACATTCCAGTTACCATCCTTAGGGAAACCTGGGTTTTCTACTTCACAACCATCCCAACCAGCACACATCATGGCTACTGTTTGTAATAAGCCACCATTTCCTGGTAAATACACTCTTAAACGCTCACTTTGGTAATTATGTCCATTTTTAAGATAGGTGTTTTTTTGTACGTCCTTAAGTAAAAATTCTAACGCCAATTCTGGTTCTCCAAGTCGAACTGCCGACATGGCAGAAAGTGGGTAATCCCATCCCCATGTACTTTCCCAATTCCAGCGATCGGCAATAACATGAATGGTTTTACGCATCACTTCTGGGTCTACTTTATCCCAGCCAGATAAAATACCATATGCACCTAATACCATGGGGTGGTCTCGCATTAAAGAAACATCATCATACGAATCTACCGCGCCTTCAACACCAAGATATACACCATTAGCCTGATCTGGGCTAGCCAGTTTTAGTCTTACATCTTCCAAGGTTTTATCGGCTTCCATACCTAATCGGGTACGCCATTCTTGAGCTTTCGTTAATGCCCAATGCCAATATGCTAGTTCAAACGGAGGGTTTTTGGTCGTTTCTCTAGACCAGTGTTCTTGTGCTGGAATTAATGGTGCCTCAAGATTATACTGTTGCTGTTCCTCATTCCATGTTGGAAAATCGGCCATAAACTCTGCGGTTGCTAAAACCAATTTTTTATATTTTTCTAAAGTTTCTTGGCTTGGATTATCGCGATACATTTGCTCTGCAAACCAAATAATATGAGGTTGTTGCCATATTAAATAGGATCCAACTGACGATGGACTATTTTCTCCGCTCGGATCTATCATTTTAGGCCAACGTACCCCTTTATACCCTTGGTCTTGTGCTGTTTTTAAAGCTTTATCAAATATGGTATTATAAAACTCCAATTGTTCTTCCATTAAATGTGAACGATTCCACTGAGCAAAATGTGAAATGTGCCACCAATGCATTTCAAGATGGAATTTACCATACCAACTATTATAAGTTAATCCGGTTTCTGCCGGAGGCATATTTCCTGTGCTTTGTATTTTAGTTAGATATTGTGATAAAACAACACGTCGTTCCAACTCTTTAGCACGCGAATCTTTACTCGCAGAAAAATCAACCATTCCTCCATTTTCCCAATATGCTGTCCACTCAGTTACATTATCAGCCTCTACTGCTGTGAATTTTTTAAGCGTTTTATCGGTTGATTCTGGTGTATACAAACTACTAAATTCAAATATATCACCACCTTCTGGTGAAAGTTTAAAATAGTGTTTATCCACTTCATTAAAAGACGCATTTCCCTTCCATTCTACGCCAACCGCATAGTGGTCGGCATCAAGTGTACGTAACACTTCAACTCTATTACCTTTAACCTTTTTAAGTTCAGATTGGTGAGTTTCTGGAGCATCAAAATTATAACCTGCATGTGTATTAGATGGTACGCCTGCTGGAAATTTCCAACTGACACTTAATCTTCCTAAATCTATCAAGTGTGATGTGATGCGCGCCGAAATCATATCGCTTTCTTGGTCGCAAAGTACTTCAACCTTAACGGGCATACCATCAAAAATAAACGCACTGGTTACTTTTCCTGTCCACATGTCTAAATCATGATGTACTTCTCTAATATCTTCTAGTTTGGCACGTTCTCCATTTTCATGCATTAATTCTAACTGAACCATACCTAAATGAAGACGCTGCGCATTTTCACGAAAATAATTAGAAGCACCATTAGATCGTGGAGAATCTTTTAGTTGATGTCTAAAAGGTACCATTCTACCTTCCACCTCATAATACTTTAAGGTTTCTTCTATTTTATAGTTTTCAGTGTTAGGAAACGTATGCCAACCCCAATTGGATTGTGTTCCTAACGGCATCCCTTTTTCATAATCCTCATAAAAAGTTTGTAGACCTGTTAATCCTGTTGTAAAAGTAAAATTGCCGTTTCCTACAGACAGTGAAGCCAAAGAGTCAAAAGCAGTAATTTGAGGATTATTGCGTTCTACCAACGCTTTACGGTTTATAGGCGCTTGTTTCTCTGGTTTACAGGCTGTGGTTATCATTACCAACAGTAAACCATAAAATAATAGTTTTTTCATTTCTTAATTGATTTTATTATAATTTTAATTCAGCTTAGTCTCAAGTATAAAGGTATAGTTTTCAATATTTGTATAACCATTATCCGCAATTTTTGATGCATCTGAAGCATTGGTTTTGTCAAGCCCATATTGCTCTTCAAAAGCATCAGGCATACCGTCGTTATCACTATCTAATGGTTTTTCTGCGGTTTTAATACGCCCAGGCCCTCCCAGTGAAAATTGTTGTGTATCCTGCTCATTTTGAATGATGGTACCTTTTTCTCCTAATGAAGTGAGTTCATCAATTAAATAATGATCGACCTCATCCCTTACAGGCAAACTAGCACCTCCATGTGCAACAATCCAATGGTAAGTATCAGTAGCGTTCATTTGTTGAGTGATTTCCGGAAATATATTAGGACGTGTATTTAGGAATGCTGGAGTACTCTCAAAATGCTCCAAATTATTCTCGGGAATAATTTCAACACCATTCAGCGTGCCATTCTTATCGAAATCATAGTAATTCTGTTTACAATAGGTACTAAATAGCTCGTTTCCTCCAATAAACGGCTTCGTTGGTGAAATAGAAACCTTCTCTACTTGAATGCTATTATCTTCTTGTCTTACATTTTGCCAATTTAATGCTGGGCCTACTATAAAATAATTATCTTCAATAGTAGTTAGTGATGCTCTTTTTGAATTACCTCCCATATTATAAGCAGCACCATTTCCCCAATTATATATCACATTATTAACAAACTGATTTAACCCCTTCACTTTAGGGTTTCGGGTTTTATTATCGATATAAAGGTTTCTATACAAGGTAACACCATGTTCTATAGATGTTTGTATTAAGCCTCCGCATGAATGATTTTGCAAACCTTGCCCTATAATAGAATTCTGTATGGTTATATCTCGTGCACTTTCACTATTAATTGAAAAATTTTCATCTTGACCCCATGTTACTGACATATGATCAAAAATCATATTTCTTCCATTATCAGCGATGCCTGCAGCATCTCTTCCTTCAGGCCCTTGTATTCCTAAGCGTACTCGTAAGTACCTACAAACTATATTACTTTGTCCTGAAAACGAAACTTGATTACCATAAAGTACGACACCATCACCTGGAGCTGTTTGAGCTGCAACTGTTATGTTTGACGAAAATAAAAGTGCACTTTTTAATTCAATAATACCAGCTACATCAAATACAATAAAACGATTTGATTGACTTACAGCATCTCGTAAAGATCCTTTTCCTGAATCTTTAAGATTTGTAACATGATAAATTTCACCACCTCTACCTCCTGTTGCAAAGCGTCCAAAGCCTTCTGCACCTGGAAACGCTATTACTTTTCCATAATCAGGAAAAGTTTCTATATTTTTTTTATTTTTTGTTCCGCAGCTTATTACTAATATTAAAAGCAATAAGAAACCTGTATTTCTAAATATTTTTATCCTCATGGTTTAAGCGATGTTAGGTTTATTATAACTTTTATGTTTAACCTAAATAAGTGACATAATAAAGGGGCTAAAGTTTAAACATATTATGATTTTGTTTAACCTTAACCCCTTTTACTTAACTTTTATAAATCTGGTTTCAATAGTAACTATCTATTAATCCCATGACTATTAATTTTACTGATAACCTGGGTGCTGTGTAAGATTTGGGTTATCAATCATTGGATGTCCAGCTGATTTTGCTGCAAAAGGAAGTAGCTCTGTTTTATTTTCTTCAAATCCATAATACAATCCATCACTTCCATCTGTGGCTTCAATCCAATTAGGATATGTTCCACCATTCTCAGCAGATCCTGTTGGTTTTGTATATATAATAGCTCCTATTTGCAGTGTATTAAATCCTCTTTTAAAACCAACAGCTTTACGTGAATTACCATTATAGGTACTTGTGTAGGCTTCAAACATATTAACTGGATACCATTTATCACCACTTGCTACCGGTTTACCATGTGCTGTAACAATGTTTGATAATGTTGTTTGAAAAGCAGCATAATCTGAAGTATTTGTTGGTACATTTTGGATCATAGCTATTTCTCCTGCATCGGTTAAGTCAATATAATCAACCGTAAGAAAATCATCTCCATACATTTGAGCATCCTCTTTATATTTATATAAACGATAAACAGGTACATTGGCATAATCATTTTTACGATCAGAGAGATCTTTCATAGCTTGTTTTGTAGCTGCCAATTCACTTGACAAACGATTCATACGAATCAAGTCTGTTCGAAGATTAAATTCGCCCGCAAACTCCCACTTACGCTCTTGTACAATAGCATCATCAAATTCTTGTTGGCTTGACGGTATGGCCATGGTGCCAATACCAGCACGCTCTCTCACTTCTTTCAAAGCATCTTTAGCTGCTTGTGTTGGGCCTGCATTTAAATAATTTTGTGTTTCAGCATAGGTTAACAACACATCTGAATAACGAATAAGTGGTACATTAAGATTACGTGCACTTGCAGATTCTGGCTCTACACACCATGAAATACGAAATTTACCAGGCATTATACATGAATATGTAGTACCTACATCTACCCAAGTATCAGTCGATCCAGAACCATTATCTAAGAAATAAATACTATAGTCTGTACACGACACATCGCGACGGGTATCATTTTCGTTAAAAGACAAATAATAGGTTGGTAACATAAACTGCATTGCTTTACGAGAACCAAAAGTACCACCTCTGGATCCAGGATGTGCATATACACCAAACTTAGTGTTGGTATTCTGTCCGTACTGTGCTACTTCCCATAGAATCTCTGGATTGGTTGCAGAAAAGTTACGTTGACAGAAGTTATACCATAAATATTCAAAACCACTTTTACCTCCTTGTGCCTGAACTAAAGCATTTACATTTCTTGATATAATAGATTCACTCGCATCATTAGCTATTTGGTAAAGTTCACGAACACGGGTATTATCACTACGTCTTGCCATCATTAAACTCCCTGGATCGTTTGTTTCAAGATTCCAACGTAAAGAATAACCACCTGCATATAATGCAATACGAGACAAAAGTGCATAGGCTCCCTGCTTAGTTATACGCTCGTATGTAGGAAATCCCGATTCAGAAAACCATGGAATGTCTACTACAGCCTCTTGCAAATCGGCTATAATGCGGTCATAAATTCCATCTCTCGGTGAACGTTTAGGGTAAAGGGTATTTTCATCATTAAAATCCAACTCTTCAAGAGGCTTCCATACAGCAGGTACATCACCATAAATACGTATCAAATTATAATAACCGAAAGCACGTATGGCTTTTGCTTCTGCTAATAATTGATTACGTTTATTGCTCACTTCCATCGCACTCAATCGACTGATAGCAATATTTGTTGATTCTATAACCGAATACATTTCGCTATAAATTCCTGTAAGTGTATAAGGAGTCTGTGAATCGTAAAAATAGTTACAAATGTTGTACTTTGAATTGTTTGTAGACCCATCTTCACTAGAGTGCATCACCGTTTCACCTGCTCCCAACTGATAGTACATTTCAGTAGGCACCAAACTACGGTAACAACCTTGCACAAACATATCGGCAGTTTCTAGATTAGAAAATACAGTCTCTGTATCTGAAGAATTATAAGATGGCATATCTAAGTACTCTTCACACGAAAACATGCCTAAAGTAAGTACTACAAGAGATGACATAATCAATGTCTTTTTTATATCGAATAATATCATGGATATTTTTTTCATAATTTGGAATATTTTACGTTAAAATGTTAAGTTAAGTCCAACAACATAGCTTCTTGAACGCGGGTAAGTAGAACTGTCATACCCAGGAGTTACGGAAACATAGTCATTATCTCCTGCTGAAACTTCTGGATCAGAACCTGAATACCCTGTTATTGTTGCCAAGTTATTAGCCGTAAAGTAAAAACGGGCATTAGAAATCATCATTTTATTTAAAAACGCTTTAGGTAATGTATAACCCAGCGTAACTTGCGCTATACGTAAATATGATCCATCTTCTACAAAATAAGAAGAAGGATACGTAATGTAACTTGAGTTTGTATTATTTAAACTCCATGTACGTGATGCCTCATCTGGGTTTAACTCTTTTAATCGAGATAAAGAAGCTGTTATCTTCCCTGTAGAAGGATCTATTAAACGATAATAATTTTCTCCAAATTCAACTGGAACATTTTGATAGAGGGCATAAGGACTCATACTGTGATTAGTCGCATTATAAATATCGTTACCTATACTAAACTTCATAAACGTATTTAAATCGAACCCTTTATAACTAAAAGTATTGCTTATACCTCCAATACAATCTGGTGTTCCATTACCAATCTTAACCAATTGACGAGTAAATTGGTCGCCTTCCTCATTATCGGCAGCAAATTTCATATCACCAGGACTTGCATTACCACTGAAAGGTTTAACAACGCCTTCATTTAAAGTGAATGTTCCATCTATGTTTTGTGTAAAATCATCGGTTGTATAAACGCCGTCATATACATAACCATACATGTCTCCCAACGATTCCCCGACGACGGCATAATATGCTACCGATCCTGAACGGTTACCTCCTACGTTAAAAGTCTTTTGTTCTTGATCTTTTTCTAGAGTAATAACTTTAGACTTGTTGAAAGCTAAATTCAAATCTGTTGTCCAACGAAAATCCTTACTTTTTATATTTACAGAACTAACAGTAAACTCCCAACCACGATTACGCATGGTTCCAACATTTTGGTACTGGTTGCTGTATCCTGTTGAAACGGGAATAATACTTTTCATCAACATATCGCTTATTTCATTATTATACCACTCGGTGGTAATATCAAAACGGCCGTTAAACAAAGAAACATCTAAACCAACATTGGTAGCATGCAAGGTTTCCCACTTTAAGTTTTTATTACCCAACGAGTTACTCGTAACAAAAGCTGGATTACCTGGAGTATTATTTATTGGATAATCTGTTTGACTTAAAGTAGTAAGATATAAGTTATTACCGATACCATTATTACCTGTGATACCATAACCAACACGTAACTTCAAATGGTTAACCGTGTTTATTAAGTTACTATCCTTCCAAAAATTTTCTTCGGAAACACGCCAAGCTCCAGACACAGAAGGAAACGTTCCCCATTTATTACCCTTAGCAAACTTAGACGATCCGTCTCTACGTATGGTGGCTGTTAAAAGATAACGGTTATCAAACCCATAATTTAAACGAGCAAAAACGGAGGCCAAACCATTACGTGAATGCCCTGTTGATTTATCTGAAACCGTGGCATTAGATATGTCATCTAACCCAAAATTTGGGTACGGAAATTGTCTAAGTGCCATTTGGTTTTCTTCCGACTCATTATAATTTATCTCTTGACCTAATAAAACATTTACTTTATGCACATCTGCAAAGGTTTTATTGTAGTTTAACGTGTTTGTAACCTGATATCTAAACGATTCTGCATTGTCTATTTTTCCATTAATTCCTGTATTAACAGGATCTGTTAAAAAAGCTCGAGAATTTTCATCTGAAAAAGCAACCGATTTATTGTTAGACCAAGAGTATTGTCCAGATGTACGCCATGTAAAATCCTTTAAAAAATCAAATTCTACACCAGCATTAACCACAAAAATACGAGAGCGTTTATTAGATGTAGAAGCTAGATTTTCTACAAGCGGATTTTCAGTATCATAACTAGAATCTAAACCTGAATAATCTGGATATGTTTGAGTGTTAAGTGTTTCATCTTGAGTGAAAATAGTACCTCCATTAATTGGTTGTAAAAGTACATCCTTCATTGATGAATAAGAACCACCTCCATCTCTTGATGTATTTGAAAACATGGTGTTAAGGTCCAATCGTATCCCTTTGAAAAGTTCTGAATTAATCTTAGCACGAAATGCATTTCGTTCTTCACTATGATTTTCTAGTATACCATCCTGTCCATTAAAATTATAACTCAAAAACGCCTGAGTATTTTCATTTCCAGTTGAAACTGTTACATTATGATTTTTGGTCCATCCAGAACCTCCAAATACCTCATCTTGCCAATCGATGCCATAACCTGATCCATAACGATTGCCTATTCGATCAAAGGCATTGGCATGAAAATTAGGTGAATCAACACCTAAACTATTATCGAAAACATTACTCCATTGTGTTGTTTTACCTTGTAATTCAGCCATTTCATATTGATACTTTACAAAGCTTTCTGCATTAGATACCATATTAAGCTTTTTAGAAAGCTGATCGAACGAAACGAATGTGTTATATGAAACCGATGTTTTTCCATTTTTACCAGATTTGGTAGTTATTAAAATAATACCATTCGAACCACGCGCTCCATAAATAGCTGTAGACGAGGCATCCTTTAAAACTTCAATACTTTTAATATCATTTGGATTGATAATGTTAAGTGCATCATCCATTTGAAATCCATCTACAATAAAAAGTGGTTTGGTACTTTGGGTAATAGAAGTACCTCCCCGTACTGTAATATTAATTCCTGCTCCTGGTGCGCCACTGGTAGTTACAATGTTTAAACCAGCTGCTCTTCCTTGGAGTGCTTGTGCAGCATTCATAGCTGGTACAGTTGCTAATTCTTCGGCGGATACAGAGGATACTGCTCCAGTTAAATCAGACCTTGTTATTGCGCCGTAACCAATTACCACTACTTCTTCTAATCTAGATGTATCTTCTTCTAAAACAATAGTTAACGAGGTTTGTTCATCAACAGGAACCTCTAATGTTTTATAGCCCATATAAGATATGGTTAAAACAGCATTTTTTGATTTTACGGCTAAAGAAAACTCACCATTAAAATCTGTTTGTGCTCCATTATCTGTTCCTTTCTCAATAACATTGGCACCAGGTAAAGGCATACCAGAAGTATCATTAATGAAACCTTTAATATTATATGACTGAAAAACAGGCCGTTGATTTAAGACCTTTTCCACTACTATGGTGCTATCCGCTCCAAGAGTCATAATAAAACCTCCCTTTTTTAAACTTTCATTTAAAAGGGTATTGGCACTTATAATTCCTTTTTTAACTTTTAACTTAGGAAAGCCATTAAAAATATCGTCTTGATAAATAAATTTATAGTCTGTTTGCCGTTTTATAAGTTCAAAGACTTCATTGATTGACAGAGTTTTATCTTCCTCTATCTTAATTTTAACGTTTTGTGATAAAACATTTTCAGTAGATAAACCAAAAACTGTTGAAATGCATAAAAAAATAAGAGTTCTCATCACAATAATTAGTAATCTCCCTTTTATAGAAAAAAGGGTTTGCTTTAGTTTAATTTTCATAAATTTGATTTTGCTAGTTGGTTAAACTTGTTTTAATTAACTGGTAATCTTAAAATGGGGGACAAGTTGTGTACTTTGGTCAGTTCCTAACTTCGTTCCCTTTTTTTTATTTCAATACTATCTTTTTGTCATAAATTTCATATTTTTTGATTATACTTAAATTGTTTATTGTTTTTAAAATTTCTTCTAAATTTTGATTTTTACTAAGTACTCCTGTAAAGTTTAAAGTCTCTAAACTTTTATCTTCGAAAACAACATCTACATCATACCATCTTGAAATAACTTTCATAATGTCCTTCAAAGGCTTTTTATTAAATGTAAAAACACCCATTCTCCAAGAAACAACCTCCTCTATATCAACAACTTTTACAGATATACTTTTATTATCTAAATCTACGTTCGATTGTTCATTAGGTTTTAACGGTTTTAATACCCCTTCATAATTTACAGCCACTTTGCCTTCAACCAAAGTTGTGTAAATATGAGTTTCGTCGTTATAAGCTTTAATGTTAAATACTGTTCCCAATACTTCTATTTTTTGCGATTTATTTAAAACCGTAAAAGAGGATCCCTTGTGGTTAGTACTGGGAGATACATGAAAATAAGCTTCACCATAAACCAATTCAACTTCTCGCAATTTGCCATCTATAAAACCTGTTGGGTATTTTAATTGCGTATCAGAATTTAACCAAACCTCGGTTCCATCTGCCAACTTAATAAAGAATTTCCCCCCGCGAGGAATGGTTAATACATTGTAAACAATCTCTTTATTACCAGCTTTTCCTTGGTATACAATCTCTTCCCCATTACTTACAACATTAACACTTTCAAACGTTTCCCCTTTGGCTAAAGGTATGTGTTCTCCATTATTTAATGTTAATATAGCTTTATCCGTGCCTTGTTGTATAGTTGTCTTTAAATCTTCTGAAATATGTACCTCTGGAATTTGTTTTATTTGATTCTTTTTGAACATGTAAACTCCTCCCAGCGACAAACATAATACAACAACTGCTGCATATTTTAATATAGATTTACGTCTTTTCACCTGACGTATTTTTCTATTATCACTTCTAATTTGGGTAATTAAATGTTTCTTAATTTCATCTATATTAGGTTCAGACATAATTAAATTTACTTTGTAATGCACTTCTACATAATGCTCAAACAACATTTGGTTTTTAGGATCTTGAATCCATTCAAATAACACATCTAAATCATTTCTATCTGCTTCACCTACTAAGTATTTAATAATGGCGTTTTCTATTAATTTATGATTCATTGTATGCAATTGATTTATAGTATGACAGTTCCCATTTTAAAAACCCTAGTTATTGATTCATCTTTTTTATTTTTTTTTTTATAAATTTCCAAGATTATTACATTAGCCAACTAAATGAATTACGAAAACCAAAACGATTTAATTCAAGGAATAAGACGTGGTGATGAAAGCGCTTTTGTATATGCCTTAGATAAGTATAACAAGCCGCTATTTGCGTATGCCATTTCCCTTACACATGATGCAGCAATGGCTCAAGACATTTTGCAAAATGTATTTTTAAAAACATGGGAAAAACGAACTAAACTTAAAATATCTGTTTCTTTTCAAAATTATCTGTACCGATCTGTTCATAATGAATTTATAAACCAATACAAACAAAATAAATCCATCGTGCTTTTAGAACAAAAGTACAGTGAAGCCTTAGAAAACGTTATTGCAAGTAACGATGAAACCTTTTTTGAAAATAGCCTAAAACATATCGCTTTTGAAATTGAAAATCTACCACCAAAATGTAAAAAAGTATTTATTTTAAGTAGAAAAGAAGGTTTAACAAACATAGAAATAGCAAATTATTTAGATATATCAATTAAAGCTGTTGAAGCTCATATAAATAAAGCATTTACCACTTTAAAAAAAAAATGCAGAAAAAAAATATAATTCCACAAAGAAATATCTAATCATTTTTTCACAACTATAAAGTATATGTTTTTTAATAAACGTTCTTTATTGTTAGAGTAAAGATAGCAATGGACTACTAAGAACTTAATGAATTAAAAAAGTAAAATGTGCATGTAGAAGAAATAACTCATACGAGTTCCTTAAAATTAAATTAATCAACCGTTTGTTAATTTATTATTAATTCATTCAATATTTTATTATATATTTGAATTTTATGTGCAATTTCTATTAAATAACTAATATATTGGCATTAAAATTCCCTCATTACCAAAGTAGTTTTATTAAAGATGTGCAAACCATATCTAGAAATGATTCTAGCATCGATGGTAAAGAAAAGCATTCTCAACTGTGGCATGATTTTCAATCTGGAAGTGAATCTGCGTATGCCAGCATCTATAAAAATAATGTAGCTCTCTTGTACAATTATGGTTTAAAATTGGTTAATGACAAAAATTTAATTAAAGATTGTATTCAAGATCTTTTTGTTGAAATATGGAATACCAAGCATAAATTAGGCGATGTAAAATCTATAAAGTCATATTTATATAAATCACTTAGACGAAAATTAATTTCAGAATCTATAAAAAATAGAAAAACTACAGATATCTCTTTACTTTCCGATTCTGATGCTGAAGAAAACCCCTCCTTTGAGCATAGCTTAATTGAAAAGCAGCAATTTAATCAACAACGCAAAAAATTACGAGAGTCTATAAAAAAACTTACCGATAGACAAAAAGAGATTATTCATCTAAAATATTATGCCCATTTAAGTTATGAAGAAATAAGCGAGGTTATGTCCTTAAGCAAAAAAAGTACTTATAAGTTAATGGGGCGTACTATTCAATTTCTAAGAAAGAACTTAAATAATTAATTAGAACCTAATTATCCTACTGTTCTAGGCTTAAGCTCTAACATCAATCTATAACCATTTCTATTAGAACTCATTTTATTTTTTTAATAAATTCTTCAATAATTTTTTAGCTAACAAATATTTTTTCAAAAAAAAGTAAGTTTCCATGGGGTAAAATTAGATTTACCTTCTCTTATCTAAAAAAGGCTGTACCCTTTCCTAATTAAGGTTATGTCCTGCCTACTAAATTGTTATTAAAAAATGAAATATATTAAATATTCTGAAGAGGATTTTATTAAGGACGAATATTTTCAGAAATGGGTTTTGACCCCAAACTCTATGTCTGTAAACTTTTGGGAAAACTGGATAGCCTTGCATCCTGAAAAAAAGGAAATTATTAATAATGCTGCCTATTTTATAAAGCTTTTACGATCAGACTCTGAACAACTACCTGAAGAAAATTTTGATGGCATATGGCAAAACATTGTTCAAAGAAGAAATGATACAAGTAGGTCTTTTGCCTTTTCTAAAAATATTTTTTCTGGCAAATGGAGTTATGTTGCAAAGATAGCAGCTGTGTTTGTAGGAGTTTTAATAGCCACTATCAAATTATATAATTCACATATTTTTAATAAAACAAGTGAAAACATTTCAACGGATATTACCAATCAAATAACTTTAGAATTAGAAGATGGTACGATAAAAATAGTAGACCCCATATCTTCTGGAACCATCACCGATAGTAAAGGACAACAAATTATTAAACAGGAGCAGAATAAACTTTTGTATAACAAGGAAGCCTCCAAAGACGAAGAAGTTCTAACTTATAATAAATTAACGGTTCCTTACGGCAAAACATTTCAACTAGTCCTTTCCGATGGGAGTCATGTTTTTTTAAATTCAGGATCAAAATTGCGTTACCCTACGTCGTTTTTAAAAGACGCTCCAAGAGATGTTTTTCTAGATGGAGAAGCTTTTTTTTCTATAGAAAAGGATGAAGATCGTCCATTTACTGTAATAACTGACGAAATGAATACACGCGTATTTGGTACAAAGTTTAATGTAACAAGTTATAAAAATGAAAATAATACCTCAACAGTATTGGTTGAAGGAAGTGTAGGCGTCTATAAATCCAATAATGATGGAAGTCAAAAAGCTATAACAATTGCACCCAATCAACGAGCGGTTTTTAAAGACGGAATTATTGCCATTAATAAAGTAGATACAAGTAAATATACTGCCTGGACTGAAGGGAAACTGTTGTTTATTGAAGATCGTTTTGAGCTCATTTTATATGAACTAGAAAGACATTTTGATGTGGTTATAAACAACAAATACGTCCAATTGAATAAGAAACTTTTTACGGGAACTTTCACTGATGAATCCTTAGATGACATTTTAAAAGTATGTCAAGAACATACACCATTTGAATATGTAAGAAATGGAAATAACATAATCATTAATCAAAAACAGAATTAATTTTAGAAAAATAATAAGACTAATAAATCGATGAATTATAAACTTTCTTTTTTTGGAATTATTTCAAAAAAAGAGCTAAAATCAATACAACTATGAATTAAAAAAAACACAAACAAAAATCGGAAAGTGCTGGAACACTCCCCGATTTAGAAAAAATGATTTAAGTCGCGTATTTCAACCAAAATCAAACAAAATTATGAAAAAACTATTAAGCACAAAAGGAAGGCACCACATTATACTTCCAAAATTCAACTTAAAAATGAAAATTTCTCTCTTTCTTTTTATAGTAACTTTTTTCCAACTACAGGCTGAGACTAGTTATAGCCAAAAAACTAAAATTGATTTAAATTTTAAAGAGACTTCATTATTTGAAATTATTAAAGTCATTGAAAACAAAACAGAATTTAAATTTTTCTATAGTAAAAACGAATTGGATTTAGATCGAAAGATTAATATCCAAGTAAAGCAGCAATTAATAACAAAAATTCTTAATAGCCTTTTTACAGATGGATCTATTAATTACAAGGTTATTGATAAGCAAATTATATTAACTACTAATAAACAAAAAAAAGAAACTTCTGCTAATGATGTTATTATTCAAGATCAGATTAAAATTACGGGTACAATTACCGATAAAGAAGGAATACCTCTTGCAGGAACCAATATTCTCGAAAAGGGAACAGCCAATGGGGTGGTTACAGATTTTAATGGGAGCTACTCAATAAACGTTTCTAATAAAAATGCCATTTTGGTGTTCTTTTATCTTGGAATGAAAACTGAGGAAATTTCAGTGGGTAATCAATTACAAATAGATGTTGTGTTGGAAGAAGACCTCTTGGGCTTAGGCGAAGTGGTGGTTGTTGGATATGGTACTCAGAAAAAAATAAATTTAACAGGCTCTGTAGATAATGTTTCAGGTAAAGTACTAACAACCAGACCTCAGACAAATTCATCCAACCTTCTTCAAGGACGTCTTACGGGAGTAAATGTAACACAACCAGGTGCGGAACCGGGTTTGGATAGCCCTAATATACGTATAAGAGGATTTGGATCTTACGGTGCAAGCAATGATCCATTGATTTTGATTGATGGCGTTTCAGGATCGCTAAATAACCTTTCACCTGCTGACATTGAAACTGTTACTGTATTAAAGGATGCCTCATCGGCAGCTATATACGGGGCACGAGCAGCCAATGGGGTTATTTTGGTTACTACGAAAAGAGGAAAAAAGGGAGCCCCTGTAATTAATTTCAGTACTAATATTTCCATTCAATCACCTACAAGGCTACCCGATTTCATTACCAATTCTGTTGAATATATGGAAATGCTCAACACGGCATCTGCTAACGATGGAAAGCCTATACCATATACTCAAGCCAATATTGATGCTTATCGCAACGCACCCGCTGGGAGTAAAGAGTATCCCAATTTTGATGCGCTTGATTACTGGTTCCAAAATGCAACCGTAAAAAACCATAACTTGTCCGTTGCAGGGGGTGGTGAAAGCAATACTTATAATGTTTCTTTTGGTTATCTCGACCAAAATTCTATGATTCCTGGCTACAAATTCACACGATATAATGGTTTGATAAACAATGATCTTGAACTTAGTAAATGGGTAACACTTGGAACAACCATTAATTTGACTAGTAAATACACAGGGCAACCCTCGGCTAATTCATTATTCACACCCATGTATATTTATACTGCAAGTCCACTTAATGAGCCTTACCTGCCAGACGGAAGTGGACGTCCTGTAACAAGAGCTTATGCTTCTGAAGCTTCTTTTCGTCCAAGACCAGGGTTACAGGAATCTTTTATTATGGGAGAACAGTATTATAAAGAGACAAATATAAACCCACAAATTTATGTCGATATCAAGCCTTTCAAAGGGCTTACTTGGACAACTAAGGCGGCTATTAATTATGTAGACGTTTTTTACAAAATGCATCAGCAGAATTATACCGCTTATTCATTACATGAAAGAGATCCAATAACAGGAGATTACCTAGCTATTCCAAAAAATGCTGATGTACTTGGTGTTACTGACGATTATTCAAAAGATATTACTAAAACTTTTTATTCAGTCGCCACCTACCAGAACACATTTGCTGAGAATCATGATTTTTCAGTTTTGGGGGGTTATGAGCAGAACAGCTTCAGACATCAACAGTTAAGAGCAACGAGACCAAATTCAGTAAATCCTGCGCTTACCGAACTTCAAGCTTATACAGCTACCAATCAAGAGTTGTTTAAACAAACAACTCGTATGCTTGGCTATAATGCTCCTTATGAATGGGGTTTGCAATCTCTATTCGGACGTGTCAACTATAGCTTTAAAAACAAATATCTTTTTGAAGGTAATATTCGCTATGATGGAACGTCTAAAGTGTCTCCTGATTACAGATGGGGGGTATTCCCTTCTGCATCTGTTGGATGGGTAGTATCTGAAGAAAAATTTATTAAAGACAAATTATCTTGGTTAAATAGCTTTAAATTGAGAGGATCTTATGGAATATTAGGAAACTCAGATATTGGCGCATATGCTTATCAAGACAATTTAGATATCACAGTTTCATATCCTTTTGGATCCACACTGACTCAGGGAGCCGTTGTAAATACCTTCAAAGATCAAAGTTTAAGATGGGAAACCACCCGAATTACAGATATAGGTTTCGATCTTAATATCAAGAATGGATTACTGGGAGCTACCTTCGATTGGTTTGACAAATATACTTATGACATTCTTGCTAAACAACCCATACCGGTAAGTATGGGATTGTCTGACCCAACCCTGAACGATGGGAAAATGCGCAACCGTGGTTTTGAATTGAATTTAACACACCGTAACCAAATCGGAGAATTAAACTACGATACCTACTTTCAGATATCAAAATTTAAAAATGAAGTAGTTCATATTAGTGCCCCCAGTATTGGAAATACCATAAGAGCTGATGGTTCCCCATATAACGAAATGAACTTATACATTTGGGATGGTATTGTTCAAGAATCCGATCTCACAGACCCTAATTTCCCAACGAGTACTTTAAATCCCAATCCCAAAGCAGGCGATTTGAAAATGAAAGATGTTTCTGGTCCTAATGGAGTTCCTGACGGGATCATCAATGGTGATGACCGTCAACCAGTAAGTGGATTATATCCAAAATTCTCATATGCCTTCGGATTTAACTTCGATTATAAACAATTTAATCTGAATCTTTTCTTTCAGGGAGTAGAAGGTCAAAAATCAGTTATGTCTTTTTGGGGTCCTCAGCCCTTTGCAGGAGGTATGCCTCCAATGCCCAAGTGGCGAAATGCATGGACTCCACAAAATCCAACAAACAAACTACCTGCATTGCATACTGACGGATATGCTGGTGTAAATAGTTATAGTAATTCCACTTACTTTTTACAGGATGGTTCATACCTCCGCTTAAAAAGCGTCATGCTTTCATACACCCTACCCGCTAGCTTCATCAAAAATATCAAAGCTAAAGATTGCGTGGTATATGTTTCAGGAGATAACCTACTAACCTTTACAAAGTTTGAAGGTCAGGATCCAGAACGTTCTTTGACCTCCTATCAGAATGTTTATCTGTCGTATCCGCAAGCTCGTATCATAAACTTTGGTTTAAATGTTAAATTCTAAAAAGACTATCATGAAGAATAAATATAAAATTTTACGATTGCCGATAATCATTTTGCTGGTTTTTATCTCCACTTCTTGTGAATCGGATTTCCTTGACAAAAATCCTTTGGACAGTGTTTCAAGCCAAGGGTTCTGGAATACTAAAGCCGATGTGGAAACTGGATTGGCAGGCGTATATTCACGCCTCCAACAAAATTTTCTTGGATATGAAAGAATTTATTTTGAAGGGCTCACAGACAATGCCTATTGTGAA
The DNA here is from genome assembly GCF_031128465.2 of Mariniflexile litorale. GTDB lineage: Bacteria > Bacteroidota > Bacteroidia > Flavobacteriales > Flavobacteriaceae > Mariniflexile > Mariniflexile litorale. The sequence goes on along the minus strand of NZ_CP155618.1, from coordinate 3,415,088 downwards.
ATAAACTTTAACCAAAGATATATATTTGAAATGACACTGGGTAATATATCACCATCAACAGGAGGTGCTATCAATAACATGTACTCTTCACCATACCGCGCAATTACAAGTTGTAATTTGTTTCTAGATAACGTCGACAATGCTAAGGATAACATTTTACCAGCTCAATTGGATATCTATAAAGCTGAAGTAAGATTTATACGAGCTTTGTGTTATTTTGATTTGGTTCAGTTATTCGGAGAAGTACCTGTGTATAAAAAGTATTTTACGAAAATTGAAGAAGGAAAAATAGCCAAAAGCAGTAAAGCTGAAATCTATACTTTTATTGAAGAAGATCTAAATTTTGCAATTGCCAAACTTCCAGATACAAAATATTCTGGTCATGCCGTAAAAGGTAGTGCACAGGCTTTACTTGGTCGCGTATTACTTACACAAGAAAAATGGCCTGAAGCTGCAACTGTTTTAAATGACATTATTATCGGTTTAAAATTTCAGTTATCTAACAGTTATAAAGATTTATTCCTTATTGATGGACAGGCCAATGCAGCCGTGAACAGAGAAATTATGTTTTCTACCAATTATGCATTGGGTAATCCACAACGTTTGAGTCCGCAGTCTGCTGGTTATGAAGTAGAAATGGCAAACTGGGCACTTTTACAACCTTTTAAAGATTTTGCTGATTCTTATCAAATGACCGACGGTAATTCGTCAAGCACATCACCACTTGATAATACCAATTATGCAAACCGCGATCCACGACTGGGTATGACAATGAAACTACCAAATGAGACATGGAAAAATCCGACAACCCAAGTGAGTCAAATTATTGATAATCCTAGTATAACAGGTTTTATTATGGAGAAATATGTCGATCTTTCCAAAATACCGATCTCTGGAGCGACAGCTCCGACGTCACATCAGGACTATATCCACCTGAGATATGCTGATGTTTTATTGATGTATGCAGAAGCCAAAAACGAAGCCACTGGACCCGATGGTACAGTGTATTCTGCTATTAATGAAGTTCGTGCCAGAGCAACTGTAAATATGCCAGCTGTGGTTCAAGCAGACTATAACACAAAGGAATTATTACGCGAATACATCCGTAACGAACGAAGAGTAGAACTTGCAATGGAAGGCCTGCGTTACTTTGATCTAAAACGTTGGAAAATTGCAGAAGCTAAACTGAACGGGGTAAGTACTGTAGGAACTCAGCCAATGCAATTTTTACCAAAACATTACTATTTACCGTTGGCACAAAGTGAAATTGACCGTAATCCAAAACTGGAACAAAATTTAGATTACAAATAAAAATTCATTACAAATTTTATTCTAATAATATTCCAGGGAGAAAAGAAATTCTTTTCTCCCTGGATTTTTTTTTAAATTGTAATATTCCGTAAAATAAAGAATCCCTATATAAAACAAAAAAGCTCCACTAAAAATAGTGAAGCCTTTTGTGAGCCCTGCAGGATTCGAACCTGCGACCGCCTCCTTAGAAGGGAGGTGCTCTATCCAACTGAGCTAAGAGCCCTCAACACGACAAACTAAAATATTTTTGTTTATCGGTGTGCAAATATAAAATTAACTATATATCTAACAAAGATAAACTTGATATTTTTATCAGACGATTATCTTTTTTTATTAGAAGTCTAATATCCACGTAAATACCATCATTAAATATATTAAATTCTTCTGTATTTCCATTATAAGTCAATACCTTTATGATTCCAAATCATATTAAAATGATTAATGAATTAAAAGAAAACTATGGCTACCTCTTTGAAGAAAGCCTATTAATGGAAATAAACAGTGTTGGAACTTTTAAAGAAATACCAGAAGGTTTCCAACTAATAGACATTGGGGATTATATTAAATCGATGCCTTTGTTAGTTAGCGGCGCCGTAAAAATTTTACGTGAAGATGATAAAGGCGACGAACTATTACTCTATTTTATTGAACGTGGCGATACTTGTGCTATGACTTTGTCTTGCTGCATGGGACAAAAAAAAAGTGAAATAAGAGCCATAGCAGAAACACCCACTAAACTTATTATGATTCCTATTGAAAAAATGAGTGAATGGATGGGCAAATATAAAAGTTGGCAGAATTTTATTCTACAAAGTTACCATGATAGAATGACTGAGCTTTTAGAAGCTATTGATACTATTGCTTTTTTAAAAATGGACGAACGTCTTTTTAAGCACTTAAAGGATAAAGCCATGGTAAACCATAACGAAGTTATTCATGTAACACACCAACAAATTGCTTTCGATTTACATACCTCCAGAGTTGTTATTTCACGGTTATTAAAAACCTTGGAAAATGACGGTAAAATAGAACTTCACAGAAATAGTATTAAAATTCTAGACCTATAGTGCTTTGTAACTTATGTTACTGAATTGACTCTATAAGTAGTATAGTTTTGTAACATAAAACATAATAATGGCTATTATAGATTTTTTAGGTTTTTTAGGTGCTTTTATAATTGGTGTGGTTCTTGGTCTTATTGGTGGCGGTGGTTCTATATTAACTGTTCCTCTATTGGTATACCTTTTGAGTTACAACCCTGTTGTGGCAACAGCTTATTCGTTATTTGTTGTAGGAACTTCATCTGTTTTTGGGGTATTCAAAAAACATCAAAAAAAACTAGTTGATTTTAAAACAGGATTAGCCTTTTCATTTCCTTCGTTTATAGCTGTTTATGTTACAAGACGTTATTTAGTTCCAAATATTCCTGGAGAAATTTTTAATCTTAACGGATTTGTTATCACCAAAGAAATAGCCATCATGTTATTTTTTGCTATCGTTATGCTTGCTGCAGCAACGTCCATGATAAAAACAAAAAAAGAAACAGTCGGTTTATTTATAAAACAACCTTATTATAAAACATTTATACAAGGTTTAGTAATTGGTGTTATTACAGGTTTAATTGGTGCTGGTGGCGGCTTTTTGTATGTACCTGCTTTAGTACTTTGGGCTGGTTTATCTATGAAAAAAGCGGTGGGTACCTCTTTAGTCATTATAGCTATAAATTCTATTATAGGCTTTTTAGGCGATTTACATGCCTTAAATACCGATTGGATGTTCCTATTAACATTTTCAGGGTTAACCATCTTAGGTGTTTTTTTAGGAGACTATTTATCTAAATTCATTTCCAACAAAAAACTAAAAAAAGGGTTTGGCTGGTTTATCATGTTCATGGCCGTTTATATCATTATTAAAGAATTCACTCAAAACTAGAATTGTAACTTTTGTTACTATCAAAGTTTTATAAATAACTTATTTTTACAATTAATAACTATTGAATTATGAAGATTGAACAAATATACACGGGATGCTTAGCACAAGGTGCTTATTACATAGAAAGTAACGGCGAAGTGGCTATTATTGATCCTTTACGAGAAGTAACACCATACATTAATAAAGCCACACGTCATAACGCAAAAATTAAATATATTTTTGAAACGCATTTTCATGCCGATTTTGTTAGCGGTCATGTAACACTTTCAAAACTTACTGGAGCTCCTATAATTTATGGTCCCAGTGCAAATCCTACTTTTGATGCTATAATAGCTAAAGACGGACAAGTTTTTAAATTGGGAAACATAACCATAACAGCCTTACATACACCTGGGCACACTATGGAAAGCACTACGTATTTACTAAAAGACGAAAACGGAAATGACCATGCTATTTTTAGTGGAGACACCTTGTTTTTAGGAGATGTAGGTAGACCAGATCTAGCACAAAAAGCAGCAAATATGACGCAAGAAGATTTAGCTGGGTTACTTTTTGATAGTTTACGCAACAAAATTATGCCTTTAGCCGACGATGTTATTGTATATCCTGCACATGGTGCTGGTTCTGCTTGCGGAAAAAACTTAAGCAAACAAACCATTGGAACTATTGGCAATCAAAAGAAAACCAATTATGCGCTTCGTGCGGATATGACCAAAACGGAATTTATTAAAGAAGTTACTGATGGTTTATTACCTCCTCCTCAATACTTTCCTCTAAATGTGAAAATGAATAAAGAAGGGTATGAAGATGTTGAAGATGTTATAGAACGTGGAACAACTGCCTTAACACCTTCTGAATTTGAGCAAATTGCAAACGAAACAGGTGCCATTGTTTTAGATGTTCGTCATCAAGATGAATTTGCTAAAGGTCATATTCCTAGATCTATTTTTATTGGAATTGAAGGAAACTTTGCACCTTGGGTTGGTGCCCTCATTGCAGAAGTAGAACAACCTATTTTACTGGTGACTCCAGAAGGAAAAGAAGAAGAAACCATCATACGATTATCACGTGTTGGCTTCGACAAAACCTTAGGATATTTAGATGGAGGATTTGAAGCATGGAAACACGCTGGATTAGAATATGATACGGTAGCTTCTATTTCTGCTTCAGAATTAAAACAAACTTTAGAAAAAGAAGCAGCACCTGTTTTTGATGTTCGAAAAGACGATGAGTTTAAATCTGAACATTTAAAAAATGCCAAACATACTTCATTAGATTATTTAAATGAACATTTGAATGAGTTTCCTGAAAACAAAACTTTTTACCTGCATTGTGCTGGTGGCTATAGATCCATGATTGCAGCCTCCATTCTAAAAAGCAGAGGTATTCACAACTTAATTGATATAACAGGTGGTTTTGATGCCATAAAACAAGCAGAAATGCCCATAACAGATTACGTATGTCCAACAACATTATAATTATGACTTTATTTTCATTCCTTTTTGGAACTCAAGTACAAAACAGTAATATCAAAGTATTACCACCCGAAGCATTCAAAAAACAAATCACTAGTAATTCTGTACAACTTATTGATGTTAGAACTGTTAATGAATTTAAATCAGGGCATATTAAAGATGCTAAAAACATCGACTTTTTCTCTAGTAATTTTAATACTCAATTAGAGGAACTAAACAAAGAAAAACCTATTTATTTATATTGTAGAAGTGGTAACCGAAGCAACAAAGCCGCGAACCAACTAGCAAAAATGGGCTTTACTGAAATTTATGATTTAAAAGGCGGCTTCTTAAATTGGAAAAACTAAATCTATGAGTAATTTTTCAAAAATAATAAGTCAAGACAAGCCTGTTTTAGTTGATTTTTTTGCGGAGTGGTGTGGACCATGTAAAATGATGAGTCCTATTCTAAAAGAGGTAAAAGATACATTAAGCGATAAAGTTTCTATTATTAAAATTGATGTTGATAAAAATCAACCCCTGGCCACCAAATATCAAGTTAGAGGTGTCCCTACCCTATTGCTTTTTAAAAATGGCGTTCAAGTTTGGAGGCAATCGGGTGTTGTTCAAAAGAATGAATTAATAACACTTTTGCAATCTCATCTATAACTCTATGTAACATTTGTTACTCAACAATTTAAATGGTTTAAATACTTTTACACTGTCTTAATAGACTTCCCTGAGGGGTATTAATAGCACTTAAAGCATTCTAACATTAGAATGCTTTTTTTATTTAAAAAAGCAAAAAAAGGATAAATCTATATTCAAAAATAGCGCTTAAGTTCAGAAGGTGTTGTATTTTTGTCTTACAAAATTCTTTTTATGGAAGACATGCTCTTTTATGATAGAATGCAGTTTGCATTTACTATCACCTTTCATTACTTATTTCCGCAATTAACCATGGGACTCTCTTTAATGATTGTCTATTTTAAATGGAAATTCTTAAGAACCAAAACAGAAACTTATAATGATGCTGCGAAATTTTGGATGAAAATTTTTGCACTTAATTTTGCTATGGGTGTTGTTACAGGAATCCCTATGGAATTCCAATTTGGTACTAATTGGGCCAAATTTTCTGAACTTACAGGCGGCATTATTGGGCAAACCCTCGCAATGGAAGGTATGTTTTCATTCTTTTTAGAATCTTCATTTTTGGGACTCTTCATTTTTGGTGAAAAATTATTAGGTCATAAATTACATTTCGTTACGGGGTTTTTAGTATTTCTAGGTTCATGGGCTAGCGGATTTTTAATCATCGCTACGCATTCATGGATGCAACACCCTGTAGGTTATGAAATTTTAGAAAATGGCAAATTTGTATTAACTAATTTTAGTGCCTTATTTACAAACGAATGGCTGTGGCCTTCTTATTTACATAATCAAGCTGCATCATTAGTAACGGCTTCTTTTGTCGTGGCTGCTATTGGTTCATTTTATATTTTAAATAATAAGCATAGTGAATTTGGAAAGCTTTTTGTAAAAACCGGTGTCATATTCGGGTTAATAGCAAGTATCCTTGTAGCATTTCCTACAGGCGATATGATGGCAAAAAATGTTGTAAAACATCAACCTGTAACCTTCGCTGCTATGGAAGGCATTTTTGAAACGGAAGATGGTGGTTCAGAAATTATTTTAATAGGGCAGCCAGATATGAAAGATAAAAAACTTGATAATAAAATTGCCGTTCCTAATATCTTAAGCTTTTTAACGTATCAAAAATGGGATGCAGAAATAAAAGGCCTAAATGAGTTTGATGAAGATGTACATCCCACCAATGTCCCTGGTCTGTATTACGCTTATCACATCATGGTTGGGTTAGGTACTATTTTCATTGGTTTAATGCTAGCTGCTATTGTACAATTATTCAGAAAAAAACTTTATAAAACCAAATGGATTTTGTGGTCACTTATGTTTATGTTACCTTTTCCATACATAGCCAATACCACAGGTTGGTATACGGCTGAGTTAGGAAGGCAACCTTGGTTGGTTTATAATTTATTAAGAACATCGGCTGGAGCTTCCCCTACTGTATCCGCTGGAAACACCCTATTTACTTTATTAGGCTTTATTGGATTGTATTTATTATTGGGACTCCTATTTTTAATGATTGCTGGAAAAATTATTAATAAAGGTCCAGAAATTACAACACACTAACTATGGAATTATTTTGGTATATCGTTTTAATGACCATGCTCACCATTTACATTATTTTAGATGGTTATGATTTTGGAGCTGGCATTATTCACTTATTTTTTGCTAAAACCGAAAAAGATAAAAAAGCCATTACAAATGCTATTGGCCCCTTTTGGGATGCTAATGAAGTATGGCTTATTGCTGTTGGAGGCGTCTTATTTTTTGCTTTCCCTACACTGTATGCAGCATCATTTAGTGGGTTTTATTTACCTTTAATAATGATTCTATGGCTGCTTATTTTCAGAGCCATTGGTTTAGAATTACGCGGACAAATACACAATAAACTATGGGAAACTATTTGGGATAAAGCCTTTGGTATTGCCAGTTTACTTTTAGCCTTATTTTTTGGAATTGCTCTAGGCAATGTGGTTAGAGGGGTTAATCTAGGTATGGTAACAAATGGCGTTTCCGCTCATGAGCCCCATTATTTCTTTTTACCTTTATGGAATTCAAGCTTTAGTCCACATTCTGAACATTTAGGTATCATCGATTGGTTTACTATTTTACTTGGAATTATAGGAGTTGTAGCATTAACCATTCATGGCGCTAATTGGATTATTTATAAAACTAATTCCGATCTAAACACCAAATTAAGAAGCGTCATCTTTAAATTAAATTTTGTTTTGCTTGCTTTGGTTATCGTATCATTATTAGTTTGGCATATTATAGAACCTAAGCCTTTTCATAATTTTATAAAACATCCTTGGCTTTGGGTGTTTCCTTTGATAACTTTTGCGGGCTTATTCGGTTTATTTAAAGTTAAAACATTTAAAAAAGATGGGATAGGATTTATTTTTTCATCTTTATTTTTATTTGGTGGTCTCAGCTCTACCGTTGCATCAATATTTCCTAAATTATTACCTTCCACGAATACTACAAATCCCGATTTAACCATCTATAATATGGCTGCAGATTCTTATGGCTTGGCAGTTGGTTTGAATTGGTTTATTATTGCTTTTATATTGGTTATCGTCTACTTTATAATTCAATACAAAGTTTTTAAAGGAAAAATGGATGATGTTGGGTATGGTGAACATTAACATTATGAAACAAAAAACCAGCAAATTTGCTGGTTCTTTGTTTCATATATAAAATTAATTGACATATTAACTAAATGCTAAACCACCATTAATATCTACATTATTTCCTGTTAAGAAAGAAGACTCATCTCCTGCAAGGTAAGCGACTAAATCGGCTACTTCATCAGCACGCCCTTCACGTCTTAAAGGGGTAGAGTTTGCTACATTAACCCGTACTTGATCTTTTGTGAAATCGTCATGGAATTTAGTTGCAATCATACCTGGGTTTAGTGCATTAACACGAATCCCTTTAGGTCCCAATTCTTTAGCCAATCCTCTTGTAAAAGTAGATACAGCTCCTTTTGAAGCTGCATAAAGATATGCTCCAGGACCTCCTCCATCTCTTCCTGCTTGAGATGCGAAATTAACAATAGCTCCGCCTTCTCCCATTAAAGGTACAACTGCTTGAGTTACAAAAACTGTAGATTTAAAATTTACATCCATAATAAGGTTGTAAAAATTTTCGTCAATTTCATCAATAGTTTTACGCCCAAAAAGACCACCAGCTACGTTAACTAAAATATCTACCTTATTTCCAAAAGCCTCCACTGTTTTGGCTACTAAATTATCAATGTCTTTTTGTTTAGTTACATCTGCAAATACGGCAATAGCTTGTCCGCCATTATCTTTAATGTTCTTAACGGTTTCTTTACCATGTTCTTCGCTATCAAAATAATTAACAACGACCTTAGCTCCTTCTTTTGCTAATTTAATACAAACTGCACGTCCTATATCACGTCCTCCTCCAGTTACAATAGCTACTTTTCCTTTTAAATTACTCATATTCTTGAATTTTAATTTATTAATGTTATAATTACTCTAATGATTCTATGTTTTTTGCAAAATAATATATAGCACCTACACCCAGAGGCACAAATATGGCTATGGCTATGAAAATAGGTGTATATGATACTTCCGCTATTATTGGGACTAAAAAGTTCATTATAATTACAGAGAATACGCCAACCATACCTCCTAATCCTGCTAAAGAACCTACCGATTTCCCACTAAATAAATCGCTTGGTAAGGTCTGTACATTTCCAATAGCAAACTGAAAACCAAACAATACTATAAATACAATGGATACAAAACGTTCTGGGGTTGAGGCAAATAATACGGTAGATATCAAACCAATAATCATGATGATACCACCAATTAAAATGGTTATTTTTCGACCTTTATTAATGGAGTTTGTTTTTGCTATAATTTTACCAGATACATACCCTCCAGCGATACTTCCAATTGCTGCACCAACGTAAGGTACCCAAGCAAACATACCTACCTCTTTTACATTAAACCCATAAACATCAAAAAGATATATAGGCATCCAGCCCACAAAAAGCCACCAAATAGGTTCTAAAAAAAATCGCCCTACTACTATTGCCCATGATTCTTTGTGAGATAAAATTTCCTTAAGACTTAATCCTTTAGTTTCTTCGGTTGCGTTTTGGTCTGCTAAACTTTGACCTTCACATATATACTTTTTCTCTTCCTCTGTTATCCAAGGATGTTTTTTCGGACCTGCTTTATTAACTAATAACCATGGTATAATCCACAACAGTCCAAGCGACCCAACCACAATAAATGTTGTTCTCCAACCAAACGCCACAAAAAGAGTTGCTATAAATGGCGGCGCTATTACAGAACCGATTGAGGCTCCTGCATTAAATAATCCTTGTGCGATGGCACGTTCTTTTATTGGAAACCATTCCGCATTACTTTTTACAGCTCCTGGCCAATTTCCTGCTTCCGATAAGCCTAAAGTACTTCTAAAAAAAGCGATGGAATAGAACCCTCTTATGGTAGAATGTAATATGGTTGATAAACTCCAAATCCCAATACTTAATACATAACCTATTCTGGTACCTACTTTATCAAATATTTTTCCTGAAAATAGCTGCCCTAACGCATAAGCAACCATAAATATGTTTAAAATTAAACCATAATCATTTTTTGTAAGTCCCAATGATTTGGATATAGACCCATCCACATTTTCATTTCCCCACATAATTGAAAGCGCACTTCGGTCTATATAATTAATTACTGTTGCAAGAAATATTAATGCAATAATCAACCAACGCAGTCCTTTAATTTTCATAATTATTTGTTTATAGTTATCAGATGACCTTATTCAATAAGAGATAATAAGAATGTAAATTCATGCATTCTTAGTACTATATTAAATTATTTATTGATTACTCATTGAAGTAATGCCTACAAGTATTTCTCGCTTTTATGTGAAGAAATGCTTTATTAAACAACTACTGTATTAAGTAATACTATCCTCCTAAATATTTATTCTTTATCAAAACTTAACGCTGTGCATCATCAAATCTTGATTCTTTTTATTATTTATTATAACAATATTGATATAATGTTTTAAAATGTATTTTCATTTTTTCCTTAGCCTGAGTTGGGTCTTGATTCTTTATAGCCTCATAAATAGCTGTATGCTCGTCTATTCCTGACATAGCCAAATCTTCATCGCAAACATGGTACTTTGCAAAATTGGTTATTATTTCAGGTGTTATAGATAACATAAACGTATTCAAGGTACTGTTTTTACTTGCTTTTGCTATTGCTAAATGAAATAGCAAATCTTCTTGAACTGCCTTTTCGTTATTCAATACTTTTTTTGAATAAGCATTAAGTGCTCTTTTCATTCGTTTCAAATCTTCTCCTGTTCTTCTTAATGATGCTAACTTTACTGTTTTTAACTCCAACAGAATCCTAGTCTCAACCAATGATTTAAAATCTGGTCTTTTTAATTCTAAAATATCATCAACAATACCATTCATGGCAATGGCTCCTACATTTGCTACAAATGTTCCACTTTGTGGAATGGATTTTAACAACCCGTAAAACTCAAGCTTTTGAATAGCATCTCTTACCACCCCTCTACTAACTTCAAACTTATCAGACAACATACGTTCTGAAGGTAATTTATCGTTAGGCTCTAAATTTTTATAATTAATTAATTCTCGTATTTTATCAATAACAATATTTTGTAACTCTTGATTCTCATTAATTGATAATATTTCTAAATTCATATAATTTTATTTAAAATTGGTAAACCACACTTAAGACCCTAAAAATATATAAAAACTTAAACTAATATCTTTATTAAAAAAAAAATTAATGGGTTACTTCCAATTCGTAATACTTTACTGTAGCAAATGCCCCTTCATCTCTCGATTGAAAGTAGTTTCCTGCTTTAAAGTAGTTTTCAAAAACACCCCATTTCTTAATGTGAATATTTTCATAAACTTTATATTCAGAATTATTTAATACCACAACCATTTTTCCATCAGATGCTCTTACTTCCAATGTGAATTTTCCAAAGCCTACTTCTTGTTCAAAATTAAAACCTTCGTCATCCCCCCAAGCATCTTCATGTAATAATGCATCACCAATGACACTTACATCTTTAAGCTCTTTAGTTTTAACTCGTATTTTACCATCTTGCCAATAAATTTTTAAAATTGGAGGCGCGTTATTATCTTTTTGCTTAATTAAATCACGTTGTTTGTTTGTTAAGCGGCCATGTATTTGCATGATGATTACTTTATGATATTTACCATTTGCATCCTTTGAAACATCTTCCATCGCCAATTTCCCTTTCATAGTACCTCCTTGTGCAAACGTCCAATTAACAGCATTGTTACCAGGTACCATTTGCTCTCGCAACTCTGATCGTGAGTATTTAGTATTCGCTGTTGTGGCTTCGCTTGGGTACGCATAAAACATTAATGTTCCGCTAGTTGAATCATTATACATATACTTTAACAACCTCTCGTCTGAAGCATAATTTAAAATTTCAGGTGGCTCAATATTAGTTGCCTTCCCTTTTTCATTTAATTCTGGTGTTGTAACACTCCAGTGACTTAAATCAATGTTTGATAACTTGTACCTTTTTTTCTTTTTGCTTCGTTTTTCAACTTTAGAATCCGCATCTGTAACACTACTTGTATTATCTTGACAAGTAGCATTGACAGATAGCAATATAATAGCTATTAATAAGAATTCTTTTCGATAAAATTTCATCATTTATACTAAAGTATTACTTTATTGCAAGATCAAAATTATCCAAAGCAATTTCTTCAACTTCATTATCAAAAAAGATAACTAACGTTGTCGTTGTTCCAGAATTAAACTCTAATGTTCCTTTCGTCCATGTTTTTTCATTGTCTGCTGATCCATTTATAGTAATGGAAGCTACCGTATTGGTGGCTAACTCACTATACAATGTTATTGGTTTAATCATAGAAACACGCAATGATCCATCTGTTTGATCGGCTGTTTTATCATTAAATCTATACCAAAAGGTTAATACATAATCTGTGTTAGGACTCATTTCAGACAATTCTTGATACCCAAACCGATCAGAATCCACATCAATTTTAGCTGCCCATGGCTCTGATAAATTAGTACTAGTAATGGCTATTAAAGGGTTATTTGTACCAATTTTATCCATTGTACTTGGCGCTGTCCATGCCAGCCTGCTATCTCCATCAGGAGCACCATTGGCATCACCCAAATCAAAACCAGGCTCTTGTATTATAGGAAGCAACTTATCTGAAACAGGAGGCATTACAACAATAACCTCTACAGATTTTGTACTTGAAACTCCTAGTTTGTCCGTAGCTGTTAAGGTTACAACATAGGTACCTTCTCCTGGAAAAGTATTAGAACCATCTACACCCGTAGATGTATTTCCATCACCATAATCCCAAATATAATCTGTAGAACTTGTAGAACTATTTGCAAATGTATATGCCAAATAATTTTTTGTTACAGAAATAAGAAAATTTGCCTCTGGAGGGTTTTCGTCTGCCTTAGAATTTGTTTCTGGCAAATCATATTCCAAACCGCTTAACGAAGGGTCGCATGATGACATAAGAAATAATGTCAAGACCATTAAACTCATCGATATAGACCTATGGAATGTAGTTATAATTTTTAGTTTATTTTTCATGATTATTTTTTTTAATTATTATGAAAATTATTTTTTAATATCATGGGTTCTGTTTCATTACCCCTTGGCTTATATTAATTTCATTTTGGGGAATTGGTAGTAAAAGATCAGATGAAGTATATCCATAACCATTTGCGGCTGATAAAGCAGACAGTACAGATTCTGCTTCTCCAAATCTTATAAGATCAAATAAACGATGATTTTCAAAAGCAAGCTCAACACGTCTTTCATCCAATAACTCTTGCTTGGTAATTTTATCAACACCTATTGTTTTAAGTGGCATGGCGGCTCTATTTCTAATTAAGTTAAAAGACGTTAATGCCGCATCCGTATTGGTTTCTGTACCTGCTCCCATAATAGCTTCTACATGCATTAATAACACATCAGCATAACGCAACACAATCCAGTCGTTACCGGCTAGTGTGGGATCTCCTTCAGTAAATTTTTTCCCAGTTGATCCTCCGCTGTCACCATTAGGAAAGTATTTTGCTACTTGTGTTTGAGTTGTTTGACTTGGATCGGTTCTTAATGAATATTGAGTTCTATTACCTCCATATTGTGCAAAGATGGCCTTAGCATCATCTGTAACATAATTAACACCCGAAGTTCGACCTACACCATTCATCATTTCTGCAGAAAAGCTTTGACTGTCACTGGTTAATGAAGGCGTAAACCCTATAGCGAAGAGGATTTCTTTATGGCGTTCGGTATAAAACACGTCGTTATAATTATCTAACAAACCAAAAGTTCCTGGACTAAGACTAATAATGCTTTCACATAAAACTTGTGCCTTAAGATATTCTCCTCTAGTTAAATATACTTTAGCTAACAAGCCCTGAGCTGCTGCCTTTGATGCTCTTGTTTTATAAGTATTATCCAAACCTGTAACTGCTGTTCCTAGATCACTTATTATGAGATCGTAAATTTTGTCCGTGGACACCCTTGTAAATTGTATATCAGTTTCGAAACGAGAGATCACTCTATCTACTAAGGGTAGATCTCCAAACAAACGCACCAAATTAAAATAAGCATAAGCTCTAACGAATTTAGCTTCGGATTCGAAAGCTGCTGCCTTACTAGGATCGGTTACTACTCCCAAATTATCTAATACGATATTAGCTCTAAAAATAACGTTATAAAAGCTTGCATAATAATCAGATACAATACCATTGGTTGCTGCAACTCTATAAGATTCAAACTGTGCAGCTTCACCTTCTTGACTTTTGGTTCTCGTATTATCACTTCGCATTTCAGTAACATAAAATTCAATCTGGATACCATGATTGTCATCTGTATTGGTTGAATTTACTCCTTGAATGCCATCATACATATTAATAACCGCTGTTTCAACCTCTTCTGTTGTTGTGTAGTACTCCGCTGAGACAACACCAGATGTAAGCTCTGGTTCTAAAAAATCGCTTTGACAGGAAATAATTATTATTCCTAGCAAAAGCATTACTAATACTTTTATATGTTTCATAATATATTTTATTAATTTATTAACCATTTTAATTAAAAATCAAGATTTAGTCCTAAAGATATTGTACTATAAATAGGTGATCCTCCTCTTTGATATCCATATGAAGTTGGGCTTGTTCTGTCTATAGACTCTGGGTTAAAACCAGTATAATCATCTGCTGTTTTGTACATTAAATTTTGTCCAGAAGCATAAATTCGCAAACCAGAAATACCATATTTTGAAATCATATCTTTAGGAAATTCATATCCTATATTTACATTTCTTAAAGCGATATAAGATGCATCTTGAATGATATCGTCAGTAAATATTTTTTCTTTAATGAATTGCTGATCAGGTGTTGTAGATGGATTAAAATCTTGACTACTATTAAAATGGTTGAAAATATATTGGTCTCCCATATTTCTAACCTCAGCACCGTGAGAACCTTGAAACATAAAACTAAAATCGAAAGCTCCTATTTTAAATTCGTTAGTAAAACTCCATATTAAGTTAGGATATGGATCCCCAAGAGCTGCTTTATCTTCATCATCAATAATACCATCTCCATTTAAATCTTTCACATACACATCTTGTGCCTCTCCTCCTACTGGATGGTATGGATTATTAATATATTCTAAAGGTATATCTCTATCAACTACCCAACCATAGAAAGTGGATATGGGTTGCCCTTCTAAGTTAATCCACTCTGCTGCTCTTTTCTCATCTACATTGGTAATTTGTCCATTTGAATCAGCAAAATCAACTAACGTGTTTTTGTTTGACGTGGCAATAATTGTTGAAGACCATCTAAATTTTTCGTTAGTAATATTTCTGGTTCTAAATTCAACTTCAATACCTTCATTTCTCACCTCTCCAAGATTTACTAGAGCTGCGTTAAAACCTGTTGTTACTGAAATTGGATTATTCAAGAGTAATTGGTCACTCGTTCTTTGATACCAATCTACAGACCCTGAAATTCTATTGTTAAAAAACCCAAAGTCGATACCAGGGTTAATTTCTACTAATCGTTCCCATTGTAATTCTGCATTTGCAACATTTATGGGGTTAAATCCAGCAACCAAGTTTCCTCCAACTACTGCTGTTGTCGCTCCCAATAAACCTAATGATGGATAATAATCAACTAAAACATTACCTGTACTTAAAGAACTTGTACTACTACTTGAATCAGGATCAACACTACCCGTGTTAAGGATGTCATTACCAGTTACACCATAACTAGCTCTAAGCTTTAAAGAACTTACAACATCACTATCTTGTAAAAAGTCCTCTTTACCTATATTCCATCCAATAGATGCAGCTGGAAAATTACCATATTTAAAATCCTTACCAAAAATAGAACTACCATCTCTTCTAAAACTGAAAGAGGCCAAATACTTATCTGCATAAGCATAGTTTAACCTTGAGACATAAGAAAGTCCTGTTTTTTGCCATTCAAAAGCATCTGCATTAGCAATTAATGTAGCATTTGTTATTTGCTGTACAGCATCTGATGTATATCCTGTACCTGTAATAGTTGAGAAAAATGCATCTCTTTTTTCTGCTGAAAAACCCCCAAGAATACTTAAATCATGTTTTCCAAAAGATTTATCATAAGACAAGAAATTATCAGAAATCATATAAATTTCTCTTTGACTAATTTCATTCATCTCAGCTCCTGAAGCTCCATTTCTACTAGATAATACACCTTGCCATCTAATTCTTTTAGTATCTTGAAAAGATCCAGATAATGTTGTTCTAAAATTTAAACCATCAATAATTTGATATTTACCATATATACTTCCATAAAGTTTAAACTTTTTATCCTTACGATTTCGCTCTAAAACTTTTGCCGCAGGGTTTGTATTAGATGTATTGCTAATATCAACAGATGTTGTTCCATCACCAAATAAATCATAATTATCAAAATGATATTGAAGTGCATAATCTCCAACTTGAACGTCTGGATATGCATTTCTATCTACAAATCGTATAGTATTCGCATCATGATACAGTGGCAACCAGTTGGTTTGTCTTAATATATCATGGGTAGAACCGTCAAAACGCCTTCTGTTGGTATAAGATGGTGAAAGGTTTGCTCCAAACGAGAATTTTTCATTAACCTTCGTATCCACTTTAAGGCTTATCCCATACTTTTTATAATCGTCAGTCAATAAAACACCTTCATCATGTAGGTAATTAGCACCCACACTAAACTTTGTTTTATCGTTTCCACCTCTTACACTTAAAGAATGATTTTTTATTAGACCTCCATCGAAAATCACATCTTGCCATGAACGGTCTACTCCAATTAAAGTTTTATACAACGTTTGATTAGAAAGAACACCATTTTCTGCCATTTCTGCTGCTGCAGTCTCTGCTATTGAAAACGTATAAGCATCACT
Source organism: Mariniflexile litorale (assembly GCF_031128465.2). GTDB lineage: Bacteria > Bacteroidota > Bacteroidia > Flavobacteriales > Flavobacteriaceae > Mariniflexile > Mariniflexile litorale. The sequence goes on along the minus strand of NZ_CP155618.1, from coordinate 3,398,223 downwards.
ATGTCTTGCTGTTTTATAACCTGTAAACGTACCATAACTAAATTTTGTTTTTCCTTCTTTACCACTTTTTGTAGTAATCATGATAATACCATTAGCACCTTTTGAACCGTAAATCGCTGAAGAAGCAGCATCTTTTAAAATCTCAAACGATTCTACATCGTTCATATTTAAAGACCCTAAAAAATCAGAACCTACAATCACACCATCAACAACTACTAAGGGCGTTGAATCACCGGCCATAGATCCCACACCTCTAATACTTATAGTAGGCGCTGCTCCTGCTTCACCATCAGTTGCTTGAATATTAACCCCAGAAACTTGCCCTATCAATGCATCATCTACCCTTGCCATTGCTATTTGATCTAAATCATCATTTACTACTTTAGAAATTGAACCTGTAGTATGACTTTTCTTTTGAGTACCATAACCAATCACAACAACTTCATCTAAAGTTGCTAGATCTTCTTTTAAAGAAACATTAATAGTTTTTTGATCTTTAATTTCTTGAACTTGGGTAACAAATCCAATATAAGAGAATTGTAATACATCTCCACTGTTCACTTGAATTTGATAGTTTCCATCAAAATCGGTAGTAGTACCTGTAGTTGTATTGGCAACAATAACATTTACACCAGGAATTGGTATATTATCTGTTGCCGACACAACTTGACCTTTTACAGTGATGTTTTGTGCAAATACTGAAACATTGAAAAGCAATATTGCAATAAGAGCCAACTTGTTTTTTAAATTCATAATTAAATGTTTAAAGTTTGTTTAGTTTTTGCTGCACCATTCACATGTTTTAGTACAACTTAATTAAAAATATTCACCCTTTAAAACAACTTAATTCTCAACATTTTTTTTGTATTTTTGCTAAGCATGTTTTATTAAAGTGATACATGTGTTATGTTTTACTTCCCTCCTAAAAGAAGTAAATTACTCAAAAGGATAGGTGTGCACCTGTCCTTTTTTTTATTTTATAAATTATAGAATATAGTTTCTGTAATTTATTGTTCTGGAAAACCAAATTGGTTTACCAGATTGGTTTACCAAATATACGCAAAAAAATTTTAAAAACAATTTTTTTAATAAAAAAAATGTCACAATACACATATTTAACAAAAACAAGCTCTGAATAAAATGAATTTACTGCATAAAATCTTCCCTTATTGGACTAAAAACATCAATTAATTTTCCTGCTTTTTTGCAAATGGCACCATGCATAACATGTGGTGGTATATAAAAGGCATCACCTGCTTTCATAAGTTTTGTTTTATCACCTATAGTAAGCTCAAATTCGCCGCTTACTACATACGTAACTTGCGAATGGTAATGTTCATGCATTGTTCCTACACCACCTTCAGCAAAATTCACATCTACTAGCATGATTTTGTCATCATATCCCATTATTTTTCTTTGAACACCAGCTCCAACAGTTTCCCATTGAATCTCGTCTCCCATTAAAAATTCTTTACTTGCTCCAAAAGTTTTCATATTATGTTATTTTAATAATTTTTAATTAATTGATAAGCACCCACCCATTCATAGGTTTTATCTTGTGTTTTTATTTGATGTTTACTAGTTTTTAAATTGTCTTTTATTGAAAACAAAAACAAGCTTTTTTGTTCATTTTTAGTTTCAATACTTATTACTAAATATTCATCATTACTGAATATCATATTTAAATTTAGGATGTTACTAAATGCATTGGTGGCTATTTCACTAACGGGATCGTAATGTCCGTGCGATTCTATCAAGCTGATGAAGTAAGTGTCTTTGTTATTTTTTTTTCTGATGATAAACCCAGGATCTCTTCTTAGGTTAAAATCGGGATCGTTAGCCCCTGTTCTTACTAATATTAAGTCATCTTCATTTGAAACTAACGATGTAAGTGTATAAAAACGTTGTTTATTGAACCAAGAAACTTTTGCATTACTTGTTTCCGATTTGCCTTCAGCCTCATTCCATAAATGTTGATACCCATTTTTAGTTCCTAAAGGTTTTAAAGTTTCAGGTATTATATAATCAAAATTTGTGGTCATTAATTGCCCTAAATAATAATAAGGTAAATCATATTGATGCTCATGTTCTGCATTAATTTTAATAATATCAAGAAGATATGGGTTCTCGAAAGACGCCTCTTTTATAAGCACCATAGTTCTATGCATTTTAGTGCCTGGGTACGCATTTTCTTCTTTAGCACTTATAATTTGCAGATTGGGATTAGAAACATCAAACACATATTTTTCAGAATGATGCAAACTTCCCGTTTCAAATTCACCACCAAAATGCGATGTTTCATCTTGATTTATAGTATTATGAGCAATAGTTTGTTTTGCCCATGTGGTATTCTCTTTTAAATAATTACCGCCACCCTTTTGTTGTATATTTACAAAACGTGTCATTCCATAATCTTGAATCACTTCATTCCCTCCTTCGTATAAAGAAAAAGATAATTTGTCGTAATGCCCATGACTTAAGCCTTGAGCCGAATATTTCATCACCAAACTAAGCTCTCTTTTTGTACTATTTGCTCTTAAGATGGCAACCCCTCCTTCATCACCATTTTTTCCGTCAGATAAATCAATGGACTTTTTAATGAATGGTGTTTCTAATCCATCTCGGATTCCAAGAGCTACAGATAAACCTGTATCATCTAACAACACTTCGCCTTGATCTTTCGCAATGGATAATAGATCTGTTTTATTGCCTCCAAAATAGTAGCCAATATCTACCGCCGAAACTAATTCTCTAGAATAATATGACATTCCTTTTTGCCCATCATTTAATGGGAAAAAATGACCATCGGCATCCGTTAAGTTCAATAGAGTATTTATCGATTTTAGTAGTACGCCTTTTTTATATTCAAAAATTTTAAGTTCTGGTTTTACATTTTGTAAGGCTTCAGCAAAAACCAAAAATGGATACATAGCATAGCGTTGGTAATATGGGCCTTCTGTATAATAGCCGTCTGGTGAAAAAGGTTCTTCTAAATTGGCTAGAAATCCCACTTTTTGACCCTTCTTTTTTATGAAACCACCATCATTATCTTTGGCATTAGGATCTATATTATCTGTTTTTAATCCATATAAAGCGGTTTCTAATAACTTATCATCCTCCATAACCAATGCAATCATGCCAACTGCTACATTTCCCCAAGTACTGTGGTTATGCACACGGTTAAAAAACTGTGGGTTTCCAACTGAAATAAAATTTGCAAAAGGTTTAAAAAGGTCTTTTTCTAAATGTTCGCGTTCTTTTTTGCTTAAATAATTATATACACAATCATAAGCTTGACTCACATATACTAACCAGTTAGAATCGTTTAAGCATTGCCAAAATAATTTGCCTCGTGCATACGATCTTGTTTGTGGGTGCACAGGAAGTGTTGGATAGATTCTAGCATATTCCAAAAGCATATCCTTTACGTATTTAGCATAAGTTTCATCATCTAAAATCTGATATAAAACACCTGCCTTTTGCAATATTAGAAAGTTTTTTTTGTGTCGTTCATGTGTATAACCACCAGAAAAATCTTTTGGAATAGGTACTTCAATACCATTTGAAATCTCAGTATCTACTTCGGCTTTTACTTTGGCTAAAGTTTCATCGAACAGAGGTACCGTACCTAATTGAGCTTTTATTTTTTCAACACCTACTTTTGTTAATATTAAGCTTGGATGTTCTTGTTTGTTTGATTTTTTTACGTTAGAAATTGGACTTGTTTGTGCTTTGCTAGAAATCACAGTGAATATTAAAATAACTAAAACCAGTTGTATCTTATTTTTTAAAAACATATTTATTTTTTAGAAATTAAACCAAGGTCCAAACCATCTGATCCCTTACCTTTTAAAGGTGATTTATCATGCAATTGATAAGTACCTTCTATAAATTCAGGATTTAAATTCCATAAATCCTTAACAGTATATTTTTGCTCGCCTGTAACAACAAGGTTATCCGAATTAAACAGATTATTGCTTAAGACGTTAACGATAGGCTCTCCAACTACCAAATACATATTTATGGCTTTCGAATTGACGAAAATATTGTTTGAAATATCATTTTCCTGAACCCCATATAACGAAACAGACGCATTATATTTATTTCGTTTTCCATGTCCAACATTATCAAACACATTATGTTGTAATTCTAAAAATGGTCCAAAAGTACTTTCGTCTGTACCTCCTCTATAAAGTCTTAAAGCGGCACCTTGAACATCTTTGAAAACATTATTTTTCAAGATAACATATTCGGCATTGTAGGCCCCAATATCATCAGTTTCCTTATCCAAGGCTATAATATGCCCTGTAATATTATTGAATGTTGAATTTTGAATACTTAAAGTGTCTGCAAAAGTATTTTTAGATACTTTAACCACATCAAACGAATGGTTCACTATTAAGTTTTTAAAACTACAATTGCTAATAAACAATTTGTAGTTATTAATCATAGAGTTCTTACTTGTTCTGATAACAGAATTCCCTGCATAATCAGGAGATTTGGCTCCATCGAAGGTTAAACCTTCTAAAGACAGACTCCCGTTATTTTGTATTTCAAAAGCGGCCATTTTTTCAAAGAAAATAACTGCATTTTCATTTCCCCCAGTTGTAAATGACAATGGATGCTTTATATTGATTGTTTTGGTTAAATAATATGATGTACCTGATGAAAGTTCAATAATATCACCTGCTTCTGAATTTTGAACCACATCGAACAAAGTGTTTAATCCTGGATTTACTTTAATAGTTGTTCCAGAATTTAAAGCCATGTTATTATCTGATTTAGAATACCAGCTTATTCCTGTATTTTCTTTAGTAGCAATACGAGAGCTAATAACTACTTTATATGGTATACCATTAGATTCTGGGATTAAATATCCGGCTTCATTTTTTACTAATTTGATATCTGCTTTTCCAAAACCGTTAGAAATACCTGTTTCAATATTTAAGCCTGAAATGTTATCTTTAAAAGTAACTCCACTTATATCATCATAAACTGTAAATAAATTAGATTTTGATTCGTGATAAAAAATATTATCAGCTATTTCAGAATTAATAGGTGGGGCACTTCGTTCAGCATCACTTCCAGCACATAATTGAATATTATCGCAATTAATGAAGGTATTATTTTTTACAACGGCATCTGTAACTTGTACATAACGGTTTGGGGGGGAGTTTGGCACTCCATTCATCATAACAAACGCCCCTCTAAAGCGGTATCCTGTTAATCCTATGTGATAATTATTTATAACTGTTTGTTTCTCGTTTATTACCCGTACTCCTCCAGTGCTTGGTTTTCCGTTTCCGATAAACATGTTACCATCTACCATAGTTTCATTACCATGACGCATGGTTAAAGTTCCTGTACATTCAAAAAACGTATTATATTTAAAGGTGTTTTTACAGGATTTGTTTGAAATAATTTCATGCTCGCCATTACATCTATCAAAGTAATTTGATTCCACTAACGTATTGGAATTCTCTAAAGCATGGTGGCTCGTGCCAATTCTTAGTGTTTCACCCCCATTATTTCCAAAAGTGGGTCGTGGTCCAAAATAATTATGGTCTATTTGATGGTAATTTTCTCTACTCGCTTCGGTATCTAAACCAACAATCAGGGTCACTCCTAAGTTTCTTTTTCCTGAAATATGGTTATGATCTATTCTATTGTTTTTTCCATAAATAGCTATCCAATAATCTTGTTCGTCACGTTGCGGATTGCTAAAATTATCAATCACACATTCTGTTAAGCGGCTATAGTTTGCCAATTCATTCTCATTCTTCCTGAAAGAGATAACTTCGTTAGTAGGTGTAAATCCGTTTTTAAAAACTAAACTTTCAACTACTAAATACTCCCCTGCTATTTTTAAGTTCGAAGCACCTTCTAAAGTTACTTGTCCTTTATTTTCAACTGTAAGTGTAATTGGATTTTCTTTAGTTCCTTTACCTTCAAAAATTAATTCAGTATTATGCCATACACCATTGGCTAAAGTTATTGTTGTCCCGGGTTTTGCTTTTGATACCGCTTCGTTGAATTCTGAAATATTTGTAACTAAACCTTCGTTATTTTTCTTGGTATTACATGAAATTAAACAACAAAAAATAAGTCCTACTATTATCAGTGATTTTCGAGAAAACATAGCTATTTTTTAAAATTGGTTTACCAAACTGGTTTACCAAATATACATTTATTAAATGAGCTGACAAAATTTGGAACTAATTTTAACGTTTGAAGAGTCTTTAGAAATACTCTAACAAGCCTAAAACACCATTATATGAAATAATACAGGAAAAAATAAATGCAGAAAATAAGCCTAAATTTACTGCCATACCCGTTTTATAACCATCCATTATTTTTTTATTATTGACCATTAAGATGATTCCAAGTACCACAATAGGTAAAACAAACACATTAAAAACTTGCGACAAAATTTGAATTTGTATTGGATTAGTTCCCAATAATGGGCCAATTAAAGCAACCATACACGCAATGGCTGTAATAATTCTAAATTGCTTAGAATTGGTATCTAATTCACCCGATTGGTAATCGGCTACCAATAAAGGTGCAATTAATAAGCATGGAAAAATAGAAGATAATCCCGCACTTAAAGCTCCAAAAAAGAAAATGCTGACCGCCAAATTACCGGCTACGGGCTCTAACGTATTCGCCATATCTAACACTTGTGTTACAACTTTACCTTGATGATACAAAGCTCCGCAGGCAACTGCCATAATAGTTCCGCTAATTATAAAAATTAATATGGCTGCGGTAATTGAATCCTTCTTTTGTTGATCTAAATTTTTGATTGTCCATCCCTTTCCTTTTACAAAAAGCGGTCTTGATAAAAACGTTGCTGAAGCCATAGTCGTTCCAACAAAAGCGGCTACTAACATTTTACCTCCTGGTACTTCTGGAATGGTTGGTATTAATCCTTTAACAACATCTATTGGAAGTGGTTGCACAAAAAAGAGAGAAATAATAAAAGACAACCCCATCAACGTAACGAAAATGACCAGAATTTTTTCAAAGAAAGTATATTTACCGACTAGCATGAGGGCATAAAAAATAACAATTACTAAAACGGCTATAGCTAATACAGTTTCATATTTATATGCCACGATACCTTCATAATTAATGGCTAAAATTTCATAGATAATATTGGAAGAAATTCCTAAAATCCCCATGAGTGAATTCCATTGTCCAAAAGTGATACCAACAATAATTAAAATAGCTAAAACCTTTCCAAACTTTAAATGCTTTTTAAAACCATAAAGTGCCGTTTCACCTGTAATTAAGGCATAATTACCATAGGCAAACATGAGCACTCCTGAAAAAAAACAGCTTAATAAAAGAACCCACAACAGCTGCATACCAAATTTACTTCCTGCTACAATCATGGAAGTAACACTACCTGTACCAATAGTATAACCTATTGCAAAAATGCCCGGACCAAAACCCAAAACAATCGCAATAATTTTTTTCAAAAATGAATTTTTAGTTTGTGGTGTTGGCATCGTGTCAATTTTTAGTATTTAATAGTTAATTATTGGATATTATTTCCAAATGCTGTGATGGAATTTTCCTGAATCGTCATCTATTCTTTGGTATGTATGAGCACCAAAATAATCACGTTGAGCTTGAATGATATTTGCAGAAGAATTTGCAGTTGAATACATGTTTAGAAAATTCACAGACTCACTTAAACATGAAATCGGTATTTCTGCTAAAACACATTCTGAAACCACCTTGTTTACGGATGGTTTCAACTCAGTTAATGTGTGAACAATTTTTTGGTTTGTAAGAATATTGTGAGCTTCTCTTAAAATATCCACCAAGTCGAACATTAAATCAGATTTAATGATGCACCCATTGGTCCAGATACGCGCTATCTCACTTAAATTTAAATCCCATTGATACGATTTTGCCGCATCAAAAATCAATTTTAATCCTTGGTAATGGTTAATAATTCTAGAAAATTGGTACGCTTTTAAAATTTCATCACCAGTTAATGATGGTTTGAGGTTTCTATTTCCTCCAAAATTTTTATTAGCAACTACTCTTTCTTCTTTATAAAATGAAGTATAACGTGCAAACAAAGCCGATGCGATTAAAGTACTCGGAACACCCAATTCTGCAGTAGTAATGGTCGTCCAGTTTCCGGTGCCTTTATTACCTGCTTTGTCCATTATTTTATTAACTAGCCAGTCGTTTTCTTCTTTCTTTCTAAAAATATCAATAGTAATTTCCAGCAGATAACTATTAACGCTTGGTTTCCATGATTCTAAAATAGCAGCTATTTGATCTGGATTATTTCCCAAGGTTTTTAAAATGGTTGAAACTTCTGCTAATAATTGCATTTCAACATACTCGATACCATTGTGTACCATTTTTACAAAATGTCCGCTACCTTCTTCTCCAATATAAGTACAACAGGGTAAATTATTCATGTCTTTAGCTGCAATGACTTCTAAAAATGGCTGTACTTGTTTGTAAATTTCTTTATTCCCTCCAGGCATAATAGAGGGTCCTTTTAAGGCGCCTTCCTCACCTCCCGATATGCCAGCACCTATAAAATAGATGTTTTTAGATTTTAAATAATCACAACGTTCTTTGGTGTTTTTATAATTGGAATTGCCTCCATCAATTAAAATATCACCTTCGGATAAATATGGTAATAGATCTTCAATAACGCTATCTATTATTTTTCCAGCATTTACCATGAGCATCATTTTCCGAGGAGTTTGCAACGAGTTTACAAAAAACTCTAAATCATCAAAGGCTTTTGATGTTGCTAATTCTTCAAACTCATTTTTAAAATTAATTGCAACATCTTCTTCTGCGCCTGCAACATGTCTGTTAAACATAGAGAGTTTGAATCCCTTACTAGCTAAATTTCTAGCTAAACTTTTTCCCATAACTCCCAATCCAAATAATCCGAATTCAGACTTTTCTACCAATGTGTTTTTCAATGTATTTATAATTTCTAAAGGGGTTAAACTTATATCTATATCAATAGCATTTTTAGGTGCTTCTAAAGTTTCAAATTGAGAAACGAGTAATTGCGGCGACATGAAATGACCTGAGCGCGATTCCATGCGTTCTTTAATTTGCTGGAAACTTCCCTTTAAATAAACCCAATTTGTTTTCTCTATAATATCTTGATTTAGAATATCGCGATATTTTTGCTTTAAGGCAGAACACACTATAATACAGCCAGTCGTTTTAATTTGCTCTTTCGCAAGGTTATTTAATATTTTTAGCCAACCTTGCCGATCCTCATCATTTAAGGCCATTCCGTTAGACATTTTTGAAATATTCTCTTCTGAATGAAAATCGTCTCCATCAAAATATGGTATATTCAATTCGGCAGAAAGTAATGCACCAATAGTACTTTTTCCAACACCTGAAACTCCCATTATAAATATGACCTTGTTTAAATTCATCTATAGTTTTAATGTAAAAATTAACTGGTTTCCTGGAATTAAAGAGGCTTTACCTTTCTCCTTCACACCTAAAACCTCTAACTGTAATGATTTCGTGTTTAAAGATTGAATGGTTAGTGTATTATCATCTCGTTTTACAAACACATCTGCTGCTTCTGAAAACGTTATTTTAAGCTTACTTAATTCTATTTTTTTTACTGAAAAGAATACAGTACAATCTCCTTTGGTTAACGATGTTGCTTGATTACTTTCAGTTTTCCATTTGGAATTATTTAATTTCCATCCTTTTAATTCAGGATCGTTTTTTTCTTCATCAATCCTACTATCATATTTAGCAAAAGGAAAAATAACCGTTATAAAGTTGAAATCAGTTTTATTCCTTTTTGAAACTATTGCCCATTCCTTTCCTCTGGCACCAGAAGTAACTACAGAATCTACACCCATTAATTGATAAATATCACTACCAGAACCATCATTAAAAGTAGAACGCAATAAATTTGGCGCTGTTTCTAAACTGTAATGTCCTTGCCAAATTTGCTTGTAAGTGTGCGGTTTATCAGATTTAAAATTATCTTTTACAATCCAAAAATCGTCTTTTAAATAAATAACTTGCCTTGTGTATTTTACATTTATGTTTTCAAAACCATCATGACTTCCTATATAAACATCTAAATTTTCAGTACTGTTCCATGCAATCGTTTTTGGTTGGGGTAATTCTTTAAACTTACCAAAACCACTACCGCCTTGATTTGATGTGTACTGTTTTCCTTGTAACTCATTATCAACCAAAGCCACATTTTTAACCATGGAGTTTTTAAAGAATTCTAAATCTTTAAGCGAATACCGAACCTGATAATTAGGCAAAATAACCTGCCCATTTGCCATAGCCTGCACACCCAACATGTCGCCATGTTGATGGTCTGGTTTGTCCTTATCCAATCCGTTAGAAATAACCATCACTTTGTCATGGTTTTTCCAACCTTCCCTCATAATGTAATATCCTGTTGTTGGAAATATAACCGATTTAAAATGTGGAGTTTTCGATTCAATATTATTTAGCATTTTTAATTGTGAATCGCTTACATACCAAAATATTTTTTGGTCTACATGGTTATTAGCAAAATAGCCCATTTCAGGATCTTCAAATAACAAATACCCTAATGTTAATGCACCTGCTATATCATTTTTTTCAGACCAGGGCGGCGATGTGTCATCTGAGAATACGGGAGCCGATTTATCTGGATAAGCAATTTTTGTTAAGGTTGTAAATAATGATTTCAACTTGCTTTCCCAGAAATCACTCACGTTTATCTGACTATTTTTTGCTAGTTGATATACATAGTAATAATTATCAATGTCGCTCATGTGGTAATGTACTGAACGTTCAAACTGAAACCCATCTTCATTTATTTCTTTATTTAAATGCGCTTCCAATTGGTTCATGGCACGTTCATACCATTTGTTCGTCCCTTTAAAATCTCTAAACAGAATGGAAAGCATGGCCAATGCCGACATGCCTCTTGTTTGATGGTTACCAGGCACAAACGCCTCATTCGTCTCATACAAATGTGCTCCGTGTTGTAATAAAGTAGCGATGGTTACTAACTGGTCTTCATCAGAATAACCATTTTCACCCAAAAACATATTATGAATTTCTAGCCAGTTTAAAATACGATATCCCGACCTAAACGCTTCATAAACCCCATTACCGTCTTCAATGGTTTCATAATCATGAGCCAATAAAGCCGTGTTTAATGATTTTAATTGGGTTTTGAAATAGTTTAAATAGTCTGCGTTTTTATTTTGATAGTTGTAATAAAAAGCAATGTCTAACATTTTATGTTGACGTGCCAAATGGCGTAGTGCATAAGCATTAACAGGTGCTCCATTTTGATAATCAAATGGTAATTTCCATGTTGTAGCATCAGCAAATTTTGAAAGGTGATCTAAGGCATTTTCTGTATGTGCAATTTCTGCATTTGGGTAAATGGATTTGTATGCTTCAAATCGCGTATTAAACTGCTTCCAATTATAAAAATAACGTTCAGAAAATTTCTCACGAAAATATTGTGCTAATCTGCCTTTTGAAATAGTAGTAATACCTCCTAAAGATTGTTGCACATCGGATTTTAATAACTTTGCAAGTTTATTTGTTTCAATAACTTCATTTGAAAGAATCGTTTGAGCATTCGTTATTTGGAAACAAATGAAACAGATAATAATCAGAACGTTTTTTAGCCAATTCATTTTAAAAACTTAATACATTAACTTCAATTCCAAGTTTTGAACCACTTCTATTTTACCTGAATTCAAAATGGTGTTTTCTCCTGGCTCCTGACCCTTCTCACCCCATAGAATAGCGATGAGCTTTACGGAGTTATTCTTAAAAGTATTTTTAGATAACTCTACATTTACGATACCTCTATTTTTTATTAAAATACTGTCTTTTTCAGCTTTTCCAGAATTGGTGATGGTGTTGTTTGTTAATGTTAAATTCCCACCTATGGTAGATTCATCGTAACCTCCTCGATAATAATCTAAAACTGTTTCTTGTATGTTATCAAAAGTAGTGTTGGTAATGGTTACAAATTCTGCATTATAATCACCTCCATCGTTGGTTTCTTTATTCAGCATAAAACCACGTTCGCAGTTTTTAATAGTAGAATTAGCAACTAAAATAGTATCTGCAAACGATCCTTTAGACACTTCTAAAACAGATTTAAAATTTTTAATTTCAACATTATCAAGGAATAAATTATAAGCCTTACTCATGTTTTTATCTAAAGTGTTAAAGGTGTTTTGAGTTTTATTTCCTGTTAGAATAACATTTTCAAGAATTAAGTTTCCTTTAGGAAGCATCTCGAAAGCTGTATTATCTGAAGAAAAAATCAACTCCGTTTTTTTATTCTTTTTAGTAGATATAATTGAAACTTGCTTTTTAATTACTAAACTAGATTTTAATTGATAGACACCATTTTTAAGTGCAATCACATCGTTTTTATTAGCTTTTTCAAGTGCACTAATAAGCTCTTCAGATGTTGAAACGTTGATCGTTTTAGATTTGGTTTTTACGTGGTTAGACAAAAACCAATTGGTACCATATTTGGTTTTATCAATTAAAACGGCATTCTCTTTAACAGGATTTACAATGGCACCAATGTTATTATTTTTTGACGTTCTGCTATTTCCAAATAAATCTTTAGTAACCGTTTCAAAATCGAAACCAGCATAAATATCATGTATGTTTTCATTTGAAACAAATAAGTTACTACCCTTTTTAGCAATTGAAACAGTTTTATTTTCTAAACCTTCTGGTTTTACCTCGCTTTTATTTTCATTGTTTATGATGTTGTTTTTAAAAGTCACACCATCAACTTTATCATAATTTACTATCGGGTTTTCATCTACAATCTGGTTGTAGATGAAATTATTAGCAATCACAACACGCTCTGGTCTAGCCGAACGAATTTCGGTAGCTGGTAATACATCACTTTGACTCACATTAGATCCCACACTAAATTGCCAAGGCGATTTACAATCTATAAACGAATTGTAAGCTACAACCACATCAGTAACCTGATTGTATCTATTTAAAGGTGATTTTGGAATACCATTCATCACTGCTAAAGCACTCCTAAATTCGTTACCTTTTATTTTGTAGAAATAGTTATTAGTAATCCAATGCCCTGTATTAATAACACGAATACCTCCAATATTATCTGAATTATCGTTGCCTATAAAAATGTTTCCATCTATGGTTGCGTAGTTCCCATGTCTTAACACCAAAGAACCTTCACTTTCAAAAAACACATTATTCCTAAATTCATTAAAATTAGATTTGCTTGAAATAATTTCAATTTCACCGTTACAACGTTCAAACAAATTGTTTGCAACAAAAGTATGTGAAGGCGTCATAGACGTACCACTGTCACCTATTTGAATAGTTTCTCCATGCGGACCTCCTTTGCGAGGTCGGGGTCCGAAATGATTGTTGATGATTTGATGGTAATTTTTTACATGCTCATTGCCTTTTAACTGCACCATTAAGGTAGGTCCAAAATTGGATTTTCCAGTAAGGTAACAATGACTTAACTCATTATGCCTTCCCCAAAATTCTACCCAATGGTCGCTAATATCACGGTCTAGTTGCGTAAACTCTTCAATTACACACTGGGTTACTTTACAGTTATTAGCAATTAAATCGTTATCTATTTTAAATTGAATAACGTTTTTAGAAGGTGTATATCCATTTTTGAAATATAAACCGTTTACTATTAAATAGCTGCCTCCTAGTTTTAAATTAGAAATACCTTCCATAGTTACTTTTCCAATTTCTTCTGCTGTTAGCGTAATAGGGTTTTCTTTAGTACCATTCCCATAAAACTTAATTTCAATGTCCTTCCAGATACCATTTGCCATCACAATATGGTCTCCAGCTTTGCTATTTTTAATAGCGCGGTTTAGCTCAATTGTGTTAGTAACTTTTATACTGTTTGTTTGAGCTACTAATTGGCATGACACCAAAAAAATAAGCATGCTATAGGTATAAAAAAATCTTTTCATTTTTGTATTTTTAATTCTGAATTAATATTTTATAATTTTAATTATTCTAGGCATTTTCCCATAATTGTTTTACTTTTTTCAAGTCGCATTTCATGGCATCGAACACTACTTTTTTATCAACAGATATTTCTCGATCTCCTTGTTCAGCTCCTCCTAAATCGTATTCCAAATGCAATGATACAGGAGGTTTTAAATTATGTTTCTTAAGTAATTTAAAATATTTATTAAAGTCTACCATACCTTCTCCTATAGGCACATTTATGGCTTCCCATTTCCCATTTACTTTGCCCCATTTATAATCTTTTAAAACAATAACTTTTATATTTGGATGTAAAAGCTGGAATCCGTTTTCCCAAGAATAGCCTCCTTCTACCATAGCATGACGAATGTCATATTGTGTTCCAAAATATTTAGAATTTACAGTTTCTAGAATTTTTCGTATTTCCCAATATGATGCGCCTACACTAACCCCTGCATGATTTTGATAACAACCTATCAATCCTAGTTTTTTGTTTAAATCACCTAACTTTTTTATTTCATTCTGATAGAATAATAAAGAATCCGGCAGGGATACCTCTTCTTTATATTTAAACCAATTCGTTCTGTAATAAGAAATATGTTCTGAAGCTGCAGTTTCCAAAATATCGATATCTAAGGGGTTTTCAACACTTTCGATACTAGTAGTAATCATTTTACAGTTAACACCACTTGCTTTAATCGCATGAACCGCTTTTGGGAGATCGGTTTTTACCAATTTTGGAAGTACATGCCCATTAGGCCGTACAGTTAAATCTACTCCTGAAAAACCCATTTCTGCAGCCATTTCTCCTGTAGTTTGGTAATCTAAAAATTGAAGATGCTTTGAGAAAATATTTATATCCAATCCGCTGTCTGATTGCTCACTCATAAACTGCTGATAAGGCAAAACAGAAAAAGGTAGAAAACCTGCTGCACAAGCTGTTTTTGATATAAAGTCTCGTCTCGTTATCATAGAGTCTAGTTTAATGTTATCTCATTTCTTTAAATTAAAAGAGGCTGTCTGAAAAGTGTATTTTATTTACTTTGTCAGGTTGAGCTTGTCGAAACTGATATGGATTATCAATACGTTTAAATATGTCGACAGGCTCAATATGACCCAGAATGGCACTTTTCAGACAGCCTCTTATATAGAAAATTTTTCGGTGAAAAAAATTGGTAAACCAGATTGGTTTTCCAAAAATAAACAAATTATAGTATTAAACAAATATTTTAACTAAAAGATTCTGAACTTAATAAGTAAAATATTATAAAAAACATACTAGCACCTACTAGTTTGTTTTAAAAGTTTATATATATTTACAACATGAGTCTAATTAGCGTAAGAAAAAAAACAGGAACTCCTAAATATAGACAAATTATAGCATCTATTGAAAATGCCATAGTTTCTGGCGCTCTAAAAAAAGGAGACCAACTACCATCTATAAATAGCATTAGAGATTCTCACAAACTTTCAAGAGATACTGTTTTAACAGCGTTCAACGACCTAAAAACAAGAGGCATCATTCAATCAATAGTAGGTAAAGGTTATTACGTTTTAAACGACACGATAGATGTTGAGCAAAAAGTATTCTTGTTATTTGACGAGCTCAATTCATTTAAAGAAGATCTTTATAGTTCCTTTATTAATAACCTTGGAGACCGCATACGCGTAGATACCTATTTCCATCATTTTAATGATGAAATGTTTGGTAAACTAATTTACGAGAACATGGGAGCTTACAATTATTACATCATCATGCCCGCTAATTTAAAGAACACCAACTTGGCTATTGAAAAATTACCTAAAGACAAGGTTTATATTTTAGATCAAACACACCCTGAATTATCACAATATTCAGGTATCTATCAAAATTTTGAAAAAGACATTTATAACAACCTTAGTAAAGCATTAGCACTAATTAAAAAATACACTAAATTAATTTTCCTTTTTTCTGAAGATCGACAACCTAAAGGCCTACTTAAGGGGTTTAAAAAATTTTGCAAAACCAATAAAATAAATCATGATGTTATTAACTCTTTACAAAACAGAAGCTATATTAAAGGAGAAGCTTATGTGATACCAGATGATAAGAACTTGTTACGAATTATCAAAAAAATTAAAGAAGGAAAATTAATCCTTTCAAAAGACATTGGTATCATCTCATATAATGACACCTTATTAAAAGAAATAGTTGAAGGTGGGATTACAACAATTTCTACAGATTTTAATAAAATGGGCGAACGATTAGCAAAAATGATACTTAACAAAGAACAATTACAAATAGAAAATATAAATGATTTAATACTAAGAAATTCATTATAAATAATATAACCTACTAAAAATGAATACAGCACTAATTGATAAAGTAAAAAAAAGCTTCGTTAATAAATTCCAATCAGAACCGTTAATGATTTTTTCTCCTGGAAGAATAAACATTATTGGCGAACATACCGATTATAATGATGGTTTTGTGTTTCCCGCAGCCGTAGATAAAGGTATTATAGCCGCCATTCAAAAAAATGACGCAAAAACATCTACGGCTTATGCTATAGATATGAACGAAAGTATAACGTTTGAATTAGACAAACTTAAACCTTCCTCTGTAGGCAGTTGGGAAAATTACGTGTTGGGCGTTGTTGCCGAAATACAAAATAGAAATAAAGTTATTCAAAATTTTAATATTGCCTTTAGTGGTGATATTCCAGCAGGTTCTGGAATGTCTTCCTCTGCCGCATTGGAAAACAGCGTGGTGTTTGGTTTGAATGAACTTTTTAATTTAGGATTGTCTAAAACTGAAATGATTCTCATCTCACAAAAAGCCGAACATAATTATGTGGGTGTTAACTGTGGCATTATGGATCAATATGCTAGTATGTTTGGCATTGAAAACAATGCATTATTATTAGATTGCAGAACGGTAGAAGCCAAACCTTTTAAAATTAACTTTAATGAACATGAATTAATACTTATTAATACCAACGTAAAGCACAGTTTGTCTGATAGTGCCTATAACGATAGACGTTCTGCTTGTGAAAATATTGCTTCATTATTAGGTATTAAAGCATTAAGGGATGCTTCGGAAGCCGATTTACTTAAAATTAAAGCTCAAGTAACTCCTGAAAACTATCAAAAAGCATTATATGTTATTCAAGAAAACAATAGAGCTATACAAGCCTCACAAGCTATATTAGATGACGATCTAGAAATTTTAGGAGCTTTAATTTATGATTCACACGAAGGCTTATCCAAACAATATAAAGTGAGTTGTGATGAATTGGATTTTCTTGTACAACAAGCTAAGTTAAATAAGCAGATTTTAGGAGCTAGAATGATGGGTGGTGGTTTTGGTGGCTGTACTATCAATTTGATAGAGAAAACAGAAACAGCATCATTCAAAATTTTTATTTCTGAAGCCTATAAAAATAAATTTGGCACAGACTGTTCAATATATTCTGTTAAACTTTCTAACGGAACACATCTAATTAAATAAAATTAAAAAAAATGCATACCGATTTACAAGATTATTCTCATAAACGTTATAATATATTAACGGGCGAGTGGGTTTTAGTTTCACCACACCGTGCTAAACGCCCATGGCAAGGGCAAAATGAAGCTGTTTCAAATGAAGTGAGACCAACTTACGACCCTAGTTGTTACTTATGTGCTAGAAATACAAGAATTAATGGTGAAATAAATCCTAAATACAAAGATGTTTTTGTTTTCACTAACGATTTTGCAGCCCTGCAAACGGGCTCAAAAAGCTTTACTGTTGATGATGGTTTATTAATCGCACAAAGCGAACAAGGCATTTGTAAAGTTATTTGTTTTAGTCCCGACCACTCTAAAAGTTTGGCAGACATGACTGCCAAAGATATTGAAAAAGTAGTATTTGCATGGCAAAAAGAATATAAAGAACTTGGAGATAATAAGCTTATTAACTACGTTCAAATATTCGAAAACAAAGGCGCTGTAATGGGGTGTAGCAATCCACACCCACATGGACAAATTTGGAGTCAAACAACCTTACCCAACGAAGTTGACAAAAAAGACCAACAACAGTTGGATTATTTCAATAAAAATAAATCGAGCTTATTAGGTGACTATATCAAGCAAGAACTAGCAAAAAAAGAACGTATTCTTTTTGAGAATGATGCTTTTGTTGTTATCATACCATTCTGGGCTATTTGGCCTTTCGAAACCATGATAGTTCCTAAAGAACAACAACATAGCATCTTAGATTTAAAGGACAAGGAGTCATTCCTTTTTGCTGAAGCTATTTCTGTAATAACAAAAGCTTATGATAAATTATTCAACACGTCGTTTCCTTATTCAAGCGGTATTCATCAAGCACCAACTAACGGGAAAGACAACAATCATTGGCATTGGCACATGAGTTTTTACCCTCCTTTATTACGTAGTGCAACTGTTAAAAAATTCATGGTTGGCTATGAAATGTTTGGGTCACCACAACGCGATATTACACCTGAACTTGCTGCTAAAATGTTAACGAAGTTGATAACTTCAAAAGCATAATAAAACAAGCCATTTTTAACAAAAGAAAAGCCGCTTCATCTACATTGAAACGGCTTTTCTTAATTAACCCTATTAGTCCAAATATCAATCTTTTCAAACTTAGGTAATAATACAATGTATCACACCATTAGGTTCGTTTACATCTGCAATAGTAACCATTTTTGTCTCTTCTTTCATCATATTGTTTTGGGCATTTAATCCTTGACCTACCAAAAGTATGATTACAAAAACGGAAACGTTAAATAAATAGCGGTTTTCAGAAACCATTCCTTTAACAAAATATTAACAAATCGATTAAAAAATTATGTGCCCAATCTCAACTTAAGGTCTCTAATAATTACTATTTTTATACCTTAATTTTAAAAAAAAATAATGGCTACAGTAACATTAAAAGGAACTCCAATAGAAACCTCGGGTGAACTACCTAAAGTTGGAACAAAAGCACCTGATTTCACTCTAACAGCAACCGATTTATCTTCAAAAAGTTTAAGTGATTTTGCTGGAAATAAATTAGTTTTAAATATTTTCCCTAGTGTTGATACGGGAACTTGTGCTCAATCTGTTAGACAATTTAATCAAGAAGCTAGCGAACTAAAAAACACGAAAGTGCTATGTATATCACACGATTTACCTTTTGCTTTAAACCGATTTTGTGGTGCTGAAGGCTTAAATAATGTTATAAGCTTATCAGATTATAAGGAGGGCACCTTTGGAAAAAGTTATGGTGTAAACTTTATTACAGGCCCATTAGAAGCATTACATTCTCGTAGTGTTGTTGTTTTAGATGAAAATGGTACTGTTTTATACACCGAACAAGTTGCAGAAACAGTAAACGAGCCTAATTATAAAGCGGCATTAGAAGCTTTATATGCTTAATTAGCAATAAAATTAAATGATTAAAAAAGAATCCTTCGTTGCCAACCGCATAAAAAGTATTGGTTACGCTTTTAAAGGAGCTATACTACTTTTAAAAAATGAAGCTAGCGTAAAAGTCCAGCTTACTATAGCTTTATTTGTTACAGTCGCAGGATTCTTTTTTCATATTTCTTCAACCGAATGGATTACACAACTTTTGGCAATAGGTTTGGTAATGAGTATGGAAGGTATTAATACGGCTATTGAAGAAATGGCAAATTTTATTCACCCAGAGCATCACCAAAAAATTGGCTTAATAAAAGATATTGCTGCAGGTGCGGTATTTTTTTCTTCTATTTTCGCTATTATTATCGGACTCATCATTTATTTACCAAAGATTTTTTAAAATACTATAACCTATAGGTTAAACGTTAGTAATTTGTATTTTTGTTAAAATTAACAGCGCATTAATGGCGAAGAAAAAAAACGACACAAACAAACAACCTAGAAAAAAAATCAGAAAGCCAAGCTTTAAGTTATCAAGTCAGCAAAAACTTGTATATGGCAGTTTTTTAGTCATATTTGGCTTTATACTTTTCATGGCATTTTTTTCGTTTCTTTTTACTGGCGAAGCAGACCAAAGTAGTTTATCTGATTTTGCATCACGTAATGTAAAAACAGAAAATTGGGTAAGTAAATCTGGTGCATGGCTAAGCGACTTTTTTATTCAGCGCGGGTTTGGTGTAGCATCATTCATTATTTCAGGGCTTATATTTTTATCGGGCATTTATGTTTTAATGAATCTAAGTAAGGCTAAACTAAGAACGCACTGGTTTTGGGGAATACTTATTGTAATTTGGTTATCCATATTATTAGGTTTTTTTGGAAACACAAATGATATACTTGGTGGCACCATTGGTTTTGAAGTGAATATGTATCTCCAAGATTATATTGGAAAAATAGGCACTTCACTCCTACTCTTATTTGGATTAATTACTTATTTAGCGATTCGCTTTAAAGTTACTTTTGAAAGTTTTACGACTATTTTCAAATCGGCTAAAAACAAGATTAAAAACGATTTATCTAATGATGATGAGCCGATAATTGCTTTAGACAATAACCTTTCGGAAGAAGCTGCTGCTATTAAATCGGCTTTTGATATTCCTTTAAAAAATAACGAAGCTATTACAAATAAAGATCCAAAGCCTGTTATTGACACAGCTACTTTAGTTGTTAAACCCCCTATTAAAGAAGAGGTTGAAGATGACGATTTAGGAATTGAAATAGAGGTTGAAAAAGTAGCAGAAGAACTTTCGGAAGACAACAACTTATCTAATAAATTAGTGGAAGATTTTGGACAATTCGACCCCACTCTTGAATTATCAAAATATCAATTTCCTCCGTTAGACCTTCTTAAAAAATATGATTCTGAAGGCATCACCATCAACCAAACAGAATTAGAAGAAAATAAAAATAAAATTGTAGAAACTTTAAAGAACTACAATATTGGGATTGCAAGTATTAAAGCCACTATTGGTCCTACCGTAACTCTTTATGAAATTGTACCAGATGCTGGAATTCGAATTTCAAAAATCAAAAATTTAGAAGATGATATTGCTTTATCACTTTCTGCATTAGGTATTCGTATTATTGCACCAATTCCGGGAAAAGGAACTATTGGTATTGAGGTTCCTAATAAAAATGCTACCATTGTATCTATGCGCTCAGTAATTGCTTCAAAAAGGTTTCAAACCTCCGATATGCAATTACCAATTGCTTTAGGAAAAACCATTAGCAACGAAACGTTTGTTGTTGATTTAGCAAAAATGCCCCACTTGCTTATGGCTGGTGCAACAGGGCAAGGAAAATCGGTTGGTTTAAATGCAGTACTAACATCATTACTTTATAAAAAGCATCCTGCCGAAGTAAAATTTGTCTTGGTCGATCCTAAAAAAGTGGAATTAACCCTTTTTAATAAAATTGAACGTCATTATTTAGCAAAATTACCTGATAGTGAAGATGCTATAATTACCGACAATACAAAGGTTATAAACACCTTAAATTCACTTTGTATTGAAATGGATAACCGCTACGAGTTATTAAAAAATGCCTTATGTAGAAATATTGCCGAATATAACGTGAAATTTAAAGCACGTAAATTAAACCCAAATGATGGCCACCAATTCTTACCATATATAGTTTTAGTGGTTGATGAGTTTGCCGATTTAATTATGACTGCCGGCAAAGAAGTTGAAACACCTATTGCACGTTTAGCACAATTAGCACGTGCTATTGGTATTCATTTAATTATTGCTACGCAACGACCCTCTGTAAACGTTATTACAGGTATTATTAAAGCCAATTTTCCCGCGCGTATTGCTTTTAGAGTAACATCTAAAATAGATTCTAGAACCATTTTAGATGGCTCGGGTGCCGACCAACTTATTGGTCGAGGAGACATGCTGTACACCCAAGGCAACGATTTAATCCGCGTACAATGCGCATTTGTAGATACGCCTGAAGTTGAAAAAATAACCGATTATATTGGTTCGCAAAAAGCATACCCAGATGCATACTTACTTCCCGAGTATGTTGGAGAGGAAAGTGGCACAAGTCTTGATATAGATATCTCAGATCGAGATAAACTATTTAGAGAAGCTGCCGAAGTTATTGTTACAGCACAACAAGGTTCTGCTTCTTTATTACAGCGTAAATTAAAATTAGGCTATAATCGCGCAGGGCGATTAATAGACCAATTAGAAGCCTCTGGTATCGTAGGTCCATTTGAAGGTAGCAAAGCGAGAATGGTATTAATAACCGACCTTGTTGCTTTAGATAAACATTTAGAAAATGAAACTTTATAATAAAAAAATTATGAAAATTAAGAATATCATTTTAGCATTAATAGTAGCAGTATCGTTTAATGGTTTTGCTCAAAATAAAGCTAAAACACTTTTAAATCAAGTATCTCAAAAAGTAAAAAGCTATAATAATATTTCTATAGAATTCAAGTACGTTCTAGAAAATACCACCGAAAAAATAAAACAAGAAACCAAAGGTGATGTTATTATGCAAGGTGAAAAGTATAAACTAAATATTCTTGGAGTAACACGTCTTTTCGATGGAAAAAAGCTTTACAGTATTAGTACTGAGGATGAAGAAGTAACAATTTCTTCTGAAACAAATAGTGAAGAAGGAGCTATAACACCTAGTAAAATGCTATCATTTTACGAAGATGGCTATGTTTACGCAATGGATATTGAGCAAAATATGAATGGTAGAAAAATACAATTAGTAAAACTTACCCCCATTGATTCAAAATCTGAAATAAAGTACATCCTTTTAGGCATCGATACTCAAACAAAACATATTTACAATTTAATACAAATTGGCAAAAACGGAACAAAAACTACATTAACCGTTAATTCTTTTAAAACAAACGAGCCTTTATCAAAAAACCTATTTACCTTTGATGCCAATAAATACAAAGGCTATTACATTAATAAGCTGTAATTAAGCACAAATTATCGTATTTACTTGGCATATTAATCTGTTTTTTAAAGCAGATTTAATAATTAGATTATTGAGATTTAAAAGGTGAAAATACTAGACCGATACATACTAACGACTTACCTTAAAACTTTTTTCAGCGTGTTTATTATACTCATGCTAATTTTTGTTTTACAAACCATTTGGTTATACATTAAAGAATTGTCTGGTAAAGATCTAGATATAGGTGTTATCTTTAAGTTTTTATTTTTTTTCTTACCAAAACTGATACCGCTAGTATTACCTCTAACCATCCTTTTAGCATCTATAATGGTATTTGGTAGTTTTGCCGAGAACTATGAGTTTGCTGCTATGAAATCCACAGGAATTTCGCTGCAACGTGCCATGTCTGGGCTAAGTATTTTCATTGTTATTTTAGGGATTGTAACCTTTTTCTTTTCTAATAATGTAATTCCTTGGGCTGAATTTAAATCTTTCAACTTACGCAGTAATATAGCAAAATTAAAACCCGCCATGTTACTTGCTGAAGGTCAGTTCAATGAAGTGGGTACTTATAATATTAAATTTGACGACAAACATGGCGATAGAGATCAATATCTTGAAAATGTTACTATTCATATAAAAGGAAATGATGGTAGAACCAACGCTACAACTATAAAGTCTAAAAGTGGAGAACTTGCTAGTAAAGAAGATTCCAATGTTTTAAAACTTATTTTATTTGATGGAAATTATTACAGCGATGTCTCTGCAAAGAACCCTAAATCTCGTAACAAAAAACCTTTTGCCAAAAGCACCTTTAAAAAATATACAATTAACATCGACTTGTCGCAAATTAATAATGTAGATTTTGATGAACAATCTCAAACCGACAAATACAATATGTTGGATGTCGTTGGTTTATATAAAACCATCGATTCTTTATCTAAAAAAGAAATAGCTTCACACGAAATAATATCAAAAAATTTATCTCAACGCTCCAATGTTATAGTACATAAGAAAGTTAAAAAAACGGCTACAGATTCTATTTACCTTGGTCCCATTCTAAATATCTTCAATACAAATGAAAAATTTGAACTCGTTGATGTTTCTTTAAAAACCATAGCAAGTGCAAAACAAGTTGTCACAACAAATGAAGCCACTAGAAAAATGTCTAAAGAGTGGTTAAACAAACATATCATTTCTTTTCACGAAAAATTTGCTTTAGCATTTGCATGTATTATATTATTTTTTGTGGGAGCACCCCTTGGTGCTTTAATACGTAAAGGAGGTATCGGTTTACCAATGGTTATAGCTATCGTACTATTTTTAACTTATCACTTTATTGGCATTTTTGCCACAAACAGTGCCAAAAACGGTAGCTTCAACCCTATCGTTGCCAGTTGGTTTTCTACACTTATTATGTTGCCTCTCGGCATTTTTTTAACAAGACGCGCTACAGCCGATAAAGGCTTATTTGAGTTTGATAGTCTTTTTGATCCCTTAAAAAAAATATTCAATATAAAAGAAAAAGACAGTGTGGATTATAAGTTTCTTTCTACCTATAAACACGAAGAATTAATTAATGTTATTAGTAACTATGAAGCCCTTGGCCATTTAGAAGAGAGTCGCTATGAAGCTATACATGTATTAAATGAACGTGGCATACATACCGAACAATTAAGAGAAGAAGGTGTTTCTATAAATAATAGCTATGATACCTCTATAAATATAATTAAAAGCTACAAAAACCAGACAAAATTTGCTATAACATGCTATTGTATTGGAGCTATTTTACTTATACTTTATTTTGTTTTTAACAATAATAAAATGCCCTCTTTAGCCTCTATTTCAATAAAACTTAGCATCACCTCATTCATATTATATTTGGTTTACTATGTAAAATCTTTTCTTAATGTATTCAAATTTTACAGTCACATTGATAAAAAAGAAAAAAGACCTACCCCAATTCTTATAGCTATCGGAATCCCTTTATACTTAATTGTATACTTATTTTTAAACAATAAATTGAAGGAAGACTTAAAACAAAATTGTTTAGAATCTTTAAAATAAGCAATACCTTTGCAAAATGATTAATGATACCATGACACAAAATACAAATTCGAAGTTTAAACTTGATACCATTCACGATGCCATTGAAGCCATTAGAAATGGTAAAGTTATTATAGTTGTAGATGATGCTAATCGTGAAAATGAAGGTGATTTTGTAGCGGCTGCTGATAAAGTTACTCCAGAAATGATAAACTTTATGGCTACCGAAGGTCGTGGCTTAATATGCGCACCACTTACTGAAAACCGTTGTAAAGAATTAGATTTAGATATGATGGTACGTAACAATACCGACCATATGGAAACAGCTTTTACTGTTTCGGTAGATTTAAGAGGTCAAGGTGTTACTACAGGAATTTCAGCAAGCGATCGATCTAAAACCGTAAAAGCACTTACAGATCTAAATACCAAATCATTTGATTTGTCAAGACCAGGGCATATTTTTCCTTTAGTTGCTAAAGAAGGTGGTGTATTAAGACGCACAGGACACACCGAAGCTGCCATCGATTTTGCGAGACTTGCAGGGTTAAAACCTGCTGGAGTTATTGTTGAAATTATGAATGAAGATGGTACCATGGCACGCTTGCCTGAACTCATGTTAGTCGCAAAAAAACTAGATGTCAAAATAGTTTCTATTGAAGATTTAGTGGCCTACAGAATGCAACACGACTCATTAATTGAGAAAAAAGAAGATTTTGAAATAGAAACTCGTTTTGGGCATTTTAGATTAAGAGCTTATAAACAAACCACTAATAATCAAATACATATAGCACTAACCAAAGGTACTTGGAAAGATAATGAAGAAGTACTTACAAGAATAAATTCCACATTAATAAATAATGATATTCTAGGCACACTTACTAATAATGTTGATGCTCAATTAGACAATATGTTTCAGGTGATTAATAATGAAGGAAAAGGAGCTATCATCTTTATTAATCAAGAATCACAATCCATGAACATCCTAAACAGATTGTCTGTAATAAAAGAAAATCAACAACCCAATACTGTTTACAAAGCACCAAAAATAGATATGGATACCCGTGATTTTGGTATCGGCGCTCAAATATTACACGATTTAAACATTCACAAACTGCGCTTAATTTCTAACACCAAACAAACTAAACGTGTTGGTTTAATTGGTTATGGTTTAGAAATTGTTGAATATGTAAATTATTAAATTTATTTCAGAAACATAAAACCTCATATCCTATATTTTTATATTTCCAGATATGGTTCTGTTTCCTTGAAACTTAAAAGTTGACTCTAAAGGTTAAATTATAAACTCTGCTTTTAAATCAATATTTTATCGTGTATTTTTTTGGTTTCTGAAGAAAAAAAACTCTTTATAGCGTGAGGTTTGTTTTTATAATTTTGTAAACTTCTTCATTAGAGTTATAACCATTTACCCAAAAATTAGTGCCATCAAAAGCAGCACCTTTTATTTTAAAATTTGAAATACCATAACTTTCAATAACTTCAAAATTTGGGGTGGTTTGACACTTATGTAGAAAATTTCCATCACACACATATAATAAACCATTTTGATAATCGAGACCTTTTGGTTGAACTTCTAGCGCTATTGAATCCTCAATTTCCATAGTAAAATAATTATATAAATATAAGCGCGCTTGATTACTACTGGCTACCCAAATTTGCGTGTTATTTACAGAAGCCAAACCTTTTATCCAACTACCTAATGCTGCCGATGTAACACCAAGTGTATTGATATTTTCAAAGTATCCATAAAACCTATCAAAACCATTATCACTTTGAAAAATATATTTATCTGATCCGCTATATTTTTCAACTTCCACAGCATAAGCAGCACGAGTCGTTGTGATTTGACCAACTTCCTTAAAAGTTGTAGGGCTTATTAAAGCGATATAATCACCACCATTAGTTGTTCCATAAAGTAATTGCGTTTTATTGTAATTAAAAGCGATGTCTACACTACCTTCCCAGGGTGCGTTACCTTCTTCTTGAATTTCTAATGGTGTTATCCAATCGGATAAAATGGGCGTATTAGAAGCTACTTTTTCTAATGTAGCACTAGTAAACTCACTGGTAAGAGCTAAAATACCATTTTCTAAAATGTATGTATAAGTTATGGACCCCGATTGAGAAAGTCCTTCTATAGTTATTTCAGAGCCATCAATGGTGTAGCTGGTATGGTAATTTCCTTTAAAATTATCGGTAGTTTCTCTAAGTATATCTAAAGTGTTATCTTCATTAAAAAAAGCAAACTTATCGGCTCCATTATAAAAAGACCCAGAGGTTAAACGCCATTCACCAATTATGTCATTTTGGCCTGTATTTTCATTATTATCATCATCTGCACAATTAAAAAGCATTATAGATACTAAAATTAATAGTGTGTTTTTAAGTATATTTTTCATTATTATGTATTTTTAAGATATAGGGCAGCGGCACAAGGAATCAGTCCATTTTTCTTTTTTACTTTTTATATATAATTATGTAACCTTATAAACCAAAACATCCTTGCTCAGGGAGATTGGCTTCTGTTAATGCAGAAGCTACTGAGAAATTTTCACACCTCATTACGTTATTTGTATTCCAGCTAGATAGATTTTGATTAAAAACAGTTGCATATGCAAACATATTTCTCATATATTCTACTTTACTAACATCCCAATTACTAATATCCCCATTAAAAGCACTTGCATCTCCAAACATACCATCCATAAGTGTTACATTGCCAACATCCCAAGTACTGAGGTCTCCGTTAAAAGCACTTGTAAATCCGAACATACCTCCCATTTGTATTACATTACTAACATCCCAATTACTAAGGTCTCCATTAAAAACGGTTGCTCCTGCGAACATAGACCCCATAACTGTTACATTACTAACATCCCAGTTGCTTATATCTCCATTAAAAGCTCTTGCTGAGCTAAACATAGACCCCATTTCTGTTACATTACTGGTGTCCCAAGTACTAATATCTCCATTAAAAGCTCTTGCATGAGCAAACATACCAGTCATAACTGTTACATTACTAACATCCCAATTACTAAGATCTCCATTAAACTCCCATGCAAATGCAAACATAGAAGACATATTTGTTACATTACTTAAGTTAGGAGCATCAGTAGCTGTGTATGTTAAATATCTACATCCATCGAAAGCATCTACCATAGATTCCCATTTTATACCACCCCACTGTGCTATAGTTCGTAATGCGTTTGGGGTGCTGTTAGTTCCTCCACCACTAAAAGAAATAGCAGGAAAGGTTCCTGAGATTTCAACAGTATATGTTCCCGGTATTTCATAACTATGTCTGGCATTATCTGTTAGATTATTACTAGTAGTACCGTCTCCCCATTTTACATTATAGTTATAAGTATATCTACTATTTATAGGGATTACAATAGTTTCATTATCAGTAGTAGTTAGCCATGTGGTAATAAATGGTTTATCATCATTATTATTACCAGAGGTGTCATCATCTCCACCTCCACAATTAAAAAGCAATATAGATAGTAATATTAAGGTTGTGTATTTAAGAGTATTTTTCATT
Source organism: Mariniflexile litorale (assembly GCF_031128465.2). Lineage (GTDB taxonomy): Bacteria > Bacteroidota > Bacteroidia > Flavobacteriales > Flavobacteriaceae > Mariniflexile > Mariniflexile litorale. The sequence continues at coordinate 3,369,713 of NZ_CP155618.1, read as the reverse complement.
AAAATTTGTTTTAAGGTTTTAATTTGAGTTTTTTATTGATTTGACTACATGAGTTTTTTATAACTACTCGTATTTATTGTCGTGCTACTTTTTTCTAATTTTATACACATCATATGTATAGGTTTATCTTTTTTTCTAGAGGTATCCACCATATCCATTTCTAATGTTAAGCCCGTTATTAGTTTTTTAAAAATAGCATCTTGAGGCTGTGATGGGTCTGATTTGTACATATGCTTCGAAAATGATATTCCAGCATCTTGCGTTACCCATACGGTGCCTTCTACCGTACCCCCTACTACTTTATAACCTTCACACGTGTAACCAACTATTGTTTTTGTTGTTCCTGTAGGGGTGACTTTAATATTAGTTTGGTCAATCATATAATTTGAAGACTTATTCAAATTAAGAGCCATGGATATACGCGACTTATCACCCTTATTATCCATTAATGTATGTATGGTTTTTTGAGTCAAATCCATAACACTGATTGTGGTGTTTTTATCATTACCATCTAATATTCGTGTTGCAAAATAATTCCCCGATGGTGTTAAATAATATTCTAAATTGGTACTGCGTTTATTATCTACCATTTGCATGGTATATATGTGGGTAAATGAATAAGTACTTGCTGGCGCTACAGCTGATTTTGATACTATTGGACTATTTTCTTTATTCTTTTTTTTTGAAGTTTTATTAAAGGTAGAATCAAATGCTTTATTGGTTTCTTTTTCTGTTTTTGCCTCTACCTTTTTCTCTACTGTTTTTTGTGCAGCATTTTCTATTTTATTACCTAATTTTTTTAAAAATTGCGCATTTGTAATTGTTGTAAAACAGAATACAATAACCAGGAAAACAGCCTTTGAAATGTTTAATAATATGCTTGTATTGTTTTTTGAGGTTTTCATTTTTTTTAGTTTTATGGATTAATTATTCACCAACTGGTTTAGCTTCTTTTATTTTTTTACTAATTGCTTTTCCTAAAGAGTCTTTTTGTTTTTCAGTAAGATTTTTGGATTGTAAATAATATAGATTTTTGTATTCTGTTTTTTGTTCAGCGGGTAAATCCATTTTTTCTACCATTTCTAAAAAACTTAATTTTTTTCCGTCTTTATTGCCATCTAAATTGCTCCCAAAAATATCGGTTAGGGTTCCTGCTCCCATATCTAAGTAGTTGTTTTTATTAACTAGGGTACTGTCCTTTTTTTTCTCTTGAGCCTGGGTCATAGCTGTTATACTTATGCTAAGTACCATTAATAATCTTTGAAATAATTTCATCATGTTTTAATATGTTTCGTAAGTCCAGTTGTAATATGTTGTTTGTGTTTCTCCTAAACTATTTTTTGTGATTTTTTCTCCTGAAATGGGATAATTACGCTCATTATAAGAATAGCTGTATTGAGTTGTGCTTATACCTGAGGAGTATGTATTAGTTATTGTAAGTAAATTATTTTCGCTAAAATAAAATGTTACAAAAAAGACATAATTACCAAAATACATGGTTTCAAATGGGTAAAAAAAATAATACGTAATAGGGTTATTAATACCTGCTTTTTCTAACATTAACTTATATGGATTCTTTTTGTTATCATAAGTATAAGAAATCACGTTTCGGTCTATATAAGTAATTAAATCTGCACTAGTTTGATTGATTACTTGTACTATATTGTCGTTTACATCATAGGTTAAAAGCACTCTGGTTTTATAACTGTCCGTATTACCTTTTTCTTCAATTTCAATGAGTTTATTATTTGTATCATACTTATATGTTCTTGTAACATTTCTTGTTGAACCAGAAATAAACCTAAAATTCATGGTCGCTAATAAACCTTGTGTGTTGTAAATTAATTCGGCTTGGTTACCATCTTCTTCAATTTTTGAAAGTTTACCTAGCTCGTTATAAGTATAACGGTAAGCCCCTGTTTGTATGATTTGATTATCTGCGTTGTAGATTACACTATTACTACGAGTGTTTGTTTCAAAACCCGTTAATTGGTTGTTGCTGTTATAGGTTAATTCATAGTCATTATCTCCAACGCTATACATATTTAAGCGTATGTTTTTATCTGATAAATTATCATTTCTACTGCAACTAGCTAGAATAACGATTGTAATAATTAAGAGTATTCTTAAATTTTTCATGTGTCATTTAATTAAAAAGCTCTAATGGCTCTCATATGTTGTATGTATGTTTTGTAATATGTTTTTGTTACGCCTGTATCAAATTGTATTAACCAAGCATTCATTTCACCTCCTTCACTAGAGCTCCAATAGTTCGATCTGTCGTCGTCTAAAGCCTGAAATGCTTCGCCGTCATTGGCAATAGCTGTTGGGTTAATCTTATTTTTATTTATGTATATTAGGTTAAGCTCATCCAAACTAGGCAAGTACCAATCGTCATACTCATTATATTCAAAGTTTAAACACAATTTTGCAGCAGTTTCAATATCTGGATATGCAGCGGCAATAGCCTGAGTATTTGCAAGCCCAGAACCTATAGTTTGTTGTGTATTATTTAATAATACATCGTTATAACCCCACCGCATAGGTTGGATCAGATCTTTAGTTGCGCAAACGAGACCATGTTCGCCTGTATCATCTAAGTAAAACACAATACCACCTTCGTAAAAATCACCAATCTCTATGGCTTGTGAATTATCTGCATCGTTTTTACTACAACTAGATAGTGTAAGTATACTTGTTAGAAATAAAATGATTTTAAATATATTTTTCATAGGTTTAGGTTTTTGGTTTTATAATGAAATAATTTCTGTGTCGTGTTCGCCTATGTATAGGGTAAGCTCTTTTGATGTGGTGTTTGAAATTCCAGATTCTCCTCCAAAATCTGAGATTAAAAACCGAAATGACATTGATATATTTTCGCCATTAGATTCAAAAGTTCCCGCTAGTATATTTCCTGTTAATGGGTTATTATAGTTACCTTCCCATTCTATGACCTTAGTTGAGATTGTTGGGTTTGTTACCGCCCAAGGACTTTGTACTGCGGTTTCAAACTCTATAAAATCGTCGCCCGGTAGTTGCCATTGTATAAGCTTAACACCTCCTGCATCACTACCTGAAAGTATAAAATCGTATTCGGCATCATGTTTTAAATTAAGTTGTATGTTACTATAATCTGTATCTTGATTAAATACATGTTCAAAACCATCACCTGTAACTCTAAATGTAAATGCTGGTGGAGTATCATCAGTTACTGGAATATCGGTTTCACAGCTTTGTGTTACAGTTAATATTAAGAATATAAAAAAAAGACACATTAGATTTTTCATACATAGTAAGATTTTATATTGTTGTATTAGTCTTGTGTTATCGTATTTATAGTACCTACTCTATTTGCTATAACGGAACTTGGTTCTTGACGTAAACCTCCAAAAACCCAAATCGCATTATTGTAGTTTAAAGCAGCAAAGTCATAAAGACCATCCTCTGCTGGAAGTGGCTCATATCTAAACCATTCTTCACCATTGTTAGAATACCAAAGTCCCATCCCCGTAATTATTGCATTACCGTTTCTACCTCCAAAAACCCACAGTTTATTTTCGTAAACAAGAAAGGCGTTACTAGCTCTTGGCGAAAAAATAGTACCACTGGTACTTACTTGCGTCCAGTTTATCCCATCTGAACTTTTCCATATTTCATTAAAAAAGTTAGACCCCCAACTGCCACCAGTTACATAAATTTCGTTATTAAATACAGTTACACTAAAATCATCTCTGTAAGGGAATGCGTTATCGGTTTCTCTAGCCCAAGACATTCCATCACTAGAAGACCAAACGGTACAACCTGGGGCACTTTCGTAATAACCATCTTTAATAAGATATAATTTGTTATCAAAAGCTATAGTGCTATGGAATCCTATAGTTGATGTACCAATAATGTCGTTGGTAGCTAGAGTCCAATTTTCACCATCTGAAGAGTACCATACATCACTTAATGCTTCATAGGTGCCAGAGTCATTTTCTGTAAAGCCACCTATTACCCACATTTTATTATCAAAAACCGTAAGTGTATGTCCTACTCTATTTGGAAATTCATCACTAGTTACAGACACCCAGTTTACTCCATTCGTGCTCTTCCAAACATCACTATTAGTACTTGTATTATAATCGTTTAAACCACCAACGGACCAGACTTCATTATTAAAAACAACCATTTTATTATGAGAGAAGTCTCCCATTTGGTCTTGATTGGTTTCTACATTAAAAGATAATGTAAAGTCCTTCGTATCATCTTTATTTTTGTTACCATCGTTCGAACAAGATGTAAAAATTAAGAATAGTACTACTGAATATAAACTAAGTATTAAAATTTTCATATGGTTATTTTTAAGTAATTATTATGTTTATAGTTAGACGATCCTACATTATTATATGTGGGATACTTAGTATTATGTTGCTCATCATCTATATTATTATCCCATTGAGAGCGATGCATGGAATCTTTCCTAAAACTGGTTTGTGCATTAAAGTTGAAAAATGGTATAATGAATAAGTCCATTTCATGATGATTACTTATTAAAGTTTATTTTTTTAATCACTTTATTTTTATAAAGAATTATTAAAGTGTACACTCCTTTTTCTAAATGATTAACATTTAGATATATATTATGCCGTGGAAGTGATTCTATTTCTCCCTTAAAAGTTTTATTTTTTTCAATCACTTATTAATTAAGTAAACACCATTGCTATTAATTTTTCCAAATGTAAACGTGTTACAAATAATTGTTTATAACGTACGTAACAATAGCTATGAATTATGTAACAAGCAAGTAATAGTAAGGACTTAGGAAGACTGTATTTTAACTAATAATTAAAAAAAAACTCTAATTATAGTATAACAAACCCCAAAAAGTTAGAAATAAAAAACGTTATTTTTAAGAAGTGAATGGTATTAAATAGATGTGTAGATATTATTTTCCATCATGCTTTGTAGCATATGCTGTTGGTGTACAATTAAAAGTCTCTTTAAAACATTTTGCAAAATAGGAATGGTCATTAAATCCAACCGAATAACCAACTTGAGAGATATTAATATTGGAAGTTTTTAATAATTCAGCTGCTAGTTTTAAACGTTGTGACCTTACAAATTCTGAAGCTGATAAACCTGTAAGTGCTTTAATTTTTCTATGTAGTTGCATACGACTCACTCCTACTGATTTACTAAAATCTTCTACACTAAAGCACGATTCGGTAAGTTTAACTTCAAGCACTTGCTGTACTTTATTTAAAAATTGTTCGTCTAAATTAGGAATAGCAACATCTTTGGGGGTCAATATTATTTCTTGTCTATACTTGCTTTGAAGCTTACGCCTTATTTCTAATAGATTAAAGGCTTTCGTTTTTAAAAGTTTAGAATTAAATGGTTTTGTTATATAATCGTCTGCACCAACTTCTATCCCTTTTATTTCGTTTATTTCTCCTGCTTTTGCTGTTAATAATATAATTGGAATATGGTTTGTAAGCTCATTTTTTTTTAACACTTTGGTTAATGTTACACCGTCTTTTACAGGCATCATAATATCTGAAATTATAATATCTGGTACTCGCTCCAAAGCTAAATCAATACCCAGTTGCCCATTTTCAGCTGTCAAAATGTTAAAATCAGCTTCAAAGGTTTGTTTAAGAAGTGTTCTTATATCATTATTATCTTCAACTAGTAAGAGAATTGGTTTATCATTATTTTCAAAAACATCATCAATTTCTAGAGCTTTCTCAAAATTAGGCACTTTATAAGTTGAGTCTATTTTTGTGGAATCAATGAACATTTCATTTTTAAAACTTTCTTTATCTACTGGAAGTATTACCAAAAAGTCAATCCAATCATGAGCATTACTCTCCACTTTAATAGTTCCTTTATGAAGTTCTACTAATTCTTTTACCAATGCTAAACCGACCCCTGTGCCTTGATTTTGCTCATCGGTTTGGTAAAAACGGATAAAGATATTCTCAATTTCAATTTTCGTTAAGCCTGTACCAGTATTCTTTACACTAAAGTACAATTTATCATTTTTTATAAATGATTTGCATATTATAGAACCATTTTTTGGAGTGTATTTAATAGCATTTGAAATTAAATTAACTGTTATTTTTTCCACAGCATCTTTATCAAACCATGATTCTTCATCCTTTTTTTCAATATTCACATCGTAATCAATAGTGTTTTGTTCTGCTGAATAATTAAAAGATTCTGCAAGTCCAGAAATAAGATCTTGAATGTTTCCTTTTTGAATATGAAGTTTTAATTGGCCTGCATCTATTTTCGAAAGGTCTAATAATTGATTAACTAATGATAAAAGTCTATCCGAATTACGCTTAGCCATAATAAATTTTTGGCGTTTCTCTTCTGAAATTGTTTCATCTTCTATAATTTCATCAATTGGATTAGATATTAAGGTTAGTGGGGTTCGGAATTCATGAGATATATTCGCGAAAAATTTCGATTTCACTTCATTTATTTCTATCAAATTTTGGCTATTAATTTGCTCTTGCTCTAACAAAAGTTTATTTTCAAAGCGTTTTTTGGAATTTATCTTATTATTATAGCTTACAATTGCTGTAAAAATAATTATCTCAATTAAAACTGTATTCAAAAAAAAGAACGAGGAATTGGTTACTATACTTAGAAAATTTCCTAATATTAATAATAAGCTACTAATTAATACCGCTTTATATATTTTATCACCTTTTTTAAAGAGAAGAAAAATAAAAATATACAATGATATTAAAGTAAAACTTACCTTAAAAATATTCATTACTAAAACCTTATAAGGAAAAAATGGAAATACAATTATTAGAATAATATATAAAGCAGTAAATAAGCAGATCCCTTTAAGGGTAATTATAGACCATTTATATAGTTTGGAAAAATGCTGTTTAAAATTTAGAAAGGAAACCACGAAGTAAAAATAAAAACCAGAAGCAAATGCAATACTAAAAACTCTGATGTAATGAAATAGTTTTGGCTCAATACTATTAAAGAAATTGAATACGTAAGGAATTCTAAATATGAATATTAAGACTGTAGTTAATAAATATAAACTGTAATTAAGATAATTTTTATCTTTAGAAACAAGAAAGTTTACAAGAAAAAAAACAAAAGACATAAATATTATTATACTGTAAACCTGAAATTTATCAGAAAGACTATATATTTCCATATAATCTTTAATAAAATCTTTATTATCTGTTAATATAACAAACATGGGGTTTTTAAAATATATTTCTCCCCAATCTGTAACTGCTTCTTTTTTTATATAAAAAGGTCTTGAAAAATCTATGGATTTGTAATCATTACTCAATACAGATGCTTCAGCAATATCAATGTGTATCGTAGTCCCTTTTTTTAATTGACCCAATTCAACTGCTCGATAATTCTTACTATTAATCTGAGGCACATAAATAGTTAGAAGATCTGACATAGCTGGACACACTAATAGAAAATCAGCCTCTTTATTAGGTTTAAGCTTAAATTTAAACCAATAGCTATGGTTTAAATTAACTGGAAATTCTCCAGAACTAAATTTTTTATTTTTTACCTCTTCAAATGAAAGAGAGCGGTTTTTATCTATATAATACTGTACATAATCCTGTAATTCATAAAACTCATCAAGTTTTTCAATTATTAATGGTGACAAAAAGTGTTCATTGTTCTGTTTTTGGCAAAATGAAATAGTAGTTATAAATCCAAAAACAAGTAAGAGGTGTAATTTCATATCATATCATATCATTATATGAATATTCATATAAAAATAAGCAATTATATAAAAAACCGATGATTATAACTATAATTCATGTAACAAATAGTTCGTTACATGAATTATAGCTTAATTATTAATGAGAGGTTAAAAGAATACTCTTTGTTGCATGTACTATTTTATGTGCGCGTTCTTTTTCCTGTTCTTCTGTCTCAGATAATTTTATTAAATAAGAAATGTTTCTACCAATATAATGAGTTGACTGGAGGAAATTCCTAGTTTTAAGATACTCTAACCCCGTTTTAACTTCGGCTAAAATGGGAAATAATGATTTTTTTTAAATGATTCCATTTACGTATATAATGCCCATTGTTATTATAATACTGAAAGCAAGCATCTATATCTTGGGTTTTAAATACTATTAAAACCTTGTTATTTATAGCCAATAAACTCTTTTTCTGCTTCTAAAATAGATTTTACATATACTTTAAAAGCTTCATATTCCTCTACAGAAATGTTTTCTAATGATGGTTTTGCATGCATGTTTATTTGTAAATGATTTTCTTCTACTTTAGTATATACTATTTCGTATAGATGATCTTTAAAGGTTAGTTTTTGATTTTTTGGAATTTCTGTAAAGCTCATGCCTTCATCTATGAATAAATTATAGGTATTAAAATATTCATCAAGATTTTCATATTGAATATATTCAATAGGATAGTGTCGCTTTTCAAAACTTATAATATCACTAGTATATGGATGAGAAACCACAGGTAATTGAAAGATATTGATAGAACCAATTTTACTTGGTTTTTTATCTAAAGTGATGTTGGCTGTATATTTAATAGCATTATCATCGTCTATTCTTTCAATGTTAATTAATTCATCTAAAACAAAATCATCTTCAATCTGGTTATTTAAATCGTCATAAACAGATTTTTTAACTACCTCAGGATTAGGTTCTTCTAAAATACTGGCATAGTATGAATTTATATGTCCCGTAAATTTAGTATCAATGGACATGGTTACTTTATCATTATTCACTTTAATTTTAACATCATTTGTAAATACAGATGAATCTCTCAATACATTATCTAACTTAAATAAATCATATTTTATAGTGGTGTCTGAATGAAATGGAATTTCTAAAGCTGTTGCCCCTCTTAATGATGTTGGTAACGATTTAAAGGGCAAATATTTATTAGTGAGCTCTAAAAACTGTTCCTTACCATCAATTTCAACTTTGGCAATACAATGATTAAAATCTGTATTTGGTAAAACGATTTCATTTCTACCATAATCTGAAGTTAAAACAAGTACCAAATTTGCTTTAAGCTCTGCCATATTTGCCAAGGTTACATATAAGGTTGAAAAATCTTTACAATCACCTAAACTTGTTTTAATGGTTTTAGATGGTTTTTGAGGCACATAACCACTTTGTCTAAAACTTACATAACTATATGTGAAATTATTTTTTATATAGTTATAAATAATTTTAGCTTTTTCTTCTTCTTTTAAGTGCTTGTAGCCCTTAGGAAATAAAGTGTTAAAAACATCCTTAACCCTTGTGTCTACTTCAACACTAGACCTTACCAAATCTGAATACCACATGGATATATCATTCCAATTAGAGATGGTACTTATATGTAAGTATTTTGCAACATCTACTGTACTTGGCATATAATATTCTTCTTGTGGTATTTCTGGTAAATTCTCTACTTTCCATTCATACAAGTCATAATTTTCTAACTTAGAAATTTTTGGTTCTAATGCACCATTAATAGTTTTATAAAAGAGTTTATGATTCTTTGGTGTTATAATTTTTAATGAAGATTTTAATGTAGGATGAAACGAATCGAACATAAAACTATCTGTATAATCTTTATAAAAACGTCCTGAACTCAAAAACGATCCTTCATAATCGATATAGATAACATCACCAACGGCCAACCCTTTGAATACCAGATTTGAACCACTTTTATCTGCAGGTACAATGCTACCATCTGGTTTAACTATTTCTGATTTTACAATATGATAACTGCCCGAAAGGTCTAAATTATACTCTTTAAAAAACTCTATACCGTTATTAGAAGTAACCTCGTAAAGGATAATAAAACGATACTTCCCTCCTCCTTCATTAAACAACTCTATATTAGAATCATCATTTAAAATATTATAACCATAATTATTAGTTAAGGTTTTCCCTCTATTTAATCCAATAAACTTATAGACATCAGTAAAAGAAATATCATTTAAAACATTTGTTTCACTTTTTAAATCTTTAATTTTCTTTCTTAGTTGACTATTACCGCTATCGTGCTTTAATGATTTTTCAAATGACGCTAAAGCATTTTTTTCATCATTTAACTTAAGAAGTGCATCTCCTTTTAACTCAAGCAATTTAAATGAATAGGGATAATTTTCAAGCCCCATATTTATGTAGTCTATAGACTCTTTATAATTTTGGTAATTATGTAATTTTTCAATTATTGGAATGATATAAGTATTATCTGAAGAAAAGTTATTTAAATCTTTTGAAATAATTTTTAACGATTTATCTTTTTCTTTCCTATTAGCATAATAGCTGGATAATGTTGTGATGCCTGAATAACTAAAATAATTAGTGTTTATTTCTTCTAAAAGTTTAATAGTCTTTTCATCTTCATTTAATAATGATCCGTATAAAGGAGCACAACGCAATAACATTTTCACATTGTTTTTAGAAACCTTAAACAAATCGTCCAAATTTTCTCTTAAAGCCTTCATGTCTTCTTTTCTGGCGTTATATATGAAATCGGACATGTGAACAAGCATTTTGTTATCTACAGATTTTTTAAACTTTTCTAAAAATATTTTTAATTCAGCAACGGTCATTCTATTTAAGTCGCTAAACTCTATAATTTTATATACAAGAGGTAAATAATAATCGGGATCATCTAGCTCTATATTCTTTTTTAATTCATTAAATGATGTATTATCTCCTTCAAACAAATAGGCTTGAATGAGTATTTTTCTTATTAAAGAACTTTTAGGATACTTCGTATAAAATGGTTTCAAAACATTTTTTGCTTCCTCATATTTTGAATTTCTTAAATAGGTGTTTGCTAAACAGTAACTATAAAAGAAATTGTTTGGATTTTCTTTTACTTTATTCTTGAAATACACTTCAAAAGTATTATCAATTACTTCCGGATTTATTTGATTTAAAGTTGACGCATTATAAGGCTTAAATTCTGAACTATATGATAAATTTGCATTTGGGCTACCATCTTCATTTAAAATACTTGTTATAAAATAACTACCGTAACCACTTTCAGCTAGTTTTAAAAGTAATCTATTTTCACCTTTAGGAATTGTTACTAGAACTTTATAAGCATTCAAATCGGTAGAAACATCTTCATTGTTTTGATAAATTAAAACATCATTAAGCCATAGTTTAAAGGACGATCCACTACCTATTCTAATAATAGCACGTTGTTCTTCTTTAGCCGATAAAAATGTTTGTGCATAATTTACCCCAGCGCCATAAGACTCATGATTAGTGAAAAATTGATACGCTTCTTTGGTGCTTTTTGATGTATACCAATTAACAAGTCCGTTGCTTTTAGCATCAAAAGGTGTTTTTGAATAGGCTTTAGATTCGGGCTCATAATACCTATCTAAACCACTTTCATTTAAATTTTCAAACACACCACAATATTGCCAATCTTTAATAGATGGAATAGAATCATTTAAAGCAAAATATTTATCCCATGCATTATTCTCTCTACTTACAACAGAATTTAAATAACTAAGAGCATCTTTTATATCTTGATTTTTAATAGTACTTTGAGACACTGCTTCTAATACATCCTTATTTCTCTTATCAAAACCAGTTTCTAAATAAACATCAAACACATACGATTCGTTCCATAACGCATATAAATAATATTCAAAATCAGGTTGTTGTAAAAATGCTTCCGTAAATACGGGATGCTCAACAAATTTCCCCATTTCTTCTCGCAAAATTTCATTTGTAATTAGAAACTCTAAGTCGTTATTTTTTTCTGATTTTAGAATTTTATCAGCTAAAACTCTATCGTTTTTAAGAAGTGCTTCCCAAAATTTATCCTGTTTATTTTGTGAAAAAACCTGAGCAATATTACAAACAAGAACAAAAAAAACGAGTAATTTATTTTTCATATAATTTAAGTTTTGATAGGAATTTTTATAAAACAGACTTAATAATTTCAACCATTTTAGAAGCTCTGGCTTTTACCTCGGCTTCTGTCCAAGATAATTTTATTAAGCATGAAATATTTCTACCAATATAATGGTCTGATTGAGGAAATTCTTTAGTTTTAAGATACTCTAATCCTGTTTTTACTTCTGCTGGAATGGGATATAATGATTTTAATTCCTTTAAATGATTCCATTTACGAATGTAATGCCAATTGTTATTATAATACTGAAAACAAGCATCTACACCTTGGGTTTTAAATGCTTCTGAAACTTTTAATGACCTTTCTAAATCAGGTAAAAAGAAGTTTAAAAAACTATAGTTTTCTTCACCTCCTTCGGGTACGGTTCTAAAACTTACTGTGGGTATTTGAGATAGAGCCTCTCTTAAAATCGTATAATTTAATTTTTGAATTTTTAAAATTTCGGGCAAACGTTTTATTTGTGCTAAACCAACCGCTGCATGAAGCTCTGAAATACGGAAGTTATACCCTAAAAGCGGATGTGCTTCTGCGCCTCTGTCGTTTCCAGCATGGTCATGACCGTGATCACTGTAATGATCGGAATTGAGATAATAACCATCATTGTTTGTTATTACTGCTCCGCCTTCTCCACAGGTGATGGTTTTAACAAAATCGAACGAAAAACACCCTAAATCACCAATACTTCCAAGCGGTTTGCTTTTATAGGTAGCTCCAATGGCTTGACAAGCATCCTCTATCAATAATAAATTATGCTTATTACAAATGTCTTTAAGTGCATCTATATGCCCCATGCTACCACACATATGCACGACCATAACTGCTTTTGTTTTTTGGGTAACGGCACTTTCTACTGCTTTAGGACTGAGTGTTAAAGTGTCATCTATATCTACCAAAATAGGTATGGCACCGAGCATCATAACAGCTTCAAAACTGGCAACAAAAGTAAATGTTGGTAAAATAACCTCATCGCCTGCTCCAACGCCTGCTGCTGCTAAAGCTACCGATATCGCTGCTGTACCACTGGATACTAATTGTGCATGATTTACTTGAAATGTGGATTCTAATGCTTTCTCTAATTCTTTGGCTTTCCAATGGCCATTACGCATGCCATCAAAACCATAACGCATTAGGACGCCATTTTCTAAAACGTCGTTTACTTCTTTTTTTTCTAAATCTCCAAATAATTCAAATCCTGGCATATTTATATTTTTTAGTACTTATTTGTTTGCGTTAGGGATTGAGGCCTTGTTGGAGCTCCTCGCAGAGAGCGACTGCCGAAAGCCCGACCCTTGTGGTAACGCCCCAATATTTTGTTTTATTTATAATTCTATTACTGCTTCATTAATTGATTTTCTTACTTTGGCAAAGCCAGCAAACATATCGGTTTCGTCCCTATAACCTACGGGTAATAATAAAACTGATTTTAAACCCATTTTATTTAATTGTAACGCTTTGTCGATGGCTTCCGGCGAAAAACCTTCCATTGGGCAAGAATCGATATTTTCTACGGCACAAACGGTCATTAAATTACCCAATGCAATATAAGCTTGATTCTTGGACCATTGATGGCGTTGTGAAATGCTCATCGTCTCCATCATATTAACGAGGTCTTCTCTATAAGGTTTTAAAATGGTTTCTGGAGTATTTCGTATGCTTTTGATATTATCGTAATAAGCAACAACATCTGTATCTAAAATATCCTCTTGCATACAAATAACCAATAAATGTGAAGCTTCTAATACTTGTTTTTGATTATAAGCATGTGCAACAAGGGGTTGTCTTAAGGTTTCACTCTCTACAATTATTAGTTTAATGGTTTGTAAACCGAAGGATGTAGCTGTTAAATTAAATGCTTGTTTTAAAATATCTAATTTTTCTGAAGATACTTTTTTGGTAACATCGAACTTTTTGGTAGCGTAACGCCACTTAAGTTGCTTAATAATATTCATTTATGAGTTTTAATTTTTACAAAAATAAGCTAATAGTAAAAGCATGAAAATTTATTTTTAAAAAATTAGTATTTTATTTGAAAGAATTAAAAAAGGGTTCTATATTTGCACCCGCATTCAGGGATACCTGATGAGGCACTCAAGGAGAAATGGCAGAGTGGTCGAATGCGGCAGTCTTGAAAACTGTTGAGGGTCACACCTCCGGGGGTTCGAATCCCTCTTTCTCCGCTGAAAATAAACCCTAATAATTGAAAATCAATTAGTTAGGGTTTTTTATTTAATATATTAGCCCACTATTAGCCCATATTTATAATGGTTCTTTTAAAATAAATGATTATCATCAAGAAAATGAATAAAAGTTGTGTTTAAGCAAAAATAGTGGTTAATCTAATTTAGGATCAAGGCTAAAAGTTGTGTTTAAGCAAAAATAGTGGTTAATCTAAAAAGGAAAAATTCTATATTTTTGACACCTCTAAACTGGGCTCTAAAGGCTTTTATCTTTGCGTTAAAAGATTCAGCAGAAGCATTTGTACTTCGATTGATGAAATAGTTAAGTATAGATCTATAGTTTAGGGTTATCGTATTTGCTATTGTATTGAATGCTCTAAATCCAGATTGTTCAACATCTTTATACCAATGCGCTAGCTTTGTGTATGCAGTTTCTACTGATTTTGCTGTATTGAAAATATTTCTAAGGCCTTGAACTAGGTTAAATGCTAGTTGGATATCAGGATATTGATCGAAGAGTATTTTGCTTCTCTGGTATTGATTTTCCGTCCAATTAGAGGGTGCTTTGTAGAGTAAATACCTGCTTCTTGCTAAGAGTTGTTTTCTGGTATCTCCATTATCAAAGACCTCTTGTTTATAGGTCTTGTGATTTGCTCTGGCAAGTTTTATGTTTTCGTTTTCTAGATCTATGGCGTCCCACCTATATTTGATTCTTATATCTTGTAGTGCTTCCAAGGCTAATTTCTGTACATGAAACCGATCAGTAACCTGTATGGCTTTTGGGAAACATTTTTTAGCGATAGTTTTCATTGAGTTAGCCATGTCTAGTGTAATCTCTTTAACCTTCGTTCTTTTCTTTGCTGATAATTTAAGAAGCTGTTCTATAATAGGTTCTACTTTAGTGCCAGAAAAAATGGCAACGATACTGGATCAAGGCTAAAAGTTGTGTTTAAGCAAAAATAGTGGTTAATCTAAAAAGGAAAAATTCTATATTTTTGACACCTCTAAACTGGGCTCTAAAGGCTTTTATCTTTGCGTTAAAAGATTCAGCAGAAGCATTTGTACTTCGATTGATGAAATAGTTAAGTATAGATCTATAGTTTAGGGTTATCGTATTTGCTATTGTATTGAATGCTCTAAATCCAGATTGTTCAACATCTTTATACCAATGCGCTAGCTTTGTGTATGCAGTTTCTACTGATTTTGCTGTATTGAAAATATTTCTAAGGCCTTGAACTAGGTTAAATGCTAGTTGGATATCAGGATATTGATCGAAGAGTATTTTGCTTCTCTGGTATTGATTTTCCGTCCAATTAGAGGGTGCTTTGTAGAGTAAATACCTGCTTCTTGCTAAGAGTTGTTTTCTGGTATCTCCATTATCAAAGACCTCTTGTTTATAGGTCTTGTGATTTGCTCTGGCAAGTTTTATGTTTTCGTTTTCTAGATCTATGGCGTCCCACCTATATTTGATTCTTATATCTTGTAGTGCTTCCAAGGCTAATTTCTGTACATGAAACCGATCAGTAACCTGTATGGCTTTTGGGAAACATTTTTTAGCGATAGTTTTCATTGAGTTAGCCATGTCTAGTGTAATCTCTTTAACCTTCGTTCTTTTCTTTGCTGATAATTTAAGAAGCTGTTCTATAATAGGTTCTACTTTAGTGCCAGAAAAAATGGCAACGATACTTCCTTTTTTACCTTTGGCTTTTTTGTTGGTAATGATGGTGTAGAGTTCTCCCTTTGACAAAGCAGTCTCATCAATAGATAAATGGCTTCCTATATTTTCAGGAAAGATGAGATATTGTTTTGCATGTTTCTTCTGATTCCAGTCTTTAAAATCACTTAAATAATCTTTATACTGACGTTGTAGTTTTTTACCATCAACGCCATAAAAATGTCCTATGGTATGACAATCTGAAGCTCTAGTATTGATTAATTTCTTTTAAAAAAGCAGCGAACTCTGATGTCATACGAGTTCCCTGTGCTACTAAGTTCCAATCTCTCTGCACGACTTGTTTGGTGGTCTTGTCTAACCATCTGCGACGCTTAACATGCAGGTAAACTGTATTGCCTCGTAAAGGAAAATCTTGGATGGTTACTTCTTTATGAAAACCATGCGCAATTAATGTGCGTTTAGATTCTTCTTTAGGTGTTGCATTTTGTTCTTCAAAGTAAAGATGCATGACTTCGCCATTTTTAGTATGCTTTACAAGATCAAAATGGTTGATTAGAAATTCAGGTAAAATAAGTTTGAGTAGTTCTAGATAATGGTCCAAAATCTTTTTTTTGCAAAAATCCGAAAACTATAGGTAATTCACACACAACTTTTGGTCATGATCCCTAATTTAATCAACCGATATAAGAAGTATTCAGTATTCCTGACTCCCCTAAATTGTGATCTAAAATCCTATCCTTTTATATTTCATGGACACATTTCTTTCTTAATTAATTTTCACTCCTTTATTAATAATCCATATTTAATCTTTAATTAATAATTAAGAGAACTACTAATAGTATTTTCGAAAATTAAATGCATTCTAATTTTCAAATAAAATCTGTATATGTTTTCTTTTCGACTGTTATTTTTTATACTATTATTAGCTGCACGCCTTTTATATGCTAAACAACCAATTAAAATACATTCACATAATGATTACGAGCAACTTATACCTTTTTGGAAAGCTTATAATTGTGGTTTAAGTTCTATTGAAGTCGATGTATTTTTAAAAGACAACACATTATATGCTACTCATACTGAAAACATCATTAAACCAAACAATACCTTTGAATCTTTATATCTTAAACCGTTAAGTAAAGTATATTCAACACATCTTGGTAACGAACATAATTTACAATTACTTATTGATTTAAAATCGGAAGCCTATTCAACTTTAGAAGCAATAGAAAGCGTACTAAAAAAGTATCCAAAACTCACAAATAACCCTAAACTTACTTTTGTTATATCTGGATATAGGCCTTTAGTAAAAGATTATAAAAACTACCCAAATTATATCTTATTTGATTACCAAAGTTTAGATCCTATACCAACTGAAAGTTTTAACAAGATAGCTCTTATCAGTTTAAGTTTTGGCAAGTTTTCCTCTTGGGACGGTATAGAAAATGTATCTAAAAGTGATTTAAATAACATAAAAGCTCTTGTTAATCAAGCTCATACTTTAAACAAACCTTTTCGTTTTTGGGGAGCTCCAGACACAAAATTAGCTTGGAAAACTTTTAACACTATGGGGGTTGACTTTATCAACACCGATCATCCCTTAGAATGTTCTACTTATTTTAAAACAATTTTAAAAACAACTAATGATGTAAAAATAGGGTTCATATCCGATATTCATTTTCAAGATATCTACGGTCACTTTTCTGATAGTGACTACAATGGCATATTTAATGAAAAAACCAATAAATATACACTCTTACGAACTATGGATGCTCAATTGCATTCTACACGTATTTTTAATGAAAATTACTTTGCTCTTTTTGCTGTTTTAGATGATATGGTTGATAAAGGCATAAAATATGTAGCCTTACCTGGTGATTATACAGATGATGGCCAACCCATACACCTTAAAGGATTACAACACGTTTTAGAACACTACAGAACAACCTATGGCATGCAATTTTTTATTACCACAGGAAATCATGACCCTGTTGGCCCTTTAGACCAAGAAGATGGTAAATCTGATTTTATGGGTGTAAATGGACAACAACAAGGAATTTATAGTACATCTAACATTAAGCAGCAAATAGAAGGTGATTTACCCTATATAATTTCAAATGACATAAAAAAAGCGGGGTATAATAGCGTTTTCAATTATTTAAAATCTTTTGGGTTCTTTCCTGCTGAACACTATTTATATTATATTGGGCTACACCTTTTTCTAATTATACACCAGAAACTTATACTTATAAAAAAGCTTTAGAAAATGCGCCTATTGAAAAAAGAATGTATAATATGCTACCTACATACGCTATCCCTGATGCTAGTTATCTTGTAGAATTTACACCCAACGTATGGTTGTTAGCTCTAGACGCTAATGTTTATTTACCAAAAGACACAATAAACAACAATGCCTTAGACCCCATGAACTATAAGGGAGCAAGCATTGGATATAACAATGTAATTAACCATAAAACACACCTAATTAATTGGGTAAAAACGATAACAAAAGAAGCAAAACGATTGAACAAAACATTAATTGCTTTTAGCCATTACCCTATGGTTGACTTTAATGATGATGCTTCTGAGAATCTAAAATCTTTTTTTGATGGTAACAAATGGCAATTAGAGCGTGTTCCAGAGGAAAAAGTGGCGCAACTATTTGCTGATGCGGGAATTACAATTCATATAGCTGGACACATGCACATAAACGATACGGGAGTTAGAACTTTTCCAAAAGGAAAGTCGTTAGTTAACATTCAAACGCCCTCTATAGCTGCTTACATTCCTGGTTATAAAATTTTAAAAATTAAACCAAGTAATCAAATAGAGGTTAATACGGTTACAATTAATAGTGTTCCTAACTTCAACAACCTATTTTCTTTATATGAAAAGGAATATAACTATTTAAAACAGCATAAAAAACCAGTATGGAATCATGATATCCTGAAGACTGATTCGTATCGCGATTTTACCATGTTTCATTTAAAAAAACTTGTGCGTATACGCTTTTTAGAAGACGATTGGGTTCCTCAGTTTAAAGATTTCATGCTGAATGTTACAGGAGAAGACTTGCTTTTACTACCTTTTTTAGATTCTGAAGTTGAATTTAATACATTTATAAACCATAAAAGCCTATACAAAAGCAACTGGAAACAAGCCAAAACAAAAGCTAAATTAGCTTTAAAAGAAACTGATTACACATTTCAAGATTTTAAATCTTGGAATGGTTTTGATATCATTTTTGATTTTTATCGAGTTCGAAATGCTGACATTTTAGCCGTTAATGATATTGGGGCTAAACAAATTGCATTATATAAATGGCTTTTTAAAAATTACAAAAACAATTTAACGTATAAAAACACAGATTTAAACAAGCAAAAGCTACTAGAATTTTATCATATTTTCTATCAATTTTTAAATGGGGCACCTTCCAACAATTTTATAATTGATTATAATACTGGTGCTTTAAAAAATCTTGATTAATGCTCGCTATTTTGCAGTTACAGGATTTTTTCTCACAAAAGTTTTGTTTTCAAATGAAACATGATAGTCACTTTTAAAAAGTTTACTAGGTACATAATAATCGGTTGTTATTATTTGTGCACCCGAATTTTTTGCTGCTTCAAAATGTGTATAATCATTAGATCTGGCCTGTATAGTATTCGCATCTGCACGTGTTCTAATAATATATCCCTTTTGAACTAGGTTTGGAATGTTCTCATCTTTAGGGTTATTCAAAATCATAGTAGCAGCTTCGGGTGTTCCTGCTTTAGCATTTATAAATAATACCCTGCTGTTTAAAGAAGGATGATTTTTTACATAAAATGCTTGTTTTTCATCATCAGCATCTAAAATAAATAAGAATTTACCTTTAACATCTTTTACTGCAGGCCAATTGTTATGTAAAACTGCTTTTTCCAAAGTCGAATAATGCCCTCTAACATCATCTGGTGTAATAAGATGTTCTTTCCCTAAATGTTTAGTAATTGTAGCATCTAATTCGTCGTAAACCATCGTTGTAAAAGGTTCTGCCGCGGTGCCAAACATATTAGCTTTATCTTCTTTGGGTTCTAAGGTTATAAAAATAGGTTCATGATTGGGATGTGCTTCCGACCATTTTTTTAAATCATCTAAACAATCAGAAAACAAATCATACTCACTTCTAAAATCAATATCCATAACATGAAACATTTTAAAACCAGGTATATTCATTTTTCCTTCTAAATCATAGCTAGGTTGGTCTTTAACCAAATCTAAACCTTTTGGGTGTGCAAAACGCCCACCCTCAGCATCTGCATATACATCTAATTCCAAGTTACGTAAGCCCATATCTAATTGTTGTAAAATAGGAATATGCTGGTATTGTAAAGCATACATACGGTTTGTGCTATCTTTTTCAGTCAAATAGTCAAAAAGCTTCGGATTAATAGCTTTCTTATAGCTATTGTGAGATCCAATAACTTGAAGTTGATTTATTCTTAAAGTATCTTGTTGAGCACTTCCATAGGAAAACATCAAAAAAAGAATTAAAGCAAATCTATAATACATCATACTGTAAAATTTTAGACAACGAAAGTAATTGATGTGAGTTAAATAGATGTTATCTAAATGAAAATATAACATGGTTATTTGATTTTTTTAAACTCAATTAAAATATTAGTAATCAATTACATATGGTTTACCATTAATAAATCACACTAAGATTCTTTTAATAATTCTATAACATTCAGTTAAAACATTCTTGCTCATTTTTTTATTTTTTAGCACTTCGTTACAAACGAATACTTATAAAAAAAACTCTCACTAAATTCTCTAACCCTATGGATTAAACAGTATTATTTACAAATTAAAAAAACCGCAATTGCTACGAACAATTACGGTCTAACCATTAAGCATTGTAAAAAACAAATCACTTAAAAATGTATAGTAAAATTAATTATTTCAGATTAAAAAACACAGTTTTTTTAATTTTAACCATCCTATTGTGTCCATTAGGATATTCAAGTAGTAAAACATTAATAAAAACAGGCTTTTTTAATGTTCCAGTTCAAAAAACAATTAACGGCAAAATTTTGGATGAGGCAGGAATACCTTTACCAGGAGCTAGTATTTTATTAAAAGGTAGTACGAGTGGTGCTACTACCGATTTTGATGGTAACTTTTCCATTCAAGCAGAAATTGGTCAAACCCTTCAAATCTCTTTTTTAGGATATAAAACTAAAGAAATTGTAATTGATGCCAAAGTACTAACCATTGCTTTAGAAATGTCAACAGCTTCTTTAGATGAAGTTTTAATTGTAGGTTATGGAAGCCAAACAAAATCAGATGTTACCGGAGCTCTTGCTCAGTTAAAAGCAGACGATTTCAAACAAGGCGTTAACATATCGGCAGATAATTTAATTCAAGGTAAAATTGCAGGTGTACGCGTTGTGGCTTCTAGTGGAGAACCTGGTGCAGGATTAGATGTTTCTATACGTGGTGTAGGATCTATCCGAAGCGGAAGTACTCCATTATTTGTTGTAGACGGAGTACCTTTAAGTAACGAGAGTGTAAGTGCTTCTAGTCCAAATTTTGGACTTGGAAATTCAAGCGCAAAAAACCCTTTAAATTTTCTTAACACCAGTGATATAGCATCTATTACTGTATTAAAAGATGCTTCTGCAGCAGCTATTTATGGAGCAAGAGGTTCTAATGGAGTTGTTATTATAACAACTAAGCAAGGAAAAACAGGTGATGCTTCTATTACTTTAGACTCTTATATGAGTGTTGCTTCGGTAATAAAAAAGATTGATGTTTTATCTGCCAGTGAATTTCGAAATGCTATAACAGATAGTGCTTATGACCATGGTGGAAGTACCGATTGGCAAGAGGAACTATTCCGTGATGCTATTACACAAAATTTAAACTTTTCTTATTCAAAAAAAACAGAGAGTGGTAACTACTACACATCATTATCATATATGGATCAAGATGGTATTGTTGAAAGTAGTGGGTTTAAAAGAACTACAGCACGCTTAAATGCTGAAGAATCCTTTTTTGATAGAAAACGTTTAAAAGTAAAGGTGAATTTAACAGCTAGTCAAATTAACGAAACTGGTGTACCTAATGGTGCTGATGCCGGTTCGGATGGACAATTAATTATACACAGTTTAATTTCTAACCCAACACAGCCAGTATTTGATGCCAATGGTAATTATATAAACTTCAATTTAAACCAAAATTATAACCCTATGTACTTGTTACATATTTATGATGACCATACACAAACACTGCGTGTTTTAGGAAATATTGAAACAACTTTTAGAATTGTTAATGGACTAGAGTATAAATTCAATTATGGAATAGATCGCTCTGTTTCTGAAAGAAATTCTACTATCTATCCTAATTTTACAGACAGAACACCAGATGGTGCTTATGTACAAAATAATTTAGATTCAGAAAGTATTTTGATGGAGCATTATTTAACCTCTAATTTTAGTTTTGACAAAAATAATTTTGAAATCTTAGGAGGGTTTTCTTATCAAAAATTTAATTTTTCAGGAACATCTTTTTCTATTACAAATATTGATGATATGGGTACTGGTGTTGCTCCAGAATATGATCCAGGATATTCTGGAGAACAATCTGGTGTTAGTGGTTATGCACAAGAAAACGAAATTCAATCTTATTTTGGTCGATTGAATTATAATTTTGATAATAAATATTTATTAACAGCATCTTTAAGAGCCGATGGTTCCACCCGTTTTGGTGAAAATAACAAATATGGCTATTTCCCTTCTTTTGCTTTAGGATGGAACTTAGATAAAGAATCTTTTTTTAATAATACAGACGTTATCAGCCAATTAAAATTAAGAGGTAGTTGGGGACAAACAGGTAATCAAGAAGTACAAAATAAAATTACCCAAGCAAGTTATTCTCAATCGGCTTCTGGAGGATATTATTTGTATGATGATTATAATTTAGTTAACGGCATTGTGGTAAATAGAACTGCAAATCCAGATTTAAAATGGGAAGTAGTTACACAATTAAATATTGGAGCAGATTTTAGTTTATGGAATAATAAATTATACGGTTCTTTAGATTATTACAATAAAACAACTACCGATCCTATTTTAAATATTCCTTCAGAACCTTTAAGTCCTACGACTACTGTTTGGAAAAATATTGATGGTAAAATAGTAAATAAAGGTTTTGAATTCACCTTAGGTTCTGAAATAGTAAAGACTGATAATATTACATGGTCATTAGATTTAAATGGAGCGACTTTAAATAATGAAGTGCAAGACCTACCTGTAACCGAATTATATTCGGGTAGCGTTGCAGGCCCTGGTTTATCGGGTGTTGCTGCTAATATTTATAAAAGTGGTTACGAAGCTGGTTCTTTCTTTATGTTGAAACACTTAGGTTTTGACGAGAATGGAAATGATATGTTTGAGGATTTGAATGAGGACACCGTTATAAACAGTGATGACCGTCAAATATTTGAAGGTGCACTTCCAAACTTTACTTTTGGCATCAACAGTAACTTAAATTACAAACGTTGGAATTTAAATCTTGCGTTTATTGGTCAAACAGGTGGTTTATTGGTAAACAACACCAATTTAGCCTTAAACATCAATAATATAGCTTCAGATAGAAATGTACTATCCGAATACTATAATGCAGGTGCAAGCTCATCTAATACCGTACAGCTTTCTACTCTTTACCTAGAAAAATCTGATTTTATCCGTTTAAACAATGCACGTTTAGGCTATTCATTTAATACTGAAAGCCTTAACATCAATTGGTTAAAAGGTTTAAATCTTTATGTAAGTGCTCAAAACGTATTTACAATTACAAACTATTCAGGTTTTGATCCTTTAGTAAACAGTCCACGATCAAGCGGTGGTAATCAATCTATAGGTATAGATTACACAACATACCCATCATCTAAATCTTATATGTTAGGTGCAACTTTAAAATTATAATTTATGAAAATTTCAAATATATTATTAAAAATAGCATTCGCTATAATTTTTGGTGCAGTATACAGTTGTACTGATTTAAGTGAAGAAGTAATAGATGAAGTCATTGGAGGTGAAAGTTCAAATCCAGAAAGTGCTATGGCAGCAGCTTATGGACAGTTAGCAAATGGTACATTTGTAGACCACGGCAATGTATTTGGTTTACAAGAATACCCAACGGATGAATGTATGCTTCCAACACGTGGAAGCGACTGGGGTGATGGCGGTAAGTGGCGAGCATTAACCGAATTCACATGGGGAACAAGCAATGCCGCCGTATCTTCTACATGGAATAACTTAACAAGTGGAATCACAAAAACGTTAACTGCTATTGAGTCTTTACAAGAAAATCCAGATTATGAAAATTATGATTTATTTTTAGCGGAAGCTAAGGGCTTATTAGCTTTTTATGTATATAATACTTTAGATCTCTTTAACCAAGCACCTTATAGAGATCCGTTTTCTAACGATGATTCCTTAGTAATTCTTCAAGCGGAAGATGAAATTGATCATTTAATTTCAGAGCTTGAAAGTATTATTCCTAATCTAGCAAATCTTGGAGAGCAGCAAACTTATAATGGCCGATTTACAAAGCAAGCTGCCTATGCGCTACTTGCTGATATGTACCTAAATAGAGCAGTTTTTAAGGATAGATATAATACAACATCTGCATTTAATTTTACTGAAACTGCAGTAGATAATAATGGTACAGATATGGATAAAGTAATTTACTATACATCATTATTAATAAATGGTAGCTTTAGCTTAGAGAGTAATTACTTTGATAATTTTTCTATAAATAATACAGGTGGATCTGAAATTATTTTTGCAGTAGCTCAAGAAAATGATAATATTAGAAGTAGTGATAACGATTTTGCTTATATGTCTGCAGAACGGGGCCAAAAACAAACCGCTGATAACAGAGGTACCAATGCCTCTTGTGTAGAACCTGAGTTTTATCACACATGGGACGGAAACCATGAAGATCCGCGTTTCCATAGATATTACCAATATGCCGATGGTACTTGGTTTATGAACAATGGCACTACAACTAGTGTTCCTGCTGAAGATATACGACCTGATACGGGTAAATACTGGTTTCACTTTAATAGAGGCTTACAAGTAGGACAACAATATGGACCTACACTTGATGGTAAAGGTGGATTTAACATGACTAGCGATGGTAGAATTGCAGTTAGCATGTTATATATGGAAAAAAGTACCCCTACCCCCATGGATTTTACACCCGAATTAAATTTTGATAACCCATTGCAAGCTGTATTTTCACAAGATCAAATCAACCGAGGTGTTCGAAACTTTAAATGGGAATTTGATCCTGAATACGGCAATGGCACAAGTGCTGTAGATATTCCTTTATACCGCTTGGGTGGGATTTATTGCATGAGAGCTGAAGCTTATTATCGTAGTGGAGAACCAGGACTTGCATTAGCTGACATGAATATGCTTCGCACCAGTAGAACCAGAGAAGCTCTCTTTGGTAATGCATCTGGTGTAGCTATTCCTTCTCTATCAGAAGAAATTCTTTATAATGAAATTGGTTTTGAAATGTATTGGGAAATGTACCGAAGAAAACAAATGATTCGCTTTGGTACTTTTGATAAAGCT
The DNA here is from genome assembly GCF_031128465.2 of Mariniflexile litorale. Classification (GTDB taxonomy): domain Bacteria; phylum Bacteroidota; class Bacteroidia; order Flavobacteriales; family Flavobacteriaceae; genus Mariniflexile; species Mariniflexile litorale. Next base: position 3,344,316 of record NZ_CP155618.1, on the reverse strand, counting down.
TACACAGCAAAATCTGTAACAGAACCCTATTTAAGAGTTTATGCTATTCCTCAAGCAACCATTGATGTAACCGATGGAATAACACAAAATTTTGGATATTAAATTAAAAGTTAAAAACCCCGATTTTAAGTCGGGGTTTTATTTTTCTATCAAGTATATTATAAAAATCTACAGTAAAACACCAAACTTGAAGAAAAAAAGTGAGCATCATTAAGGTTCATAAGTCATTTCACCATATTAGAATAAAATATTAAATAACATTCTTCACCTAATAAAACGTTTAAATATGATAGTACTGTTTTAAAACACATTAAGAATTTGTATTGGGAATTATTTTGTTTCTCTTTTTGTTGCTATTTTTTTTAATACTTTAATTTTATTTCAATTAATGTTTGTTTAAGGGTTATAGATAACTTTTTAACTCTAATTGTTTTGCTCTATTTTCTATAATTCCTCTTAAAGCACTTTTGTTTTCATCACTTAAAAAGCTGCAAATAATCAACTCCTGCCACTCTTCCATCCCTTTTTCTATACGTTTCCATAAGTTTTCAATAGCCTTTGCAGGGATTTGTGCTTTGGTCATAGATTCATTAAAATCTTGACGTTTAATTTTACGTTTTTTCCCATTGAGGTTTAGTGCTAATTCTTCTTGATCTTCTGTAATTAATAATTTAACCGCTACCATATCATAGGCTGGTGCCAAGGCATAGTGTTTACTGTCTTTTGCTATGAGTGAAAAGTTTTTTAAATGCATATCGTTATTTCCAATTAGGAAAGAAACAATCACTTGTTCATAAAATTTAACCACATCCAGCAATGGGTTTTGCGCATAGGTTATAATACCCTTTGCAATTTGTTCGTAAGAACCACGATATTTATGCTCTGTGAGTCGTTCTGTGAATTGGCAAGCATCTTCCATTGGGTATTTTTCGTTTTGTGCAGTACGATCTATACGCTTGGTTAAATAGGCTAAAGCTCCATCTTTTAATGGGATTAATAAAAAGAATACGGTGGCTATACCACAAGTTTGAGCTAATAACATGGATAGTGCCTCAATTTCGGGCATTTGTGGATACGTATGAAATGGTGGTTTTAGTATATATCTGCCATTTAATGCACCTAGAATAGTTAACCTATTTAGAGCGTTTTCTTGGGTGAAACCCAATGATAATTTTGGTTGTACACCTGTAACAATGATGCGTTGTGCTACATTTTCTTTTGCCAATGCTTCTATTTGAGACAGCTCATAATCTAATTTTAGTACAGGCGTGTCTTCTTGCCAAAATGATGCTAAACAGTTTTGATGGTAGTTTATTTCTCCATCTTCTAGTTTTTTATGACATGCTAAACAGTAGTTCATACTTTTTCTATAATACTAACATTACCAATACAATCTCTACAGGTGGTTAATAATAAGCCCATGCGGTCTCTTGGATTTATTTTCCAATTTTTATGTGCGATGTCTAATAACCAACCTTCAGGAATTAAACCATCAAAAAATGGAAATAAATACTCTGCATTAAATTCTTCTTCTCCTAATGGTAAAGTCAAACTTATAGCTAGTGCGTTTTTATTTTCTAAATATGCTTTGTCATACTTGAAATAATAACCATTATCGTCCTCGGTTAATATACCTGCTAACGATTTATTTACCCATATTTCTCCTTGTCTCATCACTTATAGGTGTTGGTGTTAGTGTGTGCCCAAAAAATAATAGTACCTGGTTTACTTTATCGGTCATTACATTTGGTTTTCCTTGTTCTAGTTCGCGTACAAAACGTAAGCCTACACCCGTGAAGTCTGATAACTCTACTTGTGTTAGATTTGTTTTTTTACGTCTATCCCTTACAAATTGGGCTATTGCATTTTCTCTATCCCATTCCATTATATTATACCTTTAAGGCTGCAATATAGTAAAAATATTAATAAATTATACCTTTTTGGGTATAAAACAACTATTTTAAACATAAATCATACCCTAATGGGTATATTAAAAGAAATTAATCATTTTATCTATGACGCTAAAAAAAGTAAGTTATCCAAGAATGATTGTGTTAAATCGACAGAATTAAATTTTTACTCAAAGGTAATAAGCGTTTAAAAAAAGTGCAATACTATTAGAAAGTGAAAAATTACAATTCTCATTAACATAGTTATAATCGATTTTAAATAGTGCCATAAAATCAAATCTATATTATAGGTTTAAAGGGTTAAGGAATAACTAACTATTTTCAATAATTTCAATTATCTTCCTATTTTCTCAAACCTTAATCTGGGTAAAACAATCTTATATTCTTCGTTATTATCTTTATTATACCAATAGACAATATATTCAACACTTGCCTCAATCAATTGATATCCTTTTTGAAGCATTGGATTGTATTGTTCTGCAACAAACTTCCTTGAAAATAGTAAAAGATTTCCTTGTGTTTTTTTTTGTAAACCAGGTACCTCGCTAAATTCAAAAACTTTAACATCCTTTTCAAGTACATCTCCTGTTTTAATAGTCCTCAATATCGATAATGGTACTGGATAGTTCTGCGAACTTAAACTAATATCTCTATGGCTTAAGATCATTTCATAATGCAATGGTTCATGCAGTTCTCCTTCAAATTTGCTTCTAGTAATATTCTTTGATTCAATTCGATCAAAGAAGTTTACATTAGTATGTATATGTAAAGTCTTTTTAGCCCTTGTACTGGCAACATATAACAACCTCCTAGATTCACTTGAAGTATAATTATAATCCTCAACCATCATATATACATGATCATACTCCTTGCCCTTAGCTTTATGCATGGTTGAAACTACTACAATTTCTGAATCAGCTTTTATGGCATCCTCCATATTAATTTCTCTACAAAACTCCCGCCAATCTACTAAAAGTTTCTTTTCTGGATTAGAATAGTCAAACTTCTTAATCAATTCTATACATGTTTGATAATGCAAAGAATCTTTAAAAGTTTCTCTAAACCAATCAATAGTTGGCTCCCAATTAGATTCTAAAATAATCCCCGACTCTCCAATATCTTTACTTAACTGATGGTCAAAACTTCTTATTTCAAATAAATCTGAAACACGGAACCCTTCAAAACCTGCCATTAACCTTACCATATATCCCAATTCTTTTAGCATAGAACAAATATGCAATGCTTGTATATTTGTTCTTGTTAATACGGCTTTACTACCAAGTAAATGAACTTCATCCAAATACTCAACTAAGGGTTTCTCTAAATATTTTCCATTGTATTTAACAATGTTAACACTTCCTTCCCCTTTGTTACGGTTAGCGGTTAATCTTTGGGTTTTAAGTCTATTCTTAAGGTAATCTAAAAGATGATTATTAAATTCTACTATTTCTGAGTTACTTCTATAATTCTTCGGGAGTGTATACAAAGTCGCAGCGTAGTTTTTCTTAAACTTACTCATAAAAATATTCGAAGACCCCCTGAAACTATATATATTCTGATCATCATCTCCAACTGCTATTACTCTTGGTTTTTCAGCTTTTTCAATTATCAATTCTATTAATTCCCATTCTTCTTGATTAATATCTTGAAATTCGTCAAACATCAGAATACTCTTATTTTCTATAGATGTAATATCTATTTCTTCTTCCTTAATAGCTTTGATACAATCTTGGATTACATTTTGTGATTTGTATAGATCTCCTAGTTGACCTAGTAATTGAAAACAAAAACCGTGAAATGTTGTTATTCTGATTAATCCAGAATATTCTGGAACTAGATTCCTCACTCGATGTTTAAATTCTAAAGCAGCAGCTTTTGAAAATGTAAGCATCATAAATTGCTCAGGTTTTATATCTTCGATTAATAATAAACTAGCTATCTTATGAACCAAAACTTTCGTTTTCCCACTTCCGGGTCCCGCATAAACCAAAATATTGTCTGATTTATTATCTTCAATAACGTTACTTTGATCAGTATCTAAATCACCAATAATTTCCACAAAACGTTTAGGGGTAATTGACCTTTGTATTTCTTTTTTCTTACTATGCGGAAAATATCGAGCTAAAAACTCTTCATAATCTAAAGTAAAGTAGTCATTAACATATGCTAATGCCGATTCGTAATTTTGAACACATTTCTTAGCGTACTCCCCTACAATATGGATTTGTTCTGTCTTATGGAGATAAAACTCTTTTATTTTACTGTAATTGTCTACGGTAAATACTCTCTTACTTCTATCTACATCAGAAATATTTAATTTGTTATAGGATACCATGAAACCACCCTCTAACTTAATCGTTTTTATATCATTTAAGTATAACAAGCAGGTTTCATATTTTTTAGTATTTTCCTCTACTAAATTTCCCATGAATTGGTTAGATTCTTTCAATTCAAGTAGTGAAAAAGAAACTGGTACTTCGTCTTTTATTTCATTATGAGTCTTATTGTTATTTGCCAAATTCTCCAAATAGCCAAAAGTTGCTAGTGATAAATCATGTCTCCAGTTTATGTCCTCCTTTAGTTCCTCTTGACTAATAAATTCTATCTCATAAATATCCCTTTCTCTATCTTTTCTATTCTTTTTCACAAATCGTCTCTTGTCCCAATATGTAAGAAGAGATCTAATGTGTTCAACACTAGACTCAATAATCCCATTGTCTAATAACTTCTGGTTTAGTTCTCTTAAAGGAATTACTAATTTTCTTGATTTTATAATTTCCAATATTCCTTTTTCAATTTTCAAAAAAGCATCTAAAATCTTCTTTGATCCGTTTTTGGATTGAAGTAAACTTAAAAATGCTGTTAAATCCTTAGCATCCCCTAGTATAGAATGATCCCTTAGCATTCGGATGACATCTTGAATTCTTTTAGTATTCAACTGAGTAATATCTGCGAGATAATCTATCCTTGTTTCATTATCAGTAATTATCCTCTTTAATACTATTGCACAGTCTTTCTTATCTTGATCGGTTATTCTATTACTATTTCGAAGTATTTCCTGTCCACTTCCAAAACTTTTCACCAATAGACTGTCTGCAAATACTCTAGGTGAATTTAAAGATCTAATTAAAAAGCTCTGTTCTTCTAATGCAGAAATAGCTGTTTTCACTTTAGTTTCAAGGTCCAACATCTCTGCATCCCAACCAGATTTTTTGGCGATTTCTAGTGCAGATTGACTAATTTTATCCTTGTATTTTGCTTGACCTTTAATTGCTCTCCATATGTCTTTTATCTCCTTATGGTTAAGTTTAGTTTGCTGCAATAAACTAAAATGCTTATTTAAATCTTCTTCACTATATAAGATATAGCACTTTGCTTCAATTTTCTCATCTCTTCCTGCCCTTCCCGCTTCTTGCACATAATTTTCGAGTGAATCTGAAATATTATAGTGAATAACTGTCTTTACATTGTCTTTATCAACTCCCATCCCAAAAGCAGATGTCGCTACTATGATTTCCTTTTGCTCATTGATAAAGGCATCCATGTTAACCTTTTTATCTTCCTTATCTAATTTACCATGAAAAAAAGTAGAATCAAAATCAGCCTCGTTAATCAAAGCGCTAACTTTCTCTACTTGTTTAGTTCTGGAAGCATATATAATAGCAGGTTTTTCACAATCTTGAAGGATTCGAAACAAATGATTCATCTTTCTATCGGGGTCTTCTACATTAACTACTTCATATGAAAGATTCGTCCTTCCTTTGTTTGTAACAAACTCATCCAATTCAAGGCCAAGACGATCTTCAAAGTAAAATTTTATATCTTTAATAACTTGAAGTTTTGCTGTTGCAGTAAAACAAGACACTGGTATTTGAGAAATATTTTTTTCGGCTTCTATTTTTTTGATGAAGTCGGCAATGAATAGATAATCAACTCTAAAGTCTTGCCCCCAACTAGAAAAACAGTGAGCTTCATCTATAACTATTCGACCAACCGAACGACTAAGTATTAATCTAAATATTGAAGGAGACCTTAATGATTCAGGTGAAAGATAAAGTAAATCGGCTCTTCCATCACTCACCATTTCAACTGCTTCCAGACGTTCAAGAGGAGATAATAAACCATTTATCGCTACCGCTTTTGTAATACCGAATCGATCTCTTAAATTATCTACTTGATCTTTCATTAGTGAAATCAATGGTGAAATCACAATGGTTAAATGCCTAGTGGACGTACCTCGCATCAGAGCAGGTAATTGGAAGGTTAACGACTTTCCTCCACCTGTTGGAAATACTGCTACGAACGATTTATTTTGTAAACCCGCTCTGACCGCTTCTTCCTGTAGACTTATGCTTCTATGCTCTTCAAATTTCTTAAAATCATTGTAATTGAAATATTCTAGTAATGCTTTTCGAGGATTCAATTTGTTTGAACAATAGTGACAATTAACATTATTGCAAGATTCAAAACGAATTTCATTCAGGATTTTTTCTGCATCAGGGTATTCGTGCCTAACCCATGAAGGTAATACAGCATCCTCATCACCTAATTTCAAAAGAGTAAAAACGTATGCTAAACCAATTGGGGATTGTTTTTGATAATAATCCAGATCAACATTGGAACAAATATGCTCTACCAATAAATCCCCTACACCTATTTCAACAATTTTAGAGTTATCGAACCCTGCCAATTCAAAAAAAACATTAAAACTTGCATTGTTTTTAAGCAGATTATAGTAAACACTTTTTTCTTTGACATCTAATTCATTGAACCTATTTAGTTCTTGTACTAAATAATTTTCAGTTAATTTACAGTCTGAAAGTGGATTGTTTACCTCAGATGCGTTTACAATTCTGTATCCTTTAGTAAGTTTGTGGTTTGGCCTTTTAACAAAAAGTAATGGAGACCATAATAAGGTATCTATATATTTTTTGTCAGAGAAAATTTGATCCCCTAGCTTATTTTTTAACTCTGGAATATCATGATTAAGTATATTATGTCCGCAGATATATTTTGTTTCCCTAATCCATTGCTCTAGCTTGCTTAAATTTCTTTCATGTAATTCTTGCCCCTTGAAAGTTGCTCCGTAATCCACTCTGTTTTTCTTCGGGTTAGTTTCAATGTCTATAAATAGGATATTTTGCATGTCATTTTATTTACTTTACCATTTCATTACTAAAAATCTGAACAAATTCTACAATTATGTTTAGAAAATTCATTAAAAGAAATCTGTAAATAGACTCAAAATTGGAAAGGGTTTTATTCTATCTCCTTATTAAAATTAAATTTCATTTGTTTTAGCCAATTTAATGCCTTAATAATAATTCTAAGGTGATTAAATATAAAGAATATTTTTAAAGAATTGTTTTATAAAATATGATTTTCAAAAAAAGGCTTACGAGGTTTATTAATTTATAAAAACAGACTAAGTTCCTGAGGGAGAATAATAACAATACATAAGAGCTCATTTTCTAACAGACCATCAAAAGTATATACGCATGTTACAACTACCGCTTTAAAAAAAATATAAACATTATGTTTATTATACCTTTGTTCCCATTCATTGAAGAAACGCACTCTGAAAGGAAAAAAATCGGAATATATAAACGAAATTAAAAAATTATGAAACGCCATCGTTCCATGCTCCCTTAGAGTCAACTTTTAATCCTTTGCAGGCAAATAAAACCCCGTATTGCATTGGTTCTAACAGCTCTATAATCAATGCGTTTGTTGATTATTTTGTAAGTTTATAATAAAAAAACCGTTTTCTACATCATGCGAAATTATTTTGAGAATGATTATACATCGTATAGGTTCCAAGAAGGTATATTGCATATTGTATACCATCAAGGAGCCAGCATCGATTTAAACGCTGCCGTTCAAATTGTTAAGGACAAATTGTTATTGCATGAAGGAAGGCTCTTGCCGGTATTATGTGATATTCGAGGTGTTAATGAAATTAATAAATCTGCAAGAGCTTATTTAGCTATGGAAGGTTCTACCCTCACAAAGGCTGTAGCGGTTATTGTGGAATCCCCTGTTTCTAAAATGCTATCTGAATTTTATATCCGTACGAGCAACCCTCCCATCCCAACACAATCATTTCAACGTATTGAAGATGCTTTATCTTTTTTGAATAAATTCATGACACATTCACATTGAAAATCGGGATATAACACCTGTTTTTTATTAAAATAAGGGCTCTCACACCATCTAGCAAACTATAATACTTAAGCTGTGAGTACCAAGAAAAAACAAAGAATACAACGAATTAACCAGATGCTATTGGAAATGGCCTCTGGCAACTTTTTTTATCGCTTAGAACGTACCGCCAAAAACGATAATTTTGAAGCGATTAGCATTTCACTTAATATGTTGGCTGAAGAAATACAGGAAACCATGCTACATCAAGGATATGTTAACTCAAATACCACCCTACTAGAAATTATTCAGATGAGCTTTATTATTGATGGGGACGGACGCATTGAAATGGTAAATCAGCAAGCTTGCAATATTCTCTCTGTACGACACACGGACCTCCTCGGAACCTTATTTACTGCTTTTTTAGTAGAAAAATCTCAAACAATATGGCAAAACACCTGGCATGCACTAGAACAAAACGAATTTCAAGACACTTCTTTGGAATTAACATTCAAAAGTAAAGGAAGCTTGGTGGTTCCTAAAACCTGTTATATCACGACATTTAAAGGTATAAATACAAATTCAAAAAAAACACTTATAACCATTATTCATCATACCACCCGTCAAGACCATTTAGAAAATGAGTTGAAACGCCGTGTCATGCAATACTCCCACAACCAAAAACAGCCATCAAACACCATCAAAACCAACCCACAAAAAACAAAACTTCGATTGAGTTTTGAAGATATCCGTAAAATAAGGGAAGGCCATAATAGTATTATTAACAATCTTGAAAAGGACTTTCCGTCTCTAAAAGATTTTGCTTTGCAATTAGGAACAAACGAGTTCAAACTAAAATATGGCTTTAAGCAATTATATGGCACTACCGTACACCATTTCTTGATGGCAGAACGTTTAAGAAAATCAAAAATGATGATTCAATTCACGGATCAATCCCTCAAGTCCATTGCGTATATGACGGGTTTTAAAAGTACGGCTCACTTTTCCAGAACCTTTAAAAAACGGTATGAATATACGCCAAGAGATTTGCGTAAAAATTCCTTAATCGGCGATAAATAAACAGCTCTGATGGTTTTTTCTAATTAAATCCCTTACAGTCAAATATTGATCCCTTATAAATTAATTTTTCTGTAGAACTTTACCCTATCAAATCAAAAGATATGAATCGTTCAAAAGCAAACTATCAGATAATAGCAAAATGGATACGTGTTCTCTATATTATCTTATTTGTGTATGCCGCTACCAGTAAGCTTCTCAATATCTATGCATTTAAAATACAATTAGATAAATCCCCCTTTATTTCCGCCTATGCCCATTGGATGGCTTGGAGCCTTCCATTCATAGAATATGTGATTGTGGGATTCTTTCTTTTCTCAAAATATATGTTATTCGCATTTTATGCTAGTTTCACATTACTAAGCCTATTTAGTATTTATATAGTCTCCGTTCTAAATTTCAGTGATTCCATACCCTGTGCCTGTGGAGGTGTTTTATCCTATTTGGGGTGGAAATCACATGTTGTATTTAACATATTCTTTATGGTGCTTGCTCTTATCGGGATATTTATAACACGCAAACACCAGAGTTATCCCGATTAAAATAAGACTACGTAGTACCAGGGGAAGACCGAAAACCTGTAAAAAAGAGTAGGTCATTAATTTTTAACATATCGTATTATGACATCTAAATTTTTTAAAATCGTTCTACCGGCTTTTGCCATCCTATTGGCAATAAGCTTATCGTTTGCTACACAAGCGAACAGCACCAGCCAAATTGGCTATTACGACCATCCAGCTTTTGGACCCACTCAAGTAACGGTTAGTTGTGATGCGCCTTCTGGCGATCCCTGTATGTTTGGCCAATATAGAGTATATGCAGAACAAGAATTAATTACACCCTTATTTAAAAATAATCCTTAAACCCAAATGGCTAGGATGATAGAAAAGGTGTCCAAATTTGGACACCTTTTCCTGACTAATTCAAAAAACAAGTATTTCACAATACTATGACTAATCCAAGCCCAAATACTTGCGTATTAAAGGCTCTAAACGCATGCCTCTTGCGTTTCTATCAACAATTTTACCTTCTTTATCCAATAGCCAAACTGTAGGTAGGGATGTAATATTATATAACGAATGATAACTTACTGTAACCTCGGACCCTTTGTCTAACCTTTGGGGCCAATTAGCGTTCTGCTTTTTGAGGATTTTTAATACCTGTGCTTTTTCGGTATCACTATTCGCAACGATTCCAATAACTTCAAATCCTTTATCCCGATAGGTATCATACAATGCCTTTACATGGGGCATTTCCATAATGCAAGGTCCACATCTGACAGACCAAAAGTCAAGTAACACCACTTTACCCCGCATCGTCTTTAAATCTATTCGGCTACCGTCCATCGCTGTAAATACCAGCTCCAAAGGTTGGGACGCATCCACATCCTTTAAATCGTTCCTGGCCTTTAGATTTTCTTTTGCCATGGTATGTACCGCTTTGATCCCTTTTTGATTGCCGAGTGGATGGGTGGCATCTGTGATGTTATAAAAATACTGCCAAGAGGGCTCGGTGAGCTCTGGCGACAGGTATTCACGTGAAATTATGGCAATAAATTGCTCGACATTTAAAGCCAAGGTTTCCAAATCTGGATATTTAAACAAAAGGGTTTTTAAACGCAAGCGAAAGGGCTCCCAATAATAAGTATCAAAGCGTTCCCAATAACCAGATTCCATCGTGTTTTTTTGAAAGTTCATGTATTCATATTGAAATAAGGCCATCCGTAAATCACGTCCCATTAAGCGCATCTCTATTTTTGCTTTTTGTTCCAAAGGGGCGTTTGATTCCAAAAACTTTTCTACCAACTCATTCCCTTTTTTTAACCAGCGCGCTCGGGCGACCTCATCTATGGGTAAGGCTCGCATTTGACTTAAGAAAAGGTCCCGATGCGTTTTCGTTAATTTTGAATCTTGATTCAAGACCCACAAGGTACTGTCAGGTATTTTATCTGCTATAAACTTAGGCTCGAATAAATAATGTAAAAAGTAGGTGAGTACATCATAATAATGGGCATCGTTCGGATACTTCTCCAAAAAATTTTCTGCTAATTGCAATCGCTTCTTTTCTACAGTATCTTCAAACCTTCTTTTTTCTAAAAAGCTTGAATTATGATAGTGTTCAAGTTCTTTAGGCGTATTACAGAAATAGGTTTTTATGCTGTCTACCCCTATCCAATCGCTTTCCGCTTGAGATTTTATATCCGTCACGTTGGTATGCTTTGCCATGTCAACATTGCCTTGTGGCGAAGCACTGTACAGCAAACTTAGGTGCATGCTTATGAGGATTATTTTTGTTTTTAATAGCATCATATTTGTTTTATGGTTTGTATTTTAAACTCAAAATCGCCGGTACCCATGACGCATTTTCCATCGGCGATACTACACACTTGATACTCATAAAACCCTTTAATTATAGGATTTTTAGACAGTATTTTAACCTTTTGTCTAAATTCTGCCGTATTCTCAAAATAGTTTACATACACTTCAAAAACAGGGTCATATTCCTTTTGGGAGCCTATGGCCACCACACCTTCCAATAGCTTATAGCTACTGTGGGGTTTAAACTCAAAAACTGCGGGTAGCGGACCTATTTTATAGTTTTGGACATTGCTGTACAAATGCCAGTTTCTATCTAATCGTACGCTAAAAATGAGTTCTACGGTTTCGCCGGGACGAATAGCTTCCTTAGAAAGCCTGCTGCTCCAATGTGCTGGGGTTAAAATTTGTGCAGACAGTGCCGCAGTCCCCAACAAAACACTTAGTATGGTTATTAGTTTCATAGTTTTACTTTTAAATTTGTTTCTACACTTTGAGTATCGCTGCTTAGATAAAACACCCTCTTATTCATACCCCAAATTCTGTGGTTTCAAATTAGGGTTCGTTTCAATTTCTGTTTCAGGAATTGGCAAAAGCACATCCGTTGGTTGCCAATTCGGTTTTAAAGGACTTAAAACAAGGCTTGCCACCCCCATACGCTTGATATCAAACCAACGATGCCCTTGCTCGGTGAACAATTCGGTATGGCGTTCCTGTAATATCGCCGCTAGCAAATCGTTGGTTAAAGTGGCTGTGGTATTCCCCAAACCTGCCCGATTTCGAATGCTGTTTAAATCTTCTTGAGCCCCAGAAACAGCTCCTAAATGTGCTCTGGCTTCGGCTCGAATCAAGTATTGTTCTGCCAATCGAAAAATAATAGAATATTCCAAGGAAGCCGTTTCACTAAAAATAGCTTTGTACTTATGCGCATAATGCAACGTGGTCAATCCATTACTACTGGTGGTGCTTCCTGTCCAATTTAAAAGCCGTAAATCGTTAGGCTCAAAGGTATCCAACAAAGCCTTACTCAAGGCATACGATTGCCCCGGTATAAACCGAATAACAAACTGGTTGGCTTCATAGGTATTTCTATCTGTAACCCCATTAGGCTTTAGCTGCCAGAGGGTTTCTTTGGAATTCTTTAAAAAAACATTTTTGACGTTAGGTTCTAGCTTATAAGCACTTATAAGCTCCCCTGCTGTCGCTTCAGCCATTTTCCAATTTTCTGTATAAAGGTATAGGCGTGCCAAAAGCGCCTTGGCCACCGCTTGATAAGGCACCACACGTATTCCCGTAACATCTGTTACATTTAAAAGACTCACCGCTTGGGTAAGGTCGGCTATGCTATGTGTGTATACCTGCGTTACTGGTAAGCGTGATACCTTATTATTCTGTAAATAATCTGTAGTAGTAATATAAGGGATCTCTCCATAAAGATTGACAAGCAAACTATGCATATAAGCACGCACAAACAAGGCCTGTCCCTTAAGAGGTGCTTGGTCTTCCACACTTATGGTTTTTGAATTTTCCAACCCCTTAATAATCGCATTGGATGCATAGATAAGATTATAGGCATGGCTCCACCAATCGGATAGGAGGCTATTGGATGCGGAGAGCTTATGATTATATAATTGTAAATAATTGGTATTACTGCCATAATAATCTAGCTCATCGGTATAAATGCCCATTAAGGCACTGAGTCCTAATTTTCCTGAGATCATGCCCTGTTCCCGTATTTTAAAGTACATACTTGCCAATGCCGATTCTACGGTAGAAACATCTTCAAAAACCGTTTCGGAAATCAAGGTATTTTTTGGTGGGTCTATTTCCACAAAATCTGTACAGTGTGTAGATACTAACATTAAAAAACATAGGAAAGGATAGCTTATAAATCCCAGAGCATTTGTAAACAAAACACCTCGTGGTTTGGTGGTATGATAATTGTCTTTTTTAAGTTTCATCATCTTAATTTTTTAGTTAAAAGCCTAATTGCACACCCACTGTCATTTGGCGCAAAGGCGGCATTATTATAGAAGAAGGTTGCTCAGGATCTGGTCCGTCATAATTGCTAAGAGTCCATAGATTTTGTCCTTGTAGATAGACATTCAAATCGCAACCCCCACTTAAATTTTTAGGTAGTCTGTAGGCCAAGGAGATGTTTCGCAACCGAACAAATGACGCATCGGAGACTGCTGCACTACTTGCACTTTGATTTTCGATACTCTCAAATACACTCGGATCTAAACCACTAATGGCGCGCATTATGGGGTTTGTATCCCCGGGGTGTTGCCAGCGGTTCCATAAAGCCACAGAGCCGTTTGTGTTAAAACCAGGAGCTGCTGCCGAAACCAAAGGATTAAACGCTTGTTGTTTTTTAAACTGAAAGAACAGCTCCAAGGTTAGGTTTTTATAGGTTAAGGTATTCCCTAAGCCGCCGTATAATTTAGGCGCCATGTCCTCAATCCATTGTTTATCGTCTAAACTACGTATGTGGCCATCTTCATTATAATCTTCAAACTGATAAAGGCCAGTATCAGAATCGACGCCTAAAGCATGGTACAGATGCCTTATGGTTAAAGGTTTTCCAATATCATAGCGATTGGCAAATGTAGAAGTCTCTAATCCGGGAAACTTTACCAGTCTGTTCTTCGGCAAGCTCATGTTAAAAGTGCTGCGCCATTGGAAATTTTTACTATGGATGTTGATCGCACGGATCTCAAATTCAAAACCTGTATTTTCAACGGTGGCATCAAAGTTCCCTGTTAACTCTGTAAAACCTGTGGTAGTTGCTAAAGGAATGCCAATAAGTTGGTTGGCCGACCGGTTTTGGTACCACACCGTATTTAGCAGAATCCGATCTTTAAAAAACCCAAGCTCTACTGCCGCTTCCAGTTTTTTGTTCGTTTCCCAACCAAACAAGGGATTAAAAAGACCTGTTGGTTCTAATATACTCGTGCCATTATAATCATAACCCGTAACGCTATAAGTATCCAGAAACTTATAATCCCCTATATTATCGCTACCAGTAGTGCCATAACTCCCACGTAATTTTCCAAAACTGAACACCTTACTGTGTTTTAAAAAGCCGTTTTCCAAAAACAACCAAGCAGCTCCCAGAGCAGCAAAATTGCCAAACTGCTTACCAGGACCAAAACGACTGGATCCATCCCGACGGCCTGTTAAGTTTAAAATATAGGCATCCTTCCATTGTATGTTGATGCGACCAAACAGCGCCTGATACTTATATTCACTGTCGCTATCTTGTTTTACTTCAAGCGTCTTAGCTGCGGAAAGATTCCTTAACAAGCGGTTGTTTGGAAAACCTGTTCCTTTTTGCACCAATTGGTCTGTAGCCTCTTGTTGAAACGTGGTTCCCACCAATACGCTTAGCAGCACATCGCTCCATGCTTGCTTCCAATCAAATTGTGGTTCCACAATCCAAGATTGACGGGTGGCACTGTTGGTGCTGATGGATGAATAATTCTCTGGCGTGAACCCCAGTTTAGGATTTCTAGCGCTACTTGGCAAGGTCTTATAGGAATCCATTCCGTAAGTATTATAACCCAAACTGGTTTTAAATTCTAAATGAGGCAGCACGTGATAAGAGAGTCCCAGATTGGCCATACGTGTATGGATTTGGGCTTGATACTCTTCTTCTAAGGAAGCTAAAGGGTTGTTCCATGTATTATTTTCCCAATTTAAGTTCCCTGCCGCATCATACAGTGCTGGGGCATTCGGCACCAATGTGTATGCCAAACCAGTAAGATCGGTACGAGGCATTTGGTTATGTTCAACGGAATAGATGCTGGACAGGTTTATTTTAAAACGCCCATCGTGGGACTGATGGTTTATGGTATGGTGTACCGAGGCTTTTTTATAGTGGGCATCACCAGGAAAAACGGTAGTCTCCTTTTGGAAGCTTCCACTAACCAAAAATTGGGTGTGCTCGCTGCCCCCTGAAACCGAAAGTTGGGCATGATTGCGGTAGGCAATTCCACCGATCAATTCCTTTTGCCAATCGGTATAGCGGGTTTGATCCCAAGTTTTTAGGTCGGGCCATATAAAATCGAAGGCAGGATTGTCCAGAAACGCCCCAAAGCCATCATTTACAATCCCTTCCCTACGCACTTCCAAATACTGCTCGGTGTTCATTAAATCCAAGAAATGGGCTACCTGCCCCAGGGTACTGCTCAGGTGTGCCTGAAACCTTGTGCTGCCTGCTTTTCCTTTTTTAGTGGTGATGAGTACCACGCCATTGGCTGCCCGTGCACCATAAATGGCTGTGGCATCGGCATCTTTTAATACTTCCATACTTTCAATATCGGACGGGTTGATCGCATTCAAGGGGCTTATATTTCCGGCATTTATTCCTACCGAGATCTCTAGAGATGCTAAGGACTGAGCTCCAAACGGCACGCCATTTACAATATACAAGGGTTCTGTACTGCCATTCATAAAGTTTTTACCACGAATGGCCATTTGGTATCCACCACCGGGCAAGCCTGTGGTCTGTACAATATCAACACCCGCTATATGCCCTTGCATGGCTGCCAACGGATTGTTTACAGGCTGTTTCTCTATGGTTTTCGCCTCTAGTTTAGCAATATTTCCCGTTCGTTCTTTGTCTTTAACCGTATAATAGCCTGCATTAATTTCCACCGTATTTAAGGTGGTAACGTCGGTTTCGAGTTGTACATCCCATTGGGTACGCCCTTGTATGGCCATTTCTTGGGTTTTAAAGCCCATAAAAGAGAACACCAAGACCTCGTTTTTAGTCGCGGGTATGGCATAAGTGCCATTAAAATCGGAGATGCTCCCTTTTTGGGTGCCTTTAATAATAATAGTAACCCCTGCTAAAGGCACCCCCTGGGCATCGGTTATGGTACCACTAATTTCTGATTGTTGGAATGGAAATACTTCCAGACCCTGTATGGTGTTGGAATGAATGCATAAGCACAACATACAGTATAGAAACTGCCTGTATTTCGCTATTAATTTATTTTTCATAATTTTGAATTAGAATTGAACAATGTGTTGTTTAATCAAAAGCCTCCTGCTAGACCCAGCAAAAGTTTGTGGGAGGTTTTTTTGTTTATTGTTTTTAAGTGACTTTATTCCATAGGTCTGCTAGGTATTCGTTTATAATACAGTGTTTAGGAAAGTCAACCGCCGTGGTTGTTACATGCAAACACAGGCGGTGTCTTTCCAACTATAACCTAAGGGATATTATGGGGGTACTAAAAACAGAAGCTGTTTTTAAGAATAAGTGCCCTTAGGGGGTTCCAGGGTATGTATGGTTGTAACGGGTATTATGGGAGTAAAAAAGTGTGTGTTCCAGAACTGGGTATAACGTCCATCCCATAACAAAAAGAGTTTTATATCGGGTTTTTAGGTTTTTTAATAAACAACCTATCGAACACGGTGTGTTCCAACATCCGTATTTGTTGTAAAAAACCATTAAGGTGTCGTATATATAATCTATTCTGCATACTGTTTGGTTTTAAATGAACCGTTTTGCAACACCTCACAACTAAAAAACAACGCTAAGAAGGGCTGAGTAAAACCTTTATGTAGGGAAACAAAAAAGGCGTGGAACTCAGCTTACTGCCCTTGAGGTACTGGTATACCCTGCAACAATAAGTGAGCCCACACCCTAAGGCGTGAGCATCTTACTTATCATCTCGTTGCAAAAATTACCAGTTTTCAAGGACGAGAATCCAAGCGAATGCTTCAATATTTTGATTTGAAGAATCGCAAATTTAATATTAATAACGAATATATAAAATTACTAATTGTAATCCAAACGGATTACAATATTTTTTAAAAATATACCAAAATTGCGGAATGGTAGGTTTAGATAAAGAGGATTTAATTTTAAAAGATAAAATTGCAGAAAGAGTTAAGTTTCTTCGAGAGCAAACAGGTCTTTCCCAAACTGATTTTGCCAAAAAGTATGATATTGATAGACAAATAATTAATAGATGGGAAAGTAAAACTAATAATAGAGGTATTACAATTTATACTATCCAAAAATTTACTAACATGCTTGGTATTTCTTTAAAGGAATTTTTTGATTTTGATAATAAATAATTTCATTCTAAATTCACATTATAAAACTTTTATTCAAAAGTTCAGCAGATTTAAACTTTATAAAGTTTAGAAATTCATTTCCCCTATTAAGCGCCTACGTGCGTTAATATTTACCTACATATTCCATACACAATCCCTTATAGTTTAAAATATTCATCTATATATTTGAGTCATAGGATACTTAATTAAAAAGTAATATATTGCATATATAAACGATATAACTACAATTGAAAGTATATTTATTGTAGTTATACAAGTGTTAGCCACAATTTGACCAAAAAATGAAAATTGATTATAAAATGGATAGAATTTTCCCATTAATGTTCGTTATTATAGGAATTACTCTAATTATTTGCGGACTAATCCTTTTGGGAACTTTTGACTCAAGAATGAAAATTGGAATTACAATTTTATCAATTGGACTTATAATAGTTTTTACTAGAAAAGGAACAATCGTTGATTTTAATCAACGTAAAATAAAATATTATGTTGGACTTTTCTTTATCAAAATTGGGAACTGGAAAACAATAGAGGAATATACTTTTATCTCATTACTAAAGATAAATCAAAAGAGTTATGGATATAGTAGAACCGGAGTTCAATTCTCTGAAAAAAAGAAAATATATAGAATATGTCTGCTAAATAAGACACATAGAAGTCGATTAAAAATTACAGATTATAAAGACGAAAATAATGCATATTTAGAAGCACAAAGAATTGCTGAAAATTTGAATTTGGAATTTGTAAATTATAGTCCAATATAAAAACTGTGGCTAATCGAGTAGACGGGTGACGACTTAAAAGTCGTCACTGCGCCTCTCACACCACCGTACGTACGGGTCTCGTATACGGCGGTTCACCAAATTGAAGTTTGCGTATTATTAATGTAATCTAACAAAGGTTTATACCCTTTTCGTTTAAGCCTAGAAACTGTAATAGTCGTCTTTAAAATAGGACTTTGAGCGACTGCCCAACCTCCCATTCTGGTGCGACTCCAAGCATAGGCTTGTCCGATTTCTATACCTAATCGAATGAGATTTTTACGTTTCCTCTCTAGCTTTTTCCAATCGTGCCAAATACAATAGCGTAACCGATTTCTTAACCATTCATCTAGCTTTTTAACTTTTGCATAGATGTTAGTTAAGCGGTAATTATTCATCCAGCCTCGACAGACTTGATTAAGCCGATCCAGACGTTCGAATAACGACATGGGTTTGGTTTTCTTGGTGATACTTTTCAAGTTACGTTTAAACTTTGCCCAACCTTTCTTGGTTACCACTAGTGCATATTGTCCTTTTATACCCTTTTTATAAACGGGTACAAATCCATGCCCAAGTAACTCAAAGTTTACAGGTCTGCGAATGCCGCTTTTGGCTTTATTTATAGGTAGTTTAAGTCTATCTCTTAAAAAGATAAACAGTTTATTTCCTATAGTTTTTGCCTCGCTTTTACTTTTTGCGTAAACACTAAAGTCGTCTGCGTAGCGAACATAGCGCAAGCCCATGCTTTTCATTTCTTTGTCCAAAACATCTAACATAATGTTAGATAATAAGGGACTAATGGGACTACCTTGAGGGATCCCTTTTCTGCGCTTTTTGAGTGTTCCATCTATTAAGATGGGCGCTCTTAACCATTTTCGGATTAATCGCAAGGTGGTTGGACATTTTACTTTGCGGTAAATAAGTTGAAGTAAGATACAGTGGTCTACTTCATCAAAGAACCCTTGTAAATCAATATCTACAATATCTTGGTAACCATCATTGATGTAGCCTTGTGCTTGTAATACTGCTTTTTGGATGTTCTTTTGTGGGCGAAATCCATAACTAACAGGTTCAAAATCATATTCAAAATGAACCATTAATTGTTGACTTACCGCCTGTTGTAGCCACCTATCTACTACTGTTGGTATTCCTAATAATCGGGTTTTACCCGGTCCTTTTGGAATGGTTACTCCTAAAATTGAATTTGGCACATAGCTATTTGTGCGAATTGTAGATAATATAAGCGAACGGTTTTCCAATATGTATGCCGAAAGTGCCGTTGTTTTCATACCATCTACGCCGTTCGCTCCTTTATTGCGCTCCACTTGGCGTGTTGCTTTATAAAGGTTTGTTGCTGATAATACCTGTTCAATCATAGATTCAATAATTCGTGTACTCCTGTTGGTTTAAAACTAGGCTAGCTAAGCATCCTAATCGAATTCCAACGTAATTTAATGTTTAGTCCTTCCTTACCCGTGAGACCTGTACAATTCTTGTTGCACCTCGTTTCCTGTAAGTACTATGACTTCTGCTGACTTCTCTACTTAACCAACTCGTAGTTGTAGAGATCTCCCCAGGTAATGGCATCTTCTTTCTCTCAATCCCTGCCGTATCTACATATTTACCCTTTTGTTAATCTTAGGGCGTTACAATGATGTGCTTGCTTACCCAAGTAAATATGCCTCTGTATACGGTTTCTGTTCGTCAGTACCGAGTTTTGTAGTTTCGCTTCCTTCACTCCATGTCTCACGACACACGAGCTTGCGACTTACTAATGCTTCAGGACGTTACTCCTGCGCATAAGGGACTTGCACCCTATAGATTAATTATTTACCTTTCGGTAAAGAAAAGATGCCCATGCTGGGCACACACACCGTATAAAAATAATTGCGGTTTAGTGCTTAATCAAAGGTCGTTGCGTGTTTGTAACGTCTGAATTTCCTTCGGAAATTCCTCGCATACAAACCCGCAACTATTCTTATACATAAACGTTAGCAAACATATAAATGAACATCTACAAAAATATATTCCTAATCCTATTTTCATTACTATCGACAATTAATTTTGCGCAAAATACGGCGGAATCTGATTGTGAAAACGGGTTTAAAAAAATCGAAACAGAACTGGAATCTCAAAAAACTGTTTCTTATAAAATTATTTATTCCCAAAAATTATACACAGAAGAAAGTTTCGAATATAGTGAAGGAATAATAGTAATAAATGACTTAAATGACCAAATTGAACAGAAAGAAATTATTGAAATAATTGCTCGAATTGGTGTTGAAAATAAGTTGACTAAAATTATCGCATTTAGAAATTGTAATTCAATTGGACTTTATTTACAAAAATCTGAACTGTCAACTGAACAAAGCAATTTATTGAGTAATGACTTAATTGCGGAAATGAATATTGATTTACAAAAATCCTTATCGAAAAAAGAAAGGAAAAAACAAAAAAGAAAACGTGACTTTATTGAATCAGTTTCGAAAGAATCTTGTGAGAAACTGACTGAATTAGGAACTGACAAATTAACTATGGAAAGTTTTAATCAGATAGTTTCAAGTACATCCGCAAAATACGCTGAAAAAACAATGAAAGTTTATGAAATGTCGTTTGAGGAAAGTGTAGATGAATTTTTAAAAGATTTAATGAATCATTTAATGTCTGATTGTCTAGTTGTAAAAGAATTTGCAAGGAATCAAGAATAAAATACGTTTGCTAATCGAGTAGACGGGTGACGACTTAAAAGTCGTCACTGCGCCTCTCACACCACCGTACGTACGGGTCTCGTATACGGCGGTTCACCAAATTGAAGTTTGCGTATTATTAATGTAATCTAACAAAGGTTTATACCCTTTTCGTTTAAGCCTAGAAACTGTAATAGTCGTCTTTAAAATAGGACTTTGAGCGACTGCCCAACCTCCCATTCTGGTGCGACTCCAAGCATAGGCTTGTCCGATTTCTATACCTAATCGAATGAGATTTTTACGTTTCCTCTCTAGCTTTTTCCAATCGTGCCAAATACAATAGCGTAACCGATTTCTTAACCATTCATCTAGCTTTTTAACTTTTGCATAGATGTTAGTTAAGCGGTAATTATTCATCCAGCCTCGACAGACTTGATTAAGCCGATCCAGACGTTCGAATAACGACATGGGTTTGGTTTTCTTGGTGATACTTTTCAAGTTACGTTTAAACTTTGCCCAACCTTTCTTGGTTACCACTAGTGCATATTGTCCTTTTATACCCTTTTTATAAACGGGTACAAATCCATGCCCAAGTAACTCAAAGTTTACAGGTCTGCGAATGCCGCTTTTGGCTTTATTTATAGGTAGTTTAAGTCTATCTCTTAAAAAGATAAACAGTTTATTTCCTATAGTTTTTGCCTCGCTTTTACTTTTTGCGTAAACACTAAAGTCGTCTGCGTAGCGAACATAGCGCAAGCCCATGCTTTTCATTTCTTTGTCCAAAACATCTAACATAATGTTAGATAATAAGGGACTAATGGGACTACCTTGAGGGATCCCTTTTCTGCGCTTTTTGAGTGTTCCATCTATTAAGATGGGCGCTCTTAACCATTTTCGGATTAATCGCAAGGTGGTTGGACATTTTACTTTGCGGTAAATAAGTTGAAGTAAGATACAGTGGTCTACTTCATCAAAGAACCCTTGTAAATCAATATCTACAATATCTTGGTAACCATCATTGATGTAGCCTTGTGCTTGTAATACTGCTTTTTGGATGTTCTTTTGTGGGCGAAATCCATAACTAACAGGTTCAAAATCATATTCAAAATGAACCATTAATTGTTGACTTACCGCCTGTTGTAGCCACCTATCTACTACTGTTGGTATTCCTAATAATCGGGTTTTACCCGGTCCTTTTGGAATGGTTACTCCTAAAATTGAATTTGGCACATAGCTATTTGTGCGAATTGTAGATAATATAAGCGAACGGTTTTCCAATATGTATGCCGAAAGTGCCGTTGTTTTCATACCATCTACGCCGTTCGCTCCTTTATTGCGCTCCACTTGGCGTGTTGCTTTATAAAGGTTTGTTGCTGATAATACCTGTTCAATCATAGATTCAATAATTCGTGTACTCCTGTTGGTTTAAAACTAGGCTAGCTAAGCATCCTAATCGAATTCCAACGTAATTTAATGTTTAGTCCTTCCTTACCCGTGAGACCTGTACAATTCTTGTTGCACCTCGTTTCCTGTAAGTACTATGACTTCTGCTGACTTCTCTACTTAACCAACTCGTAGTTGTAGAGATCTCCCCAGGTAATGGCATCTTCTTTCTCTCAATCCCTGCCGTATCTACATATTTACCCTTTTGTTAATCTTAGGGCGTTACAATGATGTGCTTGCTTACCCAAGTAAATATGCCTCTGTATACGGTTTCTGTTCGTCAGTACCGAGTTTTGTAGTTTCGCTTCCTTCACTCCATGTCTCACGACACACGAGCTTGCGACTTACTAATGCTTCAGGACGTTACTCCTGCGCATAAGGGACTTGCACCCTATAGATTAATTATTTACCTTTCGGTAAAGAAAAGATGCCCATGCTGGGCACACACAATGTATAAAATTAATTGCTTGGTACGAGCCTGCTTACGAAAATCCTCGCGGATTTTCTATTTGGTTTGTATTTGCTAAATTCGTTGCTTAACCACGCAACTAATCTTATACAAAACCGTTAGCAACAATTTAAACAAAACATAGATGAAAAGAATTCTGACAGTTTTAATTATATTAATTTCGACTAATATTTTTGGTCAAAAAAATATGTTAGAAACACTTACAATTGATTCTACGACAAAAATTATTGGAAGATATCCACAATACGATAAAACTAGAACTTATGAAAAATATAATTTTATCATAGAAGATTCTGTAGAAATATCAAACTTTATCAGGAATATTAAACTCGGAGATGAAGTTCCTAACTCTAGTGAAAGTCCTTCTTTTCGAATAACAATCGTGAAAAATTTTAAAGAAGAAGGAACTTGGACTATTAATCCAACACAAAAAAGCGTAATGACACACGACGGTCATACTTACAAGTTTGATATTGACCAAATAACCGAATTGAATGAAAAATTCTCTTTTAAATATAATCACAAGAAAATTATATTTAAAAGCCCAGAAGAATATCAAGCGTATTTGATTGAACAAAAAAAGAATCCAAATTTTCTTTTCGACTATAAACCACAGTTTAAATATGAAGGTAGTTTTGAAATAGAATTTGAAAAATCAAATAAATTTTCAAGTCCCAAAGCGATAAGTGAGTTTTTGTATCCATATATTGATAAAATAGTTGATAGAAATGAATATAGAGTGAGCTATATTCTTAATAAAAAGAATATGAAAAACAATGGAAAGTCATACACGATGACAATTACTGGACCGAAGAAAATATATGAAAATTTAGAAATAAAAAAACTCAAAAACGAAAATTGGGAATCAACAGTTGAAGACGGTTGGTTCTTTTATCGTGAATAAAAACTGTTGCTAATCGAGTAGACGGGTGACGACTTAAAAGTCGTCACTGCGCCTCTCACACCACCGTACGTACGGGTCTCGTATACGGCGGTTCACCAAATTGAAGTTTGCGTATTATTAATGTAATCTAACAAAGGTTTATACCCTTTTCGTTTAAGCCTAGAAACTGTAATAGTCGTCTTTAAAATAGGACTTTGAGCGACTGCCCAACCTCCCATTCTGGTGCGACTCCAAGCATAGGCTTGTCCGATTTCTATACCTAATCGAATGAGATTTTTACGTTTCCTCTCTAGCTTTTTCCAATCGTGCCAAATACAATAGCGTAACCGATTTCTTAACCATTCATCTAGCTTTTTAACTTTTGCATAGATGTTAGTTAAGCGGTAATTATTCATCCAGCCTCGACAGACTTGATTAAGCCGATCCAGACGTTCGAATAACGACATGGGTTTGGTTTTCTTGGTGATACTTTTCAAGTTACGTTTAAACTTTGCCCAACCTTTCTTGGTTACCACTAGTGCATATTGTCCTTTTATACCCTTTTTATAAACGGGTACAAATCCATGCCCAAGTAACTCAAAGTTTACAGGTCTGCGAATGCCGCTTTTGGCTTTATTTATAGGTAGTTTAAGTCTATCTCTTAAAAAGATAAACAGTTTATTTCCTATAGTTTTTGCCTCGCTTTTACTTTTTGCGTAAACACTAAAGTCGTCTGCGTAGCGAACATAGCGCAAGCCCATGCTTTTCATTTCTTTGTCCAAAACATCTAACATAATGTTAGATAATAAGGGACTAATGGGACTACCTTGAGGGATCCCTTTTCTGCGCTTTTTGAGTGTTCCATCTATTAAGATGGGCGCTCTTAACCATTTTCGGATTAATCGCAAGGTGGTTGGACATTTTACTTTGCGGTAAATAAGTTGAAGTAAGATACAGTGGTCTACTTCATCAAAGAACCCTTGTAAATCAATATCTACAATATCTTGGTAACCATCATTGATGTAGCCTTGTGCTTGTAATACTGCTTTTTGGATGTTCTTTTGTGGGCGAAATCCATAACTAACAGGTTCAAAATCATATTCAAAATGAACCATTAATTGTTGACTTACCGCCTGTTGTAGCCACCTATCTACTACTGTTGGTATTCCTAATAATCGGGTTTTACCCGGTCCTTTTGGAATGGTTACTCCTAAAATTGAATTTGGCACATAGCTATTTGTGCGAATTGTAGATAATATAAGCGAACGGTTTTCCAATATGTATGCCGAAAGTGCCGTTGTTTTCATACCATCTACGCCGTTCGCTCCTTTATTGCGCTCCACTTGGCGTGTTGCTTTATAAAGGTTTGTTGCTGATAATACCTGTTCAATCATAGATTCAATAATTCGTGTACTCCTGTTGGTTTAAAACTAGGCTAGCTAAGCATCCTAATCGAATTCCAACGTAATTTAATGTTTAGTCCTTCCTTACCCGTGAGACCTGTACAATTCTTGTTGCACCTCGTTTCCTGTAAGTACTATGACTTCTGCTGACTTCTCTACTTAACCAACTCGTAGTTGTAGAGATCTCCCCAGGTAATGGCATCTTCTTTCTCTCAATCCCTGCCGTATCTACATATTTACCCTTTTGTTAATCTTAGGGCGTTACAATGATGTGCTTGCTTACCCAAGTAAATATGCCTCTGTATACGGTTTCTGTTCGTCAGTACCGAGTTTTGTAGTTTCGCTTCCTTCACTCCATGTCTCACGACACACGAGCTTGCGACTTACTAATGCTTCAGGACGTTACTCCTGCGCATAAGGGACTTGCACCCTATAGATTAATTATTTACCTTTCGGTAAAGAAAAGATGCCCATGCTGGGCACACACACCGTATATAATTTATTGCTAGTTCTGGCTTGCTTACGAAAATCCTTGCGGATTTTCTAGCTGTTTTGTACTTGCTAAATTTGTTACTTTACCACGCAACAAACCATATACATATACGTTGTGCGTCATTTACGAAAACGTGAAACAGCGAAATAATTTGAAAGAGATTAATATAAAATATGGGAATTTTTAATTGGCGAAAAAAAAGCAATACCGAACCAGTTCGAGAGGTTGTTTCAATGAAAATGACAAAAAAGAATATCAATGATTTTTTTGTTGCCATTCGGAATCATAATAATACTGATGTCTTGAATTTTATTAACTCAAACTCTGAATTTACAAATGTAGCCAGACCAGGATTACCGAAAAAAGATTGCGGACAAAATGGACTACAAGTAGCTCTTAAAGTTGGAAATTTTGAAATTGCAGAAAAATTAATAAAAAAAGGGACCGATGTTAATCATATTGCAGACAATACCGACGAATGGAATTTGCCTGTTTTACATAGTTGTATAATTGCAACATTTCATCAAACGAATACTATTTCTGACGAATTAGAAAACTTTGAGACTTCATTTCGAATTTTAAAGCTAATGCTCGAAAAAGGTGCTGACCCAAACGGAATTGATTCGTATGGAAATAACAGCTTAATGAGAGCTTTACTCGATGCTAAAAAATTCATTGACCACCCAAATTTTAAAGAAGAACTAAAAACTTTAGAGCAAACACGAAGAATATTTCGATTGTTAATTGAATTTGGTGCTGATATAGAATACTCAAACGAAAAAAGACCCAAACTGAACGACCGAATTAAAGATTTCGGAATGGGAAAATATAAATTAATATAAAAAAACGAACGCACAATCGAGTAGACGGGTGACGACTTAAAAGTCGTCACTGCGCCTCTCACACCACCGTACGTACGGGTCTCGTATACGGCGGTTCGTAAATCATCATACCAAAGCTCTTTTCACCCTTGGCACTATCTTCTAATTTAAGCATAGGCTACCACTAGTGCTCCTATGCGAATTTTGAAGAGAATTACGTTCAGTCCTTCCCTACTTGTGAGTCCATCGGAGGTATTGCCTCTGCTCGTTTCCTATAGGTACTATGACCTCTGCTGACTTCTCTACATAACCAACTCGTAGTTTTGGAGATCTCCCCAGGTAATGGCATCTTCTTTCCCTCAATCGCTGCCGTATCTACATACTTACCCTTTTGTTAATCTTAGGGCGTTACAATGATGTGCTTGCTTACCCGAGTAAATATGCCTCTGTATACGGTTTCTGTTCGTCAGTACCGAGGTTTGTAGTTACCAACGCGCCAGCTGGCTCATTCGCTAAAAATGTCTACAAGACATTTTATTAACGCTCTGCCCTCTTCAGATAAAACCTCACGGTTTTCACCCTTGCGACTTACTAATGCTTCAAGACGTTACTCCTGCGCATAAGGGACTTGCACCCTATAGATTAATTATTTACCTTTCAGTAAATAAAAGATGCCCATGCTGGGCACACACAACGTATATAATTTATTGCTAGCTTCTTGCCTACTTACGAAAGTCCTCGCGGACTTTCTTGGTCAGTAATTATTTACTAAATTAGTTGCTTGAAACACGCAACAAACCATATACAAACACGTTGTAGATAATTAAAACAAACCAATATACTTATGAAAAAAACAATTTTACTCATCACTTGCCTACTATCAATTTTTAGTATTTATTCCCAAGTCAATATTGGAAGAAAAAGAGGACTTGGAAATTTATACGTTGTTGAACATAATGACAAACTATATGATATTATAAAAAAAACGACGACTTACTTTGTTGTACCGGATAGTTTAGATTTCAATGAGACAAAAAAAACCATTGAAGAAATTTGGACATTTAATAGTATTAAGTTTATATCCGAAGTTGATTATCAAAAAGGCGAATTAATTTCAACAGACAATTCTATAATCAAGTTTCAGGACAAGAATTACATCAAAACTAAAGAAACAATAGGAAGAAATGATGAGAGAATCGTTGGAACAATTGATTTATACAAATTTCAAATGTTTTATTATGAAGAAGTTTCAAAAAAGAATAACGGGAAAATCAAAAAAGAGATAGGGCAAATTGCTGAGATAATATTCACTCCTGATAACTATTATAGATTTTTAGGAAAAGAGACTGGTTATACTGGCGACTTTGAAATAGGTTATGTAGGAAAACCTAGTTTGTTTAAATCAGGGACAAATGAATTTACCGTTAAAACTAAAGATGATGGCAATAGTTACAAATATCTTAAAACCCCAGAATCATATAATTTTCACTTAGGTTATATTAAAAATTACTTTCAAACTTTGAATAATAAATTAACCGACAATGAAAGTTTAAAAATAAGAGATGAAATTAAAAAGAAAGACAAGTTAAAAGAGCTAAAATCAAAAACACTTTATGTCCCAAATTGGTTATTAAAAGATTATAGTACATTTAAATTAAAAGTAACTAAAGTCCTAAAACCTGAAGAATTATTCGAAGATTATAAATTTGAATTTAAAGTTCTTTCAAATGAAGAATTAAATTCAAAAATTTTAAACAAAGATGAATTCTACTATTTAATGCACACTACATATAATGGAGAAAAAGTCATATCAATTATTAACAGTCTGACAGGTGAAATAATTTATTCAATAGTTGATAACTCTAGTAATCTTATCGAAAAATCTGACTTGAAGGATATTAATAAGTTAATTAAGTAAAAACTATCTACAACAAAGGTAACCGTTGCACAAGCCAATAATTTATAAAAATAGACTTCTATAACTGCCTTTTAAGGCAGTTTGTTTTTTTACGTCACTTTATAGTTAGCTATTTTAAAGTTCCTTAAAAACAATTTTTCGAGCTCGTATACTCTCTTTTTTAAGCAAAATAATAAAGCAAGCATTCCTGCGCCACTTTTCACTCTTTTTTGGGTGAATTTCAGATACTTTTTAAGGTTATAAGCCATAGCCGCCATGTGCATAACCTTATTTGCTTGCTTAATTCCTATAGTATTAATTTTTCTAAGTCCCAGAAACTGGGTGAGCGTTCCAAATACCGGTTCTACCGTACTTTGCCGTTTGCCTTTCATGTAGCGACCTCTGGCACTGTTTACGCGGAGGTTATTCCGTTCGTACTCTTCTACATAATAGGTAATTGTAATACGCTTTTCTTGACTCTTTTTTAAACAGGCACTTCTTAAGGGACAGTCAATGCAAACTTTCTTTGAGGCTCGATATTCTTTCTTTTTATTATTATTTACCCCTTCATAAAAAATCTTTTTAAAAGGGATGATTTGACCCTGTGGACATACATAATGATCCTGCGCCTTGTCATATTTAAACCTTCTGTACCGCCTTTGTAAGTGCCATGAGGTGGAATATAACTCTGTAACCCCTTGGCTTCTAAATAAGCATAGTTCTCGCCACTACTATAGCCCGTGTCGGCTATACAATGATGCCATAATAAACCGTGTTTATGAAGACGTTTTTCTAAGCGATCACAAATATCTGGTAAATACTGACTATCTTTTGCGTCTGCATGATACGCCTTGATATCGGTTATCACATGATGTCCTGTATCCACACTTAACTGACTCATATAATTTAGCTTTCTGGCTTTACCAGGTTTTACACTAATTCGGGCATCGGGATCTGTGGGACTGTAATGGGTTTTATTGGAAGTGTACTTGGAGCCTTTGTTACCCGCACCTGGCGCTGGTCTTGATCTTTACGCCATTTTTTATTTCTACTTTTTATAGCTTGTAATTCACCAGCACTGGCACTTATTTCTTGTTGCGATTTGGGGGCTTTATTAGCTTTGCTTTGTCTTATTGGTGCAACATCTTTATCCATAGCACTTATATGCCTAATACGCTGTAAATGCTGCTCTAAATCTTCTTTAGGAACCTTCAGTTCTAAAGTGTCCATCGAGGCATTTGCTTTTACAGGGGCGGAATCTATGGCTTGGGTATGGCCACTTACCATCCCTTTTGCTACACACATACCGAATACTTGTGTGAAAACGGATTCAAATACTGCTTCTGGATATAATTGACGGGTTCTACTTATAGTGCTATGCCATGGGAGCGGTTCATCGATATCATAACCCAAGAAATAGAGAATATCCAATCGCATGCTGCTATGTTGAATTAAATCTCTATCGCTGATCAGATTCTCTAAATAACCTACCAAGCACAGTTTAAAGAACACCACCGGGTCAATACTTTTTTGTCCGCTATCACCATAATATGGACGCGTGAGTTTATATAAAAATTCTAGATCTAGAACCCCTTTTAAGCGTCTGTAAAAATTGTGATCGGGAACCCGTTCGCTTAACTGAAACTGAGCGAAGAGCTTTTCTTGATAGTCTTTTTTGCCTTGCATAAATAAAGATAGGAAATTTATTAATATCTTAGGCTTGTGCAACAGGCACAAAGTATAACCGCAATTACGGCGGATTCGACTACGTCCGAATCCACTCGGAATTGCTAACGTCTGTGCTAAACCGAAAATTATTAACTTTAATCCCGTAACTGACGGTTATACGAGACCGTTAGCTGTAATTTGAACCAATCTTTATGGTAGAAAAAAAAGACATCGAAAAATTAATTATTCAGAACAAAAAAAGTACTCTGAAAAATCATTGGAATGATGCGTTTTTTTATAACACAACAAAATACAGTGGAGAAATTAAACAAAATGAACTTCTACTTTGGCGTTCATCACACTTTTTAAGAGGTGCTTATCCAATTTTTCGTTTAATTTTTGACCAAAATGGCAAACTGAAAGGTATAAAAACTGAAAAAAACCCATATTACAAACTTCAGATCAAAATATCAATAGGATTTATTACTGTACTAAGTTTAATGTCGATATTTATGACTGAATTTAAAATTGCCATTATTGCAATAATCGGAATTTCTGTGTTGGTGTTTTTTTTGTATTTATTTACGTTTAATGTTAGAAAGTACGAAACAAAAGTTCTGACTGAAGAACTAAAAGATGCAATAGAAAATATAGAAAGAGAAAATAATCCTGAACCTGAAAAAATAACGAAAACGGAACTAAAGAAAGAAAAGATTAAGGAATGGACTTTTACAAAAATTTTGACAAGACTTCTACTCTATCCTTTTTGCTTCTTTATTTTATGGATTTCGATAGATGGATTTTTGGATGAAGGAATGACATTACACCGAATTATTGGAATAATTATAACCTTAACTTATATAGTTGTTGACATACTAATGGTAATTGGAAAAAACAAAAAACTACAGCTAACACCGTATCCGTAGAGCATCCTTATGGCGTAATAAAAAGACAATGGGGATTTTATTATATCATGACCAAGAAGACCATTCAACATGCCTCGGCAGATGTGGGTCTTATATTTTCTGCATATAACCTGCGTAGAATATTCAACTTAATTGACCACAATTCTCTAAAAGAGTACCTAAAAAGGCTGTTTTTGATTTTTTACACCTATAGGACTATTTTTAAAGCCTTTTGCCAAACCTATATCAATTCCAAAAACCAAAATATTTACCACAAAAAATATTATATAGTAGCTTAAACCACCTATTTTTACTTAATTTTAAATTAAAAAAATAAAAAACCGATAGTTTTTAGACAAACTGACGTTACCCAACATTTGAGAAAAAGCTACGAACCAAATAATAAACTTCTGAAAATCCTATTAAGGGAGAATGTATATCTAATAATTGGATTAATTATTATTATACCTATTTGGCATTACATCAAAAACGGAGAAACATTTGTTTTGGACTTACTTTTCGTAAAAATAATGATTGGAATAATTCTCGTTTTCAACTTACCAAATTTTCTCATTTTCATAAACTATTACAGGGAAAACAAAAACACAAGAATCGATATTGATTTAGATTCTGACAAAATAATAATTAGCGAAAACGGAATTAAAAAACAATATAAAATATCTGATATTAAATCTTCTATATATCATTTAGGAGTTTACTATAAAAATCGGATTGACAATGCCAGACGATGGAAAATGATGAATTCTGATTTAGCTTATTGGGATTTGAAATTTAATAATGGAGACACATTTTACATATCAAATTTCTTGGTTGACTTTTTACACGAAAAACCAATTGTTAAGAATACAAAGTTTAGATTTAGAATGTTTCAATACATTAATAAATCAGACTCAAAAGAAGCGATTGAATTAAAACAGGCTCAAGAAAAAAATATGATGGAAAAGTATGTCGAAAAATTTCAATCCAAAACTGAAAATGAATTAAATGAAATTTTGAATAATAGAAAAAGTTATCAGAAAGAAGCAGTTGAAGCTGCTGAATTAATAATGAGAAATAAAAACGTTGGGTAACAAAGACGTGTATAATTCATTGCTAGTGCAAGCTTACTTACGAAAATCCTCGCGGATTTTCTATTCGGTTTTTATTTGCTAAATTAGGTACTAAAACACGCCACTAATCATACACAATCACGTTGTACACATTGAAAATGTGAACCATTTTCACTTTTCTAATTTAGCAAATCCGACCGTTTTTCTATAAACATCTGGGGAAACACCAACTTTTTTTTTGAAAAATCTACTAAAATAAAATTCATCATCATAACCCAAATTAGCAGCGATTTGTTTTAAAGGCTTTGAGGTTAAATAAAGTTCCCGCTTAGCTTCAATAAGTATTCTATTTGAAATTAAAGTACTGGTTGTTTGATTCAAATACTTTTTTACGACACCTGCCAATGTTTTAGGACTAACACACAAAATATCCGCATATTCACTTGGAGAATGCAACTCAAAGTATTTTTTTTCAATAGCATCAACTAAATTTTGTAAAACTTCTGATTGACCATCAGAAATTCGAGGCACAATATCGGTATCAAACTCTTTCTTTTGTCGCACTGCTTCGATTAAAAACACTTTCAAAAAAGCTACAAGAACTTCGTGCTGAGCGATAGAATCTCTATCCATCTCTTTTGAAATTTGAACAATTAAATTAAAAAATAAAGCTTCTTCAGAAATTTTAAAATATGGAAGTCCATGAAAATTATTAAATAAAATACCTTCTGTTTCAATTTCATTTTGATGTCTATACGTACAAAAAAAATCAGGATGAAAGTTTAAAAACCATCCTGAACAAGATTCTTTAGAAGTAATCATAAAAGGCTGGTAAGGTGATAAACATATCATTTGATTTCCTTCCAACTCATAGTTAGACACATCTACATTTAACTTATAATTACTGCTATTTAATAGAATAAGAGAATAATAGTTTTTTCGTTGTAGATGATCAAATTGACTGAGGTTTTCAAGTCGTTCTAATCTAAAAGCGAGTTCACCATTGTGTTTATCAATAATAATTTGAGCCATACGAATCTGTTTTTCTTTTATAATCATTTACATAAAAAAGAAAGGAGTGTTTGCCACACTGCCACACTCCTTTCTAAAGATAATAATTATTTGGATGCTAAAATATCTATTTTTTGAATTGCTGATGCTTCAAAACCTTCTAAGATAATAGGAGCATTTTCCATAAGTGCTGCTGCTACTTTACCTGTTAGATGCTTATCTCTACCTGAATCTTCCGTAAAAGTATCAAAAATAGCATAGGTGTTAGCATTTATTTTAATCGCATACCAAGTTAATGTATTAGGTTCGTTACCAACTAATTGCTTACCTACATTTAAGAAGTTCTCTACATCTGTTGTTTTACCATTTTTGGCCTTCATAATAACTAACAAACCTTTGTTTTGTGTACCAGTTTTATGGTTAGAAGCTAACACATCTATAACTTGAATACTAGTCTTTGGGTCAAAATTCTCTAGCAAATCACCTGCATTAGCTAGCAATGCTTTGGCAACTTCGCCTGTTAAATGTGCTTGTCGGCCTTCTTCTAACTCAAAAGTGTCGTAAATTCCAAAAGTACTATCATCTATCTGAAATGCAAACCACGATACTGTTTGAGGTTCTTGATTTACTAATGATAATCCACCAAGCAAGAAGTTTTTTAGGTCTTGTTCTTTTCCTGGTTTTGCTTTCATAATTAATAATAATCCGATAGTTTCTTTTTTTGTGTCTTGCATAATGTTTGTGTTTTTAGTTTTTGAAAATGTTTGAATTGTAAAGCCTAGAATTAGAACTAGGAGTCATAATTTTAATGGAAATTTAGTTTTCATCTTTTATTATGTTTTTGTTACACCGCAAATTTGAGAAGGAATGAAAGACTATGGAATGGATATCTATTACTATAGCATGGACAATTTTCAAAAAGATTAATACTATTGAATGCAGTATGCACATAAGCCGTGTATAATTCATTGCTAGTTATAGCCTAATGTCATTAAGTTCTAGCCTACTTACGAAAATCCTCGCGGATTTTCTATTCGGTTTTTATTTACTAAATTAGGTGCTTAAACACGCCACTAATCTTATAAACGTTACCTGCAACCAGAGAACCTGTCCAAATGGAGCAAAACCAAAATCAATCAACCTTTTTGCCATTTGACAAATTCCGAATAAAATGCAATGACAATCTTTGTGACTATGGACAAATTAATAAACTATCTGTTGGAATTTGGGCAGTTAAATCAACAGCAAATTGACTTGATAAAGAGAAAAGCACAGGTATTGGAGTTGAAAAAGGGCGATTACTTTTCCGAAGCAGGAAAAATACCAAAACAAGTAGCTTTTATTGAAGAAGGAATTTTACGAGTATGTTACTATAACAGCGAAGGGGATGAAATCACCAAATATTTTGTTGATGAGAACAATTTTGCAGTGGACATAAATAGCTTCAATCAAAAGATCCCCTCTTCAGAATATGTACAGGCTGTAACAGATTGCACACTACTTGTATTTTCTACAGAATCACTCAACCATTTGTCAGCTACTATCATTCAGTGGGACGGCATTATCAATAAAATAACCGAAAAAGCATTGGTTGAAAAGGTAAATAAACTAAGCCCCATGTTAGCCGAAGATGCCAAAACAAGGTATCTTAGTTTTTTAGAAAAGTTTCCGAATTTAGCCAACAGAATTCCGCTTTCCTATCTCGCTTCTTATTTAGGAATCACGCAATCATCATTAAGCAGGATTCGAAAAAGCATCTGAATTCATAATTTGCCAAATGGCAAAAGTTTTTGCTTTTGAAGTGCTGAACTTTGCTTCATCATTTTAATAGAAAACAAAAAAATATGGATTCAATAATTATTACAGGAGCAACCAGTGGAATTGGCTTTGAGTGTGCTTTACAAATGGCTCGAATGGCTAAGAACGAACAAATTATCATTCCAGCCAGAAATATTGGAGCAGGAAAAGACATAATAGAAAAAATAAAAGACAGGACAGGTCATAAAAACCTAAAATGCTTGGAATTGGATTTGGCTTCTTTAGAATCTATAAGAAAGTTCTCTGAATCATTTGCCAAAGAAAAAAACAACTCCATTTCTATCTTGATAAATAATGCAGGAGTACAGAATATTGGCGAAACACAATATACGGCAGATGGATTTGAACAGACATTTGGTGTAAATCATCTTGGTTCGTTTGCCTTGACTATGCAATTATTACCCTTTATGAAAAATGAAGGGCACATAACATTCACATCTAGCGAAACACACGACCCAGCACTTAAAACACCCATAGAACCACCAATTTATACCAGTGTTCAAGAGCTTGCTTTCTCAAAAGAAACTTCCGAAAAACCTAACATAGTTGGACAAAGAAGGTATTCTACTTCAAAATTGTGTAACATAATGACCACTTATGAATTACAAGAACGATTAAAAAAAACAAATATTAGGGTAAATGCCTATGACCCAGGAATGACACCAGGAACAGGACTTGCCAAAACTTATTCACCTGTTATGCGATTTTTATGGAAAAACGTATTCCCTGCTTTGACCCTATTAAAAAGCAACATACATACACCAGCTCAAGCGGGAAGAAATTTAGCAAACCTTGCGTATTCTGACAAGTATAAAGACTTAAAGGGAATTTATTTCTCGGATGGGAAAGTTGTTAAAACATCTGTTGATTCTTATAACAAGATTTTTCAAAAAAGCCTGTGGAATGGTAGCCTCGAACTGACAAAAACCACATTTAACAAAATAACATAAAGAAACTTCTGAAAAAAAAATGGCAGCAGGTAATCGAGTAGACGGGTGACGACCTAAAAGCCGCCACTACGCCTCTCACACCACCGTACGTACGGGCCTCGTACTTAGCGGTTCAGTAATGATGCAATTTTGTAATATTCGACTAAACTTTATATAACCCCTCATTTTTAATCGTTTTACGGTTATCGTAGTTCCCAATATAGGGCTTTGGGCTACTGCCCATCCTCCCATTCTTGTTCGACTCCAAGCGTATGCTTGTCCCTATAATTAGCTATTTTAAAGTTCCTTAAAAACAATTTTTCGAGCTTGTATACTCTCTTTTTTAAGCAAAATAATAAAGCAAGCATTCCTGCGCCACTTTTCACTCTTTTTTGGGTGAATTTCAGATACTTTTTAAGGTTATAAGCCATAGCCGCCATGTGCATAACCTTATTAGCTTGCTTGATTCCTATAGTATTAATTTTTCTAAGTCCCAGAAACTGGGTGAGTGTTCCAAATACGGGTTCTACCGTACTTTGTCGTTTGCCTTTCATGTAGCGACCGCTTTACAAAGTGTTCTATAAAAAACAAAGATTCTTAAAAATTAGAATGGCTATGCGAAGTCTCCCGACTTCGTACCCACAAAGTTGAGGCACAAACCATAGGCTAGAAGGCTTTTTTGGTAAGCACC
Organism: Mariniflexile litorale; assembly: GCF_031128465.2. GTDB lineage: Bacteria > Bacteroidota > Bacteroidia > Flavobacteriales > Flavobacteriaceae > Mariniflexile > Mariniflexile litorale. The sequence continues at coordinate 3,307,834 of NZ_CP155618.1, read as the reverse complement.
ATACACATAAGCGCCTACTAATTAGGGCAACTTTATAAAAAAAGTGCAATACAAACCAAGCGCTATAAGTCATTGGTTTCCTAATTAAAAATAATATATTGCATACATAAACGGTATAACTACACTGGGGTTATTTTTATTGTGGTTAGGCATGTGTTGTAGCATTAAAACCAAGTTCGTGAGATACATTTATTTAATAATAATCATCTATTTAATTGGGAGCTGTTCGGCTTCAAAACAGACTTTATCCAATCAAGAAAAATATGTAAATAAAGTATTTAACATAGTAGAAAAACATTCCATTAGAAAAGACTCAGTCGATTTTGACAAAATTAAATCAAAAGCATATGAGAAAGTAAAGCAAGCTAAAACCATTGAAGATTGCTACCCAATTATTCAATCCATACTTAGAGATTTGGGAGATAATCATAGTTTTTTAATGACAAAAGAGAGAGTAGAAAAATGGAAAAATACAAGCAAATCAAAAACAAAAAATGAACTTATAACATTTTCAGGTAAAAACATAAATGATAACATTGGATATTTAAAAATGAATGGGGTCAGTTCAGGTGACAAAAAATCACTAAGAACTTATGCCGATAGCCTTCAGAATTTGATAAAGACAATTGACAACAAAAATATTCAAGGCTGGATTATTGATTTAAGAGAAAATACAGGTGGAAATTGTTGGCCTATGTTAGCCGGAATAGGACCAATAATTGATGACGGAGTATGCGGATACTTTATGAATGGTTCTGGCAGGAAATCTGAATGGTTTTACGAATACGGAGAATCTGGAATTAACTCAAAAACAATAGTAAAAACAAGCATAAAACCCTATGAGCTCTTAAACAGAAATAATCCAATTGCTATATTGACAGGCAATAGAACTGCGAGTTCAGGAGAAGTTATAGTTACTGCATTTCACGGAAAAGAAAACACAAAAAGTTTCGGTAAACCTACAGCTGGCTTATCTACAGGCAATAGAAATTTTAGATTAAGTGATGGTTCAATGATTTTATTGACAAGTTCTATTTATTCCGACCGAAACGGCAAACTTTTTGGAAAAGAAATTAAACCTGATATTGAAATTGAATTTACATATGACGAAATTGGCACAGATAAGGATAAAGTCATTGAGCAAGCAATTGAATGGATTAATAAATAATAACGCTACACACCAATGGCTATAAGTAATTGCTTCTACTCGCCTACTTTGATTAGGAAAAACGAGCAATTTTTTGGATATTTAGAACTTAAATTTAAGTAAAATGGCAACAGTAGACAATATACGAAACGGACTGATAGACAAAATACTATCCATTAGAAATAAAGATTTTTTAGTCGCTCTAGACAAATTAATTACTTCAAGTTCTTCGGAATCTGATATTATTGAATTGACGAAAGACCAAAAAATTATGCTCGAAATGAGTGAACAGGATATTAAAAATGGAAAACTGATTTCTCAAGAAGCTATGGACAAAAGAAATCTGGAATGGTTAAACACAATGTAATTTGGACTCGAACAGCCGACATTCAATTCGTTGGAATTTTAGAATATTGGGTGAAAAGAAATAAATCGAATACCTATTCAAAAAAACTCTTGAAATTAGTTTCGGAAAGAACAAAGCAAATAGCCGAACAACCAGTAATTTTCAAAGCGACTGACTTTAAAGATACGAGAGTAGCTTCACTTGGAAATTTCAGTATTTTCTATAAATTTAATGATAAAGAAATAATAATCACAGCATTTTGGGATAACAGACAAAACCCTAAAAAACTGTTAAAAATATTGGAAAACAAAAAATAACGTTGCCCAACAATGGTAACCGTTGCACCAGCCAATAAATTATAAAAATAGACTTCTATAACTGCCTTTTAAGGCAGTTTGTTTTTTTACGTCACTTTATAGTTAGCTATTTTAAAGTTCCTTAAAAACAATTTTTCGAGCTTGTATACTCTCTTTTTTAAGCAAAATAATAAAGCAAGCAATCCTGCGCCACTTTTCACTCTTTTTTGGGTGAATTTCAGATACTTTTTAAGGTTATAAGCCATAGCCGCCATGTGCATAACCTTATTTGCTTGCTTGATTCCTATAGTATTAATTTTTCTAAGTCCCAGAAACTGGGTGAGCATTCCAAATACGGGTTCTACCGTACTTTGCCGTTTTCATGTAGCGACCGCTTTACGAAGTGTTCTATAAAAAACAAAGATTCTTAAAAATTAGAATGGCTATGCGAAGTCTCCCGACTTCATACCCACAAAGTTGAAGCACAAACCATAAGCTAGAAGGCTTTTTTGGTAAGCACCATACACATAAGCGTCTACTAATTAGGGCAACTTTATAAAAAAGTGCAATACAAACCAAGCGCTATAAGTCATTGGTTTCCTAATTAAAAAGTAATATATTGCATACATAAACGATATGACTACAATGGGGTTATTTTTATTGTGGTTAGGCATGTGTTAGCAAACATTAACGAAACAAATATGAACAGAATAATTTTCACTTTAATTTTTACTTTCTTTTTTTCGAACATATATTCTCAAGACATCTATGTAAAATTACCAAAGACAGAAAATAATTGTCCAACAATAATTATTGAAGAATACATTATTGCCAATAAAAGTGCAATCGGAACAACAAAAGAATTGATTGATGAAATAAGAGTTCTGAAAGACCAACCAAACCGGAAAGAGCATAAATTCTTCAATTTGACTGAAAACGGAATTATTTTTGTCAGTTTAAAGAAAAAAACTGCTTTTAAAACGCAATCTGAATTGAACGAATTTTTCGGAATTGAAAAAAATAACGGAATCTATGTAAATGGATATTTAATAGAAAGTTCTGATTACAAAATTGCTACTGAATGTATTATGGAAATTGAATTGGTGGAACCTGATTCTGAAAACAAACTTGAACATAAAGCAATTAACGTTTGGACTCTGACTAAAGAAAATAGAATTAATGGTTGTGAAAGACAAAACGTGAATTAAAAATAACGATTTGCCAAGCAGTATATAAAAAATTGCTAGTTTTAGCTAAACCAATGTTAGTTGCTTTGTTTGCTAGCTTCTGATTTTCCTTCGGAAAATCCTCGCACACAAACACGCAACATTTCATATAAACGTTAGCTTTCATTAAGAAAAAAATAACATAATTTCGAAAAAATTGTATCTATATTTGCAAAGTGAAAGAAAGTTGTAAAATAAATAAAATGAATTCAACCTTGTCTATTTTTGGACTTGTGTTGCTACTATTGCTTTCACCTTGTAAGGTTAGGAATTTTATTCAAGCTGAATTAGGGATTCCTCAAACCAAAGTCTTAAACAAGAGTCAATCTACAATTTCAGAATCAAATTGCCAGACTTTTGAGTTTTCTGAAACTATTCAAACTATCACAAAACCAAATTTTCAGCAACCGGACTTTCTAATTTCGGAAGTCTCTCATTTTGATTTTACGACCTATTCACTTAGGCTTTCTTTTAATCTTAATACATTAAGAAATCAACAGGTTTCTGATGTTCCTCTCTATATTTTATATCAGAACCTCAAGGTTTATTCGTAATTGATTTTCTAAATAAGGAAACATAAAGCAGTTATTATTCCTGCTATATAGCAATCAATTACAAATATCTAAAATGAAATTTCAAGAAAAAACACTTGAAGTTAGCTACAAATCTGTAGTTATACTTCGCATTATGCTTAGCCTAATTTTTATAATAGCAAGCACCAATCATTTTTTTAATACCGAAAAAACGGTGAGCAGAATAGAAAATTCCTCAATGGGTTTTATTGGAAATATTCTAGGATCACCAGAAATAGCTGTGATTCTATCAGGAATAGTCATGTTAATCGCAGGCATTTCATTAATTCTTGGCTTTAAAACGAAAATGACGTCAATAGTATTAATAGCCGTTTTAATTCCCATTACGCTAACTGTACAAGTTGGACAAATGACAACTTTAGGTCCACTTTTTAAGAATGTAGCCATACTTGGTGGACTTCTTTTTTTTAGTATGAATTCAAACTTAAAAATTCAAAAACAATGAAAAATTCAATCTTATATATAACAACAATGTTCCTTTTACTATTTGGAACCTCTCAATTACAGGCACAACATATTAACCCTAAAAAGAATAATTATTTAGTGCTTTCAAAAAACATACAACAACTCAAACCAGTTTTGCTAACGGCCAATGAACTGGCAAAAGAAGACGGGAAAAAATATGGAGCGTTTTATGTTATTATTTGTGGTAAAACAGTTAATGACATTTCAGACAATCCAGATTTTAATGCACTGCTGGAAAAGGCAAAAGCCCAAAAGGTAAACGTTTTTGTATGCGGCATTTCACTTTCAAAATTTAATATAAATTCAGAAACATTGCCAAGTAATCTTGAAATAACGCCCAATGGTATTTTATATGGCTTTCAACTTACTAAGAAAGGTTTTATCACACTTACAATCTAATACATTATGAAAACAATACATATAAAAAATGATGCAGGGCTTTTGGCTCTGGCATTAAGATTAGTAGTAGGTTGGACTTATTTTTCGGCATTTTGGAGAAGAACTGTATTAGTCGACAAATTAGATCCTGAAGTGACTGGATATATTGGCGAAAAATTTAACGCTTTTTTACCTAATGCTTTAGGCATAAAACCTATTATCCAATACTTGGTGGAGAACCCAGATGTACTTTGGATAAATATGGTAATATTTACCATTGTTGAAGGTATTGTTGGGTTATTTATACTATTTGGGTTATTCACTCGGATTATGAGTATTGGCGTATTTGGCTTAGCTATGGGTATTCTTCTTGGTTCGGGTTGGATAGGTACAACCTGCTTAGATGAATGGCAAATAGGTGTGTTAGGAATAGCTACAGGTTTTGTTTTGTTCTTAACAGGAAGCGGAAAATATTCCGTAGATAATTATTTAATGAAACACCATTTTACTTTCACTAAAAAGAAATGGTTTAGTTGGTTAGGTTCAGGAATTTTACCAATTAAAGAGCGTGTATTTCCTAAAGTAGTATTAATAGGTTCACTATTTATTTTTGGAATGACCCTAATGACCAATCAAGTATTTCACGGAGGACTTTGGGGAACACTTCATAACAAATCGGTAAAACCAAAACTTGAAATAACTAATGGTGAAATTCAAAACAACACCCTCACTTTTAATGTCTTTAGAACCGAAGGAGTAGATGTTTATGGGGCTTGGGTTATAGGTATTCATTTATATGACAGTCAAAAAAACTCAATTTTAGAATACACCCAAGAAGATTTAGCAACCTTAAACAAAATGAGTATTTCAAACTACTATGTTGCTAAAGTAAAACCAGGAAAACACAGTTTAATTGTGCCTTTAGGAGCAAAAGCAAAACTTAATTTAGAAAATGATAGTTTATCAAACTTACCTAAAGGAATATATACTCTTAAAATTACAGACATAAGTGGTGCTTATTGGGTTCATCAGATTAAAAAATAACAAAAACTAATAATGTATAAAAAACATAGGGCGTTGGGTGCTAAACCAAATGCCCTTTTCTATTTACAAAGTTCGCCAAATATAAAATTTGGCATTTAAGAGAAAAATAAAAGCAAAATATTTATATTTAGCTAAGTAATAAACCGAAACAAAGTGCTTATCAACTGCCCTAAGTTTCTTATACTAACCGTTGTGTTTCATCCTCCATATACCCAAGCATTGACTTCTTGAGCTAACATAAAGGTAATAGACAAGACCAATGAGAGGGATAAAAATTAATTTGCAACATATTGATTTTTAATAATTTAAAAAAAAAAAAAACGTTAACCACAAGTTGAATGAACAAACTAATTGAAAAACCACATGTGATTTTTTTACTTGCGATTCCGATTATAATGCTAATTGGAATTTTGAGCGGAGACGCTGTATTAGATATACATGCTTACGACACGTATTACGTTATTGCTTATATGCATTTTGCAATACTGATTTCAATACTTTTTGGAATAATCGGAATAGGATATTGGATTATGCAAAAAGCGGATAGAAAGCTTTCAAAATGGCTGAATTGGACTCACATTGGATTGACTTTTGGCGGAACTTTAGTTTTATGGATTTTGACCAAACTTTATCGGACTGAAATTATGGAATATGAATTCAATAATAATCTGACTTTAATTATCACTCTGATTATTTTGCTTATGATGGTCGGACAAATCATTTTTCCGATTAACATTATTTACGGAATGATAAAAAAGAAAACCAGTGGCTAACACCGTGCTAAAAAACATTGCTTATTTTAGTTCAACCGTTTGGTCGTTGCTTTGTTTGCTAGCATCTGATTTTCCTTCGGAAAATCCTCGCACACAAACACGCAACGTTCCTTACAAGATAAACGTTATATTTTTTTGATGAAAAGACAAAACAAATTGAAACCCTTATGTATAATATTATCAATATTTATTCTTTTATCATGTGATAATTTTATTAAATCTGAGGCTGAAAAAAATTTTGAAGAAACTTTTATGTTAATCCAAAACAAATCTGTTAAGAAAAATGATTTAGATTGGAACGATTTAAAAAAAACAGTTAGAAATTCAGTTAAAAATATTAATGATAATGATGACTTTAATCTTGCAATTGCATACACAATAAAACTTGTTAATGATGGACACAGTAAAATTTTAGCTTCAAAAAAAACTAATGATAATAAAACAAAAAAATCAAATAGTAATAAACTTGATATACCTGTAATAAAAACAAAAATTTTAGAGAAGAATATAGGCTATATTAAACTATCTGGAACAAATCATATAACGGATAATAAACTTATCGAAAAATATACACTAGAAATCAGAAAAGCTCTATTAGGATTAGATAAATCCGAAGAATTATCTGGTTGGATTTTAGACTTAAGAACACATGGAGGTGGTAGATTAAGTTGCGAAAGCTTGGGTCTTGCTCCATTATTTGATAATCCTTTAGTTGGAATATATTTGAATAACAAAAATAATTACAACGAAATAACATGTACAAATCAGGATTTTAAATATGGCAATCAACTTCAAGAAAGCTTAACATATAATTCAACTCTTTTAAATAAAAACAAAAAAATCGCAATTTTAATAGATAAAAAAACAGCAAGTTCTGGAGAGTTTCTAGCGTTGGCTTTTAAATTCCAAAATAATAGTAAAACTTTTGGTAAACAAACTATAGGAATGACTTCTCATTTAGCATTTTATGAATTAAAAAGTGGTGCTATCTTATTTTTAGCTCAATCTTATTATTATGATATTAATAGAAACCTTATTAAAGAAGGAATCATACCAGATGTTGAATGTGATTCAGAAAAAAGTATCTCAAAAGCGATGGACTGGATAAAAAACGGTATATAACAAAGGCTAAAATTAATGCGGGCTTGAGTTTAACTCCAATGTTTTTTTTATATTTACTAGGTCTCCAAATCTTGTTGATTTGGCTCTGTGAAACCAAAGAAACAAAACCAAACAAAAAAATTCGGCTTAGTCCTGTCTGAAAATATTGTCGACTTTCTTTCCGCACTAATCCCGCTTTACGAAGTGTTCTATAAAAAACAAAGATTCTTAAAAATTAGAATTACTATGCGAAGTCTCCCGACTTCGTACCCACAAAGTTGAGGCACAAACCATCGTTTAATAAACACAAAAACGGGGTCTGTTTGCTTGGTTTTAGGGTTTTATAGGCGTTGGTCATGAATAATTTTACTACCTATCATGCATATAAGCCTGACAAGGGTGTCGTTCTTTATAAATATTACACCAACTATTCCAAAAACAACGCCCTGTGCTAGAAGACTTTATTGGTAAGCACCATACATATAAGCTTCAACTAATTAGGACTACTTTATAAAAAAAAGTCGAATACGAACCAAGCGCTATAAGTCATTGGTTTCCTAATTAAAAAGTAATATATTGCATACGTAAACGGTATAACTATAATGGGTTATTTTTATTGTGGTTAGGCATGTGTTGGCAAACATTCCCCACTCTTTACAGTATTGACTACTGAAATCTCTTTATTTTTTTCTCCCCTTTTTTAGCTTGTTTGCGGATATCATTTATAATATACTTTAACACATCACGTTTTAATATATCAATTAAATAATGTAACTTATAACGTGCTAATACGATCTTACATATAATATAATTTAACTTATATTTAATTACATAATATTTTATTATATTGTAACTTTGTATTAACATATACTATAAACTTATAAACAATTAATAGTTATAAAAATGACTAAATTTCGTAAATACAGAACTGATTTCTTATTGCCTAAAAGTTCATTTTTTATAGGAATGGGTAGTGCTTTTAATGTATTTGGCAATTACTATAAGTTTAACACTTCAAAAACTTCTGTAGAGGCTGATTTTAAAGCTATACAATCAGATTGGGGTGTTATTGGACAAGACATTGAAAAAGCTATCAAAAAGGTTAAAAAAGAACTTTCCTTAAAATAAAATGTCAGAAGCTTTAGACCCAATCAACGAGGAGGAGGAAGATGATATTCTTCAAGAAATTCAAGAGATATTAGATGACCCAGAAATTTCTGAAGAGAAAAAGGAAAAAATAATAGCTGTCCTTACAATTAAAAGAAGTTTTAGTGGTCCATTGCCTTCACCTGATGTTTTACAACAGTACAATAACGTAGTAAAAGATGGTGCTGAACGGGTAGTTAAAATGGCAGAAAACCAATCTAAACATCGAATGGAATTAGAGAACTTCGCTATTAAAGGGCAAATAAAACAAAGTGGTAGAGGTCAAATTTTTGGTTTTACCTTGGCTCTACTTTGCATTGCTTCTACTGTTTATTTAGCAATAGAAGGTCACGAAACTCTTGCAATAGCATTAGGAACTACAACTGTAATTGGTCTTGCTAGTATTTTTGTTCTAGGTAAAATTTTCCAATCTAAAGACTAAATAGTTTTGCTTCCGACAACCGTCAGCAATCTGCCTTCCCTCAAAAAAATAAAGTTTTCAGTATGCCAATGAACTTCGGAACTCATAAAAAACAAAGATTCAAAAATTAGAATGGCTATGCGAAGTCTCCCGACTTCGTACCCACAAAGTTGAGGCACAAACCATCGTTTAATAAACACAAAAACGGGGTCTGTTTGCTTGGTTTTAAGGTTTTATAGGCGTTGGTATGGTATAATTTTACTATATATAATACAGATACAGGCTGACAAAATTATAATGTTCTATTGAAATAGGTACGAAGTCGGGAGACTTCGCACAGCATACCGATACACATAAGGGTTTAAAGAAGTCATCGGTTTCCGAATAAAAATAATATATTGCATGCATAAACGATGTTAATTACAAGGGGCTTATTTCTATTGTGGTTATGCATGTATGCCAGTACTGTAAAAAAACAGAACACGCTTACCAAAAATGAATGAACTGAGAATCTATTTGGAAACATTAGTCCCTTTTACAGAACGTGAAATGGAAATTTTCATTTCATTGTTTTCTGAAATTCAACTCAAAAAGAAGGATTACTTTGCCAAAGAAGGAGAATTTTCATCAAAATTAGCTTTTATTTCAAATGGAGTAATGCGCGCATTTTTTCGCAATAAATCGGGAAACGAATACAATAAAACGTTTTTTACACCTTCAAATTTTGTAGCAGCATATTCATCAATAATAACAAAGCAAAAAAATTTAATTAATATTCAATGCCTAACAGACTGCACGCTATTCGTTGCTGATTTTAGACAACTTACGTCACATTATAATAAGTATCCGAAATTTGAAAGCCTTGCTCGAACTATGGCAGAATATAAGTTTGCTATAAAAGAGAAAAGAGAAATTGAACTTGTAACACTTGAAGCAACAGAACGCTATTCAATCTTTAAAAAAGAACATCCAGATTTAGAAAACATAATTAACCAATACCATATCGCTTCGTATTTAGGCATTACGCCAACCCAATTAAGTCGTATAAGAGCCAAAAAGTAAAATCTTTACATATGTAAATGGTTTCACTCTTTATTCTCGTGAATTTTGCTTTAAATATCACGAGTATGAAATTGGACAATAACAAAATACTTATTACAGGTGCTACTTCTGGAATTGGTAGAGAATTGGCAGAGCGGTTTTGCCAATTGAACAATCAAATAATAGCTGTTGGCAGAAATCAGATTAGATTAGAAGAACTTGCCAGATTTGATAAGCGAATTACTTCTTTTAAGTGTGATATTTCCTCACCATCAGAATTAGACCGACTTGTGGTTTATATAAATCAAGAGCACAAAGACCTAAATGTGCTGATAAACAATGCAGGTATACAGTATAACCAAACTTTGTTGGACGACACTTATAACTTACAAAAAATTGAGAATGAAATAAGTACAAATCTAACTTCTCCTATAAAACTTATTACTTTATTAATTCCTGTACTACAAAATAATTCTAATGCAGCCATTGTGAATGTTTCTTCAGGCTTAGCTATGGTTCCTAAAGCCAAATCAGCTGTCTATTGTGGTACAAAAGCAGCAATTCACATTTTCTCAAAATCATTACGATACCAATTAGAGACAATAAAAGTATTTGAAATAATACCACCTCTAGTAGATACTGAAATGACGAAAGGAAGAGGTAAAGGAAAAATTTCGCCTCAAAGATTGGTGGATGAATTTATAAAAGCCTATAAAAACAATAAATATGAAGTAAATATTCACAAAGTAAAACTATTGAGAATTATAAACAGAATTAGTCCAAAAATAGCCGATAGCATAATGAAAGGTGTAACGATTTAAAAACATTATAAAATGAAAATTAGAACTATAATAGTAGTATTAGTGCTTTTAGGTATAACAGTTTCTGCACAAAACAACAAAATACTATTTGTAATGAGTGCAGCAGACACATTGCAATTAAACAATGGAGAGAAACTTCGACAAACGGGTGTCTTCTTGAATGAGTTTTATCTCGCATATAAATCTGTAACAGAAGCTGGCTATACTGTAGATTTCGCAACACCCCATGGAATGATTGCAACAATAGATGAAGAAAGTATAAACGATAAGTATTGGAAAAACAACTTAGAAGTAAAAAATGAAGCTCTCATTTTCACTAAAACGGATAGTCTCTTTAATAGTCCAAAAACACTTAAAAAAGCTATTGAAAACAAGTCTGATTATATCGGTTTGATAATTCCAGGTGGTCAAGGTTTAATGGTAGATTTAAAAGATGACATAAACATACCTATCCTAATAAAATACTTTGCAAAGGAAAATAAGCCCACCGGGCTTATTTGTCACGCACCCAGTCTCATATTAACCATACCAAAAGAAGAAAATCCATACATTGGCTTTAAAGTTAATTCGGTTTCGCCTTTTGAGGAGTTTGTAATTGAGCGTTTCATTATGAAAGGGAAACCCAAAAACAGAAAAATAGCCAAAAAATTGAGAAAATTGGGGTTAAAATATAGAAGAAAACTACCAAAGGCAAACTATGCTGTAAAAGACAGAAACTTAGTAACCAGTCAAAACCCATTTTCCGGAATAGCATTTAACAAACTTTATTTAGAAGCATTAACGGAATATTTGAAAGCGTATAAAAATTAGGAATCAGAAACGGAATTACAGGAAACACTACAGGCAATCGAATAGACGTTTCCGCTTTACGAAGTGTTCTATGAAAAACAAAGATTCTTAAAAATTAGAATGTTCTATTGAAATAGGTACGAAGTCGGGAGACTTCGCACAGCATACCGATACGAATAAGGGTTTAAAGAAGACTTCAGAAAGCGGGAGAACCTCCCCAGGGAATGACATCTTCTTTCTCTCAATCCCTGCCATATCTACATATTTACCCTTTTGATGATCTTGGGGCGTTACAAGGATGTGCTTGCTTACCCAAGTAAATATGCCTCTGTATACGGTTTCTATTTAGTTTATCCTGAGCGAAGTCGAAGGGGCAGTACCGAGTTTTGTAGTTACCAACGCGCCAGTTGGCTCATTCGCTAAAAATGTCTACAAGACATTTTCTTAACGCTCTACCCTCTTCAGATGTAACCCCACGATTACCACCCTTGCGACTTACTAATGCTTCAAGACGTGACGCCTGCGCATAAGAGACGGTGGTTTGTGCTTAACCGAAAGTGCTGTGCATATTAATAAAGTCTGCTAAATATAAAATTTGCGTTTATAGAAGAAAAGATAAAAGCAAAACATTTATATTTAGCCAAGTAATAAATCGAAACGATAGTGCTTATAACCTCCCCTACGTTTTTTATACGAGAAGTTAGCTGTAATATTAGAAAAAAATGAAGAACATTAAATTAAGTATCCTATTTACATTATTAATAACCTTTCAATTATTCTCTCAAGATATTAGCACCGAAAAATTTAAAATAGGATTGAATTTAGGAGTAAATTCATTCGACCTAAATCATGATGATATATTTGACAGATATGATGGAATGATTAGTTATACATTTGGTCTTTCATTTGAATACAAATTAAACAGAAAACTATCATTGATATCAAATATAAATTATGATAGTAAAATGATGAAATTGGAAAATTTCCAATATAGAGATTTTAATGAAAATATAGATTATTCCGTTAAGGATAAAATGAAATTCAATTATATCAATATTCCAATTCTCATTAGGTATTATGTCGGAAATAAATTATTTGCTGATTTAGGAGGTTTTTATAATCATTCATTAAAAATAGAAAACGATTCTACTATTAAGGAAACTGGTGAAAAAATAACTCTTTGGGAACATGAGAATGTTATAAAAAAATACGATTACGGAATCTCACTTGGAATCGGTTATGGATTTGATTTGAATAACAATAACCACTTTTCAATCGAATTGAAAGATGAATTAGGCATAGCTAATATTGCAAATTACCCAAATACTTCTTTGACAGATTTAAAGACTAATACTATTAAACTGATTTTAAATTGGGAATTACCAATATAAAATCAGAAATTCTCTCTAGAGAAATGCTACAACTTTTAGAAAACAAATTTCCAAATTTGAAATTTAATTTTGACTTGGAAGACTTTAACTAACCTTATCCCTGCGGACATTCTATTTTGAGAGTTGAGGGAGAATCCATTAATACAAATGATATTTCTTCTCAACTTAAATTAAAAGGAATAAAGAATGAGGTTTTAGAAGATAGAATACGTAACTAATTTTTACTTTATTGCTAAAAATTTTATTTGACAAAACATAATAAAAAGTTTTAGCTAAGTGCTTAATTGAAAGGTCACTACTTTTAATTCCCGTGCTACCCCTAGCCGAGCCTCCAGACTGTTTAATAACTGTTTATATTTTTAATGATTGTTAAAATCAGTTATTAAATCATTCTCAGGTACTTTTCATGTCTTTTAGTGCAAAATTTGCCCCCGTTACCGCACGAAATGAAATTCGACGAAGTCAATCCCTTCTTATGGTTCTTAGTAAAAACGATACCGGAATGTTAGCTTTACTTCATGTAAACTTAACAGACACTTACATACATCCATGCTCCTATTTTAAAAAGTAGATAACCACCTACGCTGCTTTCTAAGGGGTTTATCTTTTTCTGGACAGCTCCTTAAATCTCTCACGCTACTAGCATCCCTTTAGCAGTTTTTTTTAAGTACCTGTTCGCTTTTTATCTATTAGAGTCACTGTATTTCATCGGTTTACGTATCCTTTTTATTACATATAATCCCTTATTAATTATATTTACCAAACCGTTTAACACCTAAATACATACGCTATATGCACCCACTTTAATAGAAACCCCAAGCAGCATGTCTGAATTTTTAAACCACCAACGCTTTAAAGATGAATCTTGGATGACCACGAATGAGGCACAACAATTCTTTAAAGTAAGCCGAAGCACCTTATACCGCTGGTGCAAAACCAAACTCCTCCCCTATACCCTGATGGGCGGTACCCGCTATTTCCCAAAGCACTTTATTGAAAACCTTATGGGGCAGCTTCTAAACAACAAACCATAAGTAGCTTTTTTTTAAATGATAGCAGAGGCCTCCTGTGCGGCGCCTCTGCTATGTACCTAGTAAACAAGTTTTAAGCTAGCGTTACCGTTCCCAAATAGGTACTAGTAGCCGCCAATTTTGCATCGGCCGTTACAAAGGTTGCCCACACATCTACTTGCTGTGCTGTCCAATAGGCCGGTAAGGGTATTTGCAGCGTTGTTAATTCACGGGTGCCCGCAGGGTTAGCCGTTTCAAACAAATCGAGTGCTTTGCAATACACCACCACAACCAAGCCATCGGTAGCCGAGGCATTACCTTGTCCGCTATTGTCGTTCCAGGTAATTGTAAGGGTTTGGTTTGCATCGAGCGCTACCGCCCCATTGGAGAGGCCCCGTAAATCGCCCTTGCCAACAAGTACTTTGGGGTAATCAATGGTATACCCCTCTAAAGGGTCTGGCAAAAGGGCGTATTTAATGTGGTAGCCCGTTGCTAAATTAAAGCTAGACTTGTCGCCTTGCTGTTTACCAAAATACGCCGAAAGGATGTCCTTTATAGGCGTTAAAAACTTTATAACCGTTGTAAAGCGGTTACGTTGATCCATTTGCGCTTGTGTAGGTCTATAATTACCTCGTGCCGGTAAACTGCGCATAATATCTTTACCGCGCCAACGTGCACCCACAACGTTGCCAACTTTTCCGGAGAAACCTCCAAGGATGCCTTTACTAAATGTTCCCATGATGTTATAGAATTAGGGGTTAATATGCCGTGAAACTAAAACGCTTTTACCTCATTTCCAACCACATGACACATATTGAGACGATTTGACACAATTTGACACAATTTGAGACGATTTGGGACGATTTGGGACAAGCGCCAAAAAAATGGGGGGTTTTGTTCGAGTCTTGTTCGGGTCTTGTTCGTCTACCACTCGGCTGTATTTTTTTTAGATGGGGGTTTGGCTGAACAAGGAGGGAATGAATGTAGTATAACACTAAAAGAATATTTAAATATGTAAGATATTATTTATTATATTCGTCGGTATATAATATAGATATAGACAATTGATTATATCTAATTGTTGTAACACATTTGACCAATCAACAAAATGAAGAAATATAAATTAAATATTCTGGCTTTTTTACTTTTAGTTCCAATTTTTGCAATTGGACAAATACCAAAAGGACATTTTTTAGATGCCGACAAAACGGCCGAAAGAGGATATAAAGTAAAACCGTTTAAACAAGAAAAAGAAGGAATTTATCATTATGCCGTATTGACAGAATTACCATTTGAAAACGACTGCGATTCTGGACTTTCAGAAAAAGAGCAAATCGCTTGTTCTGAAAAGAATTTAAGAAATTTTATTTATCCTAAACTTACTTCAGAAATTAATTTCAAAGGAAATATATATGCTTATTTGACTATAACAGAAGATGCGCAAATTACTGATATAACTGTAAGTTCATATCCAAATTCGGAATCTACAAATAATTTAATAAAAGAAGCTATTAAAACTGTGGAATTTAAACCCGGTAAATTTGAGAACGAAATTGTAAAATCAAGACTTTGGACTTCTTTTACATTTCCTTCATCATCAAAAAAACTTTTTTCGGAATCTTTCGAAAAGATGAAACAAGATGAAAATCCTGAATATAAAAACTATGAAAATTTGATTTTTGATGCGAGTAACTATATTTTATCAAATCCTATATATCCCAATGGAACTGAATTTGGAGCTGCAAACAAAATTATTGGATTTTGGAAAAATAAAGATACTGGGCTAAACATTCCAATAGGTAGTGATTTCTACAAAGTATTAACTAACCAAAATCAACAACAGTATTT
This sequence comes from Mariniflexile litorale, assembly GCF_031128465.2. GTDB lineage: Bacteria > Bacteroidota > Bacteroidia > Flavobacteriales > Flavobacteriaceae > Mariniflexile > Mariniflexile litorale. The sequence continues at coordinate 3,291,998 of NZ_CP155618.1, read as the reverse complement.
ATACATGATTTCTATGATGAATTATTCACTTGACCAAAAAATAAATCATAATAGAATTTTAGAATGCAAACCAAAAGAAGGGCAAAAATATAGCGAACAAGAAGATGTTAAAGAAGTTCAACTTGGCGGAGCGAAAATTTTATTGGAATTTATAGGTAACGAAAAGAACAACGTTCCAATGAATTCTAAAACAAAAAAATATTATAAAGCTTACGAAAAGAATAAATTAGACAAAGAGTTATTTGAATAAAAAAACGTGTTACAACACCGTGTCCTAAAAAAACATTGCTTATTTTAGTTAAGCCGTTTGGTCGTTGCTTTGTTTGCTAGCTTCTGATTTTCCTTCGGAAAACCCTCCTATACAAACACGCAACTTTCCATAAAGGTATAATCGTTAGCCACAGGCAATCACCCTTAACGAACAACTGAAAAAAACAACATTAGAACTAAATATGGCACTTAGAGAATTAAAAAAAGAATTAAATCTAATGAACAAAACTGAAATCATTAAACTGATTTTAGAGATGTATAAAAAAATTCCTGATGCAAAAAACTACTTGAACATATTCACCACAGGTGATATTGAACAGCTAACAGAAAAATATAAAAAAGAAATCGAAAGATATATTTATCCAAATGGGAGAAATATGGTTTTACGTGAGACTGAGGCTCGAAAAATAATTCGCACAGTTCGCAAAATGAATATCACAGAACTCAATATTGAATTGGAATTACATTATGTAAGCTGTTGCCTAGAAATTATTGAAGATTTTGGATATTGGGATGAGAATTATTATATCTCATTAGGAAAAATGTTTGACAACGCAATAAATGGAATTTATGAACTTGGAATGGAAGATAAATATAACGAGAAAGTAATCTCTTTATCTTCAAAAGCCAGTGAATATGGAATTGAATTAGAGTATTAACGAAAAAAAAAAGCCAGTGGCTAACAAAGTACTGTGGTAAAATTGCTAGTTTTAGCTTAACCAATGTGAGTTGCTTTATTTGCTAGCGTCTGATTTCCTTCATAAAATCCTCGTACACAAACATGTAACTTTCGATAAAGATAAACGTTGGCAACAAAACAGCAAAAAACCGAACGAATAATGAACTTTAGAAAAGCGAAAAAAAATGATATTTCAATAATTGTGCAAATAATTGCTGACGATGAACTTTGAAGGAAAAGAGAAAATTTCCAAAATCTTTATCGAAAGAATATCTAAATGCATTTGAAAAAATTAACTCTGACGAAAATCAAGAATTGATTGTTGTCGAAAACGAAAATTTTGATAGTATTGGAACTTTTCAATTGCCATTTATCCAATACATGAATTATTGTGGAGGAATTAGGGCACAGATAGAAACTGTAATGGTTAGAAAAGACCAAAGAGGACTTGGAGTAGGGAAAATTATGTTTGAATGGGCTATAAATAGAGCGAAAGAACGCAATGCGATTATGTTACAATTAACAAGTGACAAAAAAGGCCTAGGGCAATTAAATTTTATAAAGATTTGGGATTTAAAGCTACTCACGAAGGAATGAAAATGCTCTTTTAATAAAAAAGTCAGTTGCCAACCAAGCAGTATCTAAAAAATTGCTAGTTTTACCTAAACCAACGTTAGTTACTCGTTTGTTAGCTTCTGATTTTCCTTCGAAAAATCCTCGCACAAAAAAACATACCGATGCAACTAATAATTTATACCTTACTTTTAATTTCAAACTTGACTTTATTCTCTCAATCAAATAATTTTAAAGGCGATTATTGTCGTGCACTCGGAAAAGAAGGAGTTCATTTTATTGAATATAAATTGACCTTAAATCAGGATGGAACATTCATCTTCCATTCTTATTCAAATAATAAACAGGGAATTCCACCCGAAGTAAATAAATATGGAAAAGGAAAATGGATTGCGAAAGGCAAGGTTATTACGTTCTTTTCAAATAAGCAAAAAGACTTTGATGAAAAACATACTTTAGATTTTAATAATTCTAAGGCAAGATTTGTAACCAAACATCCGAGAGATAAAACTGACCGGATAATTAAAACAAAACTTCAGTTTTTTGAGTCTAAAATCTTTTGGATAGAAACAATTGATATATTTAAAATATAAAAACGTATTACAACAAAGACCTGTATAAAAAATTGCTAGTTTTATCCTAAACCAATGTGAGTTGTACGTTTGCTAGCTTCTCATTTTCCTTCGGACAAACACGCAACATTTCATATAAACGTTAACAAACATATGAAACGAACTAAAATACATACAACTAAAAAATTAGAAAAGTTAGTCAAGAAACTTATCACGACTGACCAAAATACTGATTGCGGAATTCTTGGAAAATGGAATGCAACGGTATTTTATGTTGACAGAAAAAAATGCTGGCTAATTACAAACGGATTGACCAAATACAACGTAATTCTGACGGATATAAAATCATCTGACTTAAGCAAGATTGAACAAATTTTTAAAGATGCACTTTTCGGACAACTAATTTATGATGGAATAATGACGGATTTTGAAAATCTGGATTCAATTATTGGCGGACTAGATTTTCTACCGACTAATAATGACCGTAGCACAATTGGATTTCAAAATCATAATCTGGAAGCTCTAGATTGGTGGAAATACGAATTTGGAAATTTAGAAAATATGCCAATAAAAGATTTGACAAACCGACTGAATACAAGTCCCATTCACATCGGAATAGGAAGAAAAATGTCGGATTATACAAATTCGATTGACGAAATGAAAAAAGTATTAAACGAATAAAAACATTGCTTATTTTAGTTCAATCGTTTGGTCGTTGCTTGGTTTGCTAGCTTCTTTTTTCTTCGCAGAATAAAATAAGAATAGTGTCTAAAATAATTGCTTTAACAACCATTCAGTTCATCAACAGGTTTATATTTAGCAGAAATATTAATAATATGAAAATTAGCAGTATTTAAAATGCACAATGGGTTATAAATAGTTATTCTTTTATAAACCTAATTATTTCAAAGTCATCTAATTTTAAAAGATATAACCCGTTGGTTAAAAATCTAACATCAATCTTGTTGTTATAAGATATACTACCTCGAGCCAATTCTTTTCCTGCCATATTATAAATAATATAATTTTTGGTGTCCATTAAACCCGAAAGACTAATGTAACTCGTTGAGGGATTGGGGTAGGTTTTAATTTTAGTTTTTAAACTAACATCGATATTAGATTGTGTACTAGTATCAATTCTGCTAAAACTTCCATATGATGTGCCACTAGTTGTCGTAGCATACGATCGTATATAATAAATGGTATTTGTTAATATTCCTGTTAATTTATCGCTAAAAACTTCGTCTGTATTTTCCACAACAATTTTACTATCCAAAATAGTTGGAAGATTCTCGGAAGTAGTATAAACAAAGCCTTTTTCTATAATAGCAGCGCCTTTATTATCTATAATTTCCCCCATCATATCAATTTCTTTTGCTGTATTATTTAAACCAGCACTCCCCATCACATCAGGTAGTTCCGTTTTTATAACATTGGATTTTTCTGGGATTAATTTTGATGCTGTCTGGGCTTGCGTAAATGCTACGAAATATAAACACAGAATGGTTAAAATTATTTTTGAGGGATTTTGGGGTGTCATTTTAAGGAATTTATATTAATTAACACTACAAATATAATAAAATAATGATACAAAATACATTTAATCGGATAAATAAGTATTTAAACGATATTTAAATATCATATCATAGAATTATAAGCTAATTGTATACCGAGGCAGGTTTAATAAAATAAACAACAAGCTAAAAGTCATTTTATAAAGAGCCTGTTATTATTATAGATTTTTCAATTCTTATTTTAAATAGTTGTTTTTTTTAAACGAAACTTGTTTGATTATAAGAATACTGCAAAAAGAAAGTTTTAGTTTTTTTATAAGTCTAAATGTAATACTTTTGAATTCTATATATTGTTGTAATGAATCATTCAGTCCAAAATACAAGTACCACGCTTCCTTTTTCTATAAAAGGGAATACTTCTATTTTTGGAACAACTACAATTATTACAACCCTTTGGGGTTGCTAATTATATATTCTTCGGGCTATCTTTGTGATTTTTACAATTACAACATCTTTAATATTTCATTTAAATCATCAATTCATTAAAACATGAACTTTCTACATCGAGGTTTCAAAACCAAAGGAAAAAAATATATGGAAGCAACATGTTACCGATAAAAATAATAACTCAAAACACATGAAAGTTTTAAAATTTGGAGGAACTTCTGTAGGTTCATCAAAAAACATAAGTAACGTTATTAGCATTTTAGATAATTATGCTAAAAAAGACAAAGTAGTATGCATCGTATCAGCTGTAGGTGGTATTACAGATAAATTGCTTTTAGCTGGTAAACAAGCGAAAAATAAAGATACATCTTACATTGACACCTTTAATTTAATTAAAGACATTCATTTTAATGTGATTAATGAACTTAACTTAGAAAAGAGTTCATCCATCGTTGCTTTTGTTGATGAAAAACTAAATGCTCTTAAAAGTCTGTTAGACGGTATCTTTTTAATAAATGAGTTATCGCCAAAAACATCTGATAAATTGGTGAGTTTTGGTGAATTATTATCATCTTATATTATTGCGGAGACCATGAAAAATCGTGGATTGTCAGCTGATAGTAAAAATTCGCAAGAATTAATAGTTACAAATTCTAATTTCACTAAAGCAGAAGTAGATTATGCTATTACCAATAAAAATATCCTAGCATACTTTAATTCAGTAAATCAACAAATTACCGTACTTCCTGGGTTTATATCCAAATCTAAAATAGGAGAACAAACTACTTTGGGGCGTGGTGGATCGGACTTTACTGCTGCCATTGTTGCGGCTGCATTAAAAGTTGAACAGTTAGAAATTTGGACCGATGTTAGCGGTATGTTTACTACCAATCCAAAATTGGTTAAACAAGCCTATCCTATCGAAAAAATATCATATCAAGAAGCGATGGAATTATCACATTTTGGTGCTAAGGTATTGTATCCCCCAACGGTACAACCCGTTTTAGATTTAAATATTCCTATTCATATTAAAAATACTTTAGAACCAGAAGCTGCTGGAACGGTTATTTCTAATGAAGAAATAATATCTTCTTCCCCTGTAAAAGGAATTAGTAATATTGGAAATATTGCTTTGTTAACGCTTCAAGGAAGTGGTATGATTGGCATTCCTGGTTTTTCTAAACGTTTGTTTGAAACACTTTCTCAGGAAAAAATAAACATCATTTTAATCACCCAAGCATCTTCTGAACATTCCATTTGTTTAGGTATTGATGAAAATGATGCTGAATTAGCCCAAACTGCTATTGATGCCACATTTGAAAACGAAATTGCTTTACACAAAATAGATCCTATAATTGTTGAAAAAGACTTGTCAATTATAGCCTTAGTGGGCGACAATATGAAAAACCACCAAGGTATTAGCGGAAAAATGTTTAGTACATTGGGCAAAAACAACATTAATATTAGAGCTATTGCACAAGGTGCTTCAGAGAAAAATATTTCGGCTGTTATTTTACAAAGTGATGTTAAAAAAGCATTAAATACGTTACACGAACAGTTTTTTGAAACCAAAACTAAGCAACTCAATATTTTTATCACAGGTGTGGGGAATGTTGGAGAAAAATTAGTTGAACAAATAAAACAACAACGCAAATACCTGAAAGATAACTTAAAAATAAACTTGCGCATTGCTGGATTATCTAATTCCAGAAAAATGATTTTTAGTGAAGAAGGTATCGATCTTACCAATTGGAAAGAACAATTAGAAAACGGTGAACAAGCAACTTTAAATGGCTTTTTTGAAAATACAAAAGCTTTAAACCTTCGTAATAGTATATTTGTTGATGTTACTGCAAATAAAGATGTTGCAGGATTATATGAAAAATATTTACGCCAAAGTATTGGCGTGGTAGCGTGTAATAAAATTGCATGTTCTAGCGATTACGAAAATTATAAATTATTAAAACGTTTATCGTTAAAATACAATGCGCCTTATTTATTTGAAACCAATGTGGGCGCTGGTTTACCTATTATTGATACGTTAAATAATTTAATAGCTTCGGGAGATAAAATCACTTCTATCCATGCCGTATTATCGGGTAGTTTAAACTTTGTATTTAATAATTTTAATGATACTACCAAATTTTACGATGTCGTAAAACAAGCTGCTGCCGAAGGTTACACAGAACCAGATCCAAGAATTGATTTAAGTGGTGTTGATGTTGCTAGAAAAATATTAATTCTTGCTAGAGAAAGCGGTGTTGAAATGAATTTAGAAAATATTGAAAATACACCTTTCTTATCCGATTCGGGTATGAAAAGTGATTCAGTAGACGATTTTTATCAAACTCTAATTAAAGATGAAGCACATTACCAAGGTCTTTATGCTTCCGCGAAAGCGAAAAATTGTCAATTAAAATATGTGGCACAATTTAATGATGGCAAAGCAAACGTAAGTTTACAAGAAATACCAAGTGATCACCCGTTTTACAACCTAAAAGGAAAAGATAATATCGTGATGTTTTACACACAACGTTACCCAGAACAACCTATGATTATTAAAGGTGCGGGTGCAGGTGCTGATGTTACCGCTTCTGGTTTATTTGCTGATATTATTAGAGTTGGAAACGATTAAAACATAACGTCTCATTGCGAGGAACGAAGTACTCTCATCTTAAATAGACAGATTGCTTTGTTCCTCGCAATAACGAATACTAAGAAATAAATGAAAAACGAAATAAAAATATTTTCACCAGCAACTGTAGCTAACGTCGCTTGTGGTTTTGATGTGCTAGGTTTTTGCTTAGATAGTGTTGGTGACGAAATGGTGATTAGAAAAATCGATAAAAAAGGCATTTATATCACTAAAATTGAAGGCGGTTTTGATTTACCCTATGAAACAGAGTTAAACGTCGCTGGCGTTTCAGCATTAGCAATGTACGATGCGGCAAAGCCCAATTGTGGTTTTGAAATTGAAATTAACAAAAAAATAAAACCAGGAAGTGGTATTGGAAGCAGTGCTGCTAGTGCTGTTGGCAGTGTTTATGGCATGAATGAACTCCTAGGAAGACCGTATAGCAAAACCCAATTAACAGAGTTTGCTATAAAAGGTGAAGCCATAGCCAGCAAATGCGAGCATGCCGATAACCTTGCTCCTGCCCTATTTGGAGGTTTCACCTTGGTTAAAAGTATTTCTCCTATACAAATATTGGAAATTCCATCTCCAGACGATCTATATGCCACCATCATTCATCCACAAATTGAAGTTAAAACATCGGAAGCTAGAGCCATACTTCCTAAAGAGGTCTCGTTAACCAATGCGATAACACAATGGGCTAATTTTGGAAGTTTAATACATGCACTGCATACAAGCGATTATGATTTAATTCAAAAATCATTGCATGATGTTATTGTTGAACCTTATAGAAGTCAGTTGATTCCACATTACAATGAAGTAAAAACAGCGGCCTTAAATGCAGGTGCGTTAGGTGCAGGAATTTCAGGTTCTGGACCTTCAATATTTACTTTAAGTAAAGGTATTGAATCTGCAAAAAAAGTGGCAGACAGTATAAAAAATGTGTACTCCAAAACAGGCATAGCGTTTGATATTCATATATCCAAAATTAATACACAAGGTGTTAAGAAAATTTAAGACGGAAGACTGATGACGCTATGCAAAATGTTATTTTATTTTAATTAGATGACAAATGGAGTTAAATAAATTTAAATTTGAAAACTATATAATGAAGCACATCATTTAATCAACACGATGATTGCGTTCCAAAAAAATATTAAATAAATCATCCGGCTTCGGTCTTCCGTCATCGGTCAATTTTAACAAAAAATGAACTACTACTCACTCAACCATAAAGCCCCTAATTCAACTTTTAAAAACGCAGTTATTAAAGGTATAGCTCCTGATAAAGGTTTGTATTTTCCCGAAAGTATTACGCCGCTTCCTAAAACATTTTTTGATAATATTGATCATTTATCACATTCTGAAATTGCTTTTGAAGCTATTAAACAATTCGTATCTCCAGAAATTCCTGAAGACATTTTAAAAACGATTGTTGAAGAAACCTTATCATTTGATTTTCCCGTTGTAAAATTGAACGATAGCATTTCTACTTTAGAGTTGTTTCACGGACCAACCATGGCGTTTAAAGATGTGGGTGCACGTTTTATGGCGCGTTGTTTAGGTTATTTCAACCAAAACAACGACAGAGAAGTGACTGTTTTAGTAGCAACTTCAGGAGATACTGGTGGTGCGGTAGCCAATGGTTTTTTAGGTGTTAAAGGTGTAAACGTCGTAATTCTATACCCTAGCGGAAAAGTGAGTGATATTCAAGAAATGCAACTTACTACACTTGGGCAAAATATAAAAGCTTTGGAAGTTAATGGGACTTTCGACGATTGTCAAGACATGGTTAAAACTGCTTTTTTAGACGAAGAACTTACAAACAATATGCAATTAACCTCTGCAAACTCTATAAATGTAGCACGTTGGTTGCCACAGTTATTTTACTTTATGTTTGCTTACAAACAATTGCATAAAGAACACAAAAACATCGTTTTTTCGGTTCCCAGTGGGAATTTCGGAAATGTTTGCGCAGGCATGATGGCACAAAAACTAGGCTTACCTATAAGTCATTTCGTAGCATCTAACAATGCCAATAATGTAGTTACACGTTATTTAATATCACAATTATACGAACCAAAACCATCGGTGCAAACTATAAGTAATGCTATGGATGTTGGGGCGCCAAGTAACTTCATCCGTATTAAAGAAATCTACAAAAATAATTTTAGCAGTTTAAAAGAAAATCTATCATCTTATAGCTTTTCAGATGAAGAAACGAAAGCTGCCATGTTAGAAATATTTGATAATTATAATTACGTAGCCGACCCACATGGAGCTGTTGGCTATTTAGGCTGTAAAGCGTATTTAAAAGAAAATGCTAACACGCATTGTGTGTTTTTAGAAACTGCACATCCTACTAAGTTTTTAGATGTTGTTGAAGCCGTTATAAAAGAAAAACAATCATTACCAGAACAAATTCAATCGGTTATGGGGAAAGAAAAAGAATCGGTAGTTATTTCGACTTATAAAGATTTAAAGAAATATTTATTGAAGTAGGTTTGATTAAATACTAACTGTAAATTTTATTTTGCAAGTAAAAATCGGCCATTACTAAAGCCGCCATGGCCTCTACAATAGGTACCGCTCTTGGTACCACACAGGGGTCGTGACGTCCTTTTCCTTGCATTTCTACACTGTTACCTTCTTTATCGATGGTTTCGTAGGTTTGAATTAAAGTCGCTACTGGTTTAAATGCCACATTAAAGTAAATATCCATCCCATTGCTAATTCCCCCTTGTATACCCCCTGAATGGTTCGTTTTTGTAGTGCCATCGTTGTTAAACGCATCGTTATGCTCACTTCCAAACATGGTACTGCCTTCAAAACCACTACCGTACTCAAAACCTTTCACAGCGTTGATGGATAACATAGCTTTACCAAGTTCGGCATGTAATTTATCGAAAACAGGTTCCCCCAAACCGATGGGTACATTTTTAATAACACAACTGACTATACCTCCTACCGTATCTCCTTTTCCGCGAACTTCTTTAATAAACGTTTCCATATCTGCTGCCATTTTTGCATCTGGACAACGTACTATGTTCGCTTCTACTTGAGTTAAATCTAATTCGGTATAAGGTTTGTTTAATTTCATAGTTCCAACACCTGACACGTAAGCTGTAATTTCAATGCCTTTTAACATTTGTTTTGCTATGGCACCAGCAACGACACGACATGCGGTTTCACGTGCGGAACTACGGCCACCACCACGGTAATCGCGTACACCATATTTTTTATCATATGTATAGTCCGCATGACTGGGTCGGTAACTATCTTTTATATGTGAATAATCATGAGATTTCTGATTGGTGTTTTCAATAACAAAACCAATAGACGTTCCTGTTGTAACACCTTCGAATATTCCTGAGTGAAATTTAACGGTATCTGGCTCTTTACGTTGCGTAACAATGGCAGACTGCCCTGGTTTTCTTCTGTCTAATTCTTGCTGAATGGCCTCTAAATCTAATTCAATTCCAGATGGGCAACCATCAATAACACCACCTAAAGCAGGTCCGTGAGATTCACCATAAGTTGTTAAAGTAAACAGTTTTCCAAAAGAATTTCCAGCCATGCTTATAATTTTTTGCTAAAGTAAATCTATTCTTAGAGATATGGAAATGAATTTGCATAAAGACATTCTAAAGTCATAACATTTGTTTAACAATATGCTCATATATAGATAATTATGAGTTAATGACTAAGTCATATAAAATCAAGTATTTTACAAAAAAGCAATTATAAATTTGAAAATTAAACGTAAAATAGAAATTGCAGTTATTTCGGATGTACACTTGGGCAGTTACGGATGTCATGCAAAACATTTATTAAACTACTTAAATAGCATTGAGCCTAAAAAACTTATTCTAAATGGTGATATTATAGATGTTTGGCAATTTAACAAAGGTTACTTCCCAAAATCGCACTTAAAAATTATAAAAAAGATTATGAACATGTCTGCCGATGGTGTAGAAATAATTTACATTACTGGGAATCATGACGAGCTACTTCGCAAATTTACCGATACTTCTGTTGGGAATATTTCCATAGTAAATAAGCTTGTTTTAGAATTACACGGCAAAAAAGCCTGGTTTTTTCATGGTGATGTGTTTGATATTTCTATTCAAAACACCAAATGGTTGGCTAAATTTGGTAGCTACGGTTATCAAGTATTAACGTTACTTAACCGCTTAATTAATTGGTATTTAGAACGACGTGGTCAAGAGCGTTATTCCTTTTCTAAGAAAGTAAAAAATAACGTAAAAACTGCTGTAAAATATATTAGGGATTTTGAAAAAGTTATTTCAAACTTAGCTATTGAAAACGGCTATGACTATGTGATTTGCGGACATATTCATCTACCAAAAATGGAATATGTTGAAAACAAACACGGTAAAACGATCTATTTAAATTCTGGCGATTGGGTTGAAAATTTCACCGCATTAGAATACCAATTTAAACGCTGGAAAATTTACCACTATAGTAAAGACAAACTCTCTCCTTTTTATGTGGATGAAGAATTGGAAGATATGGATCTTAAAGATTTAATTGCTGCCATAACTATTGTGGAACAACATGAGAAGAAAGTAAAAAAAAATTAAAACCAATTAAAATCTCATTTCGAATTATATATAATCTTCGAAATTTTTTACAGAACACCATTTAATTTATATTTAATACACCCCCTAATTTGCAAAGGGGTTCAGCATCCCTAAAGCACATATTTAAATCATACTACTACAAGCAAAAACACCTTAACAATTACAAAATACAACATACCATTCCACCACCCCTTTCTATGTTAAGGTTCTATACTTTTTGCAAGTATTATTAAAAAGTTAAATATTTCTAAAAGCATTCTTTAATTAGTTTCCTCATTGCTATTTTAGAAACAAACATTAATAATTCTTTAAAATTTTAGTTATGAAAAAAATTTGTTATCTATTATTACTAACCGTTAGTTTTACTTTTGCTAACAATCCAAAATCATTTGAATTAAAACAAAACGAGCCTAAAGTGGGTGATATTTTAATTATAAATGCTCAAACGGGTAGCGCATATAATCACATCGATTTTCCTAAACTGAACTTTATTGTAAAACGCGGCGGAATAGCTAATTACAATAGTGTACACGGAAATCATGTGGTTGTTAAAGAAGTTATTGTTAATGAAAATGGAATGACTCAAATAGTTTTAGAGCGCCAAGATAAAAGTAAATTTTTTGGTTTTTTAAAGCAAGTTGAAGCTAATTTCACAAAAGCCATAGCAGCTGGTGAAATATCCAAAAAATAACACTTATACGACTATTAAAATAAAATTAAAGAAGTTACATGCTTATTATGTAACTTCTTTTTTTAAATCATAAAGGCTAAAAAGTTAAATGACACGTATAATTAAAAATCAATTCTTTCGTTATTAAGAATTAAATAAATTGAAGGTATGAAGTTAACGACACAAATTATAGGTTTTATAGGTTTGTTAATTATATTAAGTAGCTTTAAATCTTCTAGTGTTTTCAATACAAAAAACACTCCGTTTAATATTATCCAAAAAGATTCGGTTTTATTAGATAGCATCACAATTGACTCTATTTCATCAAACTACATGCCTTATAAAGAAAATGCGCATGCATCTTATTACCACGATAAATTTAATGGTAGAAAAACTGCTAGTGGTGAAAAATTTGATAACAACCTATATACTGCTGCTCATAAAACCTTAAAATTTGGCACTAAAATTAAGGTCACCAATACCGTGAATGGTGAATCTGTAATTGTGACAGTTAACGATAGAGGTCCATTTGTTAAAAACCGAGAAATAGATTTATCAAAGAAAGCTTTTATGGAAATAGCAAAGTATAAACTAAACGGTTATTTAATTGTACATCTTGACATTCTTGAAGATTAAGTCCTAACAGACTTTTTTTGATTTATTTAGAAATTTTTACAATTTCAGCAAGATGCATGAAGGTTTCTTGCCAACGCTCAAAACGCGCATCAAACTTATCAGAAAAAACAAGGTATTGACACCTACTTATACTTTCGGGTGTTCTGGTTACCTCAGCAAAATTATTGTTTCTAAATAAAAATTCAGCGTCTTCAACAATACACATTTGCAACTTGTTTAAATTGATTCCGTTAAGGTAAAAAATTCTATTTAAACGTTTTGGAGTTGCAATAACAATGTCGGTTCCCAAATACAATTCTTCACGTTGCAATTCCAAATTGTGCTCATCGTAAGCACAGTAAACACGTAAATCGGTACCTCTTTTATAGGTGCTAAAAATTTCAGCCAGATTTAAGGCTTCTTCTTTATTTTTTACAAATATTAAAGCTCGTGGTGCATCTTCAAATGCTTCCTTTAATTTATTAATTACACTTATTACAATACTGGTGGTTTTTCCTGAGTTTTCTGGTGCAATCACAAACAGGCTTTTACCTCCTTTTATTTTTGAAATAATTTTTGTTTGAAGCGAATTAGGCTCAGTGATTCCATTTTGTTGTAAATTATCTTTAAGTGGTTCTATTATTTTTTTAAAGGACATAATATTATTGTATGAATAAACAAAGGTAGGCTTTTTAAAACCCTATTAAAACCAAAAAGAGCGTTCATTTCTGAACACTCTTTTCTTACTATTAATCACTCTGTAATTAAAACTCTAAATCTGCTACTAAATCAAATTCATCATAAATAGCTTTATCTTTTAAGTTTTCAACGAAACTTGTTGAATTATATTCTACACCATATTTTGTTCTATCTACTTTTAAAGATGCCGTTGCTTTGTTTCCATAAACTGAAATGCTAAAAGTTACCGGATTTGTTTTTCCTTTAATAGTTAAATCGCCAGTAACAGCGTAAGCATTTTTTCCAGAAGCAGTTACTTTAGTAAATATTAATTTTGCTGTTGGATGCTTTTCAACACCAAAGAAATCATCCGATTTTAAATGCCCATCAAGTTTTCCCTTATATTCACCTTGTAAATCTGTTGAACCAATTGTAGTCATGTCAATTACAAATTCGCCACCAACTAGTTTACTATCATCAAACGTTAAAGAACCCGATTTAATAGCGATGGTACCTTCGTGAGATCCAGTTACTTTATACCCTTTCCAAACTAATTTACTTTTGTCTGTTTTAATCTCTTTTTTATCACCAACTCTATTTGTGAAAGAGAATGTTGTAAATGCTACTAAAGCTACGATTGCTAAATTTTTAATTGTTTTTTTCATCATGTTATTGTTTTGTTATTGTTTATAATCCGTTATATAATTTTTCTTTTATAATTTTCCCATCTTGCCATTCTTGAACAGCTACTTGTGTATAATTTTTACACCCCAAGTCTTTATGTGTAAAATCAAATTGCCATTCTACCATCGTTGTTTTTTCACCCACGGTTACTTTTAGTGGTTTTGCACATCTAAATTCGGTTATCCCGGCAAAAAAAGCTTCTTCTCGCTTTCTATTTATGTCTTTACCAACAAATACTTCGTTATCATTTTCTTGCATCACCACTAAGTCATGGTAATAAATATCAAAAGCTTCTAAACCCTTACCTTGAAGGATTAAATCGTTTACGGCGCTTATGTTTTCGATTAAAGTATTCATAATAATTTACTGGTACAAATATCTAACATAAGTGTGTTATAGAAAATGACATAGATTATTAAATGATGTTAATCTAGTTTAACATTTATTGCTCTAAAATAAGCTGACTTTTAATTTTACTAAGAAATTCTTTAGTAATGCCAAGGTAAGATGCTATCATATACTGAGGGATGCGCTGCTCTATAAGGGGATATTGAGCTCTAAAATAAAGGTATTGTTCTTTGGCTGAAAGGCTAAAATTTCTAACAATTCGTTTTTGAGAAGCTACAAAAGCGCGTTCTATAATTTGTCTGAACAAACGTTCTAGTTTTGGAATCCCTTTAAACAATTCTTCATTTACATCGTAAGGAAACATAACCAATTCGGTATTTTCTATACATTGCACATTAAAATCGGCGGGTGTTTGGGTTATAAAACTCCCCATATCGGACGTCCACCAGTCTTCAATAGAAAACATAAGAATGTGTTCCTGCCCTTCTTTATCTACGTAAAATGTTTTCGTACAACCTGATAATACAAAACAGGTGTATTTACAAATATCACCTTGTTGTACAATATATTGCCCTTTTAAATACTTTCGAACTGTTATTTTTGATTCTAAAAAAGCAATTTCATCACTCGTTAGATCTATATAATTTTCAATGTATGCTAATAAGGGTTGTATATTCATACTAATAAAACAATTTCTATTTAATTTACTGATATAAGTTCAATATCAAAAAGAAGTACCGATCCCCCAGGGATGCTACCATTACGAGCATTTCCATAACCTAAATGCGCTGGTACTAACAACATACCACTTCCTCCTTCTTTAAAATAGGTGATTCCTTCTGTCCAACCTTTAATAAATTGTTGCAAATTATATGTTATACCGTCGGCATCACTTTGATCGAACACGGTTCCATTTAAAAAATAGCCCTTATAGACAATAGTTACGTTAGATGTTGTCGTTGGCTGATCGCCCGTACCTGGTTCATCAATTATATAATACAAACCGCTATTGCTTCTTTGAGCTACTAAATTATTCTCGGCAATATAGTCGCTAATTTGTTGTTCATTCAATGCAACATAATCGGTTTCTTTATCATCACTACAAGAAAAAAGGAAAAATAAGGTTAAAGAAAAGATTAGGTGTTTCATCGTGGGATTTTATTTTAAGTTAAATATAAATCAACAAATATATTTATTTAAGATAAGGACTCCCTCTTTTTAATAATATATTAACTCGCATGGTACATTCTTATCTGCTATAATAAGGTACTTTTGCCAAATGCAAAAAACGCAAACCTTTAAATTTGAATTTGTTGCCTTAATGGCGTCTTTAATGTCTATTGTAGCGCTTTCAATTGATGCCTTATTACCTGCCTTACCTGATATTGGCACAGCACTAAATATTACAAACCCAAACGATAACCAATTACTTATTACCATGATTTTTTTAGGTTTAGGTTTTGGTCAACTTCTATTTGGACCTTTATCGGATAGTTTTGGAAGAAAACCTATTGTATTTATTGGATTCATCGTTTTTATAATTGCCAGCATTGTTTGTGTAATTACCAAAAGTTTTGAAGTGATGCTTATTGGTAGAGTCTTTCAAGGCATTGGTTTATCGTCTCCCAGAAGTTTAAGTGTTTCTATGGTAAGAGATTCCTATAGTGGCGATTATATGGCTAAAATAATATCCATTGTTGTAATGTTTTTTATTTTAGTTCCAGTAATTGCACCCACATTAGGCACTTTCTTACTTCACTTTTTTAATTGGGAAGCTATATTTTATTTCAATTTAATATTTGGAGTAGGCATTATGATTTGGTTTTGGCTACGACAACCAGAAACCTTACCTAAAGAAAAACGGGTTAATTTTACACCTCAACTATTTATTAATGGTCTTAAAGAATTTTTTAAATATAAAGAAGCTATTTCTTATACCTTAATTTCAGGTTTTATAACAGGGTCGTTTATGGTGTATTTAAGCACAGCGCAACAGATTTTTGTTGACCAATACAAATTGGGAGATATGTTTCCTTATATATTTGCGAGTTTAGCTATTTCTATTGGTTTAGCAACCTTTTTAAACAGCACATTAGTTGTGAAATTCGGGATGTTTAAACTTGGTTACATAGCAACTATTGCATACAGTATGGTCTCTATTTTATATGTGATTTTATTTTGGTCTGGAAACAATCCTAGTATTTATATTTTAATAGGCTTTTTTGCTTTACAGTTTTTTTCTGTAGGGTTTATTTTTGGAAATATAAGAGCCTTAGCCATGCAACCTTTAGGACATATTGCGGGTGTAGGTGCTGCTTTAAACGGATTTATTTCCACCGTTATGGCAGTTCCAATAGCAAACTACATAGGTAGTTTTGTTAAAACATCTGTTTTACCTCTCTTTATAGGTTTTTCTCTTTTTGGGATTTTATCGTTTTTAGTGTTTCTTGCTTTAAAACGAAAAACAGCTTTAGCCTTGACTAACTAAAATTAAATTATAAATAGCGTTCTTTTATGATATTGATGTGCCATTGATAATGCCCTAAAACAATAAATGCAGCGGCTCTTGCAGACATAGGGTTTCCATTAGCATTACCTAAAAACTCTAAATCTTCCTTATTTAAAGAATGAAGCAAGACAATAAAACTTTGACGAACAGACTTAAATTCTTCTAGCAAAGATTCTAAACTTTTATTTTTTGCTTCTGAAGGCACTATATAATCATCTTGTTCATAACCTGGCAGCGATGTTACATCACGTCTAGCAATACAAAAACAACGGTATTGAAAAACACGCTCAGTATCTATTAAATGCTGCAAAACTTCTTTAACGCTCCATTTTTGATTCGCATAGGCATAGTTTAATTTAATTGCAGGAATGTTTTGAAAAAAATCGATAATCTCTTCAGAACTTTCCTTAAAGCCATCTTTTAGTAAAATGTTTTTTGGAACTAATGCCAAATAATTACTATAAAACTCATTAAATTCGGTTGATTGTACATCTGAAATTTTCATAATGACTCATTTTTAAATTTTAGCTTGATATGTGTATAAATCGTAATATCTACCTTCTAAAGCAATTAATTCTTGATGCGTACCACGCTCAACAATGTTACCAGCTTCAATTACTAAAATTTGGTCTGCTTTTTTAATGGTACTTAAACGGTGAGCAATCACAATGGTGGTTCGGTCTTTTATTAATTCAGATAAACTTTTTTGAATCAACCCTTCACTTTCGGTATCCAAACTCGATGTGGCTTCATCTAAAATAATAATTTTGGGGTTAGCAAGAATAGCACGTGCAATAGCTAAACGTTGGCGTTGACCACCGGATAATTTCACACCACGTTCACCAATCAACGTATCTAAACCATTATCGAACCGATCCGTAAACTCATTTACATAAGCAGCTTTAACCGCATTTTGTAATTCAGCTTCCGTGGCATTTGGTCTTGGGAATAGGATATTTTCACGAATAGTACCTTCAAATAAAAATTCATCTTGTAAAACCACTCCCAAATGTTGGCGATACGTACTTAATTTCACTTTTGATAAATCTTGATTATCAATGGTCACCATACCCGATTTTGGCGTTAAAAAAGTGGCCGATAAACCCGCCATAGTTGATTTTCCAGAACCTGAACTTCCTACCAACGCCGTTACAGAACCTGCGGGTGCTGTAAAATTAATATTATGCAGGACTTCTTTGCCTTCGTCATAAGAAAACGACACGTCTTTAAAGGTAATCTCTCCTTTTAAATCTTTTAAGTGAATGGTGCGTTGTACATTATCTTCTTCTGCCGTCATATTCATAAGCTCCTCCGTTCTATCTAAACCAGCCAATGCTTCTGTAAGTTGACTCCCTATATTGCTCATTTGTACAATTGGCGCAATCATAAAACCAAGAATTAAAGTGAAGAATAGAAAATCACCCGTTGTCATTTCTCCTTGAATCATATAATACCCCCCCATACCCATAATTCCAGTAGTGGCAACACCTATTAAAAACGTAGAGGAACTGGTCATAAATGCTGTTGCCGTTAAACTCTTTTTTACATTCTGGTAGAGTTTGTCCACGCCTTTTTCAAACACAATTTGCTCTTGTTCTTCAGCATTAAAGGCTTTAATAACACGAACACCTGCTAAAGTTTCGGTTAAACGCCCCGTAACTTCAGCATTTATTTTTCCTCTGGTTCTAAAAATAGGACGAATGTATTTAAAGGCTCTAAGTGCAATGTATCCGAAAATTGAAAGTGGTACAAACACAAAAAGCGTCATCCACGGATTTATTTTTATTAAAATAACTAACGACACAATGGCGGTAAAACTACCTCCTACCAATTGTACCAAACCAGTACCAATGAGGTTTCTTACTCCTTCAACATCACTCATAATTCGAGATACCAAGGCACCCGATTTTGTGTTATCAAAAAAGCTAATAGGCAACGACAGTATCTTTTTTTGTACCTGTGCACGCAATTCACTTATTAAATACTGTGCCTGTACGCTTAAAACTCTGGTTAATAAAAATGAGGTTACTGCTTGTACCAAAATAGCAGATAGTACAATAGCAATTAAAGTATAGAGCTGAGAATAATCTTTATTTGGTATTACTTCGTCTAATAATACTTTACTCTGCCAAGGTAAAATTAACCCTGATATACTTTTAATGACTATTAAAATCAACCCTATAAAAACCAGATTTCGCCTAGGCCAAATAATAGTTTTAAAGGCTTGCGCCATGGTTACTTTTGGTTTGACCTTCGAAGACTCTTTAAAATTTATCATCAATAATTTTTGAATAAAACGTAATTATAATCAATATTATAAAATTATTTTGAAAACATCTATTAAACCAAGTGTTAACTCTTAATTATCCTGTTTATAAAAGATTCAATCCATTTTTAAACTTTTCCAAAAAGCAATATCTATAAATTTTCAATACTTTTGCTGTCGCTGATAAATGACATTCTCTTCTTTAAGGGGGTAACAAAATATATAATTTCAATGAAAAACACAGCTTTAACAAAAACTCACGAAGCTCTTGGTGCTAAATTGGTACCATTCGCAGGTTTTAACATGCCTGTACAGTACGAAGGGGTAACAATTGAACACGAAACCGTTAGAAAAGCCGTTGGCGTTTTTGATGTATCACACATGGGCGAATTTTTAATTGAAGGTGAACATGCTTTAGAACTTATTCAAAAAATTTCAAGTAACGATGCTTCAAAAATAAGCATTGGCAAAGCACAATATAGTTGCATGCCCAACGAAACGGGTGGTATTGTAGACGATTTGATTATATACCAAGTTAAAGAACACACTTATTTGTTAGTCGTAAATGCTAGTAACATTGAAAAAGATTGGAACTGGATTACGTCTAAAAACACTATAGGAGCTACTATGCGCGATTTAAGCGATGACTATTCATTGCTTGCCATCCAAGGCCCTAAAGCCGTTGAAGCCATGCAAAGTTTAACCAGTCATGATTTATCTGCTATTAATTTTTACAACTTTATAGTAGGAGATTTTGCAGGTATCGAGCATGTAATTATATCTGCAACAGGTTATACCGGAAGTGGCGGTTTTGAGATTTATTGTAAAAACAGCGAAGTCAAACAAATTTGGGACAACATATTTAAAGCTGGTGAAGATTTTGGTATTAAACCTATCGGTTTAGCAGCTCGAGATACGCTACGTTTAGAAATGGGATATTGTCTCTACGGAAACGATATTAACGACAGCACCTCGCCTATAGAAGCAGGTTTAGGTTGGATAACAAAATTCACAAAAGAATTCACAAACTCCGAAGCCTTAAAAAAAGAAAAAGAACAAGGTACAGAACGCAAATTAGTTGCTTTCGAACTCAATGAACGCGGTATTCCACGTCATGATTACGATATTGTAGATAGTAACGGAAACAAAATAGGTATTGTTACTTCAGGCACCATGTCTCCTAGTTTAGGTAAAGGTATAGGTATGGGGTATGTACCAACTGTTTTCACACAAGTGGGTAGTAAAATCTATATTCAAATACGTAAAAATGCTGTACCAGCAACAGTTGTTAAATTACCTTTTTATAAGGTGTAAACCTAAAGAGGTCTAATGAAAGTGCCGGGGAAAGAAAGTAAACATCGTATATTAATTTTAGGTGCCAGTGGTTTTTTAGGTCATGCTATTTATAGAGAACTCTGCCCCTACTTTAAAACGTATGGTACCTATGCAACTAGTAATAGCCAATGGGAAAAGAATCATCACTTTTTTCAATTCAATTTTGAGGAAGATGATGTTTACGAAATACTCGATATTATTAAACCAACTATTATCATTTCGGCACTCCGTGGTGATTTTGCAACCCAATTTATAGCTCATAAACACGTAGCGGAATATGTATTTTCAAAAAAAGTAAAAATCATCTTTTTATCATCGGCCAATGTTTTTGACGCCTATAGCAAATACCCAAGTTACGAACTAGACAAAACGTTAAGTACCAGTATTTATGGACATTTCAAAATAAAAATTGAGAACATGTTGCTACGCCTTCCTAAAAATCAAGTTAGCATTTTACGACTTCCTATGGTTTTTGGAAAACAATCACCAAGAATTCAAGAAATTATTCAAAGTATAAACGAAAAAACACCTATTGAAGTCTTTCCTAATTTGATTATGAACGTTACTACAGTTAGTAAAGTAGCCTTGCAAACACACTATATAATTAACCGAAACAAATCAGGCATTTTTCATTTAGGTAGTACCGATTTGGTGCATCACGACGAATTTATAAAAGATCTTACCAAATCGCTAGGCATCCAAAACGTCATTTATAAACAGGTATATACCACTAACGACGACCGGTATCTGGCCGTGTTACCAAAATACAATTTACTACCAAAAAATCTCCAATTAATAAGTCAAGATATTATAAACGAAATAGAAGTATAATCTATTCGGCATTTCTATATTTTGATATAAGAGCTTATAGGTTGTAAAAACCTGTGAGGTCAATAATAAATAAACAACAAAGCATTTTTCATTTTGAAATTAGTAAATTTACAATCAACATATAAAACAATATTATGAGCAAACTTTCAGCCGAAGACATAGAAAAAAGATTATTAAGCTTACCAGAATGGGATTATTATGACGATGCTATTCATGCCGAATTTGAATTTGAAAATTTTAAAGACTGCTTTAGTGCCATGAGTAGAATTGCTTTCGAGTGTGAAGCATTAAATCATCACCCAGATTGGACTAATGTTTACAACGTACTAAATATTTCTTTAACAACACACTCTGCGAACGGTGTTACCAACAAAGATTTCAAACTAGCACAAGCTATCGAAGCTATTGTAGAGCCAGATGACGAAGATTAATTTGTAATCAATTTATAGTAATAGTTTACAGGTTATATTTTATTTCAATTCGTATATTTTTTTAAATTTGCCACAGTTTGAAATATAAACTTTTATACTTTTTACTTTTAACATTAAATTTAAATTATGGGAAGAGCTTTTGAATTTAGAAAAGCACGTAAAATGAAGCGTTGGTCTGCTATGAGTAAGGCATTTACACGCATTGGAAAAGACATTGTAATGGCCGTGAAAGATGGGGGTCCAGATCCCGCTAGCAACTCGAGGTTAAGAGCTGTTATGCAAAATGCCAAGGCTGTGAACATGCCTAAAGACAATGTGGAACGTGCCATAAAGAAAGCAAGTGAAAAAGGTCAAGGCGATTATAAAGAAGTTATTTTTGAAGGTTATGCACCCCATGGAATAGCCGTTTTAGTTGAAACGGCAACTGATAACAATACCAGAACCGTAGCCAATGTACGCAGCTATTTTAATAAATGCGATGGAAGTTTAGGCACTTCAGGTTCGGTAGTATTTATGTTCGATCATACTTGTAATTTTAGAATTAATGCGGAAGGTTTAGATGCCGAAGAAGTAGAATTAGAATTTATTGACTACGGTGCAGAAGAAGTTTTTGCTGATGAAGATGGCATTTTAATTTATGCACCTTTTGAAAATTTTGGAGCGATACAAGCTGTTTTAGAAGAAAAAGGCATAGAAATACTTTCATCTGGTTTTGAGCGTATTCCTCAGGTAACTAAAAAACTGACTCCAGAGCAAGCGGCCGATGTTGAAAAACTTTTAGAAAAATTAGATGATGATGATGATGTACAAAACGTGTATCACACCATGGAAGAAAGTGAAGAATAATTTATTATTATAAACAAGAGGCTATCCGAAAAAGTGTATTTTATTTACTCTGTTAGGTTGAGCTTGTCGAAACGGATATGGATTATCAAGCAGTTTAAATATTTCGACAGGCTCAATATGACACAGAATAACACTTTTCAGACAGCCTCTTTTGGTTAACATAGCATATTTATGGAAAATAAGAATACCATCAAGTGGGGCATTATTGGTTGTGGCAACGTCACCGAAGTTAAAAGTGGTCCTCCTTATAAATTAACCGAAGGTTTTGAACTCGTTGCTGTTATGAGACGAGATGAAGAAAAGCTAAAAGATTATGCTAAAAGACACGGTGTTAAAACATACTTTACGAATGCCGACGATTTAATTAATGATGATAACGTAGATGCTGTTTATATTGCAACACCACCAGACACGCATAAATTCTACGCTTTAAAAGTTGCTGATGCAGGTAAAATTTGCTGTATTGAAAAACCAATGACGCCCAGTTATGCCGAAAGCTTAGATATATATAAAGCCTTTAACGAAAAAAACATTCCTCTATTTGTTGCCTATTACAGACGTTCTTTACCCGTATTTTTAAAAATTAATGAGTGGCTAAAACACAACTACATTGGAGAAGTTAGACATATTAATTGGCATTTTAGTAAACCGGCAAGTGAGTTGGATAAATCAGGCACATACAATTGGCGTACCGATTCTAAAATTGCTCCTGCTGGTTATTTTGATGATTTAGCAAGTCATGGATTAGATCTATTTAATTTCCTTTTAGGAGATATAAAAGAGGCTCATGGTATTAGTTTAAATCAACAAAAAAATTACACAGCAAAAGATGCTATTACGGCGTGTTGGCTGCATGAAAACAATGTTACAGGTTCTGGAACTTGGAACTTTGACTGCAATGATTCTATTGATAAAGTGACTATTTACGGTAGTGAAGGCAAAATAGAATTTTCTATATTTCATGAGAATGCTATTATTTTAGAAAGCAAAACAAAATGTGAATCTCTTTTTATTAAGAACCCGAAACATATTCAGATACATCATGTAGAAGGCATGCGAGATATGTTAATTCACAAAAACTTCACGCACCCTTCGACGGGACGTTCTGCACTTCATGCAAATTGGGTTATGGATAAAATTCTTGGAAATTTATAATTCTCAACTTTCTTTTTACACTAAATTACTTTGGTTTACATATACATTAATAGTGCGTTTTAACATTATTATTAGTATAAATAATTTGTTTTATAGTATTTTTAACGCGACTAATTCAAAAAAATAATCAAAGGATAACTTCCTGTTAAAATCACTAAATGTATTATGACGCAAAACAAATCACGTGTAACACACTGTATGTGTGTGGCTTTAGCATTCTTTGTGTTTCTATTTTCTCAACACATGGAAGCTCAAAACAAGAAAAACAAAAATAAGAAAGAGCAAACCAAAGAAACCTCAACACCTTCTGCAAAAAAAGAAAAAACAATTACTGAACTAGTAAAATCTAGCAAAAAAATTGAAGGCCTATTCCCTATTTACCAAGATACTATAACAGGTTCTTTACAAATGATTATCTCAGATAATCAATTAGACCAAGAATTTATTTATTTCAGTCAAATCTCCAATGGTGTTTTAGATGCTGGCAGGATGAACCGAGGCGCATATATGGGGTCGAAAGTATTTAAAATTGAAAAGTATTTTGATAAAATTGAATTTGTTATTCAAAACACTTCTTTTTATTTTGATCCAAAAAATCCGCTTTCAAAATCTAAAGACGCTAATATTAGTAACGGAACTATAGCTAGTATTACCATTGCAGCACAAGATAAATCGAAAGGTCTTTTTTTAATTAAAGCAGACGATTTATTTTTAGGAGAAACATTAGCTCAAATTAAAAAACCAAGCAAGCCTGGTGAGTCTCCTACAGCATTCAAACTTGGTGGTTTAAATAAAGATAAAACAAAGATTAATTCCATTAAAAATTATGATGAAAACACCAACTTAGAAGTTGAGTATGTATATTCATCACCTTCAGTACTTAACAATGGTTCAAACGCCCTTGCTGATGGTAGAAACGTTAGTATTAAAGTATTTCACAGTTTAATGTCTATTCCAGATAACGATTACGAAGCGAGATACGACGATCCAAGAGTTGGCTATTTCACTACAGAAGTAGATGACAAAACAGCAACAAACAGCACTCCATACAAAGACCTCATTCACAGATGGCATTTAAAAAAGAAAGATCCAAATGCGGCCATTTCTGAACCCATAGAACCTATTACTTGGTGGATAGAAAACTCGACCCCTCTAGAATGGCGAGAAACTATTACCAATGGCGTTTTACAATGGAATATTGCTTTTGAAAAAGCAGGATTTAAAAATGCTATTGTAGTTAAAGTGCAACCAGACGATGCTACCTGGGATGCTGGCGACTTAAATTACAATGTTTTACGTTGGACATCTTCTCCTAAACCCCCTTTTGGCGGCTACGGTCCTAGTTTTGTAAATCCAAAAACCGGACAAATTTTAGGTGCCGATATCATGTTGGAGTTTGCTCACTTTACTAATAGAGTATTTTATGATAAAATATACAGCTTGGCATCACTAGACACTCCTTTTGAAACACCAGAAGATAACGAGTCTACATATGCTTATTGCTCTTTAGGTCATCAATTACAAGAAGATATC
Source organism: Mariniflexile litorale (assembly GCF_031128465.2). GTDB lineage: Bacteria > Bacteroidota > Bacteroidia > Flavobacteriales > Flavobacteriaceae > Mariniflexile > Mariniflexile litorale. The sequence continues at coordinate 3,266,803 of NZ_CP155618.1, read as the reverse complement.
ATGTTTGCATCGGCAGCGGCAACAGCATATGCCCATTCTGATTATGAGATGGAACGTATTAAAAAAGAATCTATGATGGCATTGATTATGCACGAAGTTGGGCATACCTTAGGGTTGAATCATAATATGAAAGCGAGTCAGCTATTTTCACCAGAACAATTAAATGATGCTGCATTTATAGAAGGCAAATGTTTAACAGCTTCGGTTATGGATTATGCTGCTTTAAATGTTACAAAGGATAGAAGCAAACAAGGACAATACGATGATGTTACCGTTGGGCCTTACGATGTTTGGGCCATACAACTAGGATACAAACCATTTGCTTCAGAAAGCGAGCACCAAGCATTATTGAATGAATCTACAAAACCTGAACATATTTTTGGTAATGATGCCGATGACATGCGTTCTCCAGGAAAAGCGATAGACCCAAGAGTTATGACTTCAGATCAATCGAACGACCAAATTACCTGGTCCATTGATCGCATAGAATTATCTAATAATTTAATGAAAACTGTAAAAAATAAATTCATTAAATCTGGTGAATCCTACCAAGAGTTAAGACGCGTTTATTATTTATTAAGTGGCCAAAAAGCAACCTCTGCAAACATTATTTCAAGATTTATTGGTGGTGTTTATATAGACAGAGCTATGGCTGATCAAATTGGAGAAACGCAACCTTACACACCTGTAAGTTTAAAAGATCAAAAACGGGCCATGTCGGCTTTAAGCAAGTACGTTTTTGCACCTGATGCCTTTGATGCGCCAAACGATTTGTATAACTATTTAGCCATGCAACGCCGAGGTTTTAATTTTAGAACACCTGAAGACCCTAAAATTCACAACCAAGTGCTAACCTATCAAAAAAATGTATTGAATCATATCTTGCATTATCATACGTTACAGAGAATTTCAGATTCTGAATTATATGGAAATGAATATAAATTATCTGCTTTTATGACCGATTTAAACCATGCTATTTTTAAAGCTGACATTTATGGCAATGTAAATTCGTTTAGACAAAACTTACAATTAGAATATACTGGTATGCTAATAGGGATGTTAACTGGCAAACAAAGTAGCAGTTATTCAAATACATCTAAATCTATGGCTTTATACAATTTAAAGAATATAAGAACGATGGCTAGCGCATCAGGTGATATTGCTTCTACAGCTCACAAACAACATTTAAGAACGCTCATAGATAATGCCTTAAAAGAAATTAAATAAGATTTAATTTCTTTTTTAAAATAAAAAGATCGTCTAAAGAGTAATTTTAGACGATCTTTTTTTTTGACTCAAATTTAGTTTTCTATTAAATTATTAAAATAACTGGTTTAAATAGCATAAACACAAAACGGCAAAGTTATCTTATATAGCTAGACTATACTTTTTAAGGTTGTGTGCCATTGCAATTAAGCCCATTTCTACATTTACTTTATCGATGCCCCTAACATAAAGCGTTTAAAGTTCATGTTTTGCTTAATATTTCCAAAAACAGCTTCCACATCCCAGCAACGTTGTTTTCTTTTGGCCACGCCTTGTTCACTGCTAAGTAAAATTCTCGCTTTAGACTTGAGTCGTATCAGGTTGTAATTACGTTCTATAATACGATTTGTTTTAGATGTATGGCAAAGATTTCTAAGTGGGCAACCGTTGCAGTTTTGGGCTTGGTACCTGTGGAGTTCTTGCTCAAAGCCATTTTTTGTTTTCTTTTTATAGCTGCCAATGTGCATCATCGCTTGCCCCATAGGACAATAATACTTAGCAAAACGTGACCGTTCTACTACATCAACATCCGAGACATTGTAAATTGTTTTCAAAAGTAAATACTTAAACATGCGTACAGGACTTTCTGCCGTGCGTCCATTATTTATGCAGTATTTGTTTAACAGCTCATCGTAGATATTTGAAAGGGGTTTTTTTATACTTCACATTTAATAATTCTACTTTTCAAACTGTTTGAGTGTTTTTATTATGATACTAACGCAGTCTAATAATTGTTTTTTAGTCATTACTAATGGTGGGGCAAACCGTATAATATTTCCATGTGTTGGTTTTGCCAATAAGCCATTATCGCGTAGTGCTAAACAAATGTTCCAAGCGGTATCGCTTTCTTCACTATCGTTAATTAAAATGGCATTTAGCAAGCCTTTACCTCTCACTAAATTTACAATATTACTCGTATCACTATATTTATTTAATTCTTTTCTAAACAAGTTACCTAGTGCTTCAGCATTATCTGCTAACTTTTCATCTCTAACAACTTCTAAAGCAGCAATAGCTACCGCTGCTGCCACTGGGTTTCCACCAAAGGTACTGCCATGGTTCCCTGGTTTAATGACATTCATAATGCGATCATTAGCCAAAACTGCCGATACGGGATATACACCACCACTTATCGCTTTTCCTAAAACTAAAATATCTGGCTTTACATTTTCATGATCAACTGCTAGCAATTTACCAGTACGCGCAATACCTGTTTGAACTTCATCTGCAATGAATAACACATTATATGCCTCACATAATGCTTTGGCTTTAGCTAAATAACCTTCTTGAGGTACATAAACACCTGCTTCTCCTTGTATGGGTTCTACTAAAAACCCAGCTACATTGGGATTATTTTTTAAAACTGTTCCTAAAGCTTCTAAATCATCGTATTCTATTTTAATAAAACCCTTTGTAAATGGTCCGAAATTTTTTCGAGCTACAGGGTCGTTAGAAAATGAAATAATAGTGGTCGTTCTCCCGTGAAAATTATTTTCACAAACAATAATATCGGCTTCATTTTCATCGATGCCTTTAACTTCGTACGCCCATTTTCTACAAATTTTTAAAGCGGTTTCTACAGCTTCGGCACCTGTATTCATGGGTAATAATTTATCGAAACCAAAAAACTTACAGGCAAATTCCTCATATTTACCCAGCACATCATTAAAAAATGCACGAGACGTTAAGGTTAATGTTTGTGCTTGCTGTACCATTGCATTTACTATTTTAGGATGACAATGCCCTTGATTTACCGCCGAATAAGCCGATAAAAAATCATAATACTGCTTGCCTTCTATATCCCACACAAATACCCCTTCCCCCCTATTTAATACTACCGGGAGTGGATGGTAATTATGTGCTCCATACTTGTTTTCTAATGCAATTGTTTGTTGTGGTGTTAATTGTCCTAAAACAGCCATTTTAATTTCATTTAAATTAATAAAATAACCATTCCTACTGTACCTTTATTCTTTCGAAGTATTCGAAAAAGCAGCGTGGGAGAGAAATCATCCCCAGATAGAACTGCAAGTTACTAAATATTGGTTGCTAATAAAACATTTCTATTTCAAAAATAAAGTCAAAAATCAGATTTGAGATTTCAAAATTCAGATTTCGTTTCATTACTTTTGCAGCATGTCAAAAAGAACAAAAAAGCAAGCGTTTACAAACGTTGAAGTTTTAGATGCCGGTGCTAAAGGCAAAACGATAGCCAAAGCACCCGATGGAAAAGTTATTTTTCTATCCAATACTGTACCAGGCGATGTGGTAGATGTACAAACATTCAAAGCACGAAAAGCTTATTACGAAGCGAAAGCCACCGTGTTTCATAAATTATCTGATAAACGCACCACACCTGCATGTGAACATTTCGGTGTTTGTGGTGGCTGTAAGTGGCAAGATATGGGCTACGAACACCAATTGTTTTATAAACAAAAAGAAGTCACTAATAATTTAACCCGCATTGGGCATATAGAATTACCTGAAATTACACCTATTTTAGGGGCTGCTGAACAGTATTTCTACAGAAACAAGATGGAATTTTCATTTAGTGATAGCCGATGGTTAACGCTAGAAGAAGTACAATCGGATGCCGATTTAGGAGATAGAAATGCTTTAGGTTTTCACATCCCGGGTATGTGGGATAAAATTCTTGACATAAAAAAATGCCATTTACAAGCCGATCCTTCAAACGCTATTAGAAATGCAGTGAAACAATTTGCGCTTGATAATAATTTTGAATTCTTTAACACAAGAAATCAAACCGGCTTGTTGCGTACCATGATGATTCGGACTTCCAGTACAGGCGATGTCATGGTGGTAATTCAGTTTTTCAAAGAAGATGAGGCTAAACGTATTTTGTTAATGGATTTTCTTGCTGAAACCTTTCCGCAGATAACCTCCTTACAATACATCATCAATGAAAAAGCGAATGACACCATTTACGACCAAGAAGTGGTTTGCTACAAAGGTGAAGATCATATTTTTGAACAAATGGAAGGTTTGAAATTTAAAATAAATGCCAAATCGTTTTACCAAACCAATTCAGATCAAGCATTTGAATTGTATAAAATAACGAGAAACTTTGCAGGTTTAACTGGAGATGAACTCGTTTACGATTTATATACAGGAACGGGTACCATTGCTCAGTTTGTAGCAAAACAAGCTAAAAAAGTGATTGGTGTAGAAGCAGTTCCCGATGCGATTACTGCTGCTAAGGAAAATGCACAATTAAATGGTATTAATAACGTTGAATTCTTTGTAGGCGATATGAGACATGTTTTTAATGATGCATTTATAGCAGCTCACGGGCTGCCAGACATTATCATTACCGACCCACCTCGAGACGGAATGCATAAAGACGTGGTGCAACAAATATTAAACATTGCGCCTAAAAAAGTAGTGTACGTAAGTTGTAATAGCGCCACACAAGCACGAGATTTAGAACTAATGGATGCCATGTATAAAGTTACAAAAACCCAAGCTGTAGATATGTTTCCACAAACGTTTCATGTTGAAAATGTTGTACTTTTGGAAAGAAGATCATTTTAATTTAGAATTGTTTAACTGCGTCACTGTGCAATAAACGATTAAACACACCAACAAATAAACTCTTAAAAGAGATTAATGAAAAAAACAAGTTTACTTTTAATATTATTAACCTTCATTGGAATAGGAATTACTATAAGTTGTGAACCCGATGATATTTGTCCCGAAAGCACTCCAACTACCCCTAGTTTAATAATTGATGCTTACGATGTTGATAATCCAGAAAACAAAAAAGCTATAACCAAATTACTTGTTGGAGGTGTTGATAATGACAATATATTACCAGGGTATGGCATTATATCAGCTACACAAATCGTGTTACCTTTAAAAACCGATGCCAACACAACCCAATACGTACTTATAAAAGACGCCTTTGTAAATGATAATGCCACACCAGACGATACTAGCGATGATTATTTTGATGGTAATACCGATATAATTACAATAAATTATACCAGAGAAGAAGTGTATGTATCGCGCGCTTGTGGTTACAAAACCATTTATAAAAACGTAACATTTACCATTGAGCCTGAGTCAAATGACGAAAATTGGATAAAATCAAGACAACCTTTAAACGATAATCAATCTGTAGAAGATGAAACAGAAACACATTTTAACATATTTCATTAGTGCTCTAGCGTGTATGCTTTTGTTTTCTGTGTCTTTAAACGCTCAAAACGATAGCATTGTAAATACCGTTAAAGATTCAATAAAAATTAAAGAAAAATACGGACTTCGTGTGGGCGGTGATCTAGGAAAATTAGTTCGTTCCTTTGTGGATGATGACTATACGGGTTTTGAAGTTTCAGCCGATTTCCGATTAAAAAAGCGCTTGTATCTTGCTGGCGAGTTAGGTATTGAAGAAAAACATACCATCACCGATTATTTAAATGTAACTACCAGCGGAAGTTACCTGAAAGCAGGAATAGATTATAATTTATATCAAAATTGGTTAGATATGGATAACATGATTTATGCTGGTTTTCGTGTTGGTGCCAGTACATTTAGTCAAACACTTCATAGTTACAGTATTTACACCACCGATACTTATTGGTCTTCACAATTTTCACCAACCGATGCACAAGAGTTTAACGGCTTAACTGCTTTTTGGGGAGAACTGATTCTTGGTATTAAAACAGAGCTATTAACCAATTTATATCTTGGTTTAAACGTACAGCTTAAAATTTTGGCAAGTGAAACCGAGCCCAATAATTTTGAGAATATTTATATTCCTGGATTTAATAAAACTTACGATAGCAGCGGTATAGGTACTGGCTTTAGTTATTCACTTTCATATAGAATTCCACTTTATAAGAAGGATAAATAGTCTTATTAAAATTATATCTTTGTTTAAATTTTCAATAATTAGTAATGCCTAAAAACACATACAAAATAGCTGTTCTTCAATTAAACCTGAATGATAAACCTGAAAATAATCTTAAAAAATGTTTGAAGTGGGTTGAAGATGCTGCTAAACAAGGTGCAGAAGTTATCTTAATACCTGAATTATATAGCAGTCATTATTTCTGCCAAAGTGAAGACGTTGAAAATTTCGCTTACGCGGAACCTCTCTACAGTACATCTTTCATTGCATTTAGTGCTTTAGCTAAAGAATTAGGTGTGGTTATTATTGTGCCTTTTTTTGAAAAAAGAATGGCAGGTGTTTACCATAATAGTGCTTATATTATTGATACTGATGGTACGGAAGCTGGTTTATATAGAAAAATGCACATTCCAGACGATCCGCATTTTTACGAAAAATTTTATTTCACTCCAGGTGATATAGGCTTTAAATCCTTCCCTACTAAAAAAGGAAATATTGGAACTTTAATTTGTTGGGATCAATGGTACCCTGAAGCTGCCAGATTAACTGCTTTACAAGGAGCAGAAGTGTTATTTTACCCTACAGCTATTGGTTGGCACCCCCAAGAAAAAGAGCAATATGGCGAAAACCAACAAGGTGCTTGGATGAATGTGATGCGAGGTCATGCCGTAGCAAATGGTATTTATGTTGCTGCTGCTAATAGAATAGGATTGGAAAAATATCTTCCCGACACTGATGGTATCGAATTTTGGGGCTCGTCGTTTATTGCAGGTCCGCAGGGTGAAATTTTAGCCCAAGCTTCTGTTGATAAAGAAGAAATTTTAATAGCTGAAGTCGATTTAAGTCTACAAGAAAACGTACGCCAAAACTGGCCATTTTTACGTGACCGCCGTATTGATAAATATGGAGACATTACAAAAAGAGTTATCGATTAACATTCAAATTAAAAAATTAAATTCCATAAAATTAGGATGAAAAATAACTGGATATTTCCTGCCGAATGGGAAAAACAACAAGGTATTTTATTATGTTTTCCTCATAATGGTAATGACTGGCCAGGGAAATATGAAGCTGTACAATGGGCTTTTGTTGAGTTTATAAAAAAAGTAGCTTCGGTTGAAGCCGTTTTTTTAATAGTGGCTAACGAAAAACTAAAAAATAAGGTTTCTAGCATGTTAGAAACGGCACATGTAAATTTAAAAAACGTGTCTTTCATTATTCATAAAACCAACCGGAGTTGGATGCGCGATTCTGGACCTATTATTGTAAAAAGTGGTGCTTCTAGAAAAGCCATCAATTTTAATTTTAATGGTTGGGCGAAATACAACAACTATAAATTAGATAAACATGTTCCCGCTAAAGTCGCTGAATTTTTGAACATTCCTTTAGAACAAGCTACATATAAAGGCAAACCTTTTATCTTAGAAGGTGGTGCTATTGATGTAAATGGAAAAGGAACCTTAATAACTTCAGAAGAATGTTTACTCCATCCAAACATACAAGTTAGAAACGAAGGGTTTACCAAACAAGATTACGAAGCAGTGTTTAAAGAATATTTAGGCATTACTAACGTTATTTGGCTCGGAAATGGCATTGAAGGTGATGACACGCACGGACATATTGATGATTTAGCGCGTTTTGTTAATGATGACACTATTATTACTGTTGTAGAAACCAACACCACAGACAATAATTACAAACCACTTCAAGACAATTTAAAGCGTTTACAAACTTCTACTTTAGAAAACGGTAAAACACCTAAAATTGTTACCCTACCCATGCCAAAACGTTTAGATTTTGATGGTGTTAGAATTCCAGCGAGTTATGCCAACTTTTTAATTCTAAACAAAACGGTTTTAGTACCTACATTTAATGACGCTAACGACCGCATCGCACTAAATAGTATTGCAGACTGCTTTCCTGATAGAGATATTATAGGCATTGCCGCTACCGATTTTATTTGGGGTTTTGGCACTTTACACTGTTTGAGCCAGCAGATACCTAGATAATATTTACGACAGGGCTTTTTGTTCTAATATGTAACTCTTATCGCAAAATAAATATCCATTCTACACTAAATAATTCTACATATTAGATAAGTTAGAATAAATTTTTCATTTAATTAAAAGTTTAACTCTATAGAATTTAGCCGTCTACATTCTTAAACACCTTATAAAGGGTTATCAGAACCTTGTGGTGTTTATTAACAATTCCTCTTTTTATCAGAATGAAATAAAACACTCACAACCAATTAATTACAAAAAATAATTTAATTAAACCAAAAGACTCAAATTAATGTAATTTTATCATAATTGTCCTAAAAAACACAAAAATTCAATAAACTCATTATCAGTAATTTAACAACAATCACAAACATTTAATCGATATTATTTGCATTTCATGGATTTTAAATATACATTTGGTCGCTTAAAATAATTAGCCCCAAGCTATAAATTTAACCTCTAATGAAAAAAATTGCTATTTCATTAAAATTATGTACATTTTTAATTTGTCTCTCTCTCTCTTGGCATATATTTTCTCTATCGCATTCATTTAGTACTTTCACTTTACCAATAAGTGAAAGTACTATAAAATCATTGGGTGTAGCAAGAGATGAATCCCCTTCTAATTTTTCAATTAGAAAGGTTTCTGAAGCTACAACACCCGAAATAGATATTACAGGTCTTGGATATTCTATTCCGGGGGATCTTAGTAATGTACCCATATTAACTGATAATACAGATTTTGGTACAGCTCAAATAACTTCAGAAATATTTACAAAAACATTTGTAATAAACAATACAAGTACAGGGAATTTAACATTAGGAGCCATTACTTTGTCGGGGTCTTCTCACTTTTCAATAATTAGCAATCCTGCAGGGAGTATAATTCCTCCTGGAGGAACCGCAAATATTGTTGTTTCATACAACAGTAATATTATAGGAATTGACACAACTATTTTAACCATAATTTCAGATGATTCAGATGAAGGTTCATATCAAATAAATTTAAAAGCAGAAGCCAACAAGGTCTTTTTTGATAGTGATGGGGATGGTGTATATGACGATGTGGATGTGGATGATGATAATGATGGTATCCCCGATTCTATAGAAGAAAACAATTGCCGATTATCTTCAGGCTCTTCACTAGAAAATTACAAATTTCTAAGCGAAAATTTTGGTTCAGGTACAGGCAGAGGTTCAGGCATTAGCTCACTATACACTGTATCAACAACATACTGTTTGGAAGATGGTTTGCATGGCTCTAGCTGTTTAGGTGCCGATCCGAATGTAGGTGATGGAAAATATACAATAGCAAGCCACATAACATCGGGAGTTTCAGGTGAACCTGTAAGTCCTACAGACGCTGTATCTAATTGGGCTTGGTATGCTTGGGCTCCTATAGAAGATCACACCCCTAATGACACCAATGGTAGAATGGCTATTTTTAATGCCCATTATGATTCAGGTATTTTTTACGAAACACAAATTAAAGGAACATTGGCAAACGTTCCCGTAACTTATAGCTTTTGGGTTATAAATATTGATAATGACGATTCCCGTTTTTCTGCTGGAGAACTCCCTCGAATAAAACCTAATGTTACTGTAAACTTTTTAACGTTTGATAAAAGCACACTTCTGGCTTCTTTTGATACAGGAGATATTACACGGTGTTCTGGAGCAGTTAACGACCCTAACGATCCCGCTTATAATCCATCAGATCCCACTTTTAATTCTTGTATAACTTCTGAATGGAAACAATTCACACAACAGTTTACGACTTCTGAAACAGCCTTTATCGTACAATTTGTAAACAATGCCCCTGGTGGTAGTGGAAACGATTTAGCTATTGATGATATTGAAGTTAGACAAACTCTTTGTGATATAGATAGTGATGGCGTAGCTGATGTTTTTGATTTAGATTCGGATGACGATGGCATTCCCGATGTTGTTGAAGGAAACCCAAATAGCGCAGGTTTAAGTGAAGGAAAAGCGACTTTAACAGGTGTTTCTACCTGGATTGATGCCAATGGTGATGGCATGCACGATTTAGCAGAAGGCTATACACCAATAAACTCTGATGGAGATAATATCCCCGATTATTTAGATTTAGATTCTGACAACGACGGTATTTTCGACGTCGATGAATATGGGGTTATTAGTTCTAATGCCTCCGCTGGTTTTCAAAATGGCGATGGCGATATTACAGGAAATGGTATGGGAGATGGCCCTGAAACGGAAGCGTTTAGAGAAAAAAATTCGGATGGTGATGGTGCTATAGAATATTATGGGGATGGTATATTGGATGTTTATGATTTTCATCATGGAGCAGCTAATTACACCGATTCTTATGGTAATATAGGACAAGGCACGGCTCCTTTGTATGCATTGGATTCTGATAATGATGGCATACCAGATTATAGAGATCCTAAAAGTAATAGAAATGGACACCCTTTAGATATTGACAATCAAGAGATTTATACTGTGCTATTTCCGCACGACACAAACGGTGTTTTACTTAGCACAGTAGATTTAGATGGTGATGGCATTGTGTCATCTCGAGATGGTGACGATACTGTATTTGGTTCTCCTAGAAATCTAAACAATAGTTATAGCCTCTATTTTGATGGACGTAATGATTATGTTGAAGATAGCAATATTATAAGCTCTGGAGAGGCTACCCTAATGGCCTTTATAAAATCTGATGGTGCCAACACCAATTCAAACAACAGAATGGTTGCAGGACAAAGTGACTTTTATATAAGAGTTAACACCAACAATACCATTACAGCAGTGGCTGAAGGTGTTAGTTTAACATCAACAAGTATAGCCTCTTTAGGCATCTGGATGCATGTGGCAGTAACCACCACCTCTGGAAGTACCATTTTATATATTAATGGTATGGAAGAAGCAAGAGACACTGCGGGAGGCATTACAAGTAATTCCAACTTTACAATAGGTAGAGCCACAACCAATAACAATTATTTTAAAGGAGAAATTGATGAAGTTAGAGTGTTTAATACAGCCTTAACAGCCAATCAACTTAAACGCATGGTATATCAAGAATTGGATGAAGCCCATAACTTTAACCGAGGCAAAATTATACCACTAGATATTTCTACTTCTATCGGCACCAATTTAGTTAAGTATTATAAAATGGACGCTTATAATGGGGATATTTTAGATGATAAAAAAACAGGAACAATAGACCAAGGTACAGGAGCTAAAATGTATAACTTTAAAGATATTTATTTTCAAAGAGCTCCACTTCCTTATATAACTAATTCCAATGGCAATTGGACGAATAGTGCGAATTGGCTTTATGGCAATGAATGGGATATTACAACCAAACAAGACAATCCCAATGGTGCTTCCATTGTAAATATAAAACATAACATCAATCTAAATGGTTCCTATAGCACACAAGGTATGGTGGGTTTGTTTGTTGATGCTGGAAAAGAATTTTCTATTGAAGCTAGCAAAGGCTTATATAACAATTGGTATTTAAAACTGGACGGTTTAATTGATTTAGATGCTGAATCACAGTTAATTCAAACCGATGGGAGTCTTTTAGATGTTACAAGTGCAGGTAAAATTGAACGCGATCAACAAGGCACTAAAGACTATTACACTTATAATTATTGGTCATCTCCTGTGGGGATAAGTAATACCACTAGCAATAACAATAGTTATAAAATGATCAATAATATACTTAAAAACGGTACTATATCAGCCACACCAACTAATATTACCTTTTTAACCTCTGGTTATGATGGTAGCGTATCTGGCACCAATATTAGCATTTCAGACTATTGGATTTGGAAATATGCTAACGGCCCTAATGACACCTATTCCTATTGGCAACACGTAAGACGCAATGGCACCTTATTAGCTGGAGAAGGATTCTCCATGAAAGGTGTCGCAAATACTGGTGGTGCTATAAACCAAACACAAAACTATGTGTTTAATGGAAAACCTAATAACGGCGATATTACCCTTAACATAACTGCCGGTAACGATTATTTAGTGGGCAACCCTTACCCCTCGGCTTTAGACGCAGATGAGTTCATTAAAGATAATATTAGCAACTTAGAAACCAATGGTAGAAATACAAGTGGAAATATTATAAACGGAACACTTTATTTTTGGGATCATTTTGCGAGTAATACCCATATTTTAGGAGAGTATCAAGGTGGATATGCCACATACACATTAATGGGTGGCGCTCCTGCTGTTAGTAATGATACCAGACTGAATGCAACAGGTGCTGTAGGGACTAAAATACCAGAGAAATATATTCCCATTGGACAAGGATTCTTTGTACACGCCACTTTAGATGCCAATCTTGTTGGTGAATCTAACGATCCAGGAATGTCACAACCAATTGTTGGAGGAGCTATTTTATTCCAAAACAGTCAACGTATTTTTGTTACCGAGGCTTCTGGTTCTTCTCTATTTTTAAAGAATTCAAATCCAAAAAGTAAACAAACAAGTTCAACAGAAATTAAAGTTGACAACAGACAAAAAATCAGACTTAAATTTGACTCACCCACCGGTTATCACCGCCAATTATTAGCTGGTGTAGATGAAAAAGCATCAAATAATTTTGATATAGGTTATGATGCATTACTTACAGAAAACAATAATGAAGACATGTTCTGGGTTTTTAATAACAGCCACTTTATTATTCAAGCAGTAAATAATTTTGATGAAGAACAAGCACTTCCTTTGGGAATAAAAATAAACAAACAAGGAATCGCTTCTATTAAAATTGATGCATTGGAAAATATTGATACTAACATGATTATATATTTACACGATAAAGAGCTAAATGCTTATCATAATTTAAAAGAAAGTAAATATGAGGTGTATTTAACAGTTGGAAACCATTTAAACCGTTTTGAAGTGACGTTTGCTAAAACAAAAACTTTAAATTCAGATACTTTTGAAACGAATGCTTTTCAAGTTTATTTTTCGAATGAAAACAAAAGTATTGTGATTCATAATCCAACTGGAAAAAACATTGAATCTACCGAAATATTAAACATGTTAGGTCAGTCGGTTTATAAACTTAAAATCCGTTCAAAAGAAAATATTATAACGCAAAAACCCAAAGATTTAAGTACCGGAACATACATTATCAAACTAAAAACAGATTCAGGAATTGTTTCTAAAAAAGTATTAATAAATTAAAGTTTTGATTTAGTTAGTCGTAGCCTCAAATCTACCATCTATTTAAACAAGCTTTATAACTGAGTCCTAACGTGATAATTAGGACTCTTTTATTTTATATGATTTATCAATTCTGAAAGTGATACTTTAAACTGTTCACCAGAAATCATGTTTTTTAATGTATATATATTTGAATTAACTTCCTCCTCACCTACTAAAACTACAAAGGGAATATTTCGTTTATTCGCATGATCCATTTGCTTTCTCATTTTAGCTGAATCGGGATACAATTCCGAATGAATACCTACAGAACGTAATTCTTTAATCGCTTTCAAACAATACAACGCTTCTTTATCTCCAAAATTGATAAACAAAACGTCTACATTTTTAGTTACCGTTTCTGGAAACAATCCTAATTCTTCCAACACTAAATAAATACGATCTAAACCAAAACTAATACCAACACCGCTTGTGTCTGGTTTTCCAAATATACTAGTAAGGTCATCATAACGACCGCCACCACCTATAGAACCCATGTGTACGGTTTTTGGTGCAGCAACTTCAAAAATAGCACCTGTGTAGTAATTTAAACCACGCGCTAAAGTAACATCTAATTGTAGCGTTGCTGTTTTTAAACCTAGTTCTGAAATGGCTTCGTTTATAAATGCCAACTCTTCAATACCTTTTGTACCTTCTTCAGAAGAAGATAAAATGGTTTTTAAACTTTCAATTTGCGATTCAAAAGAACCAGATAAGGTAAATAATGGTTGTAATTTAGAAATGCCTTCTTCTGAAATGCCTTTTGAAAGCATTTCTTCTTTTACCTTGGCCTCGCCTATTTTATCAAGCTTGTCTAAAGCGACTGTAAAATCGATTAATTTATCAGAAGCACCAATAACCTCGGCAATACCCGAAAGTATTTTACGGTTATTGATTTTAATGGTAACACCTTCCAATTTTAAAGTTGAAAAAACGGTATCGTATAATTGAATAAACTCCACTTCTTGCCAAAGCGATTTACTCCCCACCACATCGGCATCGCATTGGTAAAACTCTCTAAAACGTCCTTTTTGTGGTCTGTCGGCACGCCAAACAGGTTGTATTTGGTAACGTTTAAAAGGGAACTCAATTTCGTTTTGGTGTTGCACTACATAACGTGCGAATGGCACGGTTAGGTCGTAGCGTAAGGCTTTTTCGGATATGTTAGAAGTAAGTTTTAAAGAATCTTTATTTATATAAGCTTGCTCATCTATTTTCGATAAATAATCCCCAGAATTCAAAATCTTAAAAATCAAACGATCTCCTTCCTCACCATATTTTCCCATTAAGGTATCAGAGTTTTCAAAACTTGGTGTTTCAATAGGTTGAAATCCAAATGTTTCAAAAGCACCACGTATGCTATTAAAAATATAATTGCGTTTTGCTACTTGTTCTGGGTTAAAATCTCGGGTACCTTTCGGGATGCTTGGTTTTTGAGCCATTTTAAATTTTAGTTAATATATACTTCGATGGTTTGAAGTGTGACAAAAATAATTAATGAAAACGTCATTGCGAGCTTTTTCATGAGAAAAAAAGCGAAGCAATCTGTTTATTAATTAACGAAATGATGTTTTGAACTTCAATTTGAAAGATTGCTTCACGGTGTTCGCAATGACGTAAAGTAAACGATTAACAGATTGCTTCAGTTGGTCCTCCTTCGTCATGACACTAATTAATCAAGCCGTCAAAATATTCAAACAATTCACCTTTTGTAATTACAGCACCTTGTTCAATCATTTTAAATTTATCAAGATTTTTATCGTCGGTATAATCTTTATCAGCTTGGAAAAACTCAACATTTTCATCCATTAAGTTTTCACGTAGCCAATTATAACCTTCTTGGGTGGTTACATCAATAGCGTCATTTTTAACATTTACAACAATGGCTTTCATTTTTTCTTTTCCTAAACGGAATAAATAAATGTGTTGTGCAGAGAAATGTTCTAAATATCCTGCTTGGTTTAAAACCCCTTCCCAAATTAAATCGCTAAAAACATCAAGTTCCATTTCGGCTAATTCTGGTTTATTGGTTTTCAAATTAGCCCACTCATCAGCCGTAATAGATTGGGTTGCAAGAAAGTTTATAAACTCTTGGTGTAGTTCTTCAAATTGCTCTTTTGTAAGTCTTGAATATTTCATTATCCCCTCTTAATCTCCCCTAAGGAGAGAAATTATTTAAAGTTAAATTTTGTGATTAAAAAACCTGTGAGGTCTAAAAAACAACAAAAAAGCCCCAACTAGGTTGAGGCTTTCATATAAATCTATTTGATATTACTCAGCTTGTGCAATAACCTCAAATTCTAAATCTACGGTTACTTCTCTGTGTAAACGTACAACAGCAGTATATTTACCTGTACGTTTTACAGTGGTAACTGTAATGAATTTTTTATCGATAGACTGACCTTCTTTTTCTAAAGCAGCAGCAACATCAATATTATTTACAGAACCAAATAATTTATCGCCTGTTCCAACTTTTGCTGGTATTTTAATTTCTAAAGCTTTAATTGCCTCAGCAATTACGCTAGCTTCATCAACTATTTTCTTTTCTTTATAAGCTCTTTGCTTTAAATTTTCAGCTAATACTTTTTTAGCTGAAATTGTAGCCATAATAGCTTGTCCTTGAGGAATTAAAAAATTTCTACCATAACCGTTCTTAACTGTTACAACATCGTCTTTAAATCCTAAATTTTCAACGTCTTGTTTTAATATAAGTTCCATTGTTATCGGTATTTTATTTTAATAAATCTGCTACATATGGCATTAAAGCTAAATGACGTGCTCTTTTTACAGCAACAGCCACTTTTCTTTGATACTTCAATGAAGTTCCTGTTAAACGTCTTGGTAAAATTTTACCTTGTTCGTTTATAAATTTTAATAAGAAATCTGGATCTTTGTAATCAACATACTTGATTCCAGACTTTTGAAACATACAATACTTTTTCTTCTTGTTTGTATCAATATTAAGAGGAGTTAAATATCTAATTTCTCCGTCTTTTTTTCCTTTGGATTGTTGTTCTATTGATGACATAATTAAGCTTTTGCTTTAAGTTTAACTCTTCTTCTCTCTGCCCAAGAAATAGCATGTTTATCTAACGCTACTGTTAAATAACGCATAAAACGCTCATCACGTCTAAACTCTACTTCTAAAGTATTAATTACCTCACCTTCTACAGTGTATTCAAATAAGTGATAAAATCCACTTTTCTTGTTTTGAATTGGATAAGCTAATTTTTTAAGCCCCCAATCTTCTTTTGATACCATCTTAGCGCCGTTAGAAACAAGAAAATCTTCGTATTTCTTTACTGTTTCCTTTATCTGATCTTCAGATAAAACGGGATTTAAGATGAAAACAGTTTCATAATGATTCATAAAAATCGTTTTTATTGTTAAAAATTGGGTGCAAAAATAGTTAATAAATACATACCAAACAACTATATTTAAACTATATTTTTTTAGTATATTTGCTACAAGAAACAAATGTTAAAAATATGTTAATTTAAACAGTTTAACGATGTTTTTTGGTTTTTAGCCGAATTTTTTGTACTATTGTCGATATCTTAACCGAAATAAACAAATGTTATGACTTTAAACTGTGTAGTAGTAGACGATTCCGCAATACAACGTCTCTCTATTGTTAAGTTAGTAGAGAATCACCCTGCCTTAAACTTAATTGCAGAGTACAGTAGTGCCTTAGAAACCAAAAATGGTTTAAATACACACCAAGTAGATTTAATTTTTTTAGACATTGAAATGCCTGTTCTAAACGGATTTGAGCTTTTAGACGTATTAAACAACAAGCCTCAAATTGTGTTTGTAACCGGTAAAACAGAGTATGCTTTTAAAGCATTTAATTACGATGCAACCGATTATTTACACAAACCAATTACGAGAGAACGTTTTAACGTGGCTGTAGATAAAGCTTTAGAGCAGCACAAATTAACTCAAGATTTTAACGAAGAAGAAGGTGAGCATATCTTTGTTAAGAGTAATCTTAAAAAACGTAAGGTTTACATTAAAGACATTAAGTGGATTGAAGCCCTTGGTGATTATGTAAAACTAGTTACAGAAGAAAATAGCTTGGTAGTTCTTTCTACTATGAAATCTTTTGAAAAAGAATTACCAGAAAACAAGTTTTTAAGAATTCACAAATCATACATCGTGAATTTAGATAAAATTGACAGGTTTAACAGTAAAAATGTAGAAGTTGGTGCTTACGAAATACCTTTAAGCAGAAATAAAAAAACCCAACTGGTTGATGCTTTAAATAATATTTAAGCGCCTACACGAACTCCTTAAAAGTTATCGACATTTAAAATTACTTTAACCGACCGAAAATCTTTTACACTTAAAAAGCTATTATTTATTTTAATGATAGCTTCTTTTGTTTTTGATAAGGATTGCTTCTTAGGTATTTTTACCAAAATGTTTTTATGAAACTGATTTCTAATTCTAGCAATTGGTGGCGATTCGGGGCCTAAAATAAAATCTCCAAATACATTTCGTAACGATTTCGCATACCAAGTGGCAGCGGTATCTACCCTACTAAAATCTTTATGTTTTAAAGTGATTTTTATTTGTTTAAAAATGGGAGGATATTTGTAATTATAACGCTCGTTCATTTGCTCGTTATACATATCCATATAATTATTAGTAGAAACCTGCTGTAAAATATTATGAAGGGGGTTGTATGTTTGAATTAAAACCTTTCCACGCTCTTCGGTACGTCCTGCTCTACCCGACACTTGAAGCATTAGCTGAAAACTGCGTTCGTGCGCTCTAAAATCTGGAAAGTTTAACATATTATCAGCATTCATAATACCCACCAATTTTACGTTTCTAAAATCCAAGCCTTTAGTAAGCATTTGTGTACCTACCAAAATATCGATTTCCTGTTGCTCTAAAGCTGTAATAATTTTTTCGTAACCATATTTACCTCGCGTGGTATCTAGGTCCATCCTGGCTACTTTATGATCTGGAAATAGCAGTTTAACTTCTTCTTCTATCTGTTCAGTTCCAAAACCTTTGTTGTCTAGTTCAGGACTCCCACAGGCTCTACAATTTTTAGGCATTATTTCAACAAATCCACAATAATGACAGCGCAGTTGATCTCTAAATTGATGATACGTTAAACTCACATCACAATTTGGACATTGTGGTGAATGCCCACAGGTATGACATTCTACAATAGGCGAAAACCCGCGGCGGTTTTGAAATAATATAATTTGATGGCCTTCGCGTAAAGTTTCGGTCATTTCTTCAACAAGTCGATCGCTAAAATGCCCTTTCATGCGTTTCTTTTTCAACTTATCTTTAATGTCGACCAGCTCAATATCTGGCATTAAAACATCATTAAATCGTTTTGTGATTTCTACAAAACCATATTTATTTTGTTTCGCATTAAAGAAACTTTCTAAACTGGGCGTTGCAGAACCTAAAAGCGTTTTAGCTTCGTGAATATGTGCCAAAACAACGGCTGTATCCCGTGCATGATAGCGTGGTGCTGGATCAAATTGTTTAAAGGATTGTTCGTGTTCTTCATCTACAATTATCAATCCTAAACTATGGAATGGTAAAAATATCGAGGAACGCGCTCCTAATACTATTTGCGCTTTTGTGGAATTGTTTAAAACATGATTCCAAACCTCAACCCGTTCATGCGATGAATATTTAGAATGAAACACCGCTACTTGTTCACCAAAATAATTCTGTAAACGGGTGATTAATTGCGCTGTTAATGCAATTTCAGGCAATAGATATAAAACCTGACGTCCTTCATTCAAAGCCTCTTCAATAAGTTTCACATACACTTCCGTTTTTCCTGAAGAAGTCACACCATGAAGTAGCACAACAGATTGTTCTTTAAACGATTCTTTTATTTCGGTTAATGCTGTATTTTGATACTCGTTTAGATTTTTTGAATCTTCGTTATCTTCCCCTGAATATTGAACCCGATCGGTTTGAATAAAATATTCTTCAAGAATGCCTTTATCAATCAACGATTTAATTATTGCTGGTGAAGCACCACTCTCTTTGGATAAATCGGCGACTTTCACTGGTTTTTTTGTGGTGGCTGAAATAGAAAACAAGGTTAAAATTACTTGGTGCTGTTTAGGCGCTCTACTTAAATCTTCTAATAATTTCTGCAACGAAACTTCAGAAGTATAATGAGGATGCATCTTAACATAACGTACTAACTTTGGTTTGTACTTTTCATATACTTCTTCTTCTACAGCAATGGCATCCTTTTCAATCAATCGTTTGATAACGGGAAGCACATTTTTTTTATCCAGAATATTAGAAATGTCATGGATTTTTAATGATGATTGATGTTGTAATGCTTCATAAACTAAAAACTCATCATCTTGTAAAATAGACGCATCAATAGTTTTGGTATGCTTTGTTATTATGGTTTCACTTTCTAACACAAAGGCACTTGGTAAAGCAGCACGCATCACGTCTCCTAGTGTACACATATAATAATTAGCTATCCAGTGCCACAACTTTAATTGCTTTTCATTTACTATAGGGACTTCATCCAAAATTTGATGAATCTCTTTCGCATCATAAGCTGTTGGTGCTTCCGAATGAATTTTAACAACAATTCCCGTGTAAATTTTAGATTTTCCGAAAGGAACAGACACACGTATACCTGGTTTTAAAAATTGAGCTTCGGCAGTGGTTATACTATAAGTAAATAACTTTTGAAGCGGTACAGGTATTATAATGTCTATAAAATATGGCATACTCTATGACCTTTTATGTAATTTATTTAAAGATGTATTTAGTTCATGCCCCAGCAATAAAATATTAGCATTTATCCACAAATAAAACATGAGAATTAAAAGTGCACCAATAGATCCGTATAATTTGTTATACTGTCCGAAATTTTCAATATAAATACCAAATAAAAAAGACAATAAAATAATAAGAAATGTGGTAAAACTGGCTCCCACAGAAAAGAATTTAGAGTATTTCCCTTCTTTCGTTCCGAAATAATACATGGTTGCCGTTGCTATATATACTATAAATACAAAGAACACATATTTAGCCATGTTAAACCAAAAAACACTTTGTTCCGCAACGTTATATCCCTTATCATGTAATGTATCTAATACCTTTTGAACCACATAAATTTGAAAATAGCCTAATACAGCTATGGTAATAATCAATAAAAAAGCCAATATTAAAGCAACACCTAATGCAAATAAATATTGACGAAACACATTTCTAGATAATTGTTCGTGATATGAGTTCTCAAACCCCGAAAACAAAGCATTCACACCATTTGCCATAAGTGCAATTGATAATACGAATACCGATGATAACAAACCACCTCGCTGCGAATTATCAATCCCTTCAAAAATATTTTCAAAGAAAAAATCGGAAGTACTTGGTGGTAAAAAAGATTCTAAAAACCTTAAAAACTCAATTTTAAAATCGTCTATTGGAACATAAGGTATAATGATTAAAATGAAAAGTAAAAAAGGAAACAACGCCATGAAAAAACTAAAAGCAATAGCACTCGCCCTGGTGGTTAAGGCGCCTTTTACAATACCAGTAATATAAAGTTCTAATAAATCGTAAAACGATAGCCCCTCAAGACCTGGTAATTTGGCCCGTTTAAAAAAACGCACTAAAATATTTACAATAGGAATTTTATCGAGCTTTTCTTCAAGGGGCTTTGTCATTAATAATTTACGTTAAAATTCATAACAAAGTTATTAAAATTAAAAATGTGCGTATAATAAAAACACATTATACTCACATTAAAAAATAATAAGTAACACTACTTGATTGCTTTTAAGCTTAAATCCATATTATGAACAGAATGTGTTAAAGCTCCCGATGAAATATAATCTACCCCACATTCTGCATAATGCCTAATGGTTGTTTCATTAATATTTCCAGATGATTCGGTAAGACAAATATTACCAATCATTTTCACAGCTTTTCTTGTATCTTCATAATCGAAGTTATCAAGTAAAATTCTAAAGACACCATCATTTTGTAGAATTTCTTCAACTTCGGTCAAATTTCTAGCTTCAACCATAATCTGTAAATCTTTTCCTGTGTCTTTTAAATACTGCTTGCTCATTTCAATAGCTTTGGTAATACCTCCAGCAAAATCAATATGATTATCTTTTAACATAATCATATCGTATAAAGCAAACCTGTGGTTTTCACCACCTCCAATTTTAACTGCCCACTTTTCTAGCACACGAATACCTGGAGTTGTTTTTCTGGTATCTAATACTTTAGTTTTAGTACCTTCTAATAAATCAACAAACATTTTTGTTTTTGTTGCAATAGCACTCATACGCTGCATCGCGTTTAATACTGTACGCTCTGCTTTTAGTATCGATTGCGACGAACCCTCAACATACATAACGATGTCGCCATAGGTAACTTCAGAGCCATCTTCAATTAAAACTTCTAACTTTAAATTTTTATCAACATAAGCAAAAACCTTTTTAGCAAAGTTAACGCCACCAATAATCCCTTTATCTTTAACTAAAAGTTTTGCTCTGCCTCTAGCATTATTGGGTATACATGCTAATGAACTATGATCGCCGTCTCCAACATCTTCTCGAATGGCGTTAGAAATTATTGACTTGACTTCTTGATCAAATTGCTCTTGTGTTATCATAATCTTAGGTTGATTTGCCACAAAAATAAGAAATTGATTTACTTTTTTAAATTTTACATTTATGAATTTTATAAATTTTTCATATTTAAATTCATTATTCATAAATACTAAGTGTTAATTTTGCCATTATGACCATCAAATTAATTGCCATAGGAAAAACTGATAATAGAGATTTACAATCGTTAATGGATGATTATACCAAACGATTAGGTTTTTATATTAAGTTTTCAATTGATATTATTCCAGACTTAAAAAACACTAAAAACTTAAGCGAAGAACAGCAAAAACAAAAAGAAGGCGAACTTATTTTAAACAGATTAAGTGCTACCGATGTTCTAATTTTGTTAGATGAAAATGGAAAACAACAAAGTTCTGTTGCTTTTTCTGAATATTTGCAAAAGCATATGAATTCTGGAATAAAACAATTGATTTTTGTTATTGGAGGTCCTTACGGGTTTTCACAAGATGTTTATAACAAAGCAAATGGGAAACTATCACTATCTAAAATGACATTTTCCCATCAAATGATTCGCTTATTTTTTATAGAGCAACTTTATAGAGGGTTTACAATTTTAAGAAACGAACCCTACCACCACCGCTGATCAATTAACAATTGTTAATTGATTAATGTGTTTTAAAAACTTCTTTTCGTTTTTCTAATTGGCGCTCTAAGTCGCTAATTGTTTCTCTTACCGATACTTCAAAATTTCGTTCGGTAGAAGTGGCGAAAATTCTAGGTCCTGGTAAACTTAATTCTATATTGCATATTTTACCTGTGTCGTGTTTATTCTCATCTTGTTTAAAATACACGGCGGCACTTATTAAAAACTCATATTTAATAAATAGTTTTTCTAACTTTTCTTCGGTAAAAGCCGATAATGTATCGCTTACATCTACACCTACATATTGAAAATTTACTGTCATAATTTAATATTTTTTATATCGCTAAATTTAATCTATAATTTTTAATACCCTTCTATTCTATTTAATATTTTTTGAGGAATATTTTGAATTAAGATCAATTATTATTTAGAAAACGACACTATTAAAACCTAGTTATAAACGATTCTTATAACATTCCTTTAATATCCAATTTTTCTAAAATAGACTTTAATTCGCCTGGATGTATGGGTTTTATTATGTAATCAGAAATTCCAGTGATACTTTTAGCTTTTTCTATATCAATGGGATCTACAGAAGAAGACACCATATATATTATTATTTTTTTACCGATATTAGGTTTTATTTTTACATATTCTTCCATAAACTGGAATCCATCCATAATGGGCATATTGATATCTAAAAAAATAACATCTGGCAGTTCATCCATATTGTTAAGATTGTCCATCATAAAATCTATCGCTTCTTCTCCGTCTGAAAAAACAATTATTTTTTTTGCCAATTTTAGAGACTCTAATGTTTTGATGATGGTATATTGATAAATATCATCATCATCAACAATACATATATTTAAAGGGTCATTCATGTTATTAATTAAAATTTATGTTAAAAGTAGAGCCTATATTCACTTCGCTTGTTGCTGAGATTTTACCTCCCATTGCTTCAATTTGCATTTTTGTCATAAACAACCCTACACCTTTAGCATCTGGATGTCTGTGAAAAACTTTATTCAATCCAAATAATTTGCTCCCATGTCTTTTTAAATCAATCCCCATGCCATTATCTTTAAATTTTAGTTTTATTTTACCTTTTTCTATTTCAGACTCGATAAATAATTCTGGTAAACGACCATCAGATCTATATTTTATTGCATTACCCACTAAGTTAAGGAAAATACTCTCTAAATAAACCTTATTGTACGAAACTTTTTTAATTTTAGAGAAATCACTTGTAATTATAATGCCTGATTTCAAAATTTCACCAGAAAGAATTTCTTTTGTTTTAATTAAAACTTCATCAAACGTAATCTCTTCAAGATTCTGTGAGGTTTCATTTTTAGTTTTTATTGCTGCGACTAAAGTGTTTAGTGTTTGAGTAAGATGATTAATGACTTTTTCAAATTTCTTAAATAAACTAGCTTTATCCTCTTCATTTTCTGAGGTATTGTAAAAACCCAAAAGCGAATTAAGGTTACTTACTGGAGCACGTAAATTATGAGAAGTAATATGCGCAAAATCTGCAAGTTGGGTATTTTGAACTGTTAACTTATTGGCTAATACCTCTAAGCTTTCTTTTGACTCAATTATTTTTCGGGCAGCTAATTTTTGTGTTGTAATATCTCGAATTGCTGCCGATACTAATAACCCTTCTTCTGTTTGTAAAGGGCTTAAACTTATTTGTATGGGAATTTCATGTCCACTTTTATTTATTCCAAATAATTCTTTTCCATCACCCATTCCTCTAGTTTTTGGATTGGAGAAAAAACCATCACGATGTGCCTTATGATTCCCAATAAATCGTCCAGGAATGAGAATCTCAACAGATTTTTCAAACAATTCCTCTAATGAATATCCAAATAGTTTTTCAGCTTGTTTGTTTATTAATTGTATTTTTCCTTTTTCATTTACAATTACCATGGCATCTGGAGCAGACTCTAACAACCCTCTAAATTTATTCTCAGCCATTTTTTGCGCCGTTACATCTTGGCAAGTACCAATTAATTCAATAACATTACCCAAATTATCAGTGATAACTTCCGCTAAGAGTTGTATCATTTTTACGGTTCCATCCCTTAATTTGACACGATGCATTAAATCAGTAAATTTTTTATCTTTAATAGACGCCTCTCTATGTTTAATTACTTTTTCTAAATCCTCGGGGTGAACAAAACTCAAGTACACATCAAAATTTAGTTCTGTTTTTTCTTCAATTCTAAAAATTTTGTAAAGGTTAGCAGACCATTGTATAGTGCTAGTAAAAGCATCCATTTGCCAATTCCCCATCATGGTTATTTTCTCTGCAAAACTTAATAACTGATTTTTTCGTAATAATTCATTCTCAGCCAATTTCTGGATTGTAATATCCCGTATCGCGGCCGACACTAATAACCCTTCTTCTGTTTGAAGGGGGCTCAAACTTATTTGTATAGGAATTTCTTTTCCTTTTTTATTTATTCCAAATAACTCTTTTCCCTCTCCTATACCTATCGTTTTTGGATTGAAAAAAAAGCCATTATCATCTACACTATGAGTAACTGAAAATCCTTTGGGAATTAATATCTCAACTGAATTCCCAAACAATTCTTCTAGTGAATATCCAAATAGTTTTTCAGCTTGTTTGTTTATTAATTGTATTTTTCCTTTTTCATTCACAATTACCATGGCATCTGGAGCAGACTCTAACAACCCTCTAAATTTATTCTCAGCCATTTTTTGCGCCGTTACATCTTGGCAAGTACCAATTACTTCAATAATTCTACCCGATGTATCTGTAATTACTTCAGCCAAGAGTTGTATTGTTTTTACAGTTCCATCTTTTAGTTTGATGCGATGTATTAAATTATCAAACTTTTTATCTCTAAATGCGACCTCCTTATGCTTAATTATTTTTTCTATATCTTCTGAATGAACAAAACTAAGATATGTATCAAAAGTTAGTTTTGTGTTTTCTTCAAGTCCAAAAATTTGATAAAGATTAGCAGACCATTTCATATTATTGGTAACGAGATCCAATTGCCAATTCCCCATCATGGTTATTTTTTCTGCAAAACTCAATAACTGATTTTTTCGTAACAATTCATTCTCTGCTAATTTCTGTTCCGTAATATCCCGTATGGCAGCAGACACTAACAATCCCTCTTCTGTTTGTAAGGGGCTAAAGCTTATTTGTACCGGAATTTCTTTTCCATTTTTATTTATTGCAATGGATTCTTTTGCCTCTCCCATAACTTTAGTTCTAGGATCGGTACTGCTAAATCGTTTTGGAATGAGAATATCTACCCTTTTTTCAAATAGTTCTTCTGCTGAATACCCAAATAATATTTCTGCTTGTTTGTTAATAAGTTGTATTTGTCTTCTTTCATTTACTATCACCATAGCATCTGGTGCTGATTCTAAAAGACCTCTGAATTTCTTTTCAGCCATCCTTTGCTGTGTTACATCTTGACACGTACCAACTAATTCAATAACATTCCCCATAGTATCAACAACAATTTCCGCCAAGTTTAGTAGTGTTTTTATGGTTCCATTTTTTAATTTAATGCGAAACATTAAATCATTGAAATTTTTATCTTTAATTGACTTCTCTACATGCTTAGCTACTCTTTCTTTATCTTCTGGATGAACAAAACTTATGAACGTATTCCTTGTTATCTCTGTATTTTCTTCAAGTCCAAAAATATGATACAAATTCTTAGACCATTTCTCACTATTGTTAACTAAATCTACTTGCCAATTCCCCATCATAGTAAGTTCCTCTGCAAAATTGAGCAACTTATTATTTCGTAAAAGTTCATTTTCAGATTTTCTTCTTTCAGAAACATCAATTGAAACACCTAAGAATCCAATATCTTTACCTTGCTCATCTTTAATTCCCGTTAAAGTTAGTTGAACAGGTAATGTTGAGCCATCCTTCCTAATATAAGTCCATTCACGGGTATCGTAGGCATTATTTTTTGACAATTCTAATTGTGGATGAAAACCTATCGGATTTTTATCATACTGTTTTGCAATGTCACTTTTAAACTTATCTAATTCTTCTTCTGTATGATAAATAAATGGCGTTTGCAATCGCATCATTTCAGATGCTGAATATCCAGTTAAAATTTCTGCCCCGCGATTAAAATAATTAATAACACCCTTAATATCAGTAGTTACGATGCCTATGGGTCCAGAATTAAATATAGCTTGCAATTGTACATGTGCATCGTGCAATTCTTTTTCAGAAACCTTACTAGCAGTAATATCTTGACAAGTACCAATCATTTCAATAACTTCACCTTTACTGTTGGTAATAACTTCTCCTAAAAGCTGAATGAATTTTAATTCCCCATCTCCTGTTATTATACGATGCGTAAATCTATTTAGACTTTTCTCTTCTACTGTTTTATTAAAATAATCGGCTACAATGTCTTTATCTTCAGGGTGAACGAAATTAAAATAAGTATCAAACTTTAAATTATCTATTCTTTTATCCAGCTTAAAAATATTATATAGATTATTCGACCATTTTACTTTATCTGTAACAGTATCCCATTGCCAGTTCCCCATCAAAGTAATCTCTTCTGCAAAATTTAATAACTGATTTTTTCTCAATAATTCATCTTGAGCAATTCTTTTTTCAGAAATATCAGTTGAGATACCTAAAAAGCCTATAAGTTCACCTTGATCATCCTTAATTGACGTTAAGGTTAATTGAACAGGTATGGTGGATCCATCTTTTCTTTTATATGTCCATTCTCGGGTATCGTAGGCATTATGTTTTGACAATTCTTCTTGTGCACTAAAACCTATCGGATTTTTATTATATTGTTTTGCTATATCAATTCTAAACTTATCTAATTCTTCTCGTAGATGAAAAAACGTTGGTCTTTGCAACCCGATCATTTCAGATGCTGAATATCCAGTTAAAATTTCTGCTCCGTGATTAAAATGACTAATAATACCATCAACTTCAGTCGCTACTATGGATACAGCTCCAGAATTAAATATGGCCTTCAATTCTGTATGTGCCTTGTTTAAAGCTAATTGTGAAAGCTTCTTATCATTTATATCCTGAAACACCCCAAAAAGCCGTATACATTTACCACCTACAATTTCTGCTTGGCCCATAGCACGTGTCCAAAGAATATTACCTTTTAAAGTAACAAGCTCTACCTCAACATCGTAAGGAGTACCATGTTCCATAGCTTCCCCAACTACTTTTTCGAGTATATTTCTACTTTCTCCTTCCTTAAAAAAATTAATAGCAGTTTCTAAATCTGGTTCATAGTTTTCAGGCACTTCATGGATTTCACGAACCATTTTACTCCAAAAAATCCTATCTTTTTCTAAGTTTATTTCCCAAGCTCCAATACGTGCCACTTCATTTGTTTTATCTAATATTATTTCAATTTGAACCCGCTCTTCTTCTTTTTCTTTTAAATGCGTAATATCTCCAGTATGCATTATTAAACCACCTATATTTCCTTCTGAAATGTACCAAGGACGCACATCCCAATAAATCCATTGTACAGTGCCATCTGCACGAACAAAAGGTGCTTCATCACAAACATCTATAGCGCCTTTTAAACCTTTTTGATGATTTGCTTTCCAATCATCTCCTATTTCTGGAAAAATATCATAATGAGAACGACCAATAATTTCTTGACCCTCCATTTTATAATCTTTTATCCAACGTTGAGACACTGCAATGTATTTCATATCTTTATCAAGCATAGCAATGGCCGTTGGAGCCTGCTCAATAAAAACTTTGTTATATGTGTCTTTTATCTCTAAATCTGTTTTGAGCTTTGTTAACTCTAACATGTTCTCTTTTATCTTATTTTCTGAGATGGCTAATTCTTTATTAGCCTGCTCAAGTTCATTATGTTTTTTTAAAAGTTGATTAAAAGCAGGAACTAATACAAACATAAATTCCCCTAATAATATAAGTGCTGCAATAACACCAAGAAAAAATATTGTATATTTTAATTTTTGAAGTTTTTTACTGGCTTCTTTTTCATATGAATTTACGATAAGATCCATCGTTTTAAAAAAAGGGATTTCGGACTCCCATATTGTTTGTAATGATGTATTCACTACAGATTCTTCTTTATTGTTAAAAATATTTCTAATAGAAGTAAGTATTTTATTGTAATCAGGTTCAATAACCTTAAACAATGAATCAATAACTCTATTATTACCTTCTTTTATGTTTTTTGAATACAAGTAATTACGAGAAACTTCCAATTCATTCGAAAGCTCTTTTAACTTATTAAGTTCATTGACATCAGAGAGTGCATCCTTATTCTTAGAAAAATAATAAACCTGACGTTCAATACGTTCCATTAAATAACCTTGTTTACTCGATAAATTAAGGTTATTAGTGGTGGTATTTTGTAAATTGATACTACGATTGATAATTAGTACGACTGAAATAATAATTATTCCAATTGTAAGCATAAAAATAATATATCGTTTCTTAATTGACTTAGTAAGGTTTTTCATGTAAAGCACTTTCAATAATCAGTGAAACAGATAACATATCTAACTGAAACCTAAATTAATTTAAAAAATATTTGTTATTGAAAAGATACCAAATGCAGAGAGGAAGAATACTTATTCTTTTTTTAAAAGATACCTTAAAAACAAATATGCATAAAAACGTTTAATAAAAAAAATATTCAACATAAATATTACTATGGTTTTGAAGTTATTTATTTTTCTAACCAAGCCAAAATGTCCTTACTTTTGCCTTTAACTTTTAAAATTTTCAATGAAAATCGTTTTCGCAACCAATAATTTAAATAAACTCAAAGAAGTACAAGCTTTAATTCCCAACCATATTAAACTAATCAGTCTTAAAGAGATTGAATGTTTTGAAGATATTCCTGAAACTCAAAATACCATTGAAGGGAATGCCATTCAAAAAGCAACTTACATTAAAGAAAACTACGGATATGATTGTTTTGCTGATGATACAGGATTGGAAGTTGAAGCCTTAAATGGGGAGCCTGGTGTATTTTCCGCACGTTACGCTGGCGAACAACGCAATGCCAATGATAATATGAATAAATTGCTTGATGCATTAAAAGATGATTCAAATAGAAACGCCCAGTTTAAAACCGTTATCGCATTAAACCTTAACAACCAACAACACAGCTTTACTGGTATTTGTAAAGGAGAAATTACCAAAACAAAACAGGGTCGTCAAGGATTTGGTTACGACCCCATATTTAAACCCCATGGCCACGAAAAAACGTTTGCCGAAATGGATTTAAGCATTAAAAACAATATAGGGCATCGTGGTAAAGCAATATCTCAACTGGTTGCTTTTTTAAATTCTTAATATATAAAAAATCGACATAAAATTTAACAATACTAGTTGGTTGTTAATATTCTTTATGTTACTTTTAAGTTATGACAGAGGAAGACATTGAAAAAGAAAATGCAGCCATTACCAAAGCCTACAAAGAGTTATTAAAAGTTAGTTATACAACGCTTACTGACGATGATAAAAAATTAATTCGTAAAGCTTTTGAAGTTGCCTTAGACGGACATAAAAATCAGCGCAGAAAATCTGGTGAAGCCTACATTTTTCACCCCATTGCTGTTGCTAAAATTGTAGCGCAAGAAATTGGTTTAGACGCCACTTCTATTGCTGCTGCTTTGCTGCATGATGTCGTTGAAGATAATCCTGATTATGAAATTATAGATATTGAAAAAAAATTCGGAAAAACCGTTGCCACCATTGTAGATGGACTCACTAAAATAGCTTCATTAAGTAAAGAAAAAGACATGAATGTGTCTATGCAAGCTGAAAATTTCAGGAAAATGCTTCTTACTCTTAATGACGATGTTCGTGTTATCATTATAAAGATTGCCGACCGTTTGCATAACATGCAAACAATGGATTCAATGCGTGAAGACAAACAAGAAAAAATAGCTTCCGAAACCTTATATATTTATGCGCCTTTAGCTCACCGTATTGGGCTTTATAACATAAAAACCAAACTTGAAGATTTGGGTTTAAAATACACCGAACCCGATGTATATTTCGATATTCTTCATAAAATAAAAGAAAGTAAAGAAGAGCAAGACCTTTATATAGCAGAGTTTAGTGAGGTTATTAGAAATTCTTTGGATAAAGAAAGCCTAGCATACACTATTAAAGGACGTCCGAAATCTATTTTTTCCATCAGAAGAAAAATGCTTAAACAAGGCGTTTCTTTTGATGAAGTTTACGATAAGTTTGCCATTAGAATTATTTATGCAAGCGATCCTTCAACTGAAAAGTTTTTAGCTTGGAAAATTTACTCTATTGTAACCGATCATTTTAGACCCAACCCCATTCGTCTTCGCGATTGGATTTCTTCGCCAAAATCTACAGGTTACGAAGCCTTACACATTACCGTAATGGGACCAAAAGGACGCTGGGTAGAAGTTCAAATACGCAGCGATCGCATGAACGAAATTGCTGAAAAAGGGTATGCTGCGCATTATAAATACAAGCAAGGGAATGAAAAAGAAGATAATTTAGAAGACTGGATAAATAAATTACAAGAAGCCTTAGAAAATCCAGAAACAAATGCGGTAGATTTTGTTGAACAATTTAAACTCAATTTATACTCAAAAGAAATTTTTGTTTTCACGCCAACAGGTGAATTAAAATCGCTCCCAAAAGGCGCTACTTCATTAGATTTTGCATTTAACATCCATACCGAAGTAGGAATGAAAACCCGAGGTGCTAAAGTAAATGGTAAGTTAGCACCGCTAAATCATGTTTTACAAAGTGGCGACCAAGTAGATGTGTTAACTTCAGAAACAGTTAAACCAAATGCCAACTGGCTAGACTACGCCACGACAGCTAGAGCTAGGAGTAAAATTAAATCGGCCTTAAAAGAAGATAAAAAACGTATTGCTGAAGAGGGCAAGGAAATATTACGCCGAAAATTAAAACAGTTAAAAATTAACCTTAACGAAGCATCTATAAACGAATTAGTAAACTTTTTCAAACTCAAAACAAGTTTAGATTTGTTTTACAGAGTAGGCATTGGCACTATAGACAACAACATGCTAAAAGACTATGCGTCTTCTAGAAGTAATGCTTTAATGAGTTATATCAAAAGTAAAATTTCCCGGAAAACTAACATAAAAAAAGAGGAGATTGAAAAAGAAGAAATCACTACCAATTATGATTCACTAGTTTTTGGAAAAGAAGAAGAAAAATTAGATTACAAATTATCAAGTTGCTGCAACCCAATTCCTGGTGATGATGTTTTTGGATTTTTAACAGTTTCTGAAGGTATTAAAGTTCATAAAAAAAATTGCCCAAATGCATTAAGTTTACAATCTAATTATGCTTATAGAATCATGCCTGCAAAATGGATAGATTCTTCCCAACAAGAGTTTTTTGCCCAAATTGTAATTACTGGTATAGACCATATAGGATTGGTAAACGATATTACTAAAATAATTTCAGAGAACATGCATGTAAATATGAAAAGCATTAGTTTTGAAAGCGACGGTGGGTTGTTTTCTGGAAAAATTAATGTGGTAGTAAAGAATAATACGCTCTTAAAAAAGCTATTAGATAAGCTTAAAAAAATTAATGGTATAGATAAGGTTACTAGACTGTAAAAAAAGTGTAAATTTGCGACGAAATTATGGATGAAAACGCAGAAACAAAAAATCAAGAGACTGTAAAAACTGTTTTTACTAACTTTTTAGAAAATAACGGACACCGAAAAACGCCCGAAAGATACGCTATACTGCAAGAAATTTATAACAACAAAGAGCATTTCGATATAGAGTCTCTATATCTTAATATGAAAAACAAAAAATACCGTGTATCTAGAGCGACACTTTATAATACTATAGAATTACTTCTTGAATGCAAATTGGTTAGAAAACATCAATTTGGTCAAAACCAAGCCCATTACGAAAAATCATATTTTGATAGACAACATGATCACGTTATTTTAACGGATACTGGTGAGGTTATCGAGTTTTGCGATCCAAGAATTCAATCTATAAAAAAAACCATCGAAGAAGTTTTCGATATTGAAATTA
This sequence comes from Mariniflexile litorale, assembly GCF_031128465.2. GTDB lineage: Bacteria > Bacteroidota > Bacteroidia > Flavobacteriales > Flavobacteriaceae > Mariniflexile > Mariniflexile litorale. The sequence goes on along the minus strand of NZ_CP155618.1, from coordinate 3,234,136 downwards.
ATAATCATTCACTTTATTTCTACGGAAATAGAAAAACAACTAAATAACTAATTTTTACAATGGCAGTAGATTTACTACTAGGACTACAATGGGGAGACGAAGGCAAAGGAAAAATTGTTGATGTACTTACCTCTAACTATAACATTATAGCTCGTTTCCAAGGAGGTCCAAACGCAGGACACACACTAGTTTTTAATGGTCAAAAACACGTATTACACACCATTCCTTCAGGGATTTTCCATGACGACACTACCAACTTGGTAGGTAATGGCGTTGTAATCGATCCTGTGATATTTAAAGCTGAACTAGACAAACTTGAAGCTCAGAAGGTAGATTACAGAAAGTCTTTAGTTATTTCTCGTAAAGCACACATCATTTTACCAACCCACCGATTATTGGATGCTGCTAGTGAAGCCTCTAAAGGAAAAGCTAAAATAGGTTCTACCCTAAAAGGAATTGGACCAACTTACATGGATAAAACCGGAAGAAATGGGCTTCGTGTAGGTGATTTAGAATTAAACGATTGGAAAGAGCGTTATAGAGCATTGGCGGATAAGCATGAATCTATGATTGCTTTTTACAATGTAGATATAGAATACAATTTAGCGGAATTGGAAGCTGAATTTTTTAAAGCGATTGACGTTTTAAAAACATTAAAGTTTATTGATTCTGAAGAATTTATATACCAAGCACAAAAATCTGGAAAAACAATTTTAGCTGAAGGTGCTCAAGGGTCGTTATTAGATATTGATTTTGGAACCTATCCATTTGTAACATCTAGTAATACAACCGCTGCTGGTGCTTGTACCGGTTTAGGCGTTGCACCTAACCAAATTGGTGAAGTTTTTGGTATTTTCAAAGCATACACAACCCGTGTAGGTTCTGGGCCCTTCCCTACCGAATTATTTGACGAAGATGGTGCCACCATGAGTCGTGTTGGTAGTGAATTCGGAGCTACTACAGGGCGTGCAAGACGTTGTGGTTGGTTAGACTTAGTAGCCTTAAAATACGCTTGCCAAGTGAACGGGGTTACCCAATTAATGATGATGAAAGGTGATGTGCTTTCTGGTTTTAAAACCTTAAAAGTATGTACCGCTTATAAATATAAAGGCGAGGTCATTTCTCACTTCCCTTATAACATCGAACCAGAGAATGTAGAACCCATTTATACGGAAGTAGATGGCTGGAAAGAAGATCTAACACAAATGTCTGAAGGTGCTCAAATGCCAAAAGCTTTAAATGAATATATTGAGTTCTTAGAAAAAGAATTAGAACTACCTATCACGATTGTATCAGTAGGACCGGATAGAAAACAAACTATTTTTAGGAAATAATAAAATATAAATTAATTGATATTTAAAAGACTACTTAAAAAATAAGTAGTCTTTTTTATATTTTATTTTTGAACAATTTAAATTTTTTGAGTTAGTCATTTAATTTCTTTGGTACAAGATTCCCTTTCAGCAAACAATCTATATATTTTATACGCTTTCATTGTTTCAATAATCACTTTATATGTCTAGTCTGTAATAGTTATCTTTACATAAACAGGCAAGTGGTCTGATGGATAATGACAATCTTTAGAATCGCTTAAAACAGCATACTTGTTTATTGTTAAATCATCACTTAAAAATATATAGTCAATACGTCGAGTTACTGGTTTGTGAAATTCAAAATTATTAAAAGTTCCTGAAGGTCCAAAAGTGTTATTTGCAATAGATTTTGAATCGTTTAAGATTTGTGAAATGTACTGAATACTCTCATGTTGTGATTCCATATTAAAATCGCCCATTAAAATTACTGGTAAACTTTTGGTGTTTAAAAGCTTAATTTTATTTAAAATTAATTTTGCACTTTCTATTCGCGCTTTTGTGCCAACATGATCGAAATGTGTATTAAATACCCAAAACGTTTTTTTCGTTTTAAGGTTTTTGAACAAACCATAAGTACACACTCTGTTACAAACAGCATCCCAACCCATTGATACTTTTTCGGGTGTATCTGACAGCCAAAATGTAGATGATTTCAATACTTCAAATTGATCTGCTTTATAAAATATAGCTGAATATTCTCCCTCATTCCTGCCATTATCCCGTCCAACACCTATAAAATTATAATCCACCAAAAGACTATCTATTTCTTTCATTTGGTTTGGCATTGCTTCCTGAACACCCCATACATCTGGTTCGTGAAATTTGAGTTGATTTATAAAGAACGGTCTTCTTTTAGTCCAACTATTTTCTCCTTCTTTAGGGAAATCCAATTTAATATTATAGGTCATTACGGATAATTCCTGAGCATGTAAGCTTATATTTAGGAAGGCAAATAAAGTAATTACTAATTGCTTCATAATTTTATATTAATTTTTAGTTTGAAAAAAATTTCTTGTCTTTATCTTTTATGGGATTATATGAAGTTCCTGTTTGCCCACGTAACCTTTCAAATTGCTTAAAGGCTTTATCAACATCTTCTTTAGATGCTTTTTCAAATTCTTTGTTTGTTACATGATACTTAGTTTGTAAAACATCTAACTTATAATGAAGTTTCACTTTAATTTCGTTGTAAGAAAAATCGTTTATTATATTTTTAAGCTCTTGAGGATCCTTTTCCAAATCGTATAGTTCCCACTCATCAATATCATCATAAACATGAATTAGTTTATAACGTTTTGTTCTAACACCATACATTTTTTTAACCATGTGAAATGCAGGGTAATCATAATAATGATAGTAAACAGCCTCTCTAAAATCTTCAGCATTTTGCTTTCCTTCAAGTAAAGGTCTTAACGATTTCCCCTGCATATCCTCAGGTATTTTAACGTGGGCATAATCTAAAAATGTTTCGGCAAAATCAACATTTTGGGTTAAAGCATGAATAACCGTGCCCTTTTTTATGCCTTTTGGATATTTCATTACAAGTGGCATGCACAACGATTCTTCATACATAAAACGCTTATCAAACCAGCCTTTTTCACCTAAATAAAACCCTTGATCTGTGGTATATATAACAAGGGTATTTTCAGACAAACCGTTAATTTCCAAATAATCAAGAATTTTCCCCACACCTTCATCAACAGAAGCTATAGTTGCTAAATAGTCTTGCAGATAACGCTGTCCTTTCCATTCTGCTAATGCTTTCCCTGAAAGATGAGCATCATGAAATGCATCATTTTTTGGTTGATACGCTTTATCCCAAATGGCGCGTTGTTCTGTGGTCATTCTATCAAAATCTGTAGTCCACGGGTTATGTGCCAATTCATTACTCCCTTTTTCTTTGGTCATTTTAAGATCATGACCTTCATACATATCTTTGTAAATAGTTTGTAGTTGCTCTTTTGAAGCTGTTGAGCCTTCATGAGAATTGAAATAGGTGTTAGGGAGCGGAAATTTAACTGTATCATACTTATTTAAATGTCTCAATGCAGGCATCCAGTTTCTGTGTGGTGCTTTATGGTGTAGCATAAGCATAAAAGGTTGTTTGCTATTTTTTATGTTATCAAGATATTTTATAGCTTCATCTGTAATAATGTCAGTGGCATAACCTTCAATTCTCGTTGTATCAATTTTTTGAGTTTTTTCATTGACACCAATAAAATCTGGATTGTAATAATTGCCTTGATCGGTTAAAATATGCCAATAATTAAATCCTTGAGGAATGCCATCTATATGCCATTTACCAATCGTTCCTGTATGGTATCCTGTTTCTTGAAGTAGTTTTGGAAATGTTTGCTGATTGCCATCAAATACATCTCCGTTCATTCTAAACCCGTTGATATGACTGAACTTACCTGTTAAAACTACAGCTCTACTGGGACCACAAATTGAATTGGTGCAAAAATTATTTTTAAACAATGCCCCATCATTGGCAATTCTATCAATATTTGGAGTTGGTGCCAATTCACTTATAGGATGTCCATAAGCGCTTATAGCTTGTGTAGCATGGTCATCAGCCATAATATAAATAATATTGGGCAGTTGTGGCTTTAAAACTTTAACTTTTTGGACTAGTTTCTGGCCGCAAGATTGAAGCATAAACGCAACACAAACGACATAAATTAATAACTTCATAATGTTTAGTTTTTTATGATTTTAGTTTGAATATTCTAATTATTTAAATTACTAAAACATATTTGATCTAATCTAATTTTTCAATTAAAACGCCACTAATTACTGGTCTTCCTTCAATGGGTTGTAAAGAAATTGTTAAGCCTTCATTTCTATTAACATTGATATTATTTGTGATTGTAATCCCATATTTTTCATGATATTCTTTAGCCATATTGAACTGTTTTTGAATTAATTTATCATTCAAATAAACATCAAAAATACGCTGGTTTTTCACATCTGTTTCTGTAGATGTTTTTGATAAATTATAAATATTATCAATGGGTTTAATTTGTGGTTCTACAAAATACAATGACACTTTATATTTTCCTTTAGGAACATCAATTTTATAACTTGTACACCCTTCTAACATGGTTTGAAATAAAGGTTCTGAAGTTGAATTTTTAATATCGTGCGGTATGCCTTGATTTTTGTCCTTACTCATTCCAAAAGGTTCGCCATTTGCGTAACCATACCATCCTTTAATGTAAGGTTGGTCTGGAACAAACGTAATTCCTTTAGTTTCGTCCGTAAAATAAAAATGAGAGCCCATATTGATTCCTAAACGATTAAAGTTATTAAAATCTAAAGCATCTATTCTTAAAACCTCTACATTTTTTGTATCAGAAACACCTTCTGAAATTACTTTTATTTGGTTAATTCCATTAACAAAAAGCATGTTTATAGTTTCAAAACCTTCATTAAAAATGATATCTTCAAATTTTTTATCATTTAAAAATACTGAAGCCGTTTTTTGATTAGAATAGATTTGGATAGGATACGTTTCATTACCAAACAAAGTTAATCCAGACAAATAATGTGTTGCAATATGCAAAAAGGGACGGTTTTTGTCTAAAACCGATTTGTACCAATAGTAAATCTCTTTTGGAGTTCTATCATAATTTACTAAACCTTTTTGGTTCACATGCGGAATAGCGTCACCACGAAATTCTGAACCAAAATCGGCAAAATTCCAAGCGGTCATACCAGTCATAAAAGGGCGTTCGATAATTTGTTGAAAGTATGATTGGTGCAATTTTGCTTGATACTCGGTTGAAAAATCAAACTTTTTTGGGGTTCTTGTATAAACTCTCACGTCTGCTCCAGGACCATATTCTGAAAGTAACAAGGAACGCTTTGGATACCGTTTATGTTGGTCATCTAAGAAATCTCCTAAATCTGGAATGTCTTTATCGTACCATCCAAAATACAAGTTCCATCCCAAAAGCATAGGAATATCGGCAATTCCTGTTTCATTATATACGTCATTTAAATGACAAGCCATAACAGTAATATGGTTAGGCGCCAGTTTTCTAGTTAAATTTTCCAAGTGATTGGCAAGCTTTAGGGATGCTTTTTTTAATTGGTTTTTTTCTTCTAAAGTGGATTTATTATCAAAAGCCAACCTTAAAAAAATTTCATTCATATAACCAAACATCACCACAGAAGGGTAATTGTAATATTGTTTTATATGTTCCTTTTGCATATTTATACAAATATCAAAAAACGCTTCAGAATCGGTTACTTTATTAACCACTGGAATTTCTGTCCAAACTAAAATACCCAGCTTATCACACATTTCATACAACTCACGAGATTGTGGATAATGTGCATTTCTAAGCAGGTTTGCTCCCATTTCTTTGATAAGCTGAATATCTTTTTTTTGAAGTTCTAAAGGAACGGCATTACCATAACCTTCATAATCTTGATGCCTATTTACTCCAATTAGTTTGATGGGTTTTCCATTTAAAAAGAAACCTTTTTCAGCATCTATACTTGCCCAACGAAAACCTATATTTACAGATTTTGAATCTAAAATATGCTCATTTTCATCCATCAAAACCAATTTTAATTGGTATAAATAGGGGGTTTCTGGCGACCATAATTTAGGACTGTAAACTTCTGGCAACTTAATTTTAAATTCGTTGGAAGTTTCAGCTGGAAGTTTTAACGTTTCAGTTCTAGTTTTCGCCACGTTACCTTCAGCATCAAATAAATCTAAACGCAATTTCGTTTTTAAATTAATTGAAGCCTTATTGTTTAAAATACTCGTTAGCTCAACACCTGCTTTTTCTTCCGAAATGTTATAGTAATTTATATAAAATCCATCGGAAGCAAAATCATCTAAACTAAAGTGTTGTTTAGGTAGTGAAATTAATTCTACATCTCTATAAATACCCCCATAAAAGGTGAAATCTGCATCTAAAGGCGGTATGTTTTCGTTATAAGAATTATCAACAGTTACTTCTATTAAATTATAAGCATCATAATTTACAAATGCTGAAATATCAAAATTAAAAGCCGTATAGCCACCTTTGTGATTCCCGATTTTTTGTCCATTTACAAATACGATTGCTTCTTGGTTTACAGCATTAAATTTTAAATAGTGAATATTGTTTTTTTCTTCTGAAGGAATAAACACTTGTTTTTTATAATATCCAAATCCTTGTCTGTAACCTGGTTTATCATCAAATGCATCTAGAAGATTCCAAGTGTGTGGTAGGTTTACAGTTTCCCAAGTGGTTTGATTTTCTGAGAATTGCCACCCCGAATTGATGATGGTTTGTTGTGAGAAATTTTTAAGTGAATAAACAATACATAACGCAGCAATTGTAATATATTTCGTTTTAAAAAAAATAGTTGATTTCAAAATGGTTCAATTTAAAACCCACGAGGTTAAATAAACCTTGCAGGTTAGTTGCTATTAATCAATTAATGTAAAAATCTTGTTGAACTTAAAATCGGAACTTGTTTCAATGGCAATTTCAAAATCGCCTGGCTCAACGTTGTACTGCATTTCATTATTATAAAATTTTAAATCTTCTGCTGAAATGGTAAATGTTACCGTTTTACTTTCACCTTTTTTCAAAAAGATCTTTTGAAAGCCTTTAAGTTCTTTAACGGGTCTCGTAATGCTTGCCACTTTATCATGGATGTATAATTGTGTAATTTCATAACCATCCATAGTTCCTGTATTTGTAATGGTTGTAGATGCTGAAATGTTACCAGAAAAGGTTAATATATTTGTAGACAACTTTACATCAGAATATTGAAACGTCGTATAACTCAACCCATGTCCAAAAGGGAATAATGGTGTATTTGGCGCATCTATATAATTACTTTTATAATCTTCCTTCGGATTATTATCAGGAGTTGGTCTTCCCGTGTTTTTCATATTGTAATAAATAGGAACTTGACCTACATTGCGAGGGAAAGTCATCGTTAATTTTCCCGATGGATTATAAGCCCCAAACAAAACATCGGCAACTCCAGCCCCTCCCATAGTACCAGGGAACCAAACTTCCAATACGGAATCTACTAAATCAACTTCATCGGATAAATTAATAGGACGACCATTCATTAATACCAAAACAATCCTTTTGTTTGGGTTGGCTTCTCGGATTTTTTTATAAGAATGGGTTGAACACCTGGGATTTTTATGTTTGTTCTAGAAGCTGCTTCACCACTCATATGATGCCCTTCCCCCATCACTAAAACTATCACATCTGCTTTTTTAGAAACAGTGATAGCTTCATTAAATGCCGTGGTATCCTCTTTTAAAATATCGCATCCTTTAGCATACAATATTTGTTTAGGTTTTAAATATTCTGAAACCCCCTCAAATATGCTAACTGCTTTTCCGTTGCGATCACCTTTTGCTGCCCAATTGCCTAAAATATCATATTCATCTTTCACTAAGGGACCAATAAAAGCTATCGCTTTTGTGCTTTTAAAAAGGGGTAACGCATTATTTTTATTCTGTAATAATACTAATGATGCGGCGGCAATTTCTCTGCCTTTTGCCAAAAAATATGGTTTGTACTTGGTTTCGACTTCGCGCTTTTCATCAATATATCTATAGGGGTCTTCAAATAATCCCAATTTAAATTTTGCCATAAGAATTCTGCGGCAAGCATCATTTATATAACTTTCAAGAACTTTACCTTCTTCCACTAATTTTTTAAGATGCAATCGGTACACATGCCCCACCATATCCATATCCACACCACTATTCATACCTATTCTAGCAGCATCTGTACTATCTTTTGCAAATCCATGTGGAATCATTTCATTAATAGATGTGTAATCAGAAACCACAAATCCTTCAAAGCCCCATTCATCTCTTAAAACATTTCTTAAAGTAAATTTATTTCCAGAGGTTGGAACACCATTCAACTCATTAAAACCCGACATGAATGTTTCTACACCAGCATCAACCGTTGATTTGAATGGTGGTAAATACACGTTTCGCAATTCACTTTCTCCCATATTTACCGTATGATAATCGCGTCCTGCTTGGGCTGCACCGTATCCCACAAAATGCTTTGCACAAGCCAAAATGGTGTTGTACTTTGATAAATCATCCCCTTGAAAACCTTTTACATAAGCTTTGGCTATTTGACTACCCAAATACACATCTTCACCTGCACCTTCTGAAACACGACCCCAACGTGGATCGCGAGCAATATCTACCATAGGTGCAAAAGTCCAATGCAATCCTTCAGCGGAAGCTTCTTCGGCAGCAATTCTAGAGCTTTCTTCAATCATGTTTAAATCCCAGCTTGCAGATAACCCTAAGTTAATTGGGAAAATAGTACGATACCCGTGAATCACATCATAACCAAATAATAATGGAATTCCTAAGCGTGTTTCTTCTACTGCTATTTTTTGTAAATCACGAGTACCTTTAACGGTAAATGCATTTAACATAGCGCCCAAATTACTTTCTCTAATGTATTTTCCGTTATCTGATCCTACAATAGGCCCTGTTTGATCCCAACTGCCACTATACATAACAGTTTGTCCAATCTTTTCTTGAAGCGTCATTAAATTCATTAAGGAATCTACTTTGGCTTTATAATTTGGGGTATTCCTTTCGTATTTTAAACTAGATTTTGTCTCAGGTTTTTGCGCATAGCCTACAAAAACCATTAATCTTAGAAATCCTAAATACAGCAAAGTAACAAGTAAAGGTTTAATTTTAAAAGTCATATTTTTATTCTGATTTTTTTATTTCAGTACGTTCACTCATACCGTTAGCATTAAATGCTTCAATTTGAAAATAGTAAGCATCTGCCCTATCCGCTCCCGTAAAATAGTATTCATTTTTACTATAAACCATCATACTCCCATAGAGTTTGTCCGCCGATTTGCCCCAATAAATAACATATCCATCGGCTAAAGTATTTTGTTGCCATTTAAACCATATGCTTCGGCGTTCGCCATATTTTTTAGGACTTGATCTTAATACAATAAAATTTTCAACCGCAGCGGGCTTACTTCCATTACCTTCTCCAAATACACGAAATCCACTTAGTGCAAACTTTCCTGTTGGCATGTGAAGGTTTTCCATTTTTAAATAACGGAAGCTCGCTGGTTTTTCCATTTCAATATAATCATGTGGAACATCCGTTTTGTTTTTACTTTTATCTACAACTATTTGCCATTTTTTTCCATCATTAGAACCATAAATTTTATATTGATGAAACTTACCTAAGGTTTTCCCCATAAACGCCACATCTTGATCGGCATAATTTATTTGAATCGCATGTATTGTAGAAATATGACCTAAATCGGTTTGAAACCATTCGCCTTTGTTTCCTGTTTTGGCACTCCAATACGTCTTTATATCTTCATCTACAGCTAAATTGGGATGATAGCCTCCTAAACTGGAAGACACTTGTACAGGTTTCTGGTAATTTAAAAGCATCCAACCTGTAAATAATCCTTTTGAAAAATCTTTACCTTTAGCAAATTCGGGGAGTAATGTGGGATAATCGCCATAAGCCGTGTTGCAATACATCACATCATCGGCATCAAATCCTGCAGGCCAAATACCCAAACGTCTTTCAAAATTATTTTTTGTTGAGATCACTGTGGTTGATACGTGCCAATAATTATTAAAATTATCTTGAAAAGTGGCACCATGTCCAGCGCCTCTAACAAAACCACCTGGTTTGTAGGAAAAAGGGTTGTGCTGTTGGTACTGGAAACTGCCCAATGGGTCTTCACTAACATACACCCCATCGGCATAACCACTAAACTCGGTTGCTGGCGCACCATATTGCATATAGTATTTGTTATTGTGTTTAGTCATCCATGCGCCTTCTATAAAAGGTTGCAAAAATACATTATCATTATGCTCGCCAAAACGTTCCCAACCATGATCTTCTGGAAACAATTTAACAATGGGAACTGTGTAACCTTCCGACTGCATAGTTTTAGTATTGATTTCGGTACCTAAAAGTGGCCAAATATTACTAGACCCCCAATACAGATAGAGCTTGTCTTTATCTTCATCATAATGAAATGCAGGATCCCACGCACCTACTTTAAGCGTATCCACAGCTATTTCCCAATCATCAACTGTTGGATTGGTACTTTTATAGATAGGAAAATCCGATTTCCAGGTAGAACCATACACATACAAAGTGTCTTTTATTGCGAAAACTGCTGGCGCATTTAAATCGTGAGTATAAGTGTCGTCACGTAAAAATTTTCGATATACGAATTTCCAGTGAAGCATATCTTCGCTCCACCAATACCCTTCTTGGTTTGTAGAAAAAAGGAAGTATTTGTTTTTGAAATTTACAATAACAGGGTCGGCAGTAGCACGGTGCTTACCTTGACTAGAAAATGATTCAAAAGGGGTATAACCATAATCTATATTTATAGGATTACAATAGGTTTTTTGTTGTGCATCCATCAAGCTAAAACCTAATAAAATAGATGAAATAATTATATACTTAAATAAATTTTTCATGATCATTTACTTCTTTAGTTCAAAACTAACCGCAGTGCCCCCACCTGCTGCTAAGTTAATTTTGAGTTTAGATTTACTAGTCACTGTTACCGAATTTATAGCATAACTTTTAGGATTATGTTTCCAATGGGCATCTTTTCCATCTTGATAAATGGTTGCTATATACTTTTTATTAGGCGTTAAAAAGTCTAGTTTGATATCTGTTTTTCTAGAATTCTCATCGGTTATAGCTCCTAAAAACCAATTTTCAGACTTCTTATCCTTTCTTACAACAGTTAAAAAATCACCAGGCTCAGCCTCTAGGTAAATGGAGGCTTGCCAATCTAGAGGAACGTCTTTTATAAACTGAAAAGCATCTAAATGTTGTTCGTAATTCTGTGGTAAATCGGCTGCCATTTGCAGTGGTGAATACATAGTAACATACAGTGCCAATTGTTTAGCCAAAGTGCTATGAACCTGTTCCGTTTTTTTGGAATCATAGGCACTCCTCTGTATTTCAAATATACCTGGTGTATAATCCATGGGGCCACCTAATAATCGTGTAAAGGGTAATATGGTTTCATGTGCCGGTGGATTACCTGAACTCCATGCATTAAATTCGTTACCTCGTGCAGCTTCAGAAGCTACATAATTTGGATAGGTTCTATGGTAACCGGTTGGCCTTGAAGATTCATGTGAATTTAACAGCAATTTATTATCGGCCATTCGCTGCGCTACAAAATTGAAATGATTCACCATCATTTGTCCATCATGAAATTCACCTCTAGGGATAATTCTACCTACATAACCCGATTTTACAGCAGGATAATGATATTGTTTCATTAAATTCATGGCTCTATCTAAATGCCTTTCATAATTAGCAACAGATCCAGACGTTTCATGATGCATAATCATTTTCACACCTTTGGATTGTGCATAATTTGAAACTTCTTCCATATCGAAATCTGGATAAGGTGTTATAAAATCGAAAACGTCTTCTTTCCAGTTCCCAAACCAATCTTCCCATCCAACATTCCAACCTTCAACTAAAACCCCATCAAAACCGTGTTTTGCAGCAAAATCGATGTAGCGTTTTGTATTAGCTGTTGTGGCGCCATGTTTTCCTGAAGGAATAAGGGCTTTCGATTCTACGTTTTGTGCGTTTTGGCTACCTGCATAATCCCAAGTAGATATGCCAACATGCATTTCCCACCAAATACCCACGTACTTCATGGGTTTTATCCAAGAGGTATCATCAATGTTACTGGGTTCATTTAAATTTAAAATCATTTTAGAAGCTACAATAGCTCTTGCGTCGTCACTTACCATTATGGTACGCCATGGCGTAAATCCTGGTGTTCTTAAATAAGCTTTATCACCAAGGGCATTAGGCACTAAACTGGATTTTAATTGAAAGGTTTCAGTAATTAGATCCAAATGCATGACGGGATAATTATTTACCGCTGCTTCAAAAATATTGATGTACAACCCATTATCGGATTTCATCATTAATGGTGATTGTACTCTAAAATTACTAGTGATACTTTTAAGTGCAATACCATTATTCAAGTCTAATTTTGAAATATCAATTTCAGATAGTTTGGTCTCATTATAGGCATATTCCTGACTATCAAAATCTCCTGGAATCCAAAAAGCTTTATGATCTCCTGTTAAGTTAAATTCCGTGCTTTCATCTGAAATAACAAAGTAATTCACTTTATTTTCGAACGGAAATTCATAACGAAATGCAAGACCTTCATCATAAACTTTAAAAACAATATCTAATAGCTTATTGGTTCCGTTTTGTTTGAGTTCAAGTTTCAATTCGTTGTAATGATTTCTTATGGAAGACTGCTCACCTAAAACAGGCTCCCATACCTCATCTACGGAACTTTCACTAGAATGAATCACTTTAAAATCATGTGTTAACTGGGTACCGTCTTTTAATAACACACCTAATTTACTCGCTGTAATAACGTCCTTTCCTTTATATGAAACGGTATAATTGGGTTCCCCTTCTGCATTTAAAAAGAAATGAACTATAACTTCTTTGGAAGGCGACTTTAGCTCTTGAGCTCCTATATTATAAAATGAACAAAGCAATAATATGATGAGTGATTTTTTCAATGCCGCTATTTATTTAGTTAATTCAAATTGAGCAGACAAACTCGCATTGGAATCTGTCCCTACAAAAACTTTAAAAAACCCTGGTTCTGCAACAAAATCGAGGTTCGAATTGTAAAACTTCAAATCGTTTTCACTTAACTGAAATTTTAACGTTACAGTTTTTCCTTTATTAATTTCAACTTTTTGAAAACCTTTAAGTTCTTTTACAGGCCTGGTTACTGAACCTTCTACATCTTGTACATAAAGCTGAACCACTTCCTTACCATTAAAATCTCCCGAATTGGTTATATCTACAGAAACCTCAACACTTCCTTTATTATCTATTTTTGTAGTATTTAATTGCAAATTATCATATTTAAAAGTCGTATAACTTAAACCATATCCAAATGGGTACAGGGGCTCATTACGAACATCTAAATAGTTTGATTTAAATTTTTCGAATTTACCTTCTTTATTACCTAAAGGTCTTCCTGTATTTTTATGATTATAGAAAATAGGTACTTGCCCAACATTCATTGGAAAGGTAGCCGTTAATTTTCCTGAAGGATTTACATCACCAAACAACACATCTGAAATTGCTAAACCTGCTTCGCTACCAGGAAACCAAACATTCAATATTGCAGGAACATTTTTATTTTCTTCAACAATGGCTAAAGGTCTTCCTGTAAATAAAACTAAAACAACAGGTTTTCCAGTTTTCAATAACGCATTTAATAAATCTTTTTGAACTAAAGGTAGTTGTAGGTTTGTTTTACTACTACTTTCCCCACTCATTTCAGCAGATTCTCCTAAAGCTGCAATAATAACATCCGATTTTGAGGCTATAGATAAAGCTTCATCCATTAACTGTTTATCTGTTCTTCCATCGCGAGGGATCTCTTTTCCAAACATGGTACCTCGTTTTTCATAGTCCAAATCATAATCTACATGGCTCCCTTTGGCATATAAAATATTTGCTTTATCTCCAACAACAGTTTTCAACCCTTCCAATAATGGATTAGATAACTCTTGTTTTGTTGCAACACTCCAAGTTCCTGCCATATTTACGGCTGTATTGCCTAGCGGACCAATTAATCCAATAGTACCAGATTTTTTTAATGGCAATAATTTATTTTCATTTTTTAATAATACCATAGATTCTGATGCTACTTGACGTGCAAAAGCTCTATTTTCATCAGTAAAAATTTCTGTTTTGGCTCTATTTTCATCACAATATTTATATGGATCATCAAATAAACCCAATTGATACTTTGCCGTTAAAATACGTTTTACAGCTAGATCAATTTCATCTATAGAAATTTTACCTTCTTCTAAAGATTTTTTTAATGTTGTAAGAAATCCATCGGAAACCATATCCATATCAACCCCTGCAGTTAAAGCTTGAGCCGATACTTTTTGAAAGTTTCCTACGCCATGATATATCATTTCTTCAATTCCAGTATAATCGGTTACTACAAAACCAGTAAAATCCCAATCTTTTCTCAATAAATCGGTAAGTAACCATTTGTTTCCTGTTGCAGGAATCCCATCCACTTCATTAAAAGAAGCCATTACAGAACCCACCCCTGCATCAATTGCAGCTTTGTAAGGAGGAAGATACTCGTTATACATACGTATTTTACTCATATCTACTGTATTATAATCTCTTCCGGCTTCTGATGCTCCATAAAGCGCAAAATGCTTTACACAAGCTAGCATCGTATTTATTTTTGTTAAATCGTCTCCTTGATAACCCTGCACCATAGCTTTCGCTATTTCACTTCCTAAATAAACGTCTTCACCAGAACCTTCGGAAACACGTCCCCAACGTGGATCTCTAGAGATATCTACCATGGGAGAAAAGGTCCAGTTAATACCATCCGCAGTGGCTTCTTGTGCTGCCATTTGAGCTGTTTTTTTTATCATGTCCATATCCCAAGAACTTGATAAACCTAATGGGATTGGAAACGTAGTTTCGTAACCATGAATAACATCCATCCCAAAAAGAAGGGGTATTTTTAATCGGCTTTTTTCTATAGCTATTCTTTGAACATCTTTAATTTTTACTACTGATTTTATATTGAAAAGTCCTCCAACTTTGCCTTCTTCAATTTTTTTAGCAATGTTGGAACTTTTTGCTTGACCTGTTGTTATATCTCCCGATGATGGTAAATTAAGCTGTCCAATTTTTTCTTCTATTGTCATTAAACTTAAAATAGAATCTACCTTACTTTCAAAAGGATTACTAGCAGAACCGATACTCGATTTATTCGAATTACATGCTACAAATAATAGCGTTATGAGGCAAAAAAAGACATAGTTAATATTTGTTGAAAATTTCATTTATTTTAGTTTTTTGATTTTGAAAATAGCCAAGTTAAAAGCTCAGGTTCTGCAAAAGCAGAATCCCAACTATTATGATTATCGTTTGCATATAAGGTAAAATTAGGTTTTCCTCCTGCTTTTAAATATGCCGAAACCATATTGATAGATAATTGCGGATCCACCACATCGTCTTTTGCTCCATGAAACACCCAAAGTTCGGTTTTATTGGCATACGCTTTAACGGTTTCAGGATTGCCACCGCCACAAATTGCAAAAGCAGCTGCGAAAGTATTTGGCTTTCTATAAAGTAATTCAAAAGTACCCATGCCTCCCATAGACAAACCTGCTATATATACTTTATTTTTATTTACAAATGGTTTGTTTAAATAATCTTCCATCAGAAACATGACTAAATTTAAAGCTTTGGTTGGGGGTGCATTTAGAGGATAAACTAATGAAATAGGCTTCGTTCTTCTATCTATTGTCGCATTCGACCAATAATCATTTGGTGGACATTGTGGAAAAATAACTATGGCAGGAAATGCTCCTCTATGCATCTCATCGGTAAATAATTTACTGCCGTGCATAAGTTGTTTGGTATTATCATTCCCTCTTTCCCCTGCTCCATGTAGAAATAATACAACTGGATATTGTTTTGATTCTGAGAAATTTTCAGGAAGCAAGATGCGGTACTTCAGAGTGTCAATACCATGGAGATATAATTCTTTTAAAAAAATGTCTTGCTGTGCAAAAAACACATTTGAAATAAAAAGAAGTAGAATCCATAAACCAATCAGTTTGCTGTTTTTATTTTTTTGAAGTTCCATTCTGTCTCATTTAATAATTAAATCCTAATTTATTTAAACCATTTTTCACATCAGGATTTTGCATAAATAAATTCCAAAGCAATCCTGTTCTATAATTTTCAATCATAATAATTTGAGGTCCTTGGTCAATTGCTAAATATGCATCGGCTACCCAATAATTATTTTGAGGACTAAAAGCATCATAAAAACCAGCAACACCCAATAATTTATCTTTTTTCTGATAGAGGAAATGCATCACACTTAAAGATTCTGAAGGTGTGTAAGGAATTGAACTTATGGCTGCAGTTGGTGAAATAACTCCCAAATCGTTGGAAGGACTATGCGCAGAATAACCTATAGAGCCATCTGTATTTCTAGAGTAGCTAGCTGTTAAGCCCCAACAATTTGCACCATAATCAACAAAATTATTAGGGTTTGAAACGCAGTATTGACGATTAATTTTGGTATGATTAACAGCAAGGTTCCAGTAATTACCATATTGATCTGTTAAATTCTTAGGATTTAGACCTAAGAAGGAATAGTGACTAAAAAATAAAGGGCCTCCAAAATTAGAACCACCAGCATGTTTTAACACTAATGGAAAGCTATATTGAGAAGTTGATGACATTATATTTCCATTAGATGCCCAACCGTTTTCATATATTGCTTTTGAAATGCTATAATTAGGTGAAGCTGCTGCCAAAACATACGTAATTAATGTTTCATTATACCCTGATAATTTTAAATTAATATCAAAACCATAATTAGGACTCCAATGCCAATATAGCGTATTTTGATTTTGAGTATACCAATTCCATTCCACACCTTTCCACAAAACATCTGCATTATTAGCTAAAGCCTTTTCCGTATCCGTTCCATTTTTTAAATATTCGGTAATACAAATTAATCCTTGTACTAAAAAAGCGGTTTCCACTAAATCACCACCATTATCTTTAGTACTAAAAGGTAATATGCTACCTGTCCCACCATCCATCCAGTGTGGCCATGCACCATGAAAGCGATTGGCATTTTCTAAAAAAGTTAAAATCTTATCTAAACGCTCCACACCTTCTACTCGGGTTACATAGCCTCGTTCAATACCTACTATAATAGCCATCAAACCAAACCCAGTTCCTCCTGTTGTAACTACATTTTGATTTAAAGAGGGGTTTTTAGGGTGATACCTTTCTTTAGCTGCGCCTGAATTTGTATTGGCAAAATCCCAGAAGTATTTAAAGGTTTCTCTTTGTGTTAAGTCCATCATTTCAATATCTGATAATGCATTTACTGTAGGTTCGGTTGGCGTTGGAACATACGGTTCTTGATACCCTGGTCCATCATCTGAACTACATGAAATGAAAATAAATAGAGAAAATATGAGATGATAAGATTTAATCATGAATTTCTTTGTAATTATTTTGCGTTTATTGTAAAACCTAATTTATTCAGCCCATTATTAACGTCTTCATTTTTCATAAACAAATTCCACAATAATCCAGATCTGTAATTTTCTATCATGACTGGTATGGGGCCTTGGTCTATAGCCAAATATCTAGGCATAAACCAATCATCTTGTAAACTAAATGCATCATAAGGACCATACTTGCCAATTAATGAATCATGATTTTCATATAAATTTCTAAGCATTTGCATGCTTTCTTTTGGTGTATATGGGAAAGATGATAAAGCGGCTGTTGGTGCAATAACACCTAAATCGTTATCTGGTCTATGTCCTTTATATCCTTTTATAGAATAACTAGAAGTTAAGCCCCAAAGACTATCTCCATAACCTTTATAATCCTTAGGATTATCTTGGGCATATTTGTAATGAATTTTAGCTTGGTTTTGAACCAGTTTCCAATAATCGGCATATTGATCAGAAAGGCCGTGAGGATTTAACCCTACATATGAATAATGTGCCCAAAAAAGTGGCCCAACGGGAGATTCATCATGTTCATAATAATCTAAAACCAGATCTTCACCATAGAATTTTTCAGACGAAACAATTTTTCCATCTCTAGCCCAGCCTTTATGATATACTGATGGTTTTATAGGATATGTTGGCGACGCTGCTGCTAATACATACATAATTAAACATTCGTTATAGCCACCCACGGGAAAATTCATATCCCAACCAAATTCTGGAGACCAATGCCAATACAATACATCTTCACCATTTTTAGTGTACCAATCCCATTCTACTTCTTTCCATAACTTATCGATTTTAGAAACAAGAGCTTGCTCCTGCATACTCCCGTTTTTATAAAACTCTGAAACCGTTAATAAACCTTGAACCAAAAAGGCTGTTTCTACTAAATCACCACCATTATCCTTCTTACTAAAAGGTAGCATTTTTCCTGTTTCACCATTTAACCAATGTGGCCATGCACCGTGAAATCTATCTGCTTTTTCTAAAAAATTAATTATTTTTTCAAATCGTGAAAAAGCATCTTCTTTATTAATAAATCCTCTTTCTACGCCTACTAGAATAGCCATAAGTCCAAATCCGCTTCCACCAGTAGTTACGGTGTTTTTTGGAGATGTTGGATAAATATTATCCATATGCAAACGCTCTCTTGCTAGTCCAGAATTAGGTTCAGCACCATTCCAAAAATAGTCAATAGTTTGTTTTTGAATTAAATTAAGAAGTTCATCGTCTGTAAGTTCACTTTTTTGAGTTTTTAAAAGTAAATCTTCGCTTTGTTTTGTATGGTTTTTGCAGTTTAAAAAAAACAAAACTAAAAAAACAAAAACCAATGATTTATAATGATATAAAATTTTCATATAGAGTAAATTAATTTTAGCTGTATTTGAAACAAATACAGCTAAAATATTAAAAACAAAAAACCACTAAACTAATTATTAAAGTTTTATAAACTTATTGCACTAAACAAATGCAGTAAGATTACATCATACTTTGAATTTCTGTGGGTGTTAATTCTTTGTCAAATAGACGAAATTCATCTAAATAACTTAAATCTGAAAGATGACCCCATCCTGTAAAACGAGGAGCTCCCGACATAATAGATAATATATTACACCCTGTCCAATCTATACCTGTGATAGCACTTTCCTTTACTGCTGTACCATTAATATAAACAATCGCTTTTGTTGGAGATATTGTAAATGCTAGATGAATCCATCCTGCATCAGTAGCAACATCGGCAGCTGAGCCACCATCAACCCAAACATCAGCAGTTCCATTACCAACATTTAATTTAAAACGTTGAAATCCAGCAGCACCAGGTTCTCTAAAAAATCTAAATCCGCTTTTTCTATTATTTTGAATAGCTGGGTACCCCACGTTAACAACATCTTCTGGACCAGCAACTAAAATGCCTCCATTGCTTGGGGTTGCTGTTAGTTTGTACCACATAGCAGCACTAAATGATCCTCCTGTTAATCCTGTTGTTGGAAAAGTTAAATAAGAGCCTGTATTTCCTTTGTAACTAGTACCCGATTTTCCCTCTACAAAAGCTGGTGTTCCAATAATATTTGGATCCGTTTCGGAGATGAGTTCTGTATATTTTCCAAATTCAAATGGCATGTAAAAAATTTCACCATCATATTTTGCAGTGTATTTATTAGTTACATTAAATGCAAGTGATTGTGTTGTCGTTTTTCCACTTAAATCGGTAGCACTTATTTGCATTTCATGATTTCCTAATTGAAGTTTTTTATGGATAACTGACCCAAAAAATATTCTATAGTCTAAAAAACGATCCTTGGAATCAATCTTTATACCATCCAGCATTACTGATACTGAACCAATCTCGATATCATCAATTACTTTGTAGATAATATTTAAATCTGTTTCAGTATCTGTAAAAGGTATTACAATATCTCCAGTAGGATAAGTAAGATTTAATACTGGTGCTGATTCATCGGTTCCAGGAGCCACTTCTGTAATAGAGTCTATACCATCATTGCATGATACTATTGGTAGCATCACAAAAAAAGCAATTATATATTTTAAGAATTTTTTCATACTTAGTAGTTTAAAATTATTATTAATTATCACCTAATGGCAATGCATCAACTTGCGCTTGAGGGTAAGGTAATAAAGCCTTATCTGCAGTGAATGTTCTTCCATCATAACTTAGTTCGCTATAATTAGCGAGTCTAATCATATCGTAATAACGAGTTCCCCATTCCATGGCCATTTCAGCAAATTTTTCATCTATAACTTGTTGTGAGGTTACTCCTGAAATATTTCCTAAACCGGCTCTTAGTCTTACGGTATTCACGGCTTGATCTGCAGTCATTGCTGAACTTGTAGCTCCTCTTGTTAAGGCTTCTGCATGCATTAACAAAATTTCAGCATAACGGATACAGATCATGTTTTTACCAGCACCATAAACATTTCTTCCTTCTGTTAATTGTATAGAAGGTAAATAGTGTTTTCCGCTTGCAAATAAGGCACGAGAATAATCGTTTATTCTATCACCATCTTTGGTAGTATTTGTTATCCAAGCTGGTAATGTAGCATAATTAGGATCTGTTTTAATTTCAGTGATGCCACGATTTGTAAACAACACACTAGTTTCTAAACGTACCGTTTCTCCTCGAGTAAGCATGAATTTAATATACTTTAAACTAGGTTCGTAAAAGCCCCAACCACTACCCGCATTGGCTCTTGCTGGTGTCCAGTTTTGTGGAGCAAATGGTTGATATGAAACCCCGTTAGTATAATAGAAGAAATCTCCAGTCCCAGAGTTATAATCTGAAAATTGCATTTCTAATAGATTTTCATTACTTAATTCTCCTGGTTTTTTAAATGCTTGGTAAAAATCTGGATAAAGCGAAAATTTACTAGATGTAATAATGGCTCCTGTAGCATCGGCTACGTCTTGATAATTTTTAAGTTCTAAATTAGCTAAAGCTTTCATTGCTAAAGCGGTGTATTTGGTAACACCTCCTTTAACATCGTTACGTTCGTTAGGACGAGAATCTGGTAACAATGGGATTACTTCATCCATTAAATCTGAAATATATTGCATAACCTCCTCTTTGGAGGCAACACCATCTTTTATCTCTGTATCTGGAATAGCCGTATTTATAATAAAAATACTACCAAAAACTCTTGATAAATTAAAATGAAACCAGGCTCTTAAAACCTTTGTTTCTGCAATATATTGATCTGCTTTAGCCGTTTCACTTGGACTAGCAAATGCTTTATAATTTTCAATTAAATTAGCAGCATTGTTAACACTAATAATATCGGAATAATGTAAGTTCCAAAGGGAATTGTACATCCAATAATCTTTATTATAGCTATACATGTCTGTATTAGCAAAATCTTGTTGGTCTCCAAGCCCACCAGCATTCACATCGTCTCCTCGAACAGATAAAAGCATATATTCTTCCCAACCTCGAGTTGCAAACGCATTATATGCACCAATGAGAGGTTGAATCATATTCTCTGTTTTTGTATAATCAATATCATCTGTATTTACCTGTCCGTCTTGTAAATCTAGTTTATCATTACATGCTAATAAACTTAGCATAGCCATAAGTGAATACACACTTAATTTAAATGTGTTTTTTAAATTTTTCATATACAATATTTTTAAATTTTTATATTAACACCAAAGGTATATACCCCAGGAACAGGATATGTTTGTCTATCAATTCCATCAGAAACTTCTGGATTAAAACCATTGTAATTGAAGAATGTAAAAGGTCTGTCCGCTGTTAGAGTAAGTCTTGTTTCTGGCATGTTTTTACCTAAAAGTTTTTCCCCTTTAATGGTGTATCCCAATTGAATGTTTTGAATTCGGAAGAAATCACCATCTTCTATCCAAAAATTACTCAACTTTTGATTCCACCCTTTGCGTAAACCTGCAGAAGAAGGATAGGAATTACTAGTACCTTCACCATGCCATCTGTTAATTGCTAAATCGGCATCCATATTGGTGTCATTAGTAAAAATAATTTCGCCTCGTTTTCTATTTAAAATTTTATTGCCTGCCTGTCCATAAAAACTAAGAGAAAAATCAAAGTCTTTATAAATAAACCCTATATTACCACCATACATAAATTTTGGTAAATAAGAACCTATAACCGCACGGTCTGCGTCATCAATAACGTCATCACCATTAACATCTTTATAGATTAAATCACCAGGAATAAGAGGCGTTGTTGGATTTGCAAGATTATATTTTGCTGCCACTGGGTCTGCCGCTATTTGTGCTGCATTTTGGTAAACCCCTGTTGTTTGATACCCATAAAATGCTTTTATTGGTTCACCAGGTATTGTACGTTGACGGAATTCGGCACTTCCTGCATCAATATATCCTTTAGGATCTGTTACACTCAACGTTTTGTTTTTTAACGTAGTAAAGTTAGTTCCTATAGAATAGCTAAAGTTCTGAGAAACTCTTTTATTCCAATTAATGGCAACTTCAAGACCTTGGTTCCTGATTTCACCTGAATTTTTCTCTATGGTAGCATTAATAATAGGTACAAAAACAGGCATGATGGCATTTTTTGTATCACGAATGTAATAATCTGCTTCTATTGACAATTGTCTATTTACCAGTTCTAGATTTGCTCCAAAGTTTTTTTCTTCAATAACTTCCCACGTATTATCTGTAAATGTACTGGTAGAAGTGATGCCTGGTGTTTGCACATCTCCAATATCTGTAGATATTACATCAATGGTATTAGATCCTGAACTTGCCGCAACATTATCATTACCTAATTTACCCCAACTGGCTCTTAATTTTAAATAGTCTAAAAAGCCATTGTTTTTCATAAAATCTTCATTAGATAGCACCCAACCAGCTCCTACAGAAGGGAAATAGCCCCAAGGATCTTTGGTGAATTTAGAAGACCCATCGGCTCTTATAGTACCATACAATAAATACTTATCTTTATAATTATATGCTGCTCTACTAAAATATGAAACACCGTATTTTCTTCCACCTCTATCACCTCCATTATTGTCCTTATCAGCAAGAATAATCGAGCTTTCCTCTGCAAAATTCAAATACCACGACGTATCATAATCAATACCCGCTATATTGTCACCCCTCACTGATAATGTATGACTCGCTTCATCTCTATAAGATGTTCCTGCCATAAGAGTAAGATTATGATCTTCAATTGTATTATTATAAGTTAAAACATTATCCCATATTTGGTTAGAATAAGTATTTTGAGTTTTAGTAATACTAGAAATTCGCTCCACATTGTTCCCTAAATTGTATGGTAAATCAACATAACGCTCATCTAATGCCGAAAAATCGTGATTATATGTAGACTTAAAATTTAATTTTTCGGGTATTAAATCTACTTCAATAAAAATACTAGATAATAACTTTCTAATTTTTAACTGATTATTATTATAATCCATTGTAGGAAAAGGATTTTGAGTACCTCTGTACCCTAACAATTGCGCGTTTGAATATCTAATAGGTGTAGCCTCTGTATTTAAGTCATCAAAAACGGGATTGATTGGCACTGCGAAATAAGCCTGAAACCAAGCTCCATTTTCGGCATTATATTTTGTAGCATTACTAAATACATTGTTAATGCCTATTTTAAATCTATCGGATAGTTTTACATCTATTTTAGATCGAATGTTAAAACGTTCATATTCATTTTTCATATCTAAAATACCTTCTTGTGAAAAGTAATTTGCTCCTACTGAGTAGGAAACATTTTCTGCTCCACCTGTAGCACCTATACTATGACTTTGAATAATACCAGGTCTTAAAATTTCTTTAAACCAATCGGTATTAACATTAGGTACATTAGGGTTTACTTTGCTACGCCCGTAACGCTGCATAGCATTTAATACAAAATTTATGTCTGGTTGTGAACCAGATTCATAAGCCATAGTGGAAAACTGTTCTGCATTAGCTAGCTTTAAAACATTTTGCGCATATTGTACACCTGTATAACCATCATACTCAAACTGAGGTTTTCTTTCCAAACTACCAGTTTTTGTTTTAATAATGATAACCCCATTGGCAGCTCTTACACCATAAATCGCAGAAGAAGATGCATCTTTTAAAACCGTTATAGATTCTACATCTTTTGAATTTAAAAAGTCTATATTAGTATAAAACATCCCATCCACTACAAATAATGGCTTAGCATTGTCATTATTATAAGAACCAATGCCTCTAAGCCTTACTGTAGGAGAATCTCCAGGCGAACCATTACTTATAACCTGTAAACCAGACACTTTGCCTTGCAAAGATTGCATGACATTGGCACTAGGCGTTTTCTCGATGTCTTGAGATTTGATAGTAACAATGGATCCTGTTAAATCTGTTTTTCTTTGAGTACCGTATCCAACAAGTACCACTTCCTCTAACGATTCAATATCTGTATTCATAGAGATATTAATAGTTTTTTGAGTATCAACAGTTATGTTAACGGTTTTAAATCCAACAGAACTAAACTCTAGAATTTCGCCGGTTTTAACCTGTATTAAATAAGTTCCATCAAAATCGGTACTAACCCCTCTAATGGTTCCTTTAACAATGACATTAACACCAGGCACTGGCATATTATCTTCAGAACTTGTAACGACACCCGAAACCGTTAAATTTTGAGTGAAGCCACTAGCTGAAAATAGAAAAAATAATAGTAAAATAATTTTTGCTTTCATATAGTTATTAGTTTAAAAATTTAGTTAGGCACAAGATAAAACCTATTCCATATTTTGAAGCAAAAGCGTTTACACTTTAAATACGTCATTAAAAATCTAAATACTCAAACAGCTTTAATTGACGTATATTAATTTGATAATAAAGTGAGTAAAATGCATTATTAAAACGTTATATGACGTAGTAATGACGTAAATATTTTACGATTAACGTAGTTTTTTATGTTAATTAATTGAGATTTGTTAAATAATCTGACACAGAAATATCATTTTCTAATTCCAACTTCCTTTTTAATCTGTATCTATGTGTTTCTAAACCTCTTACTGACACATTCATTAAAGGTGCTATTTCCTTATTTGATAAATTCATTTTAATGTAAGCACAAATTTTTAAATCTTTAGGTGTTAAATTAGAATGTTTAGATTTTAGACTCTTGAAAAAATCTTCATGTACTTGGTTAAAGTTATATTCAAAAACTTTCCATTCATCCTTATGTGCAATGGAGCTATCAACTTTATTTAATATCTTTTTAAAAGCATATTGATTGTCGAAACTATCTTTATTATTAGCTAACTCCTTTTTAATATCTTGTAAGGTTTCATTTTTTTTAACTAGAGCCAATGCCGTATTAGCTAATTGTTTGCTTTTCAATTTAACTTCATTACTAAGGGACTCGTTTTTGAGTTGAACAATTCTCTTTTCGTTCTCTAAATTTTTCTCTCTAACAATTTCTTGTTGTTCTTTGGCATATTTAATTTTCAATAACCGCTGTTCTCTTTTTATTTTCTGTTTATTGTAATAATAAAATGCACCTATACTAAGTGCTATAAGGACTAAATAAAGAACAATTCCAATGGTATCTTTATACCAAGGAGGCAATACATTTAGTTGAATTTTAGATACTTTTGAAGACCTACCAAGATAGTTTCTAGTTCTAAACAATAAGGTATATGTTCCGTCTTTTAAACTTGACAGTTCTAATTTGTTTTTTTCTAACTTTTTCCATTTAGTTGAATCTAATTCTAATATGGAATACTCAAAAAAATGATTGTTAGATTTTGGTGAGGATACCGAAACACCAAAACTACTATTTAACTTTATAGAAATCTTTTTATTTAAATCGAAATCTATTAACCCTTTATCGATTTCAATATTATCTATCGTTGGCTTGTATAATTTTGTTTTAGAGTCTGATTTACTATCGATAAGCATAAAGCCATTATTCAAATTCAATGCAAATATGGAATCGTTTATTTTTGATACATTTTCGTTACCTACAATTAATCTATTTTCAAAATAGTTATTTGACAGTGAAATTTCCTTTTCATTATTCAGTAAAGATTTAAAGGTAATCGCATTATTAGTAGTTTTCAAAACCAATTGATTAACATCTTCTTCTGATATTATATAAGAATCTCTACCAAAATTTTTATTTAATAAATCATATGAAACAATAGTATCTAATATAGATTCGTATTTTAACCAACCATCATTTGTCTTAAAGCATATATCATTTTTAATCTTGTAAACTCTGATATTAAAATCGGAAAAAACACCTTTAGTATTATAGTTTTTAATATTAGTAATGGTATCATAATTCTTATCGAATTTAACTTTATATAAACCTTTATAAGCATGTGCTACCCAAGCCGTATTTTGATTTTCAAAAACTAAATATTTGATGGGCATTGTGGTTTCTCCCAAACGTTTTGCTTTCCAAATATTATTTGTTTTTTTTAATCTCACTAATCCTGTATAAGTACCTTGAATGTAGGTATTGTTTTGTTCGGGTATTTTTTTTATTACCCATCCTCCTGTAACTGATGATACTAATTTAAGTGTATAATCTTTTACCAAAAAAGTACCTTCATTATGTCCACAAAATAGTTCTCCTTCAATTTCCTTTAAATTCCATACTTGTCCTTGAGAACCTTTAACAAATTGTAGAGTATTCCCTTTATCTAAATAAAATAAACCGGTGTTGCTTCCCAAATAAATGACACCTTTATACTTAATAACATCATACACGGCACCTAATCGTCCAGACACGTCGTTAAAAAATAAATTATTATTATTTAAATCAACACAAGCAATTCCATTATCTAAACCCAACCATAATTTATTGTCGCTATCTATATATTGGCTCAGAACTGTGTTGTTAATTAAACCATTTCCTTTATTTATATGAAAAATGACTTTTCCTTTATTATTTGTAAAATAAATACCATCTTTAATGGTTCCAAAAGCCATATTACCATTATTTAATAAAGAAAATCCATTGAGTAAATGTTGTCTTATTATATCATTAATTTCAAAATCTAAAGGTTTTAGTGTATTGTTTTCATAAATTAAACACCCTTTAAGTGACGTAATTATTAGCAACTTTCCTTTATAATTAGTAATAAACAAGACTTTCGTATTGTCTAAAACCTTATCCATAATTTTTAATACTAGTTCATTGTTTTTAAACTCGTATATGCCATTATGAAGTGTTGCAACATATAATTTATTATCAACTACACTACACGAAATCACAATAGACTTTGGCTTTATCTTCCTAATTTCCCCGTTAAATTTATATATGTAAACATTTAAAAAAGACCTAAAAGCGATGCCCTCTTTAAATGGCAGAATTTGCCAAATCTCTTCATTTGGTGAAATTTTATCCTTTATGGCATCGCTTAAAGAATTATAAACTAGTGTCCCTTTAAAATTCTTTTTCCAATAACCAAATTCTTCATACGACCCTGTGTATATTAAATTTTTATAGGCAAAAACAGATCGAATGGTAGTTTTGTTCGGTAATTCCAATAAGTCCCATTTAATACCATCATATTCTAACAAACCATTATTATTAGCAACATAGAGCAAGCCATTTTCTGCTCTTGAAACACCCCAATTTTGATTCCCTGCGTTATATTCCGATAAAGAATAATTTTGAAAATAAGGTGTAAATTGAGCTATTAATGTTTGAGACATTAGTAGTGTATAAAATAAAATATAAGAAGCACTAAAATGTTTTATAAGCATATTTTGAAGAATGTAAAGCAACTTAGTGATAAAAAAGGTGTTATTAATAACAAAAATAATCAATTAAAAAACAAGTCCTAGTTTAATGCGATAGTTTAAAACAAAAGAATACTGTAGCTATTTCTGTCAAAAAACTTAACACAAGAATCGAAAACCCCACATCTACTTAATATTGATCAAATTTGACGAACAATAAAGCATTTTAAAAAAGGGCTCATTATGAAGGTAATAGCCAAAGTATTCGCAACATTCAAAAAAGAATCTAAATATAAAAGTTTTAACCATTCCTATTAAATAACATTTCAAAAATATTTGAAGCGTTTTTTCTACTAAAACAATTATACTATATAATTATCGTTATTTTTGCAACAAACATTTAGAACTTGAACAAACAAACTTTATATATCATACTATTCCTTTTCTTATTTTCATCAATAATTATCCATGCTCAAGAAAAAAAGAAGATTGAAATTGAATATGCTGGTAGATTAACTATTGATGAGAAAAATTATCCAGGAGCAAAAATTTTAACTCGGGATGAATCGCAACAGGTACATATTATGCAAGGTAGTATTAATATGTGGAGTGATAAAGCCATTTATTACAGTGCTGAAAACTTTATTGAAGCCTACGGTAATGTAAAATTGGTTCAAGGAGACACCATTAATATGACTTCTAAATACATTGAATATAGTGGGATTACACAATTAGCATTCGCCAGTGGCAGTGTGGTTTTAAAAGACCCCAATTCAACCATTTTATCTGACACTTTGTATTTTGATCGTGTAAAACAACAAGCCTTTTACAAAAGTGGAGGCACCGTGGTTAAAGATACCTCGGGTACTATTACTAGTAAAATGGGAAGGTATTATATGGAGCAAAAAAAATACCAATTTGTAGATAATGTATTATTAGTTAATAAAGATGCTACTATAAACTCTAATTACTTCGATTTTTATTCAGATACGGGATACGCTTATTTGTTCGGTCCTTCAACCATCGTAACGACTGAAAGTAAAACGTATACAGAAAAAGGATTTTACGACACCAAAAATAAAACGGGTTATGCGGTAAAAAAATCTGAAATTCATTATAACAACCGCATCATTCAAGGTGACAGTTTGTATTTTGACGATTCGAAGAAATTTGCCTCAGCAACTAACAATATTAAAATAACCGATACTATAAACCACAGTATTGGAAAAGGACATTACGCTGAAGTTTTTAAAGCCAAAGATTCATTATTTATTACTAAACGAGCATTAGTAATAACAAAACAAGAAAATGACTCCATCTACATGCATGCCGACAAAATAATGATGACAGGCAAACCTGAAAATCGTATTGTTAGGGCTTATTATAATGCTAAAATATATAAATCAGATTTAAGTGGAAAAGCAGATTCTATTCATTCAAACCAACAAACAGGTATTACCCAACTTATAAATTTAAACCGTTTATCATCTACCGATGTATTTTCAACCCGACGAAGACCCATTCTTTGGAATGTTGAAAACCAAATGACGGGTGATACCATTCACCTAATTTCCAACCCAAAAACCGAAAAATTAGATTCCCTCCTTGTGTTCAACAATGCGTTTATAATAAGTAAAGACACCATTAGTAAAACGGGGTTCAACCAAATTTTTGGTATAACATTAACGGGATTATTTAATGATGAAAACAAACTACGCAAAGTAAACATTGTTAAAAACGCCGAATCTATTTTTTATACAAGGAACGACAAACAAGAACTTATAGGCATCGATAAAGCGCGGTCTGGAAGTATATCTATTATTTTTGCTGATGGCGACATTGAAGAGTATACTAGATTCAATCAAATTGATGGTAATTTATACCCAGAATCTCAATACCCAGAAAAAGAAAAACGCCTGAAAGGTTTTGATTGGAGAGAAGATGAACGCCCACTCAGTATTGAAGATTTATTCAAAGATGATGAACCATTTGTTTTACCTACCATAAAAGGCTTAGACGATTACATTCCGCAAGAAAATTTCTTTGACCCGGAGCTATTAGAACGCATCAAATTAGCTGGTAAAAATTTTAATGATAATAAAGCCGGTAGAAATGTTCCAGAATCCCAAACTAAACAAGGAGCTTCCCAGTCAAAGTAAGAAGACTTAAGATAAAAGAATGACATCCGATTTCTATAAATACCAAGCTCAAACAACCCCGCACCCCTTAGCCATGGAAGTATCCCATGCTAATGGAAGTTATATTTATGACACTAACAATAAGGCATATTTAGATTTTGTAGCGGGTGTTTCGGCAACGCCTTTAGGGCATAATCATCCTAAAGTTATACACGCCATTAAAGAGCAGTTAGATAAGTACTTACACGTTATGGTTTATGGTGAATACATCCAAAAACCAGCTGTAGAACTCGCTAAATTATTAGCGAACAACCTACCCCACCCTTTAGAAAATACCTATTTAGTAAATTCAGGAACCGAGGCTATTGAAGGAGCTTTAAAGTTAGCCAAACGTGCTACAGGTAGAACTGAAATAATTTCAGCAAAAAACGCTTATCACGGTAACACCATGGGTTCTATGAGCGTGATGGGTTACGAAGAACGTAAACAAGCCTATAGGCCATTACTGCCCGATGTACGATTTATTACTTTTAATAGTGAAACCGATTTAGATCTCATAACTATTAAAACGGCAGGCGTTATTTTGGAAACCATCCAAGGTGGAGCTGGTTTTATTGAACCTGAAAATGGTTATTTAGAAAAAGTTAGAAAGCGTTGCGATGCCGTTGGAGCGCTTTTAATTTTAGATGAAATTCAACCAGGTATTGGAAGAACTGGAAAACTTTTTGGTTTTGAAAATTATAACTGTGTGCCCGACATTTTAGTTACAGGTAAAGGTTTAGGAGGCGGAATGCCCATTGGAGCTTTCACGGCCTCAAGTGAATTGATGAGTTTGCTACAGGATCATCCTAAACTTGGGCACATCACAACTTTTGGCGGCCATCCCGTAATTGCTGCATCGGCACTCGCTACTTTAAAAGAAATAACAGAAGGCGATTTAATGAAACAAGCTTTGGAAAAAGAACACTTATTCCGAAAGCTTTTAATACATCCTTTAATTGAAGGTATACGCGGAAAAGGACTTATGCTTGCCATCATCACCCCTACTGCAGAGATAACAAACGAAGTGATTTTACAGTGTCAAAATAATGGTTTAATACTTTTTTGGTTGCTTTTTGAACCTAAAGCCATTAGAATTACCCCACCTTTAACCATTTCAAAGGATGAAATTATCAAAGGTTGCTCAATTATTCTGAATGTTTTGAATAAAATCCAACCATAAACAACCACTTCCAACTTACTGATATACAGTAAAAAGAGTGGTTTTAGTAACAAAAAAAATAAAAGTGTTCATTACTTTGTTAAAAACATTTGATTAATACGACTAATAAAAAGAAATAGAAGCTTAAATTTATTCAAGTAGAACATTTACAAATGTGCTTATGGAGTTTAGTCATGATGACAATAACGATTTACCATTAACCAAGTTTGAATCGATGCTAAAAACAAATCATGTTTTATTCTTCGATTCCGAAGAATTTGAAAACATCATTCACCACTATCTTAATCAAGGTAAAATTGCTTTAGCTAAAAAAGCCATAAAATTGGGTTTGGATCAACATCCAACTTCCATTAATTTAAGGCTTTTTAAAGTTGAAATATATGTATTCGAAGACAAGCTCATCGAAGCAGATATACTATTGAATGAGTTGTATAATTTAGACCCGATGAATGAAGAAATATACATTCAAAAGGCTAATATTTTTTCTAAAAAGGATGACCACGAACAGGCTATTCAAGTATTAAAAAAAGCATTACAACTTACCGATGATGTGGTTGATTTATACTCACTTATTGGCATGGAACATTTATTTCTAGACCAATTTGAAGAAGCCAAAGAATACTTTATGAAATGTTTAGATGAAGATACGGAAGATTATTCATCGCTTTATAACATCATCTATTGCTTTGAATTCTTAAACCAAACAGAAGAAGCCATAGAATATTTAAATGCGTTTTTAGACAAAAACCCCTATAGTGAAGTGGCATGGCATCAATTAGGAAAACAATATTATACCCTTAAAAATTACAAAAAAGCATTAGCTGCATTCGATTTTGCTATCATTTCTGATGATACTTTCGTTGGTGCCTACATAGAACGTGGTAAAGTATTAGAAAAACTAAAACGCTTTGAAGAAGCTATAGAAAATTACACCATTACTTTAAAATTAGACGATCCTACCTCATTTGCATTGTTACGCATTGGTTTCTGTTATGAAAAATTAAAAAAAGACGATTTAGCGGTTCAATATTTTTACAAAACGGTTCATGAAGATCCTTTACTAGATAAAGGTTGGATTGCCATCACTCGTTATTACAACAGGAAACGAAACTATCAAAAAGCGTTATATTACATCAATAAAGCCATTAATATTGATTCGGAAAATGTAACCTATTGGAAACTATATTCTCAAATTAATCAACGTTTAAATTTTTATGAGGAAGCCGAACGCGGATTTAAAAAAACTTTGGAACTGGGTAATTATGAACTAAACACATGGCTATCTAGAGGGGATCTATTAATAAAATTAGGCGAACTAGAAGCTGCCATTTTTAATTTTGAACAAGCTGCAGATTTTTATCCAGAAAATGCTGAATTAGAATACCGTTTGGCTGGTTTGCATTTTTCATTAAATGAAAATGACAAAGGAATATTCCATTTAAAAAACGGTTTACGTTCTAATGAAGACTATACTTTTATAATTGATGAACTGTTCCCTGAAGTTGCCAGTAAAATACTTGTTAAAAATTTACTAAAAATAACTGAGTAGTCAAACGTCATGCTAAAATACATACCTTTGGTTTTAGCTTAAAAATACAAATATGCAAAGACGTTTTAAAGACTATATTCTCATTTCGCTTAAAGGTTTAGCTATGGGTGCTGCCGATGCTGTCCCTGGAGTTTCTGGAGGTACTATTGCCTTTATTTCTGGTATTTATGAAGAATTAGTATCGACAATAAGCAATATTAACGCTTCACTTTTCAAAACCTTGTTTAATAAAGGGCTCAAAGCCTTTTGGAATCAAGCCAATGGCAATTTTATTTTAGCACTTTTAAGTGGTATTATAATAAGTTATGTTTCTTTTATGAAACTGGCTAAATACCTATTAGAAAACCATCCTGTATTAATTTGGTCTTTCTTTTTTGGCTTAATTATAGCCAGTATTTATTTTGTGGGTAAACAAATAACAAAATGGAATTTATCCGTTATTGTAGCTTTTATTATTGGTACAAGCTTGGCATTTTATATTACAATGCTCCCTGCACTTTCTAGCAATAATAGTCCATATTTTCTGTTTTTTGCTGGAGCAATTGCTATTTGTGCCATGATTTTACCAGGTATTTCAGGGTCTTTTATTTTAATAATTTTAGGAGCTTACAAAACCCTGAGCGACGCTATTCATGATATTGATATTAAAAAAATAACCATCTTCGTTGCTGGGTCTATTATTGGCTTACTTAGCTTTAGTCATGTTTTAAAGTGGCTCTTTAAAAACTATCATAATATAACGCTTGCATTACTTACCGGATTTATCTTGGGGTCGTTAAATAAAGTATGGCCTTGGAAAGAAACTTTAACATGGCATACCGATTCTAAAGGAATAAAAAGCCCAATCCTTCAAGAAAGTGTTTCTCCTTTTTCATTCCAAGAAGAAAGCATGCTTGGGTATGCTTTAGTATTAATGATTCTTGGATTTTTAACTATTTTTATTCTTGAGAAAGTAGGTTCTAAAAAAGAGTAATGGAAAGCACCAGAACACTAAAAGACAAATTATTTCTAATTCTGAAAGGATTGGGCATGGGTGCTGCAAATAAAGTACCTGGTGTTTCTGGAGGTGTTGTTGCTTTTGTTGCTGGTTTTTACGAAGAATTTATATATTCACTAAAAAAAGTAAACAGAAAAGCTTTTAAACTGCTTATAAACGGGCGCTTTAAAAGCTTTTACAATTATATAAACGGGCGTTTTTTAAGTTTGCTGCTTTTCGGAATGGTTGTGAGTTATTTTAGCATTTCAAAAGTGTTAGACTACTTCATTAAACACTATGAATTGTATACTTGGAGTGTTTTCTTCGGAATGATTATTGGCTCTATTTATTATATAAATAAAGATTTTAAAGACTGGAATTATAAGACCTACACCTCTTTAGCATTGGGCATTATAATTGGTTTAAGTATTAGCTTTTTAAACCCAGCAAAAGAAAACGACAATCTTTGGTTTGTATTTTTTTGTGGCATTATAAGTGTTTCAGGCATGACACTTCCTGGATTTTCTGGCTCATTTATTCTCATTCTTTTGGGAAATTACGTGTTGCTTTTAGTGGATTCTGTAAACGCCTTATTTGATACGTTTTATGAAATTTTAGGTGGAAACTTTGGGTTCTTTAATAATTCTGAACGCATTAGAATGCTAAAAGTGCTTGCTGTTTTCACATTGGGATCGGTTACTGGTTTGGTTACTTTTTCCCATATATTAAGTTATATTTTAAAACATTACAAAAGCATTACACTTTCGGCTATTTTAGGATTTATAATTGGCTCTTTAGGCGTGGTATGGCCTTGGAAAGAAACCATTTATAAATTAACCAAAAATGGTAAACATATTTTAGATTCTACAGGAACTAAAGTGGTTTTAAACTACGAACGTTATATTCCACAATTAAACTCCCATACTTATTACGCCATCGCTTTTATTTTCCTTGGAATTGCTATAGTTTTGGCACTTGAATATTACGGACAAAAAACTAGAAAAGTTAATGAATAAACTAGGCCTTTTAGGAAAAAACATATCTTACTCTTTTTCAAGAGCGTACTTTAAAGAAAAATTTGCCAATGAAGGAATCAGCAATACAGAATATGGAAATTTCGATTTAGAAACGATTGATTTACTCCCTTCAATAATAAAAAACACAAAAAATTTAAAAGGCTTAAACGTTACTATTCCTTATAAAGAAGCGGTGATACCATTTCTTGATAAAATAAACAAAAAAGCAAAAGCCATTGGAGCTGTAAACACTATTAAAATAACCAAAAAAGGTAAGTTAGTAGGATATAATACTGATTGTTATGGGTTTAAAAAATCTTTAAAACCCTATTTACAGCCACATCATAAAAGTGCTTTAATTCTGGGAACCGGTGGTGCTAGTAAAGCCATTGCCTATACATTTAAAGAATTAGGTATTAACTACCACTATGTTTCTAGAAAACAATCTGACGGCATTAGTTTTACTTATGATTCGCTCACGGAAAACGTAATAAAAAACCATCAAATTATTATAAACAGTACGCCTCTAGGCACATTTCCCAATGTAGAAGAATGCCCTAACATTCCTTATAATGCTATTTCCAATAATCATATTTTATTTGATTTAATTTATAATCCTGAAGAAACTAAGTTTTTAAGATTAGGTAAAGCACAGAAAGCCATTACTATTAACGGTCTAAATATGTTAAAATTACAGGCTGAAAAAGCTTGGTCTATCTGGAATTTATATTAAAAATTCCATCCAAATCATTAAAACCCTGCATTGTACTTTGTAAATAATAGACTAGTTAGTATCTTTAAACTCTAAAGTAATTTAAAGAACCCTAACATTTTTAAAATGTCTGATATAAATAACCTGCCAAAGGCAGAAGGAGAGGAAGAAGTTAAAAAGAATGTGAATCATTCTGATAACATCTCAGAAGAGAATAAATCGATAGAGACAATTCCATCTGAGACTGTAGATGCAGCGTCTGTTTCAGAAGAAAAATCGGTTGACACAAACGAAAGTGGTAACGATGTCACTAAAAATTCAGACAACAATAACGACGCCGTTTTAAATGAAATTGAAGATTCCAATGCCGAAGACGCAGAAGATGAAGGCAATAAAGACAGACATACTATTGAAGTAAAAGCTTACGACACCATGTCGTTAGAAAC
Source organism: Mariniflexile litorale (assembly GCF_031128465.2). Lineage (GTDB taxonomy): Bacteria > Bacteroidota > Bacteroidia > Flavobacteriales > Flavobacteriaceae > Mariniflexile > Mariniflexile litorale. The sequence continues at coordinate 3,198,368 of NZ_CP155618.1, read as the reverse complement.
ACTTGCCATTGAGTTAGAAAAACTAGTTAAAACCGAAAAAGTTCAAGCTATAAAATCGCATGTCGAAAGTATTAATAATGAGTTTAAAGACAAATTTCAAGCTTTATTAGACGACAAGAAAGAAGAGTTTTTAAATGATGGTGGTAACGAAATAGATTTTTATTATGTATCACCAATACAAAAACGATACAAAGAAGCCTACAACGAATACAGAAAAAAGCTAAACGACCACTATCAAAATTTAGAAAAAAATTTAAAACAAAATTTAGCAGACAAACTCGAAATTATAGAAGAGTTAAAAGGCTTAATTAATGTTGAAGAAAACATAAATACTACCTATAAACATTTTAAAGAATTACAAGAACGTTGGAGAGTTACCGGACCAATACCTCGCGACAAATACAACAATGCTTGGAACAGTTACCACCACCATGTAGAAATTTTCTACGACTTTTTACATTTAAATAGAGACCTACGTGATTTAGACTTTAAGCATAATTTAGAACGTAAATTGTTAATAATTGAACGTGCTGAAGAATTAGCCGAAGACGATAACGTGATGCGTGCTTTTAGAGAGTTACAAGAACTTCATAAAATGTGGAAAGAAGAGCTGGGTCCTGTAGATAAAGAATACAGAGAAACTATTTGGGAAAAGTTTAAAGCAGCTACTAAAAAAATAAACGATAAACGTCAAGTTTATTATCAAAATATAGACAAAGTTTATGATATAAACCTTGTGAAAAAACTTGAAATTATTGAAAATATTAATGCAATAAATGCTCAAACAACTAATTCTCATAATGGTTGGCAAAAAAAAATTAAAGACATTGAAGATTTACGAGAGCAGTTTTTTAATATTGGTAAAGTACCTAGCAAAGTAAACGAAAGCACTTGGGCTAAATTTAAAGAGTCTGTAAGAACTTTTAACCGACAAAAAAACGCATTCTATAAAGATCTTAAAAAGGATCAATATACCAATCTTCAAAAAAAATTAGACTTAATTAAAATTGCCGAAGACAACAAGAACAGTGAAGATTTTGAGGTGACAACCGCATTGATGAAAAAAATTCAAAGCGATTGGAAAAAAATAGGTCATGTTCCTCGTAAAGACAGTGATAAGATTTGGAAACGCTTTAAAGCAGCTTGCAACTTTTATTTTGACAAACTACATACTACTAAAAACGCAGCAAATAAAGAAAGTATAGATGCTTTTAGCAATAAAGTAACCCTTTTAGAAACACTAAAAAATTTAAAACCAGTTGGTGATAAAGAAAAAGATGTTGAAAGCATAAAAGAATATATAAGCAAATGGAAAGAATTAGGACGAGTTCCTAATGATAAACGTTACATTGAAGGTAAATTCAATAAAGCCATTGAAGATTTTCTTTCTAGCTTAAAAATGGATAAAAACGAAGTAGAAATGATTAAGTTTGAAAATAAACTTGATACCATGAGTGCTTCCGACGATAATAAAGATTTGGACAACGAACGCCACTTTATTAGAAAAAAGATTGATGAAATGAAAAGTCAAATCAATCAATTAGAAAATAATCTACAATTTTTTACCAATGTTGAAGATGATAATCCACTTGTAAAAGAAGTTCATAAAAATATAAAAGATCATAAAAATGCTTTAAAATTATGGAAAGAAAAACTTAGTAAAATTAAAGAGTTTTATTAAGATAAATACTTAAAATAATTTATAATATTTCATTCTAAAAAACTCAAATTAAAAAGGTTTTACGGCCGTAATAAAACACGTTTTGAAAGTAAATTAATCGACATAAACTTGCCCCCTATGTGGTTTTAAAGCATCTCTTATAGGTTTCATGTTTGCTTCATCTACAACTAAATAAGCCATTGCGTGCGCATCGTTTATACTTTCAAAACCTGTGATGGAAATATTTAATTTTTCGAGTTGAATATATTCTTTTAAATGAATTTCATGGTGTTGCGCAATTTTACTGGCATCTGGTCCATAAAAATCCCATATTAATTTTAATTTTCGCATACTATTTAATAAAATATTAATAGCTGAAAGGTAAAAAATATAACGTTCAAAATGGAAATTTTGTATGTTTTTAATCCTTTGTTAAAGCAACTTGCTTTATAGCTTTATATTAGTATTTTTGTGCTATTATATAATTTTTATTCAAATGAACTTTAAGTATTTATTTATTTTAATTTTCTCAGTATTTATCATAAATGCTAATGGACAATCTGCTAAGAGCGATGTTTTGTTTAGTATTGATAATGAACCTGTTTATGTTTCAGAATTCTTAAGAGTTTATAATAAAAATTTGGACTTAGTTCAAGACGAATCTCAAAAAGATATGGATGAATATCTAACTCTTTTTACTAATTATAAACTAAAATTAAAAGAAGCAAAAGCATTAAAATTTCAAGAAAAACCAACATATATAAGAGAGTTGGATACCTATAAAAAGCAACTCGCTAAAAGTTTTATAACAGATGCTAATGTAACAGACGCATTGGTACATGAAGCATATGTACGGGTTTCTAACGATGTTAAAGCATCACATATTTTAATAAAAATTCCAGAGAATGCAAATTCTAAAGATACTTTAACAGCATATAATTCTATTTTAAAATTACGAGATAGAGCTTTGAAAGAAGGTTTTGAAAAAATAAGGCAAGAAGTACATAATGGGCAAACGGTTTATGGTGAAGATTTAGGTTATTTTTCAGGTTTTAAAATGGTATACGCATTTGAAAATGCCGCCTTCAACACGAAAATAGGGGATATTTCTCAACCATTTAGAACCCAGTTTGGATATCACATTGTATCCGTATATGACAAAAGAAAATCGAGGGGTGAACGTACCGTAGCTCATATCATGGTTGTAGAAAAACCAGGTGATTCTTTAGCTGAAAAACCAGAAGAGAGAATTCAAGATATTTATAAAAAGCTAAAACAAGGTGAAGATTTTGAAGCGTTGGCAAAACAATTCTCTGATGATGCAAACTCGGCACCCCATGGAGGTAAATTAGCCCCATTTTCTGGAGGACAGATAAACTCTGAAGAGTTTGAAACTACTGCTTTCGGGTTAAATAACATAGACGAAATTTCCAAGCCCTTTAAAACGCAATATGGTTGGCATATTTTAAAACTGTTGAATAAAAAGCCAATAGCTCCTTTTGAAGAGATGAAATCAGAATTAGAAGAAAAAATAAAGCGCGACGAACGGTCTAAATTAATAGATGAGGCCTTATACACAAAGCTTAAAACAAAATATAATATTCCAGAGAAACAACCTGCTTTACCTTATTTCGCATCTATTTTAAACGATAATTATTTTAAAAGCACTTGGCAACTTCCTAATGATTTTACAGCTGAAAAACCTTTAGTGACAATTGGAAACAAACAACTTACCTACAAAAATTTTGGCGATTTTTTAGTTACTTCTCAACGTAATACTGCTACGAAAGCCGATTTTAAAACAGTAGTTTCAAACCATTACAACACGTTTTTAAACATAAACTTAGCAACATACCAGGAAGACAATCTTGAAAGCGAAAACGAAGAATACGCTCATGTAGTTGCCGAATATAGAGACGGATTATTATTGTTTGATTTAATGGAAACTACCATTTGGAATACGGCTAAAACCGATTCTTTAGAAATTCAAGAGTACTACCATTTACATAAAAACAAGTATATAGCACCAAAACGTATAGATGCCGTAGTAGCTTCCTCCAAAGATAAAAAAACACTTAATAAAGTGGCTAAATTGTTAAAAAAAGGAATGGCATTACAGCAAATTAAAGCGCTTATCAACAGTAATGACAAAATAGACGTTATCTTTACAGTAGATACTATGGATACCAATCATCGAGCCTTGCCAAAAGGTTTTGAGTTTAAAAAAGGAATTTCCAAAATATACACTCATAATAATGCCTTTGTTTTAGCTCAAGTAAAAGAGGTATTGCCCGAAACTCAAAAAACATTCAAAGAATCTAAAGGTCTAGTTATAAGTGACTACCAAGTATTTAAAGAAGAAAAATGGCTAAAAGAATTAGCTCAAAAATATAAAATAGTTATAAACCAAGAGGCTTTAAAAAGCGTGAAATCTCAAATAAAAAACCAATAAGTGCAAAATAAAATCATCATATTGTTCCTTTCAATGTTAATAAGCTCTTGCGATTTTTATAAAAAAACAGACGACAGAATTCCTGTGGCTAGGGTTAATGATACTTATTTATATGATGATGATATTAAAGATTTAGTCTCTAGTGGAACATCTAAAGAAGACAGTATGTTGGTGGTTCAAAACTTTATTAATCGCTGGGCCACTCAGCAGTTATTTGTAGATGGCGCTAAAGTTAATTTAAGTGAATCTAAACAAACGGAGTTTAATAAATTGATAGAACAGTATAAAACCGATTTATATACCAAAGCATATATTGAAGCTTTAGTAAAAAGAGATATGGATACTGTAGTTACAAAACAAGAAGCCGAAGCATATTACAATCAAAACAAAGATATATTTAGATTAAATGAAGAACTACTTAAGTTTAGATACATTCATTTAGACGAAAATATCCTCAATTATAATTCAATTCTTGAAAAGTTTAAACGTTTCAATTCTAAAGATAAAAAAGATTTAAATGCTATTTCCATACAGTTTAAATCCTACTCTTTAAACGATACTATTTGGATTAAAACAAACCAAGTAATCAATAAAATTTCAGCTATTACACCAGAAAATAAAAATCAACTGTTAAAAAAATCTAATTTTGTACAACTCAAAGACTCATTAGGAGTATATTTGATGCAAATTAATGACGTTTTGTTGAGAAATGATACAGCACCGTTGGAGTATGTAAGGCCAACTATAGACCAAATTGTCGTTAATAAAAGAAAGCTTGAACTTATTAGAGAATTAGAAAAAGATATTACTAAAGATGCCATTAAAAATAAACAATTTGAAATTTATAAATAATTTGAAACAACTAGTTTTTTTATTCATAACCCTATTAATAGCTAATAGTGTATGTGCACAAGAGTTAATAGACGATGAGGAAATACAACAAGCGCCTAAAAAAATAGATTCGACAAGAACCCAAAATGCTAAAAAAGTGGATGGTGTTGCTGCGGTTGTAGGCGATTATATTGTTCTAGATTCTGATGTAGATAAAGAATATTTACAATTACAAGCGCAAGGTGTGAATACTAAAGACATTAAATCTTGTGAGCTATTTGGAAGCTTATTAGAACGAAAACTTTATGCACACCAAGCTGTACAAGATAGTCTTCAAGTATCGGATTCTGAAATTAGAAAAAATGTTGATTATCAGGTTGAACAATTTTTAGCGCAATCTGGTAAGTCTATGAAAGAACTTTTAGAGTTTTATAAAAAGGATGACGAAAAATCTTTTCGAGAAGACATGTTCGAGATTAATAAAACCAACCAGTTAGCAGCGAAAATGCAAGCTAAAATTGTTGATGAAATTGAAATAACTCCCGAAGAAGTACGAATGTTTTTCGAAAAAATACCTAAAGAAGAACGTCCAACATTTGGTACCGAGTTAAAAGTTGCTCAAATAGTTGCAGAACCCAAAGTATCCGAAGAAGAAAAACAACGTGTTATTAACAGGTTGAAGGAATTTAAAGCCGACATTATTGAAAACGGAGCTAGCTTCCGTTCTAAAGCTATTTTATATTCAGAAGATCCTCAATCTGGTAGACAAGGTGGTAAATTAGGATCTTTGAATAGAGATCAACCACGAATGGTTAAAGAATTTAGAGAAGTGGCATTTAAGCTTCAAGAAGGAGAGATATCTGACCCTTTTGAAACAGAGTATGGTTATCATATAATATCTTGTGATAAAATTAGAGGAAAAGAAGTAGATGTAAGTCATATACTTTTATTCCCTCAAGTTTCAACTGAAGCTTTAAAAGAAGCAAAGGAACGCTTAGAAAAAATTAGACAACGTATTGTTGAAGGTAAAATATCATTTGCTGATGCTGCAAGAGAAGCCAGTGATGAAAAAGAAACCCGTGGAGACGGTGGGCAATTAATAAACCCAACAACACAAGATTATAATTTTGAATTAACCAGAATGGAGCCTGAATTATATGCTCAAATTCAAAATTTGAAAGATAATGAAGTAAGTCTTGTTTTAAAGGAAGAAGACAGAACCTCTAAAATAAAGTTCAAAATTTTAATGGTTACAGATAGAATTAATGAACATGAGGCAGATTATGCACGCGATTATTTAAAAATCAAGAAATTGGCTTTAGATGAAAAAAAGATAAAAGCAATAGCTAAATGGCAAGAAGAGAAAATTTTAGATACTTATATAAAAATTAGCGGAGAACATAGAAATTGTGAGTTTTCTAGCAATTGGTTAAAAAAGTAACAATATGTCTGATGTAGCTGCTATTGAACAATTTGTAAAGCGATATAAGGATTTAAAAACAGAAATAGCCAAAGTTATTGTTGGTCAAGATGACGTTGTAAATCAAATATTAATCTCTATTTTTTCAGGTGGGCATTCCTTACTTGTTGGTGTTCCAGGTTTAGCAAAAACGTTGATGGTTAATACCATTGCACAAGCCTTAGGACTCGATTTTAAACGTATTCAATTCACACCCGATTTAATGCCAAGTGATATTCTTGGTAGTGAAATTTTAGACGAAGACCGCCATTTTAAATTTATAAAAGGCCCTATTTTTGCTAACATTATTTTGGCAGACGAGATTAACAGAACGCCTCCAAAAACACAAGCAGCCTTATTAGAAGCCATGCAAGAACGTGCTATAACGGTAGCTGGCAATCATTATAAATTAGAATTACCTTATTTTGTTTTGGCTACACAAAACCCTATTGAGCAAGAAGGAACCTACCCCTTACCTGAAGCACAATTAGACCGTTTTATGTTTGCTATCAATTTAGATTATCCATCGTTTAAAGAAGAAGTGGAAATAGTTAAATCAACTACTTCAGATAATCAAGCACAAGTAAATGCCCTTTTTTCGGCAAAAGAAATAACAGACTTTCAGCATTTAATAAGAAGAATACCCATTGCAGATAATGTTATTGAATATGCTGTAACCATGGTAGGTAAAACTAGACCAAATGGTGGTACAGCTAACGATTTAGTTAAAAACTATATCGATTGGGGTGCAGGCCCCAGAGCTTCGCAAAACCTAATATTAGCAGCCAAAACACATGCTGCTATACTTGGCAAGTTTTCTCCAGATATTGAAAACGTACAAGCCGTAGCTCACAGTATTTTAAGACATCGAATCATTAAAAACTATAAGGCAGAGGCAGAAGGTGTTTCCGAAGAGCAAATTATCAAAAGCTTATTTTAGTTTTTAACGTTAATTCTTTATTAAATCAGCATTAATATTCTTTAAATATTAAAAAAAATATAATCATATTAATTAAAAATGTGACTATAATAAATTCACCGTATTCATTTAGCGTATTGCTGCGTTTATTTTTAGAACCTTAGATTAATTTCGTAATTTGCATAACTTTTAAAAAACCAAATATTAAACATAGAACATATGGCATTTGACATTGAGATGATTAAAGGTGTGTACACCAAAATGGCAGAACGCGTTGATAAGGCTCGTGAAGTTGTAGGAAGACCATTAACCCTTTCTGAAAAAATATTATACAATCACCTTTGGGATGGAAATCCTACTAAGGCATTTGAAAGAGGTAAAGATTATGTAGATTTTGCTCCAGATAGAATTGCATGTCAAGATGCAACGGCTCAAATGGCTTTATTGCAATTTATGCAAGCAGGTAAAAGTAAAGTTGCTGTTCCTACTACGGTACATTGCGATCATTTAATTCAAGCTAAAGAAGGAGCTACAATCGATTTAAAACACGCAAATAGTGTCAGCAGCGAAGTATTCAACTTCTTAGAGTCTGTTTCTAATAAATATGGTATTGGTTTTTGGAAACCAGGTGCTGGTATTATTCACCAAGTGGTGTTAGAAAATTATGCATTTCCAGGTGGGATGATGATTGGTACCGATTCCCATACTGTAAATGCAGGTGGATTAGGAATGGTTGCTATTGGTGTAGGTGGTGCCGATGCGGTTGATGTAATGGCAGGTATGGCTTGGGAACTTAAATTCCCAAAACTGATTGGTGTTAAATTAACTGGTAAATTATCTGGTTGGACGGCGCCTAAAGATGTCATTTTAAAAGTAGCCGAAATTTTAACTGTAAAAGGTGGAACTGGAGCTATTGTTGAATATTTTGGGCCAGGTGCTATTTCTATGTCTTGTACAGGAAAAGGTACCATTTGTAATATGGGTGCTGAAATAGGTGCTACAACATCTACTTTTGGTTATGATGATTCTATGGAACGCTATTTACGTTCTACAGACAGAGCTGATGTTGCTGATGCTGCAAATAAAGTAAAAAGCTATTTAACTGCTGATGCTGAAGTATATGCCAACCCAGAACAATATTTCGATCAAGTAATTGAAATAAATTTATCTGAATTAGGTCCTTTATTAAATGGTCCTTTCACACCAGATTTATCTACTTCTGTGGGTAAAGATATGAAAGAGAAAGCAACGGCTAACGATTGGCCAATTGCAGTAGAATGGGGATTAATTGGGTCTTGTACCAATTCATCTTACGAAGATTTATCGCGTGCCTCATCAATTGCACAACAAGCCTTAGATAAAGGTCTTAAAATGAAATCAGAATTAGGAATTAATCCAGGTTCTGAACAAGTAAGATATACTGCCGAAAGAGATGGAATTCTTCAGGTCTTTGAAAAATTAGACGCTAAAATATTTACAAATGCTTGTGGACCCTGTATTGGACAGTGGGCGCGTTACAGCGATCCTAAAAACGCACCAAAAAACAGCATCGTTCATTCATTTAATAGAAACTTTGCGAAGCGTGCCGATGGTAACCCAAATACGCATGCATTTGTAGCTTCACCAGAAATTACCGCTGCTATTGCTATTGCTGGTCGTTTAGACTTCAACCCAATGACAGATAAACTTATCAATGAAAATGGTGAGGAAGTGATGTTTGAAGAGCCAACAGGCTGGGAATTACCTCCTAAAGGTTTTGAAGTTAAAGAAAATGGTTATTTAGCACCAGAAGCAGATGGAAGTCATGTTCAAGTAAAAGTAGCTGAAGATTCTGAACGCTTACAACTATTAACACCTTTCGAGCCTATTGGAAACACTATTAACGGCGCTAAATTATTGATTAAAGCCTTTGGAAAATGTACAACCGACCATATTAGTATGGCTGGACCTTGGTTACGTTTCCGTGGACATTTAGATAATATTTCTAACAACTGTTTAATTGGAGCTGTAAATGCTTTTGGACAAAAAACAAATTTTGTAAAAAACCAATTAACAGGTGAATTTGGTGGTGTTCCAGATACAGCAAGAGCTTATAAAGCTGCTGGTATTAAAACAATTGTTGTTGGTGATCATAACTATGGTGAAGGATCTTCTCGCGAGCACGCTGCTATGGAACCTAGATTTTTAGGTGTGGCAGCTGTTATTGTAAAATCGTTTGCACGTATTCATGAAACAAACCTTAAAAAACAAGGGATGTTAGGCTTAACATTTGCGAATGAAGCTGACTACGATTTAATTCAAGAAGATGATACTTTCAACTTTTTAGACTTAAATGAGTTCGCTCCAGATAAACAATTAACACTAGAAGCTGTACATGCTGATGGTACTAAAGATAGCATCAAATTAAACCACACTTATAATGCTGCACAAATTGCATGGTATAATGAGGGTTCTGCTTTAAACTTGATTAAAAAAGAAAACAATAAAGCTTCTTAATTAAACATCTACGTTTTAAACTATAAAAAAAGCCATTAATATAATAGATTAATGGCTTTTTTATGCTTTTTAATTTTATCTTATTTGATAAATGGCACAATAGCTATCAGATGAAATTCCTAAAATATTAACCGAAACAAGACCAGAGGTTACTTTAAAAGTGATAGTGTCACTTACTGCTAAATCCAAAGTGGCTGAAACATACCTAATTGGGGATGACACATCCACAGCACCTACAACAACACTTAGAAAACTTTGTTCTGCCACTAAAACATTGTTTTTATAAATTCCTAAACCAAAATTTGTACTTGCTGTTATAGCTGCATTAATTTTTATTTGTGCACTAATGTTATAGATACCCTCTTGCTTCGCAGTAAATGTGTATGTTGAAGGATCAAATTCACTATTATAATCAATCTGTTCGGTATCAAATTCTATTACAGACTCATCTCCAATTAAGGTATGAAGAATATCTCCACTAGTTGAGAAAGAGGCTCTAACCATTGTTGGAAGCGTAGCGTTTATGATATCTTCACCTTTAGCTCTATTAACATTTCCAGATTTTGATATAACTAAAATAGAATCGTTAATAACGTCAAGATCGGTTTCATTTATAGTACTCCTTATCCTAAGTGTACCATTAACATCTAATGTTGCAGTGGGGTTTGTTGTTTCAATACCAACCTGAGCCCCTAGTGTTGGTGTGAAAAATAGAAGAAAAATAACTTTGTTCATCATATTTTAAATTAAGAGTTACTAATTATAATATATGAGAGACTAATTTTCTATTAAGATAATAAAAAAATTATTACATTTTTTATTTTTTTTATGTTTTTCGATGTATGAATTTAAATATCCATGGATATTATATAAATTGAAAACAATATTAACATACGATTCTCTATCATATTTAATACATTTACTTTTGACTGAAATATAGAAAACGCCCATTTAACTTTTATATATGAATACCAGAGAAAATCAACTTAAAGCTTTTGACCGTTTACTAACTATCATGGATGAATTACGAACCCAATGTCCTTGGGACAAAAAGCAAACCATGGAGAGTTTACGCCATTTAACCATTGAAGAAACTTACGAGCTTGGTGATGCTATTTTAGATAATGATTTAGAAGAAATAAAAAAAGAATTGGGCGATGTACTGCTTCATATTGTATTCTATTCTAAGATAGGCAGTGAAACTAATGATTTTGATATCGCTGATGTATGCAATAGTATTTGTGAAAAATTAATAAACAGACACCCACATATTTATGGCGATGTAAAAGTTGAAAATGAAGAGGATGTGAAACGTAACTGGGAAAACTTAAAACTTAAAGAAGGTAAAAACAGTGTTTTAGAAGGTGTACCACATAGTCTGCCTGCCTTAGTTAAAGCAAATAGAATTCAAGAAAAAGTAGCTGGTGTGGGTTTTGATTGGGAACATCCGAACCAAGTTTGGGAAAAAGTTGAAGAAGAACTTGCTGAATTTAAGGTTGAAATAGAAAAAGGCGACAAGCAAGCTATGGAAAGTGAATTTGGCGATGTGTTATTTTCTATGGTTAACTACGCGCGGTTTTTAAATATCAACCCAGAAAATGCTTTAGAACGCACCAATAAAAAATTCAGTAAACGTTTTCAATATCTTGAAGAAAAAGCGAAAGCCATTAATAAACCGCTCAAAGATATGACATTAGCTGAAATGGATGTGTTTTGGGAGGAAGCAAAAGTATTTTTATCAGAATAATTTATAGAAAAACGTTTTGTTTTTTTAACTGATAGACTTGCATGTTATTTGAATCAATAAAAATTAATCCACAAATGTTTAACCCAACCTATCTTCCTAAAATTCATTAATTGAATTATCTTTGACCTTCTTAATACAGAACCATGCGCATTGACATTATTACCGTTTTACCCGAATTACTTAAAAGCCCGTTTGAAGCCTCTATTTTAAAACGCGCTATAGAAGCCAATTTGGTAGAAGTCCATTTTCATAATTTACGCGATTATACGTCTGACAAACATAAATCGGTTGATGACACACAATTTGGAGGTGGTGCAGGCATGGTCATGATGGTAGAACCAATTGATAAATGTATTTCAGCATTGAAAGCACAACGCACATACGATGAAATAATTTATATGACACCCGATGGAGAAACCTTAAAACAAGGTATGGCCAACCATTTATCGTTAAAAGAAAATATTATTATTTTATGTGGGCATTATAAGGGCGTGGATCAACGGGTGCGCGACCAATTTATAACCCGAGAAATTTCTATCGGCGATTATGTTTTATCTGGTGGTGAATTAGGTGCCGCTGTACTCTGTGATGCCATTATAAGATTAATACCAGGCGTTTTAGGCAATGAAACCTCTGCCCTAACCGATTCGTTTCAAGACAACTTATTGGCACCGCCCATTTACACCAAACCCCGCGATTATAAAGGCTGGAAAGTACCTGAATTATTATTTAGTGGCAACCTTCCTGAAATAGATAAATGGCGTGAAGACCAAGCATACGAACGCACCAAAATACGCCGCCCTGATTTGCTAGAAGAATAAAACTTTAGAGAATATAGAGAACCTCACTTATAAAAGCAAAACTCTCTATAATTATAATAATGTAGATTAAACGTTAAATAAGAAATGCATTATATCACCATCTTTAACAATGTAATTCTTTCCTTCAACTCGCATTTTACCAGCTTCCTTTACTTTAGCTTCACTTCCATAATACACATAATCCTCATAACCAATAACTTCAGCTCTAATAAAGCCTTTTTCAAAATCGGTATGAATAACACCGGCTGCCTGCGGTGCGGAAGCTCCAATATCAATAGTCCAAGCGCGCACTTCTTTAACGCCCGCAGTAAAATATGTTTGTTGTTTTAATAGCTTGTAAGCTGAACGTATTAATTTTGCAGAACCCGCTTCGTCTAAACCTATATCTTGTAAAAACATTTGGCGCTCTTCATAATCGTCTAACTCGGTAATATCGGCCTCGGTACCAACTGCTAAAAATAACACCTCGGCATTTTCATCTTTAACAGCTTCTTTCACTAATTCAACATATTTATTCCCAGAAACTGCAGATGCCTCATCGACATTACACACATACATCACTGGTTTTTCCGTAATTAATTGTGCTGGTTTTACAAAATCTTCATAATCATCTTCACTAAATTCTAAAGCACGAACCGAGATGCCTGCTTCTAAATTTTCTTTTATTCTTAATAAAACAGCTTCTTCTTTTTGGGCATCTTTATTACCAGTTTTAGCAGCACGTTTTACTTTTTCAAGCTTTTTGTCGACAGTCTCTAAATCTTTAAGTTGTAATTCCATGTCGATGGTCTCCTTATCGCGAATGGGGTTCACATTCCCATCAACATGCACAATATTATCGTTATCAAAACAACGTAATACGTGTAAAATAGCATCGGTTTCGCGAATGTTCGCTAAGAATTGATTTCCTAAACCCTCCCCTTTACTGGCACCTTTTACCAAACCGGCAATGTCAACAATCTCAACGGTTGCGGGTTGCACACGTACAGGTTTTACCAATTCTGTAAGTTTCTCTAAACGTTTATCTGGCACATTCACTACACCTATATTAGGCTCTATGGTACAAAACGGAAAGTTAGCACTTTGCGCTTTGGCGTTAGACAAACAATTAAATAAGGTCGATTTTCCTACGTTTGGCAATCCTACAATACCTGCTTTCATTTAAAATTTATTTTTTTAATTTCCACAAATGCGGAAATCTATAATTTGCGAGTGCAAATGTAGTTATTTCATTAATTATTTAAAGTATAAGCACAGAGTATTTAACTCAAATAACATACGACACTTTCAACTAGGCTTTTTTCAAATTATTTGGCTTGTAAAGACATTCGTTAACTTTGGCATAATCTTCCTTACTATCTGCAAGAATCATTAAAACATCATTTGCATGAATGTTAGTAGAACCCCCAGGCCGAATATATGCTTTATTACGTTTTATCATGACGATGAATGCTGATTTCGGGAAATTCAAATCGACAATTCTTTTGTTTACTGCGTAAAAGTCTGGTAAAATCTCAAATTCTTGCAAAGAAGATTTTGGCAAGTCCAAAATAAGTTGATCTATTTGGCTTATTTTTTTTGCCTTTTCCGGAAGTGCCACTTTTAGCCATTTGGCAAATAATGACAAGGTGGTTCCTTGAATAAGAACAGATGTAACGGAAATAAAAAATACGATATTAAAAATCATATTTGCCTTTTCAATTCCTGCTAAAAGTGGGTATGTTGCAAATACAATAGGAACTGCACCACGCAAACCCACCCAAGAAATATAAAATCGTCTTCTTAGTTTCATTTTGAAAAATATTAAACTAAGAAAAACACTTATTGGTCGCGCTACCAATATTAAGAACAAAGAAATAAGGAGTCCGATTCCAATATACGGAACAATTTGAGATGGAAAAACGAGTAGACCTAAAGTAAGGAAGAGTACAATTTGCATCAACCAAGCCAATCCGTCATACATTTTTAAAATAGTGTTTTTGTGTATCAGGTCTTGATTTCCTAAGTATACTGCACAAATATATATAGCAAGAAAACCGTTACCTCCTACAAAATCAGTTGCCGAAAATGTAATAAACATAAGGGCAATAACCAAAACAGGGTAAAGACCTTCAAAATCTAGTTTGATTTTGTTAATAATGAATTTACTAAGTATTCCAAATCCAAAACCTGCGATAGTTCCTAAAATCATTTGCTGAAAAAACAAAAAGATGATGGATACAATACTTTGATCTTGGTTAATTACTAAAGTTAGAAAAGCAATAGTTAACACATACGCCATAGGGTCGTTACTTCCGCTTTCTAATTCTAATGTGGGTCTTAAATTTGTTTTAAGTGAGAGGCTTTTGGAACGTAAAATTGAGAATACGGCTGCCGCATCTGTTGATGAAACAATAGATCCTAAAAGCATACTTTCATAAATGGTAAAATCGGTAATATACCAGACAAACGTACCTAAAGTAATTGCTGTGAACAGAACACCTATGGTTGATAAAACCACACCTTCTTTAAGAATAGGCTTTATGGCATTCCAATTAGTGTCGAGACCTCCTGAAAACAAAATAAAGTTAAGTGAAACAATACCTATAAGTTGTGCTATTTTTGGATCATCAAAACGGATTCCACCTATACCATCAGAGCCTGCCAACATACCTATTGCCAAAAAGAGTATTAGGGTTGGAACGCCAAATTTATAAGATGTCTTACCTACAATAATGCTAATAAAAAGTAAAATAGAGCCAACTAATAGTATATTTTCAATCGTTAAATTCATTCTTTTTTTCTTATGTCTGTAGGTACAAAAATACTATTAATTATTTGGCATGTCGAAAAAATAGTGCTGTCGCTTTTATATGTTTAAAAACGAAAATAATTATAATTATTTAGGATGTCATTTTGAAGGTCGATTAACATTGTAGTTAATGGGTTTATTTAAAGATATTTGTGTGCTTTGTACAAGTGTCTTCCTAATAAAAATGAAAATTAGTAAATTTGCAACTGCTAAAATTTCCAATTTTATATATTAAGAAAGGCTTATAAACAAGTATAAATACTTTAGTTTGTTAGCTGTAATTTATTTACAATCAAATCGGGGTTCTCTATTTTTTCTATAGAATCCAATATTCCTGTAATCCTTCAGGGAAGGTTTTAAGTCGCTAATATTTATTATGCTTTAAATTTCGTTTATCCCCTAGCGTTACCCTAGTTGATTTCTTTAAATTTGTATTTATTTTCATCTCCGAATATGGGAAGTGGAGCAAGATGTGCATGTACAGAATCATATATTTTGCCTGATATTTTTTCTATTTTATAGGATGATTCTTGAAATTCTGAAACGACAATAATGTTATAGTAGTCGTCGTTTTCGCGAATGGTCATCGCATCTTCAAAATTTACTGCATCAATTGGACCAACTTCATCACTTTTATTAATAGCATCCATCACAAATTGGATATTCTTCTTTGTTTGTTTTGTTTGTTTATAAAATGGAACTTTTATTTTAGATTCAAAAACCCCATTAGAAACAGGGTCATAAACAACTACCTTCTCGATAAGGTTTACACCCACATCAAAATAAAACACGGAATTCATGGGAAGATATTTTATTGTATTCATAAATGAAACATATACTGTTCTACCATCAGTCATTACTTTTATTTTGGAAAAATTATGAACTTCTACTTTTTCATCAATTAACTCTAATGCTAATTGTACGATAGAATCTTTTCCTAAAACTATAATATCTTCAACGGCCTTATTCATTTTTGTATCTTGAGAATAACTAGGATTATAATTTAATATTAAATAAAAGAAGGAAATTATTTTTAATAGTTGCATCGGCGAATCTTCTTATGAGAGTTAGCTTCTATAGAGAAAATTTTACATTGTAATATTATGATATCCATCATAAAACCCAACTTAGTAATCTTACATTTACTTATAAAATTATACATAGACAATACTCTATACACCAACGAATATAATAAACAATCACTTAAAAACACAAATAGTCAAAAAAACAAGCAATTTCTAGCCGTTTTAGGTTTACACAAGCTACTCCTTGGTGATTTCCTTCGAAATTTAAAACAAAAAAAATCCAAAGCAAAGCTTAGGATTTTATATTCTTAAAATTAACAATTGTTAATTGATTTACCCTTCTGGGTGCATAAAGCGTTGTTTTGCTAAAAGCTCTTCTTCAGTTTCTACGTGGTCATCATCAGGTACACAACAGTCTACAGGACAAACGGCCGCACATTGTGGCTCGTCGTGGAAACCTTTACATTCTGTACACTTATCAGGAACAATATAGTAAACTTCATCACTTACAGGTTCTTGTGCTTCATCAGCATCTACTTCATTCCCATTTGTTAAAACAACTTTACCATTTAAACTTGTACCATCTTTGTAACGCCAATCGTCCGCGCCTTCATATATTGCTGTATTTGGGCACTCAGGTTCGCAAGCACCACAATTTATACATTCGTCTGTTATAATAATTGCCATAGTGTATTTTCTTTCTAACTTTGTACTCGCAAAAATAACGCCAAAACTATTCATAACCAAATTAAGCATGCAATTACAACAAAGAATTTACGCATTTGTGAAATTAGGAGATTTTTTAAGTCAATTTTCTAATGAAGTGATTCAAAAAAAAGATAATATTGAACACAACGAGTTATTCTTTGAAGGTTTTAAGCATCAATTAAAATTGGCACAAGAACACAATGGATGGTTCACTATAGAAAATATTCAATTTGCTCTTAAAGGCTGGGTAGATGCTTTAACCCATGATAATTTAACCAAATGGCTTACTCCATATAATATGGTTACTAACACGCCAAAACAAGTAGCTATTATCATGGCAGGAAATATTCCTTTGGTGGGGTTTCATGATTTTTTATCGGTGTTAATTACAGGACATAAGGTACTTGTAAAACAGTCATCAAACGATAAACACCTACTACCCTATTTAACCAAATATTTAGAATTTGTAGAGCCTGATTTTAAAGGCAAAATTACTTTTACAGAAGCTAAAATAGAAAAATTTGATGCTGTTATTGCCACAGGAAGTAATAATACCGCGCGTTATTTTGAATATTATTTTAAAGGAAAACCATCTATTATTAGAAATAATAGAAACTCTGTAGCTGTTTTAACAGGAAAAGAAACCGAAGCTGATTTAAAAAACCTAGCGGAAGATATTTTTAGATATTACGGATTGGGTTGCCGAAACGTTTCAAAACTATTTTTACCTAAAAATTATAATTTTGATGCCTTTTTTAATGGTATGTATCACTGGCATCCTATTATAGATAAAGCAAAATACGCTAACAATTACGATTATAATAAAGCCGTTTATTTAATGAGCGAATTTGATATGTTAGAAAATGGTTTTTTAATGATAAAAGAAGACCAAAGCTACGCTTCACCCATTGCCACTGTTTTTTATGAATATTATGAGGATGCCAATCAATTAAAAGAAAGGTTAAAAACCGATAATGACCAAATTCAGTGCATTGTTTCTAACGGATTTATAGAAAAAGAAATTGCATTTGGTGCTACACAAAAACCACAACTTTGGGATTATGCGGATAGTATCGATTCTATTGAATTTTTATTAACAATTTCATAAAAAAATTATTGAATTTTTAGCATTAAATAGCTAATTAATTAGCAACTTTGCATCTTTAAATTCTACAACAAACAATGAAGAAACATAACTTTAGTGCAGGACCAAGTATTTTACCACAAGAAGTAATCCTTAAATCTTCTCAAGCCGTACTTGATTTTAATGATGACGGATTATCTATATTAGAAATATCTCATAGAAGTAAAGCTTTTATTGATGTTATGGAAAATGCCAGAGCTTTGGTAATAGAACTTTTGGGATTAGAAGGCAAAGGTTACAAAGCCTTATTTTTACAAGGTGGTGCTAGTGCTCAGTTTTTAATGGTTGCCATGAATCTTTTAGAAAAAAAGGCTGGTTATTTAAATACTGGGGCTTGGAGTAACAAAGCTATTAAAGAAGCTAAAAACATAGGTGACATATACGAAGTAGCCTCTTCTAAAGATGCTAACTTTAACTACATTCCTAAAGGTTACAGTATCCCTTCAGATTACGATTATTTTCACTGCACATCTAACAATACTATTTTTGGAACACAAATGAAATCGTTTCCTAACTCCCCAATCCCTATGGTTTGCGATATGAGTAGCGATATTTTTTCTCGTGTTTTAGATTTCACTCAATTCGATTTAATTTATGCTGGTGCCCAAAAAAACATGGGACCTGCAGGAGCAACACTTGTAGTTGTTAAAGAAGAAATATTAGGAAAAGTATCTCGTACTATCCCTACCATATTAGATTATAAATCTCATATTGATGCTGATAGTATGTATAATACACCTCCTGTATTTCCTGTTTATACTACCATGCTAACTTTAGAGTGGTTAAAAAATCTGGGGGGTATAAAAGCTATTGAAGAAATGAATGAGTTAAAAGCTCAAGTCATGTATTCTGAAATAGATTTAAACCCATTATTTAAAGGTTTTGCTGTTAAAGAAGATCGCTCTTTAATGAATGCTACATTTACTTTAGAAAATGATAAATTAAAAGAAACTTTTGAAACTATGCTTAAAGAAGCAGGCATTAGCGGTGTAAACGGACACAGAAGTGTTGGTGGTTACAGAGCCTCTATGTACAATGCTTTGCCTATTGATAGTGTAAAAGCTCTTGTAGAAGTTATGAGCGAATTGGAAAGTAAAGCTTAAAAATTAGCAGGTGTCATTCCCTTGAAGAAGGGAATCTCATGAAGCCTCCAATAATTAAATATAAAAGATTCCCTCCTTCGAGGGAATGACTAAAATAGAATTAATAATGAAAGTATTAGCAAACGACGGTATTTCTAAAAGCGGTATTGAAGCCCTTGAAAAAGGTGGTTTTGAAGTAATTACAACAACCGTAGCGCAAGAGCAATTAGCAAACTACATAAACGAAAAACAAATTAGTGTTTTATTAGTACGTAGTGCAACAACAGTACGTAAAGATTTAATTGATGTATGTCCAAGCATCAAAATTATAGGTCGTGGTGGTGTTGGTATGGATAACATCGATGTAGATTATGCAAAAAGTAAAGGGCTACACGTTATTAATACACCTGCTTCTTCTTCACATTCTGTTGCCGAATTAGTATTTGGTCATTTTTACGGATTAGCACGTTTTTTACATAATTCAAATAGAGAGATGCCTCTTGAAGGTGATGCCAACTTTGGTAAATTAAAGAAAGCATATGCAAAAGGTGTTGAGCTTAAAGGAAAAACTTTAGGTGTTTTAGGTTTTGGGCGTATTGGTCAAGCCACTGCAAAAGTAGCTTTAGGTGCAGGCATGAAAGTTATTGCTTTCGATCCGTTTCTTGAAAGTGCTAATTTAGAATTAGACTTTTTTGACGGTCAAAAAGTAAATTTCCAGATTAAGACTATTTCTAAAGAAGAGGTTTTAAAACAAGCCGATTTTATTACATTACACGTACCTGCTCAAAAAGAGTATGTTATTGGTGCACCTGAATTCGAAATGATGAAAAAAGGGGTATTCATCGCTAATGCTTCCCGTGGTGGTGTTATTGATGAAGCTGCTTTAGTAGCTGCTATTGAAAGCGGAAAAGTTGCTGGTGCTGCTTTAGACGTTTTTGAAAACGAACCAAAACCAGAAATTCAATTATTAATGAATGCTGGCTTATCGTTAACACCTCATACAGGTGCTGCTACAAACGAAGCTCAAGATAGAATAGGTACTGAATTAGCCGAACAAATAATAAGTATCTTAAAATAGGTAACAATAAAAATTGTAACCAAAATCATTTAATTAAGTCCTAACACATCGTTAGGACTTTTTTTGTACCTTATACAAATCAAAATAATTAATAAATCATAAACCAAAATAAATCATGTCAGGAATCTTAGACTTATTAAACAGTGACCTAGGAAAAACCATTATTAATGGTGTTTCAAATCAAACCAACCAACCGCAAAATAAAACACAAGATGTATTAACTATGGCATTGCCTGTTTTAATGGCGGCTATGAAGCGCAACGCCTCAACACCTCAAGGAGCTGAAGGATTACTTGGTGCTTTGAATAGTGGTAAACACGATGGAAGTATTTTAGAGAATCTTGGAGGTTTATTTAGTGGCGGTGTCGATTCTAATGTTTTAGATGATGGAAGTAAAATTTTAGGACATGTATTAGGTGGAAAACAGCAAAATGTTCAAAATGCAATCAGTCAAAAATCTGGTATTGATGAAGGTTCCGTAGCACAAATATTAAAAGTAGCTGCACCTATTTTAATGGGTATTTTGGGTAACAAAGCAAAACAAGAAAATGTAAATAGTGCCAGTGGTATTGAAGGCCTATTAGGTGGATTACTTGGTGGTAGTTCTGCTAAGAATGAGCAAAGCTTTTTAGAATCTATTTTAGATGCTGATGGTGATGGTAGCATTATTGATGATGTTGCAGGTATGGTATTAGGAGGCTCTAAAAAGAAAGGTGGACTAGGAGGTTTACTAGGTGGTCTTTTTGGACGTAAATAAAAAAACTATATGTTTCACTAAAAACGTCAAACTTCTGTTTGGCGTTTTTTTTGTTAAAACAATTAAAAATCAAACATTTAAAAAATGATTTTTGTATTTTTAAGATAAAGATCATACTATTTTACTAATTCAAAAATCAAGTTCACTCATTGTTACTTTTATATCAACATGGCATATAATAGTTTTGAATATATAATCTTAAAATTTAAAGAGATGAAATCAATTATATATATACTGCTAATTTGTGGTTTTACTATAAGTTGCAATACAACAAAACCTACCACATCTAACAAAAATGAAAAGTTAGAAAACGCCAAACTTAGCGATACTGTGAGCATTTCTAATGATGAATTAGAATATGAAATTATTATTATAGAACCTGGTTTTAACTCCTGGTTAGTAAGTAGGGCTAAACCTGAAGGTTTCTATTCCCAGCAATATTTAGAAAACAGAAACTTAATTTATGTAAACGAATGGAACAATCGTGTTACACAACCGCAGCTGTATAACCCCAATTTATACGAAATGCAAATTGATTATCAGCATGGTATCGATTATGGTTACGAAGTTAACTACAAGTTATACAATTACTTTATTTATTTTCAGCTTACTTACAAACAAAGATTAGGACCATTTATTCCTCGAATTTAAATCTCTTTTAGTTACTTTTGCACTTTAAATTAGGCTTTTGGAAAAATTAAAAGAACGTTGGGGCATTGAACAAAATTGGCAAATTATTATAATTCTTATAGTATTTGCCATAACGGGTTCTACTGCATCATATATTGGAGAGCCTATCTTAAATTATTTAAATATTTCTTCTGAAAGTTTTGGAACTTTTGGATATTGGGTAACACGTATTATTCTATTATTCATCATGTATCAATTTATGCTTGTCTTTTTTGGTTGGCTGTTTGGTCAATATAGGTTTTTCTGGAATTTTGAAAAAAAGATGTTGAGACGTATTGGACTAAAACGTTTTGTAAATTAATGCAAAAAACAAAGGAACATATCGCCTATAAAACCTTAACCTTACTAATAGCATTATTGCTATTAGCCCCTATAGCTACTAAATTTGCTCATATATTCGCACATCATAAACATGATATTTGTTTGGGTGAAAAATCGACACACTTACATGAAATTAATACCGATTGTGACTTTTACAAATTCAAATTAAGCCATTCTTACACCATTACTTTTTTTAATGTAGAATTAATAGTTCCTAAAGAAAATAGCTTAGAGATTGTTTCTCAGTATCAATTTCTAAGTAAATTTCAACGTTTACAAACAACACTTCGCGGTCCACCTTCTTTAATTTAATAGTTATAAAACACACTGAAACATTTTCAGTATTAAACCATTATTAAATTAACATGTTTCCGTGTTCACGGAAATGAAAAAAACATATTTATATATATGAAATTTTTTTTGAATGCCTTGCTATTTCTAGCAATTACAAATCTATACGCCCAAAATTCAATAAAAGGAACCGTTATTGATGTCAATACAAAACAAGGTTTAGTTTATGCTAACGTTTATTTCTCAGAGATTGAAAAAGGTACATCTACCAATGAGAACGGTTATTTTTCATTAGAAAATCTACCTTCAGGCAAACATAAAATACTTGTTTCTATCTTAGGTTACGAAACAAAATCTATAAGTGTAACCATTCCTAATACCACAGATATAGAAATAAGTTTAACCCCCTCTGCCATTGAAATGGAAGCTATTATAGTATCTACCCCCTTTCATAAACTTCAAAGTGAAAACGTTATGAAAGTAGAACATGAAACTGTAAAAAATTTAAAAACTAGCGGTGCTGTAAGTTTGTCCGACGGCATTACGAATATAGCTGGGGTTGAAAGTATTACGACAGGTTTAGGTATTGGAAAACCCGTAATTCGAGGCTTGAGCTCTAACCGCGTTTTGGTTTATGCTCAGGGTGTTCGAATGGAAAATCAGCAATTTGGAGACGAACATGGTTTAGGCCTTAGCGATTCGGGTATTGAAAGTGTTGAAGTGATAAAAGGCCCCGCTTCCCTACTCTATGGTAGCGATGCACTTGGGGGCGTACTCTATTTAAACCCCGAGAAGTTTGCTGAAAGCAATACATCGCATGCCGATTTTAATGGTAATTATTTTAGCAATACTCAAGGTTTTAATACCAATGTGGGTTATAAATCATCTGACGACCATTTTAAATTCTTATTCAGAGGAAGTTTAACCGAACATGCCGATTATAAAACAAACACGTACCGAGTTACGAATACACGCTTTAAAGAACAAGACTTTAAGGCAGGCACGGGCTACCAAAACAATAGTTTTAAAACAGAGTTTCGTTATAATTTAAACAATGCAAAACTAGGAATTCCAGAAAGTATTGGTGAACAATCTACTTTAAAAACCCCTTTACTTCCTTATCAGAATATTACTAACCATGTGTTAAGTTCAAAATCGACTGTATTCTTAAATAATTCGCGCTTAGATATTAATTTAGGTTATATCTATAATGACAGAAAAGAATTTGAAGAACACCATCATGAAGAAGACGAGGATGAACATGAAGAAGATCATGAAGAAGAAATTTTAGAAGCAGCTCTACACATGAAGTTAAAAACAGCTAATTATGATGTAAAATACAACTTACCAAAATTAGGAAAGTTTGAAACTATTGTTGGTGTACAAGGAATGCATCAAGTAAACACCAATTATGGTGAAGAACAATTAATACCTAATGCCACTACAAACGATGTTGGTGTTTTAGCCACTTCTCACATTCATTTTGAAAAATATGATGTACAATTGGGCGCCCGATTTGATAACCGAAATATCCGTGTTGATTCAGGTTTACAAAAAGATTTTAATAGTTTTAATGGTGCTTTTGGTATTAAAACCAATCTTTTTAAAAAGGTTACTGCCAGAGTAAATTTAGCAACAGGCTTTAGAGCTCCAAATTTATCTGAACTAACTTCTGATGGTTCACACGAAGGAACCAATCGATACGAAATAGGGAATTCTAACTTAAAAAGTGAGCAAAATTTTCAAACCGATATTGCTTTAGAATTTAAAAACGAACATGTTGAGTTTTTTATAAATGGATTTTATAACAAAATAAATAATTACATTTTTTTATCGCCTAACGGAGAAATCATTGATGAAGATCCTGTTTATACTTATCTTCAAAATGATGCCAATTTATATGGTGGTGAAATCGGGTTGCACATACACCCACATCCTTTAGATTGGTTACATATTGAGTCAAGTTTTGAAACCGTTACTGGAAAACAAACAAATGATAGTTATTTACCTTTAATTCCTGCAAATTCATTGACTAATATTTTAAGAATTGAATTTGAAAAACCTTGGTTAAAAAAAGGCTATTCGTTTGTAAAATTAACAACTACGTTTAACCAAAATAATATCAGTGCTTTTGAAACAAACACGGTAGGATATAGTTTATTAAGTGCTGGAGTTGGTGGTAGCTTTCCTTTGTTTAAAAATGAAGCCACTGTTACCTTGTCGGGTACTAACTTGACTAACAAGACCTATATCAATCATCTATCGCGTTTAAAACCTGATAACATTTTCAATATGGGAACGAATATTAATATTGGATTAACTTATAATTTGTAAAAAAACAAAAATCCCTTTCAAATTTGAAAGGGATTTTTTTATTGTTTAATTTCAATAACGCTTTCTTCATTACTAAAAACATACGTTATAAACCACATAATGGTAAAGGTAGGAATGATATCTAATCCTGGAATAATCTCTTCTAAAAAGGAAATAACCCCAGCTACTTTACCTTTGGTCCCTTTATACATCTTAGTCATTAAATACCCAGAAAGTGGTGCCCAAATAATATCGATAAAGGTTATAAAACCAATAATATCGAATATAATACTTAGCCCTAGTTTCTTGTACTTACTTAAATTTTCTAAATTCATTTATAATAATATTGTATTGTTATTGAATACATTACAATAAATATACCAAAATTACTTTCCTATTAATTTTAGAAATTCGTTTCTGGTTTCATTTTTTTCAAACTGCCCTCGAAATCCAGATGTGGTAGTTACCGAATTTTGTTTTTGCACGCCACGCATCATCATACACATATGCGACGCTTCAATTACTACTGCAACGCCTTGAGGTTTTAAAGTATCGTTTATACAATCTAAAATCTGTTGAGTTAAGCGCTCTTGTACTTGTAAACGTCTGGCAAACACATCAACAATTCTGGGTAACTTGCTTAAACCGACAATATGTCCATTTGGTATATAAGCAATATGTGCTTTCCCAAAAAATGGTAAAATGTGATGTTCACACAGGGAATACAACTCTATGTCTTTTACGATAACCATTTCGTTGTAACTTTCTTTAAACATGGCACTTTTAAGAATTTCAACAGGATCTTGATGATATCCTTGCGTTAAAAACTGCATCGCTTTTGCTGCACGTTCTGGAGTTTTTAACAAACCATCACGATTAGTATTTTCCCCTAAATCTTCAATAATATTTTTATATCTATCTTTTACATCATCAGTAACCCGCATGTTGTATTCTTCAAACTTTTTATATGGCATTCTTTATCTTTTTCTAATACTTAAAGATAAAGTTTAAATAGGACATATCAATAAAAACAATTCTTAATTGTACAGAACATCTTAAAGTAGTATTTTCACGCTATTATTTTACATTTATGATTCAAGCAAAAAATATACATAAATTTTATAAGGATTTAGAAGTACTTAAAGGAGTTGATATTCATGTACAAAAAGGTGAAGTCGTTTCTATTGTTGGGGCTTCGGGTGCAGGTAAAACAACGCTATTACAGATTTTGGGTACTTTAGATCGAGCGTCTTCTAAAGCGCCGTACCAACTTACTATTAATAGTATAAATATTAACGGACTAAACGATAGAGCCTTAGCTAAATTCAGGAATGAACATATTGGATTTATTTTTCAATTTCACCAGTTACTACCCGAATTCACCGCTTTAGAAAACGTTTGCTTGCCTGCCTTTATAAAAGGCACTAAAAAAGCAGATGCTGAAAAGCGTGCTAAAGAATTATTAGATTTTTTAGGATTATCGCACCGGTACCACCACAAACCAAACGAACTTTCTGGGGGAGAACAACAACGTGTTGCTGTTGCCAGAGCTCTTATAAATAATCCTGATCTAATTTTTGCCGATGAACCTTCTGGAAATTTAGACAGTGAAGCTGCCGAAAATTTACACAGCCTGTTTTTTAAATTACGTGATGAATTTGGACAAACTTTCGTGATTGTAACCCACAATGAAGAACTTGCCAATTTAGCTGATAGAAAATTGGTGATGGTTGATGGGAAAATTTTAGTTTAATTTCTAATTTTTTAGTAATTAACTTATAATTTTTCTATGAGATTAATCACGTGGCTCGTACTCATTAATCAATAAACTAAACACTGCTTAAATTTGTCATTTTTGTTTTAAATATATTTTGTAACACATCCAATTCCTTTTTGTATTTTAAATCTGTTCTTGATGCAAAATATAACGTATTTTCGGTTTTAAATTTTCCATTCCAAAGTAACTTGATTTCGTTTTTAGCAATAGCATCATGACATAAAAAATCAGGAACTAAGGCCAATCCTTTATCATTACTTAAACATCTAATGATTGAACTTATATTGGGTAATATATAGTTTGGTTTAAAAGCTGGATGCTTTTTGAAATTTTCATGCCAAAAGCGTCTAAAATGTTCCATTTCATTAGAAGCGCTATACCATGTATTTAATTGTAATTCGCTTTCAAGCTCTTTCAAATTATTTCCATTTATAAGCTTATTTATTTGAGTTGTATCCGTTTTAATTCCTGCAATCAAAACAATTCTCTCTTTTGAAAAAGCAGTGTAGTCAACTATCGATTTTATATCATTTTGTTTTCTTGGGGTGATGACCAAATCTATTATGCCATTATTTAAATCCCTTATTAATTCGGTATGAGCTCCAAACTTAGCTACCAAATCAAAATTCAATTTTGGGATTTCAGGTTCTATAATTAATTGAAATATTTCAGAACACATACCAACATGTAATGAAGGTTTTCTTTCTTGGGCTGTTTTTTTAAAATGTTGTTCTGCTACTTCCAATTTATTAATAGCATCAATAATATACTCGTATAAAAACTTCCCTTCCTCTGTTGGAATCATTTTTCTAGAAGTCCGTTCAAATAATTTCTTACCAACATAGGACTCTAAAGCATTTAAATGCACACTCACACCTGGCTGCGATGCGTATAAGGCAATAGAAGCTTTAGTGAGCGTTCCATTTTCATAAATTTCTTTAAAAGTTCTATACCATTCTAAATTCACCATAAACTATTAATATTATAATACAAAGGTATGATTTATATTATTTTTATAATAATATAGAGCGCATTATATTTGCTAAAAATAAGACATCAAATAATGAAAAATATTTTTATAATTAATGGAGCTCATCCATTTGCGCACTCGGGAGGTTTATTTAACAAAACAATTTTTAACAAATCAATTACTTACTTTAAAGATTTAGAAGGCTATGAGGTTCAATTTACGCAAATTGGAAATGCATATGATCCGAAAGAAGAAGTTGAAAAATTTAAGTGGGCAGATTTAGTGATTTACCACACTCCTATTTGGTGGTTTCAATTGCCTTTTGGTTTTAAGGAATATATAGATACTGTTTTTACCGAAGGGCATCAAAACGGCATTTATGCAAGTGACGGCAGAAGCAGAAAAAACCCAGCAATAAATTATGGAACAGGCGGATTAATGAAAGGAAAAAAATACATTCTAACCACTACCTGGAACGCACCAAAAACAGCATTTACTATGGAAAATGAATTTTTTGAGCAAACAAGCGTAGACAAAGGCGTGATGTTTGGGTTTCATAAAATGAATGCTTTTATTGGGATGAAGTTATTAGCAACACATCATTTTCATGATATGGAGAAAAATGCTGATGTTTCTTTAGAGCTTAAAGAATATGATATGTTTTTAAATAAGCAGATACACAATTCTTAAATCTTTCAACGAGAGTAAATACAGTACAAGTATTATGAATCAACTTAAAAATTAAAAAAGGGTTATTGAATTCTATAAATTTAGATTCAAGAAACCCTTTTAATACTTGTTGTTATGAATTATATACCTTTATTCTGATGTTGGTTTTTCCTTTTTATATTTTCTCCCATACCACAAAAGAATACCTGATATTGGTAAGGTTGCAGTGAGTAAACTTATAAGAAAGGCAATAATTTTACCTGCTAAACCTCCTATAGCCCCAATGTGTATGTCGTAATTCATTCTCAATATTTTTTCTGCAACTTCTGCATTTTTATATTTACCATAAACCCCTGGTGTTTCAATTTCTTCAAGTGTATTTTGATCA
The DNA here is from genome assembly GCF_031128465.2 of Mariniflexile litorale. Classification (GTDB taxonomy): domain Bacteria; phylum Bacteroidota; class Bacteroidia; order Flavobacteriales; family Flavobacteriaceae; genus Mariniflexile; species Mariniflexile litorale. The sequence goes on along the minus strand of NZ_CP155618.1, from coordinate 3,169,979 downwards.
AAAAACCTAAAATCCGAATCGTAATATAATCCTTTACTATTTGAAACTTCTACATAAATACTTGATGAATCTGATGATGGATAGTGCACCTCAAAACTTTCAGCTTCTGGTTCTTCATTTTGTAACTTTACAATTAAATAATCAATTGGTAATGTTTCACTATTTACAGCAAAATTTTTACTGATATTTTCAGGAATAATAAATTGTGCTACTTTATTACCCCCTGTAGATTTATAAACAACATATTTGAGCCAATTATAGGACATTATTGAGCCCGTAAACGCTAGTACCAACGCCAGCGAACAAATATAAAATCCTATAATAGCATGCAAATCGAAATTTTTACGTTTCCATCTTGTGGTAGGTTTCCACAAAAACTTTAAACGTTGTTTTAGGTTTTTACGCTTTTTAGGAATCCATAAAATAAATCCTGAAATGAGGATTAATATAAATATTAAAATAGACGCTCCCACTATTTGTTCGCCAATTTCCTTTGGAAACCACAATCGCATGTGTCCTTTTAAAATAAAGGCAAAAAACCCAGAAAAATGATCTTCAATATGCATGATATCTCCTGTGTACGGATTCAAAAATACACTTTGATAAAACTCAGGTTTTGGATCATAAAAAATAACTTGAATAGCTTTATTATCATTACTAAAAAGACTTCCATGAATAGTATTGTTTGGAAAAACGGAGCTAGCAATCGTTTTAACTTCTGTAGGTGTTAAAATTGCTGTATGTTGTGCTTCAACCGTATAGTCGTCAACATATAAACTCTCAATTTCATCTTTAAAAGCCCAACAACAACCTGTAATTGCCACAACAAATACAACAAGACCAGTTACTAATCCTAAAATTTTATGAAGCCAAAGAATGCTTTTTTTGTATGTCATAATTAATTGGAAAAGGGCAAATTTAAAAAAAATGCCCTTTTTAATGTATTTTAGTTTAAACTATCAAAATTTATAGGTAACATTTGCCAATAAAGTTCTCGGATTTTGCGGGTTGATGGTAGACCAACCTTTATAATACTCTTTATTGAGCGCGTTATTTAGTTTCAGACTAATAGTATATTTGTCGGCGGAATAAAAAACTGAGGCATTTGCAATGGTATAGCTGGGTAAAATAAATTCTCCTGTTGACAGATAATTTATAGCAAAACGATCGCTTGAACCGTTAAAACCGAAACCTAAACCAAACCCTTCTAATTTACTTTCTTGAAACTCATAATTTGCCCAGAAATTATATAGATTTCTTGGACCTGCTTCTAAAGGTCTTCTTTTTAAAATATTTTTGTTATCAGATTTTGTAGTTTCACTATAGTTGTTACTAAATCCACCTCTAATATTTAAACCATTTACAGGGTTTGCGTTAACTTCGAATTCAAAACCTCTACTTACCACTTCACCTCCTTGAATTTTATTGAATGGTGAATCTGGGTCTGTAATTACTCTATCTGTTACTTTAATATCGTAATAACTTACAGTTGTGTTTAATCTGCCTTTAAAAAGGTTAGTTTTTAAACCAAACTCTAACTGATTTGCTTGTTCTGGATCAAACGTTTTTAGTGTTTGTAGACCAGCCTCTGGATCGCCTACTAAAGTTGGAGCTACATTCTTGAAGCCATTTTGATAATTAGCAAACAGAGATAATTTATTTAAAATAGGCTGAAATAATAATCCGAATTTTGGAGAAAATGTAGTCTGATCGTAATCATCATTTGGATTTTCTAAACTACCTTCATTATCAAATCTGTCCAAACGCAGCCCTACCATAGCAGAAAAACTTTGAGTAAAATTTAAAACGTTGGATGCATAAACACTATAAATATGATATTTAGATTTTGAATTACCTACAGCTTGCGATTCTAAAACAGAATCAACTCCTGCGGTAGATAATGGGTAACTATCTGTTTCAACTTCAGGTGTAAACGGGTTGTCTCCACTTGTTCCTCCTTGAGGCGTCACGTTACCATAAAAAGCATATCCGGTTCCGTTATCCGTTGCCGTAGCATTAAAATAATCTAAACCTATTACAACTCTATTTCTTAAGGAACTAATTTTAAAATCGCCAATAAAGTTTTGCTGAATATCTGTGGTTAATGTATTTGCATTTTGCTTGTTTAGAAAACGTGAAAATGTATTACCTCCTAAAAGACCATAATCGTATAAATAAGTATAATAACCTTTAGTAGATGTAGAACTTTTTGAAAGTAACGTTTGTGATTGCCAAGTATCAGACAATTTATAATCCATTTGAATTCTATAATTCTGAGTTGGGTTTTCAAGTGATAAATCGTTACTTGTAAAAGATAATTTATTGTTGTAATTCAACTCTTCAAGGTTGGTAGCTACAGAAGGTGCATTTCTGTTTAAGAATAAAAACGTTGGGTTGGTTTGTTCTGCCTGCGTAATTTCACCATAAAATGAAAATGACAATTTGTTACTTACTTTATACGAAAGTGAGGGAGCTACAAAAAATGATTTTCTAAAGCCTGCATCTTGAAAACTTTGCTCGGTAGCATACGATGTATTTAATCTGAAATAAATATTATTTTCTTTATCTAAAGCGGTATTAAAATCGCCTGTAACTTGATTTAAGCCATAAGTACCCGAAGTAAACGAGAGCTCTCCCCCATTACCCACATAAGGTTTTTTAGTAACCACATTTATTAATCCGCCATAAGACGTTACCGAGTTACCAAACAAAGTCGCAGAAGGTCCTTTTACTACCTCAATGCGCTCAATATTAGCGGGATTAATAGTGCCGTTTGTTAAACCCGGTAAACCATTTACCAATTCTGGCTGTACCGAAAAACCACGCAATGAATAATAACCTGCGCCATCACCACCACGACCTGTAGAAGTCCATAAATTCTCAACTCCAACAGCATTTTTTAGAGCATCATCAAAATTTGTAACGAGTTGAGATTGGAGTAACTCGTTTGTAATGGTACTATACACCTGTGTATTTTCTATATCTTTTAAGGATAATTTAGACACATAAGCTGTTTCCTTTCTTGAAAACTTATTGGTTCTGTTTCCGTTTACAACTATTTCATCTAAAATTTCATCTCCTTCAAATAGCGTAATAATTCCAAAATCAATAGTTTCATTAGAGTTTAATTTCAAAGTTACTTCTTTAGATTTAAATCCTAAATAAGAAATGGCAAGTACATAATTTCCATTATCAATATTTGAAATTTCGAATAGCCCTGTTTCATTCGTTTGTGTACCTTTTGTAGTGTTTTTAACACTAACATTAACTCCGAATAAGGGGATATTGTTGTAATCTTTTATAATGCCTTTAACCGTTCCGCCTTGTGAAAACATAAAAGTACTTAAGATTAGAAAAAAAAGAATGGTTAGTTGTTTTTTCATTTTTTTTATTTAGACTTGATATGAATAATAATTTTCTGCAAAAATATATACAAGATTTAGTTTTAACAAACTATTTAGATTAAATCTAAATAGAAATATATAAAACATTGATTTAGTATTAATTATAAAGTAGAATTGCCGTGTATTTAGTGAAAATTAAGCCTATTTTTGATTTTTAAAATTGAAAATTTTGAATAAAACCGAACTCAAAGACTTTCTAGATAATAAAGTAGTGCAATACAATAATCCTAAGTTTATTGAAAGCGATCCCATTCAAGTTCCACATCAATTTTCAATAAAAGAAGATATTGAAATTGCAGGGTTTTTAACAGCTACCATTTCTTGGGGAAACCGAAAAAGCATTATCAACAACGCAAAACGATTGATGGAATTACTTGATAATTCACCTTTTGATTTTGTAATAAATCATACTGAAACCGATTTAGAGAACATGCACTCTTTTGTTCATAGAACATTTAATAGTGATGATGCCATTCAGTTTATAAAAAGCCTTAAACACATTTATTTGAATCATAACGGTTTGGAAACTCTGTTTGCTAAACATACTGAAAATGACTCTGTACAAAATGCCATCTCAAAATTTAAAACTACTTTTTTTGAAGTTGAGCATTTGCAACGCACCAAGAAACATATTAGCGACCCATTAAAAAATTCAGCAGCAAAACGGATTAATATGTTTTTACGTTGGATGGTTAGAAACGATAAAACGGGGGTGGATTTTGGTATTTGGAACAGTCTTTCTCCAGCCCAACTTTCCTGTCCGTTAGATGTGCATTCAGGAAATGTTGCTCGTAAATTAGGTTTGTTAACTAGAAAGCAAAACGATGCAAAAGCGTTGTTAGAATTAGACACCAATTTAAGAAACCTTGATGCTAACGATCCTGTAAAATATGATTTTGCTTTGTTTGGATTGGGTGTATTTGAAGGATTTTAGTTGTTTTTCTGCAAAGATGTAATTGAACTTTTGGGGGTGCTTGACATCTCAATTGGATTCAAAACGATGTTACAAAAAAAAACGATTGACGAACTTAAAGTTCATCAATCGTTAATCTTTATTCTAAAATCGTTAATAGATTTATCCTTTCAACCAGGCATCTCGTAAGGTTTTTTGAGTTGGGGTAATATCAGATTTTTCCATGATACCCTCTCCCATTGTATATGTTGGAGTGGTTTTAGTTTTTATTATAACTTCTTTACCATCTCTTATTAATTTTACTTCAACATCTTTTCCTGACTTCCACATAAAAACCGATTGCAATACTTGATTCGCATTTTGCATGGTTAATTCGGTACCATCAACAGATTTAATAATATCGTTTGTTTGTGCGCCATTATCAGCCCAGAAGCTATTTTTTAAAACCATATCGGTAAAGAAAATAGTACCTTCTTGTGGATCACCACTAACAATTGGGGCCCCATTCATTAAGATATAATTAGTTTCAACTTTACCTTCTCCTATTTCTAAACCTACTTTATTAAAAAACTCGTTATAATTTATTGGTATATCTCCAGCAACATGAGTTGTTAAAAAGTCATGCACTGAAGGGTAAGTCATTTTTGAAATTTCATCAATCAGTTTATCGTCTTCAAAAGGTTTGTTTTTCCCGTATTTGTTTGAGAGTTCTTTCATTAAAGATAAAATGCCCCTATTGCCATTACTTTCTTCTCGCATTAAAATATCAATACACATACCAATTAACGCCCCCTTTTGGTATACGTTTAAATATTGGTCTTTATATGTTTCTTTCAATATATTCTCACTCATTATAGTAAAACTCATAGCATCATTCAATGTTTTAGCACGTTGAATTTTATCCATGATTTTGTTGTAGAATTCGCTTTCGCTTATCAAGTCTTGATTTACTTGAAATAAGTTCGCAAAATACTCAGTGACTCCTTCGTACATCCATAAATGTTTTGAAAAAGTTGGATTATTGTAGTCAAAATAATGAATATCTTCTGAATGCACACTTAAAGGTGTTACTATATGAAAGAATTCATGAGAAACCACATCTACCATACTTTCTGCAAGTGCTTCCTCGTCCATGGATTCTGGTAAAACTACCACCGTAGAAGTATGATGCTCTAAAGCTCCAAATCCTTTAGGAGACTCCTCTTTTTCTTCTGATAAATACAAATAAATATCGTAACGTGGTGTGGTATTGATATCTCCTAAAAAAGCTTTTTGGGCTTGCATCATCTTAAAAATGGTCTCTTTTAAAGATGTTGCAGAGTGCACTTTGTTTGGAGAGTACACGCTTAAAACTATTTTGATATTACCAACTTCAAACTCTTCAACGCTCAAATTACCATACATCATTGGGTTATCGGTAATTTCAAAATATCTAGTTGCAAAATAACTTGTGGTTACGCTACTTCCATCTTCACTTGCTTTTGAGCCTGTATTTTGTAAAGCTGATGTACGAACAAAATCGGCAGGTGCAGTAACATCCAGCTTGTATTGATTGTTTTTCAACGAATCGAAATACCCTATAAAACCATGAAGATTAAGTACATAATTGGTTGGTTCTATATTAGTACCCGATGGTGAAAAAGGTTGCTCTTTACCTATGCCGCCTTCTTCTTCCATATCAAAAGTATCGTTAACCAAATAAGTTATTTTGTCTAATTGCTTTGCATTTTTTATAACCCACGTATTCACATCAGTTTTGGTTACTGGCATGTTATTACCTTTATAATCAACCGCTTTAAAATCATCAATATATTTACCAAAATTGCTTACCGAGTAAGTACCTTGTACCACTTTGGGCAAATGATATGTGACCGTTTCTACCGTAAAGCGTCCTGGATTAATTATTACAGGTGCTTTGTCGTTTTCTACTTTGGTTAAATCAATTGAAGTTTCAATTGGTAGTTTTGTGGCTAAGTCGTTTCCCGATGTTTTCAAACCACTGCAACTTGCTAATATAATACCAGCAAATAAAGCGGCTAAAGTTTTAGTATTCATTAATGAGTTTTTTTTTAGTTATTTTTAAATGACATCCAAAATACTATTATGTTACGCATTCGCATCTTAAGGTTTTGTTAAAAAGCTAAAACACCCATAAACTATATTTTGTCACACAACGAAAATAATCATAATAAGTGTTACATCCCACCAATTAAAACAAGAAACTATAGACTGATGAATTATGTATATTCGCTACATGCAAAAACCATTAATTAGCATTTTAACCCCTTTTAAAAATACAGAAGCTTATTTAACTGACTGTATTAATTCTATTTTAAATCAAACCTATATCAACTGGGAACTGATAATTGTTGATGATGCTTCTACAGATGGAAGCTATAACCTAGTAAATGACTTCGCTAAAAAAGACAACAGAATAATTCTTTTAAAGAATACTGGCAGTGGTATTATTGATGCGTTACAACTTGCATTTAGTAAATGCAAAGGAGACTTTATTACACGTATGGATAGCGACGACATTATGCTACCAAATAAACTAGATGTTTTACTTAACAACTTAATTATTTATGGTGAAAAGCATGTTGCTGTGGGTATGGTTGAATATTTTAGTGAAACTGGTATTGGTGCAGGTTATAAAAGCTATGAAACATGGCTTAACAATCTAACCATAAAGGGTAATAATTATTCTGAAATTTATAAAGAATGTGTCATTCCATCTCCTTGTTGGATGATTCACCGAAACGATTTGATAGCTTGCGATGCCTTTAATCCAAACTTATATCCTGAAGATTATGATTTAACATTTCGCTTTTACAAACATCATTTCAAATGTATTCCTTGTGATGTGGTTTTACATAAATGGCGTGATTACAGCACTCGAACCTCTAGAACCCACATTCATTATGCTCAAAATCATTTTACCGAATTAAAACTTCGGCACTTTTTAGAAATTGATTACAATAAAGAAAAGACACTAACTATTTGGGGTGCTGGAACTAAAGGCAAATTAATGGCGAACATTTTAATAGAAAAAGACATTCCTTTTGAGTGGGTTTGCGATAATCCTAATAAAATAGGAAAAGCTATTTATGGAAAAATATTAAAAAATTTTAATGCGCTTTCTAAAATAGAAAATCCACAAAGCATTATCACAGTTGCCAATAAAACAGCTCAATTAGAAATAAGATCCTATTTAAAAACACTAAAGAAGGAAGCTTTAAAAGATTATATATTCTTTTGTTAATTCTATACCTTTTCATTTAATAATGAAAAAATGTTTACTTTTGAAATGAGCAATAACAGTAAGATTTACAGCAACTGTAATGTTCAATAGTGAATTACATCTGACCTATAAAAATCAATAAGTTAAAACAGATGAAAATATAAAACACAATGCAGTTTAAACACCCCGAACTTCTTTACGCTTTATTTTTACTGCTCATCCCTATCATTGTTCATTTATTTCAATTACGTAAGTTTCAAAAAGAAGCCTTTACCAATGTGGCATTTTTAAAAGAAGCGACAATACAAACTCGTAAAAGTTCTCAAATAAAAAAATGGTTAATTCTCTGTACCAGACTCTTATTGCTCGCAGCAATTATATTGGCATTTGCTCAACCATTTACATCTAATTCGAGTGCTTTCAAAACAAAAAAAGAAACCGTTATTTATTTAGATAATTCGTTTAGTATGCAAGCAAAAGGGAAACAAGGCGACCTCTTAAAACGTGCTGTACAAGACATTATTAGCAATGTACCAGAAGATGAAAACATAAGTCTTATTACTAACAACAGTGTCTTTAAAAATACCACAATAAAAGCTATTAAAAATGATTTATTACAATTAGAGTACTCATCCAATCTATTAACACCTGGAGCTGCTTTACTAAAAAGCAATACCTTTTTCAACAAGCAGAAAAACACTTTAAAAAATCTAGTATTTATTTCAGATTTTCAACAGGATAAATCGGAATTCATTCCTAAAGTCGATTCATTAACTCACATACATCTAGTACAACTAAAACCTGTAAACAATAACAATGTGACTATCGATTCGGCTTATATTACTTCCACTACAGCCTCTTCAATCGAGTTAAAAGTACTCTTAAAAAACAGTGGTAACCCCATCGAAAATTTGCCTGTTTCGCTATTTAATAATAAAGTGTTGATTGCAAAAACATCAGTAGCTATTAAAGACCGTATGGAAACCACGTTTTCACTGCCCTTTAATGCTATTATTAATGGCCAGATCACTATTGATGATACGAACTTACAGTTTGATAACAATTTATTTTTCAACATCAATAAAGCCTCCAAAATTAACGTACTGGCCATCAATGCGGAAGACGATTCGTTTTTAAAACGTATTTATACGGAAGATGAGTTTTATTTTACATCAACCCTTGAAAACAACCTAAATTACACACTTATAGAGCAACAAGATGTTATTATTTTGAATGAATTAAACAGCATCCCGAACGCTCTTCTAGGCGCGTTAAAATCGTATACAAACCAAGGTGGTTCGCTCATCATTATTCCTTCAACAACCATCAATATTGAATCTTACAACCAATTACTTAATACTTTCGGAAGCAACTATAACTCATCTATTCAAACTGAAAAACGTATCACCACTATTAATTATTCGCATCCCTTATACAATTCTGGGGTATTTGAAAAAGAGGTTACTAATTTTCAATATCCAACAACAATTAGTTTTTATCCTATTTATTCAAAAAATGCATCAGAAATTTTAAAATTTGAAGATGGCAAGCCTTTTTTAAATCAGACTAAAAACACCTACATATTCACGTCGGCATTAAATGCTACTAATTCAAGTTTTAAAAATTCACCTTTAATAGTACCAACCCTTTATAATATTGGGAAATTCAGCTTTAAAAATCCCGTGTTATACTATACCATTGGAAAAGAAAACACTTTCGATGTAAAAACTGAATTACAACAAGATGCTATAGTAACTTTAGTAAGTGATGAGATCAATATCATTCCCAAACAACACTATTTTAATAACAAAGTGGTGATTAACACATCTGAAACACCTTCTATAGCTGCCATTTATGCCATTAAAAATAAAAACGAAACCATTAAAAACGTTAGTTATAATTACAGTAGAGATGAAAGTGCTTTGATTTACAGAAACCTATCGGCTTCAAAAAACGTTACAGTAAGCGATTCTATTACCGAAATTTTCGATAGCATAAAAAGTGATACAAAAGTTAACGCCTTATGGAAATGGTTTGTTATTTTTGCCTTAGCGTTATTGATAATTGAAATGCTCGTATTAAAATACTTTAAATGAACATACTTATAAAATCTGCTTCCATTATAGATTCTAAAAGCGAGTTTCATAATACAACTCAAGATATCTTAGTAGAAAATGGTGTAATTACCCAAATTGCCAATTCCATAAAAAACCCTAAAAATTATCAAGAAATTGCTTTTGAAAATCTTCATATTTCGCAAGGTTGGTTTGATAGCAGTGTGTGTTTTGGAGAGCCTGGTTTTGAGGAACGAGATACTATTGTAAACGGATTAAAAACAGCCGCTGCATCTGGTTTTACTACAGTTGCTATGAATGCCCACACCCATCCGGCAATAGATTCGAATTCCAACGTTACCTTTGTTAATTCTAAAGCCGCTAATCATGCAGTTACTTTACTACCCATTGGCGCCTTAACTGCGTGCAGTAAAGGGGAAGATTTAGCAGAACTTTATGATATGAATACCGCTGGGGCAGTAGCATTTTATGATTATAAAAAACCGATAGTCAACCCAAACCTTATGAAAATTGCATTGCAGTATGCTAGTAATTTTGATGGATTGGTGTGCTCCTTTCCGCAAGAAAATAGAATTGCAGGAAATGGGGTTGTAAACGAACATATTATAAGTACCCGATTGGGTTTAAAAGGTATTCCTGCCTTAGCTGAAGAAATGCAAGTGGCACGCGATTTGTTTTTATTGGAATATACAGGAGGTAAATTACACATCCCTACCATTTCAACAGCAAAATCAGTGGATCTAATAAGAGACGCAAAAAAGAAAAAACTAGATATTACTTGTAGTGTCGCCATACATAACTTATACTTTACGGACGCCGTTTTAACCGACTTTAACACCCATTTTAAAGTATTACCACCATTACGAACGCAAACCGATATAGATGCTTTAGTTGAGGCTGTAAAAGATGGCACCATAGATATGGTAACCAGTGACCACAACCCCATTGATATCGAACACAAAAAAATAGAGTTTGATTACGCAGCTTATGGAAGCATTGGTTTAGAAAGTGCTTTTGGTGCTTTACAAACTATTTTTACCACTAAAAAGACCATAGATATTTTAACTAAAGGAAAAATGCGATTTGGGATAGAACCAACCCCCATAAACATTGGTAACAAACTGAATATCACACTTTTTAACCCAGATATAAAATACACTTTTACTTTAAAGCATATTGTTTCCAAATCAAAAAATGCTATTTTTGAAAATGAAACTTTAAAAGGAAACGTGTATGGAATCATCTCAAACAATAAAGTTTCATTAAATTCTTAAAACTATGACAGAACAAGATATTGAAACAGGCCGAAATAACGCTATTATTAGTTATTTAACCATATTTGGAACCATCATTGCTTTTTATCTAAATAATGAAAATAAAAGTAATTTTGCCAATTTTCACATCAGGCAAGCACTTGGGCTTTGGCTCACATTTTTTGCGCTTGGCTATATAGTTGGTGTTTTTGATAGCTGGTTTATTACCTTTGGTTTTTATATGTTTTTTGGTGTGCTTTTTATATTTGGTTTCGCTAATGCGGTTTCTAGAAAGCCACAAACCGTACCTCTTCTTGGAGAATTATACCAAAAACTATTTGCAAATTTAGGTAGATAATCATGACAAATACATCACTTTCTTTACACCATATCATTAGAAAATCTTCTTTAACTGAAAACGCCCCATTGCTTATTTTGATGCACGGTTATGGGAGTGATGAAAACGATTTATTTTCATTTTCGTCGGAATTACCAGAAGAACTTTTCATCATTTCTGTACGTGCGCCATACCCTATGCAGCCTTATGGCAATGCCTGGTATGCCATTAATTTTGATGAGGCACAAGGTAAATGGAATGACAATGAGCAAGCCAAAGAATCACGTGATTTAATTGCGAGATTTATAGATGAAGCCATTGCAGAATATGCAGTAAACAAAAACAATATTACACTTTTAGGATTTAGCCAAGGCAGTATTTTAAGTTACGCCGTGGCATTAACTTATCCAGAAAAAATTAAAAATATTATTGCGTTAAGCGGTTATGTAAACAAAGATATTTTACCAGAAGATATAAACACAAGAGATTATTCTAATCTTGATTTTTATTGTTCGCATGGTAGTGTAGACCAAGTAATTCCTGTAGATTGGGCGCGGCAAACAGCTCCGTTTTTAAAAAGCTTAAACATTGCTTACAAATACTCAGAATTTCCTGTGGGACATGGTGTAGCGCCTCAAAATTTTCAGGAGCTTAAAAATTGGTTAATTAAACGTATTTAATAGTAGTATTAAAATTCTAAAAAAAGTTTCAGGGTTTATTTTATACAAATTTAAAAACCTTAAGAAGAAAAAGCCAATACTACTCTTTTTAGTAATATGGGCTTTTTTACATTTTATATGTGTCGATCATACGGTATTACGGGCATGTTCAATAAAAAAAGTGGCCAATTCGTACAAATAGACCTGTATCCTTATCCAAATTACCCTTCACACCGTTATTAAAATTTTTGATAATGCGCTTTATCTTCGTTTTCTTCTGTAGAACTCCAATACATACCAGACTCTAAGATATCACCATTTAAAGTTCCTCCCCTCGATTCTAATTTTTCAATTATTATATCTTTTTTAGGGTACATTTGATTTAATTCACCCTTACTTGGTAAAAACCAATCTGTATTGCTGTTAATACAGTTTTTTTATTGGGGCTATTTTTAGATTTTGCAGGTGATCAAATTGATAAAAAAAAAATGCCATCGTTAATTTTGAAAATATCATGCAAAACATAAAAACTAATAAATAAAAAGGTTGTTTAAAACTTAGTTTCAAACAACCTTTTTATAATAATTTTAAAATCTGTTATAATATTACAGTGATACTTTTGTACCAACTGGTTTACCATCTATGATATCAATAATCACATTATCTGTTTTTCCATTTACAATATAGGTAGGAATATTATTTGCAGCCGCTTGTTGTGCATAGTCTAGTTTAGATCCCATGCCCCCGCGTCCTTCTTCTTCTGCCTTATTACTATCCTTAATATATTTGTCTAAGTTTTCATGCGGACCAACATTCTCTATCAAACTACTACTCTTTGCATCTGGATGCCCTGTGTAAAGTCCGTCAATATCAGTTAGAATAATAAGTTTATCGGCATTTATAAGTTGTGCAATTAAACTTGCCAATTCATCATTATCAGAGAACATAGACATGGTTACCGAAACCGCATCATCTTCATTTGCTATGGGAATAACACCTTCTGACAATAAACCTTCACAGCAATTAATCATATTCTGCCTGTGAACACCTGGACTAAAATCACGCTTCGTTGGAAGTACCTGAGCACATTTCATCCCAAAATCATTAAAAATATTATAATACAAACGCATCATACGCGGTTGCCCTATAGCTGAATAGACTTGACGACGTTGCGTTTTATCCTTAATTTTAGACTTTCCTAAAACTTCTCTTCCTGCAATTACAGAACCCGACGATACGAGTACGCAAATAATATCACGTTCGTAAAGTTCGGCTATTTGTTTTACTAAATTGCGTAAAACAGGTCTAACAATTCTATTGTTTCTGTTGGTCATTACATTTGTACCAACTTTAATAACTATTCTTTCTTTATACATTTTTAATATTCTTTTCCTAATTCAACAGCACGATTAAAGGCTGCAAATGCTGCTTCTTTTATCAATTCGCCTACATTATTATCTTCCATAGAATCTAACGCTGCGCGTGTTGTTCCTCCTTTTGAAGCCACTTTATCCATCCAAGAATTAGGTGATAAATTAGATTGATTAAAAAGTTCGACCGCACCTGTAAACGTTTGACTTACCAGAACTGTGGAATCGTTTTTTGAAAATCCCATTTGTAAAGCTGCTTCCATCATACTTTGCATAAAATAAAAAACATAGGCAGGTCCACTTCCTGAAATACCTGTTGAAGCATCAATAAAATTTTCATTAGATACACGCATTGATTTCCCTGTAGTATCTAATAAACTTTCCACGGTTAGCATTTCAATTCTAGAAACCTCGGGAGATATTACATACGATGTTAAACCCTTTCCTATTTGAGCTGGTAAATTTGGCATGGCTCTAACAATTTTGGTTAGTCCAGTAATTTCTTTTATAGAAGTTATGGAAACACCTGCCATAATAGATACTAAAATTTGTTGCGGTTGTACAAGCGTTTTTATGGCTTTAAATACACTTTCTGCATGGTAAGGTTTAACGGCTATGAATATGATATCTGCTTGTGGAACGCAATCTTCTAACTCGCTAAAAGCATCAAAATGTGATATTTGATTAAGCTCTTCAAGTTTTTCTTCAGATTTGTCTAAAACCATGATGTTTTTTTTCTTCAACAATCTTGATTTCGACATGCCTTCAGCATAAGTAAGCCCCATGTTACCTGCCCCTATTACTAGTACTTTCATTTATTTGTGTATTTATTAATTTGGTTTTATTTATTAAAGTATTTAGACAAACAGCATACAGTCATTACAGTCTTTTACTTCTCCATAATAGGTTTCTCTATATTTATGAAGCGTTTTTACAGGCAACCCAAACAAATACTTTTTTATATAAGTAACTTTTGTGGTTAATTCTCCCATTTTAATACTGTGTCGTTTTTCGTATGTTGTTTTTCTTTTTATATGTATAATCTTCATGTGTATTTTATTTGTAATTTGTATTGAATGATTGGTTAACTTCTAATCAACCTCATTTCTATATTTCTTGGTTTAAAACCCTGTTTTTCAAATAACTTAATTACAGAGTTACCTGCGTCTATATGTGTTGAAATATCTCCATCACAATATTTTATAGTATGCTTAATTAATTTTTTAGCAATACCTTTTTCTCTAAACACAGTCTTTACCGCAATATAAACCAATATGTTTTCTGGTATATATTCGTTCATTCCTGTTCTGTTTACTACTGTAGCTCCTATAATATCGTTGTTCTGTTCCATAATAAACACATAACCTCCCAATCCAGGAACCTCTTTGGCTGCATATAATACGGATTTCCTAATGGCACTTTTAGTATCTCTAACATCACCAGAATATTCAAATAAAAATTTGGTTATGCGATTTATATCCATAATTGATAGCCTTGAAAACGCATCAAAAGTTTTTATAGTCATGAATGTATAGTATTTTAATCACATCTAAACCAGCTATAGATGTAACTAATTAGGAGATAAATACTTATATTATAAAGTACTTAAATAAAAAACAGGTAATAAATAAAGCGTAATATCTAGAGATAAAACCTCTTAGTTTGTAATGTTAGGAGGTATGAATTTGTCGGATTGAGTTCTAAAAACTAAAAAATTAAAGTTGAATATTCTACTGTTTTGTCTTTCATGAAGTCTTTTGCTCATCTTGCAAATTTACAAAAATTGACCGCCAATAGCAAATAAGCCGTGCTAAGATAATGATAAGCTTATAAAACAAAACAAAAGCTCCCTAAAAGGGAGCTTTAAAATCAAAAAAACTATGTATTAAAATAAACCTAAACTAACTCTTGGGGTTCGAACATTTACACGTGTATTAATTGTGCTTCGTTGTGGATATCTAGTATGATGAGAATTGTCATATCTATAATAATAGAATGATGCATGATGATAATAATTATCACTATGATGGCAATGCGCATCGCAATATGAATAATGACTAGCGTATGCCTCTTTTTTACCTTTCATATAGGCCTTGTAAGCTTTTTTGTTTTTTTTCTTTAAATCTTTCTCATAAGCTTTTTGCTCATCCCAAAAAGTATCTTCTTCGTCCTTATTATCTGCTATAAATTGTTGTTCGTATTTTGCATCTTCAATAGCTCTTTGTTCATAATAAGACTTCGTTTCTATTTGAGTTTTTGTTGTAGCTTTTGCTTCTTGTGCATTCGCTATAGAAGAAAAAATTACTGCTAAAAATATTACTATAATTTTATTGGGTTTCATAATTCTATATTTTTAAATTATTAATAAAATCGCTTTTAGCGACCTTTCAGTAATAAGACAACCATAAAACAATTTACCCTACCTTCAAACTTTTAAACAACAAAAAAGCCTCCTAAATTAGGAAGCTTTTTTTAATATTTTTATACTAAATTAGTTTTATGCTTGTGCGCTATTAGCTTTAGAGCTTAACTCCATTGAAATAGCAGAACGCTCGAACTTGACTTTTCCAGACATGGTTTCTATAATACACGTCTGATCTTTATCATTAAGTTCTAAAATTTTACCGTGCAAACCGCTTTTGGTAATAACCTTATCGCCTTTTTTTAATTCTGAATTAAATTTTTTCTCTTTTTTGGCACGTTTCATTTGTGGTGCAATCATAAAGAAATACACAACCACAAACATTAGTATAAACGGTAAAAATTGACCGATTCCTTCCATTGTTTTAAGTTATTTGTTAGTTATTTAGTGTGCTGTATTAGCAGCGGAATTGCTATTTATTGTTGCGTTAGAATCTTTTACAAAAGCAGAAATTTTAACAACCTCAGACCCTTTTTCGGTATTGGCTGTAACTGTAATGGTTTTCGTGATTTTGTTAGGCCCTGCTCCATTATATTTTACTGTAAATTGCCCTGTTTTTCCTGGTGCCAAAGGCTCTCTACTCCAGTTTTCCGGTACGGTACATCCGCAAGAACTTTTAATTTCAGTTATAACAAGAGGGGCATTACCAGTGTTTTTATATGAAAAAACAGTTTCGACTGATTGGTTTTTTTCTATTTCACCAAAATCATGTTCAGTTTCATTAAATTCAAGTACTGGAAATTTAGACGCATTCGCGTCTCTAAGTGCTGCTGCATTTACATTCGCTTCTTCTACTTTTTTAGACGCATCTTCTTTACATGATGTAAAAGTTATTAAACTAAGTGCACTTAATCCTAATATTAATTTTTTCATTGTCAAGCTATTTTTTGTTCAAGCAGTAAAAATAGGAATTATTTAATCTATTAAAAACTTTTAAGGGCTTCTTAACACAATTTTACAGCAATCCCCGCCCTACTTTTTTAAGAGTCCCAGCCTCTTCATACTCTTTTACCAATTTATCTAAAATACCATTTATAAAAATGCTACTTTTAGGTGTAGAATATTCCTTAGCTATTTCTAAATACTCATTAATAGTCACTTTTACGGGAATAGATGGAAAGCTTTTTAATTCGCAAATAGCCAATTGGAGCAATACATAATCTACATTGGCAATACGGTCTGAATCCCAGTTTTGGGTTTTGTTTTCTATTTCTTTATTTAATGCACTTCTATTTAAAAGAGTTTTCCTAAATAAATCGATGGCATATTGCTTATCGTCTGCATCTTTATAAAGTTTTGGTGTAAAATAACCTTCGGCCGAGGTGCTTTTTGCTTTTCGTAATAATTTTAAAATGGTTGTATTAACCGTTGGTAAATCGTCTAACCACGTTAAATTTTTATCTTCTAAATAATCGTAAAGTTTATCATTTGGCGCGATAATTTCTTTGAATACATCTACAATAAAATCTTTGTCTTCTTTAAAATCGGACATTTTAGTTTTCATGTATTCTTTATACAAATCGCTAGTCGTAATAGCTTTAAAAATAACATCTACATATTCGCTATCCAACTCCCAATTAGTAATATTGTGTATTTCTAACTGATTTTTTAATTGATAATTATCAGCGATTAGATTGAGAAGTTGATTATTTACAAATTTTCTATTAGGATCTTTATCTTCTTTGGTCGCTAAATGCTTTTTTTGTTTTTTTTGTAGATCCTTTTCAGCTCTCTTTTGAACCTCTATAATCAAAGCAAGCAACAATAGGTACAAGTTGTACATATTATCTATACTAAACAGTAAAAACTTTTGATCTTTACTAAAATCATCACTTTCCCCCCCCTTAAAGGCATACATGGTTTGCATTACTTTTACGCGGATATGTCTTCTATTTAGCATAATTACAAAGAACTTAAATTTATTAAGACGAAAATTTTATAGTTTCGAGCTGCAAAAATAACACTATTTTAAAAAGTTACTTCATATTTTTTGTTTTATTATTTACTAAATACTTTATGCTATATTTAACAATTACTAAACAGCCAATAAAGGTAATTTATGCTTTTAAAACTTTATCTTTGCTAACTTAATTATGAGTATTTTTCCATATCGATTTAACCTTTAAATGAAAGAATTACAGCACTTAAACAAATATTTTTTAAAATATAAAAAACAGCTTTTACTAGGTACTGTAATAACTATAATAGCCAGAATATTTTTACTATTTACCCCTCGGTATGTTCGAGAAATTTTTGTGGTTATTGAAAAATATTTAAGAGGAGGTGTTTCTGAACAGGTTGTGAAGGCTGAATTAACCGAAGTTATTATATACATTATTGGTGCTTCATTAATTGCTGCGATATTCACGTTTTTTATGCGTCAATATATTATTAATGTATCACGCTACGTGGAATTCGATTTAAAAAATGAAATTTACAACCAATACCAAAAGCTCTCTTTAAATTTTTATAAAAAAAATAGGACAGGCGATTTAATGAATCGAATAAGTGAAGATGTAAGCAATGTACGCATGTACGCTGGTCCCGCCATTATGTACAGTATCAACACCATTACTCTTTTTGTAATTGCACTTATTTACATGTTTAACGAAGCTCCTAAATTGGCTTTATACACCGTGTTGCCCTTACCCATATTATCTATTGTAATTTACAAATTAAGCAAAGAAATACATATTAGGAGCACTATCGTGCAACAATTTCTATCTAAACTATCTTCTTCTACACAAGAATCATTTAGTGGTATTTCGATTATTAAAGCCTACGGAATTGAACCACAAACGTCTGCAAATTTTAAATCGTTAGCTACAGAAAGCAAAGAAAAACAGATAAGCTTAGCCAAAGTACAAGCTTGGTTTTTCCCTATGATGATTTTACTTATTGGCACCAGTAATTTACTGGTTATTTATGTTGGTGGTATGCAATATATAAATGGTGAAATTGAAAGTTTAGGAACTATTGCCGAATTTATTATTTACGTAAATATGCTTACATGGCCCGTAGCTACGGTAGGATGGGTAACCTCCATTATACAACAGGCTGAAGCATCTCAAAAACGAATTAATGAATTTTTAAAATTAGAACCCGAAATAAAAAACACGGTAGAAACACCTACTAAAATTACGGGAGACATTGTTTTTAACAACGTAACCTTCACATACGACGACACTAATATTCAAGCATTGAACGACGTAAGTTTCCATATAAAGGAAGGAGAAACCTTAGCTATTTTAGGAAAAACAGGTTCAGGAAAATCGACTATCCTAGATTTAATTGGGCGCCTATATGATATTGATGGTGGTTCGATTTTAATAAATGGTATTTCTATTAAAGATCATAATTTAACCGACTTAAGAAAAAGTATTGGTTATGTACCACAAGATGCTTTTTTGTTTTCAGACACCATTAAAAACAATATTAAATTTGGAGATCAAGAAGCTACCGATGAGGAAGTTTTTGAAGCTGCCAAAAATGCTCAAGTACACAAAAATATTATTAAATTTAATCACGGTTACGATACTATTTTAGGCGAACGTGGCATCACACTTTCAGGTGGGCAAAAACAACGTGTATCTATTGCCCGGGCCATAATAAAATCGCCAGAAATTTTATTATTCGACGATTGTTTATCGGCTGTTGATACCGAAACCGAAGAAAAAATATTGAAGAATTTAACCAAAATTACTAAAGGAAAAACATCTATTATTGTAGGCCACCGCGTATCTTCTGCAAAAAATGCTCATAAAATTATAGTGTTAGATAATGGTAAAATAGTTCAAGAAGGCACCCACGAAACACTTATAAATGTAGATGGGTATTATCAACATTTATATTTAAAGCAGTTAAGTGAATCGTCTTCAACTAAAGATTAACCTCTCTTTCTTAATACAACTAATAACTTACGTTTAATGCAACAAAAAATCATACTTTAAAAAGAAATATCATAAAATGTTGGTTAGTATCACTTTTTTTTAGATTTTTGATATAAATTGATTATTTAATAAATTTCTATATAACTATGAACAATAATGACATGATGGAGAAAGAGGAGATTTTTTCTAAAGTATTAAGAGCAGGAAGACGTACCTATTTTTTTGACGTAAGATCTACTAAAGCAGACGATTATTATCTAACGATTACTGAAAGTAAAAAGTTTACCAACGACGATGGTTCATTTCATTACAAAAAGCATAAAATTTATATATATAAAGAAGACTTTAATGAGTTTAAAGATATTTTAGCTGAAATGACTGATTATATTATTAATGAAAAAGGTGATGAAGTTATTAGCGATCGTCATCAAAAAGACTTCAAAAAAGAATACGATACTGAAGAAACACCAAGTGAAAATGGTGAATTACATAAATCGACCGAAAGTTTTACTGATATAGATTTTGATGATATATAATATTAGAATCAAAAAACAAATAATACAAACCGTTACTTTTAGTAGCGGTTTTTTTAGCTCACTATACTACCGTTTTTTACTTTATTTTCGGGGTTTAACAAAATAACATCTTTACCATTAACGGCTCCTAAAAGCAAGCATTCACTCATAAATTTAGCAATCTGTTTTTTCGGGAAGTTTATAACAGCCACAATTTGTCTTTGTAATAAATCTTCCTTCTTATATAGCGTTGTAATTTGTGCAGACGACTTTTTAATTCCCAAATCGCCAAAATCAATTGTTAATTGATATGCTGGATTACGTGCTTCAGGAAAATCTTGAACTTCAATAATAGTCCCTACTCTTAAATCAACTTTAGTAAAATCTTCAAAAGTTATAGTCTTATTCATTTTTTAAAAATACAAATTATACCGAACTTTGAATAAAATTTTTCATTATGTCGAATACGCCATCAAACATGTTGCCTTTGGGCACAACGGCTCCTTATTTTGAATTACCCGATACTATTAGCGACTCACTTATAGATTTAGAAACGATTAAAGGAGAAAAAGGTACGGTTATTATGTTTATATGCAACCACTGCCCTTTTGTAATTCATGTAAATACCGAAATTATTGCCATTGCAAATACCTACTTAAAAAAAGGGATTGGTTTTGCTGCTATTTCGAGTAACGATGCTAAAAAATATCCACAAGATGGTCCTGATAAAATGAAAATTCACGCTAAAAACGAAAACTACCCGTTTTCTTATTTATATGATGAAAGTCAAGAAGTTGCCAAAGCATACGATGCTGCTTGTACCCCCGATTTTTATGTGTTTGATGCTGAATTAAAATTAATTTATAGAGGACAATTAGATGATTCACGACCAGGAAATAGTAAACCTATAACAGGAAGCGATATACGACATGCCCTTAATTCCTTAATTGAAAACAAAGAAAACACTTCTGTACAAAAACCAAGTATTGGTTGTAATATTAAGTGGAAAAACCCATCTTAACCCCTTCCCAAAGGAAAGGCTTTTTGTAATCAAAAGGTTAATTGCCAAAAACCAACATCTAACCACTTATCAAACTTTAAGCCCACTTCTTTAAAGTGAGACACTTGTGTGAATCCAAATTTCTCATGAAGTTTTACACTGGCTTCATTAGGCAATGTTAAACCCCCAACAACTACATGATAATCTTGTTCTTTTAACTGCTTTAAGAGTTCTGTATATAATATAGTCCCTATTTGTTTTCCTTGAGCTTCATGATGCAAATAAACAGTACTTTCAACGGTATGCTTATACGCAGGTTTTTCTCGCCATTTGTTAGCGTAGGCATATCCTAATATCTTATTATCTTCTTCAAAAACATAAAATGGATATATTTTATAAATACTTTCAATTTTCTCTTTAAAAGCATCAACTGTAAATGGCACATCGTCAAAAGTAACCACGGTATTTAAAACATAATGGTTATAAATATCTACAAGTTGTTGGGCATCTTTCATTTTAACAGGTCTAATCATATGTTTCTAAATCCAGTTATTTTGTTGCATTAAATTTTCAATATGTGAATAATGATGGTTACTGTGCCATGCATATATACCAACATTTTTTTTTAAAACCACTTCACTTTGAGTTTCTGGGTGAATAAAATATTTATTTAAATTCTCTTCAGACAATCCTTTTAATAAATATACTAGCTTAGCATGAACAGCTTTTAAATGAAGTAAAGAGATCTCGATAGGAGCTGTTTTAGAATCGATTAATTCTGCCCAACGATCTTCAAAATAAGCTTTTATAACAGGCTTATCTTCTGTTAAAGTCCATTTAAAACGGGTATAGCTATGGTGATGACTATCTGAAAGATGATGAATAACCTGTCTAATGGTCCATCCATCTGGTCTATATACCGTATCTAACTGATCGTTCGTTAAATTCTTAACAAGATTTTCTAATCTAGTAGGAAAATGTTCTAAAATTGAAATCCAGCTTTCTATGTGCTGAGCTGAAATATTATTAGGGCAATCAAAGTGCCCAATGGGGTATTTAAGTTTTTGTAATTTTTGCTCTGTCATAAAACAAAGATATTAAATTGCTATGCAATTTAATCTATCCCTATTTTTATCCAGTTTATAGCAGTATTTAAGTTGTTAAATCGTTTTATTTTATTATTGAAAAATAAGTTTTCAATCACAGAACTCAAAACTCTAATTTTATCTTCAGATACTATGTAATAGCCCTTCAAATTAAAGCTATTATTAAAAAACTTCAACCAATCTGAAGCGACAACAGAATACGAATTAATTCTATGTGATATGTATACAATATCTTTTCCATTGCTTCCTATAAATCTAGAAACATCATTTACAATTACCTTTGCATGCTCATCCCAATTAAGATTAATACCTAGATTAATTTCAGAAATCACAAATCCTTCAAATATAAATACGTTACCAAAAGAATAATTTAATTCTTTAATTACCTGATTATATAAATCCGTTTCTTTTATACTTATCACGTTCCGACATTAAACTCATACAATTATAGTAAAAAATAATCCATTAACTCACATAATAATTAGTCTTATCAGGAAATTGACCGATGCTAACCATTGGAAACTAAAAAAGCACCTTTTTATTAGGTGCTTTTATAATTTATTTTTTTTTGATATTACTTAACGTTCATTAATTCTACATCAAAAATTAACGTTGCATCTGGTGGTATAACCCCTCCAGCTCCTCTGCTTCCGTATCCTAAATGACTCGGAATTACAAAACGTGCTTTGTCGCCCACGTTTAATAATTGAATACCTTCGTCCCAACCTGAAATAACTTGCCCAACTCCTAAAGGAAAATCAATTGGCTCATTACGTTTGTAAGAAGAATCAAAAACAGTTCCGTCTGCTAATTGTCCTTTATAGTGTACAGATACATTTTTACCCTTTTCGGCTTTAACTCCCGTTCCTTTTTGAATAATTTGGTAACGTAATCCGCTTTCAGTTTTACTAAATCCCGTCGCTAATTTATCTAATGCTGCTTCTGATGCTTTTTTGGCTTCAGCTAATATTTTTTCTCTAGAACCTTCAAAATCTCTAAAAGCTTCAATAGCATTGAAACCTTCAGCTTCTGCTCCTACTCTTACAATCTCTAAAGTTTCAATTTTGTCACCTTGAGCAATGGCATCAACCACGTTTTGACCTTCAACCACTTTCCCAAAAACGGTATGGTTGTTATCTAACCACGGGGTGGCAACATGCGTTATAAAAAACTGACTACCATTACTTGCTGGTCCTGAATTCGCCATGGATAAAATACCTGGTGCATCGTGTTTTAAATCTGGATGAAATTCATCGGCAAATTTATAACCGGGATCACCTGAACCCGATCCTTGTGGACAACCACCTTGAATCATAAAATCTGGTATTACTCTATGGAATTTCAAACCATTATAATAAGGTGTTCCTTGAGGTTTTACTTTATTTTCTAAATTTCCTTCGGCTAAAGCAACGAAGTTACCAACTGTTCCTGGTGTTTTTTTAAATTCTAAAGCAACAAGAATTTCTCCTTTTGTTGTGTTGAATTTTGCGTATAATCCGTCTTGCATGCTGTTCTTTTTTAATGAAGATGCAAATATATGAAATGATTAACGATTGTTTATTCATATAAGTAGCAAAGTTTCTAAGAAACAAAGTTCCAAAGTTTAATGTAAATACATTTTCAACTTTGGAACTTTGAACACTTTTAATCTTTGAGACTTTGACTCTTTGAAGCTTTAATTAGCGACTTCACTTATAAATTTTATTCTATACAAGCGAAGTTCATCTTCATCATAATCGCCATCAAATTCTTTAATTGCTGTTTCAATACTATCGGTTTTAGATTCCATAAAATAGTCGTGGATTTCTTCTTGCTGGTCTTCATCTAAAATATCGTCAATCCAATAATTAATATTCAATTTGGTTCCAGAATAGACTATAGCTTCCATTTCTTTTATAAAATCGACCATAGACATTCCTTTTGAAGAAGCAATATCATCTAAGGGTAATTTTCTATCTATGTTTTGAATAATATAAAGCTTATTGGCAGAATTTGTACCCGTAGATTTAACAACTAAATCGTCTGGACGAATAATATCGTGCTCTTCAACATATTGCGCTATGAGTTCTATAAAATCTTTACCGTATTTTTTAGCCTTCCCATCTCCCACACCATGTACATTAGCAAGCTCTGTTACAGTAATAGGGTATTTTAACGCCATATCTTCAAGTGATGGATCTTGAAAAATAACAAAAGGTGGTACACCTAATTTTTTGGCATTCTTCTTACGTAAATCTTTCAATAAATTCATTAATAACACATCGGCCACAGCACCTTCACTTTTAGCCGCTGTTACAATAGTACCATCTTCTTGCTCACCATCAAAAATATGGTCTTCAGTCATCATAAAAGATTTTGGTTTCTTTATAAAATTTCTACCAGCATCAGCTAATTTAATAACACCGTAAGTTTCAATATCTTTTTTAAGGAAACCAGATACCAAAACTTGTCTTAATAAAGCCATCCAGTATTTTTTGTCTTTATCTTTACCTTTTCCAAAGAAAGCTTGCTCGTTGGTTTTATGCGAATTAATTAAGGCATTTTCTTTCCCCGTAATAACATGTACTAAATCTTTAGACTTGTACTTTTCGTTGGTATTGTCAATGGTTTCTAAAAGAAGTTTAACATCGTTTTGGGCTTCATGTTGCTTTTTAGGATGCCTTACATTATCATCCATTTCGCCTCCTTCTCCTGTTTTATTATCGAATTCTTCACCAAAATAATGTAAAATAAATTTTCTACGAGAAATAGAGGTTTCGGCAAATGCTACCACTTCTTGTAATAAAGCTTGTCCAATTTCTTGTTCAGCTACAGGTTTTCCTGACATGAATTTTTCTAGTTTTTCAATGTCTTTGTATGCATAATAAGCTAAACAATGCCCTTCACCACCATCACGTCCGGCCCGACCAGTTTCTTGATAATAACTTTCTATACTTTTAGGAATGTCATGATGAATTACAAAACGTACATCAGGTTTATCGATACCCATACCAAAGGCTATGGTAGCTACCACAACATCGACATCTTCCATAAGAAATTGATCTTGATAATTAGACCTCGATTTAGCATCTAAACCAGCATGATATGGCACTGCTTTAACACCATTTACCTGTAAAACCTGTGCCAATTCTTCAACACGTTTTCTACTTAAACAATAAACAATACCCGATTTACCTTGATTTTGTTTTATAAAACGAATAATATCGGCGTCAACATTTTTTGTTTTCGGACGCACTTCGTAGTATAAATTAGGTCTATTAAAGGAAGCTTTAAATGTTTTTGCTCCACTAATCCCTAAATTTTTAATAATATCCTCCTGAACCTTAGGTGTTGCTGTTGCTGTTAATCCTATGATAGGAATATTGTCACCAATACGACCAATAATATGCTTTAAATTTCTGTATTCTGGTCTAAAATCGTGTCCCCATTCGCTAATACAATGCGCTTCATCTATAGCCATAAAAGACACTTTTACCGAACGCAAAAACTCAACATTTTCTTCTTTAGTTAAAGATTCTGGCGCTACATAAAGTAATTTAGTTACGCCATTTACAATGTCTTCTTTAACCCGCTTAATTTCGGTTTTGTTTAATGAAGAATTTAATACATGTGCAATACCTTCTTCATTTGAAATCCCTCTAATAGCATCTACCTGATTTTTCATTAAAGCTATTAATGGAGAGACTACTATAGCGGTACCTTCCTGCATTAAAGCAGGCAATTGATAACAGAGAGATTTACCACCGCCAGTTGGCATGATGACGAATGTGTTGTTACCAGATAATAAACTTTCTATGACACCTTCTTGAAGCCCTTTAAATTTACCAAACCCAAAATGTTTTTTTAGTGCAGAATGCAAGTCACTTTTTGCTATTAACATGAATAATATAGAAATTTATTTAATCATTAAAAAAATGTAAAAAATATTCAAAACTCAATTGATTATTTTAAAGTGTATAAAGAGAACCCTCGTGATTTTTTCGTTAGTTTTGTAACGAACATCGAAATTACAAATAAAATTAATTTTGATTCACATTTAAAGATAACAATTTCTTTAAAAGCATCAACTAAAAAATTAATAAATTTTGAATAGTAAAAATTCAATTATCAATATTGCTAAGCAAACTATCGAAATGGAAAGTAAAGCCATTTTTAATCTATCTGATTTAGTTAATGATGATTTTGCCGATGCCGTAACCCTTATTTACAATTCGAAAGGGCGCGTTATTATTACTGGTATTGGTAAAAGTGCTATTATAGCAAGTAAAATTGTGGCTACATTAAATTCTACTGGAACACCTTCTATTTTTATGCATGCTGCCGATGCTATTCATGGTGATTTAGGTCTTATTCTTGAAGATGATATAGTAATATGTATATCAAAAAGTGGAAACACCCCTGAAATAAAAGTACTTATCCCTCTTATTAAAAGAGCAAAAAACAAAATGATTGCTATTACAGGCAATAAAGAATCGTTTCTAGGACAACATGCAGATTATGTTTTAAATGCGTATGTTGAAAAAGAAGCTTGTCCCAATAACCTTGCGCCTACTACTAGTACTACAGCACAATTAGTAATTGGAGATGCCCTTGCTGTGTGTTTATTGGAACTACGAGGTTTTTCGAGTACCGATTTTGCTAAATACCATCCAGGTGGGGCTTTAGGTAAAAAATTATACTTACGTGTTCAAGATATTTCTTCAGTTACTCAAAAACCAAAGGTTAGTGCTTCAACAATCATTAGAGATGTTATTATTGAAATAACAGAAAAAATGCTAGGTGTTACTGCTGTAGTTGAAAATAACAAAATTATAGGTATTATAACCGACGGTGATTTACGTAGAATGCTAACAAAGGTTGACGATTTTTCAAAATTAACGGCTAAAGATATTATGAGTGCTAATCCCAAACGTATTCAAGCAGATGCTATGGCTATTGATGCCTTAGAAGTTATAGAAGCATTTGGAATTTCTCAACTTTTGGTGGAAGAAAACGGTACTTACGCAGGAGTGGTTCACTTACACGATTTAATTAAAGAAGGTATTATATAATGGCGAAAAAGAATATAAACGAGATGTCTTTCCTAGACCATCTTGAAGAGTTACGCTGGCATCTTATTAAAATTACTTTAGCCATCGTTATTGTAGGAGCTCTGGCATTTGTTTTTAGTCGATTTATTTTTGATGACATCATTTTTGCTCCGTTAGATATGAATTTCCCCACTTATGAGTGGTTGTGTAAAATGGCAACATATATGCAATTAGAAACCAGTTTCTGCAATGATAAAATACCTCTTATTTTACAAAACAGAACCATGGCAGGACAGTTTTCAGCAGATATTTGGACTGCCATTTTAGCTGGATTTATTATTTCATTTCCGTACGTTATTTACCAATTATGGAAATTTATAAGCCCAGGTTTACATGAAAATGAACGCAAACATTCACGTGGCTTTATAATGATATCTTCCTTATTATTCTTTTTAGGAGCCTTATTTGGTTATTACATTATCACACCTTTATCAATTAACTTTTTGGCCAATTACAGTATTTCATCACGGGTAGACAATCAAATAGACATTAGTTCGTTTATTGGATTGGTACGTTCATCAGTGTTAGCATCGGGTATTATTTTTGAATTACCCATTATTATTTATTTCTTAACCAAAATTGGTTTGGTAACCCCCGAATTTTTAAAAAAATACAGAAAATATGCTTTAATACTTGTTTTAGTACTATCGGCCATCATAACACCTCCAGATATTGCGAGTCAGGTTATTGTAGCTATCCCTATTTTAATTTTATATGAAGTAAGTATTCTTATTTCTAAAATTGTAATACGTAACCAAAAAAGAAAACAAAAAAAACATGTCTAATATCGTTACCGAATTTAATGAGTACCGTGCTAAAATGAACGACAAAATTTTAGCTGATAATAACAAAGTCATCAAACGTATTTTTAATTTAGATACGAATGCTTATACTGAAGGCGCACTCGATGTTAAAACGAAAGAACTTTTAGGTTTAGTTGCTTCGGCCGTATTGCGCTGCGACGATTGTGTAAAATACCATTTGGAAACAAGCCACAAAATAGGTTTAACAAAAGATGAAGTTGTAGAAGCTTTAAGCATTGCGACGTTAGTTGGCGGTACTATTGTTATTCCCCACTTACGTCGTGCCTACGAATTTTGGGATGCTTTAGAAGCACAGACGTTAAACAAAATATAAATTAAAATATCAGCCATTATAGTGTACGTGATTTTACTATTTTTGGCATTCAGCATATAAAATATGATTTTAAGAGCTCAAAATTTAATGAAGTCCTATAGCGGACGAAAAGTAGTAAAGGATGTTTCTTTACAAGTTGAACAAGGTGAAATTGTTGGACTTTTAGGCCCCAATGGTGCTGGTAAAACAACTTCTTTCTACATGACAGTTGGCTTAATTAAACCAAATAGCGGGCATATTTTCTTAGATGATACCGAAATCACACAATACCCTATGTATAAGCGTGCACAAAACGGCATTGGTTATTTGGCACAAGAAGCATCCGTTTTTAGAAAATTAAGTATAGAAGATAATATTTTAAGCGTATTACAACTTACCAAACTAAGTAAAAAAGAGCAAGAACATAAAATGGAGTCGCTTATTGAAGAATTTGGTTTAGGCCACATTCGTAAAAGTAGAGGTGATTTATTATCAGGAGGAGAGCGTAGACGTACCGAAATAGCACGTGCTTTGGCAACCGACCCCAGTTTTATTTTATTAGATGAACCGTTTGCGGGCGTTGATCCTGTTGCTGTTGAAGATATTCAACGTATTGTAGCACAACTTACCAAAAAGAATATTGGTATTTTAATTACCGACCATAACGTACAGGAAACACTTGCTATTACTGATAGAACGTATTTAATGTTTGAAGGAAGTATTCTTAAAGCTGGTGAACCCGAAGAATTAGCTAACGACGAGATGGTGCGTAAAGTGTATTTAGGTCAGAATTTCGAGTTACGTAAAAAGAAAATCAGGGAATAGTTTCAGTATTCATTTTTATAAAATACAATTTAGTTTTGGACTTTCTTCTGAACGATTTTTACTGTTTTTTTATTCCTTTGAATATCATACTGAAAAGCTTCACTACTAAAAGTGCCACAAACCCAACCAATAATCCAACAATAGCATCTTTTATAAAAGCAGGTATCGTTTCCATTAAGTGATGAAAAAACTCAATATTATGAGTAAAAATACCACCTGCAACCAAAATAAGGGCAATTGTACCAATAACAGATAAACTTTTAATTACTAAAGGAAGTGCTTTAACTAAAATATTTCCAATGTTCGCTAAAAATCCTTTTCCATTAGTACTCTTTTTTATAAATCTATAACCCAAATCATCCATTCTTACAATTAGAGCTACAATACCATAAACCCCTATCGTTGCAATAATAGCTACAATAGAAACTACTAAGACTTGGAATAAAATAGGCTTCCCTAAAACGGTTCCTAAGGCAATGATAACAATTTCAATAGACAGAATAAAATCAGTAAAAATGGCCGATTTTATCTTCTTTTTTTCCATTAGTAAAACATCTTCTTCAGAAGGGTTTGCATCCTTAACCTCTAGGACATCATGTTTGTGAGGTAGAAAAAATTCTACTATTTTTTCAACACCTTCATACGCTAAATACACCCCGCCTAATATTAGAATTAAAGTCACTGCCCAAGGTAAAAAAGAGCTTAACAAAAAAGCAATGGGTAAAATAATAAGTTTGTTTAGAAAAGAACCTTTAGTAATTGCCCACAAAACAGGCAACTCTCTTGACGATACAAAACCAGTCGCTTTCTCAGCATTTACAGCTAAATCGTCACCTAAAATCCCAGCTGTTTTTTTGGTAGTAATTTTACTCATTACTACCACATCGTCCATAAGGGCAGCAATATCATCTAATAATGCAAAAAATCCTGAAGCCATTCTTAGTATAAATTATTTTAATTTGGAAGCAACATTATCTAAAACAGACATGCCTATATAAAGTAGTATTATAAGTGGTATCGCGGCAAACTGTAATAAAATTAAAAGAATTACACAAAGCATGATAAAAACATATCGGGTAGCATTGGCTTTAAAACCCCAATCTTTAAACTTTAAAGCAAATAATTTGATGCTTGAATTTAATAGGTAACAACTTAAAAACGTCAAACCAATTAAAAACCATTTATTAATAATAATGGAATTTATTAAATCGTTATTCTGAAATTCTAAAATTAAAGGTAGTGATACAATTAATAAAGCATTCGCAGGTGTTGGTAAGCCTTTAAAATAGGTTTGTTGGTCTTCATCTATATTGAATTTTGCCAATCTATAAGCCGAAGCCAAAGTTATAAATAACCCAATAAATGGGAAAACACTATAATTTTTTGTGCTACCATAAAATTCATTATTCCATACATTTTCAAAAGTAATTATTTCAGGTATATTTGTTGTCATTGCTATAAGCTTACACATTATAATACCTGGTACCAATCCACTCGTTACCATATCAGCCAACGAATCTAACTGAACACCCAATTCACTTTGCACATTCAGTTTTCTAGCTGCAAAGCCATCAAAAAAGTCAAAAAAGATACCTAAAAACACAAATAAAGCGGCGGCTACAAAATCATTGTTAACAGCTAAAATAACGGCAACACTTCCGCAAAAAAGATTTAATAAGGTTAAGGCATTTGGTATATAGTGTTTCATATGTAGATACTATTTTATTTTTTAATGGTTATATGCAATTCGCATATCTATAATTGGTATTGCAACCAATTTTCAGTCATGCTCGTTTCATAGTTCCTTTTTTAATGTTGTAAAAATAGCAAACAATTTTCGTCTAAAGCAATATCTATTATAATTTCAAGTTTATAGGTTTATAAATTATGTGCATCTTTGTAAAAAAATTACGATTGAGATCTTACATTACTGCATTACTTTGCGTTATAAACGTGTCTGTATTTAGCCAATCCGTTCGGAAATACTCCAACGAATTCATGAATATTGGTGTAGATGCTGCGGCTTTAGGAATGAGTAGTGCTGTTACTGCAAATACATCCGATGTAAATTCTGGATATTGGAATCCAGCTGGTTTGTTGAAACTTGAAGACAACCAATTAGCTTTGATGCACTCCAGCTATTTTGCCAATATTGCCAATTATGATTACGTAGCCTTCGCTAAACCTTTAGATGATAGAAGTGTAGTGGGTATATCGTTAATTCGTTTTGCTGTTGATGATATATTAAATACTACGCAACTTATTGATGAGCAAGGCAATATTAATTATGATAGAATAAGTTTATTTTCAACTGCCGACTACGGACTTACTTTTTCATATGCGCGGGCACTTCCTGTTCAAGGACTTAATTTTGGAGCCAATGCCAAAGTTATTAGAAGAGTTATTGGAGATTTTGCATCTTCGTGGGGTTTTGGTTTAGATGTTGGAATGCAATTTGAAACCAATAACGATTGGAAATTCGGAATTATGGCACGCGACATTACAACCACTTTTAATGCATGGGCGATAAATAAAGAGGAGTTTAAAAAAATTCAAGATGCTGTTGAAGGACAAAATCAAGAACTACCAGAAACTACCGAAATTACGATTCCTAAACTGCAAATAGGTATTTCTAAGCTGGTAGATTTTAATTATGATTACACGCTTTTAACTGCTTTTAATTTAAATGTTCGGTTTGAAGAAAACAATGACGTGATTTCATCATCCTTTGCGAGTATCAATCCGGCTTTAGGATTTGAATTTGGATATATCGACATGGTTTATTTACGCGCGGGTGTGGGTAATTTTCAAAATGAAATACAAATAGATAATTCAGAACAACTAAGCTTTCAACCCAGTTTTGGTGTCGGATTTAAATACAATGGTGTTCAAATAGACTATGCTTTTACCGATATTGGCGACCAAAGTATCGCTTTATATTCGAATGTCTTTTCGTTAAAACTTGATTTTAGTATTTTTAGATAATTTAAATTTTATGCAAAAAAAACTATTTTTTTTATTCCTTTTTTTATCTGTTGAAATAACAATCGCGCAACCAGACATCTTGTCTGAACAAGCTAGAATTAGTGTACTAACCGTTGGTTCTGGCAAATCATTGAACGATTCATTTGGGCATAGTGGATTTAGAGTGGTCGACCCCATAAAAAATATCGATTTGGTATTTAATTATGGTGTTTACGATTTTCAAACACCCAATTTTTATTTAAAATTTGCACAAGGAAAACTCAATTATTTAATAGGATTCGATTATTATGAAGACTTTTTTGAAAGATATATTTCACAAAACAGAACGATCAAAGAGCAAGTACTAAATCTTTCAAAAATTGAAAAGCAACAACTATTCGATTATTTATTAAACAATATTAAACCAGAAAATCGAGGCTATTTATATGATTTCTTTTATGATAACTGTGCAACCAAAATAAAAGATGTTACAAATATTTCTTTGAATAATACTATTGTTTTCAATAAACCCAAAAACTTCAAAGACCAGACATTCAGAACCTTAATTCAAAATAATTTAAATAAAAATTCTTGGGGAAGTTTTGGTATTGATTTGGCATTAGGTTCTGTGATTGATAGAAAAGCAACAACCGAAGATCACATGTTTTTACCTGAAAACATTTATAATTTTTTTGAAGTTGCTACCATAAAAAGCAGTAACAAACCACTTGTTAAAGAAAGCAAAGTGCTTTATAAAATGATTGATGAGCCTTTACCAAGTGATTTTTTTACAAGCCCATTATTTGTTTTTGGGGTTTTAGGAATCTTTATTCTTTTTATTACTTATAACGATTTTAAAAAACAAAAACACACGGTATGGTTAGATGTTACTTTATTTAGCATCACGGGGCTTATAGGTATCCTAATCCTATTACTTTGGTTTGCTACAGACCATAAAGGCACGCACCAAAATTATAATTTACTTTGGGCATTTGCTTTAAACATTTTAGTAATTGGACAATTATTAAAACCAAAAGCAAGTAAATGGTTTATTAAATACTTAAAGCTTTTAGTAATTCTTTTATGTTTACTAACACTTCACTGGCTTATGGGGATACAAGTATTTGCTATTGGATTGATTCCTTTATTGCTCGCTTTGTTTATTAGGTATTTGTTTCTAATAAATATTATGACAATAGGCAATAGGCAATAGGCAATAGGCAATAGGCAATAGGCAATAGGCAATAGGCAATAGGCAATAGGCAATAGGCAATAGGCAATAGGCAATAGGCAAATTTAGCTACTGTCCTCTAAAGAAAATCATGGTGCTTAAGGTTTTTATAATAATATTAACATCTAGCAAAAAACTTCGATGCTTAATATAATATAAATCGTATTGTAATTTTAATAAACTATCATCAACGGAAGCTCCATATCTCGTTTTTACTTGCGCCCACCCTGTTAGCCCCGGCTTTACAATATGCCTAGTTTCATAAAAAGGCAGTAGTTGCGATAATTGCTTAACAAAATGGGGTCTTTCTGGTCTAGGACCAATTAAACTCATTTCTCCTTTAAAAATGTTAAGAAACTGGGGAAATTCATCTATCCGCGAATTTCGTAAAAACTTACCAAAGGGTGTTATTCTGACATCATTCTTTTTGGCCCAAACTGCTCCAGATACTTCGGCGTTTTTAATCATGGTTCTGAACTTAATAATTGTAAAAAGATTGCCGTTTTTTCCAATACGTTCTTGTCTATAAAAAAGTGTCCCACGGTTTCCTATCAGATTTCCTAATAAAACTATGGGTAATAATACTAACCCAATCAAAACTCCCAAAAGAGAAATAAGTATATCAAACAAACGTTGAAAAAATAAATATAGTTTATTATGATTGCTTCTACTAAACGGAAAATATCTATAAAAATCTTTCCCTACAAATTGAACAGGAACACGTTGCATCATATCTTCATAAACTTGTGTATATTCCTTTATGGGGAAACCACCTTCTAGAAGAGTAATAAGTTCTTTATAAATTTCTTCAGTTATAGATTCAGAATTATAACTTGCTATAACAATTTCTGAAATGTTTTCGTCTTTAATAACTTGGTAAATTTCTTTAGAGCTATATTCTAAAATACCATTAAACTTCACCTTATCGTCTTTTTTTTGTTCACAATTAATAAATCCAATAACTTTATAATTGGGGTCGGCATTTTTAAATGTTTCTATTATAGACTGAATATTAGACGTTTCACATATAATAAGTATTTTTTTATAAAACCTTGGTGATGAAATAAATGTTAAATAGGCCATTCTCCATAAAAACAAAGCAAAGAGTATGGCAAAATAAAAATAGATAATCTGTAACCGGTTATCTGGTAATATAGGTGTAAAAAAGGGTGTTAAAAAATAGAATAAAACGGTAATAGAAACTGTAAAAACAATACTGGTAGCGGTTTTTTCAATTTTGCTAGATTTTTGTAAATCGTAAAGTTCAAAAATAGTTCCGAATATAGAAATGTATAGACCTAATACAAAAGCCCATTTCCAATTTTCTTTGGTTACGGTAAAATAATCAAACTCAAACGTCTTACTTACTAAGTATAAAATAACAAAAATGGAGACGATATCGAAAATTCGCAATAAAATCTTACGTTCTGAAATATTGAAATGAATACCTTTTTTGAACATTTATATTTTATAATTTGAGAGGTGGTAAAGATAGTAAGTAATTAAACAAACCACTAATCATTGCAACACACTAATCCATAAGTTTTTAACAACATCCCAGTCGTAATTTTCTGCCTTCCTTCTAGCTTTTAAAGACATTCTATTGGTGTTTTTATGGCTTAATTGTAGTGTTTTTATGGCTGAAACAAATGCAATTGCACTATTAGGAGTAACTAAAATCCCTTCTCGGTCGTTTTCTATTAAAAAAGACATACCACCAACATTTGTTGAAATAATTGGCAACCCTAAAGCCATGGCTTCAACAATACTTACAGGCATGTTATCAAAATTGGTGGTGTTAATAAATAGGTTGTAATCTTTAGAAAGTTTTATCCAGTCTGGTTTAGATAATTTACCTGTAAAAGTCACTTCAACACCCATTTTTTTGGCATAATCTATAGTTTTTTGCAAAGAACCATCATTATCTGGTCCAACCATACAAAGTGATGCATGAATACCTTCGTCTAAAAGCAATTTTAAAATTTCTACAGCCAAAAACGGATTATATATCTCTGAAAATGAACGCACCCAAAGCAATTTAATCGTTTCATAATCCCTTTCTTTAAAAGAGTAATTATGAAGATTTATAGAGTTAGGAATGTGAACTAGGTTAGAGTATCCATGCTTTTCAAATTCCGATTGTATATAAACCGAAGGTGCAATGTTTATATGAGCATTTTTGAATACAGCCCTGCTTAATTTAGAACTTGATTTTAATCGGTTTGGTAAGTTTCCACCATGTAAAATGGGAACGTATTTTAATTTTAAAAACCGACATAATTGACTACATAAATAAGCATAATAAAAGTTTGATGTACTATAAGTGTCTATTAAAACATAATCTACTTTTTTAGCATATTTTAAAATAGCAAAAAGCATATCGAAAAGACGTAACAACTTAATTTTTTTGTTGGAAAAAGTAAAAACAGAATAACCTTCTAAGCTTAATTTTTTGCTTAAAGTTTCAATAGTGGTTTCTGTTTTACCACTTTTAGATAATTTATTTCCTATATATAGGATGTTTTTCATCTGTTTTTAACCGTTAGATATTACTTGTTTAGAAGTAGCATTATTATTTTTGGTGTTTTTAGTTTTACTAGTTTCATAGGTTATATTTAATAAACAAAGCCCGTAAATAAAAGCAGGTGCTGCTATACGCATAGATGAGTGATTGATGGTTAATAACCAAAAGAGGTAACATGAATAAAAAAACATGTTATTTCTATTTCTTAATCTTAATATTAAAGGAGTAAACAGCAAAATAAACAAAGCAATTAAACCAAGTAACCCGTGTTCTGATAATATACGGCTCATTTCATTATGTGATGCCGCCAAAACCCCCTCTTTTTTTTCTCTCAACTCTTTAATTTTCCCTACACCAACACCAACAATTGGGTTATTTAAAAATTCATTCAATTCAAAAGAAATTAAATCGGTACGTCCCGTAGTAACATCTTCTTTTTCTCGCCCTAATGCATCTTGGTTTGCGTAACGTTTATCAATAAATCCACTGGTTTGCAACGAAGAATAAAGCCAAATAGAAAAACCGACTCCCACGAATATCAATACCAATCTACTAATTCTTAACTTATTGAAGACATTAACCTTTTTAAAATAAAAAAAAACAAAAGCGGCTATCATAAATAAGGCTGTAATAACACCTCCTCGACTAAATGTTATTATAGCTCTGTAACTAATAAAAAAGAAAAAAAGAACA
The DNA here is from genome assembly GCF_031128465.2 of Mariniflexile litorale. Classification (GTDB taxonomy): domain Bacteria; phylum Bacteroidota; class Bacteroidia; order Flavobacteriales; family Flavobacteriaceae; genus Mariniflexile; species Mariniflexile litorale. Next base: position 3,133,351 of record NZ_CP155618.1, on the reverse strand, counting down.
TTGATTACTTTTAAAAACATCGAAGGTGATTGCGCAAAAAAGCGAATACTAAAAACAAACATGCCTAACCCTAAAACGGTAGCTACTTGATTGGGACCAAACCCACCAGAAGCAGCATAATTTGAACCTGTACCTGTAATTGTGTCTCTAACACTTGGATTAAATAAAAACAAATAAGTAGTAGTAGCTATTAATGGCAAAGCCATTGTGAAAAATATTTTGTGGATGTTGTTATAACTCACTTTAAGTTTATAACAAAAAATAGACACTATACCCAAGCACATAGGACCACTTAAATTAAATGCAATAGCTGTTCGTAATGTGGTACTTTCAGTTACATTAAATGCTGCTACAAAAATACCAGGGATAAGCAGTATAACATAGAATACATATACTATTGGCTGGCTTTGTTTTCGCACAGTAAATAAACCAATTAAACAAAACAATATTACCAAATATTTTGATGCTTCATACAAAAAGCTCCCTCCTGTCATACGTATAAACACCTCTGCACCTACTACATATGCACAGGCAAGTAATATTTTTACTGCACGAAATGATGGCTTAGTTCTAAATATTTGTTTTGTGTAATACACCAAAACACCTAAAAAATACACTTTAGATAAAACAGGTATCATATAAATAGCGAATCCTATTAGAACATGTAACCCTATTGCTTTTATGTAATTACTATACTTCAAATTAATGGCAAATATTATTATAGACTTTTAAAATGGTTTTTATCTGTGCTGCTTCTGTATAGTTGCTTTGTATATGTTCGTGGTAACGAAAGGCATACTTATCTCGTAACTCCTTATTTTCTATATACTCAATTAGTGTTTTTGAAAGTTCTTCGGGGTTTTCAGAACGAACCAGCACCCCATTATAATTATTCTTAATAACTTCTAAACATTCACCTACTCTAGTAGCTATGACCGGCAATTTTGCCAAACCATATTCTAACAAAGCTAAAGGTAAACCTTCCGATTTTGATGCTAATACACCTATGGTGCTTTGTGATAAAATATGAAGTGTATCGGACTTGGTTGCATAAACAAAAACATGGTGGTTTAGATTTTCATCTAAAATATAGGTTTTAATCATTTTAGAATAAGTGTCGGCAAAGTCTTTACCTACTAAATGTAAACTCCAATCGCTATGCTTTTCAATAACCTTTTTAAACGCTTTTAATAAGGTTAGATGGTCTTTTTGCTCCCGTAAATTTGCTAAGCAAATAATACGCTTTTCTTCTTCGCCATCTAATATAGTTTCTCGAACTTCATTATTAATTACTGCAAAATTTGGCAAGTAACTCACACTATTGGTTTTAAGATTTTCTATAGCCCACTGCTCTAAAGCCTTATTAACGGTAAATATGTGATTGAAATAAGATGAACATATTCTTAAAATTTTAAACTTTCTGTTTTGTAAAAACTCACTATTACCATAATGGTCGTGCCAAACAACCTTTATATTTCTATTGAAAACCCTAATGGTAGTTGCTAAAAAAAATGATGACGAATGCGCGTGAATAATATCGATTCCCTCCTCTTTTATATATTTGCTAAACTTCAAAATAGCCTTAATATCAAAAGTTCTATTTTTATTTAAAAACAAAAAATTAACACTTTCATCTAAACTGTCTTTTAGTAAACCTTCAACCCGAGTTGCACACAAATAAGAACCTTCAATTTTTGTAGACAATGCATTTGCTATGTTTACAGCAACACGCTCTGCCCCACCAACTTCCAAAGAATCTATCAATTGTAAAACCTTCATAATTTATTTAGCAACTTATAAATTTCCTCTTCAAAAACTTCCAAAGTATAATGTTGAGACCAATTTGACGCTAATTTACTCATCCTTTTTAAAGATGCGGTATTATTAATAGCTTTATTAATATGATTTAAGGCACTAGCTAACTCTGGTTTAATTATAATGCCTCTTTCTCCTTCTTTCAGCATAAAAGGAATACATGAAACAGAAGTTGAAATAGGTATCGTTCCAAAAAACATAGCTTCGGCTATGGCTTTAGGCCAACCTTCGGACTTAGAAAGTAATACTAAGAAATGTGCATTCTTAAGAGCTTCTATTAGAATAGTTTTTTCTTGATTGCCATGAAGTTTTATAAATTTTTCTAAATGATTACTGCAAACATATTGCTGTAACTGTTCTTTTAAAATCCCATCCCCATACATATTCAAATGCGCTTGTTTTCCTTCTTTCACTAAAGCTTCTACTATTTGAATTGCTAATAACGGTCTTTTACCTTCCACCAAGGCACCGATATAAACAAACTTTAATTCATTAGAATAATCTCTTTCTATTGGTATTTCAATTTCATAATTCGAATAACTAGCTGTAAAAAAAGGCTTGATGTTTTTGGTTTGATTTTTCCAATTTCCATAAACCAAAACTTGCATGTTTTTTGTTAGAAAAGTATTGCTTAAAATCCATTTTTGAATTTTATAACTTAAAGGTTGCTTTGCTTTTGGATCCCAATTACCTGCATATTTAGCTGTTTTTGACTTTTTCGGAAATAATATTTGAACAAAACATCCCAGCATACCGATGTTTCCAGGGCAACGCAAATGTATATGATCTGCTTTTTTACATGCTTTAAAAATAGCCCAAACAATTATTGGAATTTTTATTACAGATAAAAAACTATTTTTAAATGAAGTAAATTGAATGGAAGAAATCGTACTAAACTGAATATTATTATGAAGATAAGCCATATCGATAGTTGATGGCTTTTCTTTTGTTTTGGGAGCAACAATTATAGTTTTGTCTATATATTTCAACCATAAATTCATTTCACGCACGTAAGGTGCATAAGCAAAATATTCACTTTTCGATGTACAATGAGGAACATGCGTAATGATGGCAAAAATCATTTTTTTAAGGTATAAAACTCTTTTAACAACTCTCTTGAAGTTCTTTTAATATTATCTTTTTTAAACGTAAACGCATACCCTTTAGGCATAGATACGGTTCTTCTGTTTGGTGTTACATTTCGTTGATCTAAATATTTTAACCAGCCAAATAAAATTCTTGTCACAAACAAAAGCCCGCTTCTAATTAGTTTTTTAGAACTTAAATTCACAAAATAGTTAGATAGTGTAATTGCTACTACAGATGCATTTCCTTCGGTTATTTCAGCTTTTAAAACCTCACAACCTGGGAACAAACTACGCATACCTGTATAAGTAAATCTATAGAAATCATACGGTTCTGCATGATATGGAAAATTATGTGGTGCTTCAATTTGTAGAACTCCGCTCAATTTAGTGATTCGTTGCAATTCTTGACAAAATTTCCATGGATTGATAGTGTGCTCAATAACTTGAGCTGCTAAAACAATATCGAACGTGTTATTAACAAACGGAATAAAATGTCCATCAAAAACATAATCGGGTTTAAATTGATTATGTACATCAGAGGTTATGACTTCGCAATTCTTGAATAAATTCTTATAATAATCAATCTTTTCCCCCGCTCCAACTACTAACACTTTTCCATTCTTAGGGCAAAGTTCTACTAGTCGATGATACCTTTTTTCAATATTAAAATCGGCACAAAGTGATGGCAATAACTTTCTGCGAATATAATTTTTAGCGGTCGAGGTGTTTAAGTAAGCACTGCTTTGGGTGGTTGCTTTGTTATTAATAATATCATCGGCACAAAAAATTGAATCTGAACCAAACAAAATAGGCACCCCATCATGTACTGGCAATGTTGCCCCATCTTCAAACAAATAATTGGTTTCTGTAATTTCAATTAATTTTGAATGTGTATCTGGATGAAATATACTATCTATAGTCATGTTCATTTAACGTATTAAAACTTGTAGCCAACCCACGGTTCGGCCTAAAGCTTCTGAAATTACTTGTCTTTTGTTTGATGCAGTAAAGGTATTGCTAAATCTAATTATTATCAATAAAAGCGTAATGGCGTGCCATTTCTTTTTGTCTCTAAATGATGGGATGGGATTTTTGGTTCTCCAAACATACCAACCATTTCTAACCACCATATTACCATATTTATACTGATTTGGTCTTCCAGATGCTTCGTGGTAATGATTTAATTTAGCAGCTGTATTTAAGTATAATTTACCTGTTTTTGCTACGCGAAGGGAAAAATCGGCATCTTCATACAACCCATATCCTTCAAAATAGGTTGAAAACTTGTGGGTTTTAAATACTTTTTTTCTAAAAGAAGAAATGCCTCCCATTAGCAATTCCACTTCATAGATTTTATTGCTTGGAGGGAGAAAACTAACACTCCTAGCATGTGAAAATTTTGGAGAAAATCCTGGAGGACAATCAGGTTCTAAACCTAATTTTTTTCTTATTACAAACCGGCTACTATCTTTTCGTTTCCAACCATCAAAATAAAATTCGTCTATTTTTGGTTGATACGTATCACCAACAAAATCAAAACCGGTTTCATTTTTAATATAACCACCAACGCCTAAAGCTTCTGGATACCTCTCATATGTATTTAATAATGTCTCAAAATAATCTGCATTTAGTACCGTGTCATCATCTAAAAAACAAATAATTTCTGATTCCTCTTGAACCAAGTTAATACCATAATTACGCTGTTTTGTTAAGCCTCTATTAAATTCATCTACCTTATAATACTTTAAATTCTTAAAGACGTTTTTATTTAAAATGATTTCTGTTTCGTTATTAGCAGAACCATCAATAATTAAAACTTCGTTGGGATAAACGGTCTGTTTATGTACAGACTGCAGTAACTTAATGAGTGGTTTAGGCCTCATGTAAGTACAAATTATAAGTGTAAATATTTTATCCATATTAATCCACTTTGTTTAAGAACGTATCATGTATTTTAATAAAAAAAGACGGTCGTATTAAATGTGTTTCCCAAAGTTTTCTATTATTTTTTTGAAGTTCTTGAAACGTTTCATTACTTTTTGAATTATGAAATGCCATTATTTGTTTTTCTAAAGAATCCTTTTTGTGGACGTCTAAAATAATTATATGTTTTGACCAATCTATACTATCCTTTAGGGGTAATCTGCAATCTGTATTTAATAAAACAGGAATACGCCCCACTGCCAAAGTTTCATAAAATCGCACCGAAAAATTACCTACACCTCTGCTACAAAATGTATAGACATTATTAAATATATTGTTGTAAAACTCTTCAGTTGATTTTTGTTTGTCGAATTCGGCTTGTACACCAGCCCTATAATTATTTCTTAAAACAAAATGGGTTTTCAAAACTTTTGATATCTGTAATTTACGCAAATAATGTGCTCGCTTTATACTAGATGGATAGAACGCTTGTTTATCTGCTAAAATTAAACCCAGACTTTTTTTAAATTTATATTTTAAATGGTTTAAAAACTCTTTTACATATTTAAAAAACCCAGATTTCGCATGCCCAACAAAACCTATGCTTGGTTGATTTTCTTGTTCTAAAACAGAAAAACCTTGAGGTAAACAACTTAAATAAGGGTCGTTTATAAAAGAAGGTATAATAAAAGTGGTATCGTTTAATTTACTATCAAATCCGCCTAATCGAAAGGTATAACTATTTTTAATATAGTTTGTAAAACCGTAATCCCCTCCCGTGTAAATCCAAATAGCTTTATCATGTTTTTTTGCTAATTGCAGAAGATTGTTAAAGGCTTCTTTAAATTTAATAAACTGTGAATAATCTATAGGAAACACGACAATATCACATTTTTTCACCTCATCAACTAACTGATAATAATTTGATAATTCTACATTTTTCATAAAGTGTAAATCGAACAATAAAGGGAATACTTTTTTGCGATAGGCTTCTGTTAAAAAATTAGTATTGGTGTAGAGTTTTAGCATTATTTACAATATATCTTTTCTAATGAATAATGTGTTAAACTTTTCTTTATTATAAGTTTCAATAAGGTTAATTTCTTTTGTTTCAACCTTATATCGAATCGGTACAAAATTATGTTCTACTATTAAATTAAATACGTCATCATCTTTTAGATTAAAACGATCTCCAGAATTATTAAATTCTACCAACAAATATTTCAAAGATGGTTTTTCTAAAATATCTAAAGCCCCATTAAGCACTTTATACTCATATCCTTCTACATCAATTTTAATAAAAGTAGGTGATTCATTTTTCAATAATTCATTTAATGTTAATACTTCTATTTTAATGGTATTTTTATTTTCTTCTAAAGAAACACTATTCATAACTGTTCTATTAGTAGTAAAATTAAGAATCTCTTTTTTATCTCCAACACCATTTTTTAGTATGGTTACAACATCTTCTAATTCATTTAATGCTACATTCTTCTCTAATTTATAAATTGTACTTTCTATAGGTTCTATTGCTATTGTTTTTGCTTTACAAATTCCACTTGCTAATAACGAATAATGCCCTAGATTAGCACCTACATCTACAAATACATCTTCCTTTTTTAAATGTTCAATTAAAAACATAGAATCCTCATAATCCATTAACTTATAATAAATATTACCTACCAATCCTGCATCTCCTTTTTCTGCATAAAATTTCAGACCATTAATCCAATTGTAAACTCTTGGTTTAGGGTATAAAGTTTGAGATATATTAAAAGTGAAATATCGAAACATTCCACTTAAAGGAAATGAAGCTGTCAACGGATGTTTTTTAAGCATCCTATATCTTAATATCAACTTACTAAAAACACGACCTATATTCATTTAACTTTTAATTGTTCACTCCAATACATACTTTTCTGCCATTGGTCTTGCATTGTTTCTAAATATTTAAAAGGATTTATTATGGGTTGTTTTCTATAAAATTTAACAAACACATTATACTTATAGCCCTTAATTTGATACTCATTATAATGTTTCTTTACAAACAACATAATAGTTGGAGATGGTTTCGGTTGTACTTTGTCATCTTCCCAAAGTTGTTTTGTTTTTGTTCTAAAACCACCCATAGGCGCTTTTAAATGTGTTATTTTAATATCTGGAAAGAAAACAACATCATTTCCTGTTTTTCGAATTTGCATTCCAAAATCGGAATCTTCTCCATAACCATATTCAAAAGCAGTATCAAAATTTACTTTTTCCAACAATGACGATTTTACAAAGCTTGTCCCAGACCCAAAAATATCTGTTTGAGCAGTAATGAAATATGTTTGTGTTTCACCTGGTTGTAAACATAAAAAAACAAATGCTCCTGTTCTATATTTTTTAATGTTTTGAAATGTTTTTTCAATTAGTTTACTATCGAATCTTATGTCGTCATCGGCCAAAAACACCCACTCGCTTGTAACATGAGATAGTGCAAGATTGCGCGCATTGCATGCTCCTGTTTGATTTATAAAGTAATGCTTAATAATAAATGGCCAAGTTTCGTTATTCAAATAATCTAATTCTGAAACTGAGTTTTCTATGGAATTTTGCTCCACTATAATCACATTTTCAGGAAGCCATGTTTGATTTGATAAATCTTTTAGAACATCATATAAACATTCTTTTCTTCCTAAAGTTGGAATAATAACATCTACTTCTTTTTCTATTTTTTTATTTTTTGTTGATAACACGTTAATTTTACTGAAATCAACTTCAGCATGTAATTTTTTAAAAAACAAACTTCGGAGGAATGACATCAAATGAAGTTTCTTTTCAAAAAATAAAAAACACAACAATAAGTTTACTATCCAAATAGCTTTGTAATGCTGCTTTACAAATTTAAATAATTGAAAGGTGGAGACTTGTACCTCCTTTACTTTCAATTTACCTGATTTTTTAAGCAAATTAGGATTAGAGTAACAAAACAATCCCTTCGGCATTGCTTGCTTTGCTAACGAGCATAATAATAAATTAAAATCCTTTTCATCAAGATGTTGTAATTTGATATTATTGAATGTTTCTGCATAAATACCTCCAATATCGCTACTCATGAGCCATGTTGGGAAATAAACGTGTTTAGATACGTTTGTGTATGGCTTTTGTTCTACATACCCTATTTGTTCTGGAATTACATATTTGCCTGAAACAGTAAAGGAAGCCATAATTAGTTTATGGTGAAAAATATTGTTTATCGCATCAAAATCTATTTGTTCTTTATAATCTTGATGTACCCAAATTAAAAGTTCTTTGGGGTAGACTTTAGCTAATTCATATAATATACTACCTAATTCTTTTTCCGCATCAAAATCAATAGCAAATTCACTACTTGCATCAAAAATCGTTACTGGTTTGTTATTATTATGTACTAGTATTATCATTTCAATAAGGACCTATAATAGTCTAAATTTTTGTCCGCTAAAACCTCAATATCAAAAGTAGTTTCAACCTTTCTTCTTGCTGCTTTACCTATGCTAATGCATAATGCTTCATCGTTTAATAAGGTTAAAATACGTTGTGCGTACAAATCGATGTCAGAAGGAAGCACCAAATAACCATTTTCACCATCATCAATTAATTCTTGCGCCCAACCTATACTCGTATTAACCACTGGTTTTTGCAGCGCCATACTTTCAATGGTTACCATCCCTAAAGTTTCGGCAAAACTAGGAAATACACATACATGCGCATTTTTAATATGATTTTTCACTTCAGAATAAGGTACTTTTCCTAAATAACTGACATTCTTTTTAGCTTTATTTGAAAATAGACTTTCTACCAATGCGTAGGTTGATAGTGTTCCTGTCTTTAAATCGGGCGCATCATTTCCTATTAGTATTAATTGCGCATCTATATTTTGTTCAACTACTTTATTAAATATTTTAGCTAATTCTAAAACCCCTTTTTTTCTGATAATAGTTCCAATATACAGAATGGTATTTCTGTTATAAATAGCAGGTGTTTCATTTTCAAATTTTTTTAATTCCAATCCATAGTGAATGGTTTTAATTTTCTTTTTATTTAAACTGAAAATTTTTTGGGTTTCGATACCTGCAAAAGTGGTGGGAGCGATATAAGCTGAAGCGTTTTTTAAAGCTAATTTTTCAAACAAAAAATTTTTAAACTTTTGTTTACGTTTATCTAATTTACAAAAATAAGCGTCACTACCATGAAATCGTATTACTATAGGAACTTTAAAATGCATAAAAGCGGTAATACCCGTCCAATCTGGAGCTTCCAATAAATCAATACCTTCTTCTTTTACTACGTTACTAATGTACCAATTTAACTGTTTTCTGTAATGATACCAAGTAAGTAGTTTATATCTTTTTTTTGCAATTAAATGAATGGTAACCCCTTCATCAAAAACAACAGTATCTTCCTCTTGATGGTATACAAACACAATAACCTTGATTCCTTTTTCTACTAAAGCAATGGCTAAGTTTTTGATACTTGTTCCAATACCCGCTGCATGTGATACTTTAGGATGAGGATATTCTGAAGTGATGAAGCCTATTTTCATGCCAATATATTTTTAATAGCTTTCCAAATATGCTCCGAAGCTTTTGTTGGTGTTTCACCAGCTACAATTTCAAACCATTTTAAACCTTCTTCTACATTTGATAATTTGTCATCTAGGATTTGTTGTACCAATTCTTCCAAATCATTTTTATTAGTGCAAAAAACAGCAGCATTTTCACTTGGCATACTTCTAAAATGAACGTATTTGTAATTCTGACCAATATCTCGAATGCCTTTTTTTAATTGAGGTTGTTCATAATTGTAATAAATACAGGGTTTATTATGAGTTACAAAATCGAATACGGTAGATGAACACACATTGGTAACAAATTCACTATGTGCACACACATTGTACAACATTTTAAAATCTTCTTTAGCAGGCAATACTTCATTCCACATGGTACCAACTTGTTTCCATATAGGGTCCAACACTTCAATAACATCTTTATTAGACTCAATAATAGCATCATATCTATTGGTGAAATCTACGGGGCATTTTCTGTAAATAATACCTAGATTATAGCCTTTGGAGTTTAAGTTACGTACTGCATATGCCAAATCTTCTAAATAATATTGGTCTAACGGCGAGGTGGTTTCATCATCACCAGAATAGCAAATATATTTTTTATTAATATCTAGATTATACTGCTTAAAAAAATCATTTCTTGTTTCTTTTAAGTTCAAATCAAAATGTGGTTCAAATTGCGGAGTTCCTGTAACAAAAACTTGTTCCTCTTTAACAAATGGGTAATATTGTAAAACTTGTGCTTTCATTAAATCACTCCACACAAAATAATAATCGGTTTCTACCACCTGCATCGCTTTAGGTACGTTATCCCAAGAATATACAAATGCTACTGTTTGAATTCCTAAATCTTGTGCTGCCAACAAAGCGCTAATAGATTGTGTAGAACGCTGTGTGGTGCAAAACACTAAATCTGGTTTATGTTCTAGTAATTGTGCTTTACAATAGGCGTATTTAGATGTTGAACGCTCTAAATCATTTATCTTTTTACGAATACGTTCAATGCCCTTTTCAGAATTATATAAACCTATTAAAAGTTTGGTATATATACTTTTAAGTTTATTTTTTAATCCGTTATTATTAAATGGAAATTTGTAGGTAGGATATACTTTATCATTAAACTTCTTTTCAGATACGTTTAGCTCAATTCGTTTTCTAGCTCTAGAATACAAAGGTGTTAATGAATGAATTTGATGATTTTCAATTCTAACCTCTTCAAAACCCAAATTATCTTTTAATGAAAAAACAGTGTTGTTCCAGTAATGGATATCATAACCCATGTTTTCACCTATCTGTTTAAAATCTGTAAATGCAAAGTTTCTTAAACCTACACCATCAGGAAAAAAAACGAATATTTTTTTTTTCATTACTAAATAAATTTACCCTTTTTTATTTTTTAATTTGTCTCGTTGCATTTGCTCTATGGGCAAAATATCTTGTGATTTGTATCTAAGCGCTTTATAAACCGCATTTAAATCTCTGGATAACTTACGCAAACCCATAGGTTCTAAGGATGCGGCATGGTCTGTTCCTTTCCACGTTCTATCAATAGTATAATGCCGCTCTATAATATTTGCACCTAAGGTATAAGCAGCCACATCTACAGCTATACCTAAATGATGTCCTGAAAAACCAATATGTTTTACCTCATTTTTATATTTTTCAATCAATATATTTATATCTAAAAGGCAAACATCTTCAAACGGCACTGGGTACCCCGATGTACAGTTGTAAAGCACTAAGTCTTTATTTCTGTTGAATTTTTTGAAAAATTCCACCAAATCTTCTATTTCATTTTTAGTAGTCATACCTGTTGAAATATGAAGTTCGCCTTGGTAATTTTCACATAACCATTCCAACATTTTCATATTATTATTACATGCTGAGGGTATTTTAATAAACTCAGGTTGTAAGGAAGTTATTTCTTTTGCAGATGTTAGATCCCAAACCGATGTAGAGTAAGTAATACCAATTTCTTCGCAATAAGATTTCAACTCTTTATGCTGCTGCACATCAAACTCTAAATACTCTCGATGCGCCCCGTAGGTATCTCCATACGAATTAGCTGGATTTGGATGTGGTTGGTTGTATTGCTCTTCTGTTAATAATTCTTTATTATTTCGTTTTTGAAACTTTACAGCATCGGCATTACAAAATATTTTCGCCACTTTAATCAGGTCTTTTGCAATTTCCATGTCGCCTTTATGATTACAACCAATTTCGGCAATGATGTAGGGTTTTTTATAAGTGTTCATAAATTTATTGAGGCAATTAAAATCGTTTATTATAATTAAAAATGAACTGGCATGCTTCTCGAATGGCACCAGCTCCCGAATTTTTAGAAAGCACTATGTCTGCGTGCCGTTTCACAACATCGGTAGCATTATTAGGAGTTAACGACCAGCCCACACTACAAATATTAGTTAAATCGTTCACATCATCGCCTAAATAAGCAACATTATTAAGTGATATATTTTGTTCTTTTAAAACATGTTGTAGTAGGCTGAATTTATCTTTCACACCTAAAAACACATAATTAATTTTTAATTTCTGCATGCGCTTAGCAACCAATTCAGACTGCTCCGATGTCATGACCATAACCTCAATATTAAACTGTCGTAATATTTCAAGTCCCATGCCATCACGCATATCGAAGCTTTTGGTATGTTCACCATCTTTGGTATATGTTATAGTTCCATCGGTAAAAACGCCATCAACATCTAAAACAATATGAGTGATTTTTTTAGACTCTTTAGCTCGTTTTTGGCGTTCAATGAGTAAGGTTTCAACAGCGATCCAATCGTTCTCAGAATCTATTTCGAATAAAGTGTTCTCTGCCATTTTAACCACTGCTACTTTTTCTCCCAACCTGTTTTTATGTTTCTGTAAAGACTCTTTAGTGGTTGTATAAACAGCTCCATTTTCAACCAACAAACCATCAAAATCTTGTCGGCGTGGTCTTTTATGTGGATCGTAATTAATGGCAGTTCCGTTTTCGTTCCATAAAAAACGATGGGTATTTACTACTGTTAAAGAAGAATCATAACCATCATTTAATTTATCTAAACAGGCATTAATATCTTCTCTTTTAGTGAATGGCGATGTCGCTTGAAGTAAACAAAACACATCAAAATCATAATTTATATTTTCAGCGAATTCCAACATAGCAAACTCTGTAGAAGCTGTATCTGTAGCGCTTTCATCGCTTCGCAAAACTACCTTCACTTTGGAGGTCCAATGGTATTCTTTATTTATAAAATCGATAATTTCTTCATCATCGGTATACACATAAACCATGTCTAAATCAGAAAAAATAGCTTCACCTAAAACCCATGTAAACAATGGTCTTCCCACCATTTTTCGTTTGTTTTTATTTGGAATTCCTTTGGAATTTTTTCTAAGGGGTATAAAACCTATTTTCTTCATATCTTTTTAAATCAAAATCAAATATAATGATTTATATTTTTTAGATTTTTTTAAATGGGCAAACATCCATTAAACCGTTTCTGAGATTTTCTAATACATAGGTACTTGGCAAACTTGGATGAAAAATAAACAAATCTTCTAGTTCATCTATTGAATAGCAATTATCCCGAATAGTAGGAATATAATATTCCATTTGTATCGACTCAAAATAATCTTGATACTTTATATCATCGCCAAAAACTTTATCTGAAAATTTTTGCCAAACTGCAGGTATTCCATAAGCATGTGCTATGATAATTCCGTGTAATGAAGACGAAATGATTTTTTTACATTGCAAAAATTCTATGGTTTTTGATTCTATATTAGTAGTCATCATGTCTATAACTAGAATTTCACTATTATCACTAAACCAATCTCTAACCTTTTTCCAATCATTATAATGGGGAACGATACCGTACTTATATTTCTTGTCCACTTTTGGAGCAAAAAATCGAGGTAATAACAATGCGGGGTCTCCATATATTTCGGGAACTTGATATCCTGAATTCAATAAAAAATTTCTTGTTTGTGGTCCACGCACTGCTAAAAATCGGGCATTTTTAATTACATATTCTTGACTAATAATACCACTACCCCAAACCACACATTTATGATTCACATGTGTTAAAATACTACCTATGGTAACATAAATTGGTTGAAAAAAATCTAGAAACGACCATTTTTTTGGCCATGCAAAAACGACTTTTTTACTCGAAATTTGTTCTACCAAATATTTCCCTAATAAATCCCCATAATTCTCTTTCGTTTTACCTTGTATTACTTTTTCATTCCACCAAAAAAGCCGTATTGTATTTGAAGAACTCATTTTTATTAATCCTTTTAAATTACTTTAGATATTATCATATTTCGTTAACACCTCGTGTTTAAGATATTGACACCCTAAACTCGGGATTATATGAATAAAATTATGATTTATTGCACTCTCTATTAAATACTTATTTTTAAAAAACAATGTAATTGTTCCTTTAATTTCTTCAACATTTTCACAATTTTCAATCAAAAACCCATTTACTCCATTTTTAATTATTTCAGCTGTTGCTCCTCCAGGATTAGATTGTATCGGAAACACATCCATACAAATAGATTCTAGCAAAGTATTAGGAATACCGTCTGAGTTGCTGTTTCCTATATATAGTCGTGATTTCCCCATCAATTGTATTAATTCCTCACGAACTATTTTACCCAAAACTTTGAAATTCTCCCAACTTTGTAATTCTGAATCAGCTATAAAAGCAAATACTTCATCATCTGCTCCAAAAACAACAATTTCAAAATTATAAAGCTGCTCTTGTAATTGCTTAATAGCGTTTAAAACCGGAATTACACGACCAGAACGTCCTTGGAACCCTTTAATCAAAATAATTTTTCGTTTGTTATTAGGAATTTTATAATTGGTCATTCTTTCTATATCAAAACCTCCTCCTCCAGGAAAAACACCAAAAAAAGCACCATTAAAACCATATCGTTGAGCTATACCATAATCTCGTTTACAATCTGTAAATAAATAGTTAATTCTTGGTAAAACACGTTTAATGTCTCTTAAATAATTTGAATCATTTTGAAAATAATACAAATCACTGCCCCAAGAAGAGTAAATCCATTTTTGAGTTGGATATTTTTCCATAACCCCAATAATGGGTGAACATGATAAATACAACGCAAAACTATGCACTACATCTGGTTTGATTTTGTTAAGATATTCTTCAAATACTTTTTCTGTATTCCGTTTATTGATTTTTTGAATTCTATTATAAATTTGAGGAAAATTCTTTTTCAAAAATACCCGACCTGGATAACTCCAACGGAGTTTCCAATCGGTTTTTTGAATCACCCAACCTATTCTTTCTACAGGCTTACTCATTCCTGTAATATCGAACCAATATACTTCATGACCTGCATCTTGAAGTTGGCTCGTCCATCTAAAAAAATGGAGTGATGGAATAGAAACCATAAGAATTTTCATTATTTAAAATACATTTTAAGCTGTATACTTTTTTGACTTCGATTAAAAGTATGTGAATAAGGATTATTACGAAACTGTTTGATAATAGCCTCTAATAATAAATTATTGACTACTTCCATATTATACAACAATTGGTGTTTTCGTCCAAATAGGTGTTTTAGTATGTTTTTAACCTTATCTGAAAGAGATAAAGGTGTTATTTCAATTAAAATGACTTCATTATTAAAATTAGCCATTTGAGCTAATAGGGCATTCACTTCTATTAATGTACATTTTATATGAATATAACGATAAATGCTTGTCAATTTTTCATAGTCCTCTTTAAGTGTAGGAGATCCCCAATCAATATTTTGATTTACAATGGTTCTTTGAGCCCTATAAGAAAGCAACATATAGGAATGGTTTATACGCTCTAATTTAGAGTGAAATGGATGCTTACTAAACTTACTTCTATATACTTTTGGATGCCATTGATGTTTTACTAAAACGGCCTTATCATAGAAGAATATGGCGTTTCCTGCATTTTTCATTCTAATATGAACATCTGTATCTTCAGCGCCCCAACCATGGTAAAACTCATCATATCCATGTAGCACTTTCAATGCGGTTGTAGGAAATAAAGTTGTTCCTGTAACTTCTTCGCTACCTCTAAAAGCCAATTCATAAGAACCAAAATTTTTATTAGCTAATGATTCTTCTTGAGATAGAAAACCATATTGAAAATAATGTACTTCATTAGGCTTTGCTAGTCTTATTGCATTTTCTATAAAAGTAGGTGCAAAAATCAAATCAATATCACCTACCAAAAAGTAAGGGGTATTGGTTTGTTGCAAAGCGATATTAATAGCACGACATTTATGCCACAATTGTCCTTCAACTGGACAATCTATGTATTGAATTTTAGGATAGAGTTTTAATAGTGTTTCCAATTGCGATTTATAGCCTTTATTAGAACCATAGTCGACTAAAAACAACTCAAAATCCACACATGTTTGCTCGTGCAATGATTGCAAACATTTTTCCACAATTCTTAAGTCGCGGTTGCGATTGGTTAAAACTAAGGTAATCATTAAAAACTTTTATATAAAGAATACAAATACATTTTTGTAATTGGATAATGTTGTAAATCGTATTTTAGGTTATAAAAATACAATTTAAAAGCGCCTAAATAATTTCTTTCTCTATTATATCTAACCATTAAGCTTATTTTTTTATTGACTAAAGCTTTTTGAACAACAGGTTGTTTATGTTTAAAATTAAAATCGTTTAGGATTTCATGCGTTATTCCCAAATTTGTTTTAACAATCGCGCTGGCTACTTTTCTAATTTTAAAAGAGACACCAATATCCATTCTATATACTGCCGTAACATCATCCAAAAAATGAATCCTACCGCCATCTTTTAAAGTCCATAAATAGGTCGGCCAATCGCCATATGGAAATTTTAAAATCCAATTGGGAAGTTGATTTTGATGGTCTTGAATATTCTTAAAAAGGACCGAAACTGATGGTATAAAATTATCAAAAATCAAATCATCAAAACTAAATGTTGTCTTCTTCAGATTCGCAGTTGATTCTTTAAATTCACCATTAGGAAAAAGCTTTCTAACTCTAGTGTAAACGATCGAAAAATTGGTGTTGTTCTCTAAAAAAACGACTTGTTTTTGCAGTTTATATGCGTCTATCCAATAATCGTCTCCATCACAAATGGCTATATACTTACCATCACAAGCCTTAATGGTTCGCATGTAGTTAGCTATGAGCCCTATATTTTTTTCTAAAGGAGGTAATAATTTTATTTTTGTCGGATGTGCTAAAGCATACTTTTCACATATGGTTCGCGTGGTATCAGTACTGCAATCCTCTCCTATAACTAATTGATAATCAAAATCTGTTTTTTGCATCAAAACACTTTCTATAGTTTGAGCTATAAATTGTTCTTGATTATAGGTAAGCATGAAAATACTAACGGTGCTATCTACCATTTAAAATTTCTAATTATGTTTAAAAATATAAAAACCAAAAAAGGTTTTACAAAATAAGTTTAATACCTTTTTTCTACCTTTTAATAGTTTCATTTTTTTTAGCGCCTCTATTTCAGAATTTAAAGTAATGAATGAGCCCTGGTGCTTTACATAAAAATCAGCATGTTTAATGCTTAAATAGTTATACAACTCCTTTTTGTCTGAAACATCCAAATTTGTATGTCTTGATTTTTCTTTTATTCTATAATAAAAACCTACGTAATCTAATTGAGATACATGGCCTCCATTTTTTAATACTGCAATCCAAAATTCCCAATCTTCAAGACCTAATACCATATTTAGATCATAACCTCCTACACGTTCCCATTCCGTTTTTCTATAAAGCGCTGAGCAAAAAATCATGTTATATAAACCTAATTTAGAAATATCAAATACGGGTAAATTCCAAACTCCAGATTCAGAACCAAATTTTTCTGCCTTAGTATACACTACTTTAAGGGTTGGGTCTTTTAGAAATTCATTAATAGTTAATTTCAAATAATCACTACCAATTTTATCATCGGCATCTAAAGGCAATATAAATTCTCCATCTGCTTCAGTAATTCCTAAATTACGTGCACTACATATCCCTCCGTTTTTTTTATTAATATATTTAAAACGAATGTCTTTTGCCAACCATTCTTTAGCTATTTGTTCTGTATTATCAGGACTACCATCATCAACAATAATACATTCCCATTCTTGATAACTTTGATTCATCACTGACTGCAATGCATCATCCAAATACAGCGCTTGATTGTAACATGGTACTATTATGGATACTAATTGGCTCATCAACTTATTTTAAACGTTTTGTTTTAATTTCAATGCCTGTTTTTCAATTAAATGCCAAGATAAAAAACCAAACCCAATTGATAAAAAAATGGAATATAGCATTAATGTATAAGTATTCATTTTAAAAAACCACATCAAGGTTTGCTGGATAGGAAAACTATAAATATAAATACCATAGGAGGCATCTCCTAATTTAAAAAAGTCTTTCAATCCTATAAAAGGAACAAACCCTATTAATAATATTAAAAAAGGCAAAACTATATAATTTACTAAATCATAATAATTAAAATAAGGCGAACAAAGAAAGATACTTACAGCAACAAACAATAATGTCTTTTTATTTTTAAAAGTTTCTAATTGCAAGGAGGCTAACACACTACCTGCTATGAAGAAAGTTCCTAAATTGAGTATATGTAACCCTAATAAATTCATAAAACTAGCACCTGCAAACTTAGGTAGATAAAAATTATATAGTATGTAAAAAACGAAAAAAGTTAAGCTTAATACATACGAAATAATCCACTTTTTGTTTCTAATAAAAAAAAGAAAAGACAGAGCAATGTACAAGCTAAACTCATATCTAATAGACCAAAGCGAACCATTTATGGAACGGTATGTATTGGTATCAAAAACACCTTGTATACTCGATTGAAATCCATATAAACTTACATTATAAGGTATATAGGTATATACTTCTTTATTTTTAAAAAAAGAAACCTCACCAGTATAGACAAATGCTACTAAAATTAATGAAAGACATAAAACGACAACAAGTGCCGGAAAAATTCTTAAAAATCGCTTTTTATAATATATTAAAAGGCTTTTACTTCTTTGTAAACTTTGAAAAATAAAATACCCACTAATAATAAAAAAACCACTTAATCCTATTTGAGAAAAAGATAATTGCCCATTGGATAATTTATTAATCCCTGTGTTTTCTTCGGCACCTCCAGATAAGGCATAAGCATGTGAAATAACAACAAAAATTGCAAACAAAAAACGCAAAAAATCAAAATTATTATTTTTTATTCTTTTTACCATTCTTAAAATTGCTTCGGTTTATTCATTATAAACTTTATCAAATAGAAAAAACGTAAAAACGCATACTTTACCTCTACTAAAAAATGCTTCATATTGTTACTTAAACTCCCTAACAATCCTTTTGAGGCTTGAAAAAAACTAACATCTTGATGCCACAATTGGTAATTGCCTACCACATCATTTTTAAACCTAAAAAACAATTGTTTTTTAGTACGTTTAACATCATAAGCAAAAATAGATGGCACAAAATCAATATCATAACCCGCATTTAAAACCCTTATTGTCCATTCTTTATCCTCAAAAGTCGGTACATCTTCCCTAAAAGGATGTTGCTCCCACACAGTTCTACTAAAGGCAGAACCCGAAAATATCAATCCTGATTTATTGGGATCTTGTTTTGCAGAAATGTTATTGATGTAATTTTTATAATCGTTGGGTTGATGCAGGCATCGTAGTCCTGCCAAATTAGGGTTTTCTTGAAACTTTGCCTTTATCAATTTGAAAAAATCGTGACTTACAGGATAGGAATGTGCACTAAAAATGACTATGATAGGGTTTTTAGCTTCTTTGGCACATATATTAGCACTTCCTCCAAAACTATACTGCTCTATAGTGACAATACGAGCATGATATTGGGTTGCTATGGATAAACTTGCATCGGTAGATAGGTTGTCTAGCACTATAATTTCATTAACATCATCGGCGTAGCGTTCTGTTAAATTTTTCAACAAAAACTGCAAAGCATCCGCTTGATTTTTATTTCTAATAACAACTGAAATCATTCTTTTTTATTTGCTTGTGACAATAATTTATAAACTATTCTAAAAGGCTTCATCACCCCTTTTCCTATTTTATATTCCAATGAATTCTTAATTTTCATTTTTCCCAAACGATGGGTTTTTATATAATAAAAAAGCACTTCGGCCGTGTTGTCAAAATGTTTTGTATAGAGTTCTTTGTGTTTGCGAAAAATATACTCTATATTAGCTTCAGAGTGGTTGTTAATAGTATCTACGAGCATAGATTTTTTAGCCTTTCTATAATAAAATAAAAATGCTTCAACAAATTGAAATTTCCAGCCTCTTTTGGTAACATTCAACCAAAATTCCCAATCTTCAAATCCCTTTTTCATGGTTTCATCGTAGCCTCCTACTTCCTCCCAACAAGTTCTCCTATATATTGAAGAGGGCATTAATTTGTTTTCAAACATTAAATCTAGATAATTTGAGCCTGAGGCTTTATATTCCTTTATAATGTTTGATTTATTTCCTGTAAAAAAATAACGATAACAAGATACAATTCCTAAATCACTATTTTTATTTAGTACAGGAACTGTTTTTTTTAGATAATCTGGATGTAAAATATCATCGGCATCCAAGGGTAAAATTAATACTCCTAAACTCTTTTTTATACCAAAATTCCTTGCTGAAGGCAAACCACCATTTTCTTGATATACATATTTAAATCGAGCATCTTTCTCTAGCCATTGTTTAGCTATATGCTCTGTATTGTCAGGACTACCATCATTTACAATAATACATTCCCAATTAATATAGGTTTGTTCCAAAACAGATTGCAAGGCTTCACTTAAATAATGAGCTTGATTATAACAGGGAACAATTATAGACACCAAAACACTCATCTTTTTACAACTTTATTTTTTAAGTAACGTAAAGGCGCAAAAAACAATGACCCTATGTTATACTCCTTTGAATTTTTCACTTTGTATATGCTATTTCTTAAAAGTGAATTTTGTCTTAATAATTGAAAAACATAAAAATCAAGATGCTTTTCATAAACTTCTTTATGTTTTAAATAGATATATTGCCTTAACTCTAAATCATGATTTTGTAACGCCTTTTGGTCTCTTGAAAACTTCTTCACCCTATAATGAGACAAGACTTCTTTTATGATATGAATAGTTCCTCCTAGTTTTAAAACAGCAATCCAAAATTCCCAATCTTCATAACCACCTTGCATTTTCTCATCAAACCCACCTACAGTATTCCAAGATAGCTTTCTAAACATAGTATTTGCGGTGCAATTATTAATAACAATAAAATCCGTAAGACTTCCTCCTAAAGGTTTTAAAATTTCTATTGTCTTACCTCCATAAAATTTACTACAATAACTACTTACCGCGACAAGTTGCTTATTAGCATTTAAAACATTAACAGCCTTTTCAATAAAAGTGGGTTCATAATAATCATCGGCATCTAAGTTTAAAATAAAGTCTGTTTGTGCTAGTCTTATAACTGTATTTCGGGCATGACTGACACCCTTATTTTCCTGATAAACAATATGCACGCCAGGATGCTCTATTTGTTTTAAAACATTTCTAGTTGCTTCATTAGAGCCATCATCAACAATAATAATCTGCTCTGGTAACAATGTTTGATTGTACAAAGATTCTAATGCCTGCATAATGTATTGCCCATCATTATAACAGGGAATAATTGCAGTTACATTACTTTTTGAGTTTGTCATTGTAGTCTTAGAAAATTACAATTTTATTATCGTCTATACAAAAATGGAAAAAGCATTTGTCTATACCTAATTATAGGGAAATATTTAATGCTAAACTTGGTAAATAACAACTGAGGTTGTGAGAAAAAAAATCGTGCCCAAGCTGTAATATCTTGATGTAATTTATTTTGCTGTTTGTATTTTAGCATCCATATCCATTTCAAAACATCATCAACAACAGCATTACTAACATGATTTTTACTGCACCAAATGGCTATCCCTTCGTGCATTTTTATATTGTAAACTTTATACAAGGCTTCATTAACAAAAATATTTTCCTCGTGTACACCCCGTATGGCTAGCGGCTTATTTATAATTCCTGTTTCTAATCGGCTTTTAATGGCCATTTTCCAAAATATATCGGTGTCTTCGGCAACAATTAATGATTCATCAAATAATCCTGTGTCTTCAAAAATACTTTTTTTAATTGTAAGTCCATCAATATGAAAATGGCCGCATTTCCCGTATAATAAATTTTTAAATAATGTTTCAGGTGCTACTTTTTGAGTTACGGTATAAAGTTGATGTGTTTTTAATTCTAATTCGGTTGCTGGTCTATAAAAATGAAAGCCTACTGCATTATAAACACCATCGCAATTTGGATTTTCTTGAAACAACCTAAAATCATTTACAAATCGATTTGGTAAAAAATAATCATCAGCATCCAGAAAAGCTATACATTTACCTGAAGCCTTTTGTATTCCTAAATTTCTGCTTGCAGATCGTCCTTTATTAACTTTTTTGGGATGGTGGTATAATTTAATTCTTTTATCTGCATTTTGCATTTGAGTAACTATCTCTTGAGTAGCATCGGTACTACCATCATTAACCACGACAATTTCGGTTACTTCAGATTGTTCACATGCAGATTCAACGGCTTTTGCTATAAAACGTTCTGCATTGTAAACTGGAATTATTATGGATAACGAAAATGGCACAAGCTATAATTTTAAGATCAATTTTTATTTTCTGAATTATTATTTTTTAAAGGCATAAATCATTCCGGTTAAAGCATCGTAATGTCTTGAAAAATAATCAAAACCAGAATGAATTAACATATCTTCTATAACTTTAGATCCTTTATCGTGCCACTCCAAAAGTAACACATCAATTTTATCAATCATTCCAGATTGAAAAAGATCTTCTAAAATTTCATATTCTCCTCCTTCACAATCCATTTTTACAATCACTTTTCTGTTGCTATTTTCTGCTATAATACTCCCAATTTCAAATGTTGCCGATTCTATTTGAACTTCCCTTTCTTTAGCACTTATATTATTTCGATAGCTAGGACTTGATTTTCCTCGAAGACCTGTATTTCCTTTGCAATTTTTATCAAATAAAAACAGTTCTTTACGGCTATTACTACCTAATCCTATATTTTTTATTGTTGCTATTTTTTGAATTTTATCATTTAAACTAAAATTATATTGTGCTAGCTCAAAAGTGTCTTTTACGGGTTCGAACGCATAAATTCTATCTACAAAATCTAATCTTGAAAAGAAAAGTGAGGTTATACCAATATTGGCTCCGATATCTATGAGAATGGATTTAGAGCCTGTAATAAAATCATAATCATTCCTAACAAAAATTTCATTTAGAATATGAAATTCTTCTTCACTTTCCACATAAATATTAAGATCTAAAAACCCAACTAAAAATCCCTCTTTATGATTAACAATAGTGAGGTCTTTAAATTTATTTTCTAAATTTTGAATGTAATATTTAGATTGAAAAAGAATATTAAAATTCTTTTTGATACCATATTTTTTCAAAGGAAGCATTAATTGTGCCCTTTCTTTGTTTTTATTTACTATCCGATACCCCAGCTTATTAATAAGTGTATATAGAAGGTTTCTCATTTTTTACTCTTAATTTTATATTTACTCTTAAAAAAGAGATTTTAATTTATGTTTCAAATTATAACTAGGAAATGTAACAATAGCTTTTAACAAAAAATAACGCTTTACACAATGATTGTTATTTTTTTTAGCTCTTGCAAAACGAGACATATAATAATTAGATTTTATTATTTTTATTTCTTGTTTTGTAAAATTATCAATTTCAATTTTATTTTTTTTTCTTCGCTTATAGGCGTTTATCATAGCATAAAAATGCCAATAATGTGCCTTAAATTTATTTTCGTTTGCTGAAATACTCTGTTCATGTATTCTGTAGCGATATAAAACTTCATTCAAAAAAACAACTGTTCCAACTTCTTCCATTTTAAAATATAAATCTTGATCTACAGCTCTTTTCATTTTTGCGTCTATACCTACAGTTACATTATATTTTTCCTTTTTAAAGGTTGCAAAATGCGTCATCGCACCTGCTCCACTTGTTAAATACGACTTACCAAAAGATATGGCACTGCCGTGATTTCCTTCTTCAATAGTGTTCATCTTTAAATCAACCAATTCATATTTAGATGTTACAATACTAACATCATTATGTTCTTTATGAATTTGTACCATTTCTGTAATAGCATTAGGAAACAATGCATCGTCAGGATCTAAAAAACCACAAATACCGCCTTCTGCTAAAGAGACACATTTATGTTTAGCATAACCACAACCTTTATTTTCTTTGTTTGTAAATAACTTAAATCGGGTGTCATTGCCTATTATTTTTTTTATCAACTCTACAGAATTATCAGTGGAAGCATCATCTACAATTATTACTTCCCAGTTTTCATAGGTTTGCACAATTACACTTGCATAGCAATCTTTAAAAAAAGAACCATTATTGTAATTCGCTATTAATATGGAAAATAACATCATTTAATTATTTTAATTCATTTGTCAGAAATAAAGCATTCAATTTAGAAACCGAAATAAGTCTATCTTGATTATTATTTAACTAATATATATTAAATTGTTTCAGGGTCTAAAACAGCATTCAAATTATTTATATGCCTCTCTAAACTAAAATGCGTTTTAATACGTGTTTTCCCTGCTATTCCTAGTTGTTTAGCTAATTCCAAATTATTTAAAAGCTGCAACATATTCTCTGTCATACCAATAACATCGTGCTCATCACACAATAAGCCAGTTTCGTTATTTACAATCACATCAAGTATGCCTGCATGATTTGTAGCTATAACAGGAAGTCCAGCTGTACTAGCTTCCAAAACAGACAAAGGCGTTCCTTCCATATCACCATCTTCTGCAGTAATAGAGTGCTGTACAAAGGCTAAAGATTCTTTTAATAAATCGCTATACATTTCTGGAGTAATTACACCTAAAAACTTCACTTGTTCACTAAGTTGATAATGTTGAACTAAATTTTTACACGTATTCAATAATAAACCATCACCTGCCATTAACAACTGAGCATCTGGATGAATCTTTATAACTTCTTTAAAAGCAAGTATCGTATAATAGGGTGCTTTTTTATTGGTAAAACGCCCTATGGCAACAAATTGTTTTTTAGAAAATTGAGGAGTAATGGTTTCAAATATCTTTTGTGGTCCATACACATTATAAATCAATTTATCTTTTGGGCATCCCAAGCTCAATAATGCTCTTTCCATGACTCTAGAAACTACAATTATTCTTTTTGCATATTCAAAAACATCTTTATAATAGTTACACGATTTAATAACGCTTCTAACGCTGGCATCATAACCATGAAAATGAACTACTACAGGCAACCTTGATTTTTCTAAAAGCTCCTTTAAATGATATGCGTGGGTTCCGTATTCGACTAAAATAGTGTTGATATTATTAAGTTTTAAACTATATAATAGTTGTTCTTGCCATAAAAAACGACTTGGTTTTCTAAAAATTTTAGCATAAATCATTAAATATTTATAACGCCATATGGGCATTAAGCGAGCATAACCTTCTAATTTAATTTGACTCCCTCTTCCGTAATAATAAAAAACCCGACCCTTTAACTCATTTTTATGCGCCTGAATAAAGGTTTCTGAATATGGGTTTTGGCTAGGAGAAAATATGGCGATGTTCAAAATATTAAATACTTTTAAATTTTTGTAATATGAAGTTCAAAAATATAGTTTTTCTAGAGGTCTGAGCCATATTTATTCGATAAAAAGCTTTTGTAAACACTTCAAGAAACCCATGTATATTAAACCAGTTTTTGCATAATAACACTTCTTGTTGTTTATTTAGAATACCTAACCTTTTAAACACTAAACTTCTTAATGTTGCTTCTTCTTGAAGACGTAATTTACGTTTTTCTAAATTATAATGAATTCTACTAGTAGAGTCGTGATAACGGAAATAATTAAGTGGCTCACTTATAAAAGCTATATGATTACCAGCACATAGTTGAATCCAGAATAACCAATCTCCGCACATGCGCATTTTTAATAGTACATCATCAAAGAATGTATCTTTAACGATGTCTCGTTTAAAAACCACTGCACTTGCATTAGGTATTACATTTTTAACCAACAAGTAATTGATATTAAATACATTACCCTCCATATTAAAATCCTGTTCACAAATATTAGGTTGAAATTGTGCTGTGTACAGCACTCTATTTTTTCTATTTTTACCATGTTCATCAACATCATAACTTTGCGCATAACAGATATCTGTTCCCTCTAATAATCTTTTTACAGAACATTCTAAAAAATTCAATTCACAATAATCGTCACTTTCTGCAATCCAAATATAATCGCCTTGGGACAAATCAAGTCCTTTTTTCCATTGTTTAAATGGGCTTCGAGAATTAACCTCATTAAATACACAATGACTTACTTTTGGGGCTTTAGCATATTCTAACAGTATAGATTGGCTATTATCTGTACTGCAATCGTCTAACAATATAACTTCAAAATTTTGATAGGTTTGATTGAATACGCTATCTAATCGCTGCTGTAAAAACTTAGCGTGATTGTAATTGGGGATGATTATGGAAACTTTGGGAGTCAAATTTCCAATGCTTTTTTTGTAGCTTCTAAATAAGCTCTACCGTATTTGATACATGGCTCTAAATGGTTGCCTTCTGCCCATTCGTTCATTGCATTTATGAACACAAAATTTTCTTCCTTGGAATAAGGTTTAAAGTTATCAACTACATGTTTTAACCATTTAAAATACAATTCTGGACTACTCTCTTTGGCTACTATCCAATTTTCTTTTTTACGAGATGTATTATCCCATGAAGGCGTGATACCTCTATATAGTTTATAATCTGGAGATGGTCGCTCCATACAGTTTTTTACACCTAATTCAAAATCTCTAAAATCAATTTTCAATGACTTTTTTTGTTTTTTAAATATATTAAATACCGAATGTGTTGTAATACTTTTTATCTTGTTTTTTATAACAGCATGTGGTGAAAACTCGATAGCGGCATCAAATCCTATTTTAGCTGGTTGGGTTATATCTCCAAAACTTTCAGTGAAGCACAGGTATAGGTCTTTAAAACCAAACTCATTTTTGGCTATATCTCGCCATACTTTCAGCGTTTTTTCTATGTCTGGAAATAAATTATATCTGTAAATCACAAAAACTGGCTTACCATCTACTTTTATATATCGATTATCTGAAAACACATTTGTGCATAGCCATCTCATATGGTTAACATCGTCTTTAAAGCTATACTCTTGCTTAATTAAAATTTCATTTTCCATTCCATCCCATCTTCTGTTCCAATTTTCATTGGCCCAACATAGCATAAAAGGCATATCTAAATCTTTCTGCTCTAGCATACCATCAATGGGTTGGTCCAATAACCGTTTACCATTAAACCAATAATGGTAATAACAGAACCCATGAATACCATGCTCTTTAGCTAAATCAGCTTGTGCCTTTCTTGCTTCTGGCAATCGTAAATCATAAAATCCTAAATCGGTTGGTAAATGTGGTTGGTAATGCCCTTCAAATAAAGGTGTTGCTTTAGTAACATTCGTCCATTCTGTAAAACCTTTACCCCACCACGCATCATTTTCTGGAATGGGATGAAATTGTGGCAATACAAATGCTATAGGTCTTAATTTCATTTAACAAGCTTCTTTTTTTGAACTACAACTTCAATATATTCAGCTCTAATTCCATAATTCAAATCGTCTATATATACTATTTCGCATTCTGCATTTGTATGCTTTGTTATAAAATCTACTATATCATAGCCCCAATGCATCGTTACGGGTGACCCTTTACTATCAACAGGGTTTCCATGCCATTCTGGTTCAAAAAGAAATTCTGGCTCGCCATTCTCGCCTTTATTGGCCCATCGTTGCGTGGGTTTATGTTTATTTATAATGGGCACTGAAAAAATGTGTGCGCCTCCAGGTTTTAATGTTCTATGGATTTCTTTAAATGCTTTTTCTGGATTATAAATATGTTCCATTACATCGGATGTAATTACCAAATCAAAAGATTCATCTGGAAATGTTTGAGACTCCAAATCTTCATTTCTTATGCCTTTTACAAAATCTCCAAGGGGAGTGTCAACAAAAAACTGGGTTTCTACATAATTTTTAACATGGGTTCTTAATGCTACACTATGACCTCTATTTCCAGGTGACGATTCGTGTATTTTCAACGTTTTCCAGTTAGGATATTCATTCTTGATAGTTAACATTAAAGCACGCTCTCTTGGGATACAATTACAATTAGTACATTTAAAATGGTCGCGTAGCCATGGATTACGGGCTACAAATACCACATTTTTATCGCAGCATGGGCATACTCCCGCTTGTTTGAAGTAAAATGAAGCTATCCGAGTTTCATAAACATTCTTAATCTTACTTTTTATAAAAGATTTTATTTTTTTCATCATACATATACTTATAGTAAATCCTTAATTTTCTGATAAATTAAAGGACATTTATTATCTGGTGTGAATTCTGAAAACATTTTTTTGGCAATACGTCCATCATCGTTTACTTTATCAGGATTATTATAATAATACATAACTTTATCTGCCATCGCTTTTATATCTAGATAAGGCACTACGTACCCACCTCCTTTACTCACAACTTCTGCTGTTCCAGATGCTTTCTCAAAACAAATTATAGGTTTTTCTAAATTAGCTATTTCAATACAAACTAATGGAAAAGGGTCTTCTCTAGAAGACAAAAGAAAAACATCAAAAAACATAAACTCTTCATAAGGATGCTCCTTCTCTCCTACAAAATGCACATATTGTTTTAATCCTAATTTAATAATATCAGCATCAATTATTGGTTTATCTCTAAATTCGTTGCCAACCCAAACAAACTTTATTTTTGCATCGGGATAATTATTTTTAATGTGGCTTGCAACTTGCAAAAAAATGTCGTTGCCTTTTCTCCAATATGATAAGCCACTCGCACCAACTGTAAATATCGTTTTACTTTTTGGTGTTTCAAATTGTTTAACAACCGAAAACTCATAAATTACTTCGATTAAATCTTCTGATACATTCCAATTATTTACTAAATTATTTTTGACAATATTTGATGCTGCTATAAAACAATCTATATTTCCTTTGTACTGATTAAAATTGGGCAATAAAATTTTGATTTGCGTATTTAATTCATGTATATGAAGTAATAACTTAACATTAGGTATTCTATTTTTAATTTGTACACCAAAAGGTACTGAAATGATGGTATTGGCATAAATAAGATCATAGTGATTATTTGCTAAAACAGTAAATAACTCATCAGTAGTGTTTTTTGCTCTAAGACCTAGTTTCTTTTTTATTTTTATCCAAATTAGCTCTGAAAATTTTAATGGCTTATGACCTTTCTTAACATAAAAAACTTCATTACATTCTTTCTTGAAATCTGATTCTAAAACACCTCCATGTACAAACAATAAATCACAGTCAACATTTTTTGAATGGGTATTTAACCATTTTATAAAATATAACAAAATTAATGGAGCTCCAGAACGTGAAGCATCGTGGGTTATAAAGAGGAGTTTCATTTAATTTTTTTTTTTTATTTTATTAAAAATCCTTTTTATTTTATTAATAAAACTCTTATCTAATCTGTCTTTTGGTATATAATTATTTAACTTAATAAAATTTTCAGGATAACTTCCTTGCTTTGAGTTATCTGTAAATTTCAACAATTTTTGTACAAAAAACTCTACTGAATTCAGTTCCATATCCTTTGATTCTTTTAAAAAAAACGATAGTTCATTATCAATTAAATAAGACATAAACATACTATAATTATCTAATTTTTCTTGTAGACTCTCTTTCCTATACCAATTTTGCAATGTACTATAATCTGTTTTACTTTTTAAATGATATACAACATCTTTTCTGTTTAAAATTGAATCTCCTAGCTGCAATACAGGTTTATCATAAATTAAAGCTTCAAATAGCATAGTAGAATTAACTGCACAAATTAAATCTGCCTGTTCTATACAATCAAATAATGCTATATCATCAACCCAAGCTCCTTTCAAAGAATATCTTTTCAAAACATTTTGAAAAACAGTATTATCCCCCTTATAATAAGGGTGTTTTTTAACTAAAACAAACCCTTCTAAGTTATTATTTGCTAAGCTTTCACAAAACCACTCGAAAGCTTTTAAATTACTGGAAAAAAAAGGATTATACAAAAAGTTGGATGTATCGTTATCCAATTGATTTGCAAATAAAATTAGATTTTGGTTAGATTCAATATTATACCTCTTTTTTATATTAATTTGTTCTTTATTGCTTGGTTGATCCCACCAAGTAGATTTAGATTTTAAATAATATGGTTTGTACTTTTTATATGAATTACTATTATCAACTTTTAAATTTGATAAACTCGTTCTAGCTATTTTAGTACCCGCTGTAATACCCAGTGAATCTGTATGCCATGATTTAGGTAAAGACCCGCGTTCAATATATATAATTGGAGTTTGGTTTACTTTTGCTGTATCTTTTAAAATCATATCACTAGCATGATTTCCATTTCCCAATACCAATAGCACTGGATTCAATTCCTTTATTAATTTTGAATATTTGAATTTAAGGTATTTAGCTGCTGTAAGTCTATCACTATTTGATTCTCCATACCAAACTTTCTCGCGTTCTAAAAAAGTAGAAAAATCAAAATATTTATCCTTTTTAGAGAAATTTTTAGGATAAATTACATGCTCTAGCCTTTCAGTAAATTTAGCGTATATAAAATTAACTTCGGATTTTGGTAAAATTTGAAATAATAAAAACAGAGTATATCCTTTGTCTTTTAAAGTCACATTAATTTGTTCCCAAAACTCAATTTCCTCCTCACTTAAACTATTGTAAACATATATTAGGATGTATTTTTTCAAATCAAATTCAATTTAATATTTTTATATCTCCATTAAAAAATTTTTCCAAAGTTGTATAGAGGAAATTTTCTTTTTCTATATCAACAGTAAGATAAATTAATTCCATGTTTTTTAGCAATTACATTCCCCTTTTTAATCAAAGGAACTTCTAGATATTTATACAACAACCCTGAAAAAAAAACAGTTAATCCTACTGTAAACAATCCTAAAATAAGTAAATGGTGTTTTTGAGACACGTTCGGTAAAAACTCAATAATAAAATATTGAGTAATATATATAACTAAAACATGAGATAAATAAATACTATATGAAATTTTCCCTAAATACTTAATTGGTTTTGATTCAAACAAATAAAATACTATCATCTTTAATTCAAACGTCTTTTTTGTTGTGTAATCAACAATTAACGCAAAGAAATTAATCCATAAAAAATAAGGCAAATAGAATAGCTTAAAATCGAGAATGAAATATAAAAGACTCGTTATAATTATGACTATATAAAACAATTTCCCATTATGGAAAAATTTATTTTCATAAACCCATTTAAAAGAATAAAAAGAAAATATTCCTAATAAAAAAAATTCAGCATGCATGGGTAAAAAAGCTCCAAATTGTATATCATCAATTCTTTGCCCCAAAAAACACAATACCACAAAAATCAATGAAATTAAAATTAGACCGTATTTTTTGCACTTATTCTTAAGAATGAAAAGAAAAGGTGCTATTAAATAAAATTGCCACTCTAACGATATACTCCAAGCAGGCCCTAAAAAAGCTCCAGGCGAATACGGTAATATCACATCTGGTAAAACACCATGTAACATTGGTATATGTGCCAAAATATGCCAAAACATATTATCTTTCCAAGATACAACACGTTCATTGATTTTTCCATCCCCAATCAGAACTCCTTGATAAATTTCTGAAAATCCAGTAGCATTATCTATAATAATAGATGAAAATGGTATAGCAACAAAAAATAAAATTATAAATAATGGCCATAATCTAAAAAAACGTCTAATTATAAAAACTTTATAAGTCTCTCTTTTAGTTTCAAGAAGATAAAATATTACAAAACCACTTATAATAATAAAAATATCAACTGCATACCAACCAGAACGTACTATTTTAAAAAAGAAATTCAAACTAGACACCCCATAACCGCTAAAACCCAGCAAATGATCAAACACTACCCATAAAGCTAAATATCCCCGTATCCCTTCTATTAATGGTAATTGTTTCAAATCCTTATTTCCAATTTAATTCTTTAATATCTCCATCAAAAGGTTCACCAAAACCACTAGGAAAAAAATCTTTCATTTTTAAAATATCACCGCTATCATAACTTAAGTCAGGATATTTATCAATGCTTTTTTTATTTAAAATTACACTTATGTTATATCCATAGGATTTGATAAAAACATCTTTACAGTTAAAACCAGCCATTACTAATTGGTAAAGTAATAATCCTGCATTCCATAAAGTTACATGACCACCAACAATTTCATGTTTCAAAGGTGGTACCGTTATTGCCAAAACACCTCCTTCTTTTAAATCACTGAATATTTTTTTTAAAAACAAATTGGGATTGGGTTGGTGTTCTAGAACATGTGATGCCCAAATAGCATCAAATGGTTCTTCAAAATTATAAGTATAATAATCTCCCACAATGCAAGTATGGTTATCCGTTCGCTTATCAAAATAAATGGAATTACCAAAATCTATAGAAGTCACCTTTTTACCTCTAGCTTTTAAAACATCACTATGTTTTCCTTCTCCACTGCCAATATCCAAGACCGTTTGAAAATTAAAACTAGCGATAAGTTTCTCTAATGCTTCCCCTGAAAAAGGCAGCTGATTGTAAGGTTCTTGAACAGTGCTATTTAGCGTAGCGCCACTGCTTTCTACGACTATCTCTTTAGCTAGATTTGGTTTATTTTTTATTCGAATTAACTTAACCCCAAAATAACTTAAAAGTTTATTGATTTTTTTATTCATTATTCTAAATCTACTTTAAAATCAACAATTTTATACCCATATTGATTATAAACATGGAAAGTGTTTTTAGCTATATAATCAAACTCAAATTTTGTTATGTTTTTCTTATACTTAGTTAATGATGATGTATCAATAGGTTTTGACAAATCATTTTTACCATGACCTTCAAGACCAGACCCATAAAAATCATGTGCGCTTAAAAGCTTTTTATCCATACCAACATTGAGTAAACCACATACCTTTTTTAATGTGACTTCTGTATTTAAAATTAAATCTTCATACCTAATTATGGGCAATTTGGTATCTAAAAGCTGTTTCATTCTTAAATTATAAAACATGCAAAATTGTTCAACAGGTGTTTTTCTTTTAAATAATGGAATTGACTCTTTATCAATATCCTTTAACCATCTAAAAATTCGTTCTTTATTGCCAAACCAAAAATTATCTTTATCGTGATATTCTGGTAAATCTTTATCATAAACTTTTAAGCTAGCATAAATAGAAATTGGATTTCTTGATAAGACAAACCCCTTAAAGGGATAAGGATGCTTCCAAACTCCTTGTTTTAATAGTAATATTTGACTTTTACTAAGATTATATGGTTTAATGACAGGATGATTTCTTGGTATAGATTCTTTTTTATAAGACTTCAAGAATTCAAAGGCCTGTGTTTTAACTATATCATCATTTTTATCTAAATTATGTACTACCACGATTTCTGGATGTACTGCAAGTGTTTTAAGCATTAAAGTTTCTCCACTCCTAGCCATACTTGCTATGTGGTATATTCTATTATCCTTTTTAAACAATTTAATCATTTCTATCCCATTTTCCTGACAACATTACAGGACTAATACCAGTAAATTCATTAATAAATTTTATAGGGTTTAAATTTTGAACCCACAAATATTTTTTACTAGATAAACAATCATCTACGGTAAGCGCAAACTTATATAATCCCGTATTCAAATAAATATTATCTATTGAAAAAACAAACTTATTTAACCCTTGTTTTAATCTTATATCCTGCTTTAAAAATTTAGAGCTACCTTGACATACGGGGGATAATTCCCTACTCATTATAACTAGATTAAGTTCTATATTTTCTAAATCTTTTTCAGAAATTATTCCCAATTTAATTTCAAAATTCCTCACCTCACCATTAAATTGCCTTTTATCAGTTTTAAAATAATCTAGCTTGCAATTATTGGATTGAATCACAGTCATTTTATCCTCAACAAAATTATCATCATAATAAGCTTCAATAACATCCCCATTATTACCTTGAGCTTTAATTTGTCCTTTATGCATTAATATGGATTTTGTACATATTTTAGAAACTTGTGGCATTGAATGGGTTACTAAAATTATACAACATGATTTCATTAATTCTGAAATACGTTCATAACACTTTGCTCTAAACCCAACATCACCAACCGCCAAAACCTCATCAATAATAAGCACATCCGGTTCCATTTGCGCTGCTACCGCAAAACCCAAACGCACTTTCATGCCACTGCTGTAATTTTGCACGGGCATATCTATAAACTCACGTATTTCAGCAAAATCTATAATCTCCTCAACTTTAGCGTCTATTTCTTTTTTGGTAAAGCCTAAAACAGCCCCATTATTATAAATATTTTCACGGCCGCTTAAAATGGGATTAAAACCAGCCCCTAATTCAATAAGCGCACCTACTCGTCCTTTGATGGTTACTTTGCCTGCATCTGGGTTAATTAAGCCATTTAATATTTTTAATAAAGTAGATTTTCCAGCACCGTTATGTCCTATCAAACCTAAACATTCACCACGGCGCAGTTCAAAATTAATATCCTTTACTGCCCAAAATTCTTTATCGCGCAGCAATCTATCATTTTTATTACCTTGAATATTTGAAACCAAATCTTTAATGCCATACCACAAACTGGTTTTTAAATCTTTACAGAATTTTTTAGAAAGTCCTTCTACCCTTATCAATACCTCATTATTTTCCATCTTATGCACTTAAACGTTCTACAATAATAGGTATCGAAATTCTGTAAAGCATCAACCCAATAAAAAACAATAATACACTTACTATAAAAACCCAGGAAAAATAGGCTAAATATTCCGTTGTATTTCCTAAAGCAAGCGCCCTTGCTGTTAAAATTAGTGGTGTAAATGGATTTAATTCCATAACCGTTTTCATTAATCCATCTTTAGGGATGGCATAAACTACTGGTGTTATATACATTAACAGACTTAACCCCATACTAATAATTTTAGCAATATCGTTGTAAATAAGGCTTATAGGTGTTAAAAACAAACCCATAGTGGTACCAAACAAAATAGCAGCCAGTATGGCAAGTGGAAATAACAACAAAGACCAATGAAACCCTACTCCAAATGCAAAAATTAAAATAACTAACAATCCAATTTTAATTGAACTATTAAAAAGCAGTTTATAAATGCCCGATAATACTAAAGCTTCTTTTGGAAAATTTATTTTGGTCATAATACCACGAGCGGCATTGGTATTACTTGCTGGAGAATTAATAGACTCTATTATTATAGACCATATTAAAGTTCCTGAAAATACATATACAGGATAGGGCACACCTGTATCGGAAAGTTGTATGGTTCCAGTTGCACTTAAAAAAATCCAAACAAAAGCGGAAGATATGGGGGTTATAAACGCCCAAATAATCCCTAAATACGATTGTCTGTATTGTGATGTAATATCTCGAGTTGCCAATTGTTTTGCTAAAAAATGAGACCTAAAAAAATCTTTGGCTGTTGCTTTTAAGAGATTTCCAACTTTTAAGTTGTTTTCTTTTTGATATATTTTAGTTTCAAGTTGCATTCAAATATCTAAGTTTATTATAGCTTATTTTCTAAAAGTGTTAAAATTTTAGAAACCGCTTCTTCTGGAGTTTCCTTAAGGGTTTTTATTTCTATCGTTGGACTTATCGGGTTTTCAAAAGGCGAACTGATTCCTGTGAAATTTTTAATCTCTCCTGAACGTGCTTTTTTATACAAGCCTTTTATATCGCGTTGTTCACATACTTCTAATGGTGTATTTACAAATACTTCAATATAATAATCACTTCCAACAATGGCTTTTATATCTTCCCGTATTTTGTTGTATGGCGAAATAAAAGCTGCAATAACTACCAAGCCTGCATCTATAAATAATTTAGCCACTTCGGCGGTACGCCTTAAATTTTCTATACGATCTTCTTTTGTGAACAATAAATCTTTGTTTAAACCACGACGTAAATTATCTCCATCTAAGGTATAAGTGTGTATTTGTTTTTTATGTAATTCTTTTTCCAACAAATTAGCAATGGTAGATTTACCTGAACCCGACAACCCCGTAAACCAAATTAAACATGGCTTATGCTTGTTTATTAATGCTCTGCCTAATCTATTTACACTGTAATTTTGCTTTTTATTATGCTTCATTGACTTTATTGTACTATAAAATAAGGGTTTAACAAATCTTGTTTATTGTACTGCAATTCATTATTTTCATTAATCTGCATCACTTTTAAACCTACAGCACTACAAATGGCATGTCCCGCTGCGGTGTCCCATTCCATGGTTGGTGCAAACCTAGGGTATATATTGGCTTTGCCTTCTGCCACCAAGCAAAATTTTAATGAACTTCCTTTTGAAACTAAATCAATGTCTTTTCCTTTTGACTTTAAAATGTTGATGAAACCCTCTGTTTCTTCACTTTTATGAGAACGACTTCCTACTATTTTGATTTGATTATCATCATTCTTTTTAGGTGTTAATTCTACACTATTTTGAAATATACTTTCAGTATATTCATGTGAATTTAACTCATACTTATAAGCTTTATTTTCCGAAACATTGGCATAATAAAGAGTCTTGGATACTGGCACATAAATAACTCCTAAAATAGGCTTATTGTTTTTTATGAGAGCTATGTTTACCGTAAACTCACCATTTCGCTTTATAAACTCTTTAGTACCATCCAAAGGATCGACTATCCAGCAAGTATCCCAATCTTTTCTAATGGTGTATACAACTTGTTTATTCTCTTCGCTTATAATGGGAATTTCTGTTTTCTCTAAATAAGAGTTAATCATCGTATTAGCATGTTCATCTGCGATAGTTAACGGGGAATTATCCTGTTTTAATGTTACCTCAAAACTACCAGAATAAATTTTCATTATTTCTGCACCCGCATAAATAGCACTTTTAATAGCTGTTATAAGTAATGTATTCATTCTTGTATTAACTCGACACATATCAAAACCATCTCTAATTATTTTATTAAACCCTGAATTAGAGTAGACATAGACCTAGCGTGTTTAACTTACTTTAATCATTCCTTTTAATTTACTTAACCAGCCTTTTTTAGCCCCATCTTCTTCATGATACCCATTAGCATAATGGCCATAGCCATATCCGTAGCCATATCCGTAGCCATATCCGTAGCCATATTTCCCTTTCTGGTCGTAACAATTGTATATAAAACTTAAATTCTTAACTTCTCCTTTATCGTACTTATCGTTAATAAGGTTTAACATACCCTTTTCAGTATAATCTTGTCTAACCACATAAATAGTGGCATCCGTATATTTTAATAACTCAAAGGCATCTGCCACCAAGCCTATTGGAGGTGTATCTAGTACTATAAAATCATAGGTTTCTTTTAGTTCTGCCATTAAAGCATCTGTTTTTTCACCTATCAATAACTCCGAAGGATTAGGCGGTATAGGACCTGATGTTATAACATCTAAATTAGGGACATTTGTTTGTTGAACGATTTCTTCAAGACTTTTTTGTCCAATTAAATAGTTTACTGCGCCTTTGTCATTTTTTACTTCAAAATCGCCAAAAATTTTCGGTTTTCTTAAATCTAAACCTACCAACACTGTTTTTTTACCGCTTAAAGCAAAAACTGTGGCAATATTTATAGAACAAAATGTTTTACCTTCTCCACTTACAGATGATGTGAGAACAACTGTTTTTGAACTATTTAAATCTCGCTTACTATACATATATTGCAAACTCGATCTAATGCCTCTAAAAGATTCGGCTACAACAGATTTCGGTTTTAAATGCACAATTAAATTACTTTCTAAACTACTTTTGCCAACCACACCTAATAAAGGAATTTTAGACTGATTCTCTAAAACTTGTGGACTATGAATTTTATTATCAAAAAAAGTTAGTAAAAAGGCTAGTAATAATGGTATTAATAGCCCTCCAATTACAGCAAACAAATATCTTGAACTTAATTTTAAATCAATTGGGATCGCTCCTGTATCTTTGGCGGTGTCTATAATTAACACATCTGAAACACTTGCTGATTTAATTATATCTGCTTCGCCTCGTTTAGCCAAAAACACATTATAGGTTTGCTCACTTAAAGCATATTGACGTCGGATACTCAATAATTTTTGTTGCGCTTTAGGTAATCTTCTTATTTCCGATTCGGCCTCTACAATTTTAGAATTTATAGATTGCATTTCTCTCTTTATTCCATTAGTTGCAGAACTGATATTTTCCAGAAGCACCGTTTTTATACCCTCTATCTGTCTGTTAAGATCATCAAAAATTAAGGCATCTTTTCTTACTGTAGATTCATATTTAGATTTTTGTACCGATAATTGATTAATCTTTCCGATGTTTGAAAGTATGTTACCATCATCAATCCCAGATATTGACGGCGCAGGAACATCTGTAAAGCTGTTACTTGTTTCTAAATAGGTTTTCAAACTGGCATAATAGGCAAGTTTCCTATTCATATTATCTTTCTCTAATTCTAAATTAGTTAATTTACTATTTACAATGGCACTTTCCCCATCTAAATTATAAATCTTATTTTGCTCCCTGTAATTATTTAAAGAATCTGCATTTAATGTAAGCTGACTTTTTACCCTTTCTAACTGTGCATCTATAAAATTTATGGTATTGGTAACAAATTGATTTTTTCTATTTAATTGATCCTCGCTTAAAACTTGAACAGTTTCATTTAAATAATCTACAATTTTACCTTTATTAACATCTACCATACTTAAATTTAATATGGCAGAGTTTCTTGGGTTATCTATTGCTAACCGGTTATTATAATTAGCAACAACGGCATCAAAATCGCTAAACTGTATAAAATATTCATCACCAATATTTGCTATTCTTTTATCTGCTAATTCAATAGTACCATTAAAATAAGGAAGTATGACTGGTTCTCCCAAAGTAAATTCCATTTTAAGTTCTTGAACAGGTACATCTAAATTAAGCTTTTCTTTAGTAGTAAAGTTTTGTGTTTTTACAACATTGGATTCGAAATTAAAAGTCAATTCATAGAGGTTTTTATCTATAAAAACAATTTTTACAGGAACATTTAAAATTTGATTCGTATTTGGTATTAACTTAATTCTAAAAGGCGCTTGTTTATAAATATCATCTTTTCTAAAGCGTGCTTGCTTTAAATAAGACACATAGAACTGAAGATTATCTACTACTTTTTCGTGTATAGAACGTGAGCCTAAAGACGTCATCATGGTTTGTACTTTTCCTGACACGCCTCCCCAATTAAATGTTAAACTGGTAGTTGATGTAAATAATGGATTAGATTCTTCTTCTATTGAAATTTGAGTACTTAATCGGTAAGATTGTTGCTTTCTTATATTTTGTTGATACACAATAAAAACGCCTATCCCTATAAAAAGTATGTAGAGTTTCCAATAGCCTAAAGCTCTAAATAAAAAAGCTTTAAAATCAAATAGCGATTGAAACTGCGATTCCGATACTTCAAATTCATCATTCATATTAAAAGCTTATAAATTTTTAACTAAAAAATAAGTAGAGACTAATACAGACAGAATAGAAGCAACCGTTGTTAACGTTTGTGTAGCCGTTTGTCCTGCACCTAAAGCTTTACGTTTTAAGGGTTTTACTAATATAATATCGTTGGGTTGAATATAATAGTAGGGCGATTGCATAGCCGCAATATCTGTTAAATCTATATGATGTATTTTTTGTCCATCCGGGTATTGCCGAATTACCAAGACATCTCTTCTATCTCCCGTCTGCTTGATATCTCCCGCATTAGCCAAAGCCTCAAGAATATTTACACGATCTTGATAAAGAGTCTGTACCCCCGTTCCAACCTCTCCTATGGTAGTATATCTTAACCCAGCCAATTTAACGGTTACAAACAATTGTGCCGATTCTTTAAAATACTGTGCTAATAATTCACTTTTTACTTTATTTTCTATTTCTTTAATTGTAAAACCCAAAACATTAATCTCTCCTAAAATGGGAAATTTAATATTACCATGTAAATCAACAGTAAAACCACTAAAATACAGACCACCGCCAGAACTTCCGGAATTAGTACCCTCTATTGGATTAAAAATAGCAGTAAGTTCATTATCTAAAGCTTTTACATTAATACTTAAAATATCGTTAATTTGAACTCTGTAGGGTTTAGATAATTCCTTAATCAATATAGAATCTTGTTTAATTGTACCTTTATCTTGTAAATAAACAACATCTTTATTGGTGATACACGAAGAACATAAAACACTGATTGTTACACAAATAAGCAAGAATATTTGTTTCGCCATAGGGGTAATTGATTTATCACAAATATAACTTTTCATAATGAACAATAAAACTTATCACTGAATTTTTGGTTTTTTATACGTTCTTTGCATAAAAAATAGCCTTTTGAATTATTTAACTGTTGAAAATATATCGAAATCTTACGGAGAACTAAACCTTTTCGAAAACATTTCTTTTAGTATCCATAAAGACCAAAAAATAGCCTTCGTAGCTAAAAATGGGACGGGTAAAACCTCTATTCTAAATATTATTTCTGGCGATGATGAAGCCGATTCCGGTAACATTACTTATAGAAATGGTATTGTGGTTTCGTTTTTATCGCAAGATCCAAAACTAGATAAAAACTTAACGGTTGAAGAAACCATTTTCGCAAGTGATAATCCCATTTTGAAAGTTATTTCCAATTATGAGCATGCGCTTTTAAATCCAGATGACGCCGATGCCTATCAAAAAGCCTTCGAAGAAATGGAACAGTACCAAGCTTGGGATTTTGAAACACAATACAAGCAAATACTTTTCAAATTAAAACTTGAAAATTTAGATGAAAAAGTAGGCTCGCTTTCTGGTGGGCAGAAAAAACGTTTATCGTTAGCTAATGCTTTAATAAATAAACCCGATTTATTAATTCTGGATGAACCTACTAATCATTTAGATTTAGAAATGATTGAATGGCTAGAATCCTTTTTTGCTAAAGAAAATATCACCCTGTTTATGGTTACACACGACCGTTACTTTTTAGAGCGTGTGTGTAATGAAATTATTGAATTAGACGAAGGACAACTTTACAATTATAAAGGCAACTACTCCTATTACTTAGAAAAACGAGAGGCTAGAATAGAACAAACCGAAGTAGAAACAGGTAAAGCTAAACAACTTTTCAAAAAAGAATTGGATTGGATGCGCCGCCAACCAAAGGCCAGAACCACAAAATCGAAATCGCGTATAGACGATTTTCACGATATAAAACACCGCGCTAGTCAACGTAGGAATGACCACGAAGTACAACTCGAACTCAATATGGAACGTTTGGGCAGTAAAGTGGTGGAGTTTCATAATGTATCAAAATCATTTAAAGACAAAGTGATACTTGATGGTTTTGAATACCTATTTAAAAATGGTGAACGCACAGGTATTATTGGTAAAAATGGTACTGGAAAAACCACTTTTTTAAATATTTTAACCCAAACAGCAAAACCAGATTCTGGAAAAGTGTCTGTTGGTGAAACGGTTAAATTTGGCTATTATACCCAAAACGGTATTACTGTAAAACCCAACCAAAAGGTTATTGATGTTATTCGAGAATTTGGCGATTATATTCCTTTAAAAAAAGGCAAACAAATTAGCGCACAACAACTACTAGAACGCTTTTTATTCAGTCGAAAAAAACAATATGATTTTGTTGAAAAACTAAGCGGCGGTGAGCGTAAGCGTTTGTATTTATGTACCGTTCTTATACAAAACCCGAACTTCTTAATACTGGATGAGCCCACTAACGATTTGGATATTGTAACCCTAAATGTATTAGAAAGCTTCTTATTAGATTTTCCGGGCTGTGTGATTGTGGTATCGCACGACCGTTATTTTATGGATAAAGTAGTAGACCATCTTTTCGTTTTTAGAGGTGAAGGTGTTGTTGAAGATTTCCCTGGAAACTATACCGATTATAGAGTTTATGAAGATAGTCAACCCACCATTTCAAATGCTTCGGAAGACAAAAAGGAAAAAAATGCTTGGAAAAAAACAGAAGATAATAAACTAAGCTACAGCGAAGAAAAAGAGCTTAAAAATATCGAAAGTAAATTAAATTCATTAGCATTTGATAAAAAAGAGTTGGAAGCCAAATTCAACAATCCCGATTTAACACCCGATGAGATAAACAAACTTTCGGAAGCTTTACAAAAAATCATTGATGAATTGGAAGCTAAAGAAATACGTTGGATGGAATTACAGGAGAAATTGGATAAATAAAGTAACAAAGCCACTAAGTTGCAAAGTAACAAAGCCAAATCTCTGAAACTCTGAAACTTTTATGCATCAAATTAAATCATACATAAAATTCATAATAAAATCGACCAACCAACATGGTGTTCACTCACCTTTTGTGTATAATTTAGTTACCAAATGTTTTTACGACCACTCTAATTATGAGGGTTACAAAAAAATTTTAAATTACAAAAAAGAACTATTAAAAAACAAAGGTAAAATTAAAGTAACCGATTTAGGCGTTGGTTCTCAGGTATCAAAACAGTGTGAGCGCTTTATTTCTGAAATTGCTAAAAATGCGGGAACAACTAATAAAAGAGCACAACTTTTATACAGGCTTACCTCCTATTTTAATTTTGAAAACATATTAGAATTGGGCACCTCTTTAGGTATTGCTACACATGCGATGCGTTTAGGAAATACGAAATCGAAAATAACAAGTATTGAAGGTTGTCCTGATATTTCAGAATTTACAAAGACTAATTTCAAGGTCCACAAATTGAATAACATCGATTTAATTTGTGGAAATTTTGATACTAATGTTAAAGATTTATCATCAAACACCTACGATCTCATCTTCTTCGATGGCAATCATCAAAAAGAAGCAACATTAAATTATTTCGAAACCTTATTGAAAACAGCCCATAACGATTCTGTTTTTATTTTTGATGATATTTATTGGTCGGAAGGCATGACTGAAGCCTGGGAAACCATGAAACAACACCCACAAGTAACTGTAACGGTTGACACCTTCTTTTGGGGTTTTATATTTTTTAGAAAAGAACAGATTAAAGAGCACTTTATTATTAGAATTTAGCTTATTATAAGCACAAAAAAAATCTCAGAGTATTTAAACTCTGAGATTTTTATATTATAATTGAGTACTTCTACTTACTTAACCAAGTTTATTTCAACTCTACGGTTATCAGCACGTCCAGCACTTGTTGCATTCGTAGCCATTGGCTTGCTTTCACCAAAACCTGTTGATGATAATCTGCTTGATGCTACTCCTTTTTCTATTAAGAAAGTCATAACTGAACTCGCTCTAGATTCAGATAGTTTTTGATTAGACACATCGTTACCTACACTATCAGTATGTCCTTCTATAGAAAACTTAGCATTAGGGTATTTAGCCAAAATATTAACGATATCATTA
Organism: Mariniflexile litorale; assembly: GCF_031128465.2. Taxonomy (GTDB): domain Bacteria; phylum Bacteroidota; class Bacteroidia; order Flavobacteriales; family Flavobacteriaceae; genus Mariniflexile; species Mariniflexile litorale. The sequence continues at coordinate 3,090,140 of NZ_CP155618.1, read as the reverse complement.
AGTACGCCATTAGACACAGATTTGATAGTGGATTTACCAGAATCGAACAAAATGGTTTTTGCATACGCATTTAATGTTTTTTGAACTTCTTCCGTTACTTCTGGAACAATTTCTTCTGGGCATCCGTTGTTTGCAACAGTACCAGGTACATCAATACAATTATCATCTTTATCTAAAACACCGTCGTTATCGCTATCTTTCCATGGGCAACCGTTATTCTCTACAGGACCCGCTACTTCTGGACATCCATCAACATTATCTAAAAGACTGTCTCCATCTTTATCTCCCCAAGGACAACCATTGTTTTCTTCAGGGCCTGCTTCTTCAGGACATGCATCTACATTGTCCAATATGCCATCATTATCCTTATCTCCCCAAGGACAACCATTATTTTCAATAGGTCCTGCAACTTTTGGACATTTATCTAATTTATCTATAATACCATCATCGTCTTTATCTCTTGGTTTTCCTTGATAAATAGGTATTTTTAAGCCTGCATAAACATCCGCTCCTTTACTATTATCTCCAGTTAATGCTGTAAGAACCGATCCTGATCCAACATATAATGGTCCTGCTCTTAAACCAGCACCAGCTTGAAATCCGTTATTTTCAACAACACTTAATGGCACATAAAAACTAAGCCATTTACTTTCAAAACGAGGTGTTAACGATAGGGTGTTTGAAATACGACTTGCATTTTCTTTTCCTTTAGAAACAAGAGAAAGATCGGTATTTAAATTAACATAAAGTTTACTATTAAAACTCCAATCGGCATTTAGGTGAAGTGCTGTTGGCAACTTCGCTTTGATACCTTGAGAACTTTTTTCTAAAGTATAAAAAGTATTTAAGATATCATCAATATCATCAGCATCTTCAAAATCGTCTTCATTTATACCTGTATTAGTAATATCGTAAGTATCTTGTAATCCTTCTTTATATTTAATACTTCCAATATCGGTAATAGACAAACCTAACTTTAATTTGTATTTATTTTTATCTTTTTGAGTATACGAATCCCCAGCCGCGTTAGTCTTTGTATAATCTGCATAGTTTGGTCTCCATTCATAAACAAAACCTAAATCGGCACCAAAACCTGAAGCATCAGGAAGTTCATAATCATAATCATCATTATCAAAGTCGGCAAAACGCCCATATGTTATTTGACCTGTAGAGGAAATACTACCTGTTGATTCCCCACCTCCTAAATCGGTTCCATCCGCATCATAATCTATGGTTACATTTTTACCCACAGCATAAGCGGTACCTCCACCTTGAAGGTACTTTAAAGTAAGACCTCCTTTTAAAAAGTGCTCTTCTTCATTAAATAATACTCTAGCATAAGTAACACCAAGTTCTGCCCATGCATGCGTAAACATATTAAAATCTCCTTCGTTTACGTTAAAATCATCAGTGGTATCATCATCAACATTATCGATAGTGGTTCCATTAATTTCATTAATATTAACCATAGATCGTGCTCTCGTAAAAATGGCAATAGAACTCTTTTTATTTAAATTAAACATAAACGCAGGCCCCATAACGTCTAAATTTATAGCTGCATTATTATCTTTTGAAGGATGTTTTTTTGCATCCAAGTCAAAATCATAATCATCCTTAAATGCATCCATAATGTTTACTCCATAATAATCATTCCCACCAAACACACTAACCCCAACTAGGTTGATATCTGTTTTAAAACGAGAATCTGTAATATTAGCAGGGTTGGCAATAACACTATTTACACCACTATAGTTGTCTGTAAGAAACCCGACATAAGATTGCGCTTCAACACACACCGAACTTATACCGAATAAAAAGATAAAAGTAATTTTCTTCATAAATTTTAATTTTAGATTTGGGTTTAAATTTTGCGGCAAAAATAAACGTTTATTGTTAAAACATGTTAAAATTCTTAAAAAAAGCCATCATTATTATAAAAACTCCACATTGTAGGCTTCTTTATACTATAACTTATTAAATTCGTAATGTTTAAAATAAGAAGAAAAAAGAGAACATCTCCAACAAAAAACACTTAACATTTGTAACTATTAACATGAAAATATATACCAAAACAGGTGATAAAGGCACCACAGCATTATTTGGGGGTACCCGTGTACCCAAACATCATATAAGAATTGAAAGTTATGGTACTGTTGATGAATTAAACTCCTATATGGGATTAATTCGTGACCAAGACATTGATGCGCACTACAAAGATTTACTTATACATATTCAAGATAGGCTCTTTACAGTTGGTGCTATTTTGGCAACCGATCCCGAAAAAGCAGTTTTAAAAAATGGTAATGAACGTTTGAATATCCCTAAAATATCGACTGAAGACATTGAACGTTTAGAATATGAAATGGATGCTATGAATGAGGTTTTACCTCCTATGACGCATTTCGTTCTACCGGGTGGACACCAAACGGTGTCATTCTGTCATATTGCACGCTGCGTATGCCGCAGAGCAGAACGCTTAGCGACCTCACTTAATGACATTGAAACGATTGAACCTAATACTTTAATGTACTTAAACCGTCTTTCTGACTACCTTTTTGTATTGGCACGAAAGTTGACTTATGACTTGCAAGCAAACGAGATTAAATGGGTTCCTGAGAAGCATTAAAGATTGTTTTTATACAATTTCATCAATTTACTCAAATCATTCATATTTATAAATATAATTTGAAACGATATTTGGATTGAAATTATGGTTGCGTTAGGGATTGAGGCATTGTTGGAGCTACTCGCAGAGAGCGACTGCCAAAAGCCCGACCCGATAGGGAAACGCCCAAATTAAAACATTCAATTCAAGCTATTTAGAATTAAAAACAACACGTTCTTAAAAATAATAATTAAATAATTCATTTTTTTCTTGTGTGTTTGAACTAAAAATTTATTTTTGCACAAAATTAAAACGCACAAAAATGTATTGGACTTTAGAATTAGCATCGTATTTAAGTGATGCACCTTGGCCAGCAACAAAAGACGAGTTGATAGATTACGCTATTAGAACTGGTGCTCCTTTAGAGGTTGTTGAAAACTTACAGTCTATTGAAGATGAAGGTGATGCCTACGATTCAATTGACGAAATTTGGTCTGATTATCCAACAGATGAAGATTACCTTTGGAATGAGGATGAATATTAATAAAGCATAAAGAAAAGTTAAAAAGTCTCGTATTGAGGCTTTTTTTTTGTCTTAAATCTTTATAAAACATATAACAAAATGTATCTTTGGTTGCTTTTAAAAAGCAACCAAAACAAAATAATTTACCACTAGGAAGTTCCTAGATAACACATAACATATACAACATGAGTTTTTTAAATTCTGTACTTAAAGTATTTGTCGGAGACAAATCAAAACAAGATGTAAAGGCCATCACCCCTATTGTTAGTAAAATTAAAACTTTTGAAGCTGCTTTAGAAGGATTATCACATGATGAACTAAGGGCTAAAACAGCACAGTTTAAGGCCATAATAGCAGAAGCCATTCAACCTATAAACGACCAAATCGCCAAGTTACTTGAAGAAGCAGAAAACACCGAAGATATTGATAGACGCGAAGATATTTATCTAGACATTGACAAACTTAAAGATGATGCCTACAAAACTACCGAAGATGTTTTAAACGATATTTTACCAGAAGCCTTTGCTGTCGTTAAAGAAACAGCTAAACGTTTTACAAATAATACCAGTATAACTGTTACCGCAAGTACTTACGACAGAGAATTATCTGGCGATAACGATTATGTTACTTTAGATAACGACAAGGCCATTTGGTCTAACTCTTGGGATGCCGCTGGAAAACCTATTACTTGGGATATGGTACATTACGATGTACAACTTATTGGTGGTATTGCGATGCACCAAGGTAAAATTGCCGAAATGCATACAGGAGAAGGTAAAACTTTAGTAGCAACCTTGCCAATGTATTTAAACGCTCTTGCTGGTAAAGGTGTGCATTTAGTAACTGTAAACGACTATCTAGCAAAACGCGATAGCGCATGGATGGCTCCTATTTTTCAGTTTCATGGATTAACGATTGATTGTATTGACTACCATCAACCAAATTCGGATGCACGTAAAAAAGCTTACAATGCCGACATTACTTATGGAACCAATAACGAGTTTGGTTTCGATTATTTACGTGATAACATGTCGCATTCACCAAACGATTTGGTTCAACGACCGCACCACTACGCTATTGTGGATGAGGTAGATTCGGTATTAGTTGATGATGCACGTACACCGTTAATTATATCGGGACCTATTCCATTAGGAGAACACCATGAGTTTAACGATTTAAAACCTAAAATAGACGATATTGTTGCTGTACAGCGCAAGTATTTAACAGGAGTTTTAGCCGAAGCAAAAAAATTAATCGCTTCTGGAGATACTAAAGAAGGTGGTTTTCAATTACTACGTGCATACCGTGGGATTCCTAAAAACAAGGCACTTATTAAGTTTTTAAGTGAAGAAGGTGTTAAACAACTGCTTCAAAAAACCGAAAACTTTTATATGCAAGACAACAACCGCGAAATGCCAAAAGTTGATGCTGAATTGTACTATGTAATTGAAGAAAAAAACAATCAAATAGAGCTTACCGATAAAGGTGTGGAATATATTTCTGGGAAAGACAATCCAGACTTTTTTATCATGCCTGAAATAGGTATTGAAATCGCTAAAATTGAAAGTCAGAATTTACCTTTAGCAGAAGAAGCAAAACTAAAAGAAGAATTATATAAAGAATTTGGTGTAAAATCAGAACGTATCCACACCCTTAACCAATTACTTAAAGCCTACGCATTATTTGAAAAAGACATTCAATATGTGGTTATGGACAACAAAGTAATGATTGTTGATGAACAAACAGGCCGTATTATGGATGGGCGTCGTTATTCTGACGGATTACACCAAGCCATTGAAGCCAAAGAAAATGTAAAGATTGAGGATGCTACACAAACTTTTGCAACGGTAACGCTTCAAAATTACTTTAGAATGTACCGTAAACTATCTGGTATGACTGGTACTGCGGTTACTGAAGCTGGGGAGTTTTGGGAGATTTACAAATTAGATGTTGTTGAAATCCCAACTAACAAACCCATTGCTAGAGATGATAAAGAAGATTTAGTTTATAAAACGAAACGTGAAAAATACAATGCGGTTATTGATGATGTTACTAAACTTTCACAAGCTGGTAGACCGGTTCTTATTGGTACAACTTCCGTTGAAATTAGTGAGTTACTTGGTAAAATGCTTACCATTCGTAAAATTCCGCACAACGTATTAAATGCAAAACAACACAAAAAAGAAGCTGAAATTGTTGATCAAGCTGGTAAATCTGGACAAGTAACCATTGCAACCAACATGGCGGGTCGTGGTACCGATATTAAGCTGAGTGATGAAGTTAAAAAAGCAGGTGGTTTGGCTATTGTAGGTACAGAGCGCCATGACTCACGTCGTGTAGACCGCCAGTTACGCGGTCGTGCAGGACGTCAAGGAGATGTTGGTAGTTCGCAATTTTATGTATCATTAGAAGATAATTTAATGCGCCTATTTGGTAGTGAGCGTATTGCAAAAATGATGGATAGAATGGGATTAAAAGAAGGTGAAGTGATTCAGCATTCTATGATTTCAAAATCGATTGAACGCGCTCAGAAAAAAGTAGAAGAAAACAATTTTGGTGTTCGTAAACGTTTATTAGAGTATGATGATGTTATGAACGCCCAACGTGAAGTGGTTTACAAACGTCGTCACCATGCCTTATTTGGCGAGCGTCTTCGTGTAGATTTAGCGAATATGATTTTCGATACCACCGAAGGTATTGTTGAAACCAATAAAACGGCTAGCGATTTTAAAAACTTTGAATTCGAATTGATTCGTTATTTTTCAATGAGTTCGCCAATTACTGAAGCTGAATTCGGAAAACTTTCAGCTCAAGAAATTACAGGCAAAGTTTACCGTGCTGCGTTTGATCATTATAAAGAAAAAATGACTCGTAATGCAGACCTTGCATTCCCTGTTATTAAAAATGTATACGAAACACAACGCGATAAATTCAAACGTATTGTAGTGCCTTTTACGGATGGTATTAAAACATTAAATGTTGTTACCGATCTTGAAAAAGCTTATGAAACTGCCGGTAAACAATTAATTACCGACTTTGAAAAAAACATTACACTTGCCATTATTGATGATGCTTGGAAAACTCATTTAAGAAAAATGGATGAGCTTAAACAATCGGTACAATTAGCTGTACACGAACAAAAAGACCCATTACTTATTTATAAATTTGAAGCGTTTGAATTGTTTAAAGCCATGATTGATGAAGTCAATAAAGATGTAATTTCATTCTTATTTAAAGGAGAATTGCCTCAAGAAACACAACACACCATTCAAGAAGCTAGAGAACGCAAACAAGAAAAATTGAATGTACAAAAGGATGAAATACCTAATTTAGATGAACGTTCTGCACAAAGTAGAACTGCGGGTAATACCCAACGCCAGCAACAAGTCGTTGAAACCATTGTACGTGATAAACCAAAAATTGGACGTAACGACCAAGTAACTATAAAACATGTTATTAATGGTGAAAATAAAACCCTTAAATACAAACAAGCCGAACCTTTATTAGCTAAAGGCGACTGGGTTTTAGTTGAAGATTAAACCTATTCATGCGAAAACTGGACTTACAATAAAATCTGTATATTGATTTCAGATTTAAACAAAAAAAACCGACAATGTCGGTTTTTTTTGTTTTCAAAATTTATATAATCACTTTAATCTTTTATAGTGATTTCTGTTTTTTTCTTTCCTTTTTTGGTTGAAAAATCAACACCATCATTATCTATACTAAGCGATGTTCCGTCACTTTCTTCTGCTTTAGGCGCTACAGGCTTTTCAACTTGTTTTTCGATTATTACAGTTTCGGTTTTTGCTTTCTCTTCTCTACAGCTTGTAAAAGCAACTAATACCAAAGAGGTCAATAAAGCAAAACTTATAAAATTTACCAGACTGAATATTCCTTTTTTCATCTTCTATGTTTTTAGATTAATATGAGTGCAATATACATCCAACATAAAAGAAACTAATTACAACAATTTTAATTTGAGTTATAGAATTACCATTTATAAATTCTTATATTTAATAAGTAAAAATATAACTTCAACGACTATTTAAGGTTAGCGAAATTCTCAAAATAAAAGTCTAATTCGTTTTTATTGCAAACCTTTGAATTCTACTTATACCCACAAGAAAATTTTTAAACTTTAATTAAGTCACAATAAAAAGTATTAAAATATTCCTCTTTTTCTATTCAAATATTTTTAACTAGAACCTTAATTATAGAAAAATCAAATTATTAATTCTATGGTTTAATGAGAATTTCGAAAAAAAAAATTTACACAGGTATCAAGCCCAAAACTGCAACGGTTGCCCACTGAGAAGTCTTTGCCATACATCTAAAACAAATCGTATTATAGAACGTAATTACAACCTGATACGACTCAAGTCTAAAGCGAGAATTTTACTTACCAGTGAACAAGGCGTGGCCAAAAGAAAACAATGTTGCTGGGATGTGGAAGCTGTTTTTGGAAATATTAAGCAAAACATGAACTTTAAACGCTTTATGTTAAGGGGCATCGACAAAGTAAATGTAGAAATAGGCTTAATTGCAATGGCACACAACCTTAAAAAGTATAGTCTAGCTATATAAGATAACTTTGCCATTTTGTCTTTATGCTATTTAAAACTGTTCTTTCAATAATTTAATTTGAGTCAAAAAAAAAATCGTCTAAAATTACTTTTTAAACGACCTCTTTTTGTTCCATCCTACTTGAAATTATCAGAAAAAAATAGAACCTCGTTTAACAACCGATAGAGTCAATTGAAACTGATCAAATTGTAAAATTAAACGAAAAACTGCCCGCCTATTTTTAAATAGTTCTTATTTACATCTAAAAATAAATTTCCAAATTTATGCCACCCCCAAAAAAAAAGTATCCATTCAAAAGCTTTAAAATATTACTTTTGCACCCATGGAGACTATGGAACAGATTACAAAAAAATTGCTACGTGCTACGGGTGAAGCTCTAGAACAATTTTCAATGATAGAAGCAGGCGATCGTATTATGGTTTGCCTATCGGGTGGTAAAGACAGTTATACCATGCTCGATATGATGCTTCACTTTCAAAAAGTAGCTCCTATTTCTTTTGATATTATTGCGGTAAATCTAGACCAAAAACAACCCGGTTTCCCTGTAGAGGTGCTACCCACTTATTTAAGCAATTTAGGTGTAGATTATAAAATTATTGAGAAAAACACCTATAAGGTAGTCATGGAAAAAACACCTGAAGGCAAAACAACCTGTAGTTTGTGTTCTAGGTTGCGACGTGGTACTTTATATGAAGCTGCCAAGAATTTAAATTGCAATAAACTGGCACTGGGTCACCATAGAAATGATATTATAGAAACTTTTTTATTGAACTTTTTTTTCGCTGGCAAATTAGAATCAATGCCTCCTAAGTTTAGAAACGATGCAGGTAATTTGGTGATTCTACGACCTCTTGCTTTGTGTAAAGAAGAGGATATAGAGGTGTATTCCGAGTACATGAATTTCCCTATAATACCATGTAATTTATGTGGTTCTCAAGAGAATTTACAACGCAAAAAAGTAAAACAAATGATAGCCGATTGGGAAACCGATTTCCCTGATCGAACTTCTGTTATGATGAATGCGCTTCAAAATGTATCGCCTTCACATTTATTAGATCGTAAAATTTACGACTTTTCGTCGCTACAAGATATGGTTTCTAAAGACGATGCTTTGGTTTAAGGAATCACTAATTACGCTGTAACAACTTCGGCATACAAATCAAAATCAGCCGCTTCTGTAATTTTAACAGTTGCAAACTCCCCTGTTTTCATATAGGTTTTGCTAGCATCAATCAACACTTCGTTATCAACATCAGGTGAATCAAATTCGGTACGACCCACAAAATAATTACCTTCTTTTCTGTCGATAACCACTTTAAAGGTCTCTCCTATTTTTGCTTGATTTAATTCCCAAGAAATCTGAGACTGGATTTCCATAATCTCGTTGGCACGTTCTTGTTTCACTTCTTCCGGCACATCATCTTCTAAATTATAAGCATGTGTGTTTTCTTCATGAGAATAAGTAAAACAACCCAAACGCTCAAAACGCATGTCTTTAACCCACTGTTTTAATATTTGGTAATCTTCTTCCGTTTCACCAGGATACCCCACAATTAGTGTAGTTCTAATCGTCATATTCGGTACCGCTACTCTAAAATCTTTAAGTAACTGGGTGGTTTTTTCTTTAGTCGTACCACGACGCATACTTTTCAAAATAGAATCTGAAATATGCTGCAATGGAATATCTATATAATTACAAATTTTTGGTTCACGGTTCATAACCTCCAACACATCCATTGGGAATCCAGTAGGGAATGCATAATGCAAACGAATCCACTCGACCCCTTCTACTTTTACAAGTGCCTCTAATAATTCAGCAAGGTTGCGTTTTTTGTATAAATCCAAACCGTAATAGGTTAAGTCTTGTGCAATTAAAATTAATTCTTTAACGCCTTTGGCTGCTAGTTTTTCAGCTTCAATAACCACTTCCTCAATAGGCGTACTTTTATGTTTTCCACGCATTAGCGGGATGGCACAAAAACTACAAGGGCGGTCGCAACCTTCGGCAATTTTTAAATAGGCATAATTTTTTGGTGTTGTAGTTAAACGCTCACCTATCAATTCGTGTTTATAATCGGCTCCCAAAGCTTTTAGCAACCCCGGTAATTCAGTAGTACCAAAATACGCATCAACATTAGGGATTTCCTTTTGTAAATCTGGTTTATAACGCTCGCTCAAACAACCTGTTACAAACACCTTGTCAACTTCGCCTTCTTCCTTTTTCTGCATAAATTCTAAAATAGTATTTATGCTTTCTTCTTTGGCATTATTAATAAATCCACAGGTATTAATAACGACTATATTACCCTCTTCTTCATGAACAACATCCTTTCCACTGGCTTTTAATTGCCCCATTAGCACTTCACTGTCGTAAACATTTTTACTACAACCAAGCGTTACTACATTAATCTTATTCTTTTTAAGTGATTTCGTTCTCATACCAAAATTTAAGTGTGCAAAGATAGGGAATGATTTAAGATTAACGATTTAAGATCGACGATTTTTAAATTATACAACATAAGTTCAAAACAAAAACAACTTTTAACTTTCGAGTTTTTAACTCACTTATTAAACCTTTTTTATATTTGAATGTCCTAATATTAAAATCTACCCTATGAAATGCCAATACTTTTTAGTGTTTATTGTAATGATGTCTTTTTTAAATTGTTCAAAAGACGAACCTGTTGAGTCTGAAACACTTTATTTTCCACCCATAAATTCCGAAACTTGGGAAACAAAAACTATAGAAGATCTAGGCTGGAATACCAGTGAATTACAACCTTTACTTTCTTTTTTAGAAGAAAAAAGCACTAAAAGCTTTATGATACTTTATAACGGTAGAATAGTAAGGGAAGACTATTTTAACGGACATAGTAAAACTGCTTCATGGTATTGGGCAAGTGCCGGTAAAACATTAACAACTGCCGTTTGCGGTATTGCACAACAAGAAGGCTTAATAAATATCAACAATAAAGTATCTGATTATTTAGGAATCGGCTGGACTAGTGCATCGTTAGACAAAGAAAACCTGATAACTTGCAAAAACTTACTATCTATGAATTCTGGTTTAGATGATAGTTTGGGTGATGATGTATCACCAGAAAACCTTCAATATTTAGTTGATTCAGGTATACGGTGGGCATATCATAATGTATATGTGAAAATGCAAGATGTAGTTGCTGCAGCAAGTAATCAAACTTGGAACAGTTATTTTAACACGAAACTCAGAGATAAAATTGGCATGAATGGGCTTTGGGCTAATTTAGGTGATTTAAGTGTTTATGGCAGTAACACCCGAAGTATGGCACGTTTTGGCTTGATGATTTCAGCGAAAGGAAAATGGGAAAATACGCAAATTGTACCTGAAAGTTATTTGAATGAAGCTACCAATACCTCGCAAGACATTAATAAGGCTTATGGTTATTTATGGTGGTTAAACGGGAAAACGACTTACCATTTACCACAAACTCAAATTGAATTTAATGGTAAATTAATCCCGAATGCACCAGACGATATGTATGCTGCTCTAGGTAAAAATGATCAAAAAATTTATATAGTGCCTAGTAAAAAATTAGTCATTATTAGAATGGGAGAATCAGCAGAAGACTCTAATTTTGCCCTTTCAAATTTTGATAATGATTTATGGAGAAAACTTAATGCTTTCGTTAATTAACAGGAGATTCCTGCTTTCGCAGAAATCTTATTTAAAAAACGAATCTACAAACTCAAATTTATTGAACACTTGCAAATCTTCAATACCTTCACCCACTCCAATATATTTTACAGGAATTTTAAACTGGTCTGAAATTCCAATAACAACACCACCTTTAGCTGTACCATCTAGTTTTGTAACTGCTAGTGAAGTTACTTCGGTAGCTGCTGTAAACTGTTTTGCTTGCTCGAATGCGTTTTGACCTGTAGAACCATCTAAAACCAATAAAACGTCGTGAGGTGCATCGGCAACTACCTTTTGCATCACGCGTTTTACTTTGGTAAGTTCGTTCATAAGGTTTACTTTATTGTGTAAACGTCCAGCGGTATCTATAATTACTACATCGGCATTTTGTGTCACAGCACTTTTTAAGGTATCGAACGCCACAGAAGCAGGATCGGAACCCATAGATTGTTTTACTAATGGCACATCTACACGATCTGCCCAAACTTGAAGTTGGTCTATGGCAGCTGCTCTAAACGTATCGGCCGCCCCTAAAACAACGTTATATCCTTGTTTTTTAAATTGGAAAGCTAACTTACCAATGGTAGTGGTTTTACCAACACCATTTACCCCAACTACCATAATTACGTGAGGTTTTTTATCTTGAGGCACTGTAAACTCCGATTCGTTACCTGAATTAGTTTCACTTAATAAACTTGCTATTTCTTCACGAAGAATAAGGTTTAACTCATCGGTTCCTAGATACTTATCTTTAGAAACACGTACTTCAATACGTTCGATAATTTTAAGCGTAGTGTTAACACCTACATCGCTAGACACTAAAACTTCTTCTAAATTATCTAAAACAGCATCATCTACTGTCGATTTTCCTGCTACTGCTTTATTTAATTTATCAAAAAAACTGGTTTTACTTTGCTCTAACCCTTTATCGAGGGTTTCCTTTTTTTCTGATGAAAATATTTTTTTAAAAAAACTCATTTTTCTAAATTGATTTGTTTATTTATTGAGACGTTTGCGTTAGAGATTACTCAATTGTAAAACATTTTTGGATTTATGAATGTTCCACGTTTAAAGCAGTTTTCTTTTTAAAATCATTTAAAAGATACAGTAAAAATTTCGCTCTTTATGCAAACTCCTACATTATTATTACAATAATCCTACCGTTAATTTTTACTGCAATTATGGCAGAAACACTTCAAATTTAAACATAAAAAAGCTGCTTCCTATCATGAAAGCAGCTATATATATTTTAAAAAGTTTGTTTTTACTTTTTGTTGAAAAAGTCGTCTGCAAATTCTGGAGACATGATTGATTCAACAAACATGTAGGCACCTGTTTTAGGTGATTTTACCATTTTAATCGCTTTGGTTAATCTTTTAGAAGATGTTTGTAACGATGCTACTGTTTTCTTTGCCATGACTTATTATTTTATCTCTTTATGAACTGTCATACGCTTAAGGATAGGATTGAATTTTTTAATCTCCATTCTATCTGGCGTATTCTTTTTATTTTTAGTAGTAATGTACCTTGAAGTTCCAGGTTGACCAGATTCTTTATGCTCTGTACATTCTAATATTACTTGTATTCTATTACCTCTCTTTGCCATTTTTTTTACTTATTATACAGCTATTATTTTAAAAATCCTTTAGATTTCGCATCCTTAATCGCTGCAGAAATACCTATTTTGTTGATAGTTTTTAGAGCAGATGTAGAAACTTTTAAAGTTATCCAGCTGTCTTCTTCTGGAATGTAAAAACGTTTCTTTACTAAGTTCGCATTAAATCTGCGTTTAGTTTTATTCATTGCATGAGACACGTTGTTTCCAACCATTGCCTTCTTACCTGTAAGTTCACAAACTCTTGACATTATTATATAACTTTAAATTTCTTGTTGCTTAAAATCGAGGTGCAAATATACAAATTCTTTATATTACAACAACTTAAATATAATCAATTTTTAAAAATTTCTTTTAGAAGCATTTCTAAGGCCTTATTTACTGCCTTATTAATAACTTTTATACGGTGATTTCCTAACATAAACTTTTCTGAATATACGCCGTTATGTGTAGCAATGGCAATATAAACTGTACCAACTTCGGCTTCTGAATCGCCTTTAGTGGGTCCCGCATTTCCTGTTGTTGCGACAGCGTAATCTGATTGAAAGATTTTTAATGCATTACTAGCCATAGACTCTGCAACCTGTTTACTTACCACTGAAAAAGCATCAACATCTTCTCTTAAAACACCTAAAACATTGATTTTAGATTCTGTTGAATAGGTCACTACGCCACCCTTAAAATAAGCTGACGCTCCAGGGTGTGCTGTAAATTGTTCGGCTATCATACCTCCCGTACAACTTTCGGCAATGGCTAAAGTTTTTCCTAATTTATTTAATTGTTTAGCTATAACAACTTCTACCGAGCCTTCTTCTTCTTCAAAACCAGCAAATTCATTTTTTATTAATGGAATCACTTTATCTATTTCCTTTTGAACACTGTCTATAACTTCTTGAACATTGAAACCTTTTGACGATAAACGTAACCTCATTTTACCTAAACTTGGTAAATAGGCTAATTTAATGTGTTTTGGTAAAGCATCTTCCCATGCTTCAATACGTTCTGCCAAAGCACTTTCACCTATACCATATACCAATAAGGTTTTGTGCAAAATGTAAGGACAATTATATTTTTCTTTTAACTTTGGAATAACCGATTCTTCAATCAAGGCATTCATTTCGTAAGGCACACCAGGGAGTGAAATAAAAACTTTATTATCTTTTTCCATCCACATACCAGGAGCTGTACCCAATTTATTCATAAGTACTGTTGCTTTTGAAGGCACAAGAGCCTGATCTCTATTTACTTGCAGTAGCAAACCTCCAGTATAGTGCTTCCATAACTCTTCGATATTTTCTATAACGGAAACATCATTAATAAGTGTGTCGTTAAAATATTCGGCTATGGTTTTTTTGGTAATATCATCTTTTGTTGGCCCTAAACCACCTGTAAGAATAACAATATCTACATTGTTTTCGGCATCTTTTAAAGCTTTAAGTATATGCGCTTTATCATCTTGAATCGATGTAATTTGATATACAGATATACCTATTTTATTAAGATGTTTTGCAATAAATCCAGAATTGGTATCAATGACTTGACCAATTAAAAGTTCGTCACCTATGGTGATTATTTCAGCTAACATTATAGATTAAAATCTGATTTTATTTCGGCAATCGTGTTTTCTACAGCTGAAAGAACAATTTCCAATTGAGAAGAAATATCTAAATCTCTTTTTTCAAATTTACCCCAATCTTGTACTTCAATTAAAACATCAAGCACTCCTAATTCGAATAAATCGATTGTTGGTTTCATTTTATGAGCCGCTTGATATGTATTATAATAATCTTTTTCTGCTACTGCTTTTTTTAATCGTTCCGCATCCTCTGGCACTTCTTCCAAAAAAGCTTCGGCTAAAGTTGCTATAAAATCCTCGTCATTATCTGCTAACTCGCGTACCCTAAATAGTTTGTAATGTTGTTCCATTTATTTAATTGTTATTGAAAACATTTCTTTGTCTTCTATAAATCCTTTTAGTTTATCATTTGCAAGTACTTTGCCAACTCCTGCAGGAGTTCCTGTAAATATAATATCTCCAATCTTTAAAGTAAAATATTTTGACACATATTCTATTAATTCATCAATTTTCCAAAGCATGTGGCTTGTATTTCCTAATTGTACAATATTATCATTCTTTTTTAAAGAAAACTCAATAGTATTCACATCACTAACATCTGACACTGGCAACCATTTCCCTACAACTGCAGCACCATCAAACGATTTTGCTTTTTCCCAAGGCAAGCCTTTTTCTTTTAATTCGCTTTGTAAATCGCGTGCTGTAAAATCGATTCCTAGTCCTATTTCATCATAATATTTGTAAGCAAATTTCTTATCGATATGCTTCCCTATTCTATTAATTTTAACTAAAATCTCCACTTCATAATGCACATCATTTGAAAAATCGGGAATAAAGAACGGTTGTTTTTTTAACAGAATAGACGTATCTGGTTTTAAAAACACCACTGGATCTGACGGCTTTTCGTTCTCCAATTCTTTGATATGTTCGGTGTAATTACGACCGATGCAGATGATTTTCATTTTTGACTATTGTTTGTTGTGGAGTTGTTTGTTGTGGAGTTGTTAACAAATAAACGATTCCACAACATACAACTAAACGCTACCCTAACTTATTATTAAAACTTCTAAGTTTTATGGCTGTCAACACTTTTTTCGTGTACAGCGGAAAATCGGCATTTAATAACCACCCAAAATACCCTGGTTCGTTTTCTAAAACATCGGTAACTAATTTTCCTTTATGTTTTCCGAATGAAAAACATTCTTCTCCTTTTTTGTTAAAAGCTATAAAACCTGCGAAATCTGCAAATTGCTTTCTTGAGCTAAACTCGGCTAAAAACTTGGTATCGTTTTCAATTTCATCGTATCTATCTATTTGTGCTTTTAACACTTCATAAGTCGCTCTCGTATCTGCTTCGGCACCATGTGCACCTTCCAATTCTTGGTGACAATAAAACTTATAAGCAGCGCTTAAAGTACGCTGTTCCATTTTATGAAAAATGGTTTGCACATCTACAGCCACACGGTTTTTCATATCGAAATCTACCTCAGCACGCAACAATTCTTCAGCTAATAAGGGAATATCAAATCTATTTGAGTTAAAGCCCCCCAAATCGGAATCTTTAATCATATTATAAACATCTTTAGCTATTTCTTTAAACGTTGGTTTATCGGCTACATCTTCATTGCTTATACCATGAATGGCTATAACTTCCTGAGGAATTGTCATTTCTGGATTTACCAACCATGTTTTGCTTTCTTCCTTTCCGTTAGGGTATACTTTTAAAACAGCGATTTCCACGATACGATCGGATGTTATATTGATTCCTGTTGTTTCTAGGTCGAAAAAACAAATAGGCTTGGTGAGGTTTAAATTCATTAGTTTAATTTTTCTGTTGAATAATCTGTCTTTATGTAGACAATTACAAAAATAAGAAAACCCAACGTTTTAAGGTTAGGTTTTTAAATTTTATAATGATTAAGATTATATTTCCCTATTACTATCCCAAGCTTCTAGGTAATCTTTAACAGCTTTTACAAATTGACCACCTAAAGCACCATTTACAACACGATGGTCATAAGAATGAGATAAAAACATGCGGTAACGAATGCCTATAAAATCCCCTTCACTAGTTTCAATAACTGCAGGCACTTTACGTATCACGCCTAAAGCCAAAATACCAACTTGGGGTTGGTTTATAATAGGCGTCCCCATAATACTTCCAAACGTTCCCACATTGGTAACTGTATAAGTACCTCCTTGTACGTCGTCTGGTTTTAGCTGATTTGCTCTAGCTCGATTTGCTAAATCATTAACTTGTTTTGTCATACCAACCAAATTAAGTTGGTCTGCATTTTTAATTACAGGCACTATTAAATTGCCGTCGGCTAGCGATGCCGCCATTCCTAAGTTTATGTTTTTCTTTTTAACGATGGTATCTCCTTGCAATGAAATGTTCATCATAGGAAAATCGCGAAGCGCTTTAGCTACTGCTTCCATAAAAATAGGTGTAAAAGTTAAATTTTCACCTTCACGTTTAAAAAATGCTTCCTTTACTTTATTTCTCCAATTCCATATCTTCGTAACATCAGCTTCTATAAAACTTTGTACGTGCGCGGATGTTTGAACAGAATCAACCATATGGTGTGCAATAATTTTGCCCATTCTAGTCATTTCAATAATTTCATCTTCTCCGCTAACCACAGGAGGTGCTGGAGTTGATTTTACCTTTTCAGGTTGTATCGCCTTAACAACTGGAGTTTCAATTTCAGAAGCCGCTGCTTCACCTTCCCTATTTTGAATATAATTTAAAATATCACTTTTAGTAACTCGATTATCAATACCTGTTCCAACAATATTATCAAGCTCTTGTTGAGAAACACCTTCTTCTTTAGCTATATTTTTAACTAATGGTGAATAAAAACGATCTTCACTAGAAACTACAGAGGCTACGGTTTCTTTAGCAACGGCAATGGATTGACTTACAAATTCTGCTGCTTTTTCTTCTTTTATAAGAGATTCATTTGATGGTGCTTCTGAAACTTCTTCTACATTAACATCGTCATCGTCATCGTCATTTTTATCTGTTTGAATAATGGCTATAGTTTGTCCTACTTGAACAATATCATCTACATTAAAAAATTTCTCAATTAAAACACCATCCACTTCGCTTGGCACTTCGCTATCAACCTTGTCAGTAGCTATTTCCAATACCGCTTCATCTAATTCTATAGTATCTCCCACTTCTTTTAACCAAGATGTTATAGTTGCCTCTGCAACACTTTCTCCCATTTTGGGTAATTTAAGTTCAAACTTTGCCATATCAATAATATAATACTTCTTTTTTAATTTACGCTTGCAAAATTACTTAAAAAACATTGATTTTTTTAAATAATTTACAACAAAAACTAGTTTATAATAACAATTTCACCTCTACTTGTGGTATCATTGCTGCCTAGTATAAAATTAGATTGTTTAGGTAATATTTTAAATGTAATAGATTTGTTTTTTTCAGCGTCATTCATCATTAAAATAATCTCTTTATAACTTAATTTATTAGCATCAAAAATAACTTCGGTATCGTTTTCAATGTTTTCAAAATTATGCTTTAAGTTTATTTTTTTTGACAAAACAGCTTTTAATGCGTTATTCATTTCATCTGAAATAAAAACATAACCATTAACCTGTTTTTTTTTATTTACATGTGATTTTCTAAACAAATAAACCAACCTAATACCAAGCCACACAAACATATCGAAAAACACGTTTTTCTTAAAATGCTTTTTATAGAATATTTGCATAGCTCCATAAAAACGACGTGCATAATATTTATCTCTTAATGTGCTTTCTCCTTTGTAATGAATAACTGTTGTTTCTCCAAAATAGTAATTATCATAACCCGATTTTAACATTTTATAAGACAAATCGATATCTTCACCATACATAAAATAATCTTCATCAAATCCATCTAATTTATGGTAGACTTCTCGCTTCATCAACATAAAAGCACCTACTAAAATATCGGCTTTTCCTGTTTCATTTTCACTTAAATGATTGGCGTAATAGGATTTTGAATTTCCGCATGCTTTTTTAAAAGCCGCACTTATATAAGGAATATTTCGTTTACTTTCTGGAAGAAAAATACCTGCTCCGTTTATAAGTCTGCATCCTACAATCCCCAGTTGGCTTTTACTTTCTGCAAATTTTAAAAGCGAGGTAAACGTATCTTCTGCAACAACCGTATCTGGGTTTAATATACACAAATAGACTCCTTTTGCACGAGAAACACCTATATTATTTCCTTTAGAGAAACCAATGTTTTCCTTATTCTCAATTAATATAACGTCTGGAAATAAGTCTTTAACCATTTCGCAACTTTTATCTTCAGAATTATTATCAACTACAATAATTTCTGCATCTATAGTTCTGATAGCTGCGTTTACACTTTTTAAACAAAGTTCTAAAAAGTACTGTACATTATAATTTAGTATGACAATGGATAACTTCAACAGTTCATTATAATTTTAGAGAAGATTCAAACGGCACTCTATTAACAATACTTCTTCCTAAAGTAATCTCATCGGCATATTCCAATTCGTCTCCTACCGAGATCCCTCTAGCAATAGTGGATGTAAAAACTTTGTAATCCTGAATTTGTTTGAAAATATAAAAATTGGTAGTATCCCCTTCCATGGTTGAACTTAGTGCAAATATGAGTTCTTTTATTTTGCCTTCCTTTACTTTATTTACTAACGAAATAATGTTTAAATCATGTGGACCTATCCCATCCATTGGTGAAATTTTCCCTCCTAAAACATGGTACAAACCTTTAAAAGAACTGGTGTTTTCTATAGCCATGACATCGCGGATATCCTCTACTACACAAACAAGGGTTTCGTCCCTGTTAGGATTTGAACAAATTTCACATAAATGAACATCACTAATGTTATGACAGGATTTACAAAATTTGATATCATTTCGCATGTTTTGCAAGGCTTCTGCTAATACCGTTGTTTGCTCTTTAGGTTGCTTAAGCATATGTAGTACCAAGCGCAACGCGGTACGTTTACCAATTCCTGGTAACTGCGACATTTCGTTAACGGCACGCTCAAGTAATTTAGATGAAAATTCCATAGCTGCGAATTTAATACTTTTTAGCACAACTGAAAGAAGGCTTTATCAAAGAATAAAATCTAAGTATTAAAAACGAAGACTGCAAACTAATTTTGTATTTTGGCTACATAATTTAAACACATGAGCGCTACACAAATTATTCTACTTATTGCTGGTTACTTTGGAATTTTAATTTTAATATCCTATTTTACTGGAAAAGAAGACTCTAACGACGCTTTTTTTAAAGCAAACAAATCGGCACCTTGGTATTTAGTCGCTTTTGGAATGATTGGAGCCTCCTTATCTGGTGTTACATTTATTTCAGTTCCTGGCTGGATTGAAGCTTCACAATTTAGCTACATGCAAGTGGTATTAGGTTATATTGTGGGGTATTTGGTAATTGGAACTGTACTACTTCCTTTATATTACAAGCTTAATTTAACATCTATATACTCCTATTTAGATGAGCGTTTTGGAAACTATGCATACAAAACAGGTGCTTCGTTCTTTTTAATTTCTCGGGTTGTTGGTGCTAGTTTTAGATTATATTTAGTTGCAAACGTGTTACAAATTATACTATTTGATGAATTGGGTGTCGAATTTTGGCAAACCGTGACTATAACCGTAGCTTTAATTTGGCTCTACACATTTAAATCAGGCATAAAAACCATTATTTGGACCGATTCCCTTCAAACTTTATTCATGCTTATTGCTGTGGGCGTTTCTATTTATTACGTAAGTACCGATTTGGGCATTAGTGGCGGAAATCTTTTAGGATATATTTTAGATAGCGATTTATCTAAAACTTTCTTTTTCGATGATTTTAAATCTAGTAATTACTTTTGGAAACAATTTATTTCTGGGGCATTTATTGCGATAGTCATGACTGGTTTAGACCAAGACATGATGCAAAAAAACTTAACATGCAAATCGCTTAAAGATGCCCAAAAAAATATGTTCTGGTTTACGATTGTCTTGACTGTGGTAAATTTTATCTTTTTAAGCTTAGGCTTACTTTTAACAGTATATGCACAACAACTTGGTATTGATGCTCATAAAGATGAGTTATTCCCGTTACTTGCAAAAAACCATTTGGGAGTTGGTATTTTTATTTTCTTTCTTATTGGTTTGATAGCTGCCGCTTACAGCAGTGCCGATAGTGCTTTAACAGCATTAACAACATCGTTTAGTATTGATATTTTAGATATTGAAAAAAAATACGATAAGACCAAACAAATTACTATTAGAAAGCGAATTCACATTTTAATTTCGCTTCTATTAATATTGGTCATTGTAGCGTTTAAATATATTATTAAGGACGAAAGCGTTATTTCAAAACTATTTGTTTTTGCAGGTTATACCTATGGACCGCTGTTAGGACTTTACAGTTTTGGACTCTTTACCAAATGGCAGGTTAAAGATAAACTAGTACCCATGATAGCTATTCTATCGCCTATCTTATCTTATATAATAAGTGTAAATAGCACAAAATGGTTGGGGTTTGAATTTGGATTCTTTATCTTAATATTAAACGGATTACTTACATTTTTAGGGTTAATATTGATTCGTAGAAAGTAACACTAACGAACAGGCTACTTCAAAAGAAATATCATGTTTTTTTAAAATCTTATAAAATTCAGGATTCTCGGTACCTGGGTTGAAAATAACACGTTTCGGTTTTAATGAAACTATATAATCATAATATGCTTTCTGGTTATTGGCATTCAAATATAAAGTTACGGTATGCAAATCTTTAAAAGACAACAATTCTGTAGCAATGCTCACACCTGCTACTACACCTTTTCTTAAACCAAAAGCCACGGTTTCAATATCTCGACTCGTCAATTTTTGAATTACAAAATTAGAATATCTACTAGGGTTTAATGATGCTCCAAACACCAATGTTTTTTTATTCATTTGTTAATATTTGTTATTTAAAACTCAAAACCATATTCTGAATATCATTTGAGGTTTTATTTAATAAAATGTTAAAAAGTGTTAATTCATTATAAATTATAGTAACAAAAAAAAAAATCCATCGTCTAAATTATAATCAATCAAAAAATACAATCGAATGAAAAAATTATTTTTAGCATGTGCTTTATTATTTTCAATAGTTAATAATACCCATGCCACTACACTAAAATCACCCGACGACAAAACTGGTACTATATCAGGAATAGTATTAGACGCTACTCTTAAGCAACCCTTACCTTATGTAAATATTATTATAAAAAATACTAAAGAAGAAATTCTAACTGGTGGTATTACTTCTGAAGATGGGAGCTTTAAAATTGAAAAAATTGAAGAAGGCAAAATAATAGTAAGCATCCAATATATTGGATATAAAACTCTTAGAAAAGAAGTTTCAATTAATAAAGGAAATTACAATATAAACTTAGGTAACATATTTTTAGAGGAAACTGCCGAAGGTTTAGACGAAGTTATCGTAGTTGCCGAAACCTCTACAATTCAACAAAAAGTAGATAGAAAAGTTATTACCATAGGTAAAGATTTAGCGGCAACAGGAAGTGCCTCAGAATTAATGATTGGTATTCCATCTGTAAGTGTAGATGCTCAAACTGGTGATATTAGCTTACGTGGGAATTCTAATGTACGTGTTATGGTAGATGGTAAATTATCAAACATACCTACCGCTCAATTGTTAAAACAAATTCCTTCAACAGCTATAAAATCAATAGAATTAATTACCAACCCTTCAGCAAAATACAATCCTGAAGGCATGAGTGGAATTATAAATATTATACTGCACAAAAATACCATGGTAGGTTTTAATGGGAATGTAAGTATTGGTTTAACCCACCAAATAGAGGCTAAATTTAATAGTTCATTAGACATGAATTACCGCACCGGAAAATTTAATATATATGGCAGTTATAGTAACAATATTTCTAAAAACAGAAATAAAGGTTTTATATCTAGACCCGAAAACAATTCTGAACAAATTTTCAAATTTTTAGATAAAAGACAGTCTCATTTATACAAAGTTGGTGTTGATTATTATTTAGATGATAAAAATACCATATCTATATTTACAACTCAAAACACATCAGATAGTAGTACTGAAGGACAAACTGATGCTATATTTAATGATGATAACACATACAATCAAAAACAACTATTTATTTCAAATAGTGATAACACTTCTTCTCAATACAACTTTGATTATAAACACGATTTTTCAAAAGAGGGACACAATATAGAATTAGAATTAGATTATAATGTTTTTGATGACGAAAGACCGGCCGATTTTATGTTTTTATTAGGTTCGAATGAAGACTACAAAGACTTTAATAATACGGATAGAAAAAGTACAACAGCAAATTTAGATTATGTAAACCCATTAACTGAAACCACAAAATTAGAATTGGGCTTACAAGCGCGTTTATTTAATTCTGATATTACATATGCCTCTACAGGACAAAGTTTAAATAATGAAGGTCTTTTAAGACCCACGCCAAGTACTAATTTTGATTATACTAGAGATATTTATTCTGGTTATGCTACTTATAGTAAAAATTTTGAAAAAATGACTTTCCAAATTGGATTACGCGCTGAAAATGTAAAAGAAGATGCAGTAGCCTTATCGTCTGAAGCAGAAAGCACACAAACTTTTAATAACGATTATTTTGAATTATATCCATCGGCCTTTATTACATATTCGCCTTCAGATAAAAATTCGTATCAATTAAGTTATAGCCGTAGGGTTGATCGCCCAGGAATAGATCAAGTTAATCCCATTAAAGAATGGAGTACTCCTTTAATTTCTTCTTACGGAAATATTAATTTAACGCCTCAATTTACTAATTCGATTGAAGCAAATTATACCCGCACATTAAATAATAAAAAAGGAACGGTTACTGGTGGTGTATTTTATAGAATAATAAATGATGATATTAATAGAGCTTTATTTATAGACAGAAGTGACATTAATTCTGGACGCGTTATATTAACACATGACAATTTTGGAAAAACATCTTCTTCTGGTTTTGAATTATCATCTAATTACAAACCTGTAAAATGGTGGAGTATTAACTCAAGTTTCGATATATACTCTCAAGTTAGCAAAGGTATTGCTGAAAACTTAACCGCTCCTATAGAGACTGCCACCATAGACGATATAGAAACAACAATTAGCGAGGTTGATAACGTTACTTGGAATTTCAGAATGTATAACAACTTTGCTTTAAGCAAAACGGTTTCGCTTACTGCATTTGGTTTATATAGAGGAAAAGACAAATCATTACAGTTTGTTCGAGATCCCATGTATTTTGTAAATCTAGGGGCACGCGTTGGTTTTGCAGAAGGAAAAGGTACTTTTAGCTTAAATTTTAATGATATTTTTGATACTATGGAATTTGCTTTTAATGGCAAAAAACCATTTGTACAAAACGGTGCTTTTAATTGGGAAAGCAACACCTGGAATGCTGGTTTATCTTATAGATTTGGTGGTGGAAAATACCGTGCTAAAGCTAGAAAAAACAGAGATAAAAATGAAGAATCTGGCGGTGGCGGTTTCATGTAATCTTTAGTTTAATGGCCTACTTAATAATTGATGGTTAGTATTTTTGTTAGGCAATTAAATAAAAAAGTCCAAAGTTGAAAATACTTTGGGCTTTTGCTTTTTAATATCTAAGACATTGAAATGTTAAAGTTTAATAAAACCATTACACACACACAATACACACACTGTCAAAACGTTATACTAATTATACAATCTAGCCAAGCGGAAAATAATTATTATAAGAATTAGTCACCTTCGCGTAAAAAATTTCGTACTAAAGATTTGTATCCTTATTACAAAAACTCGAAAAATTATCTTTCGAGTTTTTTTATTGTGTTAAAAATGAGTTAAATAGAAAACCTAATGCAATATTTAACAGCTTTATACGCTAGTATAATAGAACCTTCACAATAGTAAAGTGTTAGTTGAAGTTGATTAATAGCTAGAAAAGCCCAAAACCTTTAAGTTTTGGGCTTTTCGTTTTTTATATATTCTAAAACTTATACCCATTTAATAATAGCACTTCCCCACGTAAAACCACTCCCAAAAGCAGCAAGTACCACGTTATCTCCTGGTTTTATTTTGCCTTCTTCCCAGGCTTCGGTAAGTGCAATAATTACAGAAGCTGCTGTTGTGTTACCATACTTCATAATGTTATTAAACACTTGATCATCACGTAATCCAAACTTACTTTGAATAAATTGAGCAATACGTAAATTAGCTTGGTGTGGAATCAACATATCAACATCTTCTTTTTTAAGATTATTTTTAGCTAAACCTTCCATAATCACCTCACTAAACCGAACCACTGCATGTTTAAATACAAAGGTTCCATCCATATATGGGAAATAGGATATATCTTCTTCACCTGCTTCTATTATTTCTGGTACCCAATGCGCAATACTTGGTGAAGCAACAATCAACTTATCAGCATACTTGCCTTCGCTATGCAAATGGGTTGATAAAATTCCTTTTGTAGTATCTTCTTCTCTTGTTAAAACACAAGCCCCTGCTCCATCTCCAAAAATAACAGTAACACCACGACCACGGGTAGACTTATCCAATCCGTTGCTATGATACTCGGCACCAATAACTAATATATTTTTATACATGCCCGTTTTAATAAACTGGTCGGCTACCGAAATGGCATACACAAATCCTGAACATTGATTTCTAACATCTAGTGCTCCAATAGTTCCCATATCTAATAAATCTTGAATTTGCACCCCACAACCTGGGAAATAATAATCAGGACTTAATGTTGCAAACACAATAAAATCGATGTCATCTTTAGCTAAACCAGAACGTTCTATGGCAATTTTAGCAGCTTTAGCACCCATAGTTGCCGAAGTATCATCGGTCCCTTCTTTAATCCAACGACGTTCTTTAATACCTGTTCGCTCTTGTATCCACGCATCATTGGTATCCATCATTTTAGATAAATCATCATTTGTTACCACATTATCTGGCACATATTTACCTAATCCTATTATTTTTGAATTGTACATATCCCTACTTGTTTTATACTTACAAAGTACAACAACTGAAACGAAATTCCAATAACTCAAAAACAAATTCCAAATTCCAATCGAACAATTAACTTCTAAGCAATTGAAATTTGGGGTTTACAACATTTGGGATTTACTTTTTTTTATAAAAAAAGTCGTGTCAGTTTGTCACATTCTTACTCTTGGTACTTTTTTTGACTACCAGTAAAGAGTTAGTTAAATTTAAGTATAACCCTTTTTTCGCTTTTGCGGAAAAGAAAAAATAATAATTTATTATGGCAAAAGGAAGTATTAATGTTTCAGTAGAAAACATTTTCCCACTTATTAAAAAATTCTTGTACAGTGACCACGAGATATTTTTACGTGAGTTAATTAGTAATGGTACCGATGCTACTTTAAAGCTGAAGCACCTTACAAGTATTGGAGAATCTAAATCGGAATACGGTAACCCACAAATTGAAGTTAAAATTGATAAAGAAGGCAAAAAACTTCATGTTATCGACCAAGGTTTAGGTATGACTGCCGAAGAGGTTGAAAAATACATAAACCAAGTAGCATTTTCTGGTGCAGAAGAGTTTTTAGATAAATACAAAGATTCTGCTAAAGATTCTGGTATTATAGGTCATTTTGGTCTTGGGTTTTATTCAGCATTTATGGTTGCCGAAAAAGTGGAGATTATTACCAAATCACATACTGATGCGCCTGCAGCTCATTGGACTTGTGATGGATCACCTGAGTTTAATTTAGAAGCTTCAGACAGAACAGAAAGAGGCACTGAAATCATCCTTCATATTGCTGCGGACTCTACTGAGTTTTTAGAAGAATCTCGCATTAGTGCATTACTTCAGAAGTATAATAAATTTATGCCTATTCCTATTAAATTTGGAACTAAGGAAATTAATGATCCAGAGCATGAACCAGCAACAATTACTGATAAAGACGGTAAAGAAACCAAAGAGCCTCAACGCAAAATTACTGTTGACAATATTATAAATAATCCAAATCCGGCTTGGACAAAACAACCAGCCGATTTACAAAATGAAGATTATAAAGCTTTTTATCGAGAATTATACCCGATGCAGTTTGAAGAACCGTTATTCAACATTCATTTAAATGTTGATTATCCATTCAACTTAACTGGTATTTTGTATTTCCCAAAAATGGGTCAGGATATGCAAATACAAAAAGATAAAATTCAGCTGTACCAAAACCAAGTATATGTTACTGATAATGTTGAAGGTATTGTTCCAGAATTTTTAACCATGCTTCGTGGTGTTATTGATTCTCCAGACATTCCATTAAACGTTTCTCGTTCTTATTTACAAGCTGATGGTGCTGTAAAAAAGATTTCGTCTTACATTACTAGAAAAGTAGCCGATAAATTAAAATCGCTATTTAATGAAAATCGTGAGGATTTTGAAGCTAAATGGAACGATATTAAAATTGTAATTGAATATGGAATGCTTTCAGAAGATAAATTCTTTGAAAAAGCAGATGCATTCGCACTCTATCCTACGGTTGATGGTACTTACTATACATACGAAGAATTATTCAACAAAATAAAAGATAATCAGACCGATAAAGATGGTAAATTAATCATTCTTTATGCTTCAAACCAAGATGCGCAACACAGTTATATTGAAACTGCTAAAGCAAAAGGTTATGAAGTGTTATTGCTAGATTCTCCAATTGTATCGCATTTAATTCAAAAATTAGAAAGCACCAAAGAAAACATAACGTTTGCACGTGTTGATGGCGACCATATTGATAATTTAATCAAGAAAGAAGAAACAACAATTTCTAAATTAAGTGAAGAGCAAAAAACAACTTTAGAAACACTGTTAAAAGAAGTGATTCCTTCAGAAAAATTCATGGTTCAATTGGAAGCAATGGATAGTGATGCTTCTCCATTTATCATCACACAACCAGAATTTATGCGCCGAATGAAAGAGATGCAACAATCTGGTGGCGGTGGCGGTATGTTCGGTATGGGCAGTATGCCAGAGATGTACAATTTAGTAGTGAACACAAACTCTAAATTAGTTGGCGAAATTTTAGAAACAAAAACGAAGCCTAAACAAGAACGTTTAATTACACAAAGTTTAGATTTAGCACGTTTATCTCAAGGCTTATTAAAAGGTGAAGAACTTACCAAATTTATTAAGCGTAGTTATGAAATGATTAAATAGAAACGTCATTGCGAACACAGTGAAGCAATCTGTTGAAAATAAACCAAAACCACTTTGTGAAAACAGAGTGGTTTTTTTATTAAAACTCTTCAAAATACTATTTTATTAAATTCATATTTTCAAAATTGGCAAGACCTTTGAATACTTAAAAGAAAAATTAATTTAAAAAAATCATATGAAATCATTAAAAATTAGTGCTGCTTTAGTACTTCTAATTGCATTAGGCACATCTTGCACTTCAACAAAAACCGCGAAAACACAAAACATAAAAATGGTTTTACACGATATTTGGGCAGCGACTCACATTAACGAAGAACCTATTCCTACAACTGAAAACGTTCCTAACTTAGAAATAAACGTTACTGAAATGAAAGTGTTTGGAACCGATGGCTGTAACAACTACACAGGAGGTATCAAAAATTTAACTTCGGAAAACATTGCTCTTGGTCCTTTAGCTTCAACCAGAAAAATGTGTTTCAACATGGATATTCCTAATAAATATAATAAGGCTTTAAACAAAGCTGTAAGCTACAAAAGAGACAACCTAAATTTATATTTTTACGATAGTAACCGAAACAAAATACTGAGTTTTAAAAAGGTAGATTAATATGTTTTTGTACTAAATTGATTAAATTATATTTGCTTAAAAAAAATTATGAAAAATATTTTATTATTAACCTTTGCCTTCGTCCTATTTACAGCTTGTAACAAAGATGAAACTGTAGATTATGTTACTAAAAACGACGAACAAATTCAAGCGTATATTGCTGAAAACAATTTAACAGCCAAAAAAAGTAGCTCGGGTTTATACTATGTTATCGATACTCCTGGCACTGGTGCACAACCTACCGCAACTAGTGATGTAACCATTGCATATAAAGGTTATTTCTTAAACGGTACTGTTTTTGACCAAAACACTAACGGCTATACAACTAACTTACAACAAGTTATAAAAGGATGGACAGAAGGCATCCCTTATTTTAAAGAAGGTGGCAGTGGTATTTTGTTAGTTCCAGCTCATTTAGGTTATGGAAATAATGATTATTATACCATTCCTGGTGGTTCTGTATTAATTTTTGATGTGGAACTCATATCGATTAATTAAATCTTATTTTTTAAATTGATACGAAACCACTTTGTAAAAAACAGGGTGATTTTTTCATTACTTTTATATTATGCAAATCCGCTCCACCAACATAGCAAAACCAACAACCTTTATTTGGAATGGGAAAGAAGAAATAACTGGTATTTATAAAACACCAACAAACAATCCTATTTATCTAACTAAAAATGAAGTTATTGGAGACGAAGTATCAGACCGCAAACATCATGGTGGTTTATATAAAGCTTGTTATATGTTTTCAGTAGAACAATACCCTTATTGGAAAAAACTGTATCCTAACTTAAACTGGAATTGGGGTATATTTGGAGAAAATCTAACTGTTTCTAATTTCAATGAAACCCAAGTATTTCTTGGTGATGTATATAAAGTTGGAGAAGCCTTGGTTAGAATTGCACAATATAGAGAACCTTGTTATAAATTTGGCTATAAGTTTGGAACACAAGCTGTACTTAAACAGTTTATAGAACACGGTTATGGAGGTACTTATTTAAGTATTCTTAAAGAAGGTACTGTCGCCGTTAATGATGAATTTATATTAGTTAAACGACCAGAAAACAGTTTAACAGTAGCCCAATTATTTCATTTGGCTTTTGCTAAAGAAAAAGATCAAAATTTATTGAATATTGCAGCAAACAGCGAATCTCTACCCCCTAAAAAAAGAGTGATTTTTAACTCATATATTAAAACCATATAAGTTCTTAACGCTAATTTTTCTTATATCTTTGCTCAATTATAAACAATATGAGCATTACACTTCTATCTTCACCTTTACAAGGTTTTACCGACTTTCGGTTCCGTAACGCTTTTCATCATTACTTTGGCGGCATCGATACGTTTTATGCACCCTACATTCGGTTGGATGGTAAAATGGTTATTAAGTCGTCTTATCAACGCGATTTGCAACTCGAAAATAATTCAACTTTAGAGGTTATTCCGCAGGTGATGACCAACGATCCCGATGGTTTTCTTTTTGTGGTGAAGTACATTCAATCATTAGGCTACAAAGAACTCAATTGGAATTTAGGCTGTCCCTATCCTATGGTTACGAAGCAAGGCATGGGTTCCGGACTAATCTGCGACCCCGAAAAAATTGACCACATTCTAAAACGTGTTCATAATGAAACCGATGTTATTGTCTCCATGAAAATGCGCATGGGTTACGAAACACCCGAAGAAATTTTGGATGTATTCCCTATTTTAGACAGCTATCCGCTTAAAAACATCGCCATACATGCACGTATTGGCAAGCAACTTTATAAAGGTGGTGTTAATTTAGAAGCTTTTCAGCGTTGTATAGACAGCACCAAACATAAGTTGTATTATAATGGTGACATCACTACGGTTGCCAAGTTTAGAGAGATGCAAGAGCGTTTCCCGAGCATCGACCATTTTATGATTGGTCGCGGCCTCATTGCAGATCCGTTTTTACCGAGCATGATTAAAAACAACACCACGGAATACCCTGCCAACCGTTGGCAAATTTTCAGCGAATTTCACGATACCATTTACCAGCAATACGACGCTGCGCTTTCTGGACCCACACCCATCAAAATGAAAATGTTAGGTTTTTGGGAATACTTTTCGCAGTCGTTTTCAAATCCACAAAAAACATATAAAAAAATTAAGAAAGCAGGTAGCCCAAGAAATTATACGCAAGCCGTTGCCGAAATTTTGAAAAACGAGAGAGCATTTAGCATTTAGCATTTAGCATTTAGCATTTAGCATTTAGCATTTAGCATTTAGCATTTAGCATTTAGCATTTAGCATTTAGCATTTAGCATTTAGCATTTAGCATTTAGCATTTAGCATTTAGCATTTAGCATTTAGCATTTAGCATTTAGCATTTAGCATTTAGCATTTAGCATTTAGCATTTAGCATTTAGCATTTAGCATTTAGCATTTAGCATTTAGCATTTAGCATTTAGCATTTAGCATTTAGCATTTAGCATTTAGCATTTAGCATTTAGCATTTAGCATTTAGCATTTAGCATTTAGCATTTAGCATTTAGCATTTAGCATTTAGCATTTAGCATTTAGCATTTAGCATTTAGCATTTAGCATTTAGCATTTAGCATTTAGCATTTAGCATTTAGCATTTAGCATTTAGCATTTAGCATTTAGCATTTAGCATTTAGCATTTAGCATTTAGCAAAATTAAAAATTCAAATTCAACCTGACTACTAATTCTAAGAGTTTTTTCATTTAGCTTTGCAACTTTGACTCTTTGTAGCTTTGACTCTTTGCAACTTTGATTCTTTGCAACTTTGACTCTTTGCTCCTATGGGACTTTAAAAGAATTATATTTGCCTTATATTTTAATACAGCATTTTGAAAGACCTTTTACTTATAACACCACCTTTTACACAATTAAACACGCCCTACCCAGCTACATGCTACTTAAAGGGTTTTTTAAATACTAAAAACATTGGTGCCTTTCAAATGGATTTAGGTATTGAAGTTATTTTAGAATTATTTTCAAAGGAAACCTTTCAAGATATTTTTGAAATCGCTTTCACCAACAACCTAATGATTTCCGAAAATGCGCAACGCATATATGCTTTAAAAAAGTCGTACTTACAGCCTTTAGATGATGTGATTGCCTTTTTACAAGACAAAAAACCAACCTTTGCGAGACAAATTT
The DNA here is from genome assembly GCF_031128465.2 of Mariniflexile litorale. Lineage (GTDB taxonomy): Bacteria > Bacteroidota > Bacteroidia > Flavobacteriales > Flavobacteriaceae > Mariniflexile > Mariniflexile litorale. The sequence goes on along the minus strand of NZ_CP155618.1, from coordinate 3,058,520 downwards.
GCAGCGACCAGTTTTTACCACAAGCCTCCCGCTTTAATCAGTTAGACGATTTAGATTGGGCATTCGGTTCTATGGGCATGCAAGACAAAGCGAAGCATTTAGCCACGTTGTATTTAGAAGATTTATCCGATTTTATCATCGAATGCATCGATCCTAATTTTGGTTTCAGTCGTTACGCCGAACGTTTAGGGCAAAGCGCCAATGCTTTCGATGATTTATACACCCATTTACAAGCAGCCCCCACTTATATAGACGACATCACCTTAAAAATTCTTGAGGAAAAACTAAAAACAGTGCAACCTAAGTTAGTCTGTTTTTCGGTACCCTTTCCAGGGAATTTATACAGTGCCTTCCGTTGTGCGCAGTACATAAAAACAAACTACCCCCATATTAAAATTGCTATGGGTGGTGGTTTTCCCAATACCGAATTACGCTCGATAACCGACGTTCGTGTGTTTGAATTTTTCGATTTTATTACCTTGGATGATGGCGAATTACCCATCGAGTTATTAGCCTCCCCAAACCCCTCCAAAGGAGGAGAGTATAAACGCACTTTTATTCTAGAAAATGGCGCCGTGGTTTATAAAAACAACAGCACAAAACCCGATTACAAACAAAGTGATTTAGGTACACCTGATTATTCCGATTTATTGCTGAATGATTACATTTCAGTCATTGAAATTGCGAACCCCATGCACAGTCTTTGGAGCGATGGTAGGTGGAACAAACTCACCATGGCACACGGTTGCTACTGGGGGAAATGTACCTTTTGCGATATATCTTTAGATTATATAAAAATTTACGAGCCCATTGCTGCCAAATTATTGGTCGATCGCATGGAGCAACTCATGGAACAAACGGGAGAAACAGGATTCCATTTTGTGGACGAAGCTGCACCTCCCGCCCTAATGAAAGCCTTGGCTTTAGAAATTATAAAACGAAAATTGACCGTAACCTGGTGGACCAACATCCGGTTTGAAAAAAACTTCACCAAAGATTTATGTTTACTACTAAAAGCATCAGGCTGTATTGCTGTTTCTGGTGGTTTGGAAGTTGCTTCCGATCGGTTATTAAAACTCATCGATAAAGGCGTAACTGTAGAACAAGTGGCACGTGTTACCCGTAATTTTACCGAAGCCAACATGATGGTGCATTCCTATTTAATGTATGGCTACCCAACGCAAACGGTTCAAGAAACGGTTGATAGCTTAGAAATGGTGCGTCAGCTATTCGAAATTGGTGTGTTGCAATCGGGGTTTTGGCATCAGTTTGCTTTAACAGCGCACAGCCCTATTGGGTTAAATCCGTCGGAATACAATATTCAACCCCATTATAAAAACATCTCCTTCGCCAATAACGATGTGGAATTTACAGATACTACAGGTATTGACCATAACCAGTTTAGTTTCGGATTAAAAAAATCGCTTTTCAATTTTATGCACGGTATTGGTTTCGATATGCCGTTGCAAGACTGGTTCGAATTTAAAATACCCAAGACCAGTATTAAACCCGATTTCATCTACCAATGTTTAGAAACCGAAACGAATTTCAATATAAAACCAACCGCAAAAATCATGTGGTTGGGCACAGAACCTTTGGTGACTGAACATTCTAAAACCAAACGCGGCAACACCTTTTATTCGCTAAAACTAACATTTCACAACACAACCGACACCTTTGATATAACTTTAGAGAAAGATAAAGGCATCTGGTTTTTAAACCAATTAGATGCTTTAAACATAAACAACAACCAACTTCCCTTCTTTTCAGCATTAAAAAAAGATTTTGAAACCGAGTTTGAAGATTTTGAACTGTTTTGGTTTTCTAAACCTATGAATATTTTACGGGATAATGGGTTGTTGGTTTTGTGATGGGTTTTCTGTTTGAATAATCAGAAATAACAACTAGATTTGTTTGGAGTTGATATTTAACAAACAAGTAAATGAATACTAAGTCTAAAAAGAATGATTACACCCTAATCTTATTAATAAGTATAAGTATAATTTTATTAGGCTATTCAGCAATATATCTTATAAATTATTACTCTAATAATAACATCCTAATTTATTTTCCAGAAAGCGTAAGTAGTGATGGAAAAAAGCTAAATCCTAATGAAATTGGAGACACAATTGGAGGAATATTAAATCCTATCATAGGTTTCACAGCTTCAATACTTACATTTTTAGCTTTTTACATTCAATTTAAAGCAAACAAACAACAAAAAGAATTATTTAGACAAGAACTAGATTCGAACAAATTCGAAAGTCAGTTTTACGAAATGCTTCGCCTGCATAAAGAAAATGTGAATGAAATAAATATAAAATTGACATTTGACTCAAAAACACGTAATGAAATACATATTCAAACTGAAGATGTATCAGGAAGGGAATGTTTTAAATATTTCCTTGAAGAGTTAAAAATAATATATTTTGTTGCAAAGAAAAGCATTAACCTAATAACCCACGATAAAGCAATTAACATTGCATATAGCATATTTTTTCATGGCATAGGTGTTTTTATAAATAAACCGATTTACACAAAAGAAGAAAGAGAATTCTATGAGATTTTAAAAAGTTTAGAATATATAAATGACGGAAACAGAAATATTGGTACACGTGGTAATAAACATAAATTCAATGACTACGTTTCTGAAAAATCAAACTACTATGGAGCCAAAGTATTAAATTATGATTTATTCCAAGGTCATTCGGCAAATTTGGCACACTATTATCGACATTTATACCAAACAGTGAAATTCATTGCAAATCAAAATGATCAATTTTTGACATATGAACAAAAAAGAAATTATTTGAGAATATTACGTTCTCAACTTTCCAATCAAGAACAAGCTATGCTTTTTTACAATTGGAAATCAGATTTTGGTCATGGTTGGCAAAATAAAACAAATAAATATTTCACTGATTATAGAATGATTCATAATCTCTATAATGATTTATTAATCTCTGATTTTGATTTAAAAGTAATTTTTGATATTGAAAATTTAAATTATAAGAAAGAAATAAACAGAACTAATGATAGTTTATTTGAATTTCAAGATTGGTCAACACACATTCACAATGACTTATGAATTTAATATCATATAATTAATTTAAAGCCCCTAAAACACCTCCTCAACATGCTTCTTAATATTTTCTGATATTTTATCAATTGGTAAATCGTTAGCATCAAAACCAAATGGGTCTTCAATTTCTTCAGCAATTAACTCTAAACTTGCCAATACATAAAAAACAAAAATAACTACAGGAACGGCATAATACCCCAAACTAAACACGTAACCAAACGGCAAAGTCATCACGTAAAAAAAGATAAATTTCTTAATAAAAGCACTATACGAATAAGGAATCGGTGTGTTTTTAATACGTTCGCAAGCACCACAAATATCGGTAAACGATTGGACTTCGCTATTTAAAACGATGAGTTGGTCGCCCGTTATTTTTTTCTGTTCATGCAAATCATACACCTTTTGATAAATCATTTTAGCAACTTGATTTGGTCTATGTTTATGATGATCAATTTCTAAATCTAAATCTTCATAAAGCTGTAAACTTGTTTCCTTATCGGTTAAATGTTTTGCTAACATAGATGCATAACTAGGTATCAATCTTTTAAAATAACCTCTATCGTGATCCTCTTTCAACATCACACTTAATTTAAGCGCTAAGTTTCTACTGTTATTTACTAAGGCTCCCCATAGTTTCCGGCCTTCCCACCAACGATCATAAGCGGTATTGGTTCTAAACACCAATAATAAAGATATGACGAAGCCCAACATGCTATGCATCACCGTGATATTTGACAAATGGTTTTTAGCTGACAATTTCCAATATTCAAGCTCCAAATAACCCACACCATACGTGTAAATACCTATAAAAATCATCATAGGAATGAGTTTTCTAAAGGTATCCGATTTATGAAATTTAAAAATAAATGTTAGCCAGTCTTTGGGGTTGTATTGTACCATTAAGAATTTAATATTTTAAGTCGCAAAATTAGAAAATGTTACTGCTAAAATTAATCCTTTATATGTATTTATTTTTTCTTTTACCAAATACATGTTCGCTGTCAGTCTGAGCTTGTCTAAGACTATTAAAAAGGCACTTCGACAAGCTCAGTGTAACATTCTGGAGTTAATTGACATCTGTTTTACATGAAATAAATAGTCTCATAATAAACTTTTGAATAACACCCAACAGGTTAAAATTAGCAGAACAACTTTTATGTATCTTTGTGGCACATTATAATTATAATTCATGTCATTTAAAGACTTACAACTTAACAGACCTATATTAAGAGCCGTTGCCGAAGCTGGTTACGACAACCCAACCTTGGTACAAGAAAAAACCATCCCTTTTGTTTTGGCAAAAAAAGACGTGATTGTCTCTGCCCAAACAGGTACAGGTAAAACAGCTGCTTTTGCATTGCCTATTTTACAACAATTGTTCGATAAACAAGAAGGAAGTAAAAAAGGTAAAAAAATTAGAGCTTTAATAATAAGTCCTACGCGTGAATTGGCGATTCAAATAAATGAAAATTTTAAAAAATACAGCACGTACACCAATTTAAGAACCACCGTTGTTTTTGGCGGCGCTTCCATAGAACCTCAAATTGATGTGTTGAAAAAAGGTGTTGATATTTTAATTGCAACCCCAGGGCGTTTACTCGATTTACATAAACAAGACATTATAAACCTAGATTATATTGAAACTTTGGTTTTAGATGAAGCCGATTTAATGTTAGACATGGGTTTTATAGATGATGTGAAGAAAATTGAGCGTTTATGTACCAACGAAAAGCAAATTTTATTGTTTTCAGCAACCATTCCTTTTAAAGTAGAACAATTAGCAAATACCATTTTAAATACACCTGAACGTGTTGAAGTGGCGCAAAATTCTTCTACATCTAAAAATGTAGATCAAGCACTCTATTATGTGCCCAAGAAAAACAAAATCGAGTTGTGTTTACATGTATTAAGAAACAACATTAAAGGAAGCATTCTTATTTTTAGACGCACCAAATTTGGCGTTGAAAAGTTAGAGGAAACACTTAAAAAGAACGGTTATAAAGTAGAAAGTTTACATGGCGATAAAAGTCAGAATTTAAGAGAAGAAGCCTTAAATAATTTCAAATTAAACCATGCCAATATTTTAATAGCGACCGATGTTGCTGCACGTGGTATTGATATAAAAGAATTGGATGCTGTTATAAATTTCGATTTACCAAGTAAACCCGAAACCTATGTACACCGTATTGGGAGAACTGCCAGAGCTGGAAAAACAGGCACATCATATTCCTTTTGTTCTGCCGATGAAAAAGTTTATGTAGCAAGCATACAACAACTTATTCAGTTGCAATTGGATGTTATTGAAGATCACCCCTATCCTTTAGATCCAAAAGCAAAAAAGGAAATTCACCGTACACCTGGAAAAAGCAAGCATAAAAAAGGACGTAAAAGCGAAGCTTCTAAAAAGAAAAAGAAACGCTGGTACTAAATCAACATAAATTCCGTTAAATAATAGGTATCTTCACCAAAATATTTTAACAAGTTTATTTCTATTAACCATTATAATACCTCTAAATTAAACGATAAATGAGTTTTACAAACCCATTAGTTTACGGCATTCCCTTTTTTTTAGGGCTCATTTTACTAGAACTTACTTATAGTAAAACCCATAACCATAAGGACCTTTATAAATGGAAAGATTTAGGATCTAGCCTTACTATGGGAGTTGGCTCGGTGGTTTTAGCTCCTCTAGTTAAAACTATTTCTGCCATCATCATTTTCAATTATATTTACGAATTATTCAACCCTATGGTTAGTGGTATTCGTACTAATATTATGGGTTGGGAATCTTTTGGATATTCTTGGTATGTTTGGATTGCTTGCCAATTTTTAGACGATTTCAGTTATTATTGGTTTCACAGACAAAACCATATGGTACGTTTTTTATGGGCAGCACATATTGTGCATCACTCATCCGATAATTTTAACTTGGGAACAGCTGTTAGAAATGGTTGGTTTACCATTTTGTACAAACCGTTTTTTTACATGTGGTTACCTGCCATAGGCTTTCCACCAGAAATGGTTATTGTCTGTTTAGGAATCGAGGCACTTTGGCAATTTCAATTACATTCAACTTATGTTCCAAAAATGGGTATTATTGAAAAAATATTCAATACACATACCATGCACCAAGTTCACCATGCTAAAAATTTAGAATACATGGATAAGAATCATGGAGGATTTTTAAATATGTTCGATAAAATATTTGGAACTTGGAAGGAGTTAGATGACGATATAGATATTGAATATGGTGTTACAAAACCGCCAAATTCGTATAACCCTTTGGTGATATTAACCCATGAATATAAAGATATTTGGAACGATATGAAGAAGAGTCCCAATTTATATCATAAATTCATGTATGCCTTTGGTCCTCCAGGATGGAGTCATGATGGAAGCACTTTAACCATCAAACAAATGCGAAAAGAATTAGAAAAGAATCAACAGCAATTATAAATAAAATACACTTTTTAGACAGCCTCTTTTACTTTACTGGAAAATCAAAATAAGTACTTGGATATGGTTCATTATTTAAAGTAAAATGCCACCATTCTTTAGGATAATTTTTAAAACCAAATTGAAGCATTACTTCTTGTAAAAGCTGTCTGTTAGCTTTTTGAGTTTTGGTGATATTTTTATAGTCTACCCAAGAAGCTTCACCAAAAAAATCATAATTGCTCCCCATATCTAAGGGTTTGTTTGTATTCCCATCTATAATAGTAACATCTATAGTACTGCCTTTGCTGTGACCAGATCTGATAGCAATATAATCTTCTACAAATAAATTAAGTTTATCAACATCGGGGTAAAATGTTTGTTTATTAATGGTATCGTTTAATTTTTTCGCCCATCGTATAAAATGATTTACTGCTTTCTGTGGCCTATAGCCATCATAAACCAATAAACATAAATTTTTGCTTAGCAGTGCTTCCTGAACTTGTTTTAAAGCTAAAGCAGCCTCTTTTGTTAATATGAGTTTATTAGATTGGTAACCATCAATACGTTCACCAACAAAATTATTTTTAGTATTGTAGCGTAGTTCTACATATAAATCTGGAATAACAGAATTCACATACACGAACCCTTCTGGTAATTGCGCAATAGCACCGAAACAGACAAATACTAATAAAAACGTAACATAACACTTCATAACTAACACAAATTATGCTAATTTAGATAAAATTATATTTAATACATGGACTATCCTTGGCATTTATACTTAATGGCTCTACTTTATATAGCAGCAGGAGTCAATCATTTTATAAAACCTAAAATATATTTACGCATTATGCCAATTTACTTACCAAAACACAAATTATTAGTGTTTTTAAGTGGTATTGCAGAAGTTTTTTTAGGTATTATGGTATGCGTTCCTTTAGTGAAAGATATATCACTCATATTTATCATTACCATGTTGATAGTTTTTCTATTAGTACATTTTTATATGCTTTCTAGTAAAAAAGCTTCGGCAGGATTGCCAAAGTGGTTACTTATTTTAAGAATTCCTCTGCAGATTCTACTTATGTATTGGGCTTACAGCTATTTAAGGTTATAAAAATAAATATAATAATATCAGTAAAACTATAAAAACAAAAAAACCGAGTTCCCTCAAACTCGGTTTTCTTTCAATTTGCTTATTTTATTACGAAGTAGATTTAGGATTCCTATACCAACAACATAATGCAAATATTAATTAATTAATCCATTGAACTAAAAAGTGTGTTATTTAGTACCCTCCAAATATATAATTAAAAAACAAATACAAACGATTAAATACAATAAAATTCGATAAAAAGCATATAATTTTAACATTTTCAGACGAAATAACACTAATATTCGATAAAATACATCGCTAACAATTGTAATAAACTAAAAAATGCACCCTAAAAAGAGTGCATTTTTACTAACTAACCAACTAAAATATGAATTACATTTCTAAGTTTAAAGTAACCACTCAATAAACCCTACAAAATGCAACAAGTATACATATACAAATAGTGTGCCAAAACCAATAATTACATTAATAAATATGAAATTAAAAATAACACCATATAAACAAGAAACTTATAAATAATAGATAGCTACCGTTAGTATATAAAATATAATTATAAGATATTTGCTTTTTAAAAAAACTAATCGACTAATGAAAAAAATATTATATATCATATTTTCGCTATTAATTTTTGCCTGTAGCAAAGAACAAAACGATTTAACAGTAAAAGTTGAGGTAAATGGCTTAAAAAAAGGAGTCCTTTATTTGAAAAAAGTAAAAAATGAGAATTTGATTACCATCGATACTATAGCAGTAAATGGGCAATCGGATATTCTATTACATGCATCTTCTTTAGAATCACCTGAAGTTTTTTATTTATTTTTAGATAAAAACAGTTCAGAAAAGGATCAAATTGTATTTTTTGCTGATAAAGGTGTTACTGAAATAAAAACTAATGTTAAGAATTTTGGATATGGAGCCACTATTAATGGATCTGAGCAACAAAAGATATTTGAAGAATATAAATTGATGAAGACCCGTTTTAACGGACAAAATTTAGATCTTATTAAAGAAAATTTTGAAGCATTAAAAAAAGGAGATACATCTAAATCTAATGCCATTCAAAAAAAATCTGATAATAATTTAAAACGCCGCTATTTATTTACTGTTAATTTTGCTTTAAACCATAAAGACAGCGAGGTAGCGCCTTATTTAGCTCTAACAGAAATTTATAACGCTCGAGTTAAATTTTTAGATACCATTAATAACTCATTAACACCCAAAGTAAAAGCTTCTAAATACGGGAAAGAGTTACAAGTGTTTATTGATAATATAAAACAAGCGGAGAAGTAATTAAACCTTATAACCCAAAAAGCAAACGACCTTTCCATTGGAAAGGTCGTTTGCTTTTTGGGTAGTTGGTAAAAACACATCCAGTATCTAATATGTTTAAATAAAAAAACTCTCCAAATGAAGAGTTTTTTTATGAAGAGCCGATGGAGGGACTCGAACCCACGACCTGCTGATTACAAATCAGCTGCTCTAGCCAGCTGAGCTACATCGGCGATTTACGGATGCAAATATAACCGCAAAAATTATATTTGCAAGCAGTCTGGTAAAAAATTATGCTAAATTATTAATTTTTTCAATTAACGCTGTTCCCTTAGTTTCTAATTCTGCGCTAATAGCCTTAAAATGAGCTTTTGGATTCTCTACATTCTTTGCATTCACTTTAGAAATTAATTCGTCAAAAGTTATGATCGCTTCATCAATAACTGCTTCGCTCTTTTTTGTATCCTTACTTGCGTTTGTTAATTCCCAAACATAAGCTGCTTCTATAATATCTCCTAAAACGTAATTAATATCTTTTTTTAGGTTTCTAACATTTGCCATAATTCAATATTTTTAAATTTCATGCAAAACTACATTAATCTTAAACAAAATTCTCATAAAAGCTTACTAATTTTATAAAAATTATTATTACATTTGGTGTTGATGAATGCAATAAAGTTGTCATATAACCTAATTTGTACCCGAACCTCTCAACAGGTGAAGTCGGTGGCGTGTTTTATGGCCAAAAACAAAACTTATATGCATCTTGAATAAACGTTAAATAATACAATTTATCTATATCAATAAAGGTGCTTTTTTTAAAGGCACCTTTTTTATTTTAAATCAATTAAATCTTAAAAATTATGAAAACACTAAAATCAATGAAACAGAAAATTCAATTTTTTATGAACGCCATTATTTGCACTAACGTCACATTCAGCACGTACCATAATTACAACTTAACACCTTTATTATTATACCCTTAAAAACAGACTCATGAAAACACATCATATAAACACTCCATTTATAGTAACAAAAGACATAAGTAATAGCAATGGTTTTTTATTACCTCATGCACTTTATGATAAAATAAAAACTGTTGCAGCATATCCGGTAAAAGAATTTTATTTACAAGAAATTCCTCAAATTGGCGATTTTAAATTTAAAATGTATAAAAATGCATTTGTGAATGACAAACTTACCATTCAAGCCCAATTGGTGAAACAAAATAAAGAAGGCTATTTAGTAAACATAACTGTTACCAAAGAAAAATCTACAACAAACCATCAAGAACGTATTTGTAGTGCGTTGTTTGACTTTCCTGTAGAGAAAACGTACAGTACTAATAGAACTGCTTGTTAAATAAAATTCCCAAGAGATATTCTTGGGAATTTCTTTTTTATGTACCTGAGTAAGTAACAAAATTACGAGGTGTTTCAAAAAGGGTTATTTCTAACCTAAGACCAGAATCAAGTTTTGGATTTATCTTATTATAAATAACAACTGCAATATTTTCAGCGGTCGGGTTTAAATCTTTAAACTCTAGCACTTCAACATTCAAATTTTTATGGTCGAAAGCATCCTCAATTTCATCTTTGATAATATCCTTTAAAATCTTCATGTCTATAACATAACCGGTTTCTTTATCAATTTCTCCTGTAACACTAACAATCAATTCATAATTATGCCCATGAAAATTAGGGTTGTTGCATTTACCAAACACATCATCGTTCTTTTCATGAGTCCAATCTTTTCTATACAAGCGATGTGCAGCATTAAAATGTGCTTTTCTACTAACTGTTACCTTCATTTTATAATGTTTATATGTTCGTAGAATTTATCAAAAATGATTTTAAACCATTCGGTATATAATTCTGGATGTTTTAGAATATCGTTTTTCACTGCTTCTAGAGACATCCATTTCCAAGTAGCAACTTCATCTGGGTTTATTTTTGGAATACTATTGTATTTGCCAATCAAAATATGATCAAATTCATGCTCAGTTAAACCATTATCGAAAGGAGCTTTATAAATAAATGAAATAGTGTCTTCCAAATCTACTACAAAGCCCATTTCTTCCATTAAACGACGCTTTCCTGCTTGTATATTGGTTTCTCCAACACGTTGATGACTACAACAGGTATTCGTCCACAATAACGGTGAGTGGTATTTGTGTCCTGCACGCTGTTGAAGCATTAATTCGCTATTATCATTAAAAACAAATACTGAAAATGCCCGATGTAAAAGTGCTTTTTCATGCGCTTCCATCTTAGGCATGGTACCTATTGGTTCGTCGTTTTCGTTTACAAGAATTACTTTTTCCTCTTCCATAGGAAACAAAAATACCAAGTAATATACTAATATAATAATTCTATCTATAAAATATAAAAGAGAGATTCTGAAATCGTAAATTATAAAGTATATTTGCAACCAATTTGCAAGATTATTATGAGTTTTATTAAAGAGATAAACAGACGACGAACTTTTGGTATTATTTCTCACCCCGATGCTGGAAAAACAACATTAACTGAGAAATTACTTCTTTTTGGTGGTGCCATACAAGAAGCGGGTGCTGTAAAAAGTAATAAAATTAAAAAAGGGGCTACTAGTGACTTTATGGAAATTGAACGCCAAAGAGGAATTTCTGTTGCTACTTCTGTTTTAGCCTTCGAATATGATGGTATTAAAATTAATATTCTTGATACTCCAGGGCATAAAGATTTTGCTGAAGATACTTTTAGAACATTAACCGCTGTAGATAGTGTTATTGTGGTTATTGATGTTGCAAAAGGTGTTGAGGAACAAACTGAAAAATTGGTTGAAGTTTGCCGAATGCGAAACATCCCCATGATTGTTTTTATTAATAAAATGGATAGAGAGGGTAAGGACGCATTTGATTTACTAGATGAAGTTGAGCAAAAATTAGGATTAAAAGTAACACCTTTAAGTTTCCCAATTGGTATGGGTTACGATTTTAAAGGTATTTATAATATTTGGGAAAAAAATGTTAACCTTTTTAGTGGCGATAGTAGAAAGGACATAGAAGAAACTATTGAAATTTCAGATTTAGAATCTTCCGAACTAAACAAACTTATTGGTGACAAAGCAGCCAAAACATTACGTGAAGAAATTGAACTGGTTGAAGGTATTTATCCAGCATTTGATAAGGAAGCATATTTGAATGGTGAACAGCAACCTGTATTCTTCGGATCTGCTTTAAACAATTTTGGAGTTCGTGAATTATTGGATTGTTTTGTTGAGATAGCTCCAAAACCAAGACCTAAACAAAGTGAAGAAAGATTAGTACAACCAAATGAAGAAACCTTTAGCGGTTTTGTGTTTAAAATACATGCCAATATGGATCCAAACCATAGAAACCGTTTAGCATTTGTTAAAATTGTTTCTGGTGAATTTAAACGTAACGCACCTTACTTACATGTAAGAAATAATAAAAAGGTAAAATTTTCTAGTCCTAATGCATTTTTTGCGGAAAAGAAAGAAATTGTAGATATTTCATATCCTGGTGATATTGTTGGCTTACAAGACACGGGAACTTTTAAAATTGGTGATACATTAACTGAAGGTGAAATATTAAACTACAAAGGTGTTCCTAGTTTTTCTCCAGAACATTTTAGATATATTAATAATGCAGACCCTTTAAAATCTAAACAATTATTTAAAGGGATTGATCAATTAATGGATGAAGGTGTTGCTCAATTATTTACCTTAGAACTTAATGGACGAAAAGTAATAGGAACAGTTGGAGCACTGCAGTATGAAGTTATTCAATACCGTTTAGAACACGAATATGGTGCCAAATGTACCTATGAAAATTTAAATGTATTTAAAGCATGCTGGGTGGATCCTAAAAACTCTAATAGTGAAGAATACAAGGAATTCACTAGAGTAAAACAACGCTACTTAGCTAAAGACAAACAAAATCAATTGGTTTTTTTAGCCGATTCCACATTTTCATTACAAATGACTCAGCAAACATATCCCAGTATAAAATTCCATTTTACCTCTGAATTTTAGTAAATCAACGATTATTCTTTGTCAAAACAAGGATATTGATAATTTTTAAACATAACTTTTATCATATTAGTTTATTTAATATTTTTATGATACTCAGAAAGCGAATAAAATTCATACCCCAAAATATGAACAATTATGGAAACCTATACCAATGAATTTAGTAATAACGAAATTACTGTAACCTACGAGCCCTGCAAATGCATTCATGCTGAAAAATGTGCCAAAGGCCTATCCGAAGTTTTTAGAACAAGTATTATACCTTGGATTCATTTAGATGGTAGTGAGACCAACCGTATAATAAATCAAATAAATAGATGTCCATCAGGGGCTTTAACTTATCGAAAGAATTTAAATAAACAAGCCTCTTAAATAAACTTATAAAAAAACCATTGAAATGTTTCAATGGTTTTTTTATTTTTTAAGCTTGACCAGTTGGTCCAAAATTTAAAGGTATTGGTGGTTGCTCATAATCTTTAATTTCACCATGAGCATTTTCAAATCTAGATACATTTTCCCCTAATGCTTTAAGTAATCGTTTGGCATGTTGTGGTGTTAATATAATTCTTGATTTTACCTTACTTTTAGGAACTCCTGGCATAATGCTAACAAAATCTACTACAAACTCCGAAACCGAATGATTAATAATAGCTAAATTAGAATATATACCTTCGGCTACTTGTTCGTCTAGTTCAATATTAATTTGTCCTGGTTTTGCATTTTCTTTTTCGTCTGCCATAATCTTAATGATTTTAAATTAAAAAGCCTTCAAGTTAATTTTGAAGGCTTTTATTTTTACAGATTCCTGCCTTACTCATTGAGTACATTTAAAGTCAATGTATTCGTGAATCTTTGATTTCGCAGGAATGCTAATTAATTATAATTTAATTCTTGTTTTACTTGCATCATTTCGTCAAACTCTTCTTTAGAGCCAACAATAATATCAGTATACCTACGCATACCTGTACCTGCAGGAATTCTGTGCCCAACAATTACATTTTCTTTCAAGCCTTCTAAACTATCTACTTTACCAGCTACTGCTGCTTCGTTAAGTACTTTAGTCGTTTCTTGGAAAGAAGCTGCCGATATAAACGATTTTGTTTGAAGTGATGCTCTTGTAATACCTTGTAAAATAGGTGTTGCCGTTGCTGGCTTCGCATCTCTAGCTGTAACAAGATTTTTATCTTCTCTTCTTAAAATAGAATTCTCATCTCTTAATTCACGAGGTGATACAATTTGACCTGCTTTTAGGCTCGATGAATCTCCTGCATCTTCAATAACTTTTAAGCCAAAAATAGCATCATTTTCTTTGATAAAGTCATCTTTATGAATCAATTGATCTTCTAAGAAAAGCGTATCACCAGAATCAATAATTCTTACTTTACGCATCATTTGTCTTACAACAACCTCAAAGTGCTTATCATTAATTTTCACACCTTGTAAACGGTAAACCTCTTGTACTTCATTTACCAAATATTGTTGTACTGCAGAAGGTCCTTTAATATTTAAAATATCATCTGGAGTTATAGACCCATCTGATAAAGGCATACCTGCTTTAACATAATCATTTTCTTGAACAAGAATTTGATTCGATAATTTAACTAAGTATTTTTTAACTTCACCTAATTTAGATTCTACAACAATCTCGCGGTTACCACGTTTAATTTTTCCAAAAGAAATCACACCATCAATCTCACTAACAACAGCAGGATTAGAAGGGTTTCGGGCTTCAAACAACTCGGTTACACGAGGTAAACCTCCTGTAATATCACCTGCTTTAGCAGATTTACGAGGTATTTTTACTAAAATTTTCCCAACACCAATTTTCTCTCCGTCGTTAATCATTAAGTGAGAACCAACTGGTAAGTTGTAAGAACGAATCGTTTCTCCATTACTACCTTCAATATGAAGCGTTGGAATCAATTTTTTGTTTCTAGATTCAGAAATCACTTTCTCTTGGAAACCTGTTTGTTCATCTATTTCAACTTGGTAAGTAATACCTTGATCTATGTTTTCATACTTAATTTTTCCAGCAAATTCTGAAATAATAACACCATTATATGGATCCCAAGTACAAACAACATCTCCTCTATGTAATTCTTGACCGCTTTTAACCAATAAAGTAGAACCGTAAGGAATATTATTCGTGCTTAAAGTAATACCTGTTTTCTTATCGACTAATTTAATTTCAGATGTACGAGAAATAACGATATCTATGTCTTTTCCTTCACCATCTTTTCCTTTAACAGTTTTTAAATCTTCAATTTCGGCAATACCGTTAAATTTAACTGCTAATTTATTTTCTTCTGAAATATTTCCTGCAATACCACCTACGTGGAATGTACGAAGTGTTAATTGTGTTCCTGGTTCACCAATAGATTGTGCAGCAACTACACCAACAGCTTCACCTCGTTGTACCATTTTACCGGTAGCTAAATTACGTCCGTAACATTTAGCACAAATACCTTGTAAAGCTTCACATGTTAAGGCTGAACGTACTTCTAAACTTTCAATTGGAGAATTTTGTATCACTTTAGCAATATCATCTTCAATTAATTGTCCTGAAGCTACTAACAACTCGTCTGTTAATGGGTCGTAGACATCATTTAATGCAACACGCCCAACAATTCTTTCTTCAAGTGTTTCTACAATTTCGTCATTTTTCTTTAATGGCTCAACTTCAACACCTCTTAAAGTTCCACAATCTTCTGTGTTAATAATAACATCTTGAGAAACATCCACCAAACGACGGGTTAAATAACCAGCATCGGCAGTTTTAAGAGCGGTATCTGCAAGACCTTTACGAGCACCGTGAGTTGAGATAAAGTATTCTAAGATTGAAAGTCCTTCTTTAAAGTTAGAAAGAATTGGATTTTCAATAATCTCACCACCACCTGCATTCGATTTTTTGGGTTTCGCCATTAATCCACGCATTCCTGTAAGCTGACGAATCTGTTCTTTAGATCCACGAGCTCCAGAATCAAGCATCATAAACACCGAGTTAAATCCTTGTTGATCTTCACGAATACGTTTCATCGACAATTCTGTCAATTCCGCATTTGTAGAGGTCCAAATATCAATAACTTGGTTATAACGTTCGTTGTTAGTTATAAGTCCCATATTATAGTTACCCATAATACCATCAACAAACTTATTAGCTTTATCAATCATTCCTTGCTTTTCTGGTGGAATAATAATATCACCTAAACTAAATGATAATCCGCCTTGGAATGCAAACTTAAATCCTAAATCTCTAATAGAATCAAGGAAATCTGCTGTTTCAGGAACCGATGTATATTTTAAGATATTACCAATAATATCTCTTAATGATTTTTTTGTAAGAACTTCATTAATAAATCCAGCTGCTTGTGGTACTTTTTGGTTAAATAATACACGACCAACAGTTGTTTCAATAATTATTGGTGCCAACTTACCATCTGCATTGATGTCTAAAGTTCTAACTTTTATACCAGCATTTAAATCTACTTTTTGCTCATTGAAAGCTATTTCTACCTCTTCTGGAGAATAGAACGTTAAGCCTTCTCCTTTAACTTTAACTTCTGGAGTAGATGTGCGTAGTTTGGTCATATAATATAAACCAAGTACCATATCTTGAGAAGGTACAGTTACAGGCGAACCATTTGCAGGGTTTAAGATATTATGTGATGCCAACATTAATAATTGACATTCTAATATTGCTTCTGGTCCTAATGGTAAATGTACTGCCATTTGATCTCCATCAAAATCGGCATTAAACGCCGTACAAACTAACGGGTGTAATTGAATCGCTTTCCCCTCTATTAATTTAGGTTGAAACGCTTGAATACCCAGTCTGTGTAACGTAGGCGCACGGTTTAATAATACGGGATGTCCTTTAAGAACATTCTCTAAGATGTCCCAAACCACAGGCTCTCTTTTGTCTATAATTTTCTTTGCAGATTTTACAGTTTTAACAATACCTCTTTCAATTAATTTTCTAATTACAAAAGGCTTGTAAAGTTCTGCTGCCATATTTTTTGGCAATCCACATTCATGTAATTTTAATTCTGGTCCAACAACAATTACCGAACGTGCTGAATAATCCACACGTTTCCCAAGTAAGTTTTGACGGAAACGTCCTTGCTTACCTTTTAATGAATCAGATAATGATTTTAATGGTCTATTAGAATCTGTTTTTACCGCTGAAGATTTACGTGTGTTATCAAATAACGAATCTACAGATTCCTGTAACATACGTTTTTCGTTACGTAAAATAACTTCTGGTGCTTTTATCTCAACTAATCTCTTAAGACGGTTGTTACGGATAATTACTCGACGGTATAAATCATTTAAATCAGACGTTGCAAAACGACCACCATCTAACGGCACTAACGGACGTAATTCTGGTGGAATGATTGGAATAACTTTCATGATCATCCATTCTGGACGATTTTCACGGTTATTGTTAGATTCTTTTAAAGACTCAACAACTTGTAAACGTTTTAAAGCCTCAGTTTTACGTTGTTTAGACGTTTCTGTGTTTGCTTTATGACGTAATTCGTATGAAAGAGCTTCTAAATCAATTCTAGATAATAATTCAATTAAACATTCAGCCCCCATTTTAGCAAGGAACTTGTTTGGATCATTATCGTCTAAATATTGATTATCTTGAGGAAGTGCTTCTAGAATATTTAAGTATTCTTCTTCAGTTAGGAAGTCCATTTTTTGAACTGGCTCACCTTCTTCATTTTTAGCATTACCAGGTTGAATAACTACGTACCTTTCATAGTAAATAATCATATCTAATTTCTTAGATGGCAAACCTAATAAATATCCTATTTTATTTGGTAATGAACGGAAATACCAGATGTGAGCAACAGGCACCACTAAATTGATGTGCCCCACGCGATCACGACGTACTTTCTTTTCCGTTACTTCAACACCACAACGGTCGCAAACGATACCTTTGTAGCGAATTCTTTTATATTTACCACAAGCACATTCATAATCCTTTACAGGACCAAAAATACGCTCACAGAACAAACCATCTCTTTCTGGTTTGTGGGTTCGATAATTGATAGTTTCTGGTTTTAAAACTTCACCTCTAGATTCTGCTAAAATAGATTCTGGTGAGGCTAAACCAATTGAGATTTTGTTAAATCTCCTTACTGTATTCTTATCTTGTTTTCTTGCCATGTTCTTCTAGTATTCAGTCTCAGTCTCAGTATTCAGTCTCTTATAATGGAAACTAAATACTGGCACTGCATACTTTTTTATTCTTCTAATCTAATATCTAAGCCTAAACCTTTAAGTTCGTGCATTAATACATTGAACGACTCTGGTAATCCTGGATCTGGCATTGGCTCACCTTTTACGATTGCTTCGTAAGTTTTAGCTCTACCAATAACATCATCCGATTTTACAGTTAAGATTTCACGTAAAGTTGCTGAAGCTCCATACGCCTCAAGCGCCCAAACCTCCATCTCACCAAAACGTTGACCACCAAATTGTGCTTTACCACCAAGAGGTTGTTGTGTAATTAATGAGTAAGGTCCGATAGAACGTGCATGCATTTTATCGTCAACCATATGTCCTAATTTCAACATATAGATAACTCCTACAGTTGCAGGTTGATCGAAACGTGCTCCTGTACCACCATCATACAAGTAAGTGTGTCCGTATCTTGGAATTCCTGCTTCATCAGTCAACTCGTTGATTTGTTCAATAGTAGCACCATCAAAAATAGGTGTAGCATATGTGCGTCCTAATTTTTGACCTGCCCAACCAAGAACTGTTTCATAAATTTGACCAATATTCATACGAGATGGTACACCAAGTGGATTTAATACAATATCAACAGGTGTTCCGTCTTCTAAGAAAGGCATATCTTCTGCTCTTACAATACGAGCAACAATACCTTTGTTACCGTGACGTCCTGCCATTTTATCACCAACTTTAAGTTTACGTTTTTTAGCAATATAAACTTTAGCTAATTTGATAATACCTGCTGGCAACTCATCTCCGACAGAAATAGTAAACTTCTCACGTCTTAAAGAACCTTGTAAATCGTTTTCTTTAATTTTGTAGTTATGAATTAAATCGGCCACTAATTGATTGGTATGCTCATCTGTTGTCCATTTTCCTGACACTAAATGTGCATAATCATCAACAGCATTTAACATTTTTTGAGTGAATTTTTTACCTTTTGGTAATACTTCTTCCCCTAAATCATTAAAAATACCTTGAGCCGTTTTACCATTTACAATGTTGAATAATTTTTCGATTAAAACTTCTTTTAAATCATCAAATTTTCTATCGTAAATAGCTTCTAACGCTATAATATCATCTTTATCTTGAGCTCTCTTACGTTTGTCTTTTACAGCTCTAGAGAATAATTTTTTCTCAATAACGACACCATTTAAAGATGGTGAAGCTTTTAAAGAGGCATCTTTTACATCTCCTGCTTTATCACCAAAGATAGCACGTAATAATTTTTCTTCTGGAGTTGGATCACTTTCTCCTTTAGGAGTAATTTTTCCAATTAAGATATCGCCTGGTTTCACTTCTGCACCAATACGAATCATTCCATTTTCATCTAAATCTTTAGTAGCTTCTTCAGAAACGTTAGGAATATCATTAGTTAACTCTTCGTTACCTAATTTTGTATCTCTAACTTCTAATGAATACTCATCAATATGAATAGATGTAAAAATATCTTCACGAACTACTTTTTCAGAAATTACAATTGCATCCTCAAAGTTATAACCTTTCCAAGGCATGAAGGCCACTTTCATGTTTCTACCTAATGCTAACTCACCTTTTTGAGTCGCATAACCTTCACATAAAACTTGTCCTTTAACAACTTTATCTCCTTTCGTTACGATTGGTTTTAAATTGATACTAGATCCTTGATTGGTTTTTCTAAATTTGATTAACTGGTATGTTTTAATATCACTATCAAAACTTACTTTAGCTTCATCTTCTGTTCGATCGTATTGAATTTTAATTTCATTCGCATCAACGTAAAGTACAACACCATGTCCTTCTGCATTTATTAACACACGAGAATCTGATGCTACTTGACGTTCTAAACCAGTACCTACAATTGGTGCTTGAGGTAATAATAACGGTACTGCTTGACGCATCATGTTAGATCCCATCAAGGCTCTATTCGCATCATCATGTTCTAAGAACGGAATTAAAGACGCCGAAATAGATGAGATTTGATTAGGTGCAACATCTGTATAATGTAGACTTGTTGGGTCTATTACAGGGAAGTCACCTTCCATACGTGCAATTACCTTCTCATGTAATATCTTACCTTCTCCATCAACTTTAACAGTTGCTTGAGCTATAAGTTTTCCTTCTTCTTCTTCAGCACTTAAATAAATAGGTGTATCTTTAATATTGACAACACCTTCATTTACTGGACGGTAAGGCGTTTCAATAAAGCCCATTCCATTCACTTTAGCAAAAACTGAAAGTGATGAAATCAAACCAATATTTGGTCCTTCAGGCGTTTCAATAGGACATAAACGTCCGTAATGAGTATAGTGAACATCACGTACCTCAAAACCTGCTCTTTCACGAGATAAACCACCTGGTCCTAATGCCGATAAACGACGCTTATGCGTAATTTCAGCAAGTGGATTGGTTTGATCCATAAACTGAGATAACTGGTTGGTACCAAAGAACGAATTAATTACAGACGATAACGTCTTAGCATTAATTAAATCAATTGGTGTAAACACCTCATTATCACGAACGTTCATACGCTCACGAATGGTACGTGCCATACGTGCTAAACCAACACCAAATTGTTGAGATAATTGCTCACCAACTGTACGTACACGACGGTTAGATAAGTGATCAATATCATCAATCTCAGCTTTAGAGTTGATAAGCTCGATTAAATATTTTATAATAGTAATAATATCTTCTTTGGTAAGCACTTGCTTATCCATTTCAATATTAAGTCCTAATTTTTTATTCATTCTATAACGCCCAACTTCACCTAAAGAGTAACGTTGATCACTAAAGAATAATTTATCAATTATTCCTCGTGCAGTTTCCTCATCTGGCGGCTCAGCATTACGTAATTGTCTATAAATATGTTCAACAGCCTCTTTTTCAGAGTTTGTTGGATCTTTTTGAAGCGTATTATGAATAATAGCATAATCACCTTGTTCAGCACTTTCTTTGTGTAAAAGAATCGCTTTAACATCCGCTTCAATAATTTCTTCAATATTATCTTTGTCTAAAATAGTATCACGATCAAGAATAATTTCATTACGCTCGATTGATACTACTTCACCTGTATCTTCATCAACAAAATCCTCATGCCATGTATTAAGTACACGTGCTGCTAATTTACGTCCTTGATATTTTTTTAATCCAGTTTTAGATACTTTAATTTCTTCAGCTAAATCAAAAATCTCTAAGATATCTTTATCACGTTCAAAACCGATAGCTCTAAACAACGTAGTAACAGGTAACTTTTTCTTTCTATCAATGTACGCATACATTACCTGATTAATATCGGTAGCAAATTCAATCCAAGATCCTTTAAAAGGAATCACTCTTGCTGAATATAATTTAGTTCCATTAGCATGGAATGATTGCCCAAAGAACACCCCTGGTGAACGGTGTAATTGAGATACAACAACACGTTCTGCACCATTAATAACAAAGGTACCACTAGGCGTCATATACGGTATTGTTCCTAAGTACACATCTTGAACAATGGTTTCGAAATCTTCATGTTCAGGATCTGTACAATATAACTTTAACCTTGCCTTTAGCGGAACGCTATAAGTAAGACCTCTTTCAATACACTCATCAATAGCGTAACGTGGTGGGTCTACAAAGTAATCTAAAAATTCTAAAACAAATTGATTACGTGAATCTGTAATAGGAAAGTTTTCCATGAAGGTATTATATAAACCTTCATCACCTCTTTCATCCGATTTTGTCTCTAATTGGAAAAAATCCTGGAAGGATTTAATCTGAATATCCAAGAAATCTGGGTACTCGGTTCTATTTACAATAGACGAGAAATTTAATCTTTCAGCTTGTGTTGATAACATCAATGGACGGAATTTTGATTAAAAAATAATAGTTGTGGCGTATGTAATTATTATATACGCAAAATGGTTTAGGTCTTGAAGAGTTATCTCCAGACCTAAACCTTTATGTTTTTAGGTGGCTAAACTTATTTAAGCTCAACCTCTGCTCCAGCTTCTTCTAAAGAGGCTTTTAAAGCTTCAGCTTCGTCTTTAGAAACACCTTCTTTAACAGGACTTGGTGCTCCATCAACTAATTCTTTAGCTTCTTTCAATCCTAAACCAGTTAATTCTTTAACAAGTTTAACAACTGCTAATTTAGAAGCGCCAGCTGCCTTTAATATAACTGTAAATTCAGTTTGAGCTTCAGCAGCATCATCACCACCTCCAGCAGGACCAGCAGCAACTGCTACAGCAGCAGCAGCAGGCTCAATACCATACTCATCTTTTAATATTGTAGCTAACTCATTTACTTCTTTAACTGTTAAGTTAACTAATTTTTCTGCGAAATCTTTTAAATCTGCCATTTTCTATCGTTTTTAATAAATTTTAATAATATAATTGTAATATAGTGCGTACTCTTTAAATACTATCCTTCTTTTTCAGATAGTGTTTTTAATATGCCAGCTAGTTTACCACCACTTGATTTAAGTGCCGATATAACGTTTTTAGCAGGCGATTGTAGTAATCCTACAATCTCTCCTAATAACTCCTCTTTAGACTTGATATCTACTAACATGTCTAATTGGTTGTCGCCAATATAAACGCATTCCTCAATAAAAGCTCCTTTTAATAAAGGTTTCTCTGATTTTTTTCGGAAGGTTTTTATTAACTTAGCTGGTACATTACCTGTTTCAGAATACATCACAGATGTATTTCCTTTTAAAACCGTAGAAAGGTTTCCAAAATCTCTATCGGAAGCTTCCATTGCTTTTTCAAGTAATGTGTTTTTAACTACTGCTAGTTTTACGTTTGCTCTAAAACAAGCACGACGTAATTCTGAGGTTGTTGATGCATTTAATCCTGAAATATCTGCTAAATATATGTTAGCATTATTGGCTAGTTCTGCAGTTAATTCCTCAATTACTTGTGATTTTTCTTCTCTTGTCATAATAAAAGTATTTAACTAATTAACCAACTTTAGGATCAACAGCAACACTAGGACTCATAGTACTAGAAAGGAAAATACTTTTTACGTAAATACCTTTAGCAGTTGTTGGCTTAAGTTTTATTAATGTTTGAATTAATTCATTCGCATTCCCAGCAATTTTATCAGCACTAAAAGATGCTTTTCCTATTGCAGCATGCACAATACCAGTTTTATCAACTTTAAAGTCAATTTTACCAGCTTTAACTTCAGTTACAGCTTTAGCAACGTCCATAGTTACTGTACCAGTTTTTGGGTTGGGCATTAAACCACGAGGACCTAATACACGTCCTAAAGGACCTAATTTACCCATAACACTTGGCATAGTAATAATAACATCTACATCGGTCCAACCGTTCTTGATTTTATCAAGATATTCGTCTAAACCAACATAATCTGCTCCAGCTTCTCTCGCTTCTGCTTCTTTGTCTGGAGTTACTAATGCTAATACTTTCATATCTTTACCAGTTCCGTGAGGAAGTGAAACAACACCTCTTACCATCTGGTTTGCTTTACGAGGATCTACTCCTAAACGTACAGCAATGTCTACTGATGCATCAAATTTTGTATTAGTAATTTCTTTTACTAATGCAGATGCTTCATCAAGAGAGTAAACTCTCCCTTTTTCTATTTTTGCTAAAGCTTCTTTTTGCTTTTTTGTTAATCTTGCCATTTTTTAATGTCTTTAATAGATTAATTTGGTGCGTTTCCAGTCACGGTTATACCCATTGACCTTGCGGTACCAGCTATCATTCTCATAGCAGATTCAATAGTAAATGCATTTAAATCTACCATTTTATCTTCTGCTATAGTTTTGATTTGATCCCATGAAACTTTAGCTACTTTTTTTCGGTTTGGTTCTCCTGAACCACTTTTTAACTTGGCCGCTTCTAATAATTGTACTGCAGCTGGAGGAGTTTTAATTACAAAGTCGAATGATTTGTCTTTGTAAACTGTAATAACCACAGGTAATACTTTACCTGGCTTATCTTGTGTTCTAGCATTAAACTGCTTACAGAACTCCATAATGTTAACTCCAGCAGCACCTAAAGCGGGTCCAACCGGTGGCGACGGATTCGCAGCACCTCCCCGAACTTGTAACTTAACTACTTTACCAATTTCTTTTGCCATTTTTAATAATTTAAGTTGATACGCCTTTTAATTTGGAAGCAAAAAACCGTATCTTTTATATAGTGTAACAATTATTATACTTTTTCAACCTGCATATAGCTTAGTTCTAATGGTGTTTTTCTTCCGAAAATTTTCACCATAACTTCTAGCTTACGCTTTTCTTCATTTATTTTTTCGATAGTTCCATCAAATCCGTTAAATGGTCCATCTATAACTTTAACAGTTTCACCTTTAGTGAATGGTATGGCTACATTTGAATTTTCTTCAACTGATAATTCATCTACCTTACCTAACATTCTGTTTACTTCAGATTGTCTTAATGGCACAGGATCTCCTCCTTTTGTTTCACCTAAAAAACCAATTACATTAGTAACCGATCTAATAATATGAGGAATTTCTCCCGATAAATTGGCTTGAATCATAATGTAACCTGGAAAAAACACTTTTTCTTTATGAATTTTTTTTCCATTACGTATTTGAATCACACGCTCTGTTGGAACTAATACTTGCTCAACATAATCTTGAAAACCTAATCGAGCAATCTCATTCTCTATATAAGTTTTAATCTTATTTTCTTGACCACTTACAGCCCTAACAACATACCATTTTTTTTCGCTTACCTCAGACATATTTTTTCTTTAACTAATCAATTGAAAATAAAATGCTATTAACTTGCTGAATACCGTATCGATTCCCCAAATTAGTAAGGAAAATATAATTGAAAAAACAGCAACTAAAATAGTTAAACTTTGTGCTTCTGCCCAAGTTGGCCAGCTCACATTATTTTTAAGTTCGCCAAACGATTCTTTTACGTAATTTACAATTCCAGCCATTTATATATTTTTTTCAACAGATTAAAAATTTCTGTCTCTCAATTTAAAATTGATTTAAGTGAAATCTTTATTTTTTTTAATTCTTTTAAGAAGCTTACTCTTCAGTAATATTCTCACTCTGCACGGGCGGAGAGACTCGAACTCCCGACACCTGGTTTTGGAGACCAGTGCTCTACCAACTGAGCTACGCCCGTAAACATAAGTCAAGGTATTCCGAAAAAACGAAATACCTTAACTTAGTATATATTAAACTGCTTAGTCTAAAATTTCAGTTACCTGACCAGCACCTACTGTACGACCACCTTCACGGATTGCAAAACGTAAACCTACATTCATTGCAATTTTTTGGATAAGTTCAACAGTAATAGTTAAGTTGTCTCCTGGCATAACCATTTCAACACCATCAGGAAGCGCAATGTTTCCAGTTACATCCGTTGTACGAACGTAAAACTGTGGACGGTAGTTGTTGTGGAATGGAGTGTGACGACCACCTTCTTCTTTTTTCAAGATATAAACCTCAGCTTTAAATTTAGCATGTGGTGTTACAGAACCTGGCTTAACAATAACCATACCTCTAGAGATTTGAGATTTCTCAATACCTCTTAATAGGATACCTGCATTATCTCCAGCCTCACCTCTATCAAGGATTTGACGGAACATTTCGATACCAGTGATAGTAGAGTTTAATTTCTCTGCACCCATACCAATAATTTCTACAGGATCTCCAGTTTTAGCGATACCAGTTTCGATACGACCTGTAGCAACAGTTCCACGACCAGTAATAGAGAATACATCTTCGATAGGCATTAAGAAAGGCTTATCAATTTCTCTTAATGGCTCTTCGATCCAAGAATCAACAGCTTCCATTAATTGCATTACTGTATCTACCCATTTTTGCTCACCATTAAGTGCGCCTAAAGCAGAACCAGCAATTACAGGTCCATTATCTCCATCATATTCATAGAAAGATAATAAATCTCTAATTTCCATATCAACCAATTCTAATAACTCTTCATCATCAACCATATCCACTTTATTCATGAATACAACCATACGAGGAATACCTACTTGACGACCTAATAAGATGTGCTCACGAGTTTGTGGCATTGGACCATCTGTAGCAGCTACCACTAAAATAGCACCGTCCATTTGAGCAGCACCAGTTACCATGTTCTTTACGTAATCCGCGTGACCTGGACAGTCAACGTGAGCGTAATGACGGTTTGCTGTTGAATATTCTACGTGTGAAGTATTAATTGTAATACCTCTTTCTTTTTCTTCTGGAGCGTTATCAATCTGATCGAATGATTTCGCTTCTGATAAACCTGCATCAGCTAATACTTTAGTAATAGCAGCAGTTAAAGTTGTTTTACCGTGATCTACGTGTCCAATTGTACCAATATTTAAGTGTGGTTTTGAACGATCGAAAGTTGCCTTTGCCATGTTTTTAAATAATTTTAATCTTAGTTATATAATAATATTAGTGTATTCTAATTTAATTCCAAATTGAGCCAATGACGAGAATTGAACTCGTGACCTCTTCCTTACCAAGGAAACGCTCTACCCCTGAGCTACACCGGCGTTTCATTTACGATTGCCGATTTTGATTTACGATTCTCAAATCGCACGTCGTAACCCGTAAATTATTGAGCGAGAGACCGGGTTCGAACCGGCGACATTCAGCTTGGAAGGCTGACGCTCTACCAACTGAGCTACTCTCGCATTTTTTAACAAGCTTTCACTTGTATGGTTTCAATATTTCAAAGTTCATGTTTTTATAGGATTACCTCACATTCGTTCGGTGTTCCTGGATTGGTGACCCAATCCAAACAATTTTTAAACGCAGTTTTACAAAAGCGAGCTTTTGACAACTCCTTATTAGAAATTGTTTGTGGGGAGAGCAGGATTCGAACCTGCGAAGACGTAGTCAGCAGATTTACAGTCTGCCCTCGTTGGCCGCTTGAGTATCTCCCCAAACCACTTGATATTCCAAATATAAATATTCAAAATATCAAACGTTACTTTCATTTTTTCAAAGAGCCGATGGAGGGACTCGAACCCACGACCTGCTGATTACAAATCAGCTGCTCTAGCCAGCTGAGCTACATCGGCATTTTTATACATTTTATGCATAAAAAAAGCCCGCTATTTCTAACGGACTGCAAATGTATAGATTTATTTATTTATTCAAAACATTTTTTAATAAATTTTATCATAAATGTGCTCTTAATTTTTCTTTTCTCTTTTTTAATTGTCTTTCTAGTGAAGATACTGCCATATCTGCACCCTCTTCAAAACTTTTGCATTGCTTTTTTACAACAAAACTATCACCTGGTACACTTAGCTTTGCTTCAAATATTTTATTTTCTTTATCACTGGTGTTTTCTACTTTCAAAAAAACATCCGATTGAATGACTTTATCATAAAACATATCTAACTTATCCATTCGTTTTTGAATAAAATCTATTAACTTTTTGTCCGCATTAAAATTAACTGATTGTGTGATTACTTTCATTCTTTTTATTTTTGGTTAAACAATAACTCTCATTACTATTTTTTACTTCTTGGATGCGAATTTACATGCACCTTTTTTAACTCCGCTATACTATTATGTGTATAAACTTGGGTTGCAGCCAAACTTGAATGACCAAGAAGCTCTTTAACAGCATTTAAATCGGCACCATTATTAAGTAAATGAGTTGCAAAAGAATGTCTTAAAATATGCGGACTCTTTTTTACTTTGGTAGATGCATTACTAAAATAATCATTTATTATTCTGTAAACAAGAGTTTCATAAACTTTAACTCCATTTTTGGTTAAAAATAAATAATTATTATCTGTAATAGTATTTAATTCATTTCGTTCTTTCAAATACAAATTCAAAGTACTTATTACTGATTCTAATAACGGAATAATACGTTCCTTATTTCTTTTACCTAATACTTTTAACGTTTTATTATCTAAATTAAAACTTATAAGTTTCAGCTCTACTAATTCTATTCTTCTTATGCCTGTAGAATAAAATAATTCAATTATTAATTTATTTCGGATACCTTCAAAATCATTTTGAAAATTAAAATCGTCTAAAGCAGTTGATACTTCAATTTCCGAAAATGGAATTTGGATTTTTTTACTTGTTTTTAAGGCTTTATGTTTTACTAATGGGCTAACTTGAATGCTATTTGTTTTTAAAAGGAATTTGTAATAGGTGTTTAATGCAGAAATTTTACGGTTAATGCTTCGGTTAGACAAACCACTTTCGACTAATGCAACAATCCATGTTCGAATTTGGGCATAGTTAACTTGAACTATTGAATCGATTTGGTATTCTAATGTAATAAATTCTAAAAAAACTTTTAAATCATTTTGATAGGCCTTAACTGTAAGCGTTGAATATTTTTTTTCTAACAAAAGATAATCTGTAAACGATTTGAAAGGCATATTTAGATAGATAAATTTTTAGGGCTTTAAACTATTAGATGGTTTAAAGTTAAAAGTTAAAAGTTTAGAATGCAACTTTATAATCATAAATATAAAGCAAAAAAAAATCCCGCATGAAGCGGGATTTTAATTTATATATGAGAACATATTATATATCTTCTGCATCTCTTAATCCTTGAATGTATTGTGCTTTTTGTACGAGCGCTCTACGTTCTACAGATGGCTTTGTAAATTGTTTACGAGTTTGTAACTGACGTTTAGTTCCAGTTTTGTCAAACTTTCTTTTAAAACGCTTTAGCGCTCTATCTATATTTTCTCCTTCTTTAATGGGTATTATTAACATAGTGTCTTAACCTCCTCTCTTTTAGAATTTCAGGGTGCAAATATAAAATATATTCTGAATTATAAATTCAAAATTAATATTTTTTTTATGTTGCTGGTTTATATTCTTTTTTGTCAATAATCATCTTCGCTAAAATCTCCCTTAAAATCTCTGAAGTGCCACCTCCAATAGGCCCTAACCTACTGTCGCGTAAAAGTCTTGCCATGGGATAATCTTCCATATACCCATAACCACCTAAAAACTGTAAGCATTGGTAAATAACCTCATCGGCCATTTTTGTTGATCTGAGCTTAGACATGGTAGCGTGTTTTACAACATATTCTCCTTTATTTAACCTAAAAGCTACCGAGTAATTAAATTCTTTGCAAATTTCCATATCGGTATATAAATCGGCAATAGAATGTCTTAAAGCTTGGAATTTATCGATTGATTTACCAAATGCCATTCGTTCAGACATGTATTGCAACGCATATTCTAACGCATATTCTGCACGAGCATGAGCATTAATTCCCATTATTAAGCGTTCTAAAGAAAAGTGTTGCATGATGTACGAGAAGCCCTTATTCTCTTCTCCCATTAAATTTGCAATAGGTACTTTTACATTGTCGAAAGCTATTTCTCCTGTATCGGATGCTCTCCATCCTAATTTGTTTAATTTGGTTGCCGATACACCTGCCGATTCTCTATCTATTACAAAAATACTGATGCCTTTATTGCCTAACTCTGGGCTTGTTTTAGCAGCTACTACCAAATAATCACTATACACACCATTGGTTATAAATGTTTTTGATCCATTAAGAATATAATGATCATCATTTTTAACCGCCGTAGATCTCATACCTGCAACATCACTACCACCAAAGGGTTCTGTAATACATAAACACCCTGTTTTATCACCTGTAATACTTGGCGTTAAATACTTTTGTTTAATCACTTCACTTCCTTCTGCATTAAGGTGCGTCATAGCTAAATAAACATGCGCCCAAATAGCCGCAGCAAAACCTCCAGAATTTATTTTTTGTAATTCTTCTAAAAAGATAACAGTATAAAATAAATCTAAGTTTAAACCACCGTAAGCTTCGGGATAATTGATACCAAAAAAGCCCATTTCGCCAAACTTTTTCCAAATAAATTTATCAATAACCCCAGTTTGCTCCCAAGTTTCAATATTTGGAACGACTTCTTTTTGTAAAAAATCTTGAAGGCTTTTTCTAAAAAGATGATGCTCTTCAGTGAAGTACATACTATTCATTTATACGCTCTTTTTCAGTCAAGCAACAAATATAATTTAATTATATCGATTTTATTTACTGGAAAGTCTTTTACTTTCTTTAATTCATCAAAGGATTTATAACCTTCTCGTAGTTGGCGTTGTTCAATTATTTTAAAAGCTAAATTATAATCGATATGTTGAATAGTAACCAACTCATCAATTGTTGCTTTATTCAATATTATTTTCGTTATAGTTCGTGGTGACTTAACCGCAAATCCCTCATTAATTCTTTCTAAAACTTCAGGTGTTAGCCCGTACACATCTTGTAGTTGAATGATATCAATAAAGCCTCCTGGAAATTTATTTCTAAACTTTATAATCCTATCTGAAAGCACTTCTCCAACCCCATTTATTTTTTGTAACTCTTGTGCTGAAGCTTTATTTAAGTCTTCTTTTTGATTATTTTTTTTCAGCTGTTTACTATATGATTCTTTATAGGTTAATTTAGATTTAGTATCAGGGTTTGACATCCATTCTGGAAACTTAAAATGAGGTGAAATAATTTCTAAAAGAGAATCGGAAATTTTTGTAACTTCTTGAAACTGCTTTACAGAATTAATCCAATTGTTTTGCTTTCTAAAAACAAGTAATCTATCAATTTCTTCATTGGTCATTCCTAATGAAGCTCCTTTATAGTCTGTAATATAATTAGGATTGAAAGGGTGAGTTTTTGGTTTTAAGGCCTCAATTTCAACTAATCTAAGGGAATCTATTTCTTTTTCATATTTAGCTAAATCAGTTTTATTTACAGAAAGTTCTTCAGATGAAAAATCAACATAAAAGTAAAAACATTGAATACCAATAATGAGAAGTATCAACATAAAAATTCCATTTCGCTGACTATTAGTAAACTTAAAATGAGCTTTCTTAAAATTAACTATCAATGTCTTTTATCTTTCTATATCATCATTTTCTGAGTATGAATCTGGCTCAGGTTTTGGAGGAGTTGTTAACACTAAATAGAAAAAATAGCACATAAAGGAAATAACAATTCCTTGTGCTCCTAGTAACATAAATAACGCTTCGGTTTTCATAATGTTTCTCTCCCTTCTTTAACTCGTTTATTGTATGCTAAATATACTAATAATGAAATAAATATAAATAATGATATTAATAATATTCTAGCCATTGATATATAAAACATTTTGTCCTCTAAGCCTTGGATAATTACCGAATCTGTAGCGGTAGCTATTTGTTCCTTTAATCCTGATTGTGTTATTGTTTTAATTATAGATGAATTTGCCAAATTCCACCCGTTCCCAGAAAAAAGGCTTTTTAAATTACCTGACCAATCATTATTAAGTGGTGAAAATAAGGCTCCCAAGAACACTACAATCAGCATTAATGGTGTTATAAATTTTATTATAAACTTATAAATAGTTGGCACTTTAACATCAGCTCCATCTGTAATTTCTTTCCATCCTTTTTTCATACCAAATATCCATGAAAATAATATCGTCTCCAACATTGCAAAAACAACTAAACTAACGGTTCCTGCCCAATAGTCATATTCATCAAAAACACCTTGCTGATAAAAAAAGACTGTTGGTAATCCCATTATTAAGGCGAGTGCTCCAAAGGTCCACGCCCCCTTATTGCTATTCCAACCAAATTCATCACGCATAAAACCCATCCATGGTGTACCCATTGCTAAAGAACTGGTTATACCTGCAAAGAATAATAACCCAAACCACATAAAACCACCCATGGTAGCTAAAAATGGTCCCCATTGTTCAAACAAATAAGGCATTGTTTGAAAAGCCATACCAAAACTTGCATTATTTAATACCCAATCTAAACCTAAATACCCTGCTGCAATTGGTATTACAATAGCACTACCAAGTACAACTTCTACGAATTCATTCATAAATCCAGCGGAAAGGGCATTTAATGCAATATCATCTTTAGTTTTTAAATATGCCGCATAACAATGAATAGTTCCCATACCTACTGAAAGTGTAAAAAATATTTGACCAGCCGCCGCCATCCATACCTTTAAATCGAGCAATGAACTATATTGAGGTGTCCATAAAAAATTTAATCCATCCCAAGCATTGGCATTAGGAAACATACTTGAAGCACCACTTGTTCCAAGAGTATAGCCACGTACTGCTAGAATCACTCCAAATAAAATTAATAGTGGCATTCCTATTTTAGCAACTTTTTCAATCCCTTTTAATCCTTTTGATAATATATAAACATTTATTATTAAACATAAAATATAAAACCAAACAGCTTCATAAGGAATCCCCGTAGTGCTATGGGCTATATCAGTATATGAATTAAAAAAGCCTGCCACATCACCTTGAGACATCCCATTAAATGTCCCTTTTAAAGAATGGTAGACATAAGACATAGTCCATGATTCTATATAAGTATAATATGAAACTACGGCTATATTTGTAAAAATGCCAAAAACACCAATGTATTTTAAAACCCTACCTTTTACCATAGAGTCAAGGATATAAGGTGTGCTATGATTTCCGAATTTGCCTCCGAATCTACCAGATGACCATTCAATAAACAATAATGGAATTCCCATTAATAAAAAACATACTAAATAAGGAATTATAAAAGCTCCTCCTCCATTTTGGACCGCCTGTACAGGGAATCTAAGAAAATTACCCAAACCAACAGCATTCCCTGCCATTGCTAAAATGAGACCTATTCGTGATCCCCAAGCTTCATTTGATTTTGACATATAGACTAATTATAGGTTGTAATAAAAACGCCTAATATCGTCAAAAAAATGACATATTAAATAATAATTATTTCAATTTAAAATAAAAAACCTTTTTGTTGCTTTATAGACAACAAAAAGGTTTTTTATTTTATGTAGAAAGCACTTTATTTCACCTCTTTCACGGTTGTATCCCGTTTTGAAATCGTGGCATCCATCTTATCCATTTTTATAGCACTGAGGTATTTTTTAAGTTCTTGGTTAACTTTTGGAGACAAAAGAACCAATCCTATAATATTTGGAAATACCATTGCGAAAATCATGGCGTCAGAAAAGCCTATTACGGCCTCTAAACCTGAAGAAGCTCCAACGACAAGAAAGACCAAAAACAATAGTTTGTAAACTGTATCTGAAACTTTGCCTTTTCCAAATAAATATTTCCAAGCCTGTAAACCATAGTATGACCAGGAAATCATGGTAGACACAGCAAATAAAACTATAGCAATAGAAAGTACTATTGAGAAATGAGGAATAGCAGAATCAAAAGCAAGTGATGTTAAACCAACGCCTCCAATTGGCTCATTAGATCCTGTTAAGATAACATTACTTGATGCATCTAAATTTCCGTAAGAAAACAATTTGTGTTTAGCATTGGTAATAATAATTACAATAGCGGTCATAGAACAAATAATCACCGTATCTACAAACGGCCCTAGCAATGCTGTTAGACCTTCACTAGCTGGATATCTTGTTTTTACTGCGGAATGTGCAATAGCAGCCGATCCAACACCAGCTTCATTTGAAAACGCAGCTCTTTGAAAACCAACAATCAACACCCCAACAATACCACCAAAAGCGGCATTAGGTTTAATAGCTCCTTCCCATATTTCATTTATCGCATAAGGAATCATATCATAATTAATCCCTATAATAATAAGTCCTGCACCCACATAAACAATGGCCATAAAAGGAACGACCTTTTCAGTAACTTTACCAATCCTTTTAATACCCCCTATAATCACAAGACCAACAACAATAGCCAAAACTATACCTATGTACAACCCTGCATTAGGATTTGTAAAACCTGCCAAGTCAATTAATTGTGAGGCTGCCTGATTGGATTGAAACATATTTCCACCCCCAAACGATCCTCCTATACACATAACTGCAAAAAAAACAGCCAAAACTTTACCAAATCCTTTCATACCCAGTTCACCCAACCCAGTTGTTAAGTAATACATGGGGCCTCCATAGGTTTTGCCTTCTTCATCAACTTCTCTATATTTTACCCCTAAGGTACATTCAACAAATTTTGTCGCCATTCCTAAAACTCCTGCTAAAATCATCCAAATGGTGGCTCCCGGCCCTCCAATAGCAATAGCTACTGCAACTCCAGCAATGTTACCAAGGCCTACGGTTGCAGACAATGAAGCGGTTAAAGCCTGAAAATGGGTAAGCTCACCAGGAGCTTCTCCTTCAATTTTTATCGCACCTATTATTTTTCCATTCTCAACTTCTATATCTTCATCTGCGGGCACATGGTGATCTAAATGATCATATTTACCGAATGCTGTTAGAAGACTTATTTTTATGTATCTAAAGTTAATACCTTTGAAATACACCGTAAAGAAAAAGGCACCGACCAAGAGAAGCACAAGTACAATTGGTAAACTTTTACCAGCCACTTCAATGGGATAAAAGATTAAATCTACAATAGGTTTGGTATATCTAGCAAAAGCATCATTTATAGATTCACTCAAACTTTTTTCTTGAGCAAATATTAATAATGGTAAAATGAAAGTTAAAATAGAAAGAAGATACTTCTTCATAAAATTAAGGTTTGGTTTGGTTCTTTTTTGAAAGATTCTTACTAAAAGCTAGCAAGATGCTAAAAAAAAATGATTTTTTAAAACATTCACTGTTAAAAATAGAAAACGTTCTATTGAATATTATATATTGAATTTAATACTTCAATTTGTTCGGGTCTGCCTAAAACAATAATTTTAGAATTTGGAGCCAAATCCAACTCTGCTTCCGGATTTACTATATATTCGCCGTTTTCATCTTTATAACCTATTATGGTACAACCTGTTTTTTTACGAAGGTCTAAATCTTTAATAGTTGTTATTGTTTGTTTACTAAATAGCTTTTCAACCGCTACTTCTTCAATGTTAATATTTGATTTACCTACAATTGAAAGATTATCTAAAAATTCCATTAAGCCAGGTACGACGACTAAAGATGCCATATGATCGCCACCAATTTTATCTGGTAAAATAACATTATTAGCTCCAGCGAATTTTAATTTATTATATGATGATTCATTAGACGCTCGACTGATGATATTTATATTTTTATTGATTTGTCTGGTTGACAGCACTACAAATAGGTTATCGGCATCGTTAGGTAGTGCCGAAATAAAACTAGAGGCACGATCAACACCTGCTTCCATTAATACTTCATCTTCATTTGCATTTCCTATAACATATGGAACACCATCTAATTTCAAACGTTCCTCCATGTCTTTATTTTTTTCGATAACAACAAACGATTTTTCATAAGCTAATAACTTTATTGCTGCTTGCTTACCATTTCTACCATAACCACAAATAACCACATGGTTTTTAAAACTATTAATCTCCTTTTGCATCTTTTTATATTTTAATTCTTCAAGATTATTTTTGCTTAAAATATATTCTGTAATTATAGAAAGTGCATAACCCATTATTATAACACTGGCTAATATTAAAAAAATAGTAAACACTTTAGAATTGTAATCTAACGGTACCACTTCACCAAAACCCACGGTAGTTAATGTAATTACCGTCATGTAAACAGAGTCAATCCAAGAATACTCTGAAATAAACCTATACCCTATAATACCAATAAACAATATAACAACTAGTAAAAAAACTGCTGTATAAATTTTGGTTTTAAAAAAATTAATAAGGGGGTTCATAATTTATAAATCGAAAACAGAAGAGCGTTTGGTGTAAATTAAATCTTTAATACGCATCCAAAATGCCAAAAACAAATACAAAGCAAAACCAAAACCAAGTGTTACGAAAGTTAAATACATAAACGAGGTTCGCACTACTTTTGCCCTAATACCCAGGCGCTCTGCTATACGCTGACACACATAATAGCCATGCTTCTGGAAAAATAATAAGGGTTTGTATATTCCGTTCATGCTGCAATTTAGTGTTAAGTTTAAAAGTTTAAAAGTTTATTTGTCTAAAAGTTATATGAAACTTTGTATTACCTAATAAGATGATTTCCAATAGTACATTGCAGGCATTTATTTTTAGAACAATATTCGGTTTTAAGTTGAATGAATGCTTGCGATTCTAATGATGAATTGGAAACTTTCTTCAAACCATTAAAAGCATCAACAATACTGTTTTTTTCTGAAGCTATAGTTGAAGCTATTTTTAGGATTACCGAATCTATATCTTGCCCTTTTTCTTTTGCATAACAAAATTTAATAGGCAGTAACGTATTGATAAGTAATAAATCTATAAACGATTTAGTAAGTGTTTTTGTAGATGTTTTAGATGTTTTTTGAAAGGTGTAATGTGAATTCCAAAACGATGTTGCCGACACTTTAAAAAGTTGATAGAAGTCTTCTAAATTTTCAGCTTCCATCGCATTTGAAAATAAGTTTTTATGTTCATGGTACAAACTTGCAAATTGCGAAAGTCTGATGGTTGGGAAATTGGGCGGACGCAATCTAAAAAATTGCAAGGGTGCTACGCTGCTATTTTCTAACTTAAATTTTTGCTTTAAAAAGTGATACTCTTTTTGTAAATCTAAATAATAAGCTATTTCTAAAGTGTCTTCCAACATACCTGCTTGACCAAAAAGTAAAGCTTCCAGTGTTTGTTGACTCGCTTGAGATTTTCTCACTATACCGAAATGGATGGATTTAGCTATACTGTAAAACGAATCCCCATTTACTTTGAGTCCGAAATTTTTAGCCAACATGATAAAAAACACAGCCTCCCAATCGTTTTTTGTTTCTTTTAAAAGGTTTTGAATAGTATCCGATTTACGCTCTAAACGTTCAAAATATAAACGTTCTAGCCAATTGGTTAATAAAAAATCTTCAACCGAAGCAAAATCGTTTTCACAATTAATCCATTTTTCATTTTTTGAAAAAAGTTTTTCATAATTAATTAAAACATCTTTACTGGTAAAATCTTTTAATTGCAACGTTGGTATTATGGTGTTATCACTTCTATATACATCGGTATCATATTCCCAAACCACATGTAGAATAATAGTGTCGTAAGCTTTGTCTTGTTCGTGGTTATGTATAAACCAATCTGAAGACTTCGCATGAATTTCCACATTACCAGCCCATATTTGTTCTCCTATTTTAAGCTGTGCATTAAAAAAATCAGGGCCTGAATTAAAATTATGTTGCCCCACTGAAGTAATTAAAATGCCTTCCCCTTGGGTTGTTTTTAAATCATTCAGCTTGATTTTTTTATATTTCCAGATGTAGTGTAAAAAATCTTCTTGCATGCACCTAAAGTAAAAAATAATTTGAAGCAAAATATACCCTCAAAAACTTTAAAGTTGTTAAATTTGAATAAACGCTTTATAATGGAAGAATTAACGCTTACCACACCTGCTGTACTATTTTCGGCCATATCACTAATCATGCTAGCTTATACCAATCGATTTTTAGCATATGCAGCCGTTATTAGAGACTTACATGCGAAATACCTTAAAAAAAAGGATAAAGTATTAATGGCTCAAATACAAAATATAAAACAACGCTTATATCTAACACGCTCTATGCAAATTTTTGGGATCTCTAGTTTGCTGCTATGTGTATTAACCATGTTTTTAATTTATATAAAACAACAAACTCTGGGCATTTGGGTATTTGGTGCGGCCCTTATTTTATTAATTATTTCTTTATCATTATTAATTATGGAAATTCAAATTTCCGTAAAAGCCTTAGAGCATCATATCAGTGATATAGAAAATAACGAAACCTTTTAAAATTAACATTGAAAAAAACCGAGCTAAACACCCGAATTGAATAATTAATGTTATAATAATACCCCGTAAAGAGTATTATGAACCAGTTAATAATATGGTTTATGTTAAACAGATTCCTGACTAATACTAATGAGCGGAATATTAACACTAGTTTCCAATCGTTTTACAAGATCTCTGTGGAATAAATTTTTCCATGCAACTCTTTTTTCACGTTCCAACATACCTAGAATACTCACCTCCTGATCTTTTAAATAATTTTTAAGCGTTTCGAAAACATCATTATTGTAAATTATTTTCAATTCCATATTTGATGAGGAAAATTGAGCATTAAGACTTT
Source organism: Mariniflexile litorale (assembly GCF_031128465.2). Classification (GTDB taxonomy): domain Bacteria; phylum Bacteroidota; class Bacteroidia; order Flavobacteriales; family Flavobacteriaceae; genus Mariniflexile; species Mariniflexile litorale. The sequence continues at coordinate 3,020,343 of NZ_CP155618.1, read as the reverse complement.
TTCTAAAGGCTTCTATTTTAGATATCGAGATTTTATCCTCTTTTTCTGAAACATGAATCACTTCTATCTTTGTTATAATAGAATCAAATAGGTCACAGATTTTTTTAATTGCAATAACATCTTCATCTGCAAGTGTTGTGGCATAAACCAAACTTTCGAATTTCTCAAGTTTTGATCCGTCAGGGACTGCAATTACTGGTATTTTTGATTTTGATATCAGCATTTTAGTGGTACTGCCCAAAAACAGTTCCTTGATAGGACTCATTCCTTTTACCCCTAAAACTAATAGTAAAGCCTGTGTGTTGTTGGCATAGTTAAGTATTTCATTTTCTACGTCTTCACCGCTTTTTACATCCAGAGTCACATTTTGTGAATTAAAATTGGTGCCTAAGTGCGTTGTACAGAATTCATTTAATAGTTTTTGATATGCTTTGCGAGCACCACTTTCAAAGTCTGAAAACTTAGGTTTTGGCACGTCACTGTTCCAGACAGTTGGATATTCTATAATATTTAATATTATTAATTCTGCATTTATCTTTTTGCTTAGTGCATAAGCGTATTTTAAAGCCGACACAGAATTACTAGAGTAATCTGTAGCACATATTATTTTTTTCATAAATACATGATTTAAAATTTATAGTAAGGTAAAGGTACAAGTTTAACTTAGTTTGAACCAATAATCATTATCATAAATAATTATATTTAACTTTAATTTAAATAAATTTCCAAAAAGTGTTTATATTAAAATCACAATATTTGCTATTTTAATATAATCTTTACGAAGGTTTGGAGTACTAAACTTCTTAATCATAGAAATTCAAATTTTCGTGAAAGCTTAGAACAACATATTAGTGATATTGAAAATAACGAAAACCTATAATAACTAGAATTCCACAACATGATTATTGACGTACATACACATATTAACAACTACCACGAAGATCGGGTCGTTTCATTAAATGATTGTCTTAATAAACTAACCGACACCATGTTGGAAAATAAGGTAGATTATTCTTTAGTGCTTTCATCATACAAAGTAAATGAACACAGACCAAGCACCAAGCAAGTGGTTGAAGCTATTAGCGGACGGAATAATTTGGGGGTTGTTGCTGGCATTAGTTATCTTAATTACAATTACCGCGATTTAAAAGAAATTAGTGAATATTTAGAATCGGGGCTTATTAAAGGCTTAAAGTTTTATCCTGGTTACGAACCTTTTTACCCAAATGATATTCGCTTAAAAGTGGTTTATGATATGGCTATCGAGTTTGATGTGCCAGTTATGTTCCATTCAGGTGATACTTATGCACCCACTGGAAAAATAAAATTCTCGCACCCTTTACATATTGATGATTTGGCAGTTGATTACCCCGATTTAAAAATCGTTATTTGCCATGTGGGTAACCCATGGATTAAAGATTGTATGGAAGTGGTTTACAAAAATAAAAACGTACATGCTGATATTTCTGGATTGGTGCTAGGTGATTTCTCCGATAAGTTTGAACGCTATATGAAAACCGAAATTGAAGAAATGATTACCTATGCCGGCGACCCAAAATACTTGCTTTATGGTACTGATTGGCCCATATCGAACATGAAATCTTATTTAAAGTTTATGAATCAATTAGAGCTCCCTGAAGAAAAAAAGGAATTGATTCTTTGGAAAAATGCCGCCGAGTTATTTAAAATTGATGTCAACAAATTTTAATGGAACTATTTAATTTTAATACACAAAAAGATATTACCCATTGGAAAACTATTAACGATGTGGTTATGGGTGGTAAGTCAAACAGTTTCTTTACTTTAAACGAGGCGGGCTTTGGGGTTTTTAGTGGGCAAGTGTCTTTAGAAAATAATGGTGGCTTTTCGATGCTGCAATATAATTTTGACAAAAAAAACACATCCACATTTACTAGAGCATGTATTACAGTTAAAGGAGATGGTAAAACCTATCAGTTTAGAATAAAAAGTAATGCTACCGATAAGCATTCCTATATAGCCATATTCGACACTATTTCAAACTGGACCACAATCGAAATTCCTTTGAACTCCATGTATCCTGCTTTTAGAGGCAATGTTTTAAATTTACCAAACTATTCTGGTGAACACATGGCACAGATTGCCTTTTTGATTGGAAATAAAAAAGAAGAAGTTTTTAAATTAGAAATTGATAGTATAATTCTTAAATAAAGCGGAGTCAAGTAATAAGTATTTATCTATCACTATCACAGCATCCAACACATCAAATTCACCAGCCCATCTGGCATAACATATAGTAAAATTGACGGTCTCGACTATGAGTAGTTGCGTGGTTTAGCACTTAACCTTACAAGTACACACCAAGCTAAAAATTTCAGAGAAAGAGAGACAAACAATTTATAATCATTGAGGTCAACAGTTTTAAATTTTTTCTTATTAGGTTTTTTGCTGTTTAGAAATAGGGAAACAATCTCAACCATATTTTATTAATTCTATAATAAAGATTATTATGTTTTTCGACTACAGCTTTTCTAATGTATTTCTTTTCAAATGATCTTGGAGAAATTTCAGGTGATTTTGAAATCAATTCTATAGTGTGATCTAATTTTGCAGAAAAAGTTCTTAGCTCTCTTTCCCTCTCTTTCCCTCCTATTATTTTCAAGGTATTCTATAGTTTCTTTAAGTTCAGATATTCATGGTCAGTCCACAATATTCTATAACCACTTTTCATAAATATCTTTTTCGCTTGAGTTAGAAGTCAGTTTTCTCCTTTTCTCGTAATTTCATTAATTTATCTATCAAGAGCTTATCATTCAATGTTGATAGCCATTGTATCAATTCAATTTTTTTATTTTCTAAACTTAAATCCATAATATCAAAATCACAAATTTAATCTTATCATTCTATTTTTACGCATCATTTTTAACTGGTTTCTCAACAAGTAAATAAAAAATAAGATTCCCTTTCATTAAACCATCTATAATTCTAACTTTGTTATCGAATGGGGTGCTTGTATTCAACAGGCTGAGAAGATACCCAAAAGCCGTTAAGGCTTGATACCTGATCTGGATAATGCCAGCGTAGGGATTTTATGGATGAAGCGTTATTGCTATAATTCCATTAAGTGGTTCGTCTCCTCAACGCATTCGTTAAAAACAACAAAACAAATGATGGAGGCTTTTTTTACACCAATAATTATCTTGCAATGGCTAGGTACAGCTTTCGGAATCACCCAAGTACTCCTAGCTAGAAAAAACAACATTAGTAATTACCTATTTGGTATCATCTCCATTCTTATTGGTATTTGGGTGTTGTATTACTCAAAGCTTTACGCCGACATTTTACTAAACCTTTATTATTTAGGTATGAGTATTTACGGGTGGTTCTACTGGAAATTTGGCAAGCAACACAAGGAAATACAAATTACCTACGCTAGTATTTTAGAACATGGTTATGCCATTGCTATTGTAATTGGTTGCTTCATTATCATATCCTATTGGCTTGTTTTCCATACAAATTCTGATGTTCCTTATTGGGATGCTTGCACCACGGCGTTTGCTTGGGCAGGTATGTGGCTTATGGCACGGCGTAAAATGGAAAATTGGATTTATTTGAATATTAGCAACATTATTTCCATTCCTTTACTTTTTTATAAAGAACTTTACATTTATGCTGGTCTAACCATTTTCTTGTTTGCGGTTGGCACATCGGGATATTTTAAATGGCGACATATTATATTAAATGAATCAAGAAATGAACACAGCACCGTCTAAACCTATAATTTTAGAAGCCCCTGTATTTTCACCTGAGGTGTTGAAATGGATTTCTGAGAATAATTTTTGGAGCCTTTGGGTACCAAAAACCTATAACGGATTGGAATCAACACTTACCGAAGGTTTACAAAAACTTCAAACTTTAGCAAAAACAGACGGTAGTTTGGGCTGGACAGTAACACTATGCAGTGGTGCCAACTATTTTATAGGCAATTTACAACCCGAAGCCGCTAATCATCTTTTCCTAACCTCAAATAAACCTGTATGTTTTGGTGGTAGTGGGGGTGTTTTTGGAAACGCTGAAAAACAAGGAGACAACTATACCATTTCTGGGGAATGGCATTATGCTACTGGTGCTCCTTACCTCAGCCATTTCACCTTGAATGCTAAAATTATGGCGGATGGTAAAGAGGTATTAAATGAAGATGACATGCCTTTAGTATACTCATTTGTGATTCCTAAAGAAGCTGTTACTATTATTGAAAACTGGAACACTATGGGTTTGAAAGCGACAGCAACACATTCCTTTAAAGTGGATGCTGTGGTGGTATCATCTAAATATGCATTTGTTTATAATACCTTTTATTTACCACAACCTATTTTTAAAATCCCATTTTCGGTGTTTGCCGATTTAACACTTTGGGTAAATTATATTGGTATGGCAGAACATTATTTGGAAGAAGCCTCAATCATTTTAGAAAAAGAAATATTAGAGCCATTTAATTCCCTATTAAATAAAATTAACCAACAAATTTATAAGTTTGCTGAAGATATTGAAGTTTGTACCAATAACGAAACAGTAATAACAGAAGCTTATATTGAAACTATACATGTAACAGCTTCCGCTTCGGTAAAGGATATATCGCATGCTATTTTAAATATACATCCATTTTTAGGTATCAAAGCGTGCAGCCAACAGCATGTTTTAAACAGGATTTTTAGAGATTATTTCACAGCTACACAGCATCATGTTTTTTCTGGGAGGTAGAAAGGTGTTTATGCAAGGGTTTTCCAAAATAAAATCAGAAGTTAACATTGATTTAAGCAAAACCAGAAATTTTCTATATACGATTTTATTCGTTTTTCACCACAGTACATCTTAAGTTCTTCATCTAGATTTTTTTCTTTTTAGTTTTTTTTTGTTTCATTAAGTTCTTTATGTGTTTTAAGAAATAAGTCGTCAAAATTTTTAACTCTGATGAAGTTTAGATACAATCCTCTTCCGATTCCATCTGGTAATACCAAAATGAATTTACGATTGTACTTTTTAATCCATTCATTAACCGTTGTTACAATAGAATAGAGTTTGCAAAGTTTGCTCTTTGTATGTTTTCCGGTTGTAAATTTGGCTAAAATTTTTAATTTGAAAGGTTCGTTGTAACGTCTAATTACTTTGTCTTTTTTATACATAATGTTTAAAATTATGTAACCTTTATTCAGGACAGGACAATTACTTATTTTACTTGAAGTAAGTATTATGAGATGGTTTCATACTTCGTTAAGACGTTTTAAAAAAGATATAGCACTTCGTCTACGCTCAGAAGTTATTCGAAACGTATAGCTTTTACTGGCGATATTTTGGTGATGATATAAGAGGGAACTAAAAGCATGAGCAAACACAGTAATAATGTACCTATATTTAAAACTATTATATAAGTGAAACTGATGTAAACAGGGGCTTCGGTAACGTAATACACACTAGGATCTAACGGGAATAATTTCAAGTATTTTTGCGCAAATAGTAAACCTAGACCTATCAGATTTCCCCAGAAAAGACCTAGTATTATTAGATAACTAGCGTTATATAAAAACAGTTTACGGATGCTCCAATTATTGCTCCCTAAAGCTTTTAACACACCTATCATCTGGGTGCGTTCTAATATTAAAACCAATAATGCAGTTATCATGTTTATGCCTGCTACCAAAATCATGATACCTATAATGCCATAAATATTTTTATCGAAAATACTTATCCACTCAAAAACGGAAGCGTATTTATTAGTAATAGTTTGAGAATCTAATAACGATGCTAAGTTTTTATGGATTTCAATGCCTTTTTGATCAAGTTTAGAATAATCATTAATAAACACTTCAAAATTTCCAATTTGATCTGCACTCCACTTATTAATACGCTGCATATGCCGAATATCGCCTACAAGATATTGGGCATCCAAATCCTGAAACCCCGAATTATATATACCCACAATTTTATAGGTAATGATGTTTGGCAGTTTTTCGGCATCGTCTTTGGGAAATACCATTTGAAAAGTATCACTTATTTTAAAACCTAACCTATTGGCTAGATATTGGGAAATTAAAACATTTTCGTTTCTATCTTGAGTGTAATCTGGCAAATTCCCCTCTATTAAAAACTCTTTGAAGTAAGTCCAATCATAATCAGAACCTACTCCTTTTAGGTAAGCGCCTTCAAAATCGGTTTCTGTTCTAATAACACCAAATCTTGAAGCCACTGCTTGAACGTGTTTTACACCTTCAACCGACTTAAACTCTGGATAAAAATCTTGTTTTTTAGATACAGGAAATAAACTTTCTTGTGAATTGTTGCTATCGTAATTAGTTATAGTAATATGCCCATTAAAGGCTACTACTTTATCGCGTATTTTTTGCTGTAAGCCAATACCTGTAGCAATGGCAACCATCATAACTACAATACCGATAGCAATTGCTGCTATACCAATTTTTATTATTGGAGCCGAAACACTACTTTTATACGCTTTACTACCAATAATGCGTTTAGCTAAAAAAAACTCGTAATTCAAAATATACTATGCGGTTTAAAGTTTTCAAAAATACAGTTTTATTATTTGTTTTAGGAATGATTTCTTGCGGAAACTTTTCGAAAAAGAAAGTTGATGGCTTGAAAACCGAATATAAAACACCTCAAACCAACACCCAGCAAGCAATAATTGTAGTTGGAGCCAATCAAACAGATGCGTATTTACCTTTATTGAAGGGGAAACGTGTAGGAGTTGTAGCGAATCAAACGAGTGTCATTTTTAAAGTGAAAAGTTCTTATACTCATTTAGTAGATTCATTGGTTTCTTTAAATATAAATGTAAAAACCGTATATGCGCCCGAACACGGGTTTAGAGGCACTGCTGATGCGGGCGAACATATTAAAGATGGGGTGGATACTAAAACGGGCGTACCCATTGTATCACTCTATGGGGATAATAAAAAACCCAAACCCGAACAACTTAAAAATATTGATATCATGATTTTCGATATCCAAGATGTAGGCGCGCGTTTTTACACCTACATTTCGTCGTTACATTACGTTATGGAAGCTTGCGCCGAAGCCAACATTCCTGTATTGATTTTAGACCGCCCCAACCCAAACGGGCATTATGTGGATGGCCCGATTTTAGAAATAGAACATAAAAGTTTTGTAGGCATGCACCCAATTCCTGTAGTTCATGGCATGACTATTGGTGAATACGCCACTATGATAAATGGCGAAAAATGGTTAAAAAACGGTGTTCAATGTGAATTAAAAATCATATCTATTAAAAATTATACACACCAAACAAACTACAGTTTACCTATAAAACCGAGTCCGAATTTACCAAACGATGCATCTATTAACCTATACCCAAGTTTATGTTTTTTTGAGGGCACAAATGTGAGTGTGGGTCGTGGTACCCATACACAGTTTCAAGTATTTGGTAGTCCATTTTTAGATAAAAGCATCTTCAAATACAGCTTTACTCCAAAACCTAACGAAGGTGCTAAATCCCCCCCAAATCAAGATAAAATATGTTATGGCATGGATTTATCTAATGAAAAAAAAATAACTGAGCTTAATTTGAACTGGCTGATTTCGGCTTATAAAAACACCATAAATAAAGCTGATTTTTTCAACTCTTTTTTCACAAAATTAGCGGGCACAAAAAAATTACAACAACAAATTGAAGCTGGTTTAACAGAAACCGAAATAAAAGCTTCATGGCAACAAGGATTGATTTCCTTTAAAAAAACTAGAAATAAATACTTAATTTACAAGTAATCACATATTTAATGAAACGAATTATTGCTTCTATAATGCTTCTTTTAAGCGCTATAGGATTTACACAAAACACCGAAAATCCTAGTCAAGTTAAAACAAAAGCCGCCAAAAAGCTTGCTAAAAAGTTTCTACGCAAACATGGTATTACTGGTATGGCTATCTCGGTATCTCAGCATGGTGAACTTATATGGTCTAAAGGGTTTGGTTATTCTAATAAAAAACAAAAAATACCTGTAAAACCAGATACTACTATCTTTAGAATTGCAAGTATTTCTAAATCTATAACAGCAGTTGCTTTAGCAAAATTAATTGATGATAAATTGATTGATTTAGATTCTAGCATCTACAATTTCATACCTGATTATCCAAAACAAATCTATGATATTACTGTGCGGCAACTTGGTGGTAATTTAGCTGGTATTAGGCATTATAAAAATAATATTGAGTATGCTCTTAACAAAAAAATGAGCATTACAGAAGGACTGGATTTATTTAAAAGCGACTCCCTATTATTTGAACCGGGTACACAATTTAATTACAGTTCTTTTGGATATGTTTTACTAAGCGAAGTAATGCAAAAAGCTACTCAAGTGCCTTTTAATACGTTTGTTTCCGATACTATTTTCACACCTTTAAACATGACGCATTCTATGATGGATGCCTCGGATGTTACAGTTCCTAACTGTACGCATTTTTACAAAAACTCCTTATTAAAAAAACATATACTTGCTAGTCCTGTTTGTAATGAATATAAAATTGCAGGTGGTGGCTTTTTATCTACCTCTGAAGACTTAATAAAATTTGGAAACGAACTCATTTCTCCCAAAATAGTATCTAAAGAAGCTCTTTCTGAAATTATAACGTCTCAACATTTAAAAACTGGAGAAAGAACAGGCTATGGTATTGGATTCTCGATTGAAACTTCAAAAAATAGCACCCCTAAATATTATCATACTGGAGGTGGTGTAGGTGCATCAACTATTTTAATGGTATATCCTGAAGAAGAACTTGTTATTACCGTTCTAACTAATACTACAGGTATTTCAATGCCCGATTTTGGAAATGAACTTGAAAAGGTTTTTATTGATTAGTAATCGTTGGCTTTCTATACTTTTGAAATGGTTGTTTTAGCAAATTTTTAATGTTGCTGTTTTCTTTTTCATCTGGAAACACATCAACACCATAAATTAATTGGTCTCTATCCAATTCCATGTAAGTTCCTAAAAGCCTGTCCCACACCGAAAAAATATTTCCATAGTTAGAATCGGTGTAAGGCAATTTATAATGATGGTGCACTTTATGCATATCGGGAGAAACTAATACATAACTTAATATAACATCAACTCTTCTGGGTAATTTTATGTTGGCATGGGTAAATTGCGTTGCAATTAATGACATAGATTGATATAACATTACAATACCAATTGGGGCTCCAATAATAACAACTCCTACAAGTGTAAAGATAAAACGAATAACGCTTTCCAATGGATGATGCCTATTAGCTGTAGTTGTATCTACTTTATGATCAGAATGATGTACCAAATGCACCATCCAAAGTACAGGTGTTTTATGCTCCAAATAATGCGGGAAATAAGCACCAAAAAAATCCATTAAAAACACACCTAAAACAATATATAACCACATGGGGATTTGGGGCAGCCAGTTAAGAATTCCGAAGTTATTTGCCATCACCCAATCGGCCGATTTTAACAACAAAAAAGCCAATGCAAAATTGATAATAATAGTAGTTATTGTGAAAAACATATTAGGAATGGCGTGTTGCCATTTTTTATAATTGAATTTAAATAACGGAACTGCTCCTTCTAAAAGCCAGAAAAAAGTTAAGCCACCAACTAAAATTAAGCTTCGGTGTGAAGATGGGATCGTTTCAAAATAATTTAAAAAAGTTTCCAATAGGTTCGCTTTTGTTTTTTTTAAATATAATGAAAAAAGGCTGAAACTTTGTAAGATGCAAATTACAGAGCCTCAAAGTACCAAAGTTAAAAGTGCTTCATACTAAACTGTTACTATTAAAAAACAGCCAAATATTGGAATTTGTTTTTTTAGAATTTTATAATTTAATGCGCTTCTTCATTTCCTCAACTATATTATAAGCAGCAGGACAAATAGCCACATTTTTTATAGTTAAGTTAGAAATTTGCTGAAACTTTTTCCTATCGGTATGTGGAAACTCGCGACAGGCTTTTGGGCGTACTTCATAGATTGAACAATAATTGTCAGCTCCTAAAAAAGTACAGGGTACACTTTGCAACACGTAATCGTTATCTTCATCAATATGCAAGTACTGGTTGATAAACTGCTGGGTTTTCATTTTAAAGTGTTTTGCAATACGTTCCACGTCTTTATCGGTAAACAATGGCCCAGTGGTTTTACAGCAATTAGCACACTCCAAACAATCCGTTTTTTTAAACTCGGCATCATGTAAATCTTGCATCACATAATCCAAATTCTTGGGTGGTTTACTTTTTAGCTTTGCGAAGAATTTTTTATTCTCGTTATGCTTATCTTTGGCGAGCTTTGGAAGGTTTTTTATGAATTCTTGCATGGTGCAAAAATAGTATTTTCGTCATTACGAAGAAAGAATGACTGAAGTAATCTTCAAAATTGAAACCCTAAATTAAAAGATTGCTACGACTTGAAAAAGTCTCGCAATGACGTAAAAATCATGAAAGATTTATTTGGAAAAGCCTTATTAGATTACCAAAACGGAAATTATACCGAAGATATCATCACGTCTACCAATATTTCAGATGAAGACGACTTGCCGCTACCCTACTTATTTCGTGGTTTTAGTGAGATGCCAAAGCTTGAAAAAAAAGCATTAAAATTAGCAAAAGGGACTATTCTAGATGTAGGTTGCGGTGCAGGAAGTCATTCTTTGTATTTACAAGAAAAAGGCTTTCAGGTAAAGGCTATAGACATCTCAAAAGGCGCTATTGAAGTTACTAAACTACGTGGTGTTTTACAGGCTGAAGTAAAAGATATTTTAGACGAAAAAGAAACCTTTGATACTATTTTATTATTGATGAATGGCACAGGTATTTTTCAGGAATTAGTAGAAGTTTCAAAATACTTATCCCATTTAAAAAACTTGTTAAAACCTAATGGACAAATTTTAATTGATTCGTCCGACATTAAATACATGTACGAAGATGAAGATGGAGGTGTTTGGATAGATATGAACTCTACATACCATGGTGAACTCGATTATTTTTTAAGTTATAAAGATGACGAAGAAGACCCTATGAAATGGTTGTATTTAGATTTTGAAAAATTACAATTAGCTTGCGAAACCGTTGGATTGAAATGTGAATTGGTTGTCGAAGGGGAGCATTTTGATTATTTGGCTAGATTAATTCCTGCCTTTCAACCTAGTTCAAGATAAACTACGGAAGGGATATTATTAATTTCTAGCAACTCAAAAACTTTAATAAATGTGTCATTGCGAGGAATGAAGCAATCTCACAGAGCTATTAATCTATTTTAATAAACAGATTGCTTCGTTCCTCGCAATGACTTCTAACAATTACATCATAAGATTCCTGATTTTTACAGGAATTTTAGAAATCAAACTTATAAGTAGCCCCCGCTAAAAACTGAGCAGATTGTACTGGAAAATTTTGCCATTTTTGATAGCCTTCATTCGACATATTATTTGCTTTTGCAAATATGGAAAGTTGGTCGTTTACATGGTAACCAACATGGGCATTGGCATCAAAATAACTATCTAAAGTAACTGTTGTGGGTGTTGTAGTTGTTAAAAAGAATTGATCTTTACGCTCCCCTACATAAAACAAATTAGCTCCAGCAAACCATTTTTCGCTTATTTGATAATCTAAAAACAAAGAACCTTTAAAATCTGGTAAATTCCACGCTTCAGCTTCGTCATCGCTTGTATAGCTAAATGTTTCAGCTTTTAAAGCTAATTTGAAATTTCTATTTACATCGACATTTATTTCACCCGAAACTCCCCAAGTTTTTACGTTATCATATACAATTCCAAAGGAATTACCATACGAGTAATCTTGAGTTGTTAATGTGATTTCGTTATTTCTGAACAAGGCTTTACTTCTATCGGCTAAATAACGTCCACTAATGTTATAACTAACATTGCTAGTTACTTTCCCTTTTAAACCTACATAAGCATTATACAGTTGGTCGGTTGGCGTAATAAACAAGGTTGGAGACACAAATGGGTTTTCGTTTGCAAAACCGTAATACGAATTCTGAATCAAATCACCTTGAATACCACCATAAGCAATTAAAACATCATTTACCAATCTATAGGTTGCAGTTACATTTGGGTACAAATAAATTTTACTATCATTCGCTTCATTATCTCTCATATAAAATAACGACACGCCCAAATTTAAGGTTAGGTCGTCTTGTTTTAATTCATAGGTTGGTGAGATACCTACTTGAATATTTCCGTAATTTAACTCAGTATTCACATTATATGCTCTATCAAAACTTCCGCCTAAATAATCAATAACCACATCTGTAGATATTTCATAATCATTGATAGGTATATCAACTTTTCCTTTAAAGGTGAATCGGTTTTCTGCTGAACCTTGATTATCGCCAAAGCGTCTAAAAAGGAAACTTGCCGAATTTATATAAGTATCTTCAAAAGAGACATCGCCTCCTAAATGTGCATTGAAAAAAGAATGATCTACTTGAATATTATTAGTTTGTGAAATGGCTATTTGCGATTCAGGAACTCCGTACCAATTATACCTTTGATATCCAACACCACCTTCAACATTCCAGGCCAAATCTCTTAAACGCGACGAATAATTTACATTTGCTTTTGAATCTAGAAAATCATCATCATAAGATAACCCTTCGATACCACCTCCAGAAGAATGATGACTAACATAACCTCCGACACTTTCGGTACGGCTAATGGCATGATTCAAATAAACTTCACCTAAAATGGTGGTATAAGTACCAACACCTAAAGTAGCATAGTTATCATATAATTTTATAGGCTTAGCCTTATCCACAACAGCCGCTTTACCTTTTGCTGGTGTAAATGTGGATGCTACTGGAAATGAAAATATGTTGTATTTAATCTCTTTTTTTGCTTGAGTAGTTTCATCGTTTAACGAGGGTACTTCCTTTAACTTAAAAGCATCCGATATGGTTGGTACATACGGTTTTACAACATCAATAACTCCTGTATTAATAGTGTCTGTAGTTTTCTTTTGTGAAAACACAAGAGTTACACTAAGTGTGAAAACGGCTAATATGATATTTTTTATGTGCTTACGCATACTTTTATATTTACGATTTTTGAATTACGATTGACAATTTATTACTGAGGTCTCGACTGCGCTCGACCAGACAAACTAACGATTTACGATTTACGAATTTTGAATTTTTGATACTTTCAACTTCTAATATTCAACTTTTAATTTTAATTACCTGCTTGTACAGACGAATTGGTTTTGGCCTCTTGTGCTTTTATTTTACTTAATTCTGCTTTTGCTTCTGTAACCACATCATTAAATTCTGTAAAATTTTGAATGACACTTTCTAAAATATAAGTGGCTTGAAATGCATCTTTTAAGGCATAAAAATTCTTTGCCATAAGCACTAATCCTTTAGCACTATAATATTTGTAACCTGAAAAATCTTTTGCTAATTTTTGAACTGCTGTATTTGAGGCTTCATATTTAGTTTCTTTATTTTTAAAATAGGCGTTATAGTATAAAGCTTCTGCCGCTGTTTCACCTGTTGCCACGGTTTCTACTTTTGCATAGGCTTCTTTAGCTTTGGTTTCATTATTAGTTTTTATAGCAGAACGTGCTATGATGACATTCGCATCGGCTTTAATTTTATTATCAATAGTTGAATTAGCTAATACTTTTTCAGCATAAGAAACTGCCTTATTATAACTTTCCAATTGGTAATTCGCTTTCATTAAGTTAGACTGAGCAAATACCACATTTTGAGGAAAATTAGCCTCGTCTTCCAAACGTTCTAACAACGGAATGGCTTTATTCCAATCTTTCTTTTCTAAATAGAACTGCGATAAACGTGATAAAGCTTCCTCACTAAATTCACTTCTTGAAGTTTCTACTACATATTTGTAATGTGGTGCTGCATTATCCATCAACCCTTTTTTATAATACATTTGAGCTATATAAAAATGTGATTGTAATGCATGCAACCCATTTGGGAATTGGTTTAAATAACCATTAAACTGTGTAATAGCTCTATCTGTATTATTATCTAAATATTGTTTTTCAGCAGCTTCGTAAGTGGCGTTGTCCAAATCAGCATCGGTAACCTCTACATATTTTAAGGTTTTTACCCAAGTAGCATATTCACTAACACGCCCTAAATCAATATAAATTAAACGCGCTGTTGATACCGCCTGAACCGCTTCTGGTGTGTCTGGATATTCGCCCGCTACTTGCTTAAACTTACTTAATGCCTGCTCATTTTTACTACCGTTATAATACACCAACCCTTGACGCAATAATGCTTTTGGAACAAACGAACTCATTTTGTATTCAGCACTCAAGCGGTTGTATATTTGAATGGCCTTATCGCTATCTCCTGCTTTTACGTAGGTATTACCCAACTCGTACATGGCATCATCACGAAGTTTCGATTTTTGATACTCCAAAATAAATTGTTCTAATTCCTTAATTTTTTTAGAATCTTGCCCCACATAACCAGCGCTTATCGCTTTTTGAAAAAAGGCATAATCGGACTCAACAGCACTTAATTTAATAGCGTTTTCATAAGCAGTTATAGCATTTTTATACTCACTCGACACAAAATAGGCATCACCTAAACGCAAGTAAGCATCATTCAATCGTACGTTATCATTCTTTTTGTTTGAAGCAATGAATTGATTGAAATAATGAGCTGTTTGTGAATACTTTTTTAATTTAAAATAAGTGTAAGCTAAATTATAATCTATGTTTTTATGTTCGGGTGTAGATGAGGCCCCTGATTGTTGCTGAAATTGTTTAAAACTAATTAAAGCATCATTATAATTGGTTAAATTATAATCTGTTTCTGCTTTCCAAAATGTTGCTCTTACTGTAAAATTAGCATCACGAGGTTCTTTTAAAGATGCCTCAAAAAGATTTTTAGCTTCTATGAAATTACTTTCATTATATAATTCCAACCCTCTATAAAATGCTACTTTTTGGTAAGCTACTTTATTATCAAAACTCTTTTTACCATCCAATAATTTTAGTGCTTCTTTATAGTTTTTAGAAGTGATATACGAATCTATCAATAAGGTTTCAATTTCTTCTTTAAAAGTTGATTTAGGATATTTTTCTAAATAAGTCGCTAATACTTGTGGTGCCGATTGGTATGGGTTTCCAATTTCGTAACTAATTTTCGCATAGTTTAACCAGGCATCTTCTTGAATTTTTAAATCGAAATCCATTTCAGAAGCATTTCTAAAGGCATTTAATGCTTCTTGTTTTTTGTTCAATTTAATATAACTTTCACCTAAATGGTAATACGCATTTTGTGCAATGGAGTTTGTGCCTCCAATAATTTTATTGAATTCTGAAATCGCTTTTTCATAATTACCCTGTTTATAATGCGCATAGCCCAACTGATAAAAATCGGTATTACTCCATTTCCCGTTCTTACCTTTGTAAGCTTCTAAATACGGAATGGCTTCGGCGTACTGCTTTAAATTAAAATAGCTTTCGCCTATAATTTTTGAAAGCTCTGATACTTCATTTTTATCACTACTCTTCAATTTCGCTTTAGCAAGTTCAATCGCTTTTTCAAAATTTCCTAATTTAAAATTTAAATCAGCTTGATAATAAGACAGTTTTTCTTTGTACTGTTCTTGGTTGCTTACTTGTTCAAAATACTTGTTAGCATTCTCATAATCATCTCCTTCATAAGCCATAAAACCAATGTAATATTTGGCTTGTGACCCGTATTGTTTCGAATTTTCAACTCGAGTTAAATATTGTTTAGCTTCTTTATATTGTTTACTTGAAAATGCTGAATACCCATTATTGAAATAAAATTTTTCTTTTTCATTTCTTCCCAATCCGCTTTCATCCACTTTATCGTACCATTTTCTGGCATAAGCATATTTACCGTTGACAAAATAATACTCGGCAACATCAACATAAGCGGTATTACGCTTCGTACTTGTTGGGTAGTCCTTCACAAAATTCTCTACCAATTGATCTGCATTTTGCTGATTTAAACGCACCGCACAATTGGCTATATAATAAGCGCAATCGGACAACAAAACCGTTTCTTTAGTGTCTTTTTTTACACTTCCAAATAAAGATTGTGCAGCAAGATATTGCTGATTATTGTAAAGCGACAAGGCTTTTTGGTACTCTGCTAAATTACTTGTGTAAGTGGCCGACTGTTGCGCCCATATTTGAAAGCTAAAACATATGGCCACCAAAAGGGAAACACTATTTTTTATAGTCATTAACGATTCATTTTTTAATTTAAAATCAAAGATAATTCAATATAAATCTTATAACGCAACAATCGTGCTATAATTATAAACCGAGTTATTAAAAGTTGAAAAAATGCTTGTTTGATGATTGACAACCCTAGGATAGGACATAAATAAAATCATCAAATCACTAAGGTTTATAAATTTTGTATTCAGCTTTAAACCTCAGAAACTTTACTGCTTTGAAACTTTTTACCTTTTAACTTTCAACTTTCAACTTTTATATAATACTTTTACAACACAAAACTTATTATCATATGCCTACTCCTATTTTACAATTAAAAGATGTTTCTATATATCAAGGTGATAGCCTGATACTTTCTAAGGTGAATGTTGAAATTAACAAAGGTGATTTTGTATATTTAATTGGAAAAACGGGTACTGGAAAAAGTAGTTTTATGAAAACACTTTACGGCGATTTACCTTTAACCGAAGGCGAAGGGCATATTGTAGATTTCGATTTAAAAACACTTAAAGAAAATGATATTCCTTATTTAAGACGTAAATTAGGCGTGGTTTTTCAAGATTTTAAATTATTATCAGACAGCACTATAAACGAAAATTTATTATTTGTTTTAAGAGCTACTGGTTGGAAAGATAAAAACGAAATGAACAGCCGTGTTGAAGAAGTTTTAAATAAAGTAGACATGAAAACCAAAGGGTTTAAATATCCTCACGAACTTTCAGGAGGCGAGCAACAACGTGTTGCTATTGCCAGGGCTTTATTAAACAACCCAGAGCTTATTTTAGCTGATGAACCTACTGGAAATTTAGACCCACAAACCAGTATTGAAGTTATGGAGGTTTTACAAGAAATAAACAAGAATGGCAACACCATTTTAATGGCTACCCACGATTATGCTTTGCTTTTAAAATACCCAAGTAAAACGTTGAAATGTGATGATAGTCAGGTTTTTGAGGTGGTGCAGAGGAAAGGGTAATTTATGTACAGATTTCTTAAAAAGAATATCAAATCACTTATTCCAAAAGAGTTTTTATTTAAAAATGAATTGCTTCTCCGCAAGTTCTATGCTGTTTTTTATTTAGGAAATAAGCATGAATGTAATGTATGTAACAAAAGGCTTAGGAAATTTATTTCATTAGAAAGCAACGATTTACTATGTCCGTTTTGCGGAAGTTTATCGCGTAATAGAAGGCTTTGGGATTTACTTAATAAGGATGGCAACATAAAAGGAAAAACACTTCACTTTTCACCTTCAAGAAGCCTATATAGAAACTTGAAAAAAATAAAATCTATTGATTATTACAGTAGCGATTTTGAAAATGAGTTTTTAGCTGATTATCAATTTGATATCACAAATATTAATCAAGAACCTGAAAAATTTGACACAATTATTTGTTATCATATATTAGAACACATAATTGATGACAAAAAAGCAATGACTGAGCTTTACAGAGTTCTAAAACCCAATGGAAGAATTTATATTCAGACACCATATAAAAATGGTGATATTTATGAGGATTATTCTATTGTTTCTCTTGAAGATAGACTAAAACATTTTGGTCAAGAAGACCATGTAAGAGTTTATTCGATTGAAGGTTTAAAAAGTCGATTAGAGAATATAAGTTTTAATGTTTGTATAAGAACATTTAATAATACGACCGATGGTTATTTTGGTTTTAAATCGCCTGAAACTGTTTTAATAGCTACGAAATAATTAAAACTGTTTATTTTTATTATAAACATGAGGGTTTTTACGAATGCCTTTTTTAAAAATTTTTCGTACTATCATTCTTAAATTAGCATCTAAGTCTAATACTATATTTTTAAAAATATCTTCTGGTCTTCCTCTAAATTTAGTAACATGAAATTTACCGGTTTCCTTCAATGCTTCATCACTAAAATAATAATTTGAAATACAACATCTGCTTTTATCAACAATTACCTTATTTACCGAATGCCAAGAAGTATCGTGAGTTGCCATTAC
The DNA here is from genome assembly GCF_031128465.2 of Mariniflexile litorale. GTDB lineage: Bacteria > Bacteroidota > Bacteroidia > Flavobacteriales > Flavobacteriaceae > Mariniflexile > Mariniflexile litorale. The sequence goes on along the minus strand of NZ_CP155618.1, from coordinate 3,002,121 downwards.
AACCAGTCGATTGAATTTGCTTTCTATTAAAACAGGTGCTTTTTTAGGTCCGTTAGACCATAATTCAAGATGCCCCCCATTTTCTTTATCCCAATTAGGTGTCACATAATACAATAAGTTAAGTACACGCCAACGTTCACGTTCAGCATCATGGGAATTGTCTATATGTGGATTTAGAAAGTTATTTTTACCCATTAAAGAAAGGCCTCCTGCATACAAAGATTCATCAGCATACAGCGACTTCATTTCGCAAATATCACTAATTAAATTTATCACTTTTTTATCTTGAAATGCATAAATAACCTCCTCCAAAAGTTTATTATGCTTATCCATTTGAGCAGATACACATTTATACTCACGAATACTTTTTAAAACACGCATTTCAGATTTATCTGGAAATACATCGAAACAGGAGTGAGCTAAATCTAAAGGGAATAAATCATCAATATAAAAAAAACCTATTTGATTTTTTGATGCTAAATAAGACACTTTAAGTTGGTCTTTTATACTATCAATTTTATTAAATATCAAATTTGAAATCTCTTTGGATGTTAAACCATTCATAAACCAATTATTATTCATTTATTCATTGCAATTTATAACCTTTTAATCTTAAAGTTAAATTAAACATTTTAAAAATGTATTTTTAGCCTTTATTTAGAATCTTGGATGCTATCTATTTTAATCCCAACTTATAATTACAATATTGTTCCTTTAGTTAAAGAAGTTTTTGAACAGGTTTCAAAATGCAATATTACGTTCGAAATTTTAGTTTACGACGACGGTTCAAATTCTAAACTAAATACTAAAAACCAAAATATTAACTTTTTTCAAAACTGCTTTTTTAAGGAACTACCCACTAATATAGGTAGAAGCTCCATTAGAAATTTACTTGGTACTCATGCAAAATATGAAACTTTATTATTTATTGATGCGGGAACTTTTCCAAAGGAAGAAAATTTTATAAAAAATTATATTTCTATACTCGATAAGGAACTAATTATTGGTGGCATGACCCATAAAAAAAAACCAGTTAAAAAACCTTACAAATTAAGATGGCTCTACACCAAAAAAAGAGAGACCAAAAAAGGGTTACATTCATCAAACTTTTTAATTAAAAAAAGCGTATTTGAATTAAATTTATTTGATGAATCATTAAAAAAATATGGTTGTGAAGATGTACTGTTTTTCGATAATTTCACAAAAAAAAATATCGAGATTCTTAAAATAAACAATCCTGTTATTCATGCTGCTGATGATGATGCGGATACCTTTATTAAAAAAACTGAGCAGGCTATCGAAAATTTAATTAAATTAACATCACTAAAAAAAATAGGCATAAGTCACTACAGATTATTCTCCAAATACCCATTAATAGAAAAATTACAATTAACTCATTTAATGATTAAATTATTCTATTTATTAAAACCAATGCTTGTTAAAAATTTTAACTCATCATACCCTATATTATTACTATTCGATTTTTACCGGTTGGGTTATTTTTGCATCTTAAAAAAAAATAAAAAATAATGCCTTATTTTTCTGTAATAATTCCATTATACAACAAAGAAAACTATGTAAATAAAACTTTGCAAAGTATTCTAAGCCAAACATTCACAGACTTTGAGATTATTATTATTAATGACGGAAGCACCGATAATAGTATTGAAGAAGTTAAAAAAACAAATGACCCCCGTATTAAACTATATAACCAAACAAACCAAGGATTATCCGGTGCTAGAAATTCTGGAATAAAAAAAGCAACTGCAAATTACATTGCTTTTATTGATGCTGATGATTTTTGGTTACCACATCATTTAGAACAACTACACAACCTTATTAATAACTATCCTGACAAAGGACTATACTGTACTGGATATACAATACAAAAATCTACTTCTGTTTTTCATAGAGCACATTTTAATGAATTACAGGAAAATTTTAAAGGTATAGTTCCTTGTTTTTTTAAACACTCATTACAAAATTGTGTAGCATGGGTTTCTGCGATTTGTATTCCAAAAGATGTTTTTAATGATATCGGCTATTTTGACCTTGAAATTTTTTCTGAACAAGACATTGACTTATACATTAGAATAGCAACAAAATACGAAGTTGCTTTAGATAACACTTCTGTTAGCGCTATTTATAACAGAACTATGGAAGACGGTATTTCAAATGCTTTATTCAAAAAAAATATTCCAAAATTTGTTTTTACTTATAAAAACATTGAAAAAAATCACCCTGCTTTAAAAAAATATATTGATTATAACAGGTTCTCATTAGCTGTAAGTTTTAAACTTGCTTCAAATAATAAATTAAGTAAAATTCTTATTGAGGATATCAATTTTAACAACTTAAATTCATTTCAAAAATTACTGATTTATTTACCCAACCCTATTATTAAATTCTTGTTTTTCATTAAGAATAAACTTAATCTAAACGCTTTGTTTATCTTTAAACCAAAAACAGTTAACTACTAGTAGATTAATTAAATTTATGTAATAAATTAATCCATTTTTGAATATTATTTTCTTCTGAAAACGGATTAGAACTTAAGCTTAAATTACTTTTAATTTTGTTATAAAAAGTATCGTTTAATAGCAATTTGTTTAATGATTCTGTTAACATATCTGAGTTTTGATTGTCTACCAATAAACCATTTTCTTCATTTTTTATTATTTCAGCAGGTCCACTTTTACAATTAAACGAAACAACTGGTGTTTTAAGAGTCAACGCCTCAATTAAAACCATAGGAAACCCTTCAGATTTACTAGCCAATACCAAAGCCATTGCTTTTTTAATATAAGCTAATACATTGCTTTTGAAGCCTATTAACTTAACAAAATCATTTAAGTTTAAATCTATAATAAGCTTATTTAAATTAGTCTTTTCAATCCCTTCACCTGAAATTAATAGCTTGATATCATGATTTATTAATTCAGAATTTTTATAACTTTTTATTAAAACATCAAATTGTTTTACGCTTGTTAACCTTCCTACCCCAATAATATAATTATAACTATTTGGTATTTCCAAATCATTATTGGCTTCTATATTATCTAATAACACATAATTGTAAATTACATGACTTTCTAAATGTAATTGTTGCTTAATTTTATTTTGAATTTCTTTACTTACCGCTACAATTTCTCTGTTTTTCACAAGTGTACTCCTTGAAATCCAAGGCACATTTACTAAAGGAAAATAAAGTCCTAAATTAAAATGATGTACGCAATAAATAATATTCTCATTTTTAAATATTACCTTAGAAAAAATGAACTCTTTAATAAAATTCAATCTTATTCTATGGTCTAAAATAACATCAAACTGTTGTGTTTTAAAAAAAGCTTTAAACTTTAGAAACGATTTTAATTTGTTGTTGTTTTTTACTTTTCCAAAATTATAAAGTGTGCCTTTGTAAGGGTAAACAATAATATCCAGCATTGATACTACAGTTACGACATATCCTTTTTTAGATAAAGAAATTGATAAATTAGACACCATTTTTTCTGCCCCACCAGAACCAAGACTATCTGTAAGTAAACATATTCTTTTATTCATGTTTTTCTAAAAAATAGGTATCAAAATCTATATTATCTATTACTTTTCTTTTTCGTTCTTTAAATGTATTACTAAAAATACTTTTTCGCATGTCCATATCCTTATAAATCACTCCAAAAAGGTGTCCGATACTTTCATACGTATGATCGGCCATAAAAGCTCTGTTGGGCTTATATTCAAAATCTTTAGGTAATTGAAAATCTTTAGAAACCCATACAAAAAAAGGAATTTCAAACATGCTTTTAGTTAATATAGTTTCAGAACGTCCAAAAAAATCAGTACCATCATAAACATTTTCACCGTGGTCTGACAAATATAAGAGAGCACTTTTTTTATGTTGTTTTTGAAGTTCTTTAATAAAGGTATATAGAATAAAATCATTATACAGTACAGCATTATCATAATAGTTGATAATTTTTTCTTTTTTTGAAGCTGTAGATTTACTTAAAAATTTATTATACTCCTTTGGATAGCGTTTGTTATAATCAAAATGAGTTCCAATTAAATGAAGAAAAACAACCATTTTTCCATTTTGCTTTAGAACAGACTTGAAACTTGGCAACAATACCTGATCATAACTAGTTGTTTGCACTTCATTTACATGATTTAAAAATTTCAAATAGCTTGAGACTGATGCTATTTTACTAATTTGATTATCATAAAAACCTATTGGTCTTTGGTTTGATAACCAATATGTTTTATAACCAGATTTATTAAAAACTTCTATTATATTAGTTGAAGTTTCTTTTTTACCGCTGTTTTCTATGGATGTTACTATTTTGGGAAGCGATTTAGTGGTTATAACATCTGATGAAATAACATTGCTATATATAAATAAATTATCCTTAATCGTATTTAAAAGTGGTGTGTTTTTTTTATTATAACCATAAAGTTGCATGTGTTGGCTGGTTGTTGATTCTCCTAATACTACTACCAAAACCTCATTATCGGCTGTTATTTTAATATTATCTTTTGAAATATCAGTATTAAATTTAACACTGTTCTGCAAATCAAAATAACCATATACACCCCTAACTATATTGTGATAAGAATTACTTTCTATTAAACCACTGCCCTTTAAAATGGCAACAATTCCAAAAAAAACAATACAGCCTACGAGTATTTTTTTTGAAGCATTAATTACTAATTTCATTTTTCTAATAACAAAAAACAAAGCCGTCATTAAAATTATAAATGCTATTATTGGAATATTTATATAGGAAGTAGAAAACTCCTTTAGCTCTTGTTTATTGGATTCAATCAACAAAAACATATATGAGGATGAAAAATTTGAAGAAACTACCATATAAGATGTGGTTTCTAAAATGAAATAGCACACATATAAAAACCATAAAAAATCTTTAAAAATTTGTTTTCTTAGGACATTGCTATAATAAATTGCGAAAATTAAAAAACAGAATAAGACATCTTCTATAATATCCCCATTTTCAACAAAATATAGGTCTATAAAAAAGTACAGAAATATATACTTAAAAAGTAATGGTAGAAAAAATATTATAAAAAATTTATATAAATTGGTTTTCACTTTTTAAATGCTTTGTACGGTTTGAAAAAACGAAAAGACATACGGTAATTAAATACAGTAATGTGCTTACAATATAAGCATAAAATACGCCTTGAAGATGATGATACTTTAGCCAATGCATACTTAATAAATAAAAGGATACATATAATATAGCATCTGTTATAAAATACGGTATTACCATTTTTTTAGCATGAAATTGATAGGCAAACGAAAAAGCTATAATTTTGATAAAATCTCCAAACAATTGTAAATAAAAGAATTGTTCTATTTTTAAAAATTCGTTTGTTAAAAACAACTTTATAAGTAAAACCCTAAAAAATAGAATTCCTAAAAATAAAACAATTATAAAAGGAATTAGATACTTAAAATATGTGCTCATTATTTCAGCATAACCTTTTATCGTTTTATTTGATGCTAGAAGTGGCAAAAGATACAATGTAAACAAAGAAGAGAAAAAAATCATGTAAAAACTCGATAATTTATTCATTGCCTCCCATAATCCTGCTGTACTTGTATCAATAAAAGAAATTATATTGTTTCTAATAAGTAAATAACTTAAACTCAATAATATAGTAGAGTAAATTGCCATAACAATATAAGTGAAAATAGACCTTAAAAAACTGACCGATATTGTTTTTAAATTCGTTATTGCGTCTCCAAAAAAGATCCTAACATCTTTAATTAAAATACTAAAAATAAAACTTAAAACAGGTATTAATATACTTGCCATTAATGCCCCTTTTAAACTAAAAAAGTAAACAAGAAAAAATGTAATAACGGCATTTAACACATTGGTTATACTAATTAGCAAGGTATATAGTCTGAATTTTTGCAATCCATTTACAATATAAACCACTAAAAAATTCAATGAAATTAATGGCAAAAAAATTGATAAATACCTGAAAATGTATGTTAAGGATGCATCTTTTAAAATAAAGACACTCAATTGATTTGAAAATACAAATAAAAAGAATCCAACGAATAATGAAAGACAAATACTAAGTGTTAAAGCTGAAGAAACAATACTACTAAATTGGTTTTTATTTTCTTTGTTTTCTGCAATATATTTAATTAAACCACTTTCAAAACCATTGGCTGTGACACCTAAAACACCTTGTAAAATGTTTTTTAAATTCCCTACAATTGCATACCCTGAAGGACCTAAATATATTGCACTAACTTTAGAAACAATAAACGATGTTATTAATTTACCAACAACTATAATACCATTAAAAGAAAAAACTTTAAAAAACTGATTATAAAATGTTTTTTTAAAAAATTCTTTCAATTTTCTATTATTTAATTTTATTTTTTCTCAACATCCACCCCAAAAAGCGAACTACCAAATATCAATAAAATAATACCGTAATACATAATATAACTCACAAAATGTGCGATAACAACACCTTGTACATTATCATATAAATCTATAAAATAAACACTCGTTGTATATAAAATAATTACTAAAAAGGCTTCGGTTAAAATATAGTGCCAAAACATTTTTTTTGCTAAAAACTGGTAGGCTATTACCATAGACAGCACTTTAATGAAATCACCTAATAATTGCCATAAAAACAAGTCTTCAACAGGTTTAAAATCCTCTGAAAAAATAAGCGTTACTATATATGGCTTTAATATATATATGGCAACCAAACCAATAGCTAAAACAGGTATAACGGTTTTATAAAAACTAAACACTTCTTTTCTAAATTCTTTAATATCTTCTATTTCAGAAAATCTTGGTAAAATATATAAGGCCATTAACGAGCTAATAAGCATTAAATAATATTTAGATATTCTCGTCATGGCTTCCCAGAAACCAGCATCTTTATATCCTATATTTTCAATAATATATGAACGAATTGCAATGGCCACAAGCGGCATGATAATGGCCGAAAAAAGAGCCATTAAAGAATAAGTGCTCATTTTTTTCAAAAAACTAAGACTTATACTATTAACTTTAATTAAAGGTACTAAAGAACGTCGGTTAGTAATTCCTACTAAGGTTATTAAGAATATTAACGACTCTGCAATAACTGCTGATATTAATGCGCCATTAATTTTGTTTTGGTAAATTAAAAGTAAGGCGATAGAAACACTTAATATTTGCCCTATAATATTAATTATAATCAGTATTTTATACTTTGAAAAACCATTCATTATAGAAAATGAAAACATGTTTAAAGCATAAAAAGGCAATACCATTGCAAAAATTTTAATTACAAACGCATAATCATTGTAATCTGGAAATATAATGTCATTAATTAATTGAGCATTGAAATAACAAAAAAAGGATACTAAAATCGTAGCAGTAAATCCCGCATAGAATATCGTAGAGATGGTTTTACTCAACTCGACAACATCATCCTTAACATCTGAAATATATTTTACAGCACCATTATAAAAGCCAAGTACGGCAATGGTTTGAAATGAACTTACAAAATTACGAAGATTACCTATTAACGCTAATCCCGTAGGACCAATAAAAACCGCAATAGCCTTTGAAGTTAATATGCCCGCAATTATTCTGGTTATTACAGAAGCTGCTTGTAACGAGGTAACTTTAATTAAAACGTTATTATTTATATAATCGATTAATTTTTTCAATTACTATAAATTTTCTTTTTTTGTTTATAACCTATAAATCTTCTTAATTAACGGTAAATATTTTTTTTTATTCTTTTACCCAATTTTAACAAGGAATCAAATATACAAAATCATTTTACGCATAGATACAAATTCAGTCTCAAATTGTAAGAATTTATTTATTTGAATTATTGTTTTTAACTAAGTAGTAAACATTTATACAAAAAATAGCTATATTAGTAATAATGATGGGTTTTGATAATGGTTCTAACATGATGCCATAAAACACAAATAGTAAACATCCAAGGGAGTTTACTATTCGTAATTTATTAACCGATTTCATTAAGAATGAAACTAATACAGTTGCCATGGCAGCATATCCAATCCATTCTACATATAAAACTCCTAAGAATTCCATGTACTAAAATTTATTTCGCTTTCTATCTGTTTCAGATAAATATATTTTACGTAAACGTAAATGGTTTGGTGTCACTTCAACATATTCATCTTTTTGAATATATTCCAAAGCTTCTTCTAATGAAAACTTTATAGCTGGGACAATTTTAGCTTTATCATCTGCTCCAGAAGAACGTACGTTACTTTGTTTTTTCATTTTAGTAATGTTTACAGCCATATCATCTTGACGAGAGTTCTCTCCAATTACTTGACCTTCATAAACACTTTCACCTGGCTCCACAAAAAACTTACCTCTATCTTGTAATTTATCTATAGAATAAGGAATTGCTGTACCGTTTTCCATAGATACTAAAGATCCTGAAATACGACCTGGAATTGCTCCTTTTAAAGGTTGATATTCTTTAAAACGGTGTGCCATAATAGCTTCTCCTGCAGTAGCCGTTAATAATTGGTTACGCAACCCTATAATACCACGAGAAGGAATCAAAAATTCGCAAACCATACGATCGCCTTTTGCTTCCATAGAAAGCATTTCACCTTTTCGTAACGTTACAAACTCAACTGCTCTACCTGATACATTTTCTGGAAGGTCAATTCTTAATTCTTCAATTGGTTCGCATTTAACACCATCAATTTCTTTAATAATTACTTGTGGCTGACCAATTTGCATCTCATACCCTTCTCTACGCATGGTTTCTATTAAAACAGATAAGTGCAATACACCTCGTCCAAAAACCATAAATTTATCGGCACTACCTGTTTCACCTAAACGAAGTGCTAAGTTTTTTTCTAACTCTTTAGCCAAACGATCTTTAATATGTCGAGATGTTACAAATTTCCCGTCTTTTCCAAAGAAAGGTGAATCATTAATAGTAAATAACATACTCATAGTAGGCTCATCTATAGCAATCGTTTTTAAACCTTCAGGATTTTCAAAATCGGCAACCGTATCGCCAATTTCAAAACCTTCTAATCCAACAATAGCACAAATATCACCCGTTTGAACAGACTCTACTTTTAAACGACCTAGTCCTTCAAAAACATGTAATTCTTTTATTCTATTTTTTACAATGGAACCATCGCGTCTAACCAAAGATATGTTTTGCCCCACTTTCAATTCGCCTCTTGTTAAACGACCAATAGCAATTCGTCCTGTAAAGGATGAAAAGTCTAAAGATGTAATTAACATTTGTGTATTTCCTTCTGGAATTTTTGGAGCAGGAATATGTGCAATAACCATATCTAATAATGGTTCGATGTTTTCAGTTTGGTTTTTCCAATCATCACTCATCCAGTTATTTTTAGCCGAACCGTATACGGTTGGGAAATCTAACTGCCATTCTTCTGCACCCAATTCAAACATCAAATCGAAAACTTTCTCATGTACTTCTTCGGGTGTACAATTTTCTTTATCTACTTTATTTACAACAACACAAGGTTTTAAACCTAAGTCAATTGCTTTTTGTAATACAAAACGTGTTTGTGGCATGGGCCCTTCAAAAGCATCAACCAATAATAACACACCATCAGCCATATTAAGTACACGCTCTACTTCACCTCCAAAATCGGCGTGACCAGGGGTATCTATAATATTGATTTTAGTGTCTTTATAAATAACAGAAACGTTTTTAGAAGTAATTGTAATACCTCTTTCACGCTCTAAATCATTGTTATCAAGAATTAAATCACCAGTATTCTCATTTTCACGGAATAATTGACAGTGATACATAATTTTATCAACCAACGTGGTTTTACCGTGGTCAACGTGTGCAATAATTGCAATGTTTTTAATATTAGCCATAATAGTGCCTTATTTTAAGCGTGCAAATGTAACTATAAATTATGGAATATATTATACAATCTCTTTTTTTTGGGCATTACCCTTTGTGGCAATCAAATTATTAAGTAAAAATTAACGTAAGTTATTAAGCCACAAAGGGTCGCGCTATCCATTATATTCTTTTTTTTGCGCATAAGCGCGCACAAAAAAGCATGTCATTTCTATCGCTAATGCAGCATTCAGCCAAATTCATTTCTTTCAATTTAAAAAACGGTTATTTATCTAAAGCAATAATCTTATCTTTGCTGCATTAAAATTTCAATCATGAATCTTGAAGATATTCCAAAAATAAAACACACCAATTCAAACAATTTTTTTCTATTGTGTGGTCCTTGCGCCATTGAAGGTGAAGACATGGCCTTACGAATTGCCGAAAAAGTTGTTAGTATTGCTGATAAATTAGAAATTCCATTCGTATTTAAAGGTAGTTTTAAAAAAGCAAATCGCAGTCGCGTAGATAGTTTTACAGGCATTGGTGATGAAAAAGCTTTAAGCATTCTAAAAAAAGTATCTGAAACTTTTGATGTACCAACAGTAACCGATATTCATGAAATATCAGATGCTGCTCTTGCTGCCCAATATGTAGATGTATTGCAAATCCCCGCTTTTTTAGTGCGTCAAACCGATTTATTGATTGCCGCTGCCAAAACTGGTAAAGTTATAAACCTTAAAAAAGGACAATTTATGAGTCCAGAAGCCATGAAACATGCGGTACAAAAAGTATATGATTCTGGAAACAACAAAGCTTGGATAACCGACCGTGGAACAATGTTTGGCTACCAAGATATGATTGTAGATTTTCGTGGTATCCCAACCATGCGTCAATATGCACCAACCGTTTTAGACGTTACCCACTCTTTACAACAACCTAATCAAACTGCTGGTGTAACAGGTGGCAGACCAGATATGATTGAAACCATAGCCCGTGCAGGCATTGTAAATAATGTTGATGGTTTATTTATTGAAACCCATTTCGACCCTGCAAACGCTAAAAGCGATGGTGCCAACATGCTACATTTAGATCGTTTAGAAAAGTTACTTACCAACCTTGTTGCTATCAGAAAAGTGGTAAACAACCTTTAATTAACCCCAACATACTTCACATGAAACTTAAACCTATATTAGGTATAACCTTTTTTTTGCTTTCACTTAACATCATTGCTCAAAATTTAGAACCTGTAAAATATACCACATCCAACAAAGGTAAATTCTTTGTAAGTTGGGGAGGGAATAGAGAATCTTTCTCAAGATCTGATATTCATTTTAAAGGTGAAGATTACGATTTCGTCATTAAAGACGCTTCTGCACACGACAAACCTAAAGGTTGGCATGTAGACTATATAAATCCATCTCGAATGACCATTCCACAGACCAATGTTAAAGTTGGTTATTTTATTTCAGACCATTATACCGTTTCATTAGGTGTTGACCATATGAAATATGTAATGAATAGAAATAGAAACGAAACAGTTGATGGTTTTATTAACCTCCCTGTAACTGAATCTGGAAGTGAATACAATGGGACTTATAATAATGAATATTTTTTTGTTTCAGAAGATTTTTTAAAGTTTGAACACACGAATGGCTTAAATTACGTTTACGCTGAATTTGCAAGGTATGATGATATTTCAAAGTTGTTTAATTTACCAAACACCGATAAATTTCAAATAAATATTACTGAAGGTGCCGCAGGCGGTATTTTATACCCAAAAACCAATACGACTCTTTTACAAAAAGACAGGTATGACGAGTTTCATTTGGCTGGTTATGGTATATCACTACATGCTGGTTTAAATTTTACATTCTTCAAACATTTCTTTTTACAATTAGACATGAAAGGTGGCTATATTGATATGCCAGATATTAGAACCACAAGTAATACAGCCGAAAGCGCCTCTCAACATTTTATGTATTTACAGCGTGTTATTGCTTTTGGGGGGATATTTAAAATTTAATTCCTCTATAGTTTTCCCCTACATACTTTAGGGGTTTCATTATAAAATCGTTTAAATGCTGCACTAAAATGTGTAGCATTTTTATAGCCTACACTTTCTGCAATCTCATAAATGGGACTATCGGTATTTTGCAACAAATGCGTAGCTTTTTTCATCTTTTGATTTAAAAAATACTGATTTATTGTACAATTAAAAATGCGTTTAAATTCCGATTTTAAAATATTTTCACTTAAACCTGTTTCTTCAGCTAGCTCTTTTATGGAATAGTTTTTATCTAAATTCTCTTTTAAAAGTTGTTTTAGAAGAAACAGCTTTTTTATTGGCTTTTGGTTTGTAAAACCAGCTCTATCTAGATTCATTGTTTCATAACTCGCTAATTGCAAAGCAATAATTTCCAACACTTTTGCCTCTAGAAACAACCTTTGAAGTAAACCCGCTCCATAATCTATCTCCAACGCCTCTAAAGCAACAAACATAGTATTAGTGATTGGTAAAATAAGATCTTGATCTGTTACTTTTTTAAATTTCACGCCTTCAATGAAACCATGCTTTTTTAAAAAAGTATTAAAAACTGTAATTTTAATTTCTTTAAAATGCTTTTTTGCATAAACTTTCAAGGCTCCTTTAAACCTTTCTATATAAGCCATAAAGGACTCATTTTCTTCATAAGACCTTTCTTTAAATGTTTCATCTACTTGAAGAAGCATTTCCCCCCTAACTAAAAAAGATAAAGACAGGGCATTAACATCTAATGTTTTATAAAAAATAAAATTTTGATGAAAAATAAAATTACTAATAGAAATAACAACACCATCAAAATGAAACTCTGTAATATGTCCTTTCCCATATTCTGGACGAACCAGATATTCAATTTTCAGTAAACCACAATGCTCCTTACGTTTTACTTCTTCACTTAAATAACTTTTTAAACTTATTTTTTTATCAGTTAAATATACTTTTTTAAAATTTTCTTTTTCACGTCTTTTTTTTTTCAAATCACGTCATTTATTTATTAGAAAACCATACTATTTTTGCATCTAAATTTATTTAGACTTAATATAAATAACAAAAATATGATAAAAAAGCTAATCCTACTAACAACCTTTCTTTTTTCTGCGGCTTTTATTTATGGGCAGCAAGGTGATATTAAAGGAAAGGTGATTTCAAACAGTGGAAAAACTATAGAAAATGTAAATGTTACAATAATTAATACAAGCCATGGCACATATACAAATAGCAAAGGTGACTTTTATATAAAAGATGTTAATGCTGGTTCCTATACACTTGCATTTTCTTATGTTGGATACCACCCAGAAGAAATTTCTATTACTATAAAAAATAATGAAACCACTAACGTACCTACAGTAAAATTAAATGAAGACCAAGAAAAACTAAACGAGGTTCTGGTTAATGGAAATAAAACAAACAAATACGCAGAACGTAAAACGTCTTCCTCACTTCGTTTAAAAGGTGAATTAGCAAAATTACCACAAAACATTCAAGTAATAAGCAGCGACTTACTTATTGATCAACAAGTAACCAGTATTATGGATGGTGTTATTAGAAATGTAAGTGGTGTAACCATGCTAGAGCACTGGGGGAACTTTGCTCGTGTAAACATGAGAGGCTTTAGGTTACCTGCTTTTAGAAATGGGGTGAATGTTCAAGACACATGGGGCCCATTATCTGAAGACATGAATACAGTAGACCGTATAGAATTTGTTAAAGGACCCGCTGGTTTTATGATGTCAGCAGGAGAGCCAGGTGGTTTCTATAATGTGGTTACAAAAAAACCTACTGATACTCGAATTGCTCAAATTTCGCTAGCTGGTGGTAGCTTTGACTACTACAGAGGCACTGTAGATCTTGGAGGTAAATTAACCAAAGATGGTAAATTATTGTATCGTTTTAATGGTATGTATCAAACATCAGATACTCACAGAGGCAATGAAGACGCACAACGCTACGGATTTGCACCTGCTTTAACTTATAACCTATCTGATAAAACCTCTATTACAACAGAATTGAATGTACAACAAGCTGAAAGCTATTTAGGTTCTGCGTATATTTTTGCACCGGTAGCAGATGGGTATGGTAGTTTAGATAGAGATTTTAAATACATAGATAACAACTACCCAATAACTGACATTCAAGAATTAACATTATTCACGAACCTAAAACATGAGTTTTCTGAAAACTGGAGTATTGAAACACAATTTGCTTATTTAAGATATGACCAAGAAGGGAATTCTACATGGCTTTGGAATTTCGAAGACAATGGTGATGCCACACGTTATGCTAGTATTTGGGATGCCTTATCTATAGGTAAATATTTTCAAACATACCTTAACGGAAATTTTGAAACTTTTGGTTTAAAACATACGGTTTTAGGAGGTTTTGATTTTAGTGAAAAAGAATATTGGGCAGATTGGAGTCAACTAATTATTATAGACACCGATCAACCTTTTAATATTTACAATCCAGTTTACGGCAATACCGAAACCCCTGTATTCAATAGATCACAAAAAGTAAGAAATAGGTTTGATGTTCATAATACTGGCTTTACTGTAAGAGCTTTTTATGCTCAAGACGAAATAAGCTTTTTACAAAATAAAATTAGATTAACGTTAGCAGCAAGACATACCGAACTTGTAACTCTTGGAAAAACAGAAACCGACAAAAAATTCACTCCTAGATTTGGTTTAAGCGTAGATATTTTGCCAACACTTACAGCCTACGCCTTGTATGACCAGTCTTTTTTAGGACAAACTGGAGTGAGTCAATCTGGTGATTATTTTGATCCTGTTGAAGCCAAAGATATTGAAGGTGGTATTAAAAAATCCTTTTTTAATAACAGGTTAAAAACATCTTTAGGCGTATATCAAATTACCAAAGAAAATGTTTTGGTTACAGACCCTGAAAATATAAACTTCTCTATTCAGCTAGGTGAAATTCAATCAAAAGGTATTGAATTTGATATGCAAGGTGAAATAACACCAGAATTAAACGTTGTTTTTAATTATGCCAATACAAATGTTGAAATAACAAAAGATACAAACCCCGACAATATAGGGCAACGTGTTGCCGGACATGCAAAACACATGACCAACGGATGGGTTAACTATACTTTCGCTAATACATCAAAATTAAAAGGTTTTGGCGCGTCCTTAGGCTACCAATACCAGATAGATCGTTCTGCTTGGGCTTGGGGCGCAGACAACCAAAGTGATTTACCCGATTATTTTAGACTTGATGGTGGGTTGTCTTGGAAAAACAAAAAAATACGAATACAACTTAATGTTAATAATATTCTTGATGAATATTTATATTCTGGTTCTAATTACGGTAGCTATTTATATTGGCAATCGGAACCTGGAATTAATGGAAGACTAACAGTAACTTATAAATTTTAAAACCTTCATATTTGAATTAGTTAAGAGTAATTAGTTTAGTTTTTATGCAGTCCTCTAATAATAAATGAGGGCTGCTTTTTAGTAATCATAAACATATAAAAAAATGAAAAAAACAATTTTAACCATCGCTTTAATAATATTTACTACTACACAATCTTTTGCGCACTACTTATGGATTGAAACAGACCCAAATGGACAAATAGGTACGGAACAAAACATAAAAGTGTTTTTTGGAGAATATACTTATGGTGTAATAGAAAAAGTAGAAGGTGAAGCATTCCCCAACGTAAAAGACTTTACTCTTTGGGTGGTTGATGAAAAAGGTAATAAAGTAAAATTAGAAACAACTGCTTTTGAAGATCACTATTTAGCTAAATTTACACCATCGGCTAACGGCACCTATACCGTAGTATTAAACAATGATCATATTGATGTTATTGACTATACAAAATACGACTTCGGTATTTTTAAAACACATTATCATTCTGTAACCAAAATACAAGTTGGAAATGCAATTAACAAAACCATTGCTTTAAACGAAAAAGGTATTACCGTAAAAGATATTTCTACAAATAAGGATGAAATAAAACTTCAAGTTCTATTTAAAAATAAACCTTTAGCAAAAAATGAATTAAAAGTTTTTGTAGCAGATTTATGGTCCAAAACTTTAGAAACGGATGATAATGGTATCGTATCATTTAAACTGCCTTGGAAAACAAAATATATTGTTGAAACGACTTTCAGCGAAAAAGTTCCAGGCGTATATAAAGGTGATAAATACGAATTTATTTGGCATTGCGTAACGTATTCAATTATATAGGTTAAAAAAATGATTTCAATAGCACTTGCATTTATTTTCACAGCCTTTTATGTAATTTATAACACCTCAAAAAAAGCTGTTTTAAGTTCAAATTTCGGTTTTGAAAATTGGATAGAAGCAAATAAAACAAGAGGGAAGTTTTTAGGATTAACAATCTTAGTACTATCATGTTTTTTATGCTGTTTATATTTAGGATTGGCTTCAGGTATTTTATTTTTCATAATGGGTTTAATGACTTTCGGGAGCTTAATCATCATACTTAATCCTCTAAAATTTATAAAACCAAAAGCCATTGTTGGGTTATTATTGCTTTCACTTTGTGCTGAATTTTTCATTTTTAATAGTTAACAACATTTATGCCTGCAAACCCAAAATATTTATCGTCTAACTGGCAGCGGTTTGCCAAAATCTCTGCTGGCTTTTTGGGTGGTTACTTTGTATCTATAACTTTTCACATGGCATTGTCGTATTGGGTTAACCATGTTAACGTTATAATTACCTTAACTTTTACAGGTTTTATACTTTGGGTTACCCTAATGATTATTGCTTTTCTCGCAAAAAACGGTTGGAAAATTTGGGGTATTTACCTCTTTCTTAGTCTGTTTTTTTCATTGGTAATCTATTTATCTAAAACCTATCACCCTATCGCTCTTTAATAATGAAAAACAGAACTTACAACATCCTCTTTCATACCCACACAGTAAGTGGTATTGTTATTAGTGTCGTGCTTTATATAATCTTTTTTGCGGGTTCATTTTCTTTTTTTAGAGATGAAATCGTGAATTGGGAGCGCAATCAATCTGTTGAAATAACAGACGATATTCAAATAGATTTTGATGCAACTTTAGACACCTTAAAAACCCGATACAATTTATATGGACGAGATATTGAAATTAGAAAACATTATATAGAGCAACGTATTGGAGTCTCTATATCTGCTTCAAAAGACACCCTTGCACCAAAAGATGCAAAAAAAAGAGAATTCTTTTATTTAGACACCAAAGACTATTCGCAAAATTCCTATCAAGATTCATATTCGCTGGGAGAGTTTTTATATAGATTGCACTTTCTTGCACAAGTTCCCTACCCTATTGGATATTACTTATCCGGGTTTATTGCTTTCTTCTTTTTATTTGCCATCATCACCGGAGTATTGGTGCATTGGAAAAAAATCACATCTAACTTTTTCTTATTTCGTCCGTTAGAAAAATTAAAAACATTATGGACAGATGCACACACTTCCCTTGGTATGTTAGGATTACCTTTTCAGTTTATTTATGCAGTTACTGGTGCCTTTTTTATGATTAAGCTGCTTTTAGTAGCTCCAAATATTGCTATTTTATACGAAGGGAACCAAACTAAATTCTATGATGATTTAGAATATAGTCATCCACACTTTGACTTAGAAAAAGATACCATTCAAAAAGCCTTTAACCTAAATGGTTATACTGAAAAAACAAAAACATTATGGAATGACTTTAATGTTACAGAAATGCATATTTTCAACTATGGGAATACAAATATGCACGTGCTGGTTAATGGCCATTTAAATTACAAAAACAAGTTTACAGGTGTGGGAGAAGCAATATACAAAGTAAACTCTAATGTATTAGTTTCTAAAAAAGACCCCATTGAAAGTAGCACATATTTAGATGGTGTTAAAAACACGCTTTTCAGACTCCATTTTGCCGATTATGGTGGATATGCGCTAAAACTTATTAGCTTCATATTAGGACTTATTTCATGTTTCGTTATAATTTCGGGTGTCATGATTTGGCTTGTTGCACGCGACAAAAAAAACATTCCTGAAAAAAAACGTCGTTTTAATCTTCGTGTTGTAAGAGTCTATTTAGCCATTTGTTTAAGCATGTACCCTATTACTGCTTTATCGTTTATTGCTGTAAAAATATTTCACCCCGTTAATCAATCGTTTATTTATAGCTTTTATTTTATTGGCTGGTTATTGCTCTCTATTTTTTTTATTATTAAAAAGGATCTCAACTTTATAAATAAATATACGCTACTCTCTGGTAGTCTTTTCGGGTTTTTAATTCCTGTTGTAAATGGAATTACAACGAAGAATTGGATTTGGAAGTCATTTAGTAACCAACAATTTCAAATATTTTTCGTTGATACATTTTGGTTGGTTTTATCTTTACTTACCCTTTGGATCTCTTTTAAATTGAAGAAAAAAAACTATTAAATAAACCAAGCGCTTTTACTTTTACTAAGAAAAGCGGAAGCTGCATGTAACAATTCAATAAAATTCTTATGGTCTAAATCTTCCAAAGTCCTTAATTGAATGGAGCGTACTTGCTTTCGGTTATTATCGTTTTTTAAAAGAGGGAACTCATTTTCTAACAAAATACCTTGTACAAAAGCCACATCAACATAATTAGTACCTTTTAAAACATTTAAATAAATCATAGGTTTTTTGTGGCAATTATAAAACGGTATTTTATAACTAAACCGCTCCTCTACTTCTGGTAATGTATTTAAAATAACACTTCTAACATAAAGCATGATGGATTGAAATGGCTCTTTCTGATTTAAAAAATAGTTGTCTATGGGTTTTACAAGTGAGCGGAAAATTTATCAATCATCAAAATTAACAAAATTTTACAATGCATTATTCATTTTAATTTATTTACTTTGTATTTCAAAGTACTTCTATATGGAATCTAAAGATTATTTAAAAGATATAAGCGAAATCAAAAACTTGATGAACAAATCGTCGCGCTTTATTTCCTTAAGTGGCTTATCTGGGATAATGGCTGGAGTGTACGCTCTTATTGGAGCTGCTATTGCTTATTATTTAGTGATGAATTTTAGCTACGGAACTTTAATTCTTGATGGACAAATATTCAGATGGGTATTAGTAGACCTTATTCTAGTGGCTACTTTAAGTATCATTACGGGTATTATTTTAACAACTAAAAAGGCAAAGAAACACGGTTCTAAAATTTGGGACGCCACTTCTAAACGCCTGGTATTTAATTTTTTAATTCCGTTAGTTGTTGGTGGGTTATATATTCTAATTATCTTGAATCAACAAAAATATGGACAAGCAGGTGCTTTAATGCTTATATTTTATGGACTGGCTTTAATAAACGCTTCAAAATATAGCATTGGAGATATTCGCTATTTAGGCTTCGCTGAAATCATTTTAGGCTTAACCGCTGCCCTACTCCCTGGTTATGGGTTTTGGCTTTGGGTTTTAGGTTTTGGCATATTACATATTATTTACGGTACTTGGATGCATTTCAAGTATGACGTAAATTAGCAACAAGTATTTAGTTGTATTTTTCAGTTTAAAAACAAATAACACATCAACCCATAAACTTCAATTTTGAGCATTATTAACAACATTAATAAGGTATTTGATCACCGTATTAGATTAGGCATCATGTCTATTTTAATGGTAAACGAATATGCAGATTTTAATATGCTAAAAGAGCTTTTAGAAGTAACTGATGGCAATCTAGCAAGCCACGCAAAAGCTCTCGAAACGGCCGAGTACATAAAGGTTGAAAAACAATTTATTGGTAGAAAACCAAACACACGTTACAGCACAACAAAATTGGGCGAATTAGAATTTAAAAAACATATTGATGCCCTTGAAAAATTAATTAACAAGCACTAATACTATTTTTTTAATCTTATACTTTGAAATACAAAGTACTTTAAAACTAAAAACATGAAAAATACAGACACACAACCGCAAAACAAATTTGGCAATTGGTTAAAAACCTCAATCACAGCACGTATGTTCATCATAGGTTTTTTAACCTTAATATTATTGATTCCACTTTTCTTTATTCAAGATTTAATAAGAGAACGTTCTCACAGACAAACAGAAGTTATTAATGAAATCAATGAACAATGGGGTAACGAGGTTCTTATTTATGGTCCCATTTTAAAAGTGCCTTATAAAACCTATAATGAAAAAACCGTTACAGATAAAAAAACAAAACAAGTGTACACCGAAACTAACGAGGAAATTCAATACGCATTTTTCTTTCCCGAAAACCTCAACATAAATTCTAACATAAATCCCGAAACAAAAAAAAGAGGTATTTACACAACAGCTGTTTATGATAGTCAAATAACCCTTACTGGCTCATATACCAAACCAGATTTTAGTGATATAGAAATTGATAATAAAGACATTCTTTGGGACAAAGCAAAAATTATCATTCAGTCATCAAATGTAAAAGGAGTCAACGAAGCTAATTTAAAACTAGATGAGAGAAATTACGAACTAACATCAAAATATAACGGCAAAAAAAATTATAACTTTAATGAAGTTGTGCTTCACACACTAGAAACAAAAACCATAGACAAAACACAATTAGAATTTAAAAAATCGTTAACCTTTAATATCAACCTTAATATAAAAGGCAGCGAGCAAATTCGTTTTATTCCAACTGGTAAACAAACAAGTGCTAAAATAACTTCAAATTGGAAAACAGCTAACTTTTTTGGAGAGTTTTTACCGTATAATGACAATAAAATAACAGAAAATGGTTTTGATGCTAAATGGAAAATACTAGATTTAAACCGTCCATTTTCACAACAACACTTTAATGGTATCCCAGATTTAAAAGAATTTGCGTTTGGAGTCAATTTTATGATTCCTGTAGACGAATATCAAAAAAGTGAACGCTCTGCAAAATATGGTTTTTTGGTAATAGCCTTAACATTCCTCATTTTCTTTTTAATTCAAACCTTAAGCAAAATAAACATTCATCCCTTTCAATATTTAATGATTGGGTTGGCACTCACCATGTTTTATACCTTATTGGTATCCATTTCAGAGCACAGCAACTTCTTAAAAGCTTATCTAATAGCTGGAATTTCTGTAATTCTTCTCATCACATTATATTCAAAATCCATTTTAAAAACATTTAAATTCCCAGTATTTATTGGGCTGTCCTTAACAGCACTTTACACCTTTATTTATGTCATCATTCAGTTAGAAAACTATGCACTTATAGTAGGAAGCATAGGCTTGTTTTTAATATTAACTATGATTATGTACGTGTCCAGAAAAATAGATTGGAACAACGGGTAATTTTAATAATTCATTATATGGGCGTTACCCCCGAAGAAAATCGGGGGTCGCGCTTTCCGTTACAAGTCCTCGCTTCTTCGTCGCTGTGGGCTTTCCACTGCAATCGCTAACGCAAAAACAACCTATGAACATCTTTATAATAACGAGCAAAACCTTAGCTGCAAGTAGTTTCATTATTGGAACTATCTTATTTACACTTCAAATATCATTTCGTCATTCTCATGCACTAGTATATCCTGGGATCATATTTATAATAGTAGCGGTCATATTAAATACAATGTCTCTTTTAGGATTATTAATTTACTTATTCGTTAACCCAAAAGAAAAGCATGAAATAATAAAAGCTTGCGGCATGGTTCTATTAAACATTCCCATTGCAATCTTATATTTCTTTATAATTATAAATATAGAATTTCCAACCGAATTTTAAATTATGAAACTACAATTCAACAAAACCTACATCGTCTTAACCATCTTACTTTTTATAACAGAAGTCTTAATTGCTATATTCGTAAAAACGGGTTTTATTAGGCATACGTTTGGCGATTATTTGGTAGTTATTTTAATGTATTGCTTTTTTAAAAGCTTTATTAAAGGCAATCCCTTTTATATAGCACTGAGCGTTTTAATCTTTTCTTTTGCTGTAGAATTATCACAACTGGCTAATGTTCTAAAACTGCTAAACTTAGAAAATAGTTATATAGCCAAACTTATATTGGGTAGTACTTTTCAGTTTTCAGATCTAGTGGCTTACACTTTAGGAATCGTTACTGTTATAATTGTAGAACTAAAGCTTATAAAATCGTGTATACTATAAAACAATTTATTTTCAACCAATTTAAACTTTATTCAATAGTAAGTATATCATTGATTTTTAGTTTGTTTTTATTAATGATTAGAATAAAACTAAGTCACTCATTCTTTTACTTATTTTTAATATGGAATCTATTTTTAGCCATTATTCCATTTGTTATTACAAGTTATTTAGCGACTCAAATAAACATTAAAAAATTGAAGCTCGTACTCTGGTTTAGTGTCTGGCTATTATTTTCACCAAATGCACCATACATTATTACAGATTTAATGCATTTAAGGTTAAACTCCGATTCCTATTTGTGGTTAGACATCTTAGTGGTCACATCGTTTGCTTGCAATGGCTTACTGTTATTTTACTTATCTTTAATAGACATGAAAAAGATATTGATACCGTATGTAAAAAAAACAGTTTTCAGTTATATACTAATGACGCTTCTATTTCTATCGAGTTTCGGAGTCTATTTAGGTAGATTTTTACGATATAATTCATGGGAAGTACTAAGCAATCCTAAATACTTAATTTTAGATATTTTAAATATAGTCGTACAACCAGTTCTATATAAAGAAGCTTGGTTATTTACTTTTATTTTTGGAATGTTCTTGAATATTGGGTTTTGGATATTCCAAGAACTTTATGATAAACGGGTTGGTATAGTTTAATAAAAAAAACCTCTTATTACAACTCTCTATTCTTCTCTTGTAAGTTTCTAACAATTTGTGTTACCATTTTTCTAGAAACAAAACGATGAACGGTTGATAGACATTTATTTATAGCACCTGGTATAGCCACTATTTTGCCTTTTTGCATGGCGTTATAGCCGTAAAGAGCCACAGCCGACGGACATGCCATATTAAAACTAATCTTATTTTTTGAAGTGTTATTTGAAACCACTTTTTGAAACGACGTTTTAGTTGGTCCAGGACATAACGCTGTAACAGTAATACCAGTACCTTTTAACTCGTTTGCAATAGCTTCAGAAAATGACAATAAATACGACTTGGAAGCATAGTAAATAGACATAAGTGGTCCTGGTTGAAAAGCCGCCAACGAAGACATATTAAGAATTTTTCCCGAACCACGTTTTAACATCCCCTCTAATACCAACTTGGTTAAATGTGTTGTAGTTAATATATGTACATGCAACATATCAAGCTCTCGTTCCCATTCGGTATTGGCAAAAGTTCCAAATAAGCCAAAACCGGCATTGTTAACCAAAACATCTATGGGAATATTGTTAATTTCTTCCATTATTTCTATGGCTACGTTAGGCTTACTTAAATCTTTGAATACAATGGACACACTACATGAAAACAATTTTTCAATTTCAGTTTTTGCAACTTGTAAGTTAGTATTATCAATATCTATTAAAATTAAATTATAGTCATCGTTGGCTAATAGCAATGCTAACTCATACCCTAATCCTGAAGCAGCTCCAGTTATTAATGCAGTTTTTGTCATAAATTCAAATTCCAATTAAAGAAAATTACATAGCAAATTTATTACTTTTCAACTACATAATCCTTCAAATGAGCAAAACGTTCGGCAACCTTGCGTTTTCGGTTATTATGATAGATTGTAAAGCACGATCTCCATCGTCATTAAAAAAAATCGTAAACAATTACTCTCATAAAAACGTTAATAGGTTCTATTTTTATGAATATTTTTAACTTAGAAATATGTACCTCAATAAGCTTTAATTTTTTTAATGAGAAAAAACATCTATATAAAACGCTCTTCACTTATTGCTAACTTCATATTTGTATTTTCAAGCGCCTAATAAAGGCAAATGCTTTCTTTGGTGATATGTTAAAGCTAGTAATAAGCAATGTTTCAATTCTGTTTCTGGAATTTTATTTTTTAATTTAAAAACGATGGCTCTATTGCCCTCAAATTGAAATTCATTTTTGTAAATAATTTTATAAGTTGATACTAATCGAGATGTACACTGAAAATATAAAGCATATTCGTCTGGTTTTTTTTCTTTCCAATCCATTCTCACGGTGCTTCCGTGCTTAGTAATATAACTAGGTTCGCCCCATTTTAATGTTTCTTCTAGTTTTTCAAGTCCGTCTATTTTAGAGGCTGTTTCTAAAACCAATTCGCGAAGATGCAGCATGTACTTTTTTACATGTGTTGGATACTTATTAAAAACGCTTGCAACTTTTGGATTGCTAATGATCTCTAGATTTTCACTCATTTTGTCATGCCAAAATAAATTGGTATAAATTTTGAACTAAATGTACTAGTTTTGAAGTGGTATACAAAGTTTTTTGATAACTTTGCAGCCTGCGTTAAGGATGGAGGCATTGTTGAAGCTCTTTTTTGTTTTTCTCAAAAAAAGCGACTGCCGAGAGCCTGACCCGATAGGGTAACGCCCAAATAAAATTTACTATTTCATTAAAATGGGGTCGACTGGTTTTGACAGCGAGATTAATTGAACGGTAAGCACGTCGTGTAATGACATTGAAACACGTTAAAGGCTAGATCAAATTTTAAACGGCGAGAATAACTACGCTTTAGCAGCATAATTCGAATTATAGTAGAATTGGCCTAGGTACACAAGGTGTACATGCTTTATGTCTCCGGAAAGCCTTGATTGACGGCGTTCCTTTTTGAGGCATCGTAAATGTCAATATAGAAAGTAAAGTGCTTTGATTTACTTTTAAAACTAAAGAAGATAAGTTATAAGTGGGTTGTCTTTAACCAGCTTATAATCGAAAACCCAAGAAAAGAATAAACGTGTAGAAGGCCCTTTGGTTACTTGTTTGGACGAGAGTTCGATTCTCTCCGACTCCACTTTTCGAGTATCAAAACGCATCAAAAACCCTGTAAATGTACGATTTACAGGGTTTTTAATTTTATTTGATATCGTTTTTACTGCCTTTTTGGTGTTTTAGCGAGACCTAAAAACCATGTAATTATGAAAACAGACTTTTCTATCCATTTTCATCTCGTCAATTCGAAGATAAATAGCAGATTATGACAACTTTAAATAATAAGATAGTTCTTCTTTACAATAAAAACACCTTAAAAAGAAGTAAAAATGCCCAAAACTAAATTAGAACTATGAAATTATGTTAAAAAATATTAAATTTTATGCTGTTTGCAAATAAAAAGGCTTTAAAGAGTTAAAACTCTGTAAATCCTTGATTTTACTAATGGTTCCACCAGGGCTCGAACCAGGGACCACCTGATTATAATTTGAAGGCATATATACTAACCCTAATTCACATTAAATAGGGTTTAAATATAAACATTACAATTGGGCAATTCTTTTTTTATCCGTTCTATTTCTCCCTTAGAAAAGTTATTTTCTATTAATATTAAAGTCTTTAATTGAGTTAGTTTGGATAAATTATCTGGTAATGTGGTAAGACTGTTATTTGACAGTATTAATAGTTCTAATTTAGAAAGTGAAACAATATTTGTTGGTAGTTCTGTAAGTTTATTATTATTGATAATAAGTGTTTCTAGATTGGATAATTTAAAGATTTCATGAGGAAGTGTTTTAAGACTATTATGCTCTAAATTAAGAGTTTTTAGCTCTTCTATTAATAACCAATCCGAATCAAATTCATAAAATTGATTATAACCTAAGTTGAGTGTGCTTAATTTTTTTAAATTAGAAATCGCCTTTGGCAAAAATCGTAATTGGTTATGATCTAACTCTAAGACTTCTAAATTTCCACAATTACTTATGGTTTCTGGTAACGACGTTATATCGTTATACGATATGTGTAAAAATCTTAAATCTGTTAGACTACCAATGGTTTTAGGTAAGGCTGTAATTTTGTTTGTGGATATATTTAAACGTATTAATTTCTGAAAGTTTGAAATCTCTTCTGGTATATATTTTAAATCATTTTGTTTTATAATTAATACTTCTAAGTGCTTTAAATTAAAAATATCGTAATTCCATGATTCTAAACTATTACCCATCATATTCAAAAATATAAGTGATTTGAAATCATCTATCTCTTTGGGCATATTAAATAATTGCTGATCTCTTAAGCTTAGTTGTTCCACACTTAAGGCTTCTTCCTTTGCCATTTGTATAGAATTAAATACTCTTGTTTTTTTAGGATTTGCATTTTGGGCTTGGAAAGTACAGAATGCACTGAAAAAGGCAATAAAAAAGGTAGTACGTATCATAAGTTAGTATATAAATAGAAGCAGACAAATTGCCTGCTTCTATAATTATTAATGTATGTGATTATAATCTACTTCATTAGTACTTTAAACTGTTGTTGCACATTATTCACTTTAACAGTTAATAAAAGTATTTGATTATTCCCATTTAATTCCCCTAAATCTAATGATAAGCTTTGGCTTCCATCTATTTTAAGATTATTGTAGTTGATTAAGTTTCTGCCTAAAATATCATAGACTTCTATTGAAACATCCTTATCAACTAAAGAACCAATAAATTGTAATATTACGTTTCCTTCTGTAGGGTTCGGATATAACCTTACTTGTTTAATAAGTTCTTGATCAATAATACCCAATGGTTTACCATCTCCTATATTATTATCTAACGCAAATACTATAGTTGCAGAGGCGTTAAATGTAATCTCTTTTCCACTTGCATCTATTTGTGAAGTATTACTTCCGCTAGGATGTTGTACAGAAAAGAAACCATATTTATAATCGGGAGTAAAGGTTAAACCAGTAGGCTCTGAGCCTGAAGGCATAGAAGCAAATAATGCTACATTTGGATTACTTTGCGTATGATCTGGACGCACGACCCATATGTAATTTTTACCCCCATCTTGAAGTACCCAAAGATTTCCTTTATCATCAAAAGTTAAATTATCATTTCCGTCTGCCCAAGCTTCTGACTGTGTTCCATTTTCTGAAGTAATATCATAATTCATTCCACCTACAAAGGTTTCAAAATCGCTTAACGTATCTCCATTATCGGTAAATCTATACACACGACTTAAACCCTTAGCAGCAAAATAAATTTGACCCGTTATTGGGTTAATTTCAACATCTTCTACACCGTTAAAAGCAGTACCTCCAAGGTTTCCTGCAATAGTGCTTAAGTTATTTCTATCAGCCTTAGTATCATTTGGAACTTCAATCCAAGTTCCAGTTGAAGAACTTGGGTCGTTACCAGATAAGGCAATATCCATATGTAAAACATATACAGTACCTTCTGTAAGATTGCCAGGCGTATCCATTACATATTTATACACACAATGCGTACCACCATCTTCTCCGTAATAGGCCGTTGTTCCGTCATTGGTAATAACCACATTTTCATGATTCATTCTACCCATAGCCCATAATTTATCTTTTTGTCCATCGTTATTATAATCTAAAACAGATGCTGTTACTGGATCAATTTCAACTAACCAACCTACATCTTGATAGCCATCTCCATTAACGTCTCCAGAATTTGTACTTTCTTCTGCCGTAACTACGGTTCCCCAAGGTGTGATACCTCCAGAACAGTTACGTGTTGTTGTTACTAAATCTGTTCCGTAAAAATCTATAACCTGACTTTCATCAACTTCCCAAAGTTGCGTGCTTGTATTTAGATTAACATCTAAGATAGATACACCACCTGGAGTATTCTCATGATTTACAGATAAATAACCTTTTTCACTACTGCCTTCAATAGCGACATAAGCCGTAAAGTCATTTGTACCTGGCATATTTCCTCCACCTAATGAATATGGATCGCTTTCTTTCATAACAACCTGAAAATGATGTTCAGGAGATAAAATTAAGTTGCTTGTTTGAGAAGTCGGTTTTATGGAAGTTAAACAACTTATGTGCTCGTTATCACATACTATCGCTAAATCTTGTGTATTCTGTATATACAAATCGAAACGTGTATCTGAACTTGACGCATTGGATTGATGAATTTCTACAGCAATACGGTTAGTACCCTCTACAAACATATTCTTAGCAACAGTAGACGTATAGTAAATATTTTCGTTAATACCATCTATGGCACTACTTGCTGGAGTTCGATAATTGACAGTTCCTGCTGGCATATTGTTACGTAATACTTCAACACCATTAATATAAATAATAGCCCCGTCATCTCTACGCAATCCTAATTCTACCAAATCCGTTAATTCATTTAAAGACACATCAATATCTTTTATGTAATACGTGGTAATGTATTTATTACTTGCATCAGGACCATAAGACACTTCTGTGTTCACAGGATCTCCATAGCCGAATGGTGCAAAACCTCTGTTCCAAGGAAAAACATTATAATCTAAAGCTAACCAATCTTTGCCCAAATCTGTGCCTTCATCTAAAACGTACCATTGTTCATCTTTATGTAGAGGGTAATTAGTGGGTATAATAGCTGGTAACTCATAATTTACTTCCATATCAAAACGAACATCAGAACTTGTTCCGTTGTTTTGATGCAATTCAACCGCTATAACATTTTCTCCATTTTGAAGTAAGTTCGCTGTTTTTATGGTTGTCCAAGCATTTTCAGCATCTCCACTTATTTCTCCTGCAGCGAACATATCGTAAGTAACTTCTCCTTCAGGCATATTTAATCTGAAAGCTTCGATACCGTTTACATATACAATAACCCCATCATCATACATCACATTGAAAAGAAGATTGCCAATAATATTTATATCTTCTACATTAAAAATGTGACGAAAATAGTAGGTTGGGTGTTTTGCTGAATTATCTGTACCAAAGTCCAAGGTTGTACTTTCTATACCATCTCCATAGCCTAGAATGGCGTTTCCGAATAACCAAGAACTATCATCAAATGTTGATGCTATCCAAGTTGTTCCTAGATCTTGTCCTAAGTCATTATATTTCCATAATCCACCCGATACAATAGGAAAGTTTCCTGTAGGATATTCATTAATATTTTTCCAAGCTAAATATAAGGGTTGCTCTTTACCAAATACGACTTCATTAAAGGTAATGATATTATTTTCCTTTAATCCTGATGCTACTATCTCAACAGCAGTTGAAGGATCTCCGGATAATAAATAATACTCATTAGCAATAAGTTCTACTTGGTTTAATTTTTCAAAAACTTTTGAAACATCTACTTTAACAGAACCTGACGCTATAAACAACGCATCTATTTTCCATCGACTATTTAGGTATAAAATATTAGTTTCAGCAGATTCAACTGTTGGTAATATTTCACCTCCTATTTCTTTAGAAAAAACAACATTACTATTGTGATCTGTAATAGCATCTGCTAAATACATCCCATTAGAATCATCATTCTTAAGACTCCAACTTCCTACTACTTGATTGTTAAATGGTGCTTCTACTACTCTTACAGGACTTGTAGCAGGAATAATATCTGCATTTGCGTACGCTATTTCCACTACAGTATTCCCAGAATTAACAAGATACCCACTATCATCTTGGTTAAAGGTATAGTTGAATGCTAAGTCTACATCTGTATCAAGAAGTGTTTGGTGCATATTTGCTATAATCTCTTCTTGAGTTTTAGCTTTAGTCCAAATTCTTAATTCATCCATAATAGAATTTGATTCGCCATTATAATTAATGGTTCTACCTAAGGCAAAATCCCACGTGCTATTTGGAGCATAGGCATCAAAAACATTGGTTGCTTTTAATTCCCCATTTACATAAAGTTTTAATTCCTTATTAAGAAGAGACACTGTAACCGCAATATGATTCCATTCTCCAATATTTAAGGGGGTTCCTGATTCCGCTTTATTCCAACCAGAACCATTAGTACCAAACACAGCGTTAACAGAATTATTACTAGGTAGTTCTAATGAAAAACCTGTAGAATTACCATTAATTCTTCCATGATTAGATAATAAAGGAACATTTTCCTTTGGATCTTCTGTTAATTTAGTCCAAAGTTCAATAGTAAAATCTCCTGCTAATATAGGTTCAATAGTACTTGTAGGAATTAGAACTTGGTGTCCTCCTTGGAGATTTAAAGCACCTCCTTGAGCAAGAATAGCCGCTGCAGTATCCACTTGGTAAGCAATAAAATAAATGCCATTACCAATCTCAACATCACTAAATGTTACAACATTATCTGTAACTGTTAAAGTAGAAGCTACAACTTCGTATGCGACCTGCGGATCTCCTTTAATTAAAATATATTCACCAACAGTGGCCGCAATCATCTCTACATTTTCAAAAACAGCAGACAAGTCAATTGAAATATCAGTAGTGGTAATATTCATCGTATTAACATTCCATCCACCCGCTATGTAATGCGTATCTTCTTTTTCAGCATTTGGTAAGTCTAATATTGTATTATTACTATCTCTACCAAAAACAATGTTTTCAATATAGCTACTAATTGTTGTTCCTACATACATACCACTAGCGTTTTCGATAGTATAACTCCAACTTGCAGATATAATATCTTTAAAATCGACAATAGATTCTGCAACAGGACTCGTAGCGGCTATAATAGAAGCACTAGAATACGTAACCTCATTTACATTTGTTCCGCTATTTTCTAACAGTCCATTATCATCTTGATCAAATGCATAATAAAACTGAAGGTTTTCGTCTGTTATATCTAATACGCTATGCATATTTGCTACAATTTCTTCTTGTGTTCTCGCTTCTGACCACATACGAAATTCATCTGCTACAAAAAGAACTTGACCACCATAACTTAAACTTCGGCCCAATGCAAAATCCCAAGTATTATTTGATACATAGGTTGAGAATGCCGTACTTCCTTCTAGCTGACCGTTAATATAAAGTTGAACTTGACCTCCTGGTGTAGTACTCACAGCAATATGATTCCATTCTCCAATTTGAATAGCTGTTGCAGAAGTTACTTTCGTCCAACCAGAACCATTATTTCCATAAACAGCACTTAAGGTATTATTCGCTTCCAACTCTAAAGTAAACCCTGTAGAATTACCACTAATTCTTCCATGGTTAGAAAGTATCGTTTTATCACTTGGATCTGCTGGTAAATTTAACCATAACTCCAAAGTATGCGCTCCGCCCAAAACAATTTCAGGTGAGGTGTAGTGAATTTTAACATCATGTCCATCAACTAAGGCTAAAGCGCCTCCCCTGCCTGGAACAAATTCACCTTCTTCCCATGCCAAATAATATATTGACTCTTCGATATTTATATTATAAAAACTAATGCTAGTACCATCAAAAGTACCTTCATCTACCATAGTAAAGTCTGTTTCACCGTCGTTTTGTTTCAATAAATAATAATGCCTTGCTGTTGCCGAAACAGTACTTGCTACTTCGCCTAGTGTTGCTTCTAAATTAAACTTGATGGTTGCAAATGGCGCATTTAGCGGGTCTACTTTCCACCCTCCATGTAAATACTGCACCTCAGGCCTATTTGGGACTTCAGAAATATCTGTATTATCTATTTTTCCTACAATGATATTACTTGTAAATAAATTAGTATCACCAGTAAAACTTAAACCATGATTAGTACTACTATTATTTTTACTCCATTTACCTGAGACGAAATCTTGATACATTGCTGGAATGTTTCCTACAGGGGCTGTTGCAGATGATAATGCAGCAGAAGTAATATCCATTTCATGATTTATAGTACCGGTACTGATAATAGTTGTTGCTGTTGCAGGTGTAAAATCATAATACAACTCTAAATTTGTCTCATCACCAACTAATGGATAATGTAAAGACCGTGCTATTTCTTCAGTAGTTAAAACTTTACTCCAAATGCGCATTTCATCAATGTTTCCTTGGATGGCACTTCCATAATTAGGACTGTATCCAAGTCCTAAACCGAAAGTATTAGGATAATACCCATTATATGCCATTTCGGTTACAAAAGTACCATTAAGGTAATATTTGATTTTACCGCCTACTTCTGCAGAAATCGTAATATGATTCCACTCGCCAACTGTCCAAGTATCTCCTTGATTGTCTATTTTATCCCATCCAGAACTATTATTTCCAAAAACAAAGTTTAATTTATTAGTCGCTGAAAACTCAAAAGAAAGTCCTGTGGAATTTCCGCCAACTCTACCATGTGTAGAAAAAATAGAGGCGTTACTTGCTGGGTCTGCATTTAATTTTGCCCAAAATTGTACTGTAAAATTATTTGCAAATAAAGCGTTAGAAATATCCGAAGGTATAACTGTTTTCTGTGTACCTGATAAGGTTAACATGTCTCCACGATTAGAGACGATATCGGCATTTTCTAAAATATCGTTATCCGAAATTAATCTCGCATATAATTTTAAATCATCGATGCTTCCTAAAAATTGTTTGCCTTCCACGTTGTTTCCAATTCTTAAATCTGCATGAGATGCTGTAGAAGAGGATACATTATTCCATGTTTGAATTAAGAACCCATTATAGTACAAGGTTAATTTTTTTCTTACGTTGTCATATTTCCAGGTGATGTATGACCAGCTATTTTCTAAAACACTATAGTTGCTTTCATGTGTAACTCCCATAGCGTGATCTTTATAATTTAAATTTCCTTTATTAGATATTCCAAAAGAAACCCCTGAAGTTAGGGTGGCATCTGAAACTATAGTTGCACCTTTAGACGATATGTTACTTGGATTAACCCAAAAACTCAAACTATAAGCTTTATCATAAAAATTCAATGCTGTGGAAGCAGGGATAGAAAGCTTTGTATTTTCAGAAAACACTAATGCACTATTTGCATTATCGTCTTTGTCTACTCCAAAGCTATAGTTAGAGGCTTCCAGCACATGACTATATTCTGAATTATCAACCACTGAATTTGTAAAATCTAAAGATAATTTATAGGCATCAGAATTTTGACTTGTTAACATATTTTGATGTACCACTTCTTCAAAGAACGTCGCACCATCAAACCCAACATATTCAAATTTTATTCTTCTATCGCCTTCTTCTCCATATACATTTGTTCGCACATACCCGTGCTTCACACCGGTAAGAATATCGTTAGATGCACTATAATTTACATTATAATTCCCCGCTTCTCCATTACCTCCAATATCAGAATTAATATTACCAGACATAATATCGTACATTGGATATTTTGTGTCGCCTTCACGTACCATAAAACGTTGGTCATGTATATCAGCACAATAAGAAACGACGCCGTTAATATTATTGGTCTGAATAAATTCTAAAAATTCATCGGCTTGATTACTCACACTAAAGTTTCTTCCGCCAACTTCTCTAAAAGTTGGCGTACCGTTAATAATAATTTTAAAAGTTGCTTTTGAATTAAGCAGTCCTTTTTTTAACCACTCTAATTGCTCATCTCCAAAATGGTCTGCAGTACCATCTCTATAACTTCTATTATCTGTTAAGAAAAACTCTACATCCTTATAAACATAAGAAGAATGTAAACCGTCACCTTCTATAGTATTTAAATATTCAGGATTTGGCCACCAGTCTTTAAATATATCTCGCATTTCTGGCAATGTAGCCATCGTTTTATCAAACTCATTAGGTCCTGTATCATGGTTGTCTGTAATAGATAACTGTGGCATAGCCATGGTTAATTGATCATGAAACTTTCTGTAAAACATATAACGATCAAATGCCATATCTTTATTAGCCCAGTCATCTATTGCATCGGGGCACTCTCCATTAGCATGCTGTAATCCCAAAAGGTAAGTGGCATCACCTAACCAAACCATAAGATCTGCATCTTCTGCAGCCATATGATTAAATAGATCTGGGTTACCATTAATATGTGTTTTAGATTCTGGTATATCTATACAACGAGATGTATCGTAAATTCTTCCGCATCCACCTGCTAAAAATCTAAAATCATCGATCACATTTTGATCGTTAGTAATGGATGAGATTCTTGCAGAAGCAATGCCGTTAACTTGCAAACTGGCAGTATAAGTTTCACCTACTGATAAATTATCAAATTCATAAGACCTTAGGTAATACCCTATTCTGTCGTCAGAATTAAAAACTGTGCCGCTCAGCTCTGTTGCTTGAGCTTGAGAACCCGTCATGGATAAGGAAAGAGCATCTCTTGATCCTGTGTTACTTTTAGTAAGTACCCACACTCTAACCTTGTTTTCATAAACAGGACTAAACATAGGACCAAATACCAAAGAATCTCCTGGAATGATGGTTTGAGCTTTAAGCTCAAAACTCATACAAAGAGAAAAAAACAGTAAAATAAATAGTAAACTTTTTTTCATTTTGTTGTGTTAATTTTTTTTTTTTTGGATTAAAAATATATGCCCAAAAGTAAGTTGAGTATCTCTGCTGAATTTTAAGAAAAAATCATCTGATTGTTAAGCTTAACTGATTACTTAACGGTTACTTAATAAACAAATTTTGGTATAGTGTATAAGGGGGTTTGCATGAAGAAAAATGAAGCCAATTATTATTTTAAAGAACTAACAAACAAAACGTTATATAATGTTGTAATTAGCAACACGTAAAGACTAGGTTAAGGCAACCTGAATTTTCTTCACAATAAGTTTACAATAAAATATTTAGTTAGAACTGCCTTTAGGAATATCATTCAAAGACGTGATAAAAGCTATAATATCTTGTATTTCTTCTTCGGCTAAATTTAAAGGGGCTGACCCTAACGTCTGATTTGGCACCTCATAAGTTAAACCTACACCTTGTGCACCACCTAAATTATAAAATTCTAAAACTTCCTCTAAAGTAGTATAGGCGCCGTTATGAAAGTATGGAGCAGTTAATGCTGCATTACGAACTGTAGTTGTTTTAAAGGATTTATTGAAAATATGCTGATTATCTTTACTTAAACCATTTTTTATACGTCCAGAATCGGAATCGACGGTATAAGAACCTGGACTTTGCAAAACTCCTAAAACTTCGCTTTCATTTTCTTGAAACAATGGAGGGACTAATCCACTAAAAGTTGGTGCAAAATGGCAAGTGGCGCAATTCGCTTTTCCCATAAATAAATTAAAGCCTCTTTTTGCGCTACTGCTAAGTATAGTACTTTCTCCACGTATGTATTTATCAAAATCACTATTGAAAGATCTTAAGGAGATAATGTAAGATGCTAAAGCAGATGAAAATTGATACCTATTTATGGACTCTGAATTATAAATATCCTTAAATTGATTTTGATAGGCCTTGTCGATATTTAGTTTTTTTACAACCTCTATAATACTGGTATTAAACTCTAAGTGATTATCGATAACATGTTCAGCTTGATCTTCTAAATCAAAAGCTCTTAAATCGTAAAAATATCGATCTGAAAAAACCGAATTTATTAATGTTGGCGAGTTTCTACTCAACCTTGTTCCAACTACGATTGATTTAGACGTTTTTTCGCCGTCTGAATATGCGCGATTTGGATCATGACAAGTAGCACAACTTATTGTATTATTTTTACTTAAGTTTTTATCAAAGAATAATCGTTCTCCTAATTGTCTTAATTCTGGACTATCTTCTTTCTTTTTTAATTGGCTGTAATAATAAGGATTCAAAAAATCATCAGCAAAAATATTATCACTTAATGCATTCCAAGATGGTGTCTCGTTATACTTTTCTGCTGACGTTGGTATCTCTAATTCTTGTTGCAGAAGCAATAGTTCTTTATAAAGTGGATTTAAATATGATTTTATAAAAACCAATCTATCAAGTGTATCAAAATCCTGATGTCTTTTAAGAAACTTTTGTGTGTCTTTAAATGTTTTTTCTAAAGACACCTTATGAATAGAACTCGCATGGATTAATGGTTTTAAAATTTCTTCTAAACCATATAAAGATGCAGAAGCTTCTTCTATTCCATTTAAAGAACCTGGTGTATCAAAACCTGTTATCCCTCTACTTAATATTCTAATTAAATCTAATCTGGATAATTCAATAATTTCAAAATTAAAATAATACTTCCTTAATATTAATGTCTTTTGTAGTATTTCAAAAGACACCTTAAGTTTTGCCGTTAACTTTAATAATTCGGACTTAGAATTAAACGCTTCTTCAGAAAACAGCAATTCGTCTATGCGTTGTAAACCAACAGGAGCTAATATGCTAAATTCTTCACCACTATAATGACCTGCTTCTAACATATCTAAAGGCAAAGAATTTTTATAATTCTCTATAGAACCCAGATAGTAGTTTCCGTTTTCAAAATCGGCACTAGTAGACAACGGTGACACATGATCTAAAGGTGCACCGTTAATGTAAGCATTTATGTGTTCTGGAAAATAATAAGTTAAAACACCTTCTATTCGCTTAAAGGCTTTTCTGGTATTCAGGCATTGCTCTTGAACTTCTTTTATAGAATTCTGAGACGACTCTAAATCTATCACAACCGTATTAAGAATATCTATTTGTTGCTCTAATTTCTTTAATTCTGATTCTATAAAAATTTTATAATAGTCATTATAATCATTAGAAATATAGGTATTATTGTCTTGATTTATAAAGCCAAAACCAAAAAGGCCTAATATCATTAAGAAATGTAGCGGTTTTTTGAAAATTTTCACTAAAAATTTCATGCTTATTTCTTTAATGCAGGATTATCACTCAATGCCTTCATAAACAAGATTAAATTTGCTTTTTCTTTTTCGGTTAAGAGTAAAGGTTCAGCTGGTAATGTTTGATTCACAACTTCTAAACCCAGACCAGCACCTCCGCCTTGATTGTAAAATTCTACAACGGCTTCTAAAGAACTATACGCACCATTATGAAAATACGGAGCGGTATACAATGTATTTCTTACTGTCGTTGTTTTAAAGGATTTTTCATAAATCCAGACTTCCTCCTTATTGATACCATTTAGGATTCTACCTCTATCCGCATCTACTCCTTTTTCAGGTTGATTTTCTGTATTTAAAACACCCAGAATTTCGCTTTCATTTTCATTATAAAATGGAGGTACAAGACCTGAGAATGTTGGCGCAAAATGACAGGTTGCACAATTGGCTTTCCCCATGAATAAATTAAAACCTTGCTTAACTTCTTCTGATATGTTTTCGGTTTCACCTCTTGCATATTTATCAAATTCACTATTAAAAGAACTTAATGACAATACATACGACGATAAAGCTTTAGAAAGATTTTGGCGTGTAATTCCTTTTTTTCCAAAAATATGTTCAAAATCTTTTTGATAACCATTATCTTCAGTTTTCAACTTTTCTAAAATTGAATTATACCCAGTATTAAATTCTGAAGGATTAAATATAACGTGCTCCGCTTGTTGTTCTAAAGAAAATGCTCTTAAATCATAAAAATAGCGATCTGCATAAACCGCATTTAATAATGTTGGAGAATTTCTTAACACGGTTTGTCCTTGAATACTACTCATTGATTTCGAAAGTCCATCAGCAAATCCTTTTTCGGGTTGATGACAACTCGCGCAACTCATATTATTTTGACTACTAATACGCTTATCGTAAAAAAGCTTTTCCCCAAGATTTTTTAAAGCTTTGTTATCTTCACTTTTTGTTAGTTCGGTATAACTATAAGGATTTAAAAAGTTAGCATCAAAAATTGATTCGCTATCTCTATTCCATGCGCTTATATATTCTAAATTTTTATCTAAATTTTTAGTTTGAAAATATTTCAACTCCTTATATAAAGGATCTAAATAGTTTTTTAGAAAGTGTAGTCTACCAAAACTTTCAAAATTATTATTATCATTTAAAAACGTAATGGATGTACTAAAAAGTGTTAGACAACCTTTATAGTTTTCATCAGCTGGCTGATTTGAATACAAACTCTTAAAATAAGACTGCATAGCCTCTAAAGAAACTTTTGCTTCTTCTATAGCATTTAAAGATCCTGGTGTATCAAAACCTGTTAGACCTAAAGTAAAGATTCTTATCAGTTGCAAACGCATGACATCTATGGAATTGTCTTTTTGTATGGGGTCAGCGTAAAGACGATCGTATAAGGTCAAATACTTACTTTTTAATCGCTTAGTAAGACCATAAATCAAATTACCTTGCTCTAAAGAATCATCTGAATATACAAGCTCATCTATAACCTGCAAACCTTCTGGCTCTAAAACCGATGTTGCATTTTCAAATTCTACACGCAACAAGGGTGCTCCATTAATGTGCTTCTTAACATATTCAGGATAATAATAGGCTAAATAGAACTCAATTCTTTTAAACTGTAACCTCGACTTAGTAACAGACAGTTTTAAATTTTCAATGGTTACTTCTCCTTCTTGATACATTTCTGCAATAGCATCCATTTCGGAAAAAACTTTATAGGTTTTCAATAATTCATTCTGAATAAAAGCATCTTGTAAATCCTCTTTATTCTTAAAATCGAATGATATAAATAACTCTAATAAAAATGCACTACTCACAACAAGATAAACTTTAAAAAAAGATATTGACTTAAACATTTACTTATTTTATAAGTCAGCAAACCTATTAAGGCTATATCAATTTGTAGTCAACCCTAGGTTAAGAAATGTTTATATTAAAAACGCTGTACTTGCTTATGAAAACACATAAAATTCAATCTATTTTTTCATAACCGTAAACCTTTAGGTAGTCAGAATATTCAGTTTTAATTAATTCATTAATAGAAATATTAATTCCATGTGCTATTTCCGCCCACTGTGTTCCATTACTTTCATTTTTAGATGCGTCTCTAATATTTTTTTCAGAACTTACATACGCCAATGTTTGTTTTCCTATTGTGAACTCTGATCTATAATAAAGTGTAATTTAATTTTTATTAATTGCTATTACTCCCATAACCACCCTTATGAAGGAAAGGACATTAGCTAATATCCTATTAACTCAATACATAATTATAGCAACTCAAATGAAAATCAGGTTATACGTGAAAAAGAATTACCTTATCTTGTTGGGTATTTTTAAATATAAGGCTTTTTGAAAAGTGTTATTCTGGGTCATGTTGAGCTTGTCGAAATATTTAAACTTCTTGATAATCAATATCGGTTTCGACAAGCTCAACCTGACAAAGTAAATAAAATACACTTTTCAGACAGCCTCATCGTTTGGTTTTTATTAATTACACTATTAAAACGGATCATTCAGCCCACTAATACGAATCAGTTTTTTATTTACAAACTCTTTAATCCCTAACTCTGATAGTTCACGACCAAAACCGGAGCGTTTTGTGCCACCAAAAGGAAGATCGGCTTGTGTCCAGGTAGGGTGATTAATAAATACCATTCCCGTATCAATCTGATCCGCTATTTTTTTACCTCGTTCAACGTCTTCCGTAAATATGGAGGCTCCTAATCCAAAATCAGAATCATTAGCCAAATCTATGGCTGCCTGTTCATCTTTCACCACATAGAAGGATGCCACTGGTCCAAATAATTCTTCATGATAGGCAGCAATACCAGGTTTCAAGTCGCTAAGTATAGTTGGTTCCATAAAAGCACCATCACGATTTAAACGCTTCCCTCCTAACAATACTTTTGCCCCCTGATTAACAGAACGTTTCACTTGATCTTCTAAATGAACTGCTGCTGCTTCACTACTTAAAGGGCCTAATTCTGTTGCGGGATCCATCGGATCACCTACTTTCATTTTTGATAACTTAGCCTTAAACTTTTTAATAAACTCGTCGGCAATAGCTTCCACGGCAATAAACCGTTTGGAGGCTACACAACATTGCCCGTTGTTATTCATCCTTCCAACAACTGCCCACTCTACTGTTTTTTCCATATTGGCATCCTCAAGTATAATAAACACATCATTACCACCTAGCTCCAGCACCACCTTCTTCAAATGTTTTCCGGCTTCCATGGCAATACTTGCACCTGCTGCTTCACTTCCCGTTAAGGACACCCCTTTTATTCTTTTATCAGCAACCAATGCAGATGCACGTTTGCCTGGTATGAATAAATTAGTATACAATCCTTCGGGAGCTTTTGCCTCTTCGAATAGTGCCTCGATTGCAGCAGCACATTGAGGTACGATAGAGGCATGCTTAAGCAAAATAGTATTCCCCACCATTATATTGGGAGCAACAAACCGAGCTACTTGATAGTAAGGAAAATTCCATGGCATCACACCTAATAATACTCCAATGGGACTATTTTTAATAATGGCACTTCCATGTTCAGGATTGAGTATTTTACTACCAAGAAACGCTTCTGCATGATCTGCATAGTAATCAAAGATATCGGCACTCAAATCAATTTCTCCTTCTGCCTGGGCAAGGAGTTTACCCATTTCTAATGTAATAGTTTTTGCGAGTTCCAATTTTTTAATTCGCATGAGTCTAGCTACTTTGTGTAGCAAATCAGCTCTTTGCTGATAGCTGGTTTCTTTCCAATGAGTAAAAGCTATTTGAGATTTCTCTACCTTAGCGTCAACGGCCTTCTCCGTCATTTCTTCAAACGACTTTACTGTTTTATTTGTATTTGGATTAACTGTTTGAATGGACATATTAATTAAGTTTTTAATTATTTAGTATAAAGAAATATTCCTATACTATTTTGAAATCATTTTCAAAAAGATGCTTCAATTTCATGGCTAGGAATGGCTAAGCCAAATATTGTGCTCATACGAGGCACAGCAAAAATGCTAGCTACTACTCTTGAAATCGGAGCTACAATGGCTATTCCTAAAGTAAATAAAACCGTAATTTCCAAAAGCAAGTCTTGATGTTTCCCCTAAAGAGTAATCTTTACTTTGACAATTTCAGAGATTGATAAACTCGCATTTACGGCAATGGCAACTAAGAAATAAACTATAGTGCAAATTATTAATGAAATAATAATTGACCTTCCACGGTTTTGTGTGATTTGGTGGCTACCTAACTTAATAACACAAAAATACCCACGCCGATTATTACACCGATACCCAATGCTACAGCTCCTTTTAAGCTCAGGCAATTTTTTTGTATTGCTCCACCGTTTAATTTGCTGTTTTTAATAAGTGTATATTTTCTTCAAAAAGATTAAAGATTTTCAATCACTGATTTTAGCTTAGATTGAATCTCTTCGGCTATTTTAGCCAAATCTTCATTTTCAACGGATTGCATGGAAGCCATTGGATTGACAGCCGCTACTTCAAAAATTCCCGTTGAAATTTCCTGCACAATCACATTACACGGCAACATGGTTCCAATCTTATCCTCAGCTAGCAATGCCTTATGCGCATAAACAGGATTGCAAGCTCCAAGTATTTTATATCTCTTGAAGTCTATTTCTAGTTTATTTTTTAGCGTTTCTTTTACATCAATTTCTGTTAAAATTCCAAAACCTTCTTTTTTCAGCTCCTCCGTAACCTTTTCAATTATTTGGTCAAAATTTCCGTTTAACGTTTTATTGAAATAGTATTTCATCGTTTCGTTTATTTTTAAATTATTACTTATTTAATTTTTCATATGATATTGCAGTTCTAGATAACTAACTCTAATGTTTCTTAGTGGTTTTCAAAATGATTTCTTACAAAAGCAAGCTGTTCATTCTCTGTTATATTCTCTGTTGATTCAATATCAATTTTTATATCCTTAAAATTCAGATTCTTATTAAAAGAGTTATGAAGTTCTGTTTTTGCATTTGTAGGACCAAATAATAACACATGATCGTATTTCAAAATCTCGTCTGCTATTTCCTTATAATAACTTTCATTCATTTGTTGTCGTTTATTATGCATCCCTTTTTCACTTCTATTCAATGCTTCCTCCTTTGTTTTAGAAGTGAATTTTGAGGTTATAGTATGATTGTTTTTTTTAATATTTGAATCTATTAAATTCGCCACCGAATGATCCATCCAGATACCTAAGTTTTTATTTATTTCCATTTTTTTTGTTTTAATAATTTTTGATACGTCCTAATATAGTTTCTAAAGAAGCTTTTAATTTATCAATAGCTCCTGACACAGCTAGTTCAATTGTGTCCGACTGGTTTGAAACAACAATTGGTTTCCTGCCTTCAAGCCTAGCTTCCAATAAACAAACTATCTTGTTTCTTCCTTCTTTTTTTCCATTCTCATCTGACAGATGAACCTCTATTCTTGTAATTTGAGATTCATATCTACTTAATTCCTCAGCTATTTGAGAAGAAAAAAAATCCTGAGATCTTTCTCCTCCATTAATTGTTCTGTCTGTATTATATTGAATTTTCATCGTTTATATTTTTTATTTTTAAGTATTTCAAATTTCATTTAACCCTTATCTTCATCTAGATCATTATGACTATCTCCTCCCAAACTGTAATAGTTATTTTCTTCATCTTCACTACCCACACTTTCTTGTTGATCATCTAATTCTGATCCAGGAACATCTAAATCATCACCAGACATATCATCTTCAAAACCCTTTTCGTTTGATGTTGCTTTTATTTCATTTAGGCTTTTTCTTTTTGAAGGATTTTCTGGATCTAGGTCAATTTCCTTTTTTCCTTTGTTATAGATGTCTTCTGAAGGTGGATAGAGTAGATTATCTAGTGAATTTAACTCACCAGTACCATTCTTTGCATTATTAGCACTATGTGTTTTCGAATATTCTAATAATAATTCCAAAAGGGAGTTGTAGTATTCCTTAAAGTTTTTTTTACTCATCCTATCGGTATCTCTTCCTGACTCATTTTCAGGCATTTCAGCAATATATTTAGATAATTCAGGAAATTCTGTGTGTATTTTTATGGTAATACTTATGATATCTTGTTCTAATTCGGCTTTTGTTTTCATATTGGGAATGTTTTAGATTTTAAGTTAAATTATTAATAACGTTTCATATTTGGTAGTGCTAGAAATGCAAACTCAGGAGAAAAAATTCCGTTCTTGGCACGAAGTACTGCCACTCTTGTTCAATTACTTCTATGTAGAATCTTTTAGTCTTTCCAAAATTATAACCTGATTTTGATGTCAGTGGAGTTGAAAAAACCTTCTTTATTCACTCCTGACGCAGTGTTTAGTTTGTCAAGATTATTTTCAATGCTTTTTCTTTGGCAGTATACACTTCATAAACATGTATAACTTCATCTAACTTAAAGTGATGAGTAATTAACTTTTATGGTTGAAATTTTCCAGATGTAACAGTTTTATTTTAATAGTAATAATTGAATTAGACATCTTTTTGTTTTATAATGTGTAACTAATTATTAAGATATAAAGGTGACTCATTTAATACCTAAAAGCATTACACAACATCTGCGAAGATTTACATAATTTACACATTCAGTATATTATGATAGGCATCAGCCCGAAAACTATTCTCTATATAAATGCCTTCACTCCCGTCTTGATAATTGGCCTTCAAGTTTGTTGGGTAATGATTGATATTTTCAATCGCAATGATGCTGCGATTGGGTCGAAAACTAACAAAGCCATAAATAAATGTATTTCGTGGAATTCTGACATTATTTATCACGGCACCCTGAGACAAAGCGCATTCTTAATCTATAATTGGTTTTAAACGTTTGAGTTCCATCTACAAATACTGGAATCGAAAAATCCTTCAGAAATAGAATTTGCCCCAACGATATTTGCTGTATTATAAATGAGCGTTCCTTTTTCAAGGGAACCACCCTGAGGATTAATCACCGTTGCAGTATCATTTGAAACCGTTAAGGCATACTTTGGAATTAGAACACCACCTCCAGTGGTATTTGATATTTCTAAAGCAGCTCTTGGTGCTGTTGTACCAATACCAACTTGTGAAAACATTTTACTTCCAATAAGAAGAAATACAAAAAGAGAATATTTTATCATTAGATATAAATTTTACACAAAAATAATATCAACATTCCTCTATGAATACACTTTATCGATGGATATCCGATTACTGTCGACGAGATAAATACTTGAATAGTTAAATATAATTTGGGGCTTATTGGGAGAAGGGTATTTATGAAATGAAATTCCTGATTTTGATATGTTATAGGGTCATTTTTAAATTAATTTAATGTATTTGGTAATCTTGGTTAAAATTTGCGCTTTTCTTACTTTACTTGTGGATACATAAAGTACTATATCTCTATTCATAGGTAATTCAATAAAAAGGCACAAATACAGGACAAATATTTTAGTAATAGACTATCATTAAACATAAGAACAATTATAGTACATTTATAACAATTAGGGTAATAGCGCTTTTGGGCGCTATTTGACATAATTGCAGATGTAATGGCTTTAGACTTATATCGATAGTAATTATGTCAAGCTAATTGTGGCTTCATTATGTAAAATATTCCAGAAGCATTGTATTTCATTAGATTAATTTGTATCTATATTAAGGGGGTATTTGTCATTTCGATCAAAGAGAGACATCTCATGATACGAGCTAATTATGAGATTCCTCGTTCCTCGGAATGACAAAATACAGAAATAATTCTATGCACTTGTTATATGTAGAACTTCAATTAATCTTTTTTTTAATGTTTCATTATCAATTCTTTAAAATAGTGTCTTGAAACAAAAATTCAAGGCTGCATATAATTTTGGAAACAATTAACGGCTCATTCGCTATATTTTAGGAAACATTGTAACTGGTTAACATTGCTTTGAAATCCCGTGTAAAACTAAAACTCTTAAGAATCTTTAGAACTAAACCCCTAAAATATGCACGCTCATTTCTCCTATTGTTTTCACCAAAATTTTATGAGGCTAAGTTAAACATCTAGATTCTATTTTACATAATACTATTAAATAATGATTTTAAAAAAGTCCAGAATGTTTTCGTTTTGGGATTAACTATTTCATCTTCGTCATCAGATTATAACTTTCATTAAAAAACTCAGATTTTAATTGTTTATCTTGATTTCTATTAAATTCAATTGCTTCATCAGACCATTTTTTTGCCCATTCTACCCTATTCTCTCTAATCCAATAATGAGATTTACAATCAAAACCCCAATTTCCAATTGAAGGTGATAAAGAAACTGATTTACCATCAAATATTATCTTCCAATCAGTTGGAGATAATGGAGTTACAACCTCATTGTCACAACCACACATGCATTTATGTATGGCTGTGCAATATTCAATTGAAATATACAACGTATTATTTTCAATCAAATTAGGCATAAACTTTACAAACTTATACGATAACTTCTTCATTCTGTAAATGTGAATTATTAATAGAATAAGTT
This sequence comes from Mariniflexile litorale, assembly GCF_031128465.2. Classification (GTDB taxonomy): domain Bacteria; phylum Bacteroidota; class Bacteroidia; order Flavobacteriales; family Flavobacteriaceae; genus Mariniflexile; species Mariniflexile litorale. Next base: position 2,957,138 of record NZ_CP155618.1, on the reverse strand, counting down.
GTGTGATGTTCATTTTCTAAATCTTGATAAAATCCAGATAATTTTTTCCATTTAAGTACTGCTAAAACAGCATTTAACGAATTTAATTCAGCAATTTGAATATTTGTTTCATATTCGTTATTTGGATTGTTACTTGCTGGAATTCTATTTTCAAAATGATCGTTTTTATATTTAGTTCCTGTAGTTACCCTTACAGTGCCAATCAAACAATCATCAACTGAATTTACTCCTAATCCAACATCAATAAATGGTATTTCTAAAGAATTCAGATAACTGACTAATGACCATCTAATAAGATTATTATCGATAGAAATAAAAACGTAATCCATACTATTTAGCTCTTTAAAATTATCTTCAATAAGATAATATGAGTGCCCAAATATGTTATTTCTCATTTTAGAATAGACATCCTTATAATAATCCACTTTTTTAGGTTTTTTTTCTAAAACTTCAATTGATGCTGCACCAGGAGATCTAAAAGCATTATGATTTAGAAAGATATCTCCATCATAAATATGTATTTCTTTTACTTTAGTTTTTGCTATTAAATCTAGAATGTACGCTCCTGTACCACCTAATCCTATGATTGCTACTTTTTGATTGATAAATTTTTCATTAATAAATTCAATATTAGCTCTACTAGAATTCGTGTCATAATATTTAAATACAGAATTAACATCATTTTCAATTATGGGATTAAATGGTCTTTCTGTTATATTTTCATCTAAAGCTTTTGCAGGTGATGAAATTATAGTTGCATAAGTTTTTACTTTCTCATAATAATTTAGGTATCCTTGAGGTGGTTTATTAGAAAAAGACAATGAAGTAATTATACCATTACTAAACCTTTTACTAACAGAACTATGCTGTATTCCATTTATAATAACACCGTTTTTGTCACAAGGCTGCTCTCCATTAAACATAATCACATGAGTTTCTGGCTTTACAGTTTTTGTACCACTTAAATTTAAAGTACTTACTATAACACCAAATTTAACTTCTTTATGAATGTTAACATAAGGTATGTGATGGACAAATAAATGTCCATCACATACTTCTAATTGATATCCTTCGTCTCTTAGACGCTTCAAATCTTGGCTATGATTTATCAGTAGCTGTGACATTGAATATCATTTTATGCTTAATACGTATAGTGTCTCCAACAACCATAGAACCTTGTGGTTTATGATTATTACCTCTTGTGTAAGTTACCGTATAACAAGTTCTGTTATTTTCTTGATAACTTCCAAAAGCTAAGATTACTACTTCTTTGAATGAAATTTCTTTTTTATTCCATTCTTTTTCTCTACCATTAACAACTATAACATAAACTTTGTTATGTCCGTTTCCATGGTCTTTACTACTGTCATTTTTATGTTCCATTTTTTTCTTTTTTTAATGGATTTCATAGTTCTCAAGTCTTTAAAACAGTTTGAGAATAATACTGTTCAGACAAAAATGTTATATCAATAGTTGTACAAGTCTTTAAAAAGAAGTAATATTGTATAACAAAACACGGGAAACTATAAAGGTGATAAGCCTTATTATTGTAAAGTCGTCGAAAACTTTTTATCCCATTTACATAATCCAATTTATTGTTGTCGCAATAGATTGGATTTTTTTATTTCTTATCAGCTAATATTTTTAATGTTAAACGCATATTTATAATCTATTAAACTCTTACCATTGTGGAAATTATTAATCCAAGCATCTTCAGTATGACTTATTTCAACAATATCAGGAGTATTAATATCTTTAAAAGTATTATTCACTTTGTTTAGTATTTCTAATTCAATTTCAGAAAACAAGCTTGAATTAAAAGTACGGTCTTTAAATGAAACAAATTGTTTACTAAATCCCCATTGTCTTTCCTCTTCAATAATATTAACATCTCCCTCTCTATTCATAAAATCAAAAATACTATCATAATTATTAGGAACAGGTCCTCGATCTATAGCACGATATCTTGTGCCACTCATAGAAACAGCTTCATACTTATAATGTAGAAAATCACTATAAAACAAAAGCTTATTTAATTTAGTAATATATGGTTCCATATTTTGTGCAAAAAACACAACCATTTCTGTCAATTTTTCTATACTTGGTTTTATATAACCACTAAAATTATCAGGGAGTTTTTCTCCAAGAAGATAATCTTCAAATCTAAAAAAGAATTGTTGTTTCCGTTTTTTAGTTATTAAGTTATCAATTTTGGCTAGCAATTCTTCTTTCTCCTTAGAATCAACATCAAAAACACTGCTAATTTCAACTAAGGATTTAAATTTTTCTGGGTCATTTGCCAATTGAATCAAATTCGCATTTGATTGACTTGGTACTTCTCCGTTTTCATAATTTCTGTAACCATTAACACCAAAACCTAATATTTCAGACATTTTGACTGCGGATAATCCATATTTACTTCTTATTTCCTTTATTTCCTCTGGAAAGGGTAAATTATACTTGTCACGATACTGATTATAAACTTGTTTCATTTTAATCGTATCAAATTGAGTAGTCGTAAAATACTCGTTACTGTCTTCACAATAAAAACTTGGATAATCTACCGAGAAAGAATCCTTTCTAAATGTAATTACCATGTTTCTAACTTGAATAGACATTTCTTTTCCTGTAATTGGACTTTTCATAAAATTAGTTAAACTGGTGATATTTCATTGGAAATTCAGCTATATGAAAAGAAATACAAATAACACCTGTGTTTTCCCTTCCAAGTGATATTTTAATATATATTTCTTCGCCTTTTAGTCTCCTACCAAAGACCCACATCTCACTACCAATAAATTGGCTTTCTTCGAGTGGACCTTCGCAGTAATCTTCAAGTTCTAATTTTTCTAGAACTTTTTTTCTTTCGACTGGCATCAACTCCAAATCAGCAAGCGTTTGAGTGTTCTTTTCTCTGCCATCAAGAAAAATAACCTCCCAAATTTTCATTTTCTCCTTGAATTCTCGAAGAAAGTCTTTTACTTGTTGTTTTGTTACCATGATATAATTTCACAATACAAATATACAAAAAATATTTTAATTCAACTTTAAAGTGTATTATATAATTATTAACATACTTGTTAATAACTTTATAGTTGTTTTTGCGCTTTTAGGTGTGACACTTCATTCCACACACATTACGCTTCCCTCCTACGTCGTCGCATAAAAAGTGTTCCATTAACATCGCAGAAGAAACTTTTAGAATAAATTTTTTGAAGAAACTGAAGTAACAACTTTCGCTTTTAACCAAAGCTCAAGTTACATAAAGCAGAACATTATAGTACAAAATAAACCACTATGGACTGGAAGTCCATAGTTTTAAGCAAAAGAATGAAATTCTTTCTTATCATTACTCTAATATCCAGTTGCCTTTTTCCGTATTGGGCTTATCCTTGTGATGCTCAAGATATTCTTGAACCATCTCATCTGTTATTTGGCCTGTACTCCATACTCCATATCCAACAGCCCAAAAATGACGACCCCAATACTGTTTATTTAACTTTGGAAACTCTTGTTGTAAAAGACGAGAGGAACGACCTTTTAATTTCTTTACCAAAACACTTACACTCAATGATGGTGGGTACTCAACGTGCATATGAATATGGTCTTTGCTCACAACACCCTTTAAAATATGGACATCCTCAGAATTACATATCTGTATCAACAAATCTCGACAGCGATTTTGAATATCTCCCTGTAAAACCGAATAACGATATTTTGTTGCCCAAACTAAATGACAACTTAAATTACTTATCGAATGTGAATTCTTGCGGTAGTTTGACATACAACAAAACTAAAACATTTATAGAAACTAAAGTAACTGCAATGAAATTGCAGGGTTTTAACCTTTAACTTGATAATAAACCTTAACTTAAACTCTCCTTAATTAAGATAATTTAACACAAAATCATTGTTAAAAAGAAACATATTAAAATAATGATTTATGTAACCCATGTGTTTACACAAATAAAAAAGCCAGTTTATCGAAGTTCACTTTTTTATCACAGTTTAGGGCACGACTCGAACTCCCAAACACTTGCTGCATTAAATCCTAATATTAGCAAAAGAAGACAAATAATTGTAATTCTTATTTTGAACATGAAAATAGCCTTATTATGTACCCATCTTTCTTCTGCTATTATGGCAAGCTTAACACGTAAACAATTAATTATATACATACTAGCAACACGTAAAAGCTTTAATAAACAACACATGAATCTTACCTCAAAATGAGGGGAAATAAACCAATGTTGACTTCCAAAATTAAATGGTTTAGTCAACTCCCGCTAAACCAACATAAACCCCACAGCATCCTGAGTCTGCAATTCATATAAACCATCTGCTGTTTTCTGGTAAAAACGAATGGCTAGAACCCCCAAGGGCATGCCAACACCTTTGGGCAAGCTTTCTGGGGTTAAAATTATAGGTGGTACTAAAGCCTCTGTACCTAAAATCATTGGGCTAGCGAGGTGCAAACCAAAAGCCAAAGTCTCAAAATTAAAATCTAAAACACCGTAGCTCAGTTTTATATGGGTGGCTCCTGCCACAAAACCCACCCGTGTTATATCAAACCCCTTGAGTGTTAAAACAAAGGTATCGGCATCCATATTAAATTGAAAAGGCAACATACGCCGTACATCGCAGTCGGGTGTGAAACAAAATTGCTTAAGTAACTGAGTGCCCTCCAAGGTTTTTACACCAACGGCAACACGGCGTTGTCCACGCGCATGCAGGGAATCCAAATGCTTTAATTGGGTAAACAGCCCCAATACCCTACTATGCAAGTACGTAAAGCGGTGGCCAATGTAAAAAGAACTTAAGGCACGCCGAAATACTTTATTCACTCGCGAACACTGCCCAAACTCACTGGCATTTTCCCGTACACGTTGCATGCTCGCTTTGGTTTGTATGGCCTTACCATTAAAACCACCTCCTGCCCGTCTGGCAACGGGTGTGCCGTTTAAATAATAAAAATTAATACCTCCCATAGTACCTACAAACGGAATCATGCCTTTTTGCTTTGCCATATCGCCTAATGTATAAAATAAAACACAACAACCCACACGCAGTTAACCAACTGGTATGCAACAATAAAGATACTAAATAGCGACTATATAAATACTAGTGATTTTAGGATTAAGAAATAATTAAGACTGGTTTTGGTCGCACCCTTCATAAGGAAAATACAAGGTGATGGTGGTTCCTTTATTCAATGCGCCACTAGCCTCAATGCTTCCACCAAAGTTTTGCATTATTTTTTTACAAATAGCCAATCCAACTCCAGAACCAGTATATTTTTCCATAGTATGTAATCTTGTAAAAATCTTAAAAATAGATGAGGCATATTGCTGCTCTAAACCAATACCATTATCTGAAATTTTAATCCATTGACAATACATCTTATGCGAATCATTAATAATTACAGGTGTCTTTGATGCTGTTATTTTCAAAATAGGACTTCTCTCAGGTGAAGCATATTTTAAAGCGTTTTGAATAATATGAGAAAATAACTGTTTCATTAAGTAAGGGGTACCATATACTTCCGGTAAATCTTGGCATTCAATAACTGCCCCACTTTTTAAAAGATCGTCTTTCATAGCATCCAGAGTGTCGTCCATTATAAAGTTTAAACTCATTTTCTCAAGCGTATCTTTGTTATTTTTTATACGGATATACTTGAGAATATCTTGCAGTAAAATCTGCATTCTATTTGCCGATTTCGAGACTCGATTTAAATAACCCACGACGTCTACAGTAGGGGTCTCCTCGATTTCTATAAGAAGTCTTGAAATAATAATTTGAATCTTTCTTAAAGGTTCCTGTAGGTCATGTGTACTAATCCAGTTAATATTCTCTAGTTCAGCATTCGCTTCTTTTAAAATATGACTCTGACTTCGGTATCTTTCTTGCTCTTCCCTAAGCATCATCAATATAATTTGGTTATAAAGCCAATGTGCGTAATGAGCAGCACTATTTAATTCGGGTTGCAACCAAACACTACTCTGGTTTTTAACGATTTGTTTCCAAAGATTAAAAGAATTTCTAGGATGAAGACCTTTGCTATCTTTTATAATGGCTTTTTCTGGATCGCCTCCCCAATTAATTTCAGAGATGGTTTCAGGTCTGTACCATATAATACTATTACCATTTCCCAAAGAATGGTAAATAATACCAGCTATCTCTTCCCCATAATCCAGTTCTGGAAAATGAACTCTTAGTTTATTTGTAATAAACATTTTGTCATTTGTAGAATCTGTAATTGCTGTAATAAGGTGGTCTATTTGATTATGAGTGGGTGTTACACCATTTTTATAAATGGTAGGCCCTATCTTTATTGAAACCCCTACAGCATTTGAGAGTTGCAATAGGTTTTGGTTTGAAATAAGTATTTTAAAAGGTTCTTTAGAATCCGAAAGGTCTAAACCTGTTAATTTTTCAAGGGCTATGGATGTTTTACGTGCAATGGCATATTCATCAGTAGCTTGTCTCAAATCAATTTGCGAGGTTATAAACTGTCCTTGTAGTTTAGCTGCCAATCTTACTTCTGGAGAAATGTTTTTTACCGAATAATGATGGCATGCAATCAAGCCCCAAAGACGCCCTTCATGTATTAAAGAAATGGTAAGAGTAGCACCTACCCCCATATTTTTTAAATATTCTACATGAATGGGAGATGTGCTTCTTAAAATAGATAAACTTAAATCTAAATTTTTATTCTCATCATCATCAGTCGTAAAAATAGGAACAGGTGTATAACCAATATCTACTATAAAACGAAGCTGATTCTTTAAATACAATGCGCGTGCTTGAACTGGAATATCAGTATGCGGGTAATGCAAACCTAAAAAAGGTTCTAAATCTTCTCTACAATTTTCAGCATATACTTCCCCGTTATACTGGTCATCAAAACGATAGATCATCACCCGATCGTAACCCGTTATTTGTCGTATGCCTTCTGCAACAAAACCACACAAACCTTTAAGAGACGTACTGCTATTCATATGGGATAAGAACGTCATCGTTTGGGCATAAACGTCAACTAAATTCTCCTTTTCCAAAAACGTGGGTTCACATTCCAACACATAAATATCATCACTTTTATGTATAGTGAGTTGAAAAGTATTATCAAGAAGATCCATTTCTAAGGGGAAAACAGATAATTTTTTCTCATTAGTTATAAAATCTTGTATGATGCGATGAGCCTCAGTTCCAAAAATAGTATCAAAATGCTTGCCTATAACTTCACTCAAAGAAATATCTATAAAAGATGAAATATTATCAGAACAAAAGTCTATGTTCCACGCCATAGTAAGCCCTATAAGAAAGCCATGAGGTTGAATACTTCCTGGAATATGAATAGGCTCATGTTCACAATTGGTTAATGTAACAAGGTCTCTATTAACGATATCTTTAATCTTCATCGATATTTGCGCTTAGAAAGTGATTATAAATACATTCGAAAGCATATAAGGCTCCTTCTATGATCTCCGGTTCACAATTGTTATCAGCTTCATATTGAGCTAATGTATTCAGAAATGATTTCCACATGCTCCCCGTTGAAGAGCCATATCCAGTAAAATAGGAAACACCTTTTCCTTGGTCAAGTCCTGGTACGGTTTCAATGTTTTTTAATATGAAGCGCCCCCCAAGCGTAGACCCTTCAACTACATACAGCATGCCCAATGCAAAAGGTATTGTTAAGGGATGTGTTTTAAAAACAGATTTTGAAATTTGGTGATTATAGTGAAGAAATAACAGGTCTTCTTTTATTAATGGTGTTTTTGCTCTTACCTTTATAGTATCAATAAGCTCTGAAAGTAAAGGAAAAACCGTTGCTTCTAAATTCTTATGAACATCATACATTAAAGACAAATAGCGTGTGTAATGTTTTATCTCCATAGAAGGAGAAAGGATCATGGCAGACACTGGTAAATATTCTAGTTTCTTATGTATATGGGCTGTTTGTGTTTTTAAATGGAGCAAAAAATCTTGTGTTCTAGAGGGATTTAACATGTATTTTATTGTAGCTTTATATATCAGGAAAGGTAAATAAAAAAATAAAACCATTAAAAAGTTTAATAACAAACGTTTTAAAAAATATTATATAATGATAAATGCCACTGCTAATATGGCCTGTTTTTACAACCACTATAGTAACCTGATAAGGGTACAAAAGTATATAATAATTTTTATAAATTAATTATTACATAACTTAATATGAGTAGGTTTTAAATATACTAGGCTTCTCTAAAAATAAGACCATTAAAAGTCATTTAACCTGATGGCGCTTCTAAAATTTATAGAACGTTGTGATGTAAACTTTAAAAAAATAAAAATTTGTAGAAATGGACTTATTTAATAACGATTCAATAGATAACTGTTTGCCAAACGATGGCGAAGTTTATTATTATGGAAACATTCTTAATATAGAACAGGCTCAATACTATTTCGAACACTTATTAAAAAATATTGAATGGGATTATGACAAAGCCATTATTTATGGAAAATTGATTGTTACCAAACGAAAAGTGGCTTGGTATGCAGATCAACCCTTTGATTATACCTATTCAAAAATCACCAAATCGGCACTTCCATGGACCATGGAACTTTTAGAATTAAAAAAAATAATAGAAAAAAAAACAGGAGAAACGTTTAATGCCTGTTTGCTTAATCTATATCATAACGGTAATGAAAGTATGACTTGGCATAGTGATAGTGAAAAAGATTTAAAAAAAAATGCAGCAATAGGCTCCATAAGTTTGGGTGCAGAACGTAAGTTTTCCTTCAAACATAAAACCACAAAGCAAACCGTTTCCATGGTTTTAGAAACAGGGAGTTTATTGGTTATGAAAGGAGCAACTCAAACCCATTGGCTACATCGTTTACCACCAACTAAGAAAGCAAAAAGTCCACGAATTAATTTAACATTCCGAACTATACAAATTTAATGTTTTGTCTTATCAAATCGCTATACACAAAACAAGTGTATAGAAACAATAGAACAAGACGCAAATACCCCAGAAAGTTCAAGCAATAGGATATTTTAATAACCTGTATAGTTATTTTAGGACGGTTCACGGGTCAGTCAACCATATAGATACTTAATAGTTATAGCATGCTTATAGCAACATTATAGCAATGTTATAGCAGGTTTATACTAAGAAAAATAGATGGAATAAAGGGTGCCTAGAAGTTCGTACATGATGTGGAGTGTTTGCAAATTTAAACAAAAGTCTGTTAATAATAGGTAAAACGACGCAGCTGTGCCAGATATTTTGCCAATCGTACCACACATATAAAATAGCGTGTTTGCCATCCTTCCTGACGATCGTTGCTTTACCATCATAAATGCCCCCTTGTCGCTCGAATCCACTCTTGTGGTTCTTTATAAAATAGACACAACATCACAAATTTAAAAAACAATTACATGTCCTAAAAGCCTTTTTTAATCTGCTCAATCCATGCCATTGTTATGAATATAAGCTACTGTTAATTATGGTAACCTTATAACGGGTGTAATAAATAACCTAGCGCTTTAAGCCATTGGATATCTCATTAAAAATAATATATTGCCTATATAATGTGGATATAGACAAGTGTCTATATTCAGCATTCAGTTATTGTTACACATTTGACAAAATTTAAATAAATGGGGGTTTTAGAAACTTTTGGATTAAAAAAACCTTGAACTTGACTGTAGATATGGAAAATTTATTAAATTTCTGCAACAAAAAGTTAAGCCAAACAAACTATTTTTCTTTGACATATTTGACCAAGAACAAAAGGAATTTTACGAAAAATTAATAGATTTGACAATAATATAATTAACTAAATGTCAACAATAAAATTTCATGTTAATCCAGATTAAACAAACCCCAATAAATAATTAAAATGATTAAAAAAACCTTACTCTTTATTAATTTAATTCTAATTTCATTAAACTCTTTTTCTCAGAAATGTGTGGACGAGACAGACCCGTTCACTAATGAAAGAAAAATATCTTTTGACTATAACTATAAAACTGTTTACTTACAATTAATCGACGAAAAAATCGAATTTGAAATAACATTCAGTTACAGAGGTGAAAGAAGTAATGAATTTAAAGAAAATACAGAACTATTATTCAAACTCGAGAATGGAAATATTTTAACCTTAAAAACATTCAGGAAATCCATTCCTAAAATAGAACAAATAAATTATTCATCTAATACTTTTGGGTATGGAATGGGCATGTCAATGTCTAACTCACAAAACTACTCTACATATTCTTTTGCTTTCTCATTATCAAAGACTGAATTAAGCCAACTAGCAGAGTCTAAAATTGACCTAATTAGAATTCCGGACACCGATGAAGGTAAATTCTACGATTTAGAGTCTAAGGGTGAAACAAAGAAAAAAATAAAAGCAATAAATAAAGGGGCTACCTGTATGAATGGTTTTATATAATGAAAATAACAAGTCCTAAATAGAAAAATAAAATTTATGACAAAACTATTATTAACACTCTTTCTTCTTTCAGGATTAACCCTTATTACGTTCAAAGAATCATCATCAAAACAAAAAACTAATACGGAAATCACTAAAACACATTCAGTTGATAGTTTGACAATCTATCAAACCGAAAATTTGATTATTAAAAAACTATCCAATCATATCTATCAACATATTTCATATCTAAATACAGACGATTATGGAAAAGTAAGCTGTAATGGAATGTTAGTTATAAATGAAAATAAAGCAATTGTTTTTGACACACCAACGGACAACAAAAGTTCATTAGAATTAATAGATTTCGTTATTAATAAACTTAAGAGTGAAATAACAGCTATTATTCCAACTCATTTTCACGAAGATTGTGTTGGAGGAATACAGGAGTTTGAAAAACACAATATTCCAATATACGCTATCAAGCAAACCATAGCGTTACTAAAAAAGAATGGTCAAAACTTCTCTAAACCAATTAGAAAGTTTGATAACAACCTCATGTTAGATATTGGAAACAAGAAGGTTTATGCCGAGTACTTTGGAGAAGGTCACACAAAAGATAATATCATAGGATATTCTCCAGAAGACAATGCCATCTTTGGTGGGTGTTTAATTAAACAAGTTGGAGCAAATAAAGGATATTTGGGAGATGCAAACACAGACACATGGTCGGAGACTGTTCGCAAAATCAAATTGAAATATCCAAAAATTGAAATTGTAATTCCAGGACACGGAGAATCGGGAGGAACTGAATTGTTTGACTATACAATTGAATTATTTGAATTAAAATAGACAGCTGCTAAAGCCGGGGATAATTAATAGCGGTTAAGTGCTAAATATCAAAATTTTAAAATTTAAAAAGTCAAAAGCTAAACCGAAATTTAAGTGCTTATAAATTTGCCACTGACCATCCAGAAACCGTTGGCATACATTTTGAACAATTCAATTATAAATCATTTATTATAAATAAGTTTCAGTAAATTTACACGCAAGGCTAATTTCAACACGTTATGTAAGCCTAATTAAAGTACAACTCACCAGGCTAAATTTGGTACAAAAAAATAGAACTGCAATTAAATTTTAAAACAGTATTTATTCATATGGCTACACCAGGAGAAAAACTCGCAGCATCACTTCAGATTCTTCGTAAAATTCAAGAAGAACAAAATGCTAAATCTATACAACAAGTAGAAACGAATAATAAACCTTGGTGGAAAATATGGTAGAAAAACTACTGCCAACAAGTTGTATAAAAAATAATGATTAAACCAGTCATTAATCAAAGGTTATTGGTAATTTAAAAACACTCTTATGAAGAAAATTTTAGGACTTATATTTTTACTTTTCTTTTTTAAAACAAATGCTCAAGAATATTTTTCGGTTATAGCAGAAAATGGACTTTCTATTAGAAATAAACCAAACTTGAATAGTGAAAAAATTGGAAAACTTGAAGTTGGGAAAGATATTCTTCTTATTAAAAAAAGTGGACAAAAAATGTCTATTAATGATAATAACCAATTAATAAATGGAGAATGGTATGAAATTGAGAGTACTAAAGAAAATCCAAAAGGATATGTGTTTAGTGGGTATCTATTAGAAAAAAAAGAACAACCTAATGATATTAATGATTGCGAAAAAGAACTTCCGTGTTATTCGAGTGTTTCATTTGAAAACTTTGATTTAAAAATATACAACTACCAAATTCAAAAAAATATAACAAAAAAACAAGACACTATTCAAGTAATTGAACATGTATTTAATCAAATTGGAGACAAACTTTTACAAATTATACCAAAACAAAAAAAAGATAGTATTAGAGTTTCATATATGGTTGTTGAAAACATTAATGAACAATATGATTATCGAAAAATTAAACCATCTGAATATGATGATTGGTTTAAAAATAGAGTGAAATGGAAAGGGCAAGAACCTTTTGTTGAGTTAAAGAATAACTTAAATTTTTATAGAATCCCCAAAACAGAATATGAACAAAAAGAAATATTAAGAAAACAAAATTTCAAACTAAAAGACACATTAGTAGATTTGATTGGAAAAAGTCCTAATGTTGCCACTTTAATTTATAAAGGAAAGGCTTGTACTTATGGATTAGGGCCTGTAATCATTCGAATTGAATTGTATTCTGAAAATAGAGAAAAAATCATTAAATTTTTAGTAATTGATTTATCTTATGGTTGTTAAAAAATGACCACTAACACCATGCTTTTAGCTTAACCAATGTCAATGACTTTGCTTGCTTCTGATTTTACTACGGAAAATACTCGTGGACAAACCCGCACTATTCTTATAAAAAGTTCCTTAGGCATAAGCCGAAAACAAATCAATATACAATAGAGGAATAAATTTATTTAAATGTAACAAAAATCACATTTTTACATAATTGACAATCTTATATTTGTTATAAGAAATATGAATATTATGGCTATAATTAAAATTCTAGGAACGGGATGTTCAAAATGCAAAGCAATGACAACTGTTGTTCAAGAGGTCATTTCTGAAAATAACATGGATGCAAGCATTGAAAAAGTTGAGGATATTATTGAAATTATGAAATTCAATGTAATGACAACACCAGCATTGGTAATAGATGGTGTTGTTACCATAAAAGGTAGAGTGCCTTCAAAAGACGAAGTACTAGCTCTTTTAAACTAATACAAAATCTACTATGAAATATTTTATCAAGGCTTCATCTATTTCAAATCAGGATGCTGTTATTCATATAAAGCAATCAAATATAGATTTTGGCACAACGTCAAACACTACAGAAACCTTACCAAATCCTGCCGAATTATTCTTAGGTTCTTTTGCTTCCTGCATATTAAAAAATGTTGAACGTTTTTCTAGTATGATGAAATTCACCTATACACAAGCTACCATTAAAGTGAATGCGACACGTCTTGAAAATCCACCAAGAATGGAAAATATCATTTACAATTTAACAATTCACAGCAACGATAAAAAGCTTAATATAGATTTACTTAAAAAAAACATTGAAAAGTTTGGCACCATATATAATACAGTAAAATTGTCGTGTGCCATCTCAGGTACTATTAGTACGATTGAAAATGTTTGATTGGGTACAAAATATAGCAAATTGGTTTGTTTATGATGTTCTAAATTTAAGCAAAGGGCAACATTTAGCAGAAGCTTTAAATTTCTTTATTTATGATACCACAAAAATTCTAATCCTACTTTTTATAGTCATATTTTTTATGGGAATTGTTAATAGCTATTTTCCTATAGACAAGGTTAAAAACTATCTATCAAGAAATAAATTATTTGGACTGGAGTACCTTATGGCAAGTCTTTTTGGAGTTGTTACACCTTTTTGTTCTTGCTCATCAGTTCCTTTATTTATTGGTTTTGTAAAAGGAGGAATTCCATTAGGGGTAACCTTTTCTTTTTTAATTACTTCACCTTTGGTCAATGAAGTTGCCATGGGTCTTTTTATTGGCTTGTTTGGTATTAAAACAACCATAATTTATGTGATTAGTGGTGTTTTGTTAGGAACTATCTCGGGCGTAATCCTTCAAAAATTAAAATTGGAAGGCTATCTAACACCTTGGGCAAAAGAAATTTTAGTGAATGCTCAAAGAGATCAAGATCTATTTCAAGCAGAAAATCAAACCTTTAAACAACGCTTACCAATTATTTGGGTAGAAGTTGTAAAAATCCTTAAGGGTATCATTCCTTATGTTTTAGTGGGCATTGCAATTGGCGGATTAATACACGGTTATATTCCAGAAGGATTTTTTGAAAAATATATGAACAAAGACAATCTTTTTGCTGTTCCTGTTGCAACCATTTTGGCTGTGCCAATGTACTCGAATGCATCGGGCATACTTCCTATAGTTCAGGTATTGGTGGACAAAGGAATTCCGTTAGGAACTGCTATTGCCTTTATGATGGGAGTTGTTGGTTTGTCACTACCAGAAGCAATGCTGTTAAAGAAGGTTATGACCCTAAAACTAATTGCTATATTTTTTGGAGTCGTGACATTGTGCATAATTATTTCTGGTTACTTGTTTAATGTGATTTTATAATTTAGTACTAAAAAAAAGCTATTTCTTTAACATCGGTCGAATTGACTTTAATATTCAATACTAAATAATAAGTTATTTAAACAACAAAAAAATAATACATGCGTTGATAGCTATTGGTCTAAATATAGACCAAACATTTGTAAAAACTAAATAACAATAAAATGAAAAGAATAATTGTGGCACTAATAGTAATGATTCTAAGCATAAGTACAACAATTGCTCAAGAATGGCAAACAGACATTATTGTTGCAAAAGAAATGGCTGCCAAAGAAAGTAAGCCAATAATACTAGTGTTTCAAGGTTCTGATTGGTATGCACCATGTACTAAACTAGACCGAGAGATTTGGAGTACTGACGCTTTTATAAAGTAAGTGGTGGTATAGGGACAGAAGAGCTAACCGATATTACAGGAACTTTTGTGGTTTCAATCCCTTTAAATAATGATGACGTATTAACTATTGATGCAGGAATTTCTGCATATACTTCAGTATCATCAAGTAACATTGAACCTTTTGATGATGGCTCTGCAGACCCATTTCAAGCATCCTCTGGAGCATCAAGTAGCGACCTTTGAGCAAACTTAACTGGAAGTTATAGTCATAGCTCTGATGACAGAAATAATATGTGGTCTGCAAAAATATCAATGTCATCAGAATACGATTATTTTTCAGCTGGTATTAGAGGTAGTTACACTAAATTGTTTAACGAAAAGAATACGGAATTAAGTGTAAATGCAAATATATACATCGATACCTGGAATGCGATTTACCCCACCGAATTAAGACCATTGGAGAAAATGGTAATGGTTTAAGTAACTCTCTCTTTACGCAAAATACGATTACAGGTAACACAAATTACAATCCTAGATTTAGTGAGTTTCAAGATAAAGGACGTAATTCTTATTCTTTAGGTTTTGGGTTCTCTCAAATTCTTCATAAAAACGTGCAAGGTTCGTTAGCACTAGATTTTGTAAAACCTTCTCATAGTATAAAATTTTATTCCTTCCCCCATTTCACAAAATAATAGCCGTAGGATCACAAACATTACTGCCTGATCTTGAATTATATACACTCAAATAATCTCCTGCGCTAAAATTAATATGATAATCTGTATAAATATACTACCTCCAACTAGATTAAATTGACCATCCAAAGTTGGATTTGTACATCTCCTCCAAACTAAAAGTTAACACCATCGGCTCCTGATAGCTGACAAAAAAACAGACCGACTGAATTAAAAACATTTACCAACGCCTATGTCTATGAAAACCATTACTTTAGATTTTCCCTTCGGAAAAACACCTTTTCTCAATTAATTTTTCCATTTGTTTTTCTTAATTTTCCGCTACGAATAGCTACGCGAAACCGTTGACAAAACAAAATGACCCAAATATTAACAATTAAATAATACACAATGAAACAAATTTATTTTTTAGCCTCAATTTACATCCTTACATGTATAAATATAAGCGCTCAAACAACACATGTTATTAGTTCATTAAATGGTCTTGAGGGAATGGCTATTAATGGGAATAACTTGTATATATCTGAAGATGATGCTAATAAAATTTCTAAAATAGACATTACTGATGCATCACCCTCAACAACAGATGTTGTTACGGGATTAAATATTCCTATAGGAGTAATGTTTAATGGTAATGACCTATACATATGCGAATTAGGTGCTGATAAAATTTCTAAAATAGATATTACAAATCTATCTGCCGGAACAACACCTGTCGTTGAGGGATTAAATAAACCTTATAAAACAATACTTAATGGTAACGACTTGTACATCATTGAATATGGTGCTAATAAAATTTCTAAAATAAACATTAATGATCCAACACCGACCCTAACAGATGTTGTTACAGGATTAGATCGTCCTTTGGAAATATTACTTAATGGTAATGACCTTTATATTGCTGAATATGGAGCCGGTAAAGTTTCCAAAATCAACATTACAGCCCCAATACCTACAACCACCACGGACGTTATAAATGGATTAGATGGTCCGGCTGGCCTATCCCTTGATAATAATAATTTATATATATCTGAATATGATAGTGGTGATATTTCTAAAATAAACATTTTAGATGCAACTCCAAGTACAACAGATATTGCTACAGGATTAACCACGCCTGCTGTAACAATTATTTATAACAATGAACTATATATCACTGAATGCACGGCTTCTATGATCTCCAAATATACTTTATCTACATTATCAATAAATAATTTTTTATTGAATAATAAAACAACACTATTTCCAAATCCAACATCTGATTTTGTTCAAGTTTCAGGATTAAACAAAACAGAAAATTATAGTTTATATAGTATTTTAGGCCAAAAAGTTAAAGAAGGGAACATCTCTAATAATGAAAATATTGATATTCAAAATTTAATTAATGGGATATACTACTTGAAATTTAATAACAAAAATACTCTCACATTTATAAAAAAATAAAACGTTTACCAACAATAATTAATACAGGATTTAGTGCTTAACCCTAAGTTTAGTATCTTAATAGGTACTTACAAATAACATTAACTATTTAACTTTTTTGAATATCAATTAACTAAATAGACAGTCCGAATCCCTACCAAATCACAATTGGGATAACATCCTAAATAAAACCTTGCTAGTTTAATAATTAGCAAGGTTTTTTCATTTTTGGAAAACCATTTTATTTAATAAAAGTACTTACATTTTTATTAAAAATATAAAAGCTGTTGTTAACAATCCTAAAATGAAATACAACTTAAAATTTTTGATTTTCATATATAGATTCATACTCAGCAGTAATTTTAAACACTTAAATTTTAGTTCAAGAATTATAATTTTTGAAACGTCCTGTCGTACCAGGTGTTTTTAAGTCTTTGGTATTTATCTAAATGATATTGATAGCTTTTTCGAAGACGTTCATATTCTCCTAAAAAAAACATATCACATTGTAAATTATCACACTCTGATACTTTTTTATATGTATTAGAATATATTAAAACGGTTTCTAAAAGTTGTTTATTAGACTCTTTACGTTTAGAAAAAAGAGTCAAAATGTTTTTTGGAATTTTATTATTCTGAATAGATTGGGCATATAAATTTAACAGTTTATCAACTTCAATATTTATATATTGAAGCTGATTCACCCATCCTTTAAGTTCTATAAAATTGTATTTATGTAAAACATTTACATCTGAGTCATGATTATGAATTATCATCGCTAGTCTTATTTTTATTTAGATTAATACATCAAAAACTTCTCTTGTTTTTGCTGAGTTACTTCAATAATTTTTAATTCTTTCTTTCCTGTTGGGAAATCCCATAGAACAATATCATTTACAGAATATCCAAACAAGGCAGCTCCCATGGGAGTAAGGATAGAAATCTTATTATTTTTTATATCCTTTTCTGATGGCTGCACAATCTGAATAGTTTTTTCCCAAGTGTTATCTGAAATAACAGTAACCATACTATTTAACCGCACCACATCATCAGGAATTTCTGCTTCATCTAGAATATGGGCAGTTTTTAGTTCTTCGGTGAATTTTATCAATGATTTTTGAATTTCATGGTCACCTACATATCCAGAAATGTTAAGTATGCGTTTTATATACACATACTCCTTTTTTTCTAACATTATACTTCCGTATTTCATTTTTTTAATTATTTATGGGAATATCCCGTGTTGTATATAATTTTTTTTTGAATCAACTCATCATATTCACTACACGACCATACATGACTTTTTTGATCAGTAAGTACACATGTAGCAATGTGCCTGCAATTAGGACATAAATTAAAATGGTTTGACTTCATTGTTTAATGTTTTTTAACTTAAAACAATATATATGCCAGCACATAGTATAAAGAACACCAGATGCGATAAACCATTTATAAACAAGGTTTTATGGGGTTTTTAGAATTTAGTATAAAAAAGATAAGTGGTACATAATTACCCGACTGGGTTAAAACGCTCCGAAATTGTTTATGGAATTAATATGTCTATTCTGAAAGTTTTTGACGAATCGTTTTTCTGTCAATACCTAGAATTTCAGCAGCTTTGGTTTTGTTATTATTTGTAACATTCAAAACTTTTTTAATGTACTGTCTTTCCATTTCTTTGAGTGAAACTAACTTTTCACTTGAAAACTCAATATTAAACTTAAGAGCATTCGGTAAATGTTCTATTTCAATTATTTTATCACACATAATTACAGCACGTTGAATAACGTTTTCTAATTCCCTTATATTTCCAGGCCAATCATAACGCTGTAATAAATCAGATGCTTCTGAATTTATTTTTACAAAACGATCTTTATATTCTACACCGTATTTGAATAAAAATTTATCTACCAACAACGGAATATCTTCTTTTCGCTCTCTTAAAGGAACTACATCAATTTCAACAACGGTAAGTCTATAGTATAAATCTTCCCTGAAAGCTTGTTTTGTAATCATCTCCTTTAAATTACTATTGGATGCTGCAATAATACGTACATCTACTTTTTCTGATTTC
The DNA here is from genome assembly GCF_031128465.2 of Mariniflexile litorale. GTDB lineage: Bacteria > Bacteroidota > Bacteroidia > Flavobacteriales > Flavobacteriaceae > Mariniflexile > Mariniflexile litorale. Next base: position 2,938,073 of record NZ_CP155618.1, on the reverse strand, counting down.
TGAGAACCGACTTTCATCACTTCTTTTTCTTGTAAAACACGTAACAGTCTTGATTGAACTGCTATGGATGCATTCCCAATTTCATCTAAAAAAATAGTACCTCCCTGAGCTGCTTGAAAATAACCATCCCGATTAGTATCTGCTCCTGTAAAAGCGCCTTTAACATAACCAAATAATTCTGCTTCCATAAGATTCTCAGGAATGCCACCACAATTCACAGAAATAAATGGTGCTCTTGAAAATTTACCTTGATAATGGATAGCACGAGCCACCAATTCTTTACCCGTTCCACTTTCACCTTGAATGAAAACCGTCGCTTTATTATCCTTAACCCGTTCAATAATTTGAATGACCTTATCAATCTTTTCTGAAGCACCAATTATATCACCATATGCTTCTTTATCTCGTTCTTTAGCTGTGGATTTTAAGTTGACTTGATTTTTAGATAAAGAATTGTCTATAGCAGACTTTAATTCTTCTTTTGTAAAAGGTTTTGTAAGATAGCCTACTTTAGATTTTATAGCTGTTAGTGAATCTTGAATGGATGGATATCCTGTAACTACAAGTTTTGGTAGTTTAGGGTAATGTTCAGAGACAAATTTAATGAGTTCAAAACCATCAACTTCTGGCATTTTTAAATCAGTAATTAACAAATCAATTGAAGTATCTCTTAGTATAGCAACAGCTTCTTTAACCGAAACAGCTTTATAGATGTGATAATTCCATGATTGTAAATGACGTTGTAATAATTCCAAAATATTAATATCATCATCTACAACTAATATATTTTCTTTTTGAAACTGCATAATAATTATTTTGGCAATGCTACAGTAAAGGTAGCGCCTTTAAGTGAATTATTCTCTGCGATAATAGTTCCTTTGTGACTAGAAACAATACCGTGAACAACGCTTAAGCCCAGGCCTGAGCCGTCACCTGTAGGCTTTGTTGAAAAAAATGGTTGAAACACCTTTTCTAATGCCTCCGTTGAAAGTCCTGAACCTTCATCTGAAACTTTAAGAACAATATCCTTGTCCGTTTGAAGTGCAGTGATTGTAACAATTCCGTTTTTTGGTGAAAAGTATATAGCATTGATAATAAGGTTAAATAGTATCTGTGTAAGTTGTATCGTATCTGCACGCAACCATAATGCTTCCTCTTCTATTTTTACAATATATTTTACATCGTGTTTTTTAAATGTAGTGTTTAACAAATCTAGGGCGCCTTTAATACTCGGAACAATATTGAGCATCTCCATTTTTTGAGGCATTTCACAGGCAAAAAACATGAGTTTTTTCACTACTTCTCTGGAGAAAATAACATTTTGAATGATTTTATCTAAATCGGCTGAGTTTTTATTATCATTACCAAGCCCATCTTTCAATAATTCAGAAAAACCTAAAATATTGGCCAAAGGGGTGTTGAGTTCATGTGCGATTCCAGCAGTAATTTCACCTAAAATATTAAGTCGGTCTGCATGCTCCATTTGGCGCTTTAAAGAAATTTCATTTCTTCGTATTTCAATCCTTTCGAGCAAATTACCTAGCTTTAAAGCGATACTATTAAGTAGTAATTGTTCTTCTTTCAAAAAATCTTCCGTTGTAAATTTTGAATGATCTAAATGAGCAGAAATAGTCCCAGCTAATTTATTAAAAACAGAAATATCAGATACTAATACTATGTTTTTTTCTAAAGCTTGAGTGGTCCCCACATGAATAGAATCTAATAAAATAGCAATATGTGTTTCTTTAGGGAATTGAAACGCCTTTTTTAAACTATACGTAATCGCTTTTAAAGTGTCTTCTATACTTTCAATATCTGCATTTACAATAATGGACGATATTTCATAAAGACACGTTAGTTCTTTTATGCGTTCTTTTAATGCAGTTTCTATGTGACTCATAATTAGTATTTAAAATAAAAAATTAATTGTACTTATAATAACTAGAATATTTATAATGTTTATATAAGGTTTAAGAATTAATTAACTTTTCATTAGGTAGGAAGCTTTATGTTTGTAACATAATCTTTTAGGTTTTATTATGCTTGGTAATTTTAATTTTATAAATTATTTTATAGTAAGTAAAATATGTTTTGACTATTTTTTCCCATGTCAAACAATCTTTCAAATTTGTAAATTGAAAATCATCTTCCCGACTTTATAAGCACGGCGAGGGTGCTTAACACATTCCGAATACCTTATTCCATTTAACCATTATAATTGCTAAACAATTGATGACTCCTCGCGGGTTAAGGTTTTCGTTTCCGATAAAATTGAAATTATTTTAAACACTTTAAATATTAGAAATCATGGCAAGAGGAAAAACCTTAAAAACGCCTAAAGTTGATTTAAAAACTAAAAAGCAAGAGAAAATTAAAATGAAACTGGAGTCAAAGCAAAATAGAAAACGTAAATAAATCTAATTACAGACCTAACCCAAGTTTTATTTAGTTTGATTAGTAATAAACCCTGAAGTATCAGCCTTTCACTTCAGGGTTTTTTAATAAATTTGATATGTAAACAGTATTTGCTTTGCTTGGATTTGATAAAATTAAGAAGGATTTTACGCTAGTATCAGTTGTTCGTTATAATACTACAGGTAGAGAGAGAAATAAGATCTTTGTTTCGTTAGGCTAGCCTTGCTAGCCAGTTTAAGTTCCTGAAAAAATGAATGCCTTCATAGCTTTCTTTGACGACTGAACCTAACAACAAATTTTCTATTTACTTATTTAAAACAATATTTTCAAGTTCTTCTAATGTTTTTCCTTTTGTTTCTGGCATAATAAATATGACAAAAAGTAATTGAAATACCATCATAATTGCAAAAAACAGAAATACAGCTCCTGCTCCAATACTGGAGAACATTATTGGCACTAAAGATGGCACTACAGCTGCTAATATCCAATGTATGGAACTGCCAAATGATTGTCCTGAACCTCTTAAGTGATTTGGAAAAATTTCAGAAATAAACACCCATATTACTGTGCCTTGACCAATAGCGTGAGCCGCAATAAACATGAATAAAAATATGGGCATTAAACTTCCTTCCCATTTAAAAAAGAAAGCGGCAGAAACTAATGACAAGGAAACAATGTAACCAATCGATCCTATATACATTAATTGTTTTCTTCCTAACCTGTCAATTAAAAATATTCCTAACAGAGTAAATATTAAATTAGTAACCCCTACTCCAATACTACTTAATAAAGCTGAACTTTCTTCTAAACCAACTTCAGTTAAAATTCTTGGGGCATAATATAATAAGGCATTGATTCCGGAAAATTGATTAAAAGATGCGATTAAAAAAGCAAGTAACAGTGGAAATCTATATTTCTTTAGGAAGATATTTTCATTAGGTATCGTATTTTCCATTTCTTCTTTAATTTCCATCATAAGTGTTTCTGGATTATGATTTGGATTAATTTTTTGAAGTACACTTTTAGCTTCATCATTTCTAAACTTGGTGAGCAGCCATCTTGGACTTTTAGGAATTGTAAAAGCAAACAAGGTATATATCGCTGCAGGTATGGCTTCAACTCCAACCATCCAACGCCAAGCATTTTCACCAATATCATTTAATAAATAATTAGAAAGAAAAGCTACTAGGATACCAAACACTATATTAAATTGATATAAACCTACCAATTTACCTCTATCTTTTGCTGGTGCAATTTCAGAAATATAAGCAGGTGCTGCAATGGTAGAGGCTCCAACGCCAACACCTCCAATAAATCTAAAAAAAGCGAATGTCCAAGGATCCATAGCGAGTCCAGATCCTACAGCAGAAACTGTATATAAAACACCAATCCAAATTAATGTATTTTTCCGACCCATTTTATTGGTTGGAATAGCACCAAAGAAAGCACCAATTACTGTTCCCCACAATGCCATTCCAATTACCACAATACCATGAAAACGAGGTGTTGTATTCCATAACACTTGCAATGTTTTTTCTGCACCAGATATGACTACGGTATCGAATCCAAAAAGAAATCCAGCTAACGCAGCTGTTATAGACCATATTAAAATTTTTCTATTCATAATTATTTAAAATGATGCTTGTTTAGTCTGGTTTAATTATTTATTTACGCTTTAAATCTATGAGTTTAAAGATTTTTACCTTCTTTTATTTTTTTTAATCTTAATAGAGCTTCTATATAATAATAATCTGCATAAGTAATTGAATAATCTATTTCAGAACCTGCAGGCTTGTGCCCTGTTGAATGTAATAAACAAGCTGTATTCTTATCTTTACTTTGATAATTTAGAGAAAGTTCCATTAGCATGCCTTCAGCTTTATCCAAATAATATTTGGACAAGTCTGAATCATTCTTAAAAGTCGATAGTTCCAGAAGAGCAGACGCTACTACTGCAGAGGCAGACGCATCTTTTGGTTCATTTGGAATACCAGGAGCGTCAAAATCCCAATATGGAATTAAATCTTTAGGCAAACGGTCTAAATACACTTTAGTAATCTTCTGTGCAAAATCCAAGAATTTAGGGTCTTTAGTTTCTCTATATACCATAGTGTATCCATAAATTGCCCAAGCTTGTCCTCTAGCCCACATACTATCGTCACTATATCCCTGATGTGTAACTCCTTTTATTTTTTCACCTGTATTTTTATCGTATACAACAACATGATAAGAGGTATAATCTGGTCTGAAATGATTTCTCATAGTTACTTCTGCATGACTAACTGCGATATCATATAAAGATTTACTTCCTCCATTTTTTGATGCCCAAAACAACAACTCTAAATTAATCATGTTATCCATAATAGTGTTGTGCTGTGGCCACTCCATATTTGGTACATCTCTTGGCCATGATAAAATGGTTCCTACGTTAGGATTAAAAAGTGTAGCAAGTGTATCGGCTGTTTTAAGAATAACATCTTTGTAATCAACATTTTTAGTTAACCTAAATCCATTTCCAAAACTATTGAATACTTGAAATCCAAGGTCATGATCTAAGGCAGGCATTACAGAGAGTGGTGTTAAATATCTTGTAAACTTATCGGCTGATGCTTTTAAATGATCATTTCCTGAAAATTCATATAAATACCAAAGTTCACCAGGCCAAAATCCACTAGTCCAATCTTTATAATCGACATATCTCCACGCTTTAGAATTAGGTGCTATATTTCTTGGAATATCTCCTTCTGCCAATGTTAGTTTTAATGCTTTAGAAGCTTGCCCCACACAATACTCTAATTGTTCATCTACATTAAAAGTTTCATCAAATTTTGCCTGATTGGAAGTGTTAGCACATCCAACCATCAATAACGTTCCAAAAATTGATCTTAAAATTTGTAATTTAATATTCATCTTGTTCACTTCAGTTTCCTTACTTTTTAATAAAACCTATATTTTAAAAATCATCATATTAACGATTCATAAATATTAGATAGTGACAATAATATCAAGAATAATTTTACAACTACATAAATTATGATTCAATCCATATAAATTATAGGTATAACTCACATAAATAACAGAAAATAAAAACCTCGAAGTCAAACCCATGCTACTAACTTCTAATTAATACCAAAAAAACCATCACTCCTGCATATCTTATTTTAATAATTTATTTTATAACAAACTCCACTTTACAAATAGTATTTATGAGTAATATATTCCATAAAAAAAGCACATACTTTAGAAATATGTGCTTTTTTAAATCTCAATAATATTATAAAACGCTATTACTTTATGATATAAAAACTTTGCTCTATTGGTTTTGCTGATTGTACTTTATTTGCAATACCATACTGCCATGCTACAACAGTAACTTTAACTGGAAATTTTGTTCTGGAAGGTATTTTTCTAAAATATAACACATCCTCCTTTAAAACAACAGGACCTTCTTTCACATAATAACTCACTTTTAATCCCACATTTGAAGTAGCGTTTAAAGCAAGTGTTGTTATTCCTTCCTTTATATTTTCTATATGATTAAACGTAACAATTTGCTCTTTCCCAGACTTATTTACCAAAGGAAAATGCATATCTAATTGCTGAACCACACTTTTATATTTATCATCTCCTTTATTATGAGCCAACAACCAAACATCATTACTTCGTTTAAGATTCTTAAAACCCATTCTGTAAAAATCAATTTTAAATGTGGTATCGTTTACTTTTTTTACCGGACCACAAATTCGATCGATGAGTAGTGAAGTCTTGGCATGATTTTTAACTGATTTAACTCTAGATGAATCTGCATAAAAAGCATTTAAATTAAAACTAATTCCATCTTTTAAAGGTTTAAAATCTAAATTAAAACTTGCATGTGTCTTATGAGGAGTTAATACGTCACCACCTTGCTTAAAACCAATATACTGATTTATTTTCCCTCTAGCTTTAGCATAATAGGCTTCGGTCGCTTGTGCCATTTTTTTATCAAAAACCCATGAAGCAGTATATCTATCTCCTTGATATTTTTTGTACTTGGTAGTAGTATATTTTGGAATTGAATCTTGTCTCCACCTATCCATTAACCAACCTGAACTAGGTACTACTTGTTTTAGTGTTACTGGATTATTCAAAAATGATTTTTTAGGCAATCTATGCACTGCTACTTTTACAATATAATTTGCTATATACCTTACCAATGCATCAGAATAATCAAAGTGTCCGTGACCCGCATCTGCAAACCAAGTGATTACACTTTTAGGATGCTTTTGTTGATATTCAAATCCAGGTATCATCCTTTCTTCCCACCATTCATATTCACCCATTACAAACAACCCTGGAATGCCATTTATATTTCTATCTTCCCAATCAGGATTCGGTTTACCACTACCCGTTAAATTGGTTTGAGGGGCATCACCATGAACAGAAACCAAAGCCAAAGTTCTATCTGGAGTAAAAGCTGCAAAATTCCAAGGAAAACTTGCATAGGCTGAATGTCCCATAGGAACGATAGGTGCATACAATAATTCTTGATAACCCGAAACCTCAGCTAGAGATTTCATGATCTCTTCAAAAATTTTGTCCTCATTTTTTTTAACATCAAATGTTATGGCAAAACCTGGAGTTACCCAAATTTCAGCAAAACCAATTTCTGTCATTTTTTTTCTAAAATATTGATGCTCTAAAACACCTTCTTCAATCATGTTGTGCTGCGTAAAAACAACGCCTTTTACTTGCTTACAATTTTCAGGTATCCATAAAAATGCTTGAGGATAATCATTTGTTTCGTTAGAAATATAAGTATCAACCTTAACACGCCATTGCCAAACTTGAGCATATGTACAAAAACCTGTAATAACAAGGAACATGAAAAGAAATTTTTTAATCATTTTTTCAATCTTTGTTTTCTAAAACAGTGTTTTATTTCTTAGTATAACTATTTCCTATTTATTTTCCACTCTAAACCAATCAAAATCCGCATATCCTCCCATTCTCACTTCTTTATCACTTGCGGCAAAAATGCCCATTTTGGCACTAATCCAAAGGTCTTTTTCTGCATTAAAACTGGTTCCTATTTCTGTGAACTTTTTACTATTTTCGCTATAACTATATATACAGGTTGCATTAGGTGCAGACACTTCCATTCTTAAAAAAACAGTATTTGATTTTAATTCTTTTTCTACAATCACTGTTTCAGAAGCACCCCTGCTCGCATTTTTACAAATAACTTGTTGCACCCAATATTTATCATCATGATACGCAATTCCTACATACGCATAAGATTGTCCCATCATGATTAATCCAGCTGTTTTGCCTGGAGCATCCCATTCCGTATTTAATATAACTTTAGTAGTTGCTTTAAAATTTGGAGCTGGTAACTTTTGTAATAATAAACTGGGCATATCCCATAAATTAGGCAGTTCTTTTTTACTCATTGCAAACAACCTTAAATAATCGGTTCCAGGAATTTGAGCACTCCATTTAACAGATGAATTTGCATACCATTGCCATTGTAGCCCTGGTTTTCCATCATTAAACTCATCACTTTCTTGAGGTGATGCTATTGACATGCCCTGCACAGGTTTTTTATGTGTAAGTATAGGTTCTCCTATTCCATTTCCGTCTAAATCCTTCCCCATTTCAGGCCAATTATTATCCCATGATATTGGAGTTACCCAAAGCACTCTTCCATAAACCGCCTGATCTTGAAAATGTACAAACCAAGATTCATTATTGGGTGAAGTTACCCAAGCTCCTTGATGAGGACCATTAATTTCAGTACTTCCTTGCTCCAAAACAATTTTTTCTTCATAAGGACCATAAATATTTTTAGATCGTAATGCTAACTGCCATCCAGTTTCCACACCTCCTGCAGGAGCTAAGATGTAATAATACCCATCTTTTTTGTACAATTTTGGACCTTCTACAGTGTGATGGTTTTCATGTCCATCAAATATATTTTTACCTTCATCTAAAACCTTAGTTCCTTCTTTATTCATAGTACGCATGGTTAATATGCTATTAATTCCCGCTCGACTTCCTGCCCAAGCATGCACCAAATACGTATTGTCTCCATCCCATAATGGACAGGGGTCTATGATTCCTTTTCCTTCTAATACCAATACGGGTTTTGACCATTTTCCATACACATCATTGGTTTTAATCATGTATACACCAAAGTCCGGATCTCCCCAATAGATATAAAACTCATCATTATGGTATCTTAAACTGGGAGCCCAAACACCTTTACTGTGTTGAGGGATATTAAATACTTCTTCTGGAATTTGCTTTTCTAAAGCGTAATTAACAATTTCCCAATTTACCAAGTCTTTTGAATGTAAAATAGGTAGACCTGGTGTACAATTAAAACTACTTACTGTCATATAAAAATTATCCCCCACTCTAATAACATCTGGATCTGAATAATCTGCATATAAAACAGGATTGGTATAGGTTCCGTTTCCATTATCTGACGTCCAAACTTTAGACACATATTTCTGTGCTACCATGGACTGCATCGATATTATAAGAAAGAAAAAAAAAGCGTTTCTTATAAATTCTTTTTTTATTGTTCTCATTACTTACTTGTTTTTACTATTGATAAAACCAATGGACTTTTCACAATCATACTTTGTTTATCTAACATTTTATCCCAATCTTCAACATTAAAAACTTGACCACTTTTAGTCCAAGCAAAACCAACATAATAACTAAGTGTATTTTCCTTCGGTTGAGTCACTATCAATACTTGACTTTGATCGGGTGTTTTTGAATCATGATTTATTGATTCTTTTACTAATGAATTATCTATCACAATTCCTTCCCCTATAAAAGCATCGTCTATTGGTTCCCAATGCCTAAACCAACCTTCTTGATTATTCAATTTAACCTCTCCTTTTCCATCGTGTTTTGTTATTCCAATGGTGTAATTTGGAGCTTCTTCTTCTGAATTTAACTTTATCTCAAACTTTGAAAAGTTACTACCCAAGTCTAACGTAACTCTTTTCGTTTCTTTTATCTTATAATTACTCCAGGGAGCATAATCCAGTTCAAAAACAGTTCTTAAAGGCCCTCTTGCTATCGTTTTATAAGCAATAAAATTTTTAGAAACATACAAGCTATCGTTTTCCCAAATGCCAATACCTCCAGTACCTCTGCTTTTCCCTACATGATAAGGATCGTAACCTTCTCCATGATCGATGTGATAATACCCTTCGGTTTCTATGTTTTTAGCATACCATTTATCTATAATAGAATAATTGACACGTTTTAACCAAAGATCTATACCACTAGATAAAGTCCCCCCATATTCATTTTGTTCAATTCTACGTTGCGCTTCTGGGCCATAAGTTCTAAAAGCTACTTTATCATTTTCCCATGTATAATCGTCTGTCCTTTCCGGAACCAATCTAGAAAAAGTAACTGCTGTTGTTTCCTTGGCATTAATAAGACTATCAATAACCAACACATATTTTACAGAGGCATTGGCAGGTGCTTCGGATTGAAAAAGTAGTTCATCCATAACTCCATCTTGATCGTTATCGATCCACTGCGTAGTTATATACTCCTTAGTCGTTTGATTTTGTATTCTAATAGACTCTTGACGACTATGCTTTAATACCTCTGAAATATCTGCACTCTTTATAGCGACTACTTCGTTGCGTGCAAAATCTAAATTATTTACTACTACCAGGGTAAGTTCTCTTATTTCTTTTTTGTTTTTACAACTTGAAAAAAAAGAAAGAACAACAATACTATTGAGGATTAAAACAACCTTTGAGAATTTTTTCATTTTTTAAATTTTATATCATTCGTAAATTCACCGATGGTAAAAAAAGTGTCATCTTGTTTTGAAATCACTTTATCGTTAATTTTTAAGTTTTGTATGGTTACATTTATAATCTGTTCATTTTCACTATACCCCTGAATTAAGGACGGATTTGGAAGTCTACCTGTATAGGTAATATTTTTAAGTACTACTCCTTCTATATTTCTACCTGGAGCAGCACTATATTTTTCATTAAAAAAAACTCTAAAATTAAATAGTTGACCTTCCTGTATATTGTCTATTCGAATGTCTTCGTATTTAATATTTTTAATCAAGTTTTTATCACTGCCACTAATAGCCAAACAACCTTGATAATTACGATCGTCTTCATCGTGTTCTAAAATATCGATATTATAAAAATGTATATTTTCTATAATTTCTCCCTCTTGCTCTGCATTTCCATGGATACCAATATTAGTAGGATGTGCAATATCGGCCCAAAGAATTGAGTTTTTTATTTCATAATTTCTAGCATCTCCATAAAACCCCCAACGATGTGCATAAATTGCAATACAGTCATCTGAATTCCGCATAAATACCTTGTCAATTTCTACATTAGAACACGACATTAAATCGATACCATCGCTCCAGCCTTGGCTACTAAATGATTTTATATTTTTAATGGTTAATCCGTTTGTCTCTCCTCCATATATGGTATAGTGTTTTGGGTTGATGAATATTAAACCATCAACAGTGACATTTTTGGAATACCTAATTTCGACACCTCTTTCAGGTTGCATTACAATGCCTCTACCTATAATTTTTACGTCCTCAGCTTTATTTACTAAAAACTTCGCTTTTATAATAGCTCCACCATGAACATAGACCGTTTTACCAGAAGGAATATGATAAACATCTCCCGGCTGATCGTTTGGTTGATGCACTCCAGGTCCAAAATAAATAACATTAGGATCATTCGGGTCGGGTCTATTTTTTTCTATGGGGTTTGCAAATATGTGTAGATTATGAAGCTTATCTCCATTAATTTCCAAAGAGAGGTTCATAGATTTATCAAGCATAAAAGTAATTTCATTTCCTTTTACAGTTGGATTTACACCAGATGATTTTGGTCTAATATCAACATTATAAATTATACCATTATTCTTTCTAACCTTTAATTCTACTTTTTTATCAAAGTCAAAATGAACCATAGATGCTTTGGACTTTGTATCTAAATCCACCTCTACTTCATATTCAAAAAGGTCTTTCCATACTCCATCTGGCTCTCTTACCAAAACGGTAAAATCGTCATTATGTGCTGAATATTTATATCCTCCAGGAACTTCATAAATAACAAGATTATCTTGTGCTGAAATTTGGAAACATATCAATGTAATAATAATACTTAATGATTTTTTCATTTTATGTTACTTTTTATTCTAGCGAAGAACCTCATTAATTCAAGACTATTTTAATAGTTTGAAAAGAAAGCGCAGGAAGGTCAAAAATTACTGTTTTAGATTTTCCTTCATACTTGCCTACATACTCTTTACCAGAAGCATCTATCAATACTGCTTTTTTTATTTTATGATCTACTTTAATTTTTAAATACGTGTTGGTTGCAGTAAAAAAACGCCATTGATTGTTTTGATTTTTTAAAGAAGCCGATGCCGATGTTCCCTTAACCTCAAGTGTATACGTAGCATTCGCTATCGATTTTCCTTTTCCTAAAAACAAAGTAAAATCATTGTTTTTATGAGTAATCACTCCATAAGTTCCTCTTACAGAAAAGTCATTTATACTTAACTCATCTTCATCACTTGTACTTGAAAATACTAAATTCTCTTCCCCTGATTTTTCTACAATGCGAATTCCTACATTTTCTCCCGTTCCAAAATAATCCACAGTTTCTATTGCTGTATCTCCATTTTCGGCTGGCTCATAAATAGCTACAAACGGGCGAGACCAAGCTTCTCCATTTTGCTTTACTATTAATGTAGGAATTGGGTTGTCATTCAATTCTTCTGGCAGTGGACCATGGCGAAATGCTGTTGATTTTGGTGACATTACAGAAAATATTTCTCTATTATTCTCTCCTTTAAACCAAAGATTCATATTGACTGTTCTGTCTTCCATTTTTAATGAAAATTGTCCTTTAAAATCTTGACTCGTTTCTACAGATGCTTTATCCCACATATAATCATATGCCATTAAATCGCCGTCACCAAAAGCTAAAGACGAGGTCGATTTTAATATTAAAGGCTTATTATCATTATTGGTTAAATTTAATTGTTGACCTAAATTGTGGAAAAAATACTCGTGCTTAACATCCTTATTTTCTTTTTGTTTAGAACGGAAAACATCAATATAAAAACCTCCTACATCATTCTTTACAATCCCCATGACTCTACGCTGACTGCTGTTGGTTTCTGGTTCTAAAAAAGAAACATCAGAAAAGGTATATCCTTTAAGATTTCCTTCTTTATTCTGACTTTTTGGATACATCCCTAAAACATTAAAAGCATGATTACTTTTCATTTCAGGATATTTTGATTTTCCGTTTACAATAACTGTATTATGTGCAGGAAACTGTGTGTAATATTCCGCATATTCAATAGAAAAATAATTAGAACCATGTCCCATTTCTGGAGCTAATGGCAGTCCTTTTCCATACAACTCCATGGCAATGCCATTAGAATGCATGTGATTTCCAAAAGAAGCTATTTGACTAATCATTAATGCATCCTTCTCATCCTCTCCTTGTCTTTGAACTAACCAACTAGTGTTAGGGGCATAAAACAATGGTGATGTGAAATCTGATAATTTTCCAGATTTTATTTCCGCTTTAACTTTAAAACCATTGTGAATAAATAAATCCGAAATATTTCTACCTACAAACTCACCATTAAATTCATTTTCGTCATAAATAGTTTTAAGCATTTTAGTAAAATAAAGCTCATCTTCTGGTTTGTTATATTTTTGAGCATTCTCTATTAAATATTTTATTGGCTCCGATCTAAGATGACCATAATGCCCGTCTCCAAATGCTACTTGAAATTTATTTGGGTATAAATATTCTGGAGCAGCAATAACTGCCTTTCTTAAAACAGGAAGTTCTTTGATTAAATCGATGTTAAAATTACGATCGTAAAACTCAGCAAAATGAATAAAATCATTTAAAACATTCATAGAATATCCTGGACTTTCATTCCATAAGCCTGTATTGTAATCGTAACCATAATCCATTAACTTCTTCATAGACCATTGGCGCGTTGAAGTTTGGTTCATAACCAGATCTAAATAATAAGGGCCTCCCATACCATTTTCATACTGATCATTATTTTCTAACACCAATGCAATGTTCGATATATGTGCTGCTTGTAATAAGTTCCAGTTATTAAAACTTACGCCATTTTTAATAATTAAATCTGCCCATTTTTGTAAAGTAGCATCATACATTTTTAAATTATCAGGATGGCTAGTATTGATGTAATTATGTAAAAAATCGTAGCACTGCGTCACTTCATTCAACACATGTTCTTGAATCACTTCAAACTGCGTATAACTTACTAAGGTTTGATGATGTCCGTGACTTAAATCAATCGGTTCATTCAAATAATAGATCCCTTTTAAATAAGTATCTAGAACATGGTATGCCAAATCTGCATACTTTTTATCTCCTTGATACCAATATAAAAAGGCAGCATCTCTTGCTATACTTAAAATTTCACGATTAATAGATGCGGTAGTTGCACTAGTAGCTGAAATAGCCGCCCACTCCCATGCATCAGTGGTTTTATTTTGTAAATACAAACCTCTTGGATCGTCCATAAAAGGTTTTACATCTTCTAACTTTGGTCTTTTATAATCTGATGGTGTTCCACGGCCCCCAATAAATTTAACTGTGGGCACTGGTGCTTCTCCATCTGCATGGTCGTATTTACCACCATTGATATACACTTGAGTCGACTTGGTTTTCCAATACATTTGTAACCTTGAAACTAACCATGTTGGGTCTTTTTCATAAAAATCTACATATTTAGCCAAACGATTTTTAGTTTTATCTATAATTTGTGAAGCCCATTTTTCATTTTCTACTATTTTTTTTACTTCATCTAAAGACATATCTTGTCCAAAAATTCGGGGATGTTGATTTCCTACACTTTCTGGAACTGGTAATTCTTGCGCATAAGCATCTATATTATTTACAATAACTAACAATACAATTAAAACAATCAGTCTTTTCATTTTATGAAATTCATCTTTAAAATTAAAACAACAGTTGTTAGTAAAATTATTAACAACTGTTATTGTTACTAAACTCAAACAAAACAAGTATGAATATCATCTTGTTTGAAAATGTAAACTCTAGAAACTACTCTTAGGTTTACACAAACTAAAACAAAAAAACTATTCTATTTCTTGTATATGAATGGCAAAACCTCCTGAAGGTTTTAACTGTAATTTCATGGTTTTTCCTCTTTTTAATTTTAATGTTTGAATACCAACATTTGTTCTCGTATTTAACTTATCGTCATCGTAATACAGTGTTGCTTTATATTGTTTTCTTGCTTCAAGAAAATCGAAATAGACCACAACATCTCTAGCATCGTTATTAGTTATACCTCCTACAAACCAATCATCTCCAGATTTTCTTGCTGTTATAATATACTTACCTATTTCACCATTTAAAATTTTCGTATCCTCCCAAACTGTTTTTACGTTATCAAAGAATGCGATTTCTTTCTCTCCTTGATAAAAACTAGGTTTATCGTACCAGTACATAAACTGAATTGGGCTGTAATAAACCACTGAAAGCGCCAACTGATGTGCATGGGTCGTCTTGATTCTATTGTTATAATAACAAATAGTATAATCCCCTGCACCCGCCAAATAACGTGTAAAAGGTAAAATGGTATTGTGTGTAGCATCTGGCATTTCTTCGTTACCACGAATGCCTTCTTGGGTCATTAAATTAGGATAGGTTCTACTAAAACCTGTAGGACGGTATTCATCATGAACATCTACTAGCAAATGATATTCAGCCGCTTTTTCTATAGCTTTATGCAACCAATTAGACCAACGGCTAGAACCTATTTGTACAAACCCAAACTTTACCCCCTTAATACCCCATTTTCTACATTGGGTAAATACCTCATCTAATTTATCAGTCAGTGCTCGTTGATTGATATATACAAAAATACCAACATTTTTACTAGCGGCATAATTTACCAATTCTTGAATATCTATATCTTTTTCTTTAGATATAGTCGTAGCATCCGAACTCATTTTCATTTCAGACCCATACCACCCTGCGTCTAAATGCACATATTGTAAATTCCGTTGCGCTGCAAAATCAACACATTCTTTAGCTTCTTTAGTACTTAAATTAGCTCTTATTACTTTCCCTGGTTTTATCCAAGAAGTGTTTTTTATCTGATTTGGTTTATTTAAATTTAAGATGATATCATTATTCTCTAATAATTCACCTGGTTTTTCTGCCACCATAATAACACGCCAAGGTGTTGCATAAGGTGTTATGACATCTACTTTATCATACATTGATAAATTGATTGTATTAGGTTTTGCTTCACTTAATTTAAACTTACCTCTACTGTAATCAATCATTTGAGCTTCTAAAAGCGCTACATGAAGTCCGTTTTTTAAATCTAAAGTCAATGGGCGTTCAGATTCGTCTGGCCAATTTTTTAATGGTAGATAACTATATGGTCCTTGAGCCCATCTTTCATAATAAGCCATGGTTCCTTCTGGCAACGTATAGCTTGTTTGCTCTCCTTCAATATGCAAAAACAATCCGTTAGAAGTTTCTGGAAAATAGTAACGAAAAGCAACGCCCTCATTATAAACACGAACTATTACATCCATATTATAACTACGTCTTTTATCATAACTCGTTCCATTTTCACCTGTTTCCATTTTTCCTTTTTCTCCAAATTTATTAAAATGAAGTACTAATTGGTTGTAATGATTCTTTACCACGTTTCTTTCTCCATAAATGGGCTCCCAAAAATCATGAACAGTATCCCTATCAATAGACTTTAATTCTAAATTTTCACACCAATATTTACTAAGATCATTCTCAATTGCTAAAGCAGATTCAAATAAATTATTTTCTATAAGAACACCTAATTCAGATTCTAAAATAACAGGTTGATTGTTGAAACTTACTTTATAATACATTTGTGTTGTACCATCTCCTGTAGCTTTTTGATAAAAGCTGTAATTTAATTTCCCATTTGGAGATTGAACATTAAATACTTCATCTTTAAGGTTGGGTGGAGCCATTGGTTTTTCAAATACATTCGTGTTTGTATTTAACATCATGGCATTCGCAGCTACAGCAAAAAAGATAAAAAAGAAGATTATAGGAGTCTTAAAAATAATTTTCAGCATTGTTATATCATTTAATTTATTTGATTAAAAATTCCTCTATTACTAAAAATCTTACTTTGCATGGTGAACATATTAGTTCTTAATAAGGTTATTCTGATTTTTTTATAATAAATGAAATATGGATTCAATATTACTAAGAATTATATCTTTTAAGTATAAACTATCATTCATATCCTATAAAAGAAACACCTTTTTGATTTAAAATACATAAAAAAACATAAGGGAGCAATTTTAGATTGTTACCTTATAATTATAAATTTTTGTACTGTTTCTTTAGAATGTGAGATGTTAACCAATTCTAAATTCTTTTACTTCACTATTAAATTATATATTTTTTACCCGAAAAAGCAAATAATTATTAATACAAGTATAAATTATAACCTTTTCAAAATAGTTAATACTCTTATAACAAAAGCATTAATTTCTGAAAGGGGTTTATGGTGTATAAAGCTAAAAGACTTGACTATTTCGCTATCAACCTAATTGATTTATTACCTGTATTTACAAAATAAACGCCAGCTTTTAAATTATGATTTATTGTTATGCTTTTAGCATTAGCATTTACTTTTTTATCTAATACTAAGCTACCTAATGTATTATATATTTTTATCGATGTCGTCCTTAATCCATTACTTAATTCTATAATGAATGAATTTGTTGTTGAAGGGTTAGGGTATAATTTAAATGTGTTGACTTTAGTAATAACATCATTAACACCCAAAGTTAATGATCCTTCGCTATCAGAAGCACCATCATCTTTGGCTTCTTTATAAGCTTTACAGCTAGTATATTATCTGTCGTTTTATTAATAGTATAATTAGTACCCGCTTGAAATTTTAAATCTGCACGATATTTACCATTTCCTTGATCTCCCATAGTAACATCTAAATATCCACCTGAGACCGCACTAGTTCCATTTGGTTTATCATCAACAAACCAATCCCCAAAAGTTGTATAAACTTGGTTGACACCACCTTGGGCCGAAATTAAATTTGCTGTATATAGATTAAAGCTATCAATGAAAAATGTAATTGTTTTTTCATAAAATATTTAATTAATATTAGTATGATATAAAAATATTATTATTTAAAAATGAACACTATAAATTATAAGTCACAACCTATATAATTCATGAGCTATTTTTTGGGTATAAAAAAGTGAGGCGTATATTTAAAAAAATATACGCCTCACTTTAATTTATTTATATAACTTATTCTGAATATAATAAGGTTCCAAATCCTAAGGAATCGAACCCGCCACTATTTGGTCCGTAATCTCCACCGCCGCCTTCGGCACGGTATGTTTCGGCTGCAAATTTCAAATATGGAGAATCATAACCCATTTTTACCACATAATGGTTGTATAGATTTTCCCAAATAGGTCTTTCATTACCTCTACCAACATCACTTATAACCGTTTGGTTTACATTGTCGCAGTTATTGTAAGGTTCATAAGGTACTGAAAGGCTAGCCACATTATATTTTGCAGCATATTCAGCTCCTTTCAATATTCTGTTATCATCATAGGCAAATAAATCTTCACCTTGGTTATAAGCCATTCTTGCCAAATCGCCAAAAAAACCAACACAAAGCAAAGCATGACCTTGGTCTCGACCACTCTCCTGTAACTGCCCTAAACCATCAGGGTGGATATAATAAATAGCCTTATTTAAGTTACCGTTACCATCACCTGTTTTTAGATAGTTTAGGGCGAAATCGTACATTTCTTCATTTTCGATCAAAACGCTAATCGATAAAATATTTGCGATGTTCGCTAAATCCCAGTTAGCCCAATAGTGGCTAAGACACGTATTGTAATGGGTGTCGATAAAATCTTTACTTACGGTATAAAATACATCAACAATCCACTTTTTAAAATCTGTAAAATCCTCTACTGACCACCCCTCATAATCTCTCATTATTTCAGCTGCATTGGCAAATTGATACCCGTAAATTCCTGCTGCAAGCGCTCTATTACTATCACCACTAATACTTTCGCATGTAGAAGCCCATGCATTTAAAATTTGGATAGACTTATCGGCATAAGCATCGTCTCCTGTTACCTTCCATCTAATGGCTGTTTGGAAAGCAGCTGCTGCATCATTAAAAGCCGTGCTGTAATTATCTGACTCTGGTTCTTCTCTAGAACCTCCTCCCCTTATCAACTTTACCACTGGACTAGGGTTATAATTTAAAGAAGCGTGCGGATTGGTAATTAATTTATTCCAACCAGAAATCCAAGGTTCAGTACCAGCATCTACTTTAGCTTTAATTCTATTAAAAGCATCTTGGTTTACCAAAAGACCTGGGTGGGTAAACTCTTTCAATTCTACTTCTCCATCAATAGTAACCAACTTAGAAGTTCCTTTTACAACGTCATTACCCGTCTGGGTTATTGATGTTACTAAAACAACAATCCGCTTATCGGTGTCCTTCACAATAT
Source organism: Mariniflexile litorale (assembly GCF_031128465.2). GTDB lineage: Bacteria > Bacteroidota > Bacteroidia > Flavobacteriales > Flavobacteriaceae > Mariniflexile > Mariniflexile litorale. Next base: position 2,919,037 of record NZ_CP155618.1, on the reverse strand, counting down.
CTCTTGTGGACACTTCGGCAGAAAAAATGCCACTGGATAATGTTGTTGAATAAGTAACCCCGTTAACGATAATGGCTACGGCGTTACCATCTTCAACATAGCCTCCAGAGGCTGAACCACTTATGGTTTGCGTTACTTGGGCTCTTTCCTGTGCATCGAGAATATCATCCGTAGCTACAGCGTCTATGGTTACTTGAGTTTCAGAAATTCCAGTATCATCGTTAGCGCATGCCAACATTACCGATACAAGCAAGGCCATAACCATAACATATTGGTTTGTGCGAATCTTTATTTTCATTTTATTAATAATCATAAATTTATTTTTTTTAATTAACTGCGGATTAAGAAATGAAACCTCTAGTAGTTTTATTCTTAAAATTAATGACTTGCAATATAGGCTTGAAGTTCTACAACTGTTCTAAAACTTTGAATCCAATCTAGTTCATAGCCTGTTTCTCCTGTAGAGGTTATATCTGCTATTTTAAAAGTAAATGAAGCCAAATCTTGAGAAACCGTAAAGCCTCCGTCAACCGAACAATCGTAATAGATAACATTATCTGCTAAAAAGTCTAATAAATAAGCATTGTTGGGTGCCCCCATAAAACGATCTAGCTTTATACTTCCCGTTTCGGGTGTTGGTGCTCCCGTACCTGTAAATGCAATTTTAATAGCAAGAATTGGATACTCTGTTGAATAATGCCATTTTCCATTAGGTGAAGTTCCTGGAAATATACCACCTTCAACAAAATTTAGATCTGCTCTTCTTTTGTCCGTATCAAATTGTGCTGGATCGAATGTTACTTTCAGCTTACCATCTTCTACCACATTACTAGCATTATAATTAGCAACCCAGTAATCCGATTCTGGAATAGCGTCGAAATGGAAACTAAACTTTCCATTGGGCAATTCTGTATATTCATTTAAAGCATCAATACTTTCAAAAGAACGAATCCAATCTACCGAATACCCTGTTTCAGCTGTTATGATATCAGCTATTTTAAACTGAAGCGTAGTAAACTCTGTATCATCCGTTAAAGACAGTGTGTTAGACGAACCAAAAGTGTTTCTTAAATCGTAATAGTAAATATCTCCATTTATAATGCCTTCCCAGTTATTAGAACCATTTTTGTAGCTTCCAAAATTAGTATCCAATATAAAATTACCACTCTGGGGTTTATTTAATTTTATTGCTAAAATAGGGAATCCACCTACATTAACTTTAGCTCCTCCGTCTAACTTAAAATCGGCTCGTCTATTAGACGCACTCATATCGAAGGTTACATTTATATTACCATTTGAAACTTCTGTCGTGGAATTATGTGTAGTAAGCCATCCTTCATTATCACCAGCAACGTCAAACATAAAATCTAGCCCTACTAATGGGTAAGCAAAACTATCGGTTTCAAAACTTTGGATATCGATTTGCACTGAAATTACTCCAGTAATACCACCATCGGGAACAATCACTTTTATTTCGGTATTTGATACCGATACAATTTCAGCTTCTACGCCTCCTTTAAAAGTTACTGTAACTTTTGAAGCATCATTACCAAAGTTCTCTCCAGTAATAGTCAATTCTTCTGCAGGCATACCAAATAAAGGCGACATACTATCATAAACTGCCGACGGCAATACATTAAATGTTCCCAACGTTTTATTGTGTGTCCAAACCTTTACAACAACTTCACCAGAAAGTGCCCCTGACGGGACTTTAGTTACTATTTGATTATCGACAACACTCAAAATGTCCTCTTGGGGAGTTTCTACTCCGTTAAAAAATACTGAAACGGCCTTTTTATACGTTCCGAAATCGGCTCCCAATATGGTTATCTCTGTTCCCGAAACTCCTTCACTTGGGCTAAATCCATCTAAAGTTGGTTCTGGGTACTGGTACACTTCTAACTCATCATTATTTACGCAGCTAAGCATTAGAGACAAAAAGCCAATAGTAAGTACTGTAAAAACACTTAAAATTATTTTATTTTTTTTCATTTTTTCCATTTTTTAAAATCAAAACTTAATACTATTACCATTCCGGATTTTGCTTTAAAGCGGGGTTTAAATTAATTTGGGTTGGCGGAATAGGAAACAAATAGTTTTTTCTGGTGAAATTCCTATTTGATGCTGGGTCAATAACAACCACCCTTCGCATTCCTACTGCCGTTTCAATGGTTTTTTCTCCCCAAACATAGTCAGTAGGATCATAAAGGCTGGTATTATTTTCATATTCTGTACCTTCAATAACCGCCCCCAGAATATCTTGGTTAAGCTCCTGCTCGGCAATGCCCCATCGTTTTAAATCATTATAACGGTTGTTTTCGGCATAAAGCTCTACGGCGCGTTCTCTTCTAATTTCCTCCAACATATCCAAGTCTTTGGTAGAAACCAATGCATTGGTTAGTGGTGCCACTCCGGCACGAGCCCTCACCTTGTTGATTGAAAGGTTTAAATCGGCATCTGAAATAGAGCCATCACGTTCCACTAGAGCTTCAGCATAGATTAAATATACTTCGGCCAATCTCAAAAAGGGATAGTTAAACGATTCCTCATTCGCCGCGCGATAAGTCCCGTATTTATAAGACCTAAACTTACGTGCCATAATACCTGAACCCGAAGTTGAACCACCTGCCGTACCTGGCAAAACCACCGAGCCATCTACTGGGATATTCTCGCCAAAATAGGCAGTCAACCTATAATCTCTATTTTTAAATTCATCCGAAGTTTTGTTATAGCCCTGAAATAACTGTGATTTATCAATTGGCAATCCATCAGTACATAAAACCATATCCATCATTTTCCTATCTGGTGACAAACGTTCGGCAACTGTGTGGCTTATATTTGTTCCGCCTTTTCTTAAATCAAAATCATAAATACCTTGAATAATAAACTCTTTATTGGTGGTTTTATCTAGTCCTGCTGTGTTTGATTCTGCGTCTTCCAAATTAAAAAGGAAATAACTGCTCAAATTATTCAATTGATTGTTATAGTCCCAAAGTTGATATCCCCCATTTTCAATCACATTCTTGCTTAATGATATGGCATCAGTTAAATATGTCGATACAGAACCTATTGGAGCACCAGAGCCTGCAAAATCTGTTGTAGTACCTACATATTTCTCCCAGGTGGCTTCATATAGTAATACTTTAGCCTTAAAAGCTTCTGCCGCCCACTTGCTAATTTTACCTTTATCGGCCGCCGAAATATTTTGTTCAATAGGAAGTCCTTCAATAGCCTTGTTTAAATCTTCAATAATTTGACCAAACACTTCATACCTACTGTTTCTAGGCCCATAAAGTTCGGGCGAATCAATATCAATGACTGAGGTCACTATGGGAACGCCTCCAAAACGCTGTAACAAAAAGAAATGATGCCAAGCCCTAAAGAAGTACGCCGTTGCTACATCTTTTGAAATATCCACTGAATCGCCACCATATTCCTCACTTTTTTCTAATAAAATATTTACATCGCGAAGATAATAATAAGTATTTGTCCAGTATTTATCATCATTTTGAATAAGATTTGCCCCTCTACCTTCGGCCAGTGGCAATCCTCTTAAATCTGAGCCAAAGCTCATAAAATCAAAAATATTGCTGTTATACGATTCGGCCAAGCCTGAAGCTCTTGAAGGGCTCCACCCTACTAATTGACCGTATAATCGATTTGAAGCATTTTCAAATTGTTGTGGCGTATTGAAGTAGGCTGCTTCTGTTACAGAATCTAATGGATCTAAATTCAAAAAGTCATCTTCACATGCAAAACATGTTAAGAACATTATTGTTACAGGAATTATATATTTTTTCATAATCATGTTTTTTTAATTAAAATGATAAGTTTACACCAAAGGAATAGGTTCTTGAAAATGGATATACCGTTTGGGTACTTTCCCCAAACTCTGGATCGTAACCATCTTTAATTGAAGTCCATTCAAACAAATCGTTTCCTGAAAAATAAACCCTAACCTTGCTGAAGCCTGTTTTTTCAGTAAGTATCTGGGGCACGGTATAGCCCAAAACAATACTCTTTAAGCGCATATACCTATTATTTTGCAACAGAAAATCGTTATTTTCCCAGTTGTATGCAGATCTAGTGGTGTTGGATGTCATTCTAGGATAAGCTGCACCTGTGTTTTCTGGTGTCCACGTTTTCCCCAGATACGAAGTGGTTTGGTTGGTCCATATTTGTGCAAATGGATATCGCAACCAGCCAGACCTCACAACATTTTGCTCTAATACTCCTTGAAAAAATGCTGTAAAATCGAAACCTTTATATGAAGCTCCTAGGTTTATTCCATAAATATAATGAGGTGCAGCATCTCCCATAAAAATAGCATCACCTGTATCGCCTTCTCCTCCCACATCATCAATGTATCCATTACCATCGGAATCTACTTTTTTGGTATCACCAATTCTTATGTTTTGTGTGGCATCAGTTTGTATAGGCAATTCTCCTTGCTTTACACCTGTATAAACAGCATAATAATCATCAATTTCAGCTTGCGTTTGAAACAATCCATCCGTTTTGTACAAGAAGTAAGAATTTAAAGGATAGCCTTCCCTTGTGGTAACCAAGCCAGCTTCAAATTCAGTTGCGCCTTCCATATTAACCAATTCGTTATTATTATCGGACATGTTTACAGAAATGCTATACGAAAAATCACCTTTGGTTTCTTTCCAACCCAATATAGCTTCCCAACCAGTGGTGGTCAGTTTTCCACTATTTGATTTTGGAGCCGTACCTCCTAAAACCGCGGGGTAAATGACATCAATCAACATACCGTTGTTATCTTTCTGATACAAATCGAAAGACCCAGTTAGCTTATTTTGAAAAACACCAAGATCTAGACCAATATTTCTCATCTTAACCTCTTCCCATGTTCTGGTTCTACTAGTTAAACCATTTACGTAAGCCGTATTCTGCAAAACTGGAGAAGAACCAAATGGTAAAGCACCTGTTCCTATGCTCGATACATAATCATATAAACCTATGCCAACTTGATTACCTGATATGCCATAACTTCCTCTAATTTTAAGATAGTTTATTGGCGTATTTTCCATAAACTTTTCAGAAGAAATTAACCACCCAGCTGTAATACTTCCAAAGTTTGAAAACTTAAAATTCTCTGCAAATCTTGAGGATCCGTCTCGACGCCCTACAAGCTCCAAAAGGTATTTTTCTTTATAATCATAATTAAACCTAGAGATTGTAGAATAAATTCCCCAATGATTGGAACCTCCACTATTTTTAATATTATCAATGGGTGCTGCATTTAAATCGTAAACCCCTAAGTCCTGTAACCCTGCTCTTTCAGCATACAATGCTTTTTCTTTTTGTCTTTCAGCAGTTAGCCCCAACATAAACGCAAAATTATGCCCGTTTTCTGTTGAAATTTTATAATCTAAAAAAGCGCCATAAATTTCATAGGTTCTGTTTAACACTTCTGCTTTAACCAATGGAGAAGTGTTTATTCTTTCTGGCGAAATTTGCCCATCCCAAGTATAAGGTTGTACCGTAAGCCTATATTCGTCTTTTCTTCGATTCAAATCAGTATAGGAAGCATTTGCTCTAAAATCCAACCCCTTGATAATATTATAACTTGCACCAAAATTAATTTTAGCCAATTTATCCAATTGATCCTTTCTACCCCCATCGGTTGTAGCAGCTGTAGAGTTTCTGTTTCCTGCTATACCAAAGTTGGCATACCATTGCCCATAAGGATTGTATGCTGGAAAAAACGGTGGATCTTGAGAGCCTGCTGTCGCATCTAAACCTGTAGAAGGCCCTGATATTTTTCCTTTTTGATAAGTTATTCCACTTTGTATCTTCAATCTATCGGTCACATCAAAATCATAATTAAAACGAACGTTTTGCTGTTTTTGTCCATCATAAGCCGTTTTTAATGCTCCAAGATTGTCGGCGATAGCTGCTGATAGTCTGTATCTGGTATTATCCGTACTTCCTGATAAACTTAAATTATGTTGGTAAGATTCGCTGTCTCCAAAAAGTTCATCAAACCTATTAGCATCACCTATAAAAATATCACCCCATGAGTCCGTGGAGTAAATACCCTCATCTCCATTTTGTAAACGGAGCAGGTTTTCTTCGGTACCCCAACCCCAGTAATCTCGTGTGGCTCCATCTTGCTGAGCTGCTTCCAACCACAAAGTAGCATATTCCTCCATAGAAGGAACTGGTGGACGTATGCCGATAACATTATAACGGTAGTTACCAGTATATTCAATTTTCATTTTGCCCTTACCTTTTTTAGTGGTTACTAAAAGAACCCCATTAGATGCTCGTGAACCATAAATAGAGGCCGATCCATCTTTAAGAATACTTATTGATTCAATATCATCTGGGTTCATTTGGTAGAACTCTGTTCCTACTGCAGGGGCACCATCTATAATTATTAGAGGTTCCCCTCCGTTAACTGAGGTTGCTCCACGAATTTGTAAGCCAATGCCCTCTTGCCCTGGCCTTGGTGAATTTCTTGTTACAGTTAAACCTGGGGTTTGCCCTTGCAAAGACAAAGCCGGACTGGTTACCGCCCTATCTTCAAACACATCTGATTTGATTTGCTCTATCGCACCCGTTAATGATTCTTTCTTTTTTTCACCGTAACCGACGATAACCACTTCGTCTAGAGTTGAAATATCTTCAACTAATGAGACGTTAATCATTTTTTGGTCACCTACCTTGATTTCAACTGTTTTATACCCTAAGTAAGTTATAACTAATACTGATTCTGATGAAGGCACATTTAAACTATACTTACCATCAAAATCGGTCACGGAACCTATCCCTGTCCCTTTAACCGTTATATTAACTCCAGGCAAAGGAAGGTTATCGATAGCGGATACAACTTCACCTTTTATAGCTACATTTTGAACTTCATCTATATTTAATATATAAGAATTAGTAGTATTTGCATGTGATTTGACCGAAAATGCAGAAACCAGTAATGCCATTATCCAAATGGTTCCTGATAAAAATTTCAGTTTTAACTGATTATTTTTTAATTCACTCATAAAATTGTCATTTAAAATATTTGTTTTTAGTTAGTTGTTTTTACAGATAATAAAAAACTAAAACTATATTAGTATTTATAATTTCTGTGATTTTAGACAATATATACTGCCCTTTTCATCTTAATAAAAATAATTTGATACGTACTTTTTTTTCATAATTTAAAATTGTCTAGTTATTATTTAGTTTAACAAAAAATTAACCTTAAAAAAAGGTTCTTAATTCATTATCCAATTTTATAACTAAATGAGGAAAAGAGGTGTAAATTAAAATTCAATTTTGATTATTTATAGCCCATTTTGACTTTAAATAATAGTACAAATACCTGAAAACGGATTATTTGTGACTATCCTTAAGTTTTTGTTCTAAATATTCGGTAGGTGTTAAACCAAATAATTCTCGGAAAGTTTTACTAAAATATGCCGTTGAATTAAATCCGGCCATGTGGGTAATTTCTTTTATAGAAAATTTATTTTTAAGTAATAATTCAGAAGCATATTTTAAGCGAATTGTTCTAATAAAATTACTCGGATTTTGTCCTGTTATTGAATTTATTTTTCTATAAAACTGAGACCTACCAATTCCTATTTCATTTAATAAATTATCTAATTTATAATCTGGATCAGATATATTATCTATAATGGCTTTAGTAGCTTTATCTAGAAAAGCTTCATCTAAACTATTGGATGTGACCTCACTTGATGGTAAAACACCTCCTATAGAAGCAAACCTATCTCTTAACCTTTTTTTAGCTTCTAATAAGTTTCTAACTCTAGCTCTTAAAATATTTATATTAAAAGGTTTTGACAAATATTCATCAGCTCCTGTATTATAGCCTTCTATTTGATCTTCCTCAAGACTTCTAGCTGTTAACAAAATAATGGGAATATGACAAATCTCAATTTCATTTTTAACTAAACGACATAACTCAAATCCATCCATTTTCGGCATCATGACATCACTAATTATTAAATCGGGATGGTGTTTTTTTATTTTTTCTAATCCGTCAATTCCATTTACAGCCTCAAATATTTTAAATGAGTTACTAAACTCATACACTAAATGTTTTCTTAATTCCTTATTATCTTCTACAACTAATATGACTTGCTTTTTCTTACCATCAGAATTTTGATTTTGATTTTGCTCATCAATGCTTTTGTTTTCATTATAAATTTCATATTCTGTAGACTGTACACTATTTAAATCGAATTCATTTAGATACTTATTAGCACCATCTATTAATTCGCTATTTTCATTTTTAAGATTTAAGGGAAGTAAAACAGTAAAAACAGTTCCCTCTTTATATTTACTTTCAACAAATATTTCTCCTCCATGTATTTTCACAAGTCCTTGAGTGATATTTAACCCAATTCCCATACCTGTTTTAATATTTCCTGCATTTACAAATCTTCCAAAAACATCTTTAAGTTGCTCTTTTTTAAACCCGATGCCTGTATCTTTAATTTCTATTTGAACAAATTCATTAAACTTTTTTTTATTTAAAACCTTTGAAAGTAAGTCTTTATTATTTTCGTGTGGATTAGAGATTGAAAGCATTACCACCCCTCCTTCATCGGTATATTTTATAGCATTGGAAATTAAATTGGTAATAATTTTTTCAATTTTATCAGGATCAAAATTTATTGGTAGTTTTTCAAAAGAGCTTTTAAACTTATACTTTATTTCTTTAGTTTTCGCTAAGCCTTTAAACAAATCAAAAACATCCTCACTAAACTTAATTAAATCTCCTTGAACCAATTTTAATGGTACTTTACCTAGATCCATTTTTCTGAAGTCTAATAATTGGTTAACTAGATAATATAATCTTCTCGCACTTCTTTGAAGTGTATATGCCGATGCTTTAACTGCTTCTGGATTATTAAACGACGATATAATTTTATCTACGGGGTTTAAAATAAGAGTAAGTGGTGTTCTTAATTCATGAGATACATTAATAAAGAACTGTAGTTTCATTTGATCCAGTTCATGTTCTTTCTCTTCCTTTATCATTTTCGTGTAATAATACATGCCAAACCAAAGAATAGCCACAAAAAACAACAAATAAAGCAAATAGGCCCACCATGTTTTCCAAGGTGGAGACAAAATATGAACTTTAATATTTGAGCTTTCTAAATCGTCCCATTGGTCATCAATGGATGCCTTTACTTGAAACTCATAATTACCAGGAGGAATACTTGAATAATTTGCCTCTCTATTATCTCCTGCACTCATAAAATCATTATGAATACCCTTCATACGATACATGTACTTAACTCGCTTTTGATTTTCATAATGAAAGGCTACAAATTCAAAAGATAAATAGCCTTCATCATATTTTAGCTCAACTGAATTGGTGTTTGCAATTGACTCATTTAGAACGACTCTATTGTTAAGCTTTTGTCCTGGTTTTATTATTTCATTAAATAATTTGAACCTAGTTATAATTGGTTTAAGATTTACAGGTTTTTCCACAATCTTATTTGGATCAAATAAGTTGAAACCATTTATTCCACCAGCAAGTATTCTTCCATCATCCATTTTTGCGATGGATTTACTTTGAAATTCTATTCCCTGTACACCATCTTGCACATTATAATTATAGAATCTATCTTCAGCAATATTAAATTTAGAAAGTCCCCCTTTTGTGGTAATCCATAAGTTATTATTGTTGCTTTCCGCTATTCCTAAAATCAGATTATTAGGAAGACCATCTGCAGTTGAATAGGATTTAATAAGCTTGAGGTCGCTATCTAAATGATGCATTGCAATATCTGTTCCTATCCATATATTACCTAAATAATCCTCTGTAATATAATTAACCCTGGTACCTTGAATTGGTTTTTCTTTTAATTCTTTAAAATCTATTTTACTAGGTATATAATCAGATATTTTATCTAACTCAACAACAGACAGACCTAACGAGGTTCCTATTAAAAGGCGATTTTTAGAGTCTATAAATATGGAAAAAACCAAATTGCTTATCAAGTTATTTTTTTCTCCTTGAATACTTTTATATTTATAAAATTTTTTGGTTCTATAATCAAATAAATTCAATCCTTCAGATTGCGTTCCTAACCATAATCGCTTTTTAGAATCCTCTACAGCACACCATACTGTATTTTGACCAATTGAATACGGGTTATTGGGTTCGTATTTAAATTGTTCGGCAGTTTCAGACGTTGGATTGAATTTACTAAGACCTCCGTCCCATGTGCATACCCAGATAGTGGTATCAAAACTTTCTAAGAGATAAACAATTTTATTAGAACCTATGGAAGATTTATTATTGGGATTTGATCTATAATGTTTAAATGAATTCTTTTTTTCATTAAAAAGGTTCAGTCCACCGCCATCTGTTCCTATCCAAATTCTTCCTTTACTATCTTGAAGCACAGACTGTGCTATTTTTGAACTTAAACCATTAGAATTGTCTGATTCATAAAAATAATGACCAAAAGCCGATTTAGACAACACTAATTTACTAATGCCTTTATTGTAAGTAGCAATCCAAAAAATCCCATCTTTATCTTCAATAATTTTTGATGGTTGATTATTAGGAAGTGAAAAATTGTTTAAAGGACTATGAACAATGTGTTGCAAAAGTCCTCCCTTTTTGTCGTAAAGATAAATCCCATCACCATCCGTAGCAATCCAAATAATACCCTTGCTATCTTGGTACATATGAAATATAGGAATATTAGCTTTTACTGGGGTTACTCGACTAAACTCATTTTTACTCCTATCCCAATAAACAAGCATGGATAAATTGTTCCCAATCCAAAAATCACCATCATTGTCAACTAAAACTCCTTTTGGGATATGATTTAATTCATAGGTGTTGGGTATGTCAATAATTACTCTTATAAAAGTATCATCCTCTGGGTTGTACTTATTTAAATAATTTCCTTCCGTAACGGCCCATATCTCACCTTCTTTATCTTTAACAATTACAGTAACATCATTATTATCAATGGTTTGAGAGTTATTACTTAAATTGACATAATGAGAGAAACTTATATTTTCTTTGTAAGGCATCGATTTATTTTCCAAATTCAGCCTTACTACTCCATTTTTTGTTGCCACCCATAGTGTTTGTGTAACCTCATCATACAACAAATCGTTTATAATCTCTCCCTGATCAACAAGATTTGAAGATTTGTTATGCAGAGAAATCCTTTGGAACTTTTCCAGCTTTTTATCAAAAAAATTCAGTCCATTACTAGTTCCTACCCATAAAAAACCTTTAGAATCTTCAACTATAGAACTTATTCGATTATTACTTATTGAAGTTGAATCATTTAATATGGGTCTGAAAATTTCGAAATTATAACCATCATACCTATTTAACCCATCAATAGTACCAAACCACATAAACCCTTCACTATCTTGAAAAATCTCTGTACTGGTGCTACTTGAGAGACCTTCAGTTGTATCAAGATTTTCAAACTTAAGATTTTGATATTGAGAATGTACCTGCATACTCAATAATACAAGTAGAAAAAAAATAATTTTTCTATTCATCATTCTTAACATAAAAAATTGATATTTATAAATTTTAGAAACTAAAAACTGAAACCCTATAAAACTTATTAATTTAAAAGAATATTTTCTTGATTGAAAATGCCATTCAAAAAGCAAAATCCCTATCAATCATAATATTTTGTATAAATATAAATATATTAAACATTCTTTAGCCACTCCTATTCCTAAACATAGTAAAATGGACTATAAATAATAAAAATTGAACTATAGTTTATATCTAGACACTTGCTTTCTTTTTAATATTGAACATTGAATTCAATCAATAACTAATAGTTTAATTTAAAAAAATGTCAATAAATTTATTTGATTTAACAGGTAAAACAGCTCTTATTACGGGAGGGGTTCATGGATTAGGAATGGCCATGGCTAAAGGACTTGGGCATGCTGGAGCAAAAATTGTAATAAATGATTTATCGGAAGAAGCCATTAATAATGCCATTGCAGAATACAAATCGAGTGGCATTAATGCGTATGGATACGTATTTAATGTAACTGATGAAAGCGCCGTAATTGAAAATATTGCGAAAATTGAATCTGAAGTTGGCCCCATCGATATTCTAATAAATAATGCTGGAATAATTAAAAGAACACCAATTATTGAAATGGAAGTAGTGGATTTTGAAGCTGTAATTAAAGTAGATTTAATAAGTCCATTTATTGTTTCAAAGAATGTAGCAAAAGGCATGATTAAAAGAGGGGGTGGCAAAATCATCAATATTTGTTCAATGATGAGTGAACTAGGTAGAGATTCAGTTAGTGCTTATGCTGCTGCCAAAGGTGGATTGAAAATGCTAACCAAAAATATGGCTACGGAATGGGCTAAATTTAATATTCAAACAAATGGCATAGGCCCTGGTTATTTTGCTACTAGTCAAACAGCCCCAATAAGAGTTGACGGACACCCCTTTAATGAATTTATAATAAGTAGAACACCTGCAGGGCGTTGGGGAAACCCAGAAGACTTACAAGGAGCTGCTATATTTTTAGCATCAAAAGCAAGTGATTTTGTAAATGGCCATATTGTTTATGTTGATGGTGGTATTCTAGCCACTATTGGTAAGCCTTCTAATGAAAGTTAAATTTACAAGGGTTTGATGTAATAACATATAATTAATCTAAACAAGTAATTGTGTTAAATAAACCACTATGGACTGGAAGTCCATAGTTTTAAGCAAAAGAATGAAATTCTTTCTTATCATTACTCTAATATCCAGTTGCCTTTTTCCGTATTGGGCTTATCCTTGTGATGCTCAAGATATTCTTGAACCATCTCATCTGTTATTTGGCCTGTACTCCATACTCCATATCCAACAGCCCAAAAATGACGACCCCAATACTGTTTATTTAACTTTGGAAACTCTTGTTGTAAAAGACGAGAGGAACGACCTTTTAATTTCTTTACCAAAACACTTACACTCAATGATGGTGGGTACTCAACGTGCATATGAATATGGTCTTTGCTCACAACACCCTTTAAAATATGGACATCCTCAGAATTACATATCTGTATCAACAAATCTCGACAGCGATTTTGAATATCTCCCTGTAAAACCGAATAACGATATTTTGTTGCCCAAACTAAATGACAACTTAAATTACTTATCGAATGTGAATTCTTGCGGTAGTTTGACATACAACAAAACTAAAACATTTATAGAAACTAAAGTAACTGCAATGAAATTGCAGGGTTTTAACCTTTAACTTGATAATAAACAATATTTTCACAACAATATTAACAATAACTTATAAAAATTTTAGTACACAACTCCAGCTTTTTTACAAAATTTTTAGCTTTATATCTAAAACAATAAAATAAGTTTATTTGATGTAATACATTGTATTATATTTAGATATTACCAGTACAGCTTATCGATCACAAATCATAATTTTTAAAAATAGGGCATTATAAAATAATAACTGTACTAATTCATAATGTTAAATAAATCCACATACCCAATACTATTCATTTGATTCACAAGTCAACTTTTGTAATACAATCCCTTTTACAGATTGAATAATCTTTCGTTCCCTCAATAAATAATTATGTTTATTCAATAGGATTTCTAAAAAAACAAGTCTCTCCTCCCAACTCGTTAATTGAGAGTAAATTTAAATTTATATAGTACAATTAGTAAATGATACAGCACAGTACAGGATGCACATCTTTGAAGGTTGATATATTTTTGTACTTGTAATTTTTAAATAAAAAAAATGAATAATCTTACCAAAAGCTTTAAATATGTCGATTATTTGTGGGACGATAAAAAAGCTGAATCTCTAGGTGATAATCAAGTCGATCTTTTTTTATATCGTTCCAATATATTAGGAGCCGATTTAAGAATAACTAATTATGGAGGTGGAAATACGAGCTGTAAAACCATTGAAAAAGACCCTTTAACGAATGCTGAAGTTGAAGTTATGTGGGTAAAAGGTTCTGGTGGCGATATTGGAACTTTAACACGATCAGGAATTGCTGGTTTATACACCAATAGATTACGTGATTTAAAAAAGGTCTATGGTGGTTTAGCTGATGAGGATCGTATGGTTGGTCTTTTCAACCACTGTATTTATGACTTAGATAGTAAAGCTCCATCTATAGATACACCTCTTCACGGATTATTACCATTTGCACATATAGACCATTTGCATCCTGATGCTTTAATAGCTGTTGCTGCAGCTGAAGACAGTGAAAAAGTGACCAAAGAAATTTGGGGAGACACGATGGGATGGGTGCCTTGGCAACGTCCAGGTTTCGATTTAGGTTTACAATTAGAAAAATGTTTAAATGACAACCCTGGCATTAGAGGAATCATTTTAGGAAGTCACGGGTTATTCACTTGGGGAGACACTTCTTACGAATGTTACATGAACAGTTTAGAAGTTATTGAAATGGCTTCTGAATTCATTGAAAAGAAAATTAAGGAAAAAGGTTCCGTTTTTGGTGGACAAAAAGTACAAAGCTTAGCAAAAGAAGAACGTTTAGAGAAAGCAGCTCAATTGATGCCTTTATTAAGAGGTTTATGTTCTTCTGAAAACCAGATGATTGGTCATTTTTCTGATAACGACGTGGTTTTAGAATACATCAATAGTCATGATTTAGAACGATTAGCTCCTATGGGAACTTCTTGTCCAGACCATTTCTTAAGAACAAAAATTCAACCATTAGTTTTAACCTTAGATACTAATGAAGATTTAACCGATTCTAAAGCCATTCTTGCCAAATTACAACCTGCTTTTGAAGCTTACAGACAAGAATACGCCAATTATTACAATACGTGTAAAAAAGACAACAGTCCTGCAATGCGTGATCCTAATCCTGTAATTATTATTTATCCAGGAGTTGGTATGTTCAGTTTTGCTAAAAACAAGCAAACAACACGTGTGGCAAGTGAATTTTACATCAATGCTATCAATGTAATGCGTGGTGCCGAGGCTATTACCTCTTACACATCATTGCCTAGACAAGAAGCATTTGATATTGAATATTGGTTACTAGAAGAAGCAAAACTTTCTAGAATGCCAAAAGAACAACCATTATCTCGCAAAATAGCTTTAGTTACTGGTGCTGGTGGAGGTATAGGAAAAGCGATTGCTGATAAATTAGCTGCTGAAGGTGCTAACGTGGTGTTAACTGATATTAATGAAGACAGCTTAAAAGAAGCACATGCTACTTATAAACGTGATGTATCTACTTATGCTATTTGTAATGTTACAAGTAACCAATCTATTAGAGAAGCATTCAATAAAGCTTGTTTAGAATTTGGTGGTGTAGACATTATTGTACACAGTGCTGGTCTAGCTATTTCTAAACCTGTTGAAGAAACTACAGAAAAAGATTGGGATATATTACAAAACGTGTTAGTTAAAGGTCAGTTTGAATTAGCTCAAGTAGGTGTTGAAGTAATGCGCAAGCAAAACCTTGGTGGAAACTTTATTAGTATTGCTAGTAAAAACGGATTGGTAGCAGGCCCTAATAATGTTGCTTACGGAACTGCAAAAGCAGCACAACAACACATGGCGCGTTTATTGGCTGCAGAGTTAGCTCCAGACAAAATACGTGTAAACACAGTAAACCCAGACGGTGTTATTGTTGGAAGCAAAATTTGGGAAGGTGCTTGGGCAGAAGGTCGAGCTAAAGCCAATGGTATTACAGTTGAAGAATTACCTGCTTTTTATGCCAAAAGAAATTTATTAAATGAAATTATATATCCTGAAGATATTGCTAACGGCGTATTTTCACTAGTTGCCATTTTAGATAAAACAACAGGAAATATCGTGAATGTAGATGGTGGAATGGCTAATGCATTTGTTAGATAAAAAATTTTGAGTTAGTTTTAGTTTGTAAAAACTTCCATAGCATATTAAAGTATATATGGGAGTTTTTTTTTAAATCACTAATTGTTTCATATTAACACTCGAATCTAAAGCTAAACTTCTACTAAAGAATAAAATTACCAATTCATGAAAATAGAACAAAATCATATACAAGACACAAATAATAAAAATTTAAAATCGCATCAAGAGCATTTTGATTTTTTATCACATAATTTATCAAATAAAGGCGCCAATGTTAACGCCATTATTAAAAAATTACAAGACTTTCAAGTAGCCATTCCAAGTTGGGCATTAGGTGCTGGTGGTACTCGTTTTGGACGTTTTTCGTTTTATGGAGAACCGTCAAGCTTAGAACAAAAAATTGAAGATGTTGGATTAATCCATTCATTAACACAAACAGCAGGTGCTGTGTCGTTACATATTCCTTGGGATATTCCTCAAGATTATAATGCTATTAAAGAATTAGCAAGTGGTTTAGATATTAAATTTGACGCTGTTAATTCTAACACCTTTCAAGACCAAAAAAATGCTAAAGAAAGCTACAAATACGGCTCTTTAAGTAATACAAGCGAAGCTGTTAGACAACAAGCTATTCAGCATAACTTGGATGTAATCAATATTGGAAATAAATTAGGTTCTAAAAGCTTAACCGTTTGGTTGGCTGACGGGTCTTGTTTTCCCGGACAAAATAACTTCCAAACAGCACTTCAAAACACAGAAAATAGTTTAAAAGACATCTACAAAGGTCTTCCTA
Organism: Mariniflexile litorale; assembly: GCF_031128465.2. GTDB lineage: Bacteria > Bacteroidota > Bacteroidia > Flavobacteriales > Flavobacteriaceae > Mariniflexile > Mariniflexile litorale. The sequence continues at coordinate 2,902,383 of NZ_CP155618.1, read as the reverse complement.
CCGACTGGAGCATGCTTATTGAATACAAACCATACGAGCCAAACTTTTACAGTACCGTTATTCAAGATTGGGGAACCTCATTTATGTTAGCAAATGCTTGTGGAGACAAAGCTTATTCTCTTGTCGATTTAGGGCACCATTTACCAAATAGTAATATCGAACAAATTGTTTCTATCTTAATGTTGAAAGGTAAATTAGGTGGTTTCCACTTTAACGATAGTAAATATGGTGATGACGATTTAACCGTTGGAAGTATCAAGCCCTATGCCCTATTCTTAATTTTTAATGAATTGGTTTACGGAATGCAAAACAATCCGCAAAACCCAGATTTAGCGTGGATGATTGATGCAAGTCACAACGTTAAAGACCCGTTAGAGGATTTAATACAATCCTTAGAAGCGATTCAAGAAGCTTATGCTAAAGCACTGTTAGTAGATCAAGATGTATTAAAAGCAGCTCAATTAAATAATGATGTGGTTAAATGTCAAGAAATTTTACAAGATGCTTACAGAACTGATGTAAGACCTCTTCTTGCCGAAGCTCGATCGAAAAAAGGTGGCGCCTTAAACCCTATTCAAGCATATCGTTCATTAGATGTTAGAAACTCATTAATTAAAGAAAGAGGCAAAAATACTGTAGCAACAGGTTTATAATATTTTTTATGATAGACGTAACAGCTGTATTTGATATAGGAAAAACCAATAAAAAATTCTTTCTTTTTGATAAAGATTATAAGGAAGTTTATAAAGAATATACACACTTTGATGAAATTGAAGATGAGGATGGTTTTCCAACCGAAAATTTAGAAGCTCTTCAAACGTGGTTAAAAAGTGTATTTAAAAATATTCTTAAGGCTTCAGAATTTAATGTTAAAGCCATAAATTTTTCAACTTATGGGGCTAGTTTTGTGCATTTAGATCAAAACGGAGAAGTACTTACACCCCTTTACAATTACACGAAACCTATAGACAAAAACATTATAAATTCGTTTTTAGAAAAATACGGTCCTAAAGAAGCTTTTCTTAAAACAACAGGATGTTTCGATTTAAGTCTTTTAAACTCTGGTTTACAACTCTATTGGCTAAAGTATAGCAAACCAGAGGTTTTTAAAAAAATCAAATATTCCTTACATCTACCACAATACTTAAGCTATGTTTTTACAGGTATTCCTTTAAGTGAATATACCAGCATTGGATGCCATACGGCACTTTGGGATTACACTAAAAAAGACTACCATGAATGGGTTTATAAAGAAGAACTAAATAATATTCTACCCACTATTGTATCTACAGAAACAAGTGTTAATATGAACTACAATGGAAAGCGCATTAAAATTGGCGTTGGTATTCACGATAGTTCTGCGGCGTTGTTGCCTTATATTAGAAGTGTAAAGAAAAAATTTGTGTTAGTTTCTACTGGTACTTGGAGCATCACTTTAAATCCTTTTACAGACCATCCCATCATAGAAGATACGCACGATAAAGATTCTATAAATTACATGCGAATTAATGGAAAGCCCGTAAAAGCAACCCGTTTATTTTTAGGCAACGAATATAAAATTCAAGTCGGTAAATTAGATAAACATTTTGGGGTTTCTGAAGATTATCACCGCCATGTAAAATTCAATTATGAAACCTATGCTGAAATTATGAAAGATTTCCAACATATGTTTAAATGGGAGAGTTTAACTGATACCTGTATGCCTTCAGAAACTAAAATATCCTATACTAAATTTGAAGATGCCTACCACCAATTAATGACAGAATTGGTCTTATTACAAATAAAAAGCATTAAAGAAGTTATTGGTGATGAGGATATAAAGAGATTGTACATAGACGGCGGATTTAGTGATAATGATCTTTTCGTAAAATTGCTATCGCATCATTTTAGAAATATGAAATTAAGATCTACTGATTCTTCGTTAGGCTCTGCATTAGGTGCTGCTATTTGTATTTCTGATTCAAAACTCAATTCTAAATTCTTGAAAAAGAATTATTCACTTAAAAAACATGTTCCTTTTATTATAAAATAATTTTATTTTAACCAACACTAACTAACTAAATAAATAAAACCAATGACACAATATCACCAAGAAGAAGACATGATAGAAGATATTGCAGGTGGCGAATTTGAAAGAACCCCTGTTCCTCAATCAAAATTAAAAAGTTGGAAAAGCTTTTTAGGAATGTATGCTGGCGAACATGCTGCTGGTACCGAATTTATGATTGGGCCCTTGTTTTTAACTGCAGGTGTTAGTGCTTTCGATTTAATTGTTGGATTATTATTAGGAAATTTATTAGCCGTTTTATCATGGCGATTCTTAACCGCTGAAATTGCCGTTAAAAATAGGTTAACACTGTATTTTCAATTAGAAAAAATTTGTGGTAAAAACTTAGTAACGGGGTATAACTTAGCCAATGGTATTTTATTTTGTTTCCTAGCAGGTTCTATGATAACAGTATCCGCTACTGCTGTAGGTATTCCTTTTGATATGCCTATGCCCAAATTATCAGACACTATGCCAAATGGTATTACGTGGGTTATTATTGTTATCCTTATTGGAGCGGTAATATCACTTATTGCAGCTCGTGGCTATGATACGGTTTCAAAAGCTGCTAACTGGATGTCTCCTATTATTGTACTAGCCTTTTTAGCTTGTGGAGTTGTTGCATTAAACCAGTTAGGTGTTTCTAGTTTGTCTCAATTTTGGGATATTTGGGGTGAAGGTTCAGATCCATTTCCTGGACAAATAAAATATACTTTCTGGCATGTACTTATTTGGTCATGGTTTGCGAATGCAGCTATGCATATTGGTATGTCAGATTTATCAGTATTTCGTTTTGCAAAAAAAGCTAGTTCTGGGTGGACTACCGCCGCTGGGATGTACGTAGGTCACTACATGGCTTGGATAGCTGCTGCTTTACTTTATGCTGTTTATTTAAAATCTCCTGAAGCCATGACTTTCATGTCTAATGGTGAAGCACCTCCTGTTGCACCAGGGCCTTTAGCCTATAATGCTATTGGTGTGTTTGGAATTATAGCGGTAGTTCTTGCTGGGTGGACAACCGCCAATCCTACCATATACAGAGCAGGATTAGCGTTTCAAGCCATTATACCAAAAGTATCTACATTTTGGGTAACTATTATAGCAGGAACAGTAGCAACAATAGCAGGATTGTTCCCCGCTTTTGCTATGCAATTATTAGGATTTGTTGCTCTTTACGGCTTTATCTTAGCACCTTTTGGAGCCATCATTGTTTTCGAACATTTCTTTCATAAAAAATTCGGAATAATTAAAAATTATGCGGAACAAGCAAATATTAAATTCAATAAATCGGTATTACTTGCTTGGGCAATTAGTTTTGGTTTATTCTACTTTATATCTGTGCAATTTGATGTGTTTTTATCATTCGTAACGCTTCCTGCATGGCTATTATGTGGTGTATTGTTTCTTGTTTTTAGTAAACAATTTCAAAAAAAAATATAGAAAATAATATTTTGCGTTCCTCAAGGAATGTTGTATAAAATTAAAGCCTTGCTAATTTTAAGATTGGCAAGGCTTTATTAGTTTTATGAAACAATTTCTTTTAATGTTTATTTGTATATGACTGTTTGGTAAACATCATTGATATTTCAAATCGCTTTCAAACATCAGCTGATTTGCATCATTATAGTCCACATTTTCTTTAGTAAGAATATCTATAGGAAGATATAATTTTCGCTTTAATGCTTTACTTTTTATAAGATAATCTGATATTAATCTAACAGCTTCATAACCCTGGTCGAAAGGTTTTTGAGAAATTAAAAAAAGAACAGTGTCATTTTTTAAACAGACAACATTTTGAGGTGTGTTATCAAATCCTATTAATTGTAATGATTCTTTTTGTTCTTCTGATAATATTTTTACTACTGCTGAAACTCTACTCGATGGGACAAATATCCCTTTGATATTTGGAAATTTTTCTAAAAAAAGAGTCACACTTGAAGCTAATTTAACCTCATCACCAAAGCTTTCCACTTTTAATTCATGTAGCTTTATTTCTTCCTTAATAGCGGTATAATAGTCTTTAAAACCTTTAATACGTTTTACAATAGCTTGATTATCCCCCGTACTAGTACTTGCCTGCATAATACAACAATCATAGCCGTCGGTCAGACTTAGCTTCATTAATTTACCTGCAATATAACCCGACATATACGAGTCTTGACCAATATACACGCTACCATCTTCTCCTTCCACATCTACATTTAAAAAAATATACTTTGTTCCTGCTTTTTTTAACTCGTTTATAATTACTCGTGTTTCCTTTAAAAACATAGGAACAAGTATCACCGCAGAAGGTTTCATTTTAATCAAGTTAGTAAAAGCTTCCATATACGAGTTGGAGTTGTACTGATCAAATTTAAAGTAATTAACATTTAGACCTATATTTTTAACATCTTCACTCGCTTTTAACAATCCTAAATAAGGTAATTTCCAAAATGAATCGGTCTCGCTATATTCTGGAATTAATACAGCAATGGTATGATTATTCTTTGTAGCCAATGCACTAGCTACAGGATTAATACTAAAATTTCTACGCTCTAAAATCTTATTAATTTTATCCGCTGTCTTTTTTGAGACCCCTCCTCTGCCATGTAATACTCTGTCTACTGTTCCTTCAGAGACATTGGCTTCTTTCGCGATATCTTTAATCCTTACCATATACTATTGTTTCTTCGAATTTTAATAGTGTAACAAGCCTTCAAAGGCTTAAGCAAGTTAAGAAATAAATACACAAAACGTGTGCGCACACTAATTTTTATTATATTTACGTGTTCGCACACGAAAATTATCAATTAAATTTTAAAATAAATGAGTAAAGTAATCGTATTAACAGGCGCCGGAGGTGTGCTTTGTAGTAGCCTAGCTAAAGCATTAGCTAAACAAGGTCATAAAATAGCGGTATTAGATTTGAAACTTGAAGCAGCCGAAAAGGTTGCTCACGATATTAATATAGCAGGAGGTACTGCCATTGGTGTTGTTGCAAATGTTTTAGAAAAAGCATCTTTAGAAACCGCAAAAAAAGAAGTAAATAGCAAATTAGGTTCATGCGATATTTTAATAAATGGTGCGGGTGGCAATCATCCACTGGGCACCACTTCAAATCCACATTTATTAGAAGAAGATCTCCAAAATACAACGGAGGGTTTTAAAACATTTTTCGATTTAGACTCCGAAGGCATTCAATTTGTATTTAACTTAAACTTTATTGGTACCTTATTACCCACCCAAGTATTTGCTAAAGATATGGTAGGTAAAAAAGGCTGTAGCATTCTTAACATTTCGTCTATGAATGCGTTTACACCATTAACCAAGATACCTGCATACAGTGGTGCAAAAGCTGCTGTTTCAAATTTTACACAATGGTTAGCTGTACACTTTTCAAAAGTGGGAATTCGTGTGAATGCCTTAGCTCCTGGATTTTTCCTAACAGACCAAAACAGAGCTTTATTAACCACTGAAAACGGCGATTTAACACCAAGAGGCAATACTATTATTGGCCAAACGCCTATGGGCAGATTTGGTGAGCCAGAAGATTTAATTAGCACAACACTTTATTTATGTGATGATGCGTCTTCATTTGTTACTGGCGTTGTAATACCTATAGATGGTGGATTTAGTGCTTTTAGCGGCGTTTAATTAATTAAAAAATAAAAATGGAACAAACATGGCGTTGGTACGGGCCAAAAGATCCCGTAAGTTTATCAGATATCAAACAGGCGGGAGCTACAGGCATTGTTTCTGCATTACATCATATTCCTAATGGAACGGTTTGGACAATTGATGAAATAAAACAAAGAAAAGATACCATTGAGAAAGCAGGACTTACATGGAGTGTTGTTGAAAGCATCCCAGTACACGAAAATATAAAAACACGCTCTGGAAATTTTCATATATATATTGAAAATTATAAAAAAAGTATTGAAAATTTAGCTAATTGTGGTATTAATATTGTGTGCTACAATTTTATGCCTGTACTCGATTGGACGCGTACCGATTTAGATTATCAAGTTGAAGATGGCTCTAGAGCCCTTCGTTTTGATGTAACAGCATTTGCAGCATTTGAATTATATTTATTACAACGACCAGGTGCTGAAACAAGTTATTCTGATGCACAAAAAAAAGAAGCTAAAACTTATATTGAAAATCTATCAGATGCTAAAAAGCAACAATTAGTAAACAATATTATTGCCGGTTTACCAGGTGCGGAAGAAGGCTATACTTTAGAACAATTTCAAACCATCCTAGATACATACAAAAATATTGATGCTCAAAAATTAAGAGATAGTTTAGTCTCTTTTTTAAAAGAAATTATTCCTGTAGCAGCACAAAATAATGTATTAATGTGTATTCATCCAGACGACCCTCCTTACCCTATTTTAGGTTTGCCACGTGTTGTTAGTACCGAAGAAGATTATGCATATTTGTTTGAACAAGTTCCAAACAGAGCAAACGGTATAACGTTCTGTACTGGTTCTTTAGGTGTGAGAGCCGATAATAATTTGACTCAAATTTTTAAACGTTTTGCAGACCGTGTACACTTCTTGCATTTAAGAAGTACACAACGTGATGAAAAAGGAAACTTTTACGAAGCCAACCATTTGGAAGGTGATGTGGATATGTTTAGCATTATAAAAGAAGTGGTCTCCGAAGAAAAACGCCGAAAAGCAATGGGTATGAAAGATGCGTTGATACCCATGCGCCCAGACCATGGACATCAAATGCTTGATGATTTAAACAAAAAAACCAACCCAGGTTATTCTGGAATAGGACGCTTACGCGGTTTAGCAGAATTAAGAGGATTGGAAGTTGGTATTACAAAAAGTTTAGCATAACTCTTTTTATTCAATAAATATAATTATCTAAAAACTCTGTATTTCCAAACAGAGTTTTTTGGAAATTTTTATGTGTTTAACCCATCAATGAATCGTCTATAAAAAAGGGGAATTACCATGGAAAAACACCCAACAATAGAAACCTTAACCGCTATAACATACTTAACCCGTGTATTATATCATATATCTATATAAAAAATAACTCGAAAAAAAGTATCTTAGTAAACGACTATAAACCAAAACTTCAAAAATGAAAAAATCTGTTTTATTCAATAAAGCATTATTGCTATTTAGTATCTCGTTATTTCTTAGCTGTGCAGAAAAACCAAAAGATACTATTCCATGGGTTGATTTATTTGATGGAAAAACATTAAATGGTTGGCACCAAAAAGGAGGAGAAGCTAACTACATTGTTAGAGATAATGCTATTGTTGGTAGCACTGTACATAACACACCAAACTCTTTTTTAACTACCAATGAAATGTATGGTGATTTTATTTTAGAATTAGATTTTAAAGTAAATTCCACTATGAATTCTGGAATTCAAATACGTAGTAATAGTTTCCCTAATTACAGAGATGGCTCTGTTCATGGCTATCAAGTTGAGATTGATCCGTCTGAACGCGCTTGGAGTGGTGGTATTTATGATGAGTCCAGACGTGGCTGGTTGAATACACTCGACAATAACCCAGATGCCCAAAAAGCGTTTAAACAAAATGATTGGAACCATTACCGCATTGAGGCTATTGGAGATACCATAAAAACATGGGTTAATGGTGTTGCTGCAGCTCATTTAATAGATGAAAAAACAGCTAGCGGATTTATTTGTTTACAAGTACATAGTATTAAATCCGATAAAAAAGCAGGCACAGAAATCGTCTGGAAAAATATAAAAATTGTTACAGATAGTCTTTCTAAATATTCTCAAAAATCCTCTTTAAAACCAATTATTACTAAAAACAAACTAACTATTGATGAAAACAAAAATGGTTGGCAGTTATTATGGGACGGAAAAACCACTAATGGTTGGAGAGGTGCTAAACTGGAAGAATTCCCAAAAACAGGTTGGAAAATTGAAAATGGTGTTCTTAGTGTTTTAGCATCTGGCGGAGCCGAATCTACTGCTGGTGGTGATATTGTAACAACTGAATTATATAGTGATTTTGAATTAAGCGTAGATTTTAAAGTAACCTCAGGCGGAAATAGCGGTATAAAATATTATGTAGATACTAATATTAATAAAGGTGAGGGGTCTTCTATTGGTTTGGAGTATCAAATTTTAGATGATGATTTACATCCTGATGCTAAATTAGGAAATCATGAAGGTAGTAGAACCGTTAGTTCTTTATACGATTTAATTCAAGCCGATGTAAACAAACCAATCAATCCTGTTGGAGAATGGAATACAGCATATATTATTTCAAAAAATAACCATGTGGAACATTGGCTAAATGGTGTAAAAGTATTAGAATACGACCGAAAAAGTGATACCTATAGAAAATTAGTGTCGGAAAGTAAATATTCGAAATGGCCGCATTTTGGTGAATTAGATAAAGGACAAATTTTATTGCAAGATCATGGCGATTTGGTATCATTTAAAAATGTAAAAATTCATCCTATTAACCCCACTAAAAACTAAATATTATGAGTTCAAATAGAAGAGATTTTATAAAAAAAGCAACCATAGCTGCTGTTGGTGTTACAATAGGTTCTACGAATGCAAATGCAATGTCTGCTAAAAGTTATTCGAAAATAATAGGTGCTAACGACAGGTTACATATTGCTATTCAAGGTTTAGGCAGACGTTATGGTGCTTATATACCAGCTATAGCGGACAAAAAGAATAATATTGAATTGCGTTATTTATGCGATGTTATGAAAAGTCAAAGGGATAATGCTGCCGCAAAACTAGCCCAAAAACTTAATAATAAGCCCAAGTTAGAAAACGACATTCGAAACATATTAAATGATAAAGATATAGATGCCGTATTTATGGCAACACCAGACCATTGGCATGCGCCAGGTGCATGTATGGCTATGCAGGCAGGAAAACACGTGTTTTTAGAAAAACCATGTAGTCACAATCCGCAAGAAGGAGAATTACTTGTTGCCTATCAAAAAAAATATGATAAAGTGGTACAAATGGGTAACCAACAGCGTTCCTCATTGCAATCTCAAGAAATTATAAAAGAAATTCATAAAGGTATAATAGGCGATGTTTATAACGCTATTGCATTTTACACCAATAACCGTGGTCCAGTACCAAACCAAACAAAAACAGCCCCGCCAGAAGGATTAGATTGGGACCTTTTTCAAGGACCGGCTCCCAGAAGAGCTTATACCGACAACACTTGGGATTACAATTGGCATTGGTATGGGTGGGATTATGGCACAGCTGAAATGGGCAACAATGCTACCCATGAATTAGATATAGCTCGTTGGGCTTTAGATGTAAAATATCCTGAGCATGTACATGTAAATGCTGGGAAATTCCATTATAAAGAGGATGGTTGGGAAATGTACGACACCATGGAAGCGACTTTTCGTTTTTCTGATAACAAAACCATTCAATGGGATGGACGCAGTAGAAATGGTTATAATAAATATAATACTGATAGAGGGACACTTGTTTATGGCTCTAACGGTTCGGCGATGATAAATCGAGATGGGTATAAATTATATGATATTCAAGGAAAACTCATAAGAGAAAATGTAGTTACTGGTGTTGAAGACGGTAATGCTCTTGGTGGTGGTGGAAAACTTTCTGAGGCACATATCGTGAACTTTTTTGATGCTATTAGAGGTAAAACAGTACTTGCCTCTCCTATTGATGAAGGTGCCATGAGCCAAATGCTAACTCATTACGCTAATATTGCTTCAAGAATTGATAATTCATTTGAAGTGGATGAGAACACCGGGCGTATTTTTAACAAAGAAGCTATGAAATTATGGTCAAGAACTTACGAACCAGGTTGGGAAATTAAGCCAGTATAAAATTAAGATATTCATCGTATCTTAGTTTGTTCATATCATAAAACAATTACATGAAAAGAAGAGATTTTATAGTGAAGAGTTCTGTAGCAACTGCTGCACTAACTACTTCCGCAGTAGCGTTAGGAAATGTTTTTAATTTTAAACATGCAAATAATACTGTAAACATAGGAATTATTGGGACTGGAGATAGAGGGACTGGAATGATTTACAATGTTAATAAAATTGAAAATTTTAATGTAAGTGGTTGTTGTGACATTTTACCTTTCAGGTTAGAAAATAGCTTAAATGTTGTAAATGGGAAAGCTAAAGGGTATAGTGATTACCGTAAATTATTAGATAATAAAGATATTGATGCCGTATTAGTTTCTACACCGTTTAGCACACACTCGCAAATTGCCATAGATGCACTCGATGCTGGTAAGCATGTATATTGTGAAAAAACGATGGCTAAAGGCTTTGGAGGTATTCATAATTTAGTTGAAAAAACAAATCAATCTAAAACTATATTTCAAACTGGGCATCAATACCATAGTTCTAGACTTTACACACATGTAGTTGAGCTTATAAAAAATGGTGAAATAGGGAAAATTACTGCTTTTGAATGTCAATGGAATCGCCATGGAAATTGGAGACGACACGTATCAAGTCCAGAATTAGAAAAACAAATAAATTGGAGAATGTACCGCGAGTTTTCTGGTGGTTTGGTAGCCGAACTTTGCTCACACCAAATAGATTTTGCTAACTGGGTTTTAGACGAAAAACCAAACCAAGTGATGGGAACTGGTGGTGTGGATTATTGGAAAGATGGTCGTGAAACCTACGACAATATTCATTTAATATATAATTATCCTAGTGGTGTTAAAGCAAAATTCACATGTCTTACTAGTAATGCCAAAGATGGGTATCAAATAAAAGTGATGGGAGATAAAGGCACTATTATTTTAGACTACGCTAAAGCATGGTTTTATCCAGAAGGCGGTAGTAAGAAAGAATTGGGCATTGTAGATGGTGTTTCGGGCGCCACAGTTAATTGGGAAAAGGGACTTGGTTTTCCAATAATCCTAGAGCATACAGAACCTAGCGAACAAGCTTTAATTGATTTTAAAGACAGTATTATTTTTAACAAAAAACCAATTTCAAATATCATAACAGGTGCAAATACCGCAATTTGTATTCAAATGGGATTAGATGCTATGTACCATAATAAAATAGTTCACAGTCCTGCTTTTTATTAATAAAAACAATTTCGTGTTTTACTGAAATAAAGTTTCTATTATAACATCTGTTTCACTTAAATATAAGTATAAACACATCACATTAAGCAAACGAACGGTATCTTATACTCGACTGCACACAAGCTAATTTTAAAATATATTTGATTAATTTTTGTTAAAAACAACTCTTTTAAATATTATCAATTATTCTATTTACAATGAACTATTGTAACTCAATAGTTCATTGTAAATAGGAGAAATTAATAATAAACCTCTAATACATCGGCATTATGAGATTTTAATACAACATCATCCAACGCTGCTGGTAAGAATATAGTCTCACCTTTTGCTACTTTATAAACTTTATCATTATAAATTAATTCTAAAGAACCTTCAACACATATATATATTACAAAAGAATCTAAATCAGAAAAATCTTTTTTTATTTCTCCTTTAATATTTATAATATTAGTTTTAAAATATGGAGAATGCACCAAAGGATTGGTTTTATTTTCAGTTATAGCATAATTAGTCTTGTAATTAGTATCAAAGCTATAATCTATAACATCTACCGCTAAATCTGTATGCAATTCTCTTGTTTTACCAGTACTAGAATCCACGCGATCATAGTCATAAATTCGGTAAGTAATATCAGATGTTTGTTGAATTTCTGCTAACATTACACCAGCACCAATGGCATGAATTCTACCTGTGGGAATATAATATGTATCGCCTTTAGAAACAGTGTCGTTATTTAGAATTTTTAAAACTTCACCTGACTCTAATGCTTTAACATATGCCTCTTTATCAACTTTTTGATTAAAACCTACAATTAATTCTGCATCTTTTTCAGCCTCCATAACATACCACATTTCATTTTTACCAAATGAATTATGTCGTTGTTTAGCAATTTCGTTATTTGGATGTACCTGAATTGATAAAGGTGTTTTAGCATCAATAAACTTAATAAGTAAAGGGAACTCTTCTCCGAAAGTTTTATAAACATGCGCGCCCACTGCATCTTCTTTAAAATCCTTAATCAAATCTCTTAAGGTTTTACCTGCTAAACTACCATCACTTACGATAGTTTCGTCGCCCTTTACATCTGATATCTCCCAAGACTCACCTATGTTTTCTTGGGTATAATTCTTGTTTAATACTGTTTTTAATTTATTTCCTCCCCAGATTCTATACTTATAAATAGGGGTGAATTTTATGGGATATAGTGCCATGATATTTTCTTATATATTTGTTATTTATTATAAATAACTTATGTCTTGTAAAGGTATTGCATAATATTATGAAGCCAACATATCTCTTTGATTAGTAATAAAATTAGGTTCCTAATCAATGCTTCGTATGGTTCCCAACACGATACCGATACCCTTAATTTTCATTTGATGGTTTTCCTATAGTTGCTAAAATTCCGCCGTCTACATAGACTATGTGTCCGTTTACAAAATCACTCGCTTTAGAACTTAAAAAGATAGCGGCACCAGCCAAATCGTTTGGGTCTCCCCATTTAGCAGCTGGCGTTCTATTTATGATAAAATCGTTAAACGGATGACCTTCTACACGAATGGGCTCTGTTTGCGAAGTGGCAAAATAACCTGGACCAATACCATTTACTTGAATGTTGTGTTTAGCCCACTCGGTTGCCATATTTCGGGTTAGCATTTTAAGCCCCCCTTTAGCTGCTGCGTATGCACCAACACTATTTCTACCTAACTCACTCATCATTGAGCAAATGTTAATCACTTTTCCTTGTTGTCTCTTCACCATGTTTTTAACCACATGTTTAGAAACAATAAACGGACTCACTAAGTCGATATCTATAACTTCTTTAAAATCGGCTACTTCCATTTCTAGCAATGGCGTACGCTTAATAATTCCTGCGTTATTGATTAAAATATCTATCGCACCTACCTCAGCTTCAATTTTAGCTATGGCTTCAATAACTTCTTCTTCCTTAACTACATTAAATTTATACCCTACAGCTTTTATGCCTTCTTTTTGGTATTCAGCAATTGCGGCATCAATTTTATCTTGTGAAGAATTACCATTTACTATAATAGTTGCTCCTGCTAATCCTAAACCTCTTGCCATAGCCATACCTAAACCATGTGTACTGCCCGTTACTAAAGCAATTTTTCCTTTTACATCAAATAAATTTGCGCTCATATGTCTTATCTCAAATCGGTTATTTTAGCAACATCCATATCGCCATAATCTAAATTTTCTCCAGCCATTCCCCAAATAAAGGTATAATTAGACGTTCCTGATCCTGAGTGAATAGACCATGGTGGAGATATAACTGCTTGATCATTTTGCATCCAGATATGACGTGTTTCTTGTGGCTCTCCCATAAAATGACAAACAGCTTGATCTTGAGGGATATCTAAATAATAATAAATTTCCATTCTACGGTCATGCACATGCGCTGGCATTGTGTTCCAAACACTTCCTGTTTTCAATTCAGTCATTCCCATTTGTAGTTGGCATGTAGTAACAATACCTCCTATAATCATTTGATTTACAGTACGATGATTTGCTGTTTCTAAAGACCCCAACTCTAATTTATTAGCTTCAGCTTTACTTACTTTTTTTATTGGAAAATTAGTATGTGCTGGTGCCGAATTAAAATAAAATTTGGCTGGTTTTTTAGCATCTTCACTTGTAAAAATAACTTCTTTGTTGCCCATACCTATATAAAGCGCATCTTTTAAACCTAATTGGTAATTGGTACCATCTACAGTAACTGTACCATTACCACCAACATTTATAATACCTAATTCTCTACGCTCTAAAAAATAAGAAGCCTTTAACGGGTCGATTGTTTCCAGGGTTAACGCTCCTGAAACTGGTACAGCCGAACCTGCAATGTAACGATCGTAGTGTGTATAAGTTAAATTAACTTTATTTTCTTGCATTAAGTTATCGATTAAAAACTCATCGCGTAACTCTTGAGTGTCGTATTTTTTTACCGCTTTTGGACTTGATGCATAACGGCTTTCATAATTTGTACTCATGTTGTATTGTTTTTATTAATTATTAATTCTTTTTAATTAAATGATTTGGAAAATCATTTACATTCTCACAACAAAGTTGTTCCATAACTTGTTGTAATTCTGCTTTAAGCAATGAAATGGTATGATCTCCACCTTGCTTTCCTAAAGCGCCAACTCCGTACATAAAGCTACGCCCCAAAAAAGTGAATTGTGCACCGCTTGCTAGAGATCTAGCAATATCAGGACCTGAGCGAATACCACTATCCATCATTACGGTTATTTGATCACCATATTTTTCAGCAATTGTTTCTAAAGGTTTGATAGTCGATTCACCAGCATCTAACTGTCTTCCTCCATGATTAGAAACAATAATACCATCTAAACCTAAACGTATGGCTTCTTCTGCATCTTCATGTGATGCAACTCCTTTTATTACTAACTTCCCTTTCCACATATCGCGAATTGGTTTTATTCTTTCTGCATTTAAACGTCCTGAAAAAGTCTGATCCATAAATTTACCCAATTGTTTCAAATCTAAACCTTTTGGCATATAAGGTTTTAAAGTTTCAAAACTTGGTTGTCCATATTTTAAAGTATTTAATGCCCAAGTTGGTTTGCCTAAAATCTGTAATATATTCTGTACACTCATTGATGGAGGCATCGCTAAACCATTGCGAATATCTCTAGGACGAAACCCAAAGGTAGGAACATCACACAAGATAACCAAAACTGGGCAGTGAGCAGCTTCTGCTCTCTTTATAATATCATCACGTAATGCACTTTCGGTAGGATGATACAATTGAAACCAGGCTTTTCCTTCAGTCAATTCACTAATACGCTCTATACTACTAGTGGTTACTGTACTTAATATAAAAGGTATATTATGTTGAAAAGCTGCTTTTGCCAAAATCTCTGGGGCATTTGGCCACATTAGCCCCTGTAAACCAACGGGAGCAATACCAAAAGGAGCATCGTAATCTATACCGAATAATGAGGTTTTTAAACTTGATCCTTTATGAGATCTTAAATAATTTGGTTGTAATTGAACCTCTCTTAATTCCGATGTGTTTCTATGCAAATTAACATCTTCATTACAACCTCCATCTAAATATTCGAAAGCAAAACGTGGCATACGCTTTTGTGCTTTATCCTTTAAATCATCTATCGATGGGTATTTTTTGTTAAAATTATGTGCCATAACCTTTTATTAAATAATTTTAAATTTATAATTTAAAAATGCAATCCATAAGTTTCCATTTTTCTCCTGCTTTTGAGCCTGGTAATGCTTTTTGATAAGTCCACATGAGATTTTCCCACTTTTGTACCATTTCATTTTTTGAATCCATTTCTCCCTTTTTTTCTAAAGAAAATGTATCTTCTGCCTCAACTATCATAAACAATCTATCTTGAACCAAATAGATTTCCGCATCAATAATTCCAGAATCTTTAATACTCTCTAAAATTTCAGGCCATACATTTTTATGATAACTTACGTATTCATCTATTAATTTTTTATCATTTTTTAGATCGAGTGCAAAACAATAGCGCTTCATTAATTTGTAGCTTTAAATAATACATCATCTGACGCCTCATGTTTTCTAAATACTCGCAAGCCATACCATGCGATGTATATGAAACAACATAAAGGTAAAATAAATGAAAAATTAACTTCTGAAACTCCCATTATTTTAGTATCGGCAACACCATTACCTCCTATATCGATAATCATACCTTGTAAAAAAGGCATCAAAGCTCCTCCTACTATAGCCATAACTAAACCTGCAGATCCTACTTTAGATTCTTCTTCGGTTAAATCTCCCAATGCAATACCATAAATAGTTGGGAACATTAAAGACATACAAAATGAAATTCCTACTAAACTATATAAACCAATCATACCTTGAATCCATATGGTTCCAATAACACATAAAGTGGCTAATAAAGCAAAATACATTAACAGTTTACCTGAGCTTATAAAACGTAATAAATAAGTGCCTATAGCTCTACCAACCACAAATAATATAAAGGCAATTAATTGATAATAAAAGGCATCTTTCTCAAACTCTAAACCAAAAATGTTTACGCTTGAAATTTCAAATACGTTTTTAAGTAACATACCATTCACATAGTGATAAATATAGGTCCAGCACATTATTTGTGCTCCAACATATAGTATCTGCGCTACAACACCTAATACATATTTTTTGTTTTTAAATAAAGTAATGAAAGTATCTCCAATACTCGGCATAGGACCTTCATCTTTAGATTGCGGCATTTTATTTACTAAAAATAGCACAAACACACCTATAATAACTAGGCCTAAAACCACATAAGGGTCACGAATTACGGATAAATCGGCTATTCGTATAGCATCTCTAGTAGAATCACTTAAAGTAGAAAAATCTACAATATCATCTGACTGTAATTTTTCTTTAACTGAAAATTTGGCAATTAACAATCCTGCTACTAAACCTAAAGGGTTTACAGCCTGTGCCAAATTTAAACGTTGGGTTGCTGTTTCTTTTGCACCCAAGGCCAAGGCGTAAGGATTTGCTGCAGTTTCTAAAAATGCTAATCCAAAAGTTAAGACATATAAGCCCAAGCAAAAAAACAAAAAGCTTTCAGACTTAGCAGCTGGATAAAACAATAGGGCTCCCGTAGCATAAAGCGCTAGACCAATTAAGATTCCCACCTTGTAAGAGTATTTACGCATAAAAAGTGCCGCAGGTAAGGCCATACAAAAATAGCCTCCGTAAAACGCCATTTGCACCATAGAAGCTTGCGTATTTGATAACTCTAATATTTTTTGAAATGCTCCTACCATAGGATCGGTAACTGCATTGGCAAACCCCCATAAAGCAAACAAGGATGTTACTAAAATAAAAGGTAATAATACCTTTTTTGAAACGACTGGGGATTTATGAATGTTTTCCATATGTTATTAGTTTAATTTTAGTTTAGTTAATTTTTTTATTCTATTGCTCTGTCTAAATGTGTATAACCGCCATCTACGTAAAGCAACTGGCCTGTGGTGTGGCTGGACTTACTAGATAATAAAAAGGCTACGGTATCTCCTATTTCTTCGGCGGTTGTCATCCTTTTTTCCAAAGGAATGTGTTTTGTTATTTCTGCTAATTTTTCTTCTTTATTAGGGAATGTACTTATCCAGGTTTCATATAAAGGTGTATAACATTCTGCTACAATTAAAGCGTTCACACGTATACTATATGGTAAAAGTTCTACTGCCCACTCTCTGGTTAAAGCGTTTCTTCCTCCGTTTGAAGCCGCATACCCTGAGGTGCCTCCTTGTCCTGTATCTGCTGTTTTTGAACCAATATTTACAATAGCTCCTTTATTTTTCTTTAATTCTGGTAATGCAAAATGTGCCATAAGATAATAATGCACTAAGTTACGTTTAAGCGAGAATATAAAACCATCGTAATCACCACTTTCTAAACTTATCCCATCATTTACTCCAGCGTTATTTACCAGCCCATCAATACGTCCGTATTTAGAAACAACTGCTTCTGTTGCCTTTTTGCATTGTACAGGATCTGTTAATTCGGCAAGTGCATAAAACACATCATGTCCTTGGGTTTTAAACGTTTCTAGAACCTCTAAAACACTGTTTTTATTTCTAGTAACAATAACAGGAATCGCTTTTTCCCTTAATAAAGATTCTACGATACCTAAACCAATACCTTTAGAACCCCCTGTAACTATTATAACTTTATTCTCTAATTGTAAATCCATTTAAAGACTTATTATCTTTTTATATTATATATATTTATTGCATTTTCTCCCATCACCTTTTCTTGATCTGCTTTAGAAAAATTAATAAAATAATTTTTTACTATTTGTAATACATCCTGATATTCGGCAGCTAATAAACATACAGGCCAATCTGACCCGAAAAGCAGTCTATCTACACCAAATGCATCAACCACTACATCTAAAAAAGGTTTAAACATAGTTTCCTGCCATTCAAAATTTTCAGTTTCTGTAACTAAACCTGAAATTTTGCAAGACACATTTTTAAATGTTGCTAAAATTTGAATATTTTTTACCCAAGCTTCATCTAAAGTTTCAGACATTTTAGGTTTGGCAATATGATTTAATACAAATTGCTGCTTCGGGAATTTTTGCACTAACTTGATTATATTCTCTAAATGATTTGGAAACACCAAAACATCAAAAACCAGCCCAAACTGTGCTAATTTACTAATACCATTTTGAAAATCGGGTTTTAAAACAAAGGTTTCGTTTTCGGCTTGTATAATATGTCGAACCCCTTTAAACAGCTTATTTTTTGAAAAATATTCAAGTTGGACTTCTACATTATCTGCACATAAATCTACCCACCCAACAACCGCTTTAACAAAAGGATTTTCTTCAGCACACTTTAATAAAAACTTGGTTTCTTCTTCCGATTGATCTGCTTGTACAGCAACACAATCACCAACCCCATTAGCCTCTAAAATAGGTTTTAAGTCTTTGGGTAGAAAATCTTTTCTTATAACAGTCATGGAATCGTCAATCCAACGATCTCTAACCGGGCTATAATACCAAAAATGCTGATGGGCATCTATAGTCATAATTAGGCTTTGTAGTTTTTACAAACTTGTTTCGAAGTCCCTAACCCTTCTATTCCTAATTCCATAATATCGCCTTCTTTTAAATATACTGGTGGCTTTAAACCTAAGCCTACTCCAAAAGGAGTTCCTGTTGAAATGATATCACCTGGTAATAGAGTCATGAATTGACTAATATGACTCACTACATGTTGTACGTTAAAGATAAAATCGGAAGTGTTGCTATTTTGCATCATTTCTCCATTTACTTTTAACCATAAGTTTAAATTGTTAGGGTTTTTAATTTCGTCTTTAGTAGCAATAAATGGCCCTACAGGCGCAAATGTATCGCAGCCTTTACCTTTACACCATTGCCCAGAGCGTTCTATTTGAAAAGCACGCTCGCTTACATCATTGTGCAATACATAACCTGCAATATGATCGAATGCATCTGCTTCTTCAACGTAAGAGGCTTTTTTACCTATTACGATAGCTAATTCTACTTCCCAGTCGGTTTTTTCACTGTTCTTAGGAATAATAACCTCATCGTTAGGTCCCACTAATGCTGTGGTTGATTTAAAAAACAATACAGGCTCTTTAGGAATTTCCATACCTGCTTCAGCAGCATGTTGTGCATAATTTAACCCAACACATACAATTTTAGAAGGTCTTGTTAAAGGCACTCCTAATCTGGTGCCTTCAGATATTACAGAACAACTATCTTGATTTTCTTTTAACCAATTAGTTAGTTTTTCGATACCATTATTTCCAAAAAATGTTTCGTTATAATCTAATCCAAATGCAGAGACATCTATTTTAGTTCCATTTTCTAACTGCACTCCTGGTTTTTCATTTCCTTCAGCGCCAAATCGTATTAGTTTCATCTGTTTATTTTTATTGTTTTTTAATTGTAAAATGTTGCTCGCCCATAAACATTTCGCGATATGACGAAATTTCTGTTATGAATGCTTTATCTGTGATAAATAATTAATATTATTATTTCTAATTACCATTTAGTGTTATAAATCCCCCATCGATAGCATAATTAGACCCTGTGACAAAGCTCGCTTCATCTGAACATAAATACAATGCCAAATCTGCTATTTCTTGTGGCTTGCCCATACGTCCAATAGGCTGTGTTTTTGATAGCTTGTCGAACATCTCTTCTTCCTGCCCTGGATAATTTTTCTTAATAAACCCATCAACAAAAGGCGTATGCACGCGTCCTGGTGAAATGCAGTTGCAACGAATACCGTCTGCAATATAATCTTTTGCAATTGAATAAGTAATTGTTAAAACCGCTCCTTTTGTCATAGAATATGCAAAACGATTATTAATACCTACTGAAGATGCTATAGATGCTAAGTTTAAAATAACGCCGCCTTTTTCTTTTAATGTGGGTAAACATGCTTTTATACAATTGTAAACACCTTTAATATTTACGTTGTATAATCGATCTAAATCGGCTTCCTCTACAGCTTCAATATTTCCTACATGCGCGATTCCTGCATTATTTATTAAAATATCAATAACATCGTTTTTAGTAATATGTTCTACAATAGTATTAACATTGTTTTTGTTTGAAACGTCGCATTGATGCGCCTGTGCTGCTTCACCAAATGCTACTATTTCTGCAACGGTTTCATGTGCGGATTCTAAATTAAAATCTAAGATATGCACTTTAGCTCCTTGTTTTGCGAATGTTAAAGAAATGGCTTTACCTATACCGCTTCCTCCCCCTGTTACAAGTGCTACTTTATTTTTTAAACTAAATTTTGTCATTTTTTCAATCAAATATTTTATGAAATTATGTTTTACAAAGACATCCCACGTTTCCATGGAATAAAATCGTCCTGTCTTAATTGTCTTGCTTTAGTTTGTTTGCCACTGGCTACTTCTATAACATAGTCTAATAAAGACTCCCCTGTATTTTCGATAGTTGTGGAACCTTCTATAATTGTTCCTGTATTAAAATCGATAATATCCGACATTTTTTTGAACAATTTTGTGTTAGAAGATACTTTTATAACTGGTGTGATGGGGTTTCCTGTTGGTGTACCTAAACCAGTTGTAAACAAAATAATATTACACCCAGAACCAGCCAAACCTGTTGTAGATTCTACATCGTTACCTGGGGTACATAATAAGTTTAAACCACTTTTTGCAACCTGTTCTGTATAGTCTAATACGTCTTCAATAGGAGACGTCCCGCCTTTTTTAGCAGCACCTGCCGATTTTATGGCATCGGTTATTAAACCATCTTTTATATTTCCAGGAGAAGGGTTCATTGAAAATGCAGCACCTAAGGCTTCCGCTTTTGAATTATAAGTTGACATGATATGGGAAAACTTCTTTGCTTTCTCTGAACTTGTACATCTGTTTATAAGTTCCTGTTCAACACCATTGAGTTCGGGGAATTCTGACAAGACAGTGGTACCACCTAAACCTACAATTAAATCGGACACATAACCTAAAGTGGGGTTGGCTGAAATACCTGAAAAACCGTCGGATCCACCACATTCTAAACCAATAACTAATTTTGATAAAGGTGCTGGTTTACGCTCTATTTTATTAGCTTCCATTAAACCTACAAATGTTTTCTTTACAGCCTCAGCCAACAAAGCTTTTTCTGAAACGCTTTGTTGTTGTTCTAATACGTACACAGGTTTTGGATGCTCTAAGGCCATTTTTGACAACGCATCTTGAAGAATACTTGCTTGTGCATGCTGACAACCTAGACTTAGCACCGTTGCTCCAGCCACATTCGGATTGTTAATATAACCTGCTAATAAATGACAAAGGGTTACAGCATCGGAAGTGGCACCTCCACAACCTCCATCGTGGGTTAAAAACTTTACACCATCTACATTAGGGAATAAGAGGTTTTTAGATTGATCTTCGCCCTCAATTAGAATATCTTTTTCTAAAATAGCATCGGTTGACA
Source organism: Mariniflexile litorale (assembly GCF_031128465.2). Classification (GTDB taxonomy): domain Bacteria; phylum Bacteroidota; class Bacteroidia; order Flavobacteriales; family Flavobacteriaceae; genus Mariniflexile; species Mariniflexile litorale. Next base: position 2,880,773 of record NZ_CP155618.1, on the reverse strand, counting down.
CTCCAGATTTATAATCGTTAATTAAAGCATCCACATCTAAACTTAAATGTTGCTTTTTTCCATAGCCTAATTTTTCGACTAGGGCTTGTTTTAAAACTTCTACATTTCTATTCTGACAAAATACCAGAGGTATAATTAACCAATTATTCTCCGTACCTACCTTCCCATCATTTCGGTGGTACCCATTAAAAGTTTTGTTTATAAACTTTGATACATCCGGTGCTTGCCAAACCTCTTGTTCTTTAGAATCTTTAACATCATAATGCTCTGTATCGTGAACTAAGTTTTCTGTGCTTATAAGCTCCCCTTTTACTATGCTCTTTTTAGCTTTACCTACCAACACACCATACATATAAACAGGATCCTCTGCAACCAAATCTTGAGTTACAAACTTATGCTTGGCAGCAATATTGTTTTGGATAATGTATACTTTATTTTCAAAGGTAATTGTAGATCCTTTTTCTAAATCGGTTAACGCTACAAGTACATTGTCTTTGGCATGAATTTTAAGTACACTCTGTTGGTCTTTCATTTAAACTAAACAATTATAAAATTGATAATTATGCAAAAATACTATAGATATTATTCAATGTCTTCTAAAACTCATGCCAATACTAATACTATTTTTGCCAAAATTAAAAAAAATCAATCAAAATGTTCTAATTTAATTAGTACATTAAATCATTTTCTAGTGCGTAAATTTAATTGGTTCAAGGCTTAAAACAGAATAGCTATAAGAATAACTTAGATAGTAAATTGAAATATAAATCTTTCGTTGGGTAGAAGTTTGATATTGAAGAAAGAGAATACACCATTTTTAGTATCTAATACTATTAATGAATTTTTGAAATAGAAATGTAGTGGTTTAATTCTCAAAAATCGTCTGTTTTTTTCTAGCAAAGCAAGCTTAAAACCATTTCAAAAAAAGTAGCATAATAACTAAAACTTAAAATCAAAATCTAGACGGATTCTGTTACCCGTTTCTTTAAAATCACCATAAGGCACAATTTGTTCCACTAAATAATATTTCACTTTTAGTTTCATACTTTTGTTTAGCATGTATTCGGAAACCAATTCTACTCCCTTAAAATTAGTAAGCCGACCGTCTGGCGAGCCAAAAGACGAATAATCCCAACGTGCCCAATCATTCTGTGCCAAAAAATCTACTGCTGCATATTGTTCTAAATATGAGTAAGTAAATTTAAATGCCCAATCACCATTTGTTTTTAATTGCCCATAACTAATGCCTCCTACAAGTCCATTTTTCTCTTTTACTAAATTTGAAGGTATTCCTGTAACACCATTATTATCTTTTAAATTTGAATAAAAATCCATTTCTAGATTAATTAGAGGGCTTTTGTAAAGTTTTAATTGACTTCCTAAATGAAAAATAGTGTAGTCCATAGCAAATGTATCTCCACCATCGGGAATATTTGGTATATTTTTAAAAAGATAAAAAGATGGAAATAACTTCAACCGATCGTTAAATAAGATGGAACTCAGTTGAAATCCTTCCATATAACTATCTTTATTAAAGGATTTCCCTGAAGAACCTATAATAAAATGTCCTCCACTAATATCTATTGGAAAAATAAAATTAGATTTAGTAGCTATACTTTTTTTTAAAAATATTCCTTCTGGATAAACATTATCACTCCAAAACAATTCATTGTTTTTATCAAATGGAAATGTATTTTTACCAATCCATGTAAAAAACCCTTTGAAGTTGGTTTGGAAAAATATTTTTTCAAATCCTACAGGTAACGTTCCAAATTCTTTGTAAGCATCTCCTAAGGTTAATTGCGGGTCCTGTTGTTTGTTAGGTTCTCCTGTTCTAATTTGAACCCCCATAGATGTACTCTGGTTAACTAAATAATTCAGTCCAAGCCTTACTCGATACCTCAACCTAGATCTATCATCTCTGAATGATCCGTCTGCTTTTTTTGAACTCCAGTCTTGTTCAATTCTAAATCTAAAATCGCCATAAAAGGACAACTTTGATTCCTCAAGAGTGGTTTGTGAATATGAATTTATCATTAAAAATAAAAAAAGTAAAGTAAAAATTAACCTTTTCATAAGACTCGTGTTTTTTTAAGTCAAGTAGCTATTAACAAAAATTGAATGATATAAATAACTCTATTTAATATTTTAATTTTAGTAAAAATAAAACAAATTGAACATACTTACTTAATTGGAATGTTACTATCAAACATTTTTGTAAATAAGTTGTGTTTATTTTAAAAGTTATTGATATTAAAAAGTATATTCTTATCATTTTTTTAAATAGGCTTAGACTATACCCCACCTCAATACGTATATAAATAGTTGATTGATATTAAAAAATAATCAACCTATATATGAAGTCTCCTAAACACCGAATTACTTTTAAAGTATTAATAGGCTATTTTATTCTTGGAATTTTAGCTACCATTTCGGGCATTTTAGTGCTTTCTGAAATCAAAACGTTCACACAATTACAAAAAGAGGATATATCCGATAGAAGTAAAATTGTAAAAGTAGGAAGTTTAATTGCCAATATTTATGAAAATGAAAGTTTAGCAAGAGCTGCTATTCAGTTAAATTCTACAACAAAATTCAACGAATATGTTTATGAAAACAACCAGTTATTATTAAAAATTGACTCACTAAATTTTATAACAAATAACGGGTCTCAAGAATTTATTTTAGATAGCATTAAACTTGTAATAGATAAAAAACTTAAAAACATAAGCGATTTAAAAAACCTAAAACTTAGTGACAATTCTGATGCCTCTATAAACACAGCCCTTAATAAGTTAAGTTCTATTGACTCCTTTTTAGGTAAAATTTCTATTACGGATTTTGTCGAAAACCCCAATTCTTTAGATAAACAAACCTATCTAAATTTGGAAGAATACGTCAAAATTCTTAATAAATACAATCCTCAAGATTCCATTAATAATATCGACCAGAAACAAATAGATTCCATTTTATCTATTTCCAAAAACATGCTTAAAGAAGCTCAAACAGCATCTAGTAAACAGCGTATTTCCTTGCAAAAAAAAGAACGAGATTTAATTGAAAACGACTTAACCATTTCAAGAAAACTACAAGAATTGTTAAGCACCTTAGAAAAAGGCATCCTTCAATACTCTAACACTATTAACAAACAAAGAGAAAAAACACTTAACCGAAGTACCAATATCATTCTTTATGCTGCAGGTATCAGTTTTATCATCATTATCATTTTTTCAATTATCTTTTTAAATGATTTTTGGAAAAGTCAACGGTATCGTTTAAAGTTGGAAGAAGCCAATAAAACGACTTCTTCACTTTTAAAAAGTAGAGAACAATTAATTTCTATGGTAAGCCATGATCTAAGAACCCCATTAAGCACCATTACGGGTTATAGTGAATTACTTCAAAAATCGACATACAGCATCAAAGACAAAAACTATGTGGATCACATACAGAATGCTTCAGCATATATGGGACAATTAGTAGATGATCTTTTAGAATTTTCAAAGCTAGAAAACAATAATATTTCTATAGAGTCCATCCCTTTCAATTTGGAAAACCTTATAAATGAGATTCAAATTACTGCTAAAAACCTCATACAAAATGATTCTATAGTCTTCATTTTAAAACATGACATAGCTATTGAGAATTCTATTATAAGTGACCCCTTTCGGATGAAACAAATTTTATATAATTTAATTACCAACGCTTGTAAATTCACAAATAAAGGTTCGATAACAATTGAAACTAAACTTCACTCAAACAACCATCAATACACTTTAGAAATTATAGTAAGCGATACAGGAATTGGTATTAGTAAAAATCAACAAAAACACATTTTTAAAGCTTTCACACAAGGTGATAATACTAAAGAAAACAAACAAAATGGTTTTGGTTTAGGCCTCACTATTTCTAAAAAGCTAACCGAATTATTAGGTGGTACATTAACTTTAAAAAGCGAATTAGGAAAAGGAAGCTCATTTATTTTAAAAATTCCAATCACATTATCTGAACAACTATTAAACAAAAAAAATCAGCCTGAAATAGTCAAACTTTACAATTTAAAGGCACTAGTTATAGAAGATGATTCTTCTATGCGACATCTAATCAACGATTTTTTATACCAATACGGTATTGAAACGCATCTTTTTGAGAATGCACAAAGCGCTCTAGAAACCATCGATAAAATCTCTTTTGATTTCGTATTAACAGATATTCAACTTCCTAAAATGAATGGCATTCATTTTATGGAAACTCTAAAAAATCATAGTGCTTACAACAACCAACCTATCATTGCCATGACTGGAAGATCTAATTTATCTATAACCGATTATATAAATAGTGGCTTTTCTGAAGTGTTGATAAAACCATTCTGTAATAAAAAACTAGATACCATTTTACAGCATTTTTTTGATTCAAACTTATTTAAAGCTACGAACCAAACTATAACAAAGGAAACCACTAAACAACCACATGGTTTTAACATAAAGACTTTAGGTTCCTTTTTAAATGATGATGATGCGGCTATAAAAAAAACATTGTACATTTTTTTAGAAGACACCAAAAACAACCTTTTTTCATTAAAAGAAGCCAAAAAAAATAATGATATTGATACTTTTAACAGCATTAGCCATAGAATGCTGAGTATGTATAAACAATTGGAAGTAACACAGCTTATTCCTTTTTTAGAAACGTTTGAAACGAGTAATAAAATTGATCATACGCTTTTTATTGATTTTGAAAAGAACCTAAAAAACTTCATAACATCACTAGAAAACTATCTTAATTAAGACTGTATGCCTTCATTTTATTATAAAGTGTTTTCCTAGTGATGTTTAACAATTTAGCTGCTTGTGTTTTATTATTATCAACTTCTTGTAAAACATTTATAATAAGTTCTTTTTCGTTTTCTTTAGTAGAGAATTTATTAGAAGACACATTGCTTTTTTTAGAATGAAGCAATTCCTCTGGTAAAACATGCGTATCAATAAAGTCTGTTTGCGTTAATAATGTAGCTCTTTTAATAACATTTGACAATTCCCTTAAATTACCAGGCCAATGATAATTTTGAAAAAGCATCAACACCTCTTTTGAAAAGCCAGCAATAGATTTATTTAACTGCTCATTCGCCTTATTTAAAAAGAAATCGGCATATAAAATCAAATCATCGTGTCTATCTTTTAAATTCGGAACTTTTATTGAAAATTCATTCAAACGATGATATAAGTCTTCTCTAAAATCTCCTTTTTCAACAGCTCTCAACAAATCTTCATTCGTAGCAGTAATCAATCGAATATCCACAGAAATTTCATCACTACTTCCTATAGGTTTTACCTTTCTCTCTTGTAATGCGCGCAACAATTGCACTTGGTTTTCATAAGTTAAATTTCCTACTTCGTCTAAAAAAAGCGTGCCACCATTAGCCGATTCAAAATGCCCTATTTTATCATCTGTGGCACCTGTAAAGGATCCTTTTTTATGTCCGAAAAATTCGCTAGAAGCAATTTCTTTAGGTATGGCACCACAATCTACTGCAATAAACGGCTTATCACCTCGTAAACTCTTTAAATGAATATTTTTTGCAACCACTTCTTTACCTGTACCACTCTCACCTGTTATTAATACAGACATGCTAGTCGGTGCTACTAAATGGATATATTCATTTAAGGTTTTTGAGGATGCGCTAATGCCCTCTACAAAATCTACATGTGATGTGCCACTAGCTTTTTTGGCTTTAGTCTTTGGTACAATAACATCGGTTTTTTTTACTTCTAAAGCATTACTAATAACTTCTAAAACTTCATCGGGATTGAAAGGTTTTGAAATATAATCGAATGCTCCTTGTTTCATAGCTTGCACTGCTGTAGATACTTCGGCGTAACTAGTCATTAAAACCACGGGGATATGACTGTGGCTTTTCTTTATTTGCTTTAAAAAATCAATACCGTCGCCATCTGGAAGCCTCAAATCTGTAAAAACCAAATCGTAATTTTGCTTTTTTAATAAAGCAGAGGCGTTGTGGATATTATAGCTAACATCCACTATATATTGATGGCGTTTTAGGAAATGTTTTAGCATTTCAGAAAATGCCACATCATCTTCTATCAATAGGATATTCTTCATAAACTCATTAGCTTCTTACAAAAATACTAAGATGATATCTGTAAAACATTTAATAAAAACATAAAAAAAGGGACGTTTTTAATTAAAAACGTCCCTTTCCAATAAATTAAGGTCAATAATATCTTATTATATATTACTCAGCTCCTTGTTTTTTTTCAGTAGTAGCACTTTCTTCTATCCAGTTTCCATCTTTATCAGCATAAACTGTACTTGAATTACCATCGATAGTTAGATCTAATTTATATTGCTCTTTACTATTCACATAGGCTTTGCTAATGGTAGCTGATGCATAATCTTTTTCAACAGCATTCGTTACGGCTGCTGGTAATTTATCAAGTGTAATTTCTTTGAATTCATTATTCATTACAATGTTGATTCCTTCAATTGGTAAAATGTTGTTTGACATAGCGAAAGTTGAAACTCCACTTGCTAAAATTGCTACGGTTAAAATTAACTTTTTCATAATTTTTATTTTTATTAATTATTAATATTTAATTACAATTAGTATAAAGAAATAAATATGCCATGAATAAAAAACAATAGCTAAAAACACACAACAAACTGTTTGTGAGATAATTAATAAAAAAGGAGTTTATACCTAATGAATATTACATGTATAAAAAGTGTGTAATTTTAGGATGGGTTGTGTATAAATTATACAGTTGTAACTCATAATTAAAGACAACAAGAACTATTTAAAATACCTTTACAACACTGTCACTTATTTCTACCCGAATATTATTCTTTCTAAATACGAATTTTTAACTCAAAATTTTCGATTCTGCCTTTTTCAAGATATCCATAACCCGGTGTTTTAAACTTTCGGGTTCTATAATTTTAGCATAATCACAAAACATAAGATACCATCTAGAGAATCCATTTTCGGTATCAGTGGTCATAAAGGTCATTTCTACATAATTACCATTTACGGTTTCAGAAACAAAGCCATAGTGTTTCCTTCCACTACTTAAATAGCGCGATACACTTTTATCGACTAAAATTACAACTTTTGTTTTTGGAACTGTTTCATTTTTTTGTCGATGCTCATCTATAGTTCCGTGCTCTATGGTAAATGGAACCTGAGTTCTATTTATCAACAACATCCTATCAGTTCTAAATTGTCTGTAATCTTTTCTAAGATGGCAATACCCCAATACATACCAAAATCCATTTTCATGAAACATACCTACGGGTTCTATATGTCTTTCAGAAGGTATTTCACTATTCATCGCATGGTATTTCAAAAATACTTGTTTCTTTTCGGCTATACTTTCAAAAAGAATTTCCAAGGCATGGGGTAAATCTTTATTAAAGAGTTCCTGAGAAGGGTCCACCATAATTTGCGATTCTAATGCTGAAATCCAATCTTTTTCACGCCCGCGTAACACCGATTTAATTTTATACATTGCAGACTCATGGTAACTCCCCAAAGATTTATCAACAAACTTTTGCATAAATTTTTCTGCAGCCACAAAACTTCCAGCTTCTTCACGTGAAAACATAACAGGAGGTAATCTATATCCATCCATAATAGAATACCCCACACCAGCTTCACTAACTATAGGTACACCCGATGCTTCCAAAGTTCTTATATCCCTGTAAATAGTGCGTAAACTTACTTGAAATCGGTCTGCTAATTCTTGTGCTTTAACAATGCGTTTAGATTGTAATTGTACAAGAATAGCAACAATACGGTCAAAACGTTTTACAGAATCTAAACTCATAATAGCATAACATATTTTCCAAAGATAGGACTTCAAATGAAAGTATAAACCAAAATGAAACTTCATTTTATTCATAGCAATTCAATATTAATATTATAAAGTAACACAGATGTTATGACAACCCTTTGTCAACTATGAATATATTTTCTTAAATAAAATGATTTATTCTCTGAAAGAAATTACGTCACAACTAATTAGTATCTAGAAGTTTAAAAATAAAATTATAAATATTTTTCACTACTGACAAAAGGCTGTCACACCTCCTTTATAATTTTGGTTTAGAAATAAAAACCACTTTAAAATCAACACTTATGGAAACTAGTCAAAACAAAAACACAAAATGGCACGACGTTATTACACCAACAGATTTGATAAACCATTGGCAAGGTCACAGGGCTTTAACCCGTAGAGCTATTGAAGCTTTCCCTGAAGAAGCCCTTTTTAATCATACTATTGGTGGGATGCGTCCTTTCTCTGAAATGCTAATGGAACTTTTGGGTATCGGAGGACCAGGTATCAAAGAAATAGCTACAGGAATATCATCTCCTCTTAATGAACATTTTGAACATGGCAACAAAAAAACAAAAATTCTTGATTTATGGGATGAAGCAACGGATGAAATTAACACCTATTGGGTTCAAATTGAACCAGAACAATTTCAAAAGAATATTAAAATATTTGGTCAATATGAAGGTACGGTATACTCATCTATATTTTATTTTATAGATAATGAAATTCACCATCGCGGACAAGGTTATGTGTATTTGCGCTCTTTAGGTATTGAACCTCCTGCATTTTATGAACGTTAATTAATTTAAAAACCAACCACAATGAAAACCGTTTTAGTATTTAAAACTTCTATTTCCAAAAAAAGTCATGTTAAAACAATACAACCTTTTTTAAATAATTTAATTAGTACAAATGGTTATTGGAATTTCGATTTGGAAGATTGCGACAATATCCTTAGAGTCGAAACTCAAACTATTAAAAGTGATACTGTTAGCACCATTTTAAACAATCATGGTTTTGTATGTGAAGAGTTACATTGACTTAGTAATAAACATAACATCATTTATAAAAAATAAACAAAATAAAATTAAGTGCAGAAAACAAAAAAGTCCATGTAAATTTAATCTACATGGACTTTTTTTATATAAAAATTTAGTTTAGCTTACTCTTTGCTTTTCTTTCATTTTTTCTAAAAGCATTAACTCACGATGGATTTCTTCTTTTCGTTCATTAAACTTTCTTACTCTTTCATCAATTAGTTCTTGTTTTCTTTTGCTTTCTAAACGTCTTAATTCTTCTTTTTCAATATTTTTTTGCTTATTCTTTCTCTCTCTCATTTTTTCTAAAATAACAGAAAAATAAGCATAGCCATACATACTTATAAATAATAAAGCTAAAATTCCTAAAATGACATAATTGTTTTGCATAATAAATTTGGATTAATTTAATTCTTGAGTTTTAAATGATGGTTATAAACCTCTAACTAATAATAAAATTATAAAAAAGAATTTTATGTCTAAAATAAAAAAGGTAAAGTACTCAAAAACAAGTTCAAAGCGCAAATTATAAGAAAAACAGTTAAAAAATTAAAGAATAAACTTATCGTTAAATTATTCTAAATCTACCAAATCGCCTTCCCATTCCAAAATACCTCCTTCTAAATTATATGCATTTGTAAACCCTAACTGCTCCATAATAGCGCAGGCTTGACCGCTTCTGTTTCCAGATCGACAGTACACATAATAGTTTTTATCTTTATCTAAGGCTTCAACTTCATCTATAAAATCTTGACCTTTATAGATATCCATATGAATGGCATTTGGTATAATACCATCGGCAACTTCAGCATCCGTTCTTACATCTAAGATTACTGCATTTTTATCCTCAGCTAATTGAGATGCCCATTCTTCTTGTGATAAATCTTCCATTGTTTTAATCTATTTGTATCATACAAATTTAATACTTCTTAAATTTATAGACGAAAAAAAATCCAAAGTATTACACTTTAGATTTTTTTAAACGTTCATTGTCTAAAACATTAAACTTTTATAGAACAACCTATTGCTTTCGTTTCGGCTTGTTCAATGTCTTTACCTTCTAATAAAGCATCAACTGCCTTTTCAACATATTTTGTTGTTACAGATGCTGCATCTTTATAATTATCATCAATGGCTCCTATATATTTAACCACATTACCCTTTTTGGTTTTTTGAAGCAAAAACATGTGTGGTGTTTTTGTAGCTCCAAACTTTGGAAACACTTTTTGTTCTTTATCAATTAAATAAGGAAATGTAAATCCTTTTTCATTAGCTCTTTGCTTCATCGCATCTAAATTATCGTCTGGTTTCATAGATACATTATTTGGCATAATAGCAATTACAGGATAACCTTTTGATACATATTTTTTATCTAAAGCTATAATTCTGTCTTCATATGCAACTGCATACGGACAGGTATTACAGGTAAATGTTACTATAAATCCTTTGGCATTTTTATAATCGGATAGCGATACCATTTTTCCATCAATATTTTTAAGTGAAAAATCTTCAGCGATATCGCCTATTTTATAACCTTCACCTAAAGTAGTTTTTCCTATTGTAAATGCGCTAACACATATTACAATTACAGCTGCAGCGATTAATTTAATTGTCTTATTCATCGTATTCTATTTTAAAAATTGTTTAACTTCAGTTTCTAATTCTTCATAACTAAATGATTTCTCGAAAAATTTACGTGTATCATTTTTATAAATAATAGTTGCTGGTATAGAACCAGACCATGTTTTGTCTACTTTAGGTATCCAAGTATTCATATCAACATCATCTAAAGCAATTACTTTCGATTTCAGTTTTTTATCCTTTATAAAAGGTTTTAACTTGGAATCATATAAATGTGGAAAATCTAAACTCACCAACAACACGTCCACATTTTTATTAGCATATTCGGTATTCAATTTTTCAAAATAGGGTAATTCTTTTACACAAGGTGCACACCAAGTTGCCCAAAAGTTTATAACATATATTTTATTATCTTTTTTATTCAAAAACTTTTCGAAACCGGCATAATCATACACTTCTAAATCATCATTTTTTAGAATGGCAGAATTCTCAATTGTTACTTCTTTATTAACAACTAAATCTACTTTTTTAGAATTATTACAACCTACCAATGCAAGTGCAAAAATGAATACTATTTTAAATTTCATTTATATATTTAATGTTTGACAAACTGACTATTACAAAATTCAATAGAAGCATAAAAATAATTAATACTTTATAGTTAGAATATAGTTTAACAAATTTTTATATAAAAAACACCTTAAAGTATTGCATAATTATATTATCATTTCTATATTTGAACTCGTTAAAAAATCAATAATGAAATCATTTTTAAATAATACTTGGTGGTGGAGCTTTATAAACTTACGTTTCGTGAAGTAAAACCCTAGTATATTTAAAACTCAAAATATCCAAAAGGCTTGTCATTCACGACAAGCCTTTTTTGTAAAACTATTTTAAATGAACAAATTCAATTTATACACGCATTACAAAAAAATTCTAGCAGATACCATTACGCCTGTTAGCATTTATTTAAAAATAAGAGACAAATATCCTAACAGCATTTTGTTAGAAAGTAGTGATTATCATGCCAATGATAATAGCTTTTCATACATCTGTTTTAACCCCATTGCAACTATTAAGGTTGAAAACGAAACTATTTCCCAAACGTTTCCAGACGGCAGTGAAACAAGTAATGTTATAGATAGCACAACCAGTGTTACCGAAGCAATACACCAATTCACAAAACGTTTTGAAGTAAATTCTGAAGAAGAATTCAAATTTATAAACAATGGTATTTTTGGATATATAGCTTATGATGCCGTTCGTTATTTTGAAGATATCACTATTTCAAAAAAAGAGAACTCGATAAACATTCCTGATGTTTATTATGCTGTTTATAAAAATATCATTGCTATTAATCATCAAAAAAATGAAGCCTATATTTTCGCGCATTGTTATGATTCTAAACCGAACATTGATGAAATAGACCATCTTATTAAAGTTAAAAACTTTGCTTCCTACAACTTTACTTCTAGCGGAGAGATCACTTCCAACTTAACCGATGATGAATATAAAAAACATGTTGAGTTAGCAAAAAAACATTGTGGTCGTGGCGATGTATTTCAACTGGTACTTTCAAAAAGTTTTACTCAAGAATTTAAAGGCGATGAGTTCAATGTATATCGTGCTTTACGCAGCATCAATCCATCACCTTATCTATTTTATTTTGATTATGGCAACTTCAAAATTTTTGGTAGTTCACCAGAAGCTCAACTTATTGTTAGTGAAGGAAAAGCTGAAATTCATCCCATAGCTGGTACTTTTAAACGTACTGGAAACGACACACAAGATGCTGAATTAGCGCAAGAACTAAAGGTAGACGACAAAGAAAACGCCGAACACGTAATGCTAGTAGATTTAGCCAGAAATGATTTAAGTAGACACGGTAGTAACGTGACTGTAGACACCTATCGTGAAGTGCAATTTTTTTCGCACGTTATTCACTTAGTTAGTAAAGTTACAGGACAAAAACACGAAGAAACCACCACCATGCAAGTGGTTGCCGATACGTTTCCTGCTGGTACATTAAGTGGTGCGCCCAAACACCGAGCCATGCAACTTATTGAACAGTACGAAAAAACCAGTCGTTCCTTTTATGGCGGCGCTATTGGCTTTATGGATTTTAATGGCAATTTTAATCATGCCATCATGATTCGTACCTTTTTAAGTAAAAACCATGAACTGCATTGGCGTGCAGGTGCAGGTATTGTATCAAAATCAATCCCCGAAAACGAATTGCAAGAAGTATATAATAAATTAGGTGCACTAACAAAAGCTATTGAATTAGCCGAAGACATATAATAAGGGCGTTACCGCAAGGGTCGGGCTTTTCGCTATATCTTTTTTGCTTTTAATGGCAAAAAAGGATGCCGCTACAATCCCTAACGCAAACAAATAAGACCTCATAGATTTAAAAAACATGTGAGGTCTCAAAAAAATAAAAAAATGACAAAAGTATTAGTTATAGATAATTACGATAGTTTCACATACAATCTGGTGCATTATTTAGAAGATTTAAATTGCGATGTAACCGTGGTTAGAAACGACAAATTAACGCTGGATGATGTCGAGCCTTTTGATAAAATAGTATTATCACCAGGTCCTGGTGTTCCTGACGAGGCGGGTTTACTAAAACCTATTATCGAACGTTACGCATCTACAAAAAGTATTTTAGGGGTGTGTTTGGGTCAACAAGCCATTGGCGAAGTTTTTGGTGGTTCACTAGTTAATTTAGACGATGTGTACCATGGTGTGGCTACTAAGGTTAAAATTATTGTTGATGATGAAAATTTGTTTAGTGGCATGGATAAAGAAATTGAGGTGGGGCGTTATCATTCTTGGGTTGTAAATCCAGATTTACCAGAATGTTTAGAAGCCACTTCGGTGGATGCTAACGGACAAATTATGTCTTTACGTCATAAAGTATATGATGTAAGAGGCGTGCAATACCATCCAGAATCGGTATTAACACCGAATGGAAAACAAATACTTGAAAACTGGGTAAATTCCCCAAACCCCAAAGGGGCTTAAAAAGAATATAATTAATAAAAATCCCCTCTCCTTAGGAGAGGGTTAGGGAGAGGAATGAAAAACATATTAAACAGACTTATAAACCACGAAAGTATCTCAAGTGAAGAAGCTAAACAGGTTTTGGTAAATATCTCAAAAGGTGATTATAACCAAAGTCAAATTGCCGCTTTTTTAACCGTTTACATGATGCGTAGCATCACGCTTAACGAGTTACAAGGGTTTCGTGATGCGCTTTTAGAATTATGCATTCCTATTGATTTAAAAGATTTTAATGCAATTGACTTATGTGGAACTGGTGGTGATGGTAAAGACACATTTAACATTTCAACCTTAGCATCATTCGTAACTGCAGGTGCAGGTGTTCATGTTGCAAAACATGGTAATTATGGCGTATCTTCAGCTTGTGGTTCTTCAAATGTTATGGAATATTTAGGCATCAAATTTTCAAGTAACGAAGACTTTCTAAAACATAGCATTGAAAAAGCGGGTATTTGCGTGTTGCATGCACCACTCTTCCACCCTGCCATGAAAAACGTGGCACCTATTCGTCGTGAATTGGGTGTAAAAACTTTTTTCAATATGCTAGGTCCAATGGTAAACCCAGCCTTTCCAAAAAACCAAATGGTGGGTGTCTTCAATTTAGAACTGCTTCGCCTTTATGGATATTTGTATCAAAATACGGATAAAAATTATTCCATTGTACATGCTTTAGATGGTTACGATGAAATATCTTTGACGGGAAAAGCAAAAGTGATTTCAAACCATTCTGAAAGGATGTTTTCACCAGAAGATTTAGGGCTTTCGGAAATTACTCAAGAATCTATTTTTGGTGGTAATACTGTAGAATCATCTGCTAAAATATTTATCGATGTCATTCAAGGAAAAGGCACCGAACAGCAAAACAATGTGGTGTGTGCTAATGCAGGATTAGCTATTGCAACCACTAAGAAAATTAGTCATAAAGAGGGCTTTGAATTAGCTAAAGAATCGCTGCTTTCAGGAAAAGCAAAAACTAGTTTAGATATATTGGTTGAATTAAGTAAATAACGTCATTACAAGGAGGAAACGACGAAGTAATCTCATCAATAGAGTCAGGTTGCTTCGCCTTTAAAAAACCTCGCTATGACGAATCAGAATAAAAATGAACATACTAGATAAAATTGTAGCAGATAAACGCAAGGAAGTCGATTTAAGAAAATCATTAATTCCTATGAGTCAATTGGAACAATCGGTTTTATTTGATAGACAAACCTTTTCACTAGCAAATAAACTACGTAACAGCCAAACGGGTATTATTGCTGAACATAAACGCCGATCTCCTTCAAAATCCGTTATCAATCAAAACCTAAACGTATTTGATGTTGCCAAAGGCTATGAAGATGCAGGCGTTTGTGGAATGTCCGTTTTAACAGATGGTAAATATTTTGGCGGTTCTTTAGACGATTTATTAACCGCCAGAGCCAGTTGTAATGTACCGCTTTTACGTAAAGAATTTATTATAGACGAATACCAATTGCTAGAAGCAAAAGCCTATGGTGCCGATGTTATTCTATTAATTGCTGCTATTCTAACCAGAAACGAGATTAAGCAATTTTCAGAATTTGCAAAAAGTTTAAATTTAGATGTGTTGTTGGAAGTGCATAACGAAGAAGAATTACATAAATCCATCATGCCAAGTTTAGATATGTTGGGCGTAAATAACCGAAATTTAAAAACTTTCGATGTCAGTTTAGAAACCAGTAAACGTCTAAGTACACTCATACCAACCGATTTTGTAAAAGTATCTGAAAGCGGCATTAGCAATATAGAAGCCATTAAAGAATTACAACCTTACGGATACCAAGGTTTTTTAATTGGTGAAAACTTCATGAAAACTGATGATGCAGGAGAAAGTGCAAAACAATTTATTAAAAGCCTCCTCTAACTCCTCGCAAAGAAGGAGGATGCATACTCTTATGAATAAAAAACTTAAAAATATAACACCATCTACTCCCTTTCCTTCGGAGAGTGCTGGGGTGAGGATTAAAGTCTGCGGAATGAAATATCAAGACAACATAGAACAAGTTGCAACTTTGCAACCAGACTATCTTGGATTTATATTTCATAAAAAATCTGTAAGATATTTTGATATTCTAATGCCTGCTTTACCCAAATCAATAAAAAAAGTAGGTGTGTTTGTTAATGAAGCTATTGATACTGTTATTGAAAAAATAACGACTCATAATTTACAAGCGGTTCAACTTCATGGTGAAGAATCTCCTGAATATTGTTTAGAATTGAAACGTCATTACGACGGGCGGAACGAGGAAATAATCTCATCAAAAAAAATAGATTACTTCGACTTTGAAAAAAAGTCTCACAATGATGAAAAACTAGAAATCATCAAAGTATTTTCCATTAAAAACGAATTCAACTTTGATGTATTAAAACCTTATGAAGCTGTTTGCGATTACTTTCTATTCGACACGAAAGGCAAGTTACCTGGAGGCAATGGTTTCACCTTCAATTGGGATGTATTAAACAATTATCCATCAACCAAGCCCTTCTTTTTAAGTGGTGGTATTGGATTGGAAGAAACAGAAAACCTAAAACAATTTCAACAAAGTAACGCTTCAAAATACTGTTATGCTATTGACGTTAATAGCAAATTTGAAATAGAAGCTGGATTAAAGAATATTGAACTATTAAAAGAATTTAAAGACACTGTCATTACGAAGAATGAGGAACGAATGACGAAGTAATCTCTAAGTTTGAAACTAAAAACAAACAGATTCCTTCACGGCGTTCGCAATGACGTAAATATACAAAAACATGAATTACAACGTTAACGAAAAAGGGTATTATGGTGAATTTGGAGGCGCATACATTCCAGAAATGCTATATCCAAACGTAGAAGAATTGCGCAAGAATTATTTACAAATAATGGCTGAACCCGATTTCAGAAAAGAGTTCGACCAACTTTTAAAGGATTATGTGGGGCGTCCTTCTCCCCTCTATTTTGCGAAACGTCTTTCTGAAAAATACAACACCAAAATTTACTTAAAGCGTGAAGATTTAAACCATACGGGGGCTCACAAAATAAATAATACTATTGGTCAAATTTTAATGGCAAAACGCTTAGGAAAACATCGTATTATAGCTGAAACGGGGGCTGGTCAACACGGTGTTGCCACTGCCACGGTTTGTGCTTTAATGGGGCTAGAATGTATTGTTTACATGGGCGAAATTGATATTGCACGTCAAGCACCAAACGTGGCTCGTATGAAAATGTTAGGAGCAACGGTTGTTCCTGCTTTGTCGGGAAGCCGAACATTAAAAGACGCCACCAACGAAGCCATTCGTGATTGGATAAACAATCCTGTTGATACCCATTATATTATAGGTTCTGCCATAGGGCCACATCCCTACCCCGATATGGTAACCCGTTTTCAAGCCATCATTTCTGAAGAAATAAAATGGCAATTAAAAGAACACGAAGGTCGTAAAAACCCAGATTACGTTGTTGCTTGTATTGGTGGTGGTAGCAATGCTGCTGGTACTTATTACCATTATTTACATGAACCAGATGTGAAAATCATAGCAGTTGAAGCTGCAGGTTTGGGTATCGATTCTGGTGAAAGCGCAGCTACTTCAGTTCTAGGAAAAGAAGGTATTATTCATGGTTGTAAAACCCTTTTGATGCAAACTCCAGACGGTCAAATTACCGAACCTTACTCTATTTCGGCAGGTTTAGATTATCCTGGTGTTGGTCCTATGCATGCACATTTAGCGAAAACAGGTCGGGCTCAATTCATGTCTATTACCGATGATGAAGCCATGAAAGCAGGTTTACAATTATGTAAGTTAGAAGGTATTATTCCTGCTATTGAAAGCTCGCATGCCTTAGCCATTTTCGAACAGAAAACATTTAAACCAAACGATATCGTGGTAGTTAGTTTATCTGGACGTGGTGATAAGGATTTACAAAACTATATTGATTATTTTAAAATTTGATAATTTGTTTTTCATTTCCGCGAAGGCGGAAAACTCATGAATCTATATGGATATTCATTATGTATACATACTTACAAATAAAAACCATGCGGTTCTATATGTTGGGCGCTCAAAACAGTTAAAAGACAGATTAAAACAACATAAAAATAATAGTCTTAAAACGTTTACAGGAAAATATAATGTTAATAAACTCGTGTATTTTGAAACAACAAGGTATGTTAACAATTCAATAAAAAGAGAAAGACAAATAAAAAAATGGAATCGTGAATGGAAAATCAATTTAATAAATAGCTTAAATCCAGACTGGAAAGACCTTTCAGAGTACATTTAGAAATACAATAAAAAGATTCCCTCCTGCGAGGGAATGAAAAATATCATTTTCAATGAACAGAATAAACAAAAAACTAAAAGAAGATAAAAAGTTATTATCTATTTATTTCACAGCAGGTTACCCAAGTTTAAATGACAGCGTTTCTATCATTCAAAACCTAGAAAAAAGCGGTGTCGATATGATTGAGATTGGTTTACCGTTCAGCGACCCTTTAGCCGACGGACCAACCATTCAAGCAAGTTCTACACAAGCGCTGAAGAATGGCATGACTACTGAAGTGCTTTTTAATCAATTAAAAGATATCAGAAAATCAGTATCTATTCCATTAATCATCATGGGCTATTTCAACCCAATGCTTCAATATGGCGTAGAAGCTTTCTGTAAAAAATGTCAGGAAATTGGTATTGATGGTTTAATCATCCCCGATTTACCGGTTGATGTTTATCATGATGAATACAAAGCTACGTTTGAAAAATACGGACTTATTAATGTGTTTTTAATTACCCCACAAACAAGTGTGGAACGCATCCATTTTATTGACTCTATTTCCAACGGTTTTATATATATGGTGAGTAGTGCGAGCGTTACAGGTAGTCAATCTGGTTTTGGTGACGAACAAACAGGTTACTTCAAACGTATTTCAGACATGAATTTAAAAAACCCTCAAATTATTGGGTTTGGCATTTCAGATAATAAAACCTTTATGCAAGCAACACAATATGCAAAAGGTGCTATAATTGGTAGTGCTTTTATTAAATATATATCAACAAAACCCGTCGATTCTATAAAAGACTTTGTAAACTTTATAGTAAAATAAAAACATACCATGGCTAATGTACAAAGAGTAATAATTGTAGGCGCTGGATTTGCTGGATTAAAACTAGCCCAAGGTTTAATAGACCACCCCAATTACGAAGTATATTTAATTGATAAACATAATTTTCATCAATTTCAGCCACTCATGTACCAAGTGGCTACGGCTCGCTTGGAGCCTGCAAGTATTTCTTTTCCGCTGCGAAAAGTGTTTCAAAAATCAAAAAACGTACGCATTAGAATTGCGAAAGTGCGTCAAATAAATCTCGAAGGAAAATCGGTTAAAACTTCTATTGGAGATTTTGAATATGATCATCTAGTTATTGCTATCGGGTGTACCACCAATTATTTTGGAAGCGAAAATTTAAGAGATTATGCCTACCCAATGAAAACCATACCCGAGGCGATTCAACTTAGAAACCGTATTTTACAGACCTTTGAAGACGCCCTAAACACCACAGACCCCGATAAACTTCAGGCACTTTTAAATTTTGTAATTGTTGGTGGCGGACCAACGGGTGTAGAATTATCTGGTGCTTTAGCGGAAATGAAACGCAACATTTTACCTAAAGATTATCCTGATAAAGACTTTTCCAAACTCACCATTTATTTACTTGAAGGAACGGCGCATACACTTAGCCCCATGAGTGAAGGTTCGCAAAAAATGTCGCAAAAGTATCTAGAAGATTTAGGAGTTATTGTTAAAACAAGCACCATGGTAAAGGACTATGATGGCAGTACCGTTACATTAAATAACGGTGAAAAGATAGCTTCTAAAAACGTTATTTGGGCTGCGGGTGTTACTGGTAATATTATTGAAGGGTTCCCTAAGGAGTGTATAACTAGAGGAAACAGACTTATAGTAAATCGCTTTAACGAAATTAAACATTTAAATAATGTGTACGCTCTAGGCGATATTGCTTATATGGAAACCCCTAACAACCCCAAAGGACATGCACAAGTAGCTAGTGTAGCACAACAACAAGCGGTGTTATTGGCAAAAAACTTAATAAACATAAGCAGAAACAAACCTAAAAAAGAGTTTGAGTATGCCGATAAAGGTTCTATGGCCACTATTGGAAAACGCAAAGCTGTAGTCGATTTACCAAAGTTTAGTTTTCAAGGGCGTTTGGCTTGGTTTACTTGGATGTTTATTCATTTAATGCTTATTTTAAGTGTTAAAAACAAACTCTTGATCTTTATGAATTGGTTCATTAGTTATTTTAACAATGATAGTACCTTACGTATTATAATGAAACCAGTCGCAAAAAAGGTAAAACAAAAGGCTGATTAACTTTTTAATTCCCTTTATTTGCCCCCCCTATTTATGCTATAAAGCTCTATTCTTTGCTAATTTTAGTATTAAACAAGCCCCATAGTATCGACAAACTCTAATAATATAAACAACTCCCTCGTAGATTTTATATTTTGAATGTTATTAATAATGATCCTTCAACATTATAAAACAATTATGGTTTCGTATTTATAATTCCATCCAACTCACACTGAACCATAAAAGTTTCCTTTAATATGTATCTTCGCATAAAATACAAATAAACTTTTTATGCCCTTAAACATTGTACTTATTGAACCCGAAATACCCAATAATACAGGTAATATTGGACGTTTAGCATTGGCATCAGGTTCTACATTGCATTTGGTTAGACCCTTCGGTTTTAAAATTGACGACACGCGATTAAAACGCGCTGGATTAGATTATTGGAAACACGTATCGATTGTTTATTATGAAAACATTGAGGAATTTTTCAGTAAAAACAAAGACCAAAACATGGTGTTTCTATCTAGTCATGGCAATAAAAACCATTGGCACATTCCTTTTGAAGATAATCTCTTTTTAGTTTTTGGAAAAGAATCGGTTGGCTTACCTAAATCTATCATTGAAACACACTCCAATCAATTATATAAAATCCCTATTTATAGCGAAAAGGTTAGGAGTTTAAATTTAGCGAATGCTGTAGGTATTGTTGTTTATGAAGGATTAAAACATCTATAAATATATTATAAATCATGACATTAAACCTTTTTTTAATTGCATAGTCTAAGCATCATTAAACTTATTATAAACAATTAAAAAAAAATAGAATATGAAATTAACAACATTAAAATTAGGTGTATTAGTATTAGGTTTATTTACTTTTTCTTTAAGCAACGCTCAAGACAGACAGAAACCAGACCCTGAAAAAATGTTTACTGCTCTAGACACAAACAAAGATGCTTCTATTTCTTTAGATGAATTTAAAGCTCGTAAAACCAAAAAAGAAATACCTACTGAAACTCTTGAAAAACGATATGCTGCTATGGACGCAGACTCTAATGGTTCTGTAACTCTAGAAGAATATAAATCTGGTATGCTAAGAGGCGAAAAAGGCAAAAAAAGACCCGAAGGTGCGAAAAAGAAAAAAGAAAACACTGAAGTTAGCGAAGATTAAAATATAAAAAAGGTTCAAGTAATTAACTTGAACCTTTTTTGTTTTCATTCTGTTTTAGCATGTTTAAATACATAGCTTCCACTTTAGTTCTAGCCCACGGGGTACGCCTTAAAAACTTTAAACTCGATTTTATCGAAGGATTATCGGTAAAACATTTAATTTTAATAGTAAACCCCATGTATTCCCAACCATAATGCGTGACCAAATCGTTAATAATTTGCTCTAGTTTGATACCATGCAATGGGTTATTTGGTTGCTGTTCCATTTACTAAATCTCTAATTTTTACAGCTTTCTCAAAATGATCTAACTGGTGTTCTTTAATCCACCAAGTGGCAGCTTCCATTAACAATTCGGGGTTATTATTTTTGTTTTCAAAAAATGCATAAAAAGACACACCCACTTGGTCGCCTTTAGCTTTTATTTTTTCATCACAAACTTGAATGATTTTAGCTCTTAACCTTGGATTCATTGCTATTAATTACGTCTATCGTTTCTGCTTCTGTCACTATTGCGTTTAGGACGTCGGCTACTGTCGTTTTTTTGGGTATTTGAATTACCAGAACGCTCATTGTTTCTAGAACGGT
This sequence comes from Mariniflexile litorale, assembly GCF_031128465.2. Taxonomy (GTDB): domain Bacteria; phylum Bacteroidota; class Bacteroidia; order Flavobacteriales; family Flavobacteriaceae; genus Mariniflexile; species Mariniflexile litorale. Next base: position 2,859,097 of record NZ_CP155618.1, on the reverse strand, counting down.
TTCCACCACCGCGTTGTTGACGTTTTTCAGGTTGGGTTGAAGCATTCGGATCGGGCTCAAAACCTTCCACAATTTCAACAGGAATTTTCATTCCAACTAGCTTTTCAATATCTCGTAAAAAAGTCGTTTCATCAGCACTTACTAATGATAGTGCTTCACCACTGGCTCCTGCTCTACCCGTTCTTCCTATTCTATGTACATAATCTTCAGAAATATTAGGCAATTCAAAATTAATAACATGTGGTAATAATGGAATATCCAATCCACGTGCCGCAATATCAGTCGCCACTAAAACACTCACACTGCCATTTTTAAAACCACCTAAAGCTTTAGTACGCGCACCTTGACTTTTATTTCCGTGTATTGCCGCAGCTTTAATACCTGCCTTTGCCATTTTTTCACAAAGTTTATTTGCACCATGTTTAGTACGTGTAAAAACCAAGACTTGTTTCCAGTTACCGTCTGAGATTAACTTAATAATCAAGTCGGTTTTTAAACCTTTGGCAACACGATACACTTTTTGAGTAATAGCATCTACTGTAGTATTTTCAGGAGTGGCTTCTACCTGCACTGGATTATTTAAAATACCATGTGCTAGTTTTTTAATATCTTGTGAAAAGGTTGCCGAAAACATTAAGTTTTGGCGTTTTTCTGGCATGATTTTAATAATACGCTCAATATCACGTAAAAAACCCATATCTAGCATACGATCGGCTTCATCTAAAACTAAAATCTCAACACGTTTTAATGATATGTGGTTCTGATTGATTAAATCTAACAAACGCCCTGGAGTGGCTATCAATACATCAATCCCCTGACGAATGGTTGCTACTTGTGGATTTTGGTTAACACCTCCAAAAATAACAGCACTACGCAACTCTAAAAACTCACTGTATTCTTTTACATTTGCATATACCTGTGCCGCTAATTCACGTGTTGGCGTTAAAATTAATGCACGAATGGGTCTGTATTTTTCTTTTGGATTTTCCGATAAAATATGCAACAATGGTAATGTAAATCCAGCTGTTTTACCGGTACCGGTTTGTGCACTTGCCAATACATCTTTCCCTTGTAATATATGTGGTATGGCTTTTTGTTGAATAGGACTTGGAGTTGTGTATCCCTTTTTGCTAATAGCTTTTAGCAAGGCTTGAGATAAGCCTAATGAGTTAAATTGCATATAAATTGTTTGATTAGTCCTTAATTGGACATTTTGAGATGACAATCTATTTATTAAACATCACCCCTTTTTTTATTAAGCGGCAAAGGTACGGTAATTTATTCAGTGTCAATTTATTTATTTTGTAGTACGAAAAATTATCTTATTTTGTTATAAATTGAAATTAAAGTTAGTAAATTCGAATTATTAACGGTACTTTTTTAAGTTAGCCCACAATACAAAACGCTATAACTAAATTATAGTAATTGCTGTAAAATATCTAGTAGATCTTTTCTTTTAAATGGTTTTTCAAGAAAAGCATCCATGCCATTATCCATGCAATTTTCAACATCTTCTTGATAGGTATTTGCGGTTGTTGCAATAATTTTAACGGGCTCTTCTGATTTTATATTCTTTTCCAATTCCCTAATCCTCAAAGTTGCTTCCATACCGTCCATTATCGGCATCCTTATATCCATCAATATAACATCAAACTTATTTTTCTGAAAGAGATTAACTGCTTCCAGACCATTTTTTGCTACTTCAACATGTGTTGACAATCCACTTAATACTATTTGGGTCACTTTGATATTTATTAAATTATCCTCTACAATAAGAAACCTTTTATTTTTATAGCTTATCAAATGGTTTTCGTTTTCTTCACTTTCAAATTCTTTTTGCTCTTGCGGCATTCCCAAAACCTTTAAGCTTATATTTAATAGTTGATTCATTTTAATTGGTTTATTAAGACCTGCTTCAAAACCAATCTTATCCATTTCTGATTTTGATAGTGCATCGGTAATTGAAGACAATAAAATTAATTTTAAATCACTTAATCTTTGATCTGCTTTAATTCGCCTTGCCAATTCCCTTCCGTCCATACCAGGCATATGGTAATCCAGTAGCACTAAATCGATTGGATTATCTGAATTATACTGATCCTTAAAAAACGACAATGCTTCAAACCCATCTTTAAACTCTGAGACTTTAACTTGCCATGTTTTAAGATATTTCTTGAATATTAACCTATTAGTTTCATTATCATCTATAATGGCAACATGTTTTCCATGAAGTTGCTTTTTGCTTAAAAATGCACTAGTGTTTTTAGCCTCTTCTGATATATTAAATTTTGCTTTGAAAAAAAATGTAGAGCCAGAATTTGGAACACTTTCTAGGCCTAATTTACCTCCCATTAGAGTAACTAACTTTAAGGAAATAGCCAGCCCCAAACCAGTTCCACCATATTTTCTTGTTGTTGAAGCATCAACTTGAGTAAATGAGTTAAATAATTTTTTTTGATTTTCTTTGGTAATTCCAATACCGGAATCTTTAACTTTAAATTGTATTTCATGGGTTCCATTGGTTTCTCCCATATAAATAACTTGTATAACAACTTCTCCTTTCGGAGTAAACTTAATAGCATTATTTACTAAGTTGGTAATAACTTGTTTTAAACGAACATAATCACCTCCCACAAATTCTGGAACTTCGGGATCAATATATGTTAACAAATCTATCGACTTAGTGGTAGCTTGAACTATATGAATATCAGCAACTTCTTCTATAATACTTCTAATACTGATAGGCACTGTTTCCAATTCCATTTTGCCAGATTCAATCTTAGAGAAATCTAAAATATTATTAATTAGTAATAATAAGGTCTGGCCAGATTTCATTATAATATCTAGGTATTCTTTCTGGGTAGAATCAAGTTTAGATTTACTCAGTATATCAGCCATTCCAAAAATACCATTCATAGGTGTTCTAATTTCGTGTGACATATTCGCAAGAAACAAGCTTTTGGCTCGGTTGGCTTCTTCTGCATTTGCCTTGGCCATCTCAAAATGCTGTTTGGCCAATTCTATTAGAGTAACATCTCGAGAGATTCCTACTAATCCTATAATTTTGGAGCGTTCATCCTTTATTGGAACTTTAGTTGTGGAGAGCCAAATTGTTTTACCTTCTAAATTTTTTAGCTTTTCTACTTTATTTATTATTTCTACCTCATTCTCAAATACGGCTAAATCCTGTTGATGTAACTTTTTTGCTGTTTTTTTTGGAAGGTAATCTAAATCTGATTTTCCAATTATTTCGTTCACATCTGCTTTATAAAAAGTGGCAATTGCTTTATTTACCCTAATATATTTAAAATTTTTATCCTTAAAATATATATAATCAGGAACATTATCAATTAGCATTTGCAAAAATTCTTTCTCTTTTTTAAGAGTATCCTCTAACTTTTTTTGTTTTGTAAAATCACGTGAAATACCAACGATCCCTATAACTTCTTTGTTATTATCTATAATTGGGATTTTAGTTGTTAACACCCAAAACCGTTTTCTATTTTTTAAATAGCTTTCCTGTTTATTTAAAATTTGATTCACATTTCTCATAATAGCCTGTTCATCTTCAAATGCTTCTTTGGCATGAATAGGATCATGAAAATCAAAATCGGTTTTTCCATATAATTCTTCTGGTGAATTTAGTCCGAACTGTTTTGCCAAAGCCATATTTGATCGTATAAATCGAGAATCTCTATCTTTAAGATAAATTCTATCAGGCACATTATTCATCAGCAAATCCATTAGTTCCTTTTCTATAAGAAGCTCTTTCTCTATTAAATGCTCATTGGTAACATCTCTAGTAATACCAACTAAACCGATACACTTTCCATCTGCATTCATCAAAGGTACTTTTGTAGCCCTTATATACTTTTTATCAGAAAATGTATCAATGCATTCAAACTTGTTTATTAACGGAATACCACTCTTCATTAGAGCCTGCTCCTCCTTAAATGTTTTTTTACTTAAAGCTGGGTCAAAAAAATAGGCATCTGTTTTACCAACAGCTTCTTCTGGGTCACTTATTTGTAAAAGAGCTGCTTCTGGATAATTAATTTTAGTATACCTGGACTTTCTATCTTTAAAATAAATGGCCTCTGGCAAATTATTCATAAGAAGATTTAGAAGCTGTTGGTTATTTAATTCTTTACCGTTTTTAATTTCTTCTGTATCATTTTTATCTTTTGAAATAGCTTCCTGCGATGCCAAATTTTCATTAATTAATTTTAATTTTAAAAACAGCTCAAATACGCTTGTCTTATTTAGTTTATCTGGTAAAACAGATACCTGTTTGGGCATTTTAGGAAAACTTGTATACTTTCCAGAAATAATAACTGAAGTGTTAGTATCAACAATTTCAAAACAACTTGAAACCTCTTTGTTAAATTCTATGTTTTCAAGAAATAATGCATCTGGATTTAGTTGCTTTATAGCTTTTTTCAATAGTTTTATTTCACTAAAGAAGTAGTAAGTTAATTTGTTAGATTCTGGTAAAAAATGTAGCAAAAACTCAAAATTGTCTAGGCTGTAAAAAAATATTTTTTTCATTTTCTGTTAATCTATATTATCATAAATATAGTATAAATTTTCTGACTAATAGTCTTTAATATAAAATTGAGAATAATCAAACTCGTTGATATAGCGGTTTTTATGAAAAAATAATCACTAAACACTTTTATACCATTTATTTTATTTCTTGAGGAAATTTATCTATTCCTTGTAAACTATAACCATGGTAGATTCGCAACAAAAAAGAAATACACCTCAAAAGTCATATATTACAATATATCTCAAATGGAAGTTTCACTTTCAAATATATAATGACTTTGTATAAACGCTCTGATAAGTTAATGCTTTTTGCGAAGAAAATCAAATATTACAACGAGTTTAGATCTGGGAATAACATTTAACTCCCTAAAAAAGCTTGGTACCACTTGCCAGATGCTTTTAGAATACGTTGTTGTGTTGAGAAATCGGTGTACACCAAACCAAATCTAGGATGGTAACCTTCTGCCCATTCAAAATTATCAGTAAAAGTCCATACAAAATATCCTACTACATGGAGTCCGTCTTTTTTGGCTTTGTAAACTTGCTGCATGTGGGTTTGTAAATACCGCAAACGTTCTTTATCGTGTACTTTGCCATTAAAAAGTATATCGGTAAAGGCGGCACCATTTTCGGTAATGAGTATTTTATTAACACCTTGGTATTGGTTAAAACGTTTTATCATATTATAAATACTGGGTGGGTAGACTTCCCAGTCCATAAGCGTTGTTTTCACATTTCGCTTAGAAGCTTTTACTATTTTCGCATGTAAATAAGGTACCCAATAGCTATGCTTTACTACTTCTCGTGTGTAGTTTTGTACGCCTATAAAATCAAAATCAAAAACTGCTTGCTTTAAATCGTTTGGTTTTATGTATGCTTCGATGCGCCTTAATACTGGCACATGTTCAGTGGGGTAACCAAGCCCTAACATGGGTTCTATAAAAAGCCTATTTAATAAAGCATCGGCTTTTTGGGCTGCCCGAACATTTTTGGGAGATGTACTATAAGGTGTTACTTGTGAACAGGAAAATGTAGTACCAATATACGCACGAGGCACTAAAGCTCGTAACACTCGCCCACCAATAGCTTGACACATTACCGCATGATGGACTGCTGGCAAAAAATTTTTCAAACCTTTATTGCCTGGGGCGTGTACTCCTAAAAAATAACCTGCACCCGTAAATACCATGGGTTCGTTTAACACCATCCAATGCTTAACACGATCGCCAAAATGAGTGGCGCATATCTTAGCATAGTCTTCAAACCAAGACAATACATTTCTATTTACCCAACCGCCTTGGTTTTGTAAGGCTTGGGGTAAATCCCAATGGTATAAAGTTACCCAAGGCTTGATGCCACATTTTATACAGAAGTCTATAACCTTATTGTAAAAATCAATACCATCTGTACTCACCTTTCCCCTACCTTCTGGAATGATACGCGACCATGCTAATGAAAACCTAAAGTGTTTGATGTTCATAGATTTCATAAGTAAAATATCTTCTTCAAACTTATTATAGAAATCGCATGCTATTTGCCCATGTTGATTATTAAAAATATTGCCTTTTTTTGAGGTGAATTGATCCCAGATGGAAGCGCCTTTGTCTTTTACAGTATGAGCGCCTTCAATTTGGTATGCTGCGGTAGAAACACCAAACACAAAGTCTTTTCCGAAATCTTGAGGTTTTAAGGTGAAATGTTGTTGAGTATGGATAAAAGCCATAGAATGGTTTTGTATTATAAATTTTCTTTTAGAAGCCTATCTATAATCTCTTCAGTGATATCGGGATAATCAACATATACAAGTGTATCACTTGCCACCCACTCCATCATATTTTTTATATATTTCTTTTTTAATGATTTTATTACGGGTACACCCAAATCTTTTAAAGCAGCGGCATTGCATTCTTGCTCGTATTGCCCTTTCATGGGGATTACCAATAGTTTTTTACGCATAAAAAGTGCTTCGGCAGGGGTTTCAAAACCTGCTCCACATAAAATACCTTGACTGCTGGCCATACTTTTTACAAAAGTTTCATTTGTTATTGGTTGTATAGTTATATTTTTATGAACCACTACTTTTTTATTGTGTTTTGAAAATACTTCCCACGATACCTCTTTTATTTTAGAGAGTATCTTTAGAATTTTTTCATCGTCGTAGGATGGTAAGTACACCGTATAATGATTGCCCTTTTCGCAAACGGCATTTCGAATGTCTTGTCTAATAACAGGTGTAAACACATCGTCTTGATAGCTCTTAAAATGAAACCCATACTGCTTAGTGGTTGGCGCGTATTTTTTAAGAATGAGCTTCCCTAAAGCATCTTTTCTCTTAGGTTTTGGTGCGTTTGAAACCAATACGGCTGATTGATGACTTAAACTCACGCAGGGTAATTTTTTCAGTTTACAAGCCCAGGCCGATACAGGCTCAAAATCGTTGATTATCAAATCGTAATTTTCAACGGGCAGGGTATTAATTTCTTTGTGAAGGCGCATACTTTTCGCCTTAAAATAGGTTTTCCAAAAATCGACACCGCCTTGTTTACCAAACACAAAACTGAGTCCTTTTAATTGGTAAGCTATGGGATATGGAATATTAATATCGGCTTCTGTTCCGCTTACTAGTATATCTAACTCAATATCTTTTTTTTGCAGAATAGGAATGATATCACGTGCGCGACTTAAATGCCCATTACCTGTACCTTGAATCGCGTAAAGTACTTTCATAAAACTTTAATGTGTTGGGACTTTAGGTTGCTTTACTTCAGTTTCAAACTCTTTCATCATGTTTTGAAAAAGCACTTTGGTTTCTAATACTTCTTCCTCTTCAGCATCGGTTTCTGTGGCCTCTTCAAATAAAAAGTTGTCCTTAAAACTAAACAGATGCCATTTGCCATCATAATACTCTAGAGTCGTTAAGCTTTCAACCCAGTCCCCCGAATTTAAATAGGTTACTGTGCCAGCCTCAGTTTCAATACGTTTGATTTCTGGTTGATGGATGTGCCCACAAATCACATAATCATAACCATTTTCAATAGCAATATCGGAAGCAATCTTTTCAAAGTTATTGATAAACTTTACGGCAGACTTCACACTGTTCTTAATTTTTTTAGACATCGAAATAGGACCTTTGCCTAACTTAGATGCCAAGAAATTGATGGCACTATTAAGTAGTATTAAAGAATCGTAACCCACCGCTCCCAATTTTGCTATGGATTTGGAGTGTTGCATGGTTACATCGAACACGTCTCCATGAAATATCCATGCTTTTTTGCCATCGATGGTCAACAATTCTTTATTTGAAATACTAAAACTTCCCATTTGGAAGCCTACAAACTTACGTAGCATCTCGTCGTGGTTGCCCGTTATGTAATTTACCTCAACACCCTTAGAAATCCACGAGGTGATGAGTTTTATAACTTTCATGTGCGACTTTGGCCAGTAACGTTTACTAAACTGCCAAATATCTATAATGTCTCCATTTAAAATAACCTTTTCAGGTTTAATAGATTTAAGGTATTTAACAAGCTCTTTGGAACGACAGCCATAAGTACCTAAATGCACATCTGAGATAACAACAATCTCTACAGCTCTTTTTTTCATGTATTCTCCAATTGTTTTTTGCTTTTAATTTTTTGAGAAGTATAGAAACCACATATACAACAGGAAGTTGTGTGATTTACCAGAAGCGTAGATACAGTGTTTAAAATTATAATCATACACGTTACATATGACGTTAAGCCCATATGCATTACACCACAAAGGTGTGGTAATTACTTTAAATTTAAGTTAATGGATTATTATTAAGATGTTAAGATTGTAGCGCAAGTCTTAAATTATTTATTAAATATAAATGTTTTAGGTCGCTAAATATTCAAACTAAAATTCATAAGTAACCACAATAAAATAATAGAACTATGCCCTTTAAAATAAAAAAACATAAGTTTCTGGTTTATAAAGCCATCTGTATTCAACTAATTACAGCAAGCTTATAACAAGTAAATTGATAACCAAACTTTTTAAGGCATTGGGCTCCTAGTTAAAAAGAAATATATTGCATACAGGACAACACGTGACGTAAAATTAAAAACACCCGAAGGATATAGTATTGGAAGTCGATTAAAAGATATGTCGGAATTAAAAAAAACGGAATTTATAAAAATCCTAGATTTGGATATTTAATTGAATTGGAATCAGGATGGCAATTAAGTTTTTGCGAAAGAAGTATACAGATAAAAATACCAACTGAAAATTCTATTATAAAATGGATTCAGAAACGAAAACAAGTATATAAAAAATGCTAGTTTTAGCGAAACCAATATAATTGTTAGTTTCTGATTTTCCTTCGGAAATTCCTCGTACAAAAACCCGCAACTTTCCAAGTACAAACACGTAACTAGCCCCTCTTTTATACTTTAAATCACAATTATCACCGATTTGTGGAAAGTACAGTAATCCAAGGCCGGTATTCGGTAAAAAAATAGGAGAAGAAAAAAAACAGAAAAGCATTTAAAGGTAAAGTTATCTTATTAATTAACGAAGAATCAATAAGTCATTCTGAATTCTTTTTGTTCAAGACTATAGATTCATGGGGCTCACTCCAAACTGTTTTTTAAATGCATATGAAAAATGAGAAAGGTTTTCAAAACCTAAATCTAAATATATGTCTGTAGGTCGTTTATTTTTTTTAGCTATTAGGTAATGTGCCTCTTCTAAACGTTTTTTAGTCAACCATTGACTTGGTGAATCGTTAAATGTTTTTCTGAAATCCCGTTTAAATGTTGCCAAACTCCTACCGGTTAGTTTGGCAAATTTATTGAGCGTAACATTGAAGGTGAAATTTTGGACCATAAAAGCTTCCAAGTCTATTTTATGTGGATCATTAAAATCAAATAAAAAACTGAAAAGTTCCGGCTTCGCTTTTAAAAGTAACTTAACAGCCTCAATTGTTTTATTCTCGGAAATTTCCCCTGTTAATAGTTCAGGATTATCAAAATACGGCAATAGTGATTCAAGGTAATCTTTCAAAAAACTATTTTTAGTTAAATCTATAATATAATCTCCCTTATATCTATCTTGCTTTTTAATAGTATATATTGACGCGTATTTTTTTAATGCATTTTGGTCCAGTAAAATATTAATTGCTTTAAAAGGCTTTCCATTAGACTCTGGAAACTTCATGGATTTTGCCAATTGATTCCTTCGGATTAACCCAATACTATTTTTTTTGAAAATAATAGTACCCTTATTTGTAAAGAGATGCAATTCTCCTGAAAGAATAATTCCTAAAGCATGCTCTTCAACAAATTGCTCAATACCGCGTTCTTTTTCGTATACACATGAATAAAGAAGATTATAGTGTTGCATTCCCATTATTTTTTACCTTTGAACTGACTCAAAATTATTTTATCCATCATTTTATCGGATACTATTTTTTTCATTAAAAGTAATGGTTTTGCCATAAAGCCACCACTATATCTTGTTTTTGGTTTGTTTACAGTTATAGCCTTTAATATAAGATTGGCGATTATTTCTGGTTCGGCATTTTTCTCTTTAAACTTTTTACCTGTTTCTATCATTTTATTAACCATTGTTACGTAAACTCCTTTTTCAGAAACTTTACGGGCATTTTCCATAGCTATATCACTCCATTCAGATTTGACTCCTCCAGGTTCTATAACAATGACGTCTATGCCGAAATGCTTAACCTCCATTCGCAAACTGTCACTTAAAGCTTCTAAAGCAAATTTACTTGCGTGATACCATCCTCCAAATGGATTTGCCAGTTTTCCACCAATGGAAGATATATTTACAATCTTACCGAACTGGTTTTTTCTCATATAAGGTAAAACTAATTGTATCAATCTAACAGCACCAAATACATTAACATCCAACTGATAACGCGCATCTTTTATAGATACATCTTCTACAGCGCCATAAAACCCAAAACCAGCATTGTTAATTAATACATCAATACACCCTTCATTTTTGATAATTTCTTCAACACCGGAAACCATTGTAGCATCATCAGTTACATCCATGCAAAGAATTTTTGCACCCAATTGTTGTAAATCATTCATCTTATCAATTCTTCGAGCTGCACCATAAACTACAAACCCTTTTTTTAACAACAATTCGGCTGTTGTTTTACCCATACCTGAAGAAGCTCCAGTTATTAATACTATTTTACTCATATCTTGTTTTTTAATACAATGCAAAAGTAGTTTGATTTAAAGGGTGAAACTTTGCTCAAAAGCTCAAATATGTTTATTGAGCATATTAAGCTGTTATTAATAAAGATTGTAAAAAAACTAAAAAGCAAGATATCTGAACCTGTAGATATCTTGCTTACTGAAATTACTTTTGTTTTCTAAATCTCAAATAATGATCTAGGGAATAATGCCCACCTCCAACAAAAAACAAACATAATGCTATAATAAAATACAGTAGCGCAAGTTCTGCTGAACCCGATCCAGCTGCACTATGTCCGTCTGCTTTAGCCAACCATAGTGGAAACCCAAAAAAAGGATCACCATCACCTTCAAACGAATATTTTACGGTTATACGATAAATAGGATCTTTAAAGGGAATATGCATAAAAATAATACCCACAAACATAGTAATGGAAGCTCCCAGTGATGCCAATGGTACAAAAATGCCAAGTATTAATGCAATACCACCACCAAATTCACTTATAACTGCTAATAACTGAAGAATGCCAGGAAAGGCATCTCCTGCGAAACTCATAGGTGCCGCAAGTTTTGGCAACCCATGTATTATTAATCCAAAACCTGCTATTAGGCGTAATATTAATAACCCTATCGAAGCAAAGTTGTTGCTTTTGCGTTCTCCAAAAAGGAGATTTGAAATTGTTCTCATGATTATAATTTTTAAATAGTTTGATTTTTAATTTTCTAATCCGTCAATAAAAATGTAAAGTGATTTTATTTTCTCATTTTCGATAACAAATATGTCTTGTCCTGTTATAGTATCTGGCTTAGTATCTGGTCCAAACTGCCAGAACAGCCTAGCAATATTATTATGACTTTCAATAGGTTGAGAAATACTGAAAGAAAAACCAGGATGTTTTGCTTGTAACTCTTCAATGAAATCATTCAGTTTTGAATGCCCGTTTATCACAAAAAATGGGTCAACTATTTCTACATCCACTGTATAAACTTCTTTAATGGACTTGTTTCGCTTTTCTGCATTTTTATCTGTCCATATATCCAAATGCTTTATTGCTAAAGTTTCTATTTCTACTGTACTCATACCTGTATGCTTTTTTTGTTTTTTATTATTTTCTTCAGAATTTATTTTTGGGTTAGACTCTTGTGCATATAAATTGGAACTAAATCCCATTGATATCAAAATCGCCAGCATTATTATTTTTGTTTTCATATTTGACTATTTTATTTCTGTTAAAAATTCCGATAATGGTTTTCTTACCTTTTTAAGGTTTAAATTCCAGTCGTTACTGTCATCTCTATATCCTAAAGCTAATAGCATTGAACTTTTCAATCCTTTTTCTTTTAAACCCAGTAATTCATCTAAAGCCATTGGGTCAAAACCTTCCATTGGAGTAGCATCTATCCCTTCAAGTGCTGCAGTAAGTATAGCTATACCTAATGCAATATGTGCCTGTTTAGCTGCATGATGAAAATTGTTCTCATCGCTCATAGCACCAAAAAACTGTTTTGAAAAATTTCTTTGCCCTGAAGTTTTTTCGATTGGTATATTACGCTGTTTTGCCAAATAATCGAAAACTCCATCAATTCTTTCCTTTGAATAAGTATCCCAAGCTGCAAAGACAAGCAAATGTGAACTTTCTACAATTTGTTTCTGATTAAATGCTATGGGCTCTATTTTACTTTTTAGCTCACTATTGGTGATACTGATAATTTCATAAGGTTGTAAACCTATTCCTGAAGGAGCTAAGTGCATAGCTTCAATAATTTTATTGATAGTATTATCTGGTATTTTTTTACCTGACATCCTTTTTGTGGCATAACGCCACTTCATTGCTTCTATAATTTCCATGTTATCTAAGGTTTAAAACGCTTATCCAAGTTAGGATAAGCGTGTTTGATTAAACATATTATCCGTTATATGCGGCTAACCATTTTTCTTTAATCTCTGCCCTAGCATTGATAAATTCAATGTCTGTACCTTGTGCAATAGCATCAAGTGGGTAGCGTAATGGTCTGGTGCCGTCTTGCATGCTTACCAAGTTTAATATTCCATCTGCAATTGTTTGTGGGTTCATGTTGAATTCTTGCATTTTACCAAACAATCCTGCTCCAATAGCGTTAAACATATCTGTTGCAATAGGATCATAAGCTGCTGCAACTTCTGGCTTGTCTGCACCAATTCCTTGTTTGCTACCATTGTTCATTTCGGTAGGATAAACACCTGGCTGTATGGTTACATTTTCTATATTGAATTGAGCCAACTCAGCTTGAAGACCTTCTGCAATACTTTCCACACCAAACTTTGAAGCTAAATAAGGGATCATAAATGGTAATGTATGTGCGCTAGCTCCTGATGTTATATTGATTATAAGACCACTTTTTTCTTTACGCATACTTGGTAAAACAGCTTGATAAGCTCTAATAACACCATAAAAGTTTACTTCAAACATTTTACGGATTTGTTCTATTGAAGTGGCTTCCAAAAGCCCAAAACCAGTCACACCTGCATTGTTGACCAATACATCAATTTTTCTGTGTTTTGAGAGTGTTTGTTGAAATGCATTGGATACCGAATGGTCATCGGTCACATCAATTTCTACTACTTCAACGTTTGGTAGTGCTGAAAGTTCGTCAGCTGCTTCTTTGTTTTTCCCTGATACGCCTCTCATACCAGCGATTACTGTATAACCTGCTTTTGATAAAGTGATGGTTGTTAATTTGCCAAAACCTGAACTTGTTCCTGTGATAAAAATTACTTTGCTCATTTTTATAAAATTTTAAATTATTAATGAGACAAAGATGCCACTGACAATGGCTTTTTTCCATTGACATTTGAAGCAAAAAACTATTGACAAATGTCAATGGTTTTACTTTTTATTTGCTTGGGATCTAATGCGGCTTAAGGTTTCGGGTGAAATACCTATGTAAGAAGCTATCATGTGTTGAGGAACACGATTTACTATTGATGGAAATTTTAAAACGAAATTATTATATTTTTCTTCAGATGTAAGACTTATACTTGAATGAATTCTACTCTGTGAAGAAATGAAACTCCTATGTAATATATTATTAATCATATTATTAAACACAGGTATTTTCGTGCAGAGCATTTCAAAGTCTTCTTTTTTAAATAGCAGTATTTCTGCATTTTCAAGAGCTTCTATATTAAACTTTGAGGGTGTATCATTAACAAGACTTTCTCTATCTCCCGTCCAATAGTTTTCAGGCGAGAAGCTCATAATGTGTTCTGTTCCCTTGTCATCTACAGAATATTTTCTAAGAAAGCCACTACAAACAAAAGCATTATAACGCCAAACATCGCCTTCTTGCAATAGAAATTGCCTTCTGCGCATTTTTTTTAATATGGCATAAGAAAGTATCTCGTTTAAGTCATCCTCAGACATAGATACTTTATCATTTATATATTTCTTGAAAACTTCTAACATAATACACAAATTTAAAAATTTAACTTTGAATATAGTGTATAAAAAATAAGCCTAAAATGTACATTAAGTAAGTACTTTAGGCTATTTATTTTCTCTTTATTAGAAAAACTAGAAAATTATTTAAGCAGGATAGCTTACAATATTTAATGCAGCTAATGATCCACCAGCTTGCTGTAGTTTACTTCCTGCGGCTAGATTACCCAAATCAATGGACTTAAAACCAAACTCATTAAGCAGATTAGTAACTGTGTTTTTTGCTTCGGTATCATCACCTGATACAAAAGCAATTCGTTTACCGTTATCAACTTTTGGATCTTCATCTATCCATTTCAAAAAGTAATGATTCAATGTTTTTACTACTCGTGCTTTTGGAAAAAGTTCTTGTACAATTTCACTAGCAGCTTTTCCTTTTAAATCGTCAAAACTCATATCATCTAAAATTGGATTAGTAACGTCAACTAAAATCTTACCTTCTAGATTTGGGACATCTGCAGCTACTTGTTGCAAATGTGACCATCTAACTGTAAGGAAAAGCACCTCAGCTTGATTAACCTCACTTATATCTGCAGGAATTGCTAGATTTCCTAAACTTGCTGCTTTGTCTTTCAAACTTTCTGCGCCTTTATTATTTGTAAGCAAAACGCTATGCCCTGCTTTTATTAATTTTTTAGCAATGGCTTCTCCAATTTTTCCTGTTCCTATTATTGCTGTTTGCATAATGCTATGTTATTTAAATTAGATTTAAATATTCTTTGATTATTATTTGGTGAATTCCTATTAATAAAGATTATTGTTCTTTTCATATGGCATCCCATCTGGATAGGTAATAAATTCAATTGTTGTTCCCCAAGGTGTTAAGCCGTAACAAAAGAAGTTTTTGTCGCCTTTCTCAGATGGAAATAAAAATGGGTTTGGACCTGATAACATTTTTCCTCCAGCAGCTTCGAATTTTTGGATTGCTTTATGCATACTGTCTGTGTACAACGCAAAGTGTATTAAACCCAAATCACTAGATTTTATTGGTTGTCTCTGACCATCAACATAAATTTCAAATAATTCTATTCTAACTCCACTGCCTATTTTAATCATCCTACATGAATGAAGGGTTGCTTTCGGTGCTAAGTTTAAAGTTGATGCAAGTTCATCAGATGCTTCTAAAGGTGGAAGCGCTCTACTGTAGGATTCATTAATTATCTCAGCGTCAAAAGCCTCTTGTAGAAAGATGGTTGCTGTGTTTATATCCGGTACATTTAAACCTAAATGATCTATTTTTGTAATAATATTATTGGTTTCCATAATTGATTTATTGAATTACTGTATTTGCTTGAAAAATATTTATACGGTTACCGTCAGGGTCTAATGCCATGGTACAAAATAATGCGCCTTCTGCTAGATATCGCTCTTTCCATAAAAACTTCACATGTTTTTCTTCAAGTTCTTTAGTTGCTTTCTTTAAATCTTCTACTTGAAACACCAAAGCTTTGCTACCTACAACTGTTGGTGGTGCATCAACTTTTGAATCGTTAACAATCGCATCGATTAATTGATTATCTGAATTTTGAAGCATTTCAATCTTCATTCCCGCACCTTCCATGAATGCCATTTGCAGCTCCCCTTTTTCTAGAGGAATAGCTTGTTTCATTACTAATTTAAATCCTAATATATTATTATACCACTTTATTGATTCTTCAATATTAGAAACCACAAAAGCAACATTATACAATGCCAATGTGTTTAAACCTCCCTTTAATTTTGTTTGATTTTCCATTTTATAATTTTTTACAATATTCTTATTTACTTTGCCTAAAATTGAGGCTGATAAAATTGTTTCAGCCTCAATAAACACTACTAAAACTATTCTTTAACAAATTGTAAGTCAACAACAAGCTTAATAGTGTCACTTACCACTATACTTCCTGCTTCTGTTACCGCACTCCATGTTAAATCGAAATCTTTTCTATTTACTTTTCCTGTAATCTCAAAACCTGCTTTGGTTTGACCATAAGGGTCTACAGCTAATCCATTAAAATCTACATCTAATACAATTTCTTTGGTTTTATCTCTAATTGTTAAATCTCCAACTAATTTGTATCCATCAAAAGATTTTGATTTAAAAGTCAATTCTGGATATTCTTCTGCATTGAAGAAATCATCTGATTTTAAGTGTGCATCTCTATCACTATTTTTAGTATTGATAGAATCAACATTTGCTGCAAATTTAAAATCTGCATTTACGAAATTTTCGTTTTCTGTTTCAGCCGTTGCACTGAAGTCTTCGAAGTGTCCTGTAACTGTAGAAATCATCATATGCTTAACTTTAAAGCTTATTTCTGAATGTGCTACATCTAAATTCCATTTTGTTTTTACTGCTGTTTTCATATTACTTTTGTTTAAATTATTATACGTCAATATTGACATTACAAAAGTGCAATGAATAGCTTTCTAGTTACAATGAAGTAGATTAGGAAAAATGATTGAAGTAGTTCAAGATTTCTTTTGAATCTTGTTGTTTCTTATTTTAGATAAGAACTCAGGTGTCATTCCTAAAAAAGATGCTAAAGCATATTGAGGTAAGCGTTGAGCAATATGAGAATATTTACTCATAAATTGATCGTAACGCCTTTCGGCAGATAATGTTAAATTGTTTGTAATTCTTCGCTGAAAAAAAGCCAAGCCTCTTTCTGCTATAATTCTGAAAAAAGTTTCAAACTTATGATTTGCTTGTTTTAGTTCTTTTTGTTTTTCATAGTGTACACGTAATATTACACTATCTTCAAGTGCTATTACAAATGAGGTGGCAGGTTGTTGGTATATAAAACTATTGTAATCGGTAATCCACCAATTTTCAATGGCAAAAGAAGTTGTATGCTCGTTACCTTCTTCTGTAACAACATAAGACCTAAAAGCTCCTTTAACCACAAAATGTACATGATGCGCAATAAAATTAGGTTGTACAATGAATTGTCTTTTCTTAACTTTTATTTCCTCAAAACAACTAACAAATTGATTTGCTTCATCTTCATTTAAATCAATATAATTTTGAATGTATTGAGATAATATTTTTTTTGAATTCATTGAAATTAAATGCTTTGGTAACTTCCCAAAGTAAAATTAACTAATTAAAATTAAATTGAAATCATCATAATAAGTTCTTTGGGCTCATTCCAAATTGTTTTTTAAAAGCAAATGAAAAATGAGATAAATCTTCAAAACCTAAATCAATATATATTTCAGATGGTTTTTGTTTCTTTTTATTAATGAGAAAATAGGCCTCTTGTAACCTTTTTTGAATCAACCAACGGTTGGGTGTATCGTTAAATATTTGTTTAAAATCTCTTTTGAATGCCGAGAGACTTCTACCCGTAAGATGTGCAAAACGTTCAATACCTACATTGAATTTATAATTTTGATTCATGAACTCTTCCATGTTTATTTTTTCGGGTTTACCAAAGTCGAAAAACACTCCATATAATTCTGGCTTCATTTCTAACAAGGTAAATAAGAGCTCTTCTCGCTTGGTATTTTGGATCCCTTTTTAAATTTTCCCCATACCATTATAATAAGGCATTAATGAGTTTATAAAACTTGATATTTGTTCATTTTTATCTAAATAAATAAATGCTTCTTTAGGTTTGTATTTTTCTTTTTTGAGTTGGTGTTTTTCTAGAAATTGTTTTAGATATATTTCATCAAAAATCACGACTACCTTTTCAAATTTATTGTTCTCTTTTTGCTTGTTATATCTTGCTAAATGGTTTTTACGAACAATACAATAATCGCCAGACTTCATCGTAATATAATTGCTACCATCATAACCATTTAAAATTCCTTTTGCCAAAAACAAAAACAAATGTTCTGGTATAAATTGTTCTGGTGAAATTTCGGGTCCTATGTAACACGATTTTATATCCATTGTTTTATTTAATAATACTAAATTTAATTAAACTATCTGCAGTATCAGTTATAATCACTTCTTTATTTCGAGGTTTCCAACCTAAAATAGTTTTTGCTTTTTCATTAGAAATAGTTTTTATAATCCCTACTTGAGAAGCTACAGATTTTAATTCAGGTTTAAAATGTGATAACATTTTCACTAACCAATTAGGAAGCACTTTTTTAGTAACCTTTTTCGTATATTCATTTTGCTGTAGGCGAAGAATTTTAGCTATTTCCGGTAATGAAGTCGAATCATCAGAACACGCTAAAAAACGTTCATTTTTTGCCTCTTTACTTATCATAGCTTTGATATGTAAATCTGCTACATCCCTGACATCAACAATACCAAAAAAGACTTTTGGTGTTGCAGACATTTTACCACTCATGAGTTGTTCTATCAGTTGTACTGAACTAGCAAAGTCTTTACCTAAAACTGGACCAAAAACACCAACAGGGTTAATAACGGTTAATTCTAACGGGTTTGCTTCTGTTTTAATGAAATTCCAAGCAGCTTGTTCAGCTAGTGTTTTTGATTTGATATATGGACCTATCTTTGTATTAGGGTCTGTCCAATCTTGTTCAGAAAAAATATGGTTTTCAGGGTTAATACTGTAGCCTATTGCGGCAAAAGAAGAGGTCATTACAACACGTTTTACACCTGCTTTTTGAGCAGCTTTTAGCACTCGAAGCGTTCCTTCTTTAGCAGGAATAATTAATTCGTCTTCATCCTTTGGTTCACCCGAAGGAAAAGGCGAAGCAAGATGTAATACATATTTACAGTCTTTTACTGCAAAATCCCAATTTTTATCTTTAGTTAAATCGGCTTCAATGAATTTGAGATTATCAAATGATGTTATCCCGCCATTTTTTAGCATTTCAAACACATCGTTTTTTCTCTTTAAGGAACGAACGGTCGTTTTTACATTATATCCATTTTGTAATAACTGAACAATTGTATGAGTTCCTAAAAAACCTGTTCCTCCAGTTACTAAAACTGTTTCTTTATTTTGCATTTATTGATTTTTATGAAACAAAATTCTTAATAAATACTGTAACAAACTTTGTTAAAAAGTCCATTTTTAATTTTATACAAAGTCAACCTTATTAAATAACGTGAGTTCGACTTAAGCTTCATTCAATTCTTTGTAATTTATCAATGTTAATATTGGGTTTTGTAGGATAGAAAGAATAGGCAATTAGCCCAGATATTAAGTTGGTTATAAAGTTATCAAAGCTTCTATGTCTACTGTGTTCAATTTGGCTTTGATTCTTTAGTATATCATTTACGCTTTCAATGACAGCTCTTTTTCGAAGAAGAATTTTATCGTAAATATGTATAAGTGCATTTTTCATGTTCTTCTTTATTTTGGAGACTAAGTGAATCCCGTCTACGAAGAGTTTTTCGAAGAGATCCTTCTCAATATAACCTCTGTCAGCAAATATTTTCCCAAAAACCTTATCATGAAGAGCCTTATCCTTTAATGGTTGTCTATCATCCACATTGGCTTGAGTTATAAGAAAATCTATAATTTCACCTCGCTCGTTGATTACGATATGGAGTTTAAATCCGAAGAACCACCCCATAGTCCCCCTTCCTTTATTGGCGATACCTTTGAATACCTTATTCTGTTTCTCTCGTTTGTAGTGACAAGCCTTTAGAACAGTAGAATCCAAAAAAGAGATGCCAGAGCATTTACCTAAACAACAACTTTGAAGGAAGATGGTATTAGTAGTACAGATTTCTTTTGAAGCTCTACAAAACGATTGTAGGAGACTGTTTCTGGAAAGTCATTCTTCATATGTTTGGTGACATAATTCAGGTAAAAATGCTTGAGACATCGATATCCTTTTAGGTGAAATAATAACATGATGGTTATTACTTCACTATCGGACATTTTTGATTTTCGATTACGCTTTTTCTTCTTGGTATTCGCTACAAGAGCGTTTTTATCAATTATTTGATTGATTTCTTTGCAAAAATCATCAATAACACAGAAAATTTCAATAACTTTATCTTTAGAAATCATAAGCAGAATTTATTTTAGAATATTGGAATTCAACACTTTAATATACTAAATATTCTGCTTTTTTTATGTTAAAAAAATCGATATTAATCTTTTAAAACCTCAATCTTAATGTTCAGTTTTTTAGCTATCTCAAAAAGTTCATCGCATTCAAAACCTCCCTCAACCCTTAAGATTTTATCACAATCTTCAAGATCAAAATCTATTTTTAAATCACAGAATATTTTTAATAACTCAGACTTAAAAAAATTGGCTTGATATTGATTTTTAATATCAGTTTTAAAAATTTCAACTTGAGCTAAACCATGATAATATTTCTGTTCTTGAGCAAAGGAATTATTCATTTTTTATAATAAAAGTAAAGTTCGAATCTCTTATAACAAAAATATAATCTTATAAGATAACGATTCTTAGCATAGGGCAAGAAAGCAAACAAAATAACATCAATTGGAACAAAATTATAGCCACTTCACACCTTTATTTGGTAGATTCAAATGATTATTTTATCAAATACAAATCTTTTTTATAGTTTTATAATTATTAATCTTAAATCAAGCATTGTATTGAACTTTTCATGTTCAAAAAGTGATCGGTCTTGACATTAACATTCTAAATGAAATCTCTTAAAAACATATACAAACACCCATTAATTTCAATTAAGGATTTAGAAATTATATATAAAGCACATAAAAAAGTATTTTTCAAAAAAGGGGAATATATACTTATGACTGGACAAATAGCAAATGCGTATTTTTGTATTGAAAAAGGAATCGTGAGAACCTATGCCATTGATTATAAAGGCAATGATATTACTACGGGCTTTATTGGTGAAAGTGAAATAGTTGTTGATGTATTTTCCCTTTTTCATCAATCTCCTGCAAAAGAGTATATCGTGGCTTTAACAGATTGTGAGATGTATAAAATAGATTTTGATACATTCCAGGAACTTTACCATGCTTCTAAAGGTTTTAATGAATGGGGTCGAGCATGGATGTCGCATAGTTTATTTCAACTTAAGCAGCGCATCATTTCTATGGTAACAGAAGCTGCAACAGACCGGTATAAGTCTCTTATAGAGGAACGTTCAGAAATTTTCAGCCAAGTGCCTCTTAAACATATAGCCACGTATTTAGGAATTACAGATACATCATTAAGCAGGATTAGAAAGGAACTTATAAAATAAATACTCAAACATATCAATTTCCAAATTTAGAGAAACTATTTCTTACCATATGCGAAGATAAAAGTTCCTGATAACCTTTTTATTTGTATTGTATAATCTAAACATGAGATAATTCCAATTCCTTATTGTAAGCATCTTATCATAAGTTCGTTGACATTATAAATGGCGACCCCGCGATAAAAATTGATAAATGACAAAATCAGAAATAGCAAAAGCATTTTCAAATGGAGAATTTGAAAAAACATACAAGTTTATATCCGACACTGCCGAATGGACCGTTATAGAAGAAGATAGTTTTAAAGGAAGACAGGCAATAATTGAAAACTGTGAGCAAGTTGGTAAGTATTTTAAATCGGTAACAACCGACTTCAAAATACAAAACATCATCGAAAGTAGAAATAAAGTGATCATTAGTGGTACTGCTGAATTCTTAAGAGACAACAAACGTGTATCATTTGTTTCTGCTTGTGATATTTATGAGTTTGATGACAACAACCAAATACGAAGCATTACTTCATATTGCATTCAATCAAAATGAAAATAAAAAAAGTATTTTTCGCTCATAGTGGCGGAGCTCAAGGCAGTGCAGGACAAGGAAGTTTCGATCTTGTATTGTCCCTGAAAAAAGAGTTACGGAACGAGTTTGAAATTCATTACCCATTAATAGATGGGCCAGAAGATCCTTCCTATCAAAAGTGGAAAAACCTTTTGGCTAAAGAATTTAAAAATTTAAATGAACCTGTTATACTAATTGGACATTCATTGGGAGGGTCAGTATTGCTTAAATACATTTCGGAAGAAAAACCAGATATTTATATTTCTTCATTGTATTTAGTTGCAACACCACAATGGGGAAAGAATGGTTGGGGTATAGAGGAATTTGAGCTACGAGAAAATTTTGAACATGAATTAGGAGAAATAGAAAAAGTATATTTATACCACTGCAAAGAAGATTCAATTGTTCCTTTCAAACATTTGAATTTCTATAAAAAGGCATTCCCAAATGCAATCGTAAGGGTTTTAGATGGAACAGACCATGTCTTTTCTAACGGATTACCGGAATTGGTAAGCGATATAAAATTAAATAAATCATGACAAAAAGTAAATTAATGGAAATGCACAATGTCGGTATCGTTGTAGAATCCCTCGATAACGCAGTTGCTTTTTTTTACGGAAATTGGACCGACCCTTGAAGGACGGATGATGGTAGAAGGTGAATGGGCCGGACGTGTAACTGGACTCGGCAATCAGTCTGTTGAGATTGCCATGATGGTTACACCCGATGGAAACTCCCGACTGGAGCTTTCACAATTTCTAGTCCCTCAAACAATTGCAGACCATAGGAATGCTCCTGTAAATTCACTTGGCTATCTACGCATCATGTTCAGGGTTGATAACCTTGACGAATTGTTGATTAGACTTAAAAATCACGGTGCCAAAGTAGTTGGAGAAGTGGTTCAGTTTGGGGACATGTATCGGCTTGGTTACGTTCGTGGAGCAGAAGGACTGCTTATCGGATTAGCAGAACAACTCAATAGTGAAACAGCAACAGATGTTTTAGAGAGTAGTTAAGTTATTGGTGAGTATTGTAAAACGACAAAACAAAATCATAGAAAATGAGAAAAATAATAACAAGCTTTCATATGTCCCTTGATAATGTAGTCTCAAACCCAGAAAAATGGATGTTAATGAGTGACGACATCCTAAAATCTGCAATGCATTATTATGAACAATTGGATACGGCAGTTTTTGGCAGTAAAACATATCCCTTATTAGCAGGGTATTGGACGAACGCAGAACAAACTTCTGTTTCTGACATTGAAAAGCAGTTTGCCCAAAGAATTAATGGAATAAATAAAATAGTATTATCTCGTTCAAACGTAGAAATTGTTTGGCAAAATTCTGAATTGCTTAAATTTTCAGATATTCAATCATTATCAGAGTCACTAGAACATTTGAAGCAGCTAAACGGAAAAAATATATCCGTTGAAAGTGGTGTAGGATTATGGAAATTGTTCTTGAAAAATTCATTTTTTGATGAACTGGTTGTATCAATACATCCCGTAATCGTTGGAAAAGGCGATAGACTGTTTTTGAACTTCCAAAATAAAGAAGAATTAATATTAAAAAGCCACAAGATTTTTAATAATGGAGTTGTTGAATTGCACTATACTAAAAGCAAAAACAATCTAGCCAAGGTTTAAAAAATTGAAAATAAAGTTTATAAGAATGGATACTTAGGCAAACAATCATCACTCATCAAGTACTATAAATCATTTGGTTTTCGGGTTATTGAGAATTAACAGATACTAATCAGCTTCCAATTCAACACAGAAGTTTGAATGTGACTTTGCTTGAATTGAAAGCGAAGCACCTTTAAATAACTTTTTTAGATAGCTGTATAACGTTGTAAAATGAAACCAGAACATATAGCCAAAGCCTTCATAATAGAAAACTTTGGTTGATTTATTAACATAATAATAAATAAACATGAGAAAATTAATACTTATTGTCCACGCCTCATTGGACGGCTTTGTAGCAGGTGAATATGGAGAATTTGATAACTTCAAGCCAAGTCCTGAAAATTTGGATTTTGTATGTAGTTTGACAGACGATGCCGATGCCGCATTAGTTGGAAGAGTGTCTTACCAAATGCTGGAAAGTTATTGGTCTACAGCGGGGGATAAAGAAAATGCTACGAAAAGTGACATTAAATATTCAAATTGGTATAAGGCAGCTGACAAAATTGTTTTGTCTAAGACTCTATCCAACCATACGGTAAAAACTAAAGTGATATCGGATAATATAGCGGTCAGTATCCAGGGCATAAAAGCCCAATCAGGTAAAAATATTTTGATGTTTGGTAGTCCCACGACTTTTGAAACATTAAGTCATCTTAATTTAATCGATGAATACTGGGTAATTCAATATCCTGTCTTTTTCGGAAAAGGAATACCGTTTTTTAATCGTATCCAAAATTCAAGCCGACTGAAATTACTAAGTGTAAAACAGTTTTCAGAAGGTGAAATAGCGATTCATTACAGTCTGTAACCATCTTATTTAAGATTATTTTATGCTAAAACCTTGTTGCTGATTTAGAAATTTTTAGCATATACTACAAAATACATTATTCATAAAATTTTAAAAATGTTAGAAGAAGATAAAATAAGACAACTAAAAGAAAATCTGAGCAGAGCAATTCGTGAAAAAGATGCAAAAAAAGCAAATAAGCTATTTGTAAAAAATTGTGTACTTTTTTTAATGGCACCACCTTTGATGGAGAAATTTGATGAAGGGCTAGAGGGCTTAAATAACCTAGAGAACTGGTTTTTAACCTTTGAGAATGGTATTGGATTAGAGACAAAAGAATTGGAAATAACCAACAATAGCGATATTGCCTTCTTAAGCAGCCTGGAGCATTTAACTGGAAAGCGTACAGATGGTAGTGAAACGGACATTTGGTTTAGGGAAACCTTAGGACTTCAAAAAATAAAAGGAGAATGGAAAGTTACACACCAACACCAATCTTTTCCTATGCATATGGACGGTACTGATAAAGCTGCTACTAATTTAGAGCCTTGAGCCTTATAAATTAATCTATTACCAAAGAGCCATCAAAATTTAAACTTTTTTAAAAATCAAGTATTTCAACTAATAACAAGATTAATATTGGTAATGTATACAAAATAATAGCAACAGTAGTGAAAAATTCAATGAAATGGTATGAAACACATTTTTAACAGGTCTGACAGAAATGATCTTATTGAAAGGATTGAAGATCTTAATGTTAATGCAAACCCCTTGTGGGGAAAAATGAATTTATACTAAATGATTGTGCATTGTAAATTATGGGACGGGATGGTTCAAGGAAAGGTTTATGTTAAAAGGGATTTTCTTAATAAGTTTCCTGGGGAGTTATTTCTTGATGATGTATTGAATAAGCCTATGATGAAAAACGCCAATGCCAGCCCGGAATTAATTGTCAAAGAGGAAACAGGGGATGTTCAGGCCCAAAAGAAAAGCTGGATTGAGGGAATCAAAATATATTCTACATTTGAATGTAATGGCTTTATCCATCCATTCTTCGGCAAAATGACAAAAGAACAAATAGGATGTTTAGCCTATAAACATACAGATCATCATTTAAAGCAGTTCAACGTTTAAACAAAATTCGGTACATATGAAAACAGGAATAAGCAAACATTTAGCTGTTGTAGCATTGCTGCTAATAGGTTTTACCCTATCAGGTAATGCGCAAAGTAGCGAACTTATCGAAATCCATAAGTTAATTAAACAAAAGGATTTTTTTAAGGCAATGGAATACTATAAACAAAAAAGAGAAGCTATCCCAACTGGATATGGCCTTGTCATAGAAGCAACATTAGACAATGCTTTTAATAACCTTGAAGCATCAGATAGAAAGATAGCAGAACTAATGAAAAAAACATATTTAATTCCGGATTCCTTAATGCTTCAGCTTTACAGGTTAAAAGAAGATAATGCCGTTAAACTATTCAAGTACAAGGAGGCTAAAGAAGCGGTAAGTATTATTTTAGACCAATACAAACCCTTGGTTGATGAAAATGAAATCAGTGACCTGGAAAACAATAATAAAATATGGACTGCTTTAGAAAACGAACCTCCACAGCATGTCATTATTAATAATGATAACCGAATTAAGATAAAAAAAGATAAAGCCGGACTGAACAATTTAAGTGTGGTTGTCGCTAATGATTCCCTGGATTTCGTATTTGATACCGGTGCTAATATATCCACAACCATAAAATCCATTGCTCAAAAACTAAATATGAAAATAATTCCTTCAGACATTCAAGTAGGCTCAATAACCGGCATCAAGGTGAACGCCCAACTTGCAGTATGTAAAGAATTGAAAATAAACAATATCATTGTAAAAAATGCTATTTTTCTGGTGTTTGATGACAAAGACATGGCTTTCCCTCAAATTGATTACCAAATTTATGGTATAATAGGGTTTCCTATAATTTCTGCAATGAAAGAAATACAAATCACTCATGATGGTTATTTTATTGTACCTCAAACTGAAACGACATTATTTGGAGATTCTAATATGGCATTAAATGGCCTTACGCCCTTAATTTATATTGATGGTAAGCATTACACTTTTGATACAGGAGCAGATAGCAGCATGCTTTACCATCCTTATTATATCGAAAACAAAATAGAAATTGATAAAAATCATAAAATCGAACCTATAAGTTTTGGTGGAGCTGGAGGTCATAAGCAATTCGATGGATTTAAGATAGACGCTGTTTTTAACATTCTGGGAAAAGAAGTGATTCTAAATAATATCGATTTACTTAAAGAGCCATTAGGGGACAAACAAAAAGTTTATGGAAACATTGGCCAAGACTTCATCCAAAAATTTGAAAAAATGACATTGAACTTTAGTAAAATGTTTATAAAATTTGACTGATAATTAAAATAAAGCAGGTAAATAAATAATATCTTTTCCTTGATTTACACTACAATCTTAAAATTTTTATCTGTTGCAAGTAAGATAACACAAGCAATACAACAATATAATGCGGTAGTGTAATATGTGTAATCGTTATGTGCGAAATGCACCATCAGAGCCCCAATAGCAAAAGGTAATAACCAAATAGTTGAGATGTTCTTAATTTGGTGGATCCATATCCCAAAGATTAATCCAAACACACCTAATAATTCTGCATAACCGATAAACAAAGTCCATGTTTGGCCAAAGCCAAAATCCCTCATGTTTTCCATCATGCTTTGTTTTTGAAAAACTTTGAAAATGCTTGCATAACCAAATGCATAAACTAAATATGTATAAGCAACCCAATGTATAATTTGAACGAGTAGTTTCATGTTTTTTTTCTACAAAATTAAGTGTTAAATTCGTTTTAAGATAGTACATACAAAATTGTATGGTACTAATAAAAAAGTAAAAAATGAGAAAAACAACGTCAACCAATACAATAAACAAAGAACAGTTGGAGGCTAATTGTGGTATAGCTTACACCAATTCAGTACTAAATGGCAGATGGAAGCTTAGTATTCTAGCATTTCTATTGGATAAAAGGACATTAAGATATGGCGAATTAAAAAGTAGATTAATAGGAATTTCAGAAAGGATGCTCATAGCACAGCTTAAGGAGCTTCAGGCAGATGGCTTAATAAAGCGCATTCCATATCCAGAAGTTCCGCCTAGGGTAGAATATGAACTTTCTGAAAAAGGAAAATCTTTAGAATCCATTTTGATCCAAATGTCTGAATGGGGTACTAGAAATAGATAGTCAATATTAAACTTGTGAAATCTATCCTATCAGTCTTAAATTTCTATAGGGATTAAATATTTGTCCATAAATAATTTGAATTTCTTTACATATGACAAGTTTGAATGAATTTTTATGACTGATATTTGTTTTATCAATTTAAAAGTGTAGCATAGATCTTAAAAAAATGTCCGACTTTTTGTTGCAAGTCCAATCTAAAGTTTGAGAAACAAAGTAGACCTATTGTCAAATGAAGAACAACTCACAGATAACAAATTATATGCGCTAATGCTCCCTAAATGGTAAACGTCGCACTAGCATTACTATCCGTTGGTTACCTTTGAGATACGAACAAATTATGAACAAATCGATATTTATATTAATTTTAGTTTTGTTATTAGTTTCTTGTAAAGAAAACTCAAAGGAACATAATGCTATAATTAATGACTTTGAGATAGCAGAAAATGAATACCAAAAATATACGCAAGAAAATGGCTGGATCAGAATGTCCGAAATAACCGTAAAAGAATTTATTACGGAATTGAAATTTGGAAATGATAATGAATTGAATATATTATCAACCATTGGACAAACTGACAAAAATTGGATTACTAATTCTGACCTAAAATTTCTGATTTCTCAAATTGAATCAAAAGAAAAAGCAAAATGTGTTAATCGAGTTATATCCTCATTTATTCCTGACCCAAAAAATATGACAATTGGAGATCAAGTTATTTCAATAATAGAGGCTTATCGAAAAAACGAACCATATCCAAACGAACTCTATATTTGTGAGAGTTATGACAAAGAAAAAGTGAATGAAATACTGGAATGGTGGAAGCAAAAAAACGGTAGCTAAGCTGTGTATAAAAAATATTATATGAAAATTTGTATTGCACAGACAAAGCCTATTAAAGGAGATATTCAAAAGAATATAGAAAATCATATAAAGTTGATAGTTCTTTCTATTCAAAACAGTGCTGATATCATAGTGTTTCCAGAATTATCATTGACAGGTTACGAACCTGAATTAGTTGAAGAATTAGCAACTACCGAAAATGATAAAAGATTTGATGAATTTCAAAAAATTAGTGATTCAAGTAAAATTATTATTGGATTTGGATTACCTACAAAAAATGAAGTAGGGATCTGTATAAGTATGATACTTTTTCAACCAAATAAACCTAGAATAACTTATTCAAAAGAATATTTGCATCCAGGTGAAGAAAAATATTTTGTTTCTGGTAAAAATTCACCTCCCATAACATTTGAAAGTAATAAACTAGCATTTGCAATCTGTTATGAGACATCAATTCCAGAACACTCTGAAAAGGCATTTAAGAATGGTGCTAATATTTATATAGCTAGTGTATTGAACTCAATAAACGGAGTTGACAAGGATATAAATCGAATTTCTGGTATTGCCAAAAAATATCAAATGACGACAGTAATGGCTAATCTTGTGGGTAAATCTGGAGAATATGATTGTGCAGGAAAGAGTTCTATTTGGAATAATAAAGGTTTATTAATTAGACAACTAGACAATACCAACGAAGGCATTGCTATTTTTGATACTGAAAGTGACAATCCTGAGAAGAAAACAGTAACATATAAGCTAAACCGAAACAATGATTAGAGTGAAGGACAACGACCCGCTAACATCATCTATACGTAAGTAAGGCTTTGTGCTTCGCAGGACAGAAAAGTACTAAAATTAAATTTCAGTTCTTCGCAGGAAGTTCAGTGGTTAAATCCCTGCCTGCGTGTAGCTGCAAAACGTTACCTGCAAGCCAATATGAACCCAATATCAAATTTAGTTGAAAGAATAAACAAGAATGACCTTTGGGATAGGGAAATAGAACTTGAACGTAATGAGTATTTGAAAGTAAAAGGTAGTATTGATACAAATATCTATTTAGTAACAAATGGGAGTCTTAGAATATTTGTAATCGATGAATATGAAGAACATACAATTAGGTTTGGTTATAAGAACAATCTAATAGCTTCATTAGATTCATTTTTGAATGAAGAACCGTCTGACTTTTATATTCAAGCGTTAAAAAAAACGACTGTTAAAGTCATCAACAAAAAAAAATATATCTCTTTCATAGAGTCGTCATCTGAGAACAAAGAAATATGGCTTTCTATTCTAGAAAACTTCGTTTTGCAGCAAATGGAAAGAGAAAGAGATATTCTAACATCTTCACCAATTGAAAGATATAAGAGGGTCTTAAAGCGAAGTCCTCAACTGTTTCAAGAAATACCAAACAAATATATTGCTTCCTATTTAGGGATGACACCTGAAACACTTTCTAGAATTAAAAAATCTTGATTTCAATCAATCTTTTTTGTTGTTTATTGATAGACATTTGTATAAAAATAATAATAATGGCAATAGCAACTAAAAAATTATTACAAAGTCTATTAGATATTACTCGTCAAAATTTGAATAGCATAGAAAAATTAAAAAATCAACCTATTGATTTACTAAATTGGAAACAAAATGCAGAAAGTTGGAGTATATTAGAATGTATAGAACATTTAAATAGGTATGGCGATTTCTATATTCCAGAAATAACAAACAAGATTAAAACCTCTAATTACAAAAGTTCTGAAATTTTTAAAAGTAATTGGTTAGGTAAATATTTTAGTAAGTCTGTTTCATACAATGAGGATTTAAACAAAATGAAAACATTTAAATCCATGAATCCTTTAAACTCAGAACTAGATATTGAAACACTCGAAAAGTTTATAAATCAACAACATCAGATAATTGAACTTTTAGATAAGTCTAAAAATGTTAATCTAGACAAAACGAAAACAGCAATTTCGATTTCGAAATGGATTAAATTAAAATTAGGAGATACATTTAGAGTACTGATATATCATAATGATAGACATATCAAACAAGCTGAAAAAACATTAAAAAAAGCCAGCAAGTAATACCAGTTATAGTTCATTACTTCTGACTTTCCTCTCGAAAAGTCCTAGCAAATTTGCTATCTTCGGTTTACGGCGGAAAATCCTCGCACTCAAACACGCATTTTCCATATAAACTACAAAAAACGGTTAAGGCGAACCACTTAAAACAGAAATTGTTGAGCCACTTAAAAACTCGTTTCAGCCTAAGCTATAAACGGGTTTGCAGTAATTATTGCTATGCTCACTTTTATCCGCTGAAGGTGGCTCACATTGACCGTCCTATCCAAGCAGTCAAAATAATTAAGTGAAATAATAGTGAAACAAAATATTTTCGATCTAGTGAAGGACATATTGATATTCTAATTATTGATTTTATTATGATAAAAAAAGTATCAAAAATAAACAAATCTGGAACACTAAAATTTTAATAGTGATGGAATGCAATGTTAAAACCTAAGTCCTCAAAAATTTTGGTTATTAATAAAGATAATAGAAGATAATAGAAGAGACTAGAAGAGACTAGAAGAGACTAGAAGAGACTAGAAGAGACTAGAAGAGACTATATTTTAGGGGTTTAATAATAAATATTTTTAAAAATTCTAAATTATTACGGCAATAAAAACAAAAATAGATAGAGTTTTAGCAAAAATGAAATATTTTAACACACATATATAAAAAAGAAAAAGCTGACGAAGAATCACCACGACAGCCAAATCACTATTTACATCGAAAATCTTTTTATACTATATTCTCATTGACTTACACATCCTACTTTCCAATTCTTAATAACACAATTTTAAGTTTTTCCGATTAGATAAATATAATAATTATTTTACTCATAACCAAGCAATTAACGCAATTTTGTGTAAATTATTTTTCCTTCTTTTATTATGGATCCTAAAAATGAAAAAGAATCTTTATTAGCAATTTCAATTTCTTTTTTTGAATGTATTAAAACATCAGATCTTAGTGATAATTCGCTAATGAAATGACTGATTTGATTCACTAATATGTTTTTAAAATACACATCTTCCATGATTAATAGTAAATCGATGTCACTATGCAGGTTATTGTTTCCTTTTGCAAACGATCCGAAAAGAATAATGCTTTCCGGATCAGCTACAATTTTTATATAATTAATAATTCTATTTAAAGTTTTATTTGTCATTACTCAGTGGTATAACATAAAATGAATAAATCATCTATTTGATCAGAAGTTAATGAAGTGAAATTAGCAGGTGCTCCTTGTACTTTTAATTTAAATCTCAATTCACCTAAAGCATCAGGCTTAATTCCCGCTTCATAATTTCGAGTCGTATAATGCACATTATTAAAAGATGGATCAGGAGAAACATTACTTACTGCTGCCTCATAATCGGTATTTGTAACTTTCATCATTAATTCAAAATCAGAATCAACTTTACTTTCAATAATTATTTCCATTTTTTTAATCTTAAGATTGTTAATATTTCCTCTTAAAAAGAATGGATAATGTTCAGATTTTAAATTGACTATAAATTCTTGATCTAAATCATTACTAGGAAATATAAATTTATGCCACTCATTAGGAAACTCATGTTTAAGACTAAATAGTTTCACTGAATTTTGAGGAATTAGATTTTGTAATTGAGTATTTGCAGGTCCGGCCAATGTACTACCTCCATCTCTTGATGTATAATTAACATGAATAATCATATCGGATATACTCGCGAAATCGAAATGATTATTTTCATGAGGCATGCTAATTTGCCATTCACTTATAACACCTGCCCCTTCAAATGGTAAATATCTTTCATCATTAAAATTCAATTCAAACATACCACTATCGGCTTGACCATGGCTAGTTGCAATCGATGAAATTGCCCCCAATTGTGTTTTAAATCTCAAATCATTTTCATCTACCTTTTCATAAATACCTCCAGAAAGTGTTGCATCTATACGGATTTCATTTTTAATCATAACCAAACTGCAATTCACACTTGTGTAAGGCCCCGCAATGCATGGGATAGAAACAGATACTGACTTGATACGTCTCATATAATGACCTGGATAGTCCATATTAAATATCCATTCAGGTAATGATAGAATGCATTGTCCAGTTTCTTTAAGTGTCATTAAACTAAGTGGTGCTATTTTAGCTAATGAAATATGCTTTGTAATTTCGAGTTCTCTTTTATTTTGATCTATATATGCAGTTTCTAATCTCCTTAAATCATGAAGTAATTTATCACCAGATAACAATCCTTTTTTAAGACTATCCCAATAACCAAACTGTATATAAGAAGAGTTTTGAACCCCTAGTTCATATTGATAACATTTTTCAGCCTTTTTAGCCATATCATAAGCTAGTTGATATGCTTGAAAATAGATTGTTGAAATTTGAGTAATCATCCAATTATACAATTGTTCATTGGTATACTTATTACGCATGTAATCACCAACAGTTTTAGCATTCTCAATTTGAAGATCCTGATTTTCAAGTTCTTTTTCTGCAATTGATTGGCGAATTTGAGCAGCATTAATCTGAAATTGAATTTGATCAATATCTATATCGGCTAATCTCCCTTGAAAATCCCAATCTTCCTTTCTTCGTTGATAACCAGAAACCGTATTAAGCATTGTTGATATTTGGGAAAGCATAGTTCCTACAGCACTAACAGCACTACCTTGTGCCTGTAAAGAACTTGCAAACATTCCACCTCCAACTGACATAGTTACATTAGGAGTTCCTCCAAAACCAGAAATACCTATACTAAAATTAGGTATTTGATGCAAAAAGCTAGCAATTAAGTTATGAATACCTGCAATGCCAGTCATTACGACAGAGCCTCCAGAAAGTATTAAAGAAGCTGCCTCTAGAGCATTAATAAAGTCTTTATTTTCGTAGTAGTTTTTTCTCTCTTCAGCAGAACTTTTTGCCTTATTCATACTGCCTACTATTTCAACAGCTTCATCTATCTCTTTTTTCTTTACTTCTTTAATTGCTTTTAACAATTCTATTTCATGTTGTGAACGTAAAATTGATAAGGCTTCTACATCTTTCTTTTCAAGAACACTTAATAACTTATCTCCTAATTGTTTTACATCATTTACAAAATCAATAGCTTTTTGAACAATCACTCTAAAGCGATAATGAGGTGTGCCAGCTGTAATATCATTTAAAACACTATTTAAATCCATACCAGCTGCTGCTGCCTTAACTAATAAAGCTGGATCTATAGGAGGTTGAAATAAAGGAAGTTGCCTAACAATTCCTTCAATATTCATGCAATGACGAATTTTGAATAACCTATCTTCAACAGTGTCCCAATATTTTATAAGGTCACTATTATTTGGGATACAGAAATAAAAAGTTTCGATTTTTGGCATTGGCTCACTTCCCCCTGTGGAAGGAACCACCTCAATAGGCAGCAAGGTATCTTCTATTATTACATCTACGCTTGCATTTCCAAAATCATCAAGCTTGTTTTCAATTTCGTTAAAACTTAACTCCTCACGATTTACATTTGGAATTTTTTGAGGACGATCTCCCAGAATTTCATAAGCAAGCATGTACAACAATGAAGCTTCATTTATAGATTCTATTGAATCTCGACGAAATAGTTGGTCTCCCCAAGCAATTAAATTATCCAAATATTTCATTACTACATTGCGTTGATATGCTACTGGTCGATAACGAGCAATTAAATGAGGCTTAAAAGGATTATTTCTCCATGCTTTTAATAGGTCTTTATTTTCATCATCATTAATGTTAGATAAAATATTTTCTATTCTTTGTTTGCGATAATCTGCTGAATTGTGTTCGTAAAATGGCTTTGTAACCCAATAGCGTTGTGGTGTTGGTAACGCTTCTATATTGGTAGGATCAAAAATGTAATGAAACCAACGCATTGATTCTTCAAATCGTTGATTTTGTGAAAGTTTTGTTGCAATTAGTATGGGACCATGAAAAAAAGTTTCCCAATTATAAATTGAATAGGCTCCGCCAAAAGAGAAATCTAATCGATCCTTTTTAGCTTCATCATCAACAGTGACTAATTGATTGTTTGGATAATAGCTAGTACTAAAATTAAAATTGTTTTTTGGAGTATAGCTTTCTGGTTTTGTTTGAAGTTTTCGATTCAATAATCCATCCATTCCATCTCTATTTAATTCTCTTAAAAATAGGGTGGTGTAAGGATGATAAAAAGGTTGAAAACGATATTTTTTTGTGCTACTAATTAATTGACCATATTGATCAAATCTTTTTTGCCATTCAGGTTGAATAAAAAAAGCTCTTTCATGATCTTGATAAAACATAGGATGTTCAGCACCTATTTGAATGTCTTGTTGTGTAATCACTAGTTCAAATGGATTGTGTGCACCAGTAAGTAAAGTAGGTGAGCCACCATTTGGTTTTAATATTCTTAAATTGCTATTATTAGGTGAATGTACTTTATTATTGGTTAAGTGTGTATTGTGAAAATGCATACCGTAAGGTAAACGTAATCTGGGACCATCTTCAGTTGTTGATAGTTTTTTAATTTTTGCACCATCTTCACCAAAATTATTGTGCACATATTCATAAGATGTAGTGTTTAACATAACATCATAACTTGAACCAAATATCTCAAAGTGGAAATAAGAATTAAGTCCTCTCATATTTAACTCTTTAACATCCCCATTAAACACAAAGGAAGATGAATGCCAGGGCTTATAAGTTTCATTAAAATAATTATGCGTTACACGCACCTTTTTATTTTGTATTGGGTCATAAAATTTTCTGTCATTAAATTCTTTTGCTGTAGAAAGATAAATATCCAACCACAACTCATTAGTAAGTGGTTTATAGTATGGCTTCAAATTATAAGCATAACGTGGCCTTTCCCACGGATGAATCATTTTATTTTTAGATATTTTTTTAGAAGACCAGCCCTTTTCCTTCTGAATACTCCAAGCTAATTGAATTTCTAACATTTTCTGAGGTTCAGGTGCATCCTGAGACCCTGAAGAAGGTTCTGCAGGTGGTGTTTTAGTTGTTCGTTGTGCTTTTTCCATAAATACTAACCAAAACAGATGCAGTTTTCGATTATAAATTACTGGTATAACCTGATCACCCTCAATATCTACTTCAATTTTTTCCCAAGCAGTCCATGTTGAATAATTTAAATCATATTTGCGATAATAATAAATTGGAGGAATAGATTTAGTTCTGGCCACTACATGCACAAAGTTTGTTTCATATCCTATTTCACTTAGATTTAAATTTTCTCGTTCATGATAAACCCCACTCACTTCTAAATTAGCCACTTCATCAACCTTGTGAATATAACTTAAATAGGCAGTTTCTACATTATCATGTGTAATTTCATTTTGTAATAATTCATTTTCAAGTTCCTCAAAAAATGGCGACTTGTCATCGCGTAATTCAGGTTCAATCCAATTTTCAGGGTAAAAGAATACTTTACGATTGGCTTCCCATATACGATACACTTTCATCCATTTCCATTGTGACCAAGCATTTTCCGAAGCTACATCTTCTTTTTCTTCCTGACTTACCTGTACATAACGATTTTCAAGGTTAAGAAAGCAACGCTGAACAAATAATTGTATAGAGCTTATTCCTTGTTTGATACGTGAGGTAAGTTGGCAGGAACTCATTTCTACATCTATTAATAAATATTTGTATAACGCATTTGCATCTTTCCAAAATAAAGGATTAGGAATATTATCTCCTTGAAAAACAACAGTTGGAGCCTCATTTCTTTGAGATTCTTCCATATGATACGCTACCAATGCTTTGCGCTTTCTATCTCGCAAATCATCCATTAAAGGTGTTATTTTCTGAAGCCAATCTTCATTTTCATATTTAGATTTTATTGCAAAACGAGTTTGAATTGCAATATTTGATTGAGTGTTAATATCTTCTCTATTTGACCACAGAAACATAGTTTTAATATTAACACCAGTTAATTTGGCTTGGGCGATGCAATTATGTAGTCTCCAATATGTTTTATAATTTGTATAATCAAGATTTCCAATAGCATGTTTTAATTTTAAATTGGTAACTAGTATTTTTAATTCATCAAAATCCCATTGGGTAAGCTTACTGAGCTCCGATAATAAATCCTCTTTTGAAACGGTAGCATCAATAGCCATTTCCAAAATATTTATCATTGAAACATTTTCTGGTTCAGGATATTTTGATTTAAAACTGATTAACTTGTATAATGCTAACCAACTATTATAATAATTTGTGATAGTAGAAGTAATAGGTAATTCAGAAAAATTTAAAGTACCTAGGTCACTGTGATGTATAATAAACCATTCTAAATTTTCAGTGGATATTTTTATACGTTGAAGCAATATTGAAACTTTATGGAGTAATGCATAAGCTTTGAAATGATTAGAAAAATTAGTGACAGATATTTCTATAAATTCTCCACTGGGAACAATACTTAAAAGTGATTTATCAGATAATATTTCTGATAGTGTCTTCGCCTGTCCGGGTAGTATGAGATTTTCTAATAAAATTGTTGCTTGTTGATCAGAAAGATTAAAAGTATTAGCAATGTGAGATAGTATTTGTTTTTTATTCTGACCTAGTAAAGTATTGATGTTTTCTTGTAAAATTTTAATATTTGAAACCAGATTATTTTTATCAAAACCATTAGCAAACTGTAAAATGTATTCTGTTTCCTGAATAGAAAAATCTGCATTAATAAATTTTTCATTTAATACTTTTAAGGCATTTTGTAAAGGTAAAATGTCTATTAATATTTGGACATCAGAAACTACTAGTAAAGCATCGGCATCAAAAGATAGAATAAGATTATTTAAAGTGTCATTAAGTCCTAAGCTATCAATAGTTTCTTTGTTTTTTATAATAATATTGCGTAGCGCATGTATGTATTGAATAATCGACTCTTCTCTTAATCCTAAAGGAGATTCAGCATCATAATTAATAACATAATCTAATTCTTGAAGTGAAAACCCGGATGCTTTGATAGTTTCCATTGTTTCCACATAATCTATAGTTTCTTGTAAGGAGTTAAATGGATTTGCAAGCCCTTTTATTTTTTGTAGCATTGTGAGGTCTGTTATTGATATTTTAAGACCTTTAGCTAAATATGTATACCTCAATAAAATAGATAATGAATTAAGAGACAAACTATTGTCAGTTTTGGCTTTTAAAATTTCAAAATCAGTTTGAGTTATTGCTAATGCAGAGAGTATTGTTGGCACAGGAGTATATCCATTATATGGTGCGGATGTGTTTTCTCCTAATATAATTGGTGCATTAAGTGGTAATGTTTTAAAATGAGTATCTACAGGGTTAGTTATAGTAACATTTCTGAATAGTTGATCATATAAATTAGGAACTTTTATATTTGCTTGTAATGGATAAATTCTTTCTTCAGTATTAATGTAGTCATAAAATGATAATAGTATTTCAAACTTAACTTTAAGTTTTCCCTGAAGTAGTTTAAACTTTTTTAGATTAATAAGAGTATCCTCATTAATAGTTTTGTTCCCAATTTTGGTGTTTCGTAATAGTAAATCTAACTCCCACATTTCCCAACCTGTTTTTCTCCATAATCTGATAAAACGATGCATAATATCAAATTTTGAAACATTTAGATTGGTAATTACTTGTGTGTCAACATCACATGTGTCAACTGGCCTTTCAATGACACTTTTAGATGGTATAGTTGGGTCATTTACAAATTTTACAAGCAACAATTGTAAAAGCTCTGTATAGGTTAATTTTGTCCTGTCCATGAAGTCTGAAACAGCAACAGATGTTTGGTTGGTATTGAATCCCCAATATATGTTTTGTTTTACAACAGATGCATCTGTTGTTTTAGTGATAATTTTAGTTTCATGAGAAGAAATACCAAAATATTCAGCAGCTATAAAAACATCTTTAGGAACTTTGTTTAAGGGGTTAGATATATCCTGAAAAGCTTCCATTAATTCAAATCTAGGAACACGTAAATAATTCAAATAAGTACGAGTTTCTTCTTGCCATAAATTAAAAGAAGTGTCCATTGGGTAATTGGCTTCTGCTAAAGTGTTATATGCATGTGGGCGAATATGTTGAGGGATAGCTCTTAGTTCACTAGCAGACATTGTTGTTTGGAAATCAAAATCTTCTTGTTTTGGAGCAATATGATTTTCTAATAATTCACACACCAAATCAATATACGGCATGGGTGTATTTGTGTTTTCACAATTTAATTTAATTTTGCCTAAATCAGGACGTCTTTCAAATAAAACATCTTTTACATTTAATGTATTGCCTCCTTGTTCTATTAATGAGTCATGCTCTTTTAAAAATCTAAGTAAATCTGTGAAATAGGCAGCTGGTCCATACAACGATTTGCAGTGTTCACACTCGCAAAAATCTAAAGTTCCAAAAAGAGTTTCAAGGTTAGGAATATCTCCTAATGCATCTTTTATTTCTTTTTTAGTATAGGTTTGCTTTATAATAGCTTGAGGGCTTCCCCAATGTATTTGGGGTGTATATTCCATCAATTTGCCTAGTATTTGAGCATATTGAGATTTGGCTTGTTCATATAATTTTACAGCATATTTAGGTTCAATTCCCTTTTTTTCAAATAAGGTTGTAATTCTTGTTTTACTCAACGCATATATTCTTGATGAACTATGTAGACCTTCTTCAATTAATACCTGACCAGCAGCAGCTTTTGGTGTTAATTTATGAATTCGTTGAAAAACTTTAACTTCTTCTCGAACTGATTTGTCAATAGTAATGTTATTATCATTCAAGTATTTATCAAAATTTTCAGTTTTGAAGTCTATATCTTCATGATTGTCAACAAATTTTTCAACTTCATCAAGTTTTTTAAGTGGATGTTCACCTCCTTTTTTGACTGCAGAAACTAATGAAACCATGGGATATGTAAACTCTGCTCTTTGCTGAAGGACTGCAGCATACGTTTTCACTTTTTCGGTGATTGTATCTCCTGGAATATTATCAGGAACTTTATTACCGTTATCCTTAATTAATTTTGAGAATTCTTTTTCGCTAAGTTTAGCAATATCGCTGGCTTTGTTAAAGGGTTTACCTGGACCGATATCCTTTTTAATAAATTGAATAGTTGAAATATGATTTTTTGTAATATTTCCCAATTTGACAATAGCCTCAAAATCAGTAATATCTTTATTTTTTATTGTTCCATCAGCTTTTATAGCTTCCCAGAAATCATTATTAATACCTTTACTTATATAAAATTGATTAGCAATTAAATTATAATTTTGGGAGGATATAGATGATTCATCTAATAACAATTTAAGGTTTGCATTCCCAATTAAAATAGGTTTTTCAAGTGTAAAGGTTTGTCTAAAATCTGCAAATGATTTTTTAATTGAGTCTATATTTATTTTTACTTTTAAAGAAACCAAATTTTCTGAAATTGCATTATTTAAGGTCTCTTCAACAAGTTGATCATCTGAAAAAATAATTCCATTTTTAGCAAGTTCTACAAGTTGAGGCATTGTTTCCCAATCATTTGTTGCCTGCAATAAATTGCCTGGCAATTCTTGAGGAAGATTTTGTATTATAAAAGCATAAAAAACTTCTGCATTGAGTGTGGCAGGAAAAGTATTGTCATTTGCAATATGTATCGCTAATAAATAACACATTAAATTATCTATACTCAAACCAGTTTGAGTACTTAATTCAGTAATTTGTTTATTTTCATCTGTTTCTTTTACCGTAAGTATATTGACATTTCCTAGTGCTTTTCCTAGAATTTTTTGAGTAGTAAAGAATTGTGAGTCACCTAAATATTTTTCACCTGAAAGATTGAAGTTTATCCATTGAGTTTTAGCTGCATTGTAAATAATTTTTGATGTAATTAATTTATCTTTTTCATCTAAAAGTTTAACTATTAAATGGAATTTAGCTTTAGGTAATCCTGTAATTTTGTCAATAGGTGGGCTATAAATAATATCAAAGAAACCATTACTGTGATTTTTCTTTGTCATTAATGGCTCTTTATTTTCACCATCAATAAGTTTTTCGTGAATGTGCAAAACCATATTGCCTTTACGGTTGTGAATTATGTCACGTACAGAACCTTTAATGCGATACTTATTATAAATTTCTTCAGTTTCAGGATTTGCCAGTTTAACTTTTTTATTTAAAATTTTAGATGTTTTGCTGTCAATTTTCCCAGTTTGCGGAAGACCATTAATTTTTTGATAAGCTATTACAGCTTTATAGGTTGTTTTTCCAAAAGTTTGTGTGTTATATTCTTTAGCTGCTATTTTGTATCCCAAATATGATAGCGTTTTTTGTAAATCGGCAACTCTTGCAGATGTAACATTAATACTCATATTACCTCTTGACAACTTAAGATCCTGAGCTGATGCTTTTTTCATCCACTTTACAGGAACACCTTTACTAGCAGCAATACTCTGTATTTTATCTAATGTAGATTTGTCTAATTTTCCAGTTGCAGGTAAATTATATTTAGTTTGTAGTTCCTGAATTGCTTTTTTAGAAGAAGCACCTATCTTTTTTGATTTAAGTTCAGTTTCGGTTATTTCTACAGGTAGTTTTGCGATTTTTAATGCTTTTTGTAATGTAGATTGTAGATTTCCGATTTGTGTTTTGGTGGTGTATTTTTTAGCGATTACTTTTTCATGAAGTTCATTGAGTAGTGCTTCACTAATTTTACCATCTGCCTTCAATCCAACTTCTTTTTGTAAGCTTTTGATAGCTTTACGAGTTTCGGGTCCGGTGGCTCGGTTTTGTTTTTCTTCTTTTGGAATTTCAATGGATAAGCGTTCTAAAAGGTCATGTAATTTAACTGTTCTGGTTTTGCTGTTGGTATGATGCGCATCAAACAATTCAACATTTAAAATATCGATAGTTTTTTTATTTAATTTACCTGTAGCTGGCAGCTTTTTCTTTTTTTGGAATTCTTTAATAGCATTGGTGGTAGATACCCCCAAATTCTTTATTTCCAATTCAGTTTTATCAACTTTAAGGTTTAATTTTCTTAAAGCCAGATGGATGTTAGATACATCAGTTTTAGATATTTTTTTCGAAGTTAATTTAAGCTTATCCATGACTATTTATTTTATTAAGCAACTGAAAATCAGATGCAGTTTTTAGTATTAGTTGGTTATTTTAATAGTTTTGGGGAAACTTCAATAATTAAGTTTGGGGGTTTATAAAACAATTCTTTTAGAAAGAATGAAACCAACGCTCCTGAAAGTATTACTGACAGGAGTTTTATTATGTTTATGTCTGGTTTTATATCCATTTTTTATTTAAACATTAATCAAAAAGTCCGCCTATCCATCCTCCTAGGGCACTTAATCCTCCACTACCAATCCAGGCGCCAATTGCTCCAAAAACAAAACCTGCTCCAATTACTACCCAGCCTGCTGGATTTGATAATAGTAATCCAGCTAGTGCTACACCTGCCATTGTGCCTAAGGTAAATCCAACTGCACCTCCAATTGTTGCACCAACTTCTTCACCAATAACTTGTCCTTCATGTCCTTCAGGAGCATTAGCAATATTGTAGATACTTATACCTACTCCAACTGCTATAGCTGCTGGACCTAAAACTCTTCCTCCTCTTGCAATACCACTCATTAATCTATTACTTCTTCCGACACCTTGAGCTACTCTATCTGCTACTTCATATACATATCTAGAAGAACGAGGTGGGCCACTACTAGGTCTCCATCCAGGCTGCCTCTGAGCATAACGACTCGCACTTTCAGCAAAACCAGTCCCTTCATCAATTGCGCTGGATACAGCTCTGGCACCTGGGCTTACCCTTCCCTGCATTCTAGTTCTGGCAGTTGCCCTTGCGGTTGAAGCCTGTTCTGCTGCTTCCCATGCTCTTAATGAATCTCCTGCAGCTCTCGCTTCTCTGATCGTTTCTCTAGCGGTTCTCGATGCTGTGGCGTTAGCATTGTTATAACTACCTCTCAAGAATGAATCGTAGGTGCTTACAGCTGCTGCTCCAGTATTTACAGGATTATCAATTGTATCGTCACTAGGGGTATCTCCAGTTCCTGATCCACTCCCAGTTCCATCGCCAGATCCAGCTCCTTCGGTAGTTCCAGCTCCTTCGGTACTTCCAGTTCCTTCAGTAGTTCCAGTTCCTTCAGTACTTCCAGCTCCTTCGGTAGTTCCAGCTCCTTCGGTAGTTCCAGTTCCTTCAGTAGTTCCAGCTCCTTCGGTAGTTCCAGTTCCTTCAGTAGTTCCAACTACTTCTCCAGTTCCTGTTCCTTCACTATCACCTTCAACTGGATCTGGAAGGAATCTTAGACTCCCTTCTACTATTTGATCATCTACAGTTTGCCAGAAATCTCTTCCTTCAGCATCTTGGACAATTCTTGCGTCGGTTGCTGTTGCTCTTATTCCGATTCTTCTTCCATCATATTCTCCACCAACAACTGTACCTGTAATTTCGGTATCCGATCTATTTAGCCGTTCTAAAAACTGTTCTTTATTTGATACTGAGGTATATGCCCAACTAGGTGTATTCCAGCTAACACTTTCTGTTCCATTAGGATCACTATAATTAACAGGATTATTCCTTGAGTAACGATATAAATTAAACCCATCCACAAATCCGGCAGGGTCTGTACTGGTCCAACGTCCTAACCAAGAGACATAGTATCGTGCGCCCATATGGTACAAGCCGGTTTCGTCATCTCGTTCCTTTCCACAAAACCGATACCGCTTTAAACTTAAATCTACCCCACTTTTACTATTTCTGTAGGCACTGGTGCCATAAGGATGGTACTCTTCATAAGAAATTATAGTTCCTAAATGATCAGTTTCCAGAGTAGCTGAACCTAAATGGTTAGCATATTGATATCTAATTAAATCTTGTCCTAAAGGGTTGTCAGTATCTGTATTATCAATATCTAAAAGTTTAGTATCTATTTGTGCTATTCTTCCTGTATTGTCAGAAATATGGAGTGTACTTCTTTCTAGTTTTTTGTTATTTCCTTGATATTCTCTATAAATTTCAATGCTTCCCAAATAAATACGTTCTAAACGTTTTCCTCCCAAACGTTCTATTACTTTTCGAGAGCGGTTACCACCAAGACCATATACATAAAAAGCTTTTCCACCGCCGCCAAGATCTACTTCTTTAAGTTGGTCCATAAAGTTCCAAATCAATTCATTTAAATGAGGCATTTGAGTCATGTTTCCATGAAGATCATAATCATAAGTCTCTGAAAATGATCCGGGAATGTCATTTGGACTATTTGTGGCAGAAAGTCTGTTTGTTTTATCTAATGGATTATCTTGATACGCATATTTATAGTTTCGAGTCCAGTTACCGTTAACAGCAATATGTTTCATTTCAAGGATATTACCAAGATCGTCATATTGGTAAGTCTCTCTATAATTTCTTATTGCAAGAATATTGTTTGCATGAGGTAATTGGTTAATAAAATGTAATGGTTCATGGCTAGGCTGATTACTTCCTCCCAATCCCGCATGTTCTCGTCCTGTAGCTTTGGTTAATTGATAGATGGCATCATATTCAAATTTAGTTTCTGATTTTACAACAGCATTGTTAAAATAATGGGTTTGTTGCGCATCATCTTTACTATACACGATATTTCCAACAGGATCAAAAGTATATTTTAGGTTTTGTAAACTATTGGTATTAGAATCTCCTTCATGCTTTGTAATAAGGTTTACAAGACGGAAATTTTTTGGATTATAAAAGTAGTTGGTAATGAGTCCGTTGCCGTATTTTACAAATTGACGCTGCCCTTTAGCATCATAATCCTGATCTTCAAGAAATGTTACAAAGTTTCCTTGCCCTCTTAACTTGACTTTTAAGGATTCAAGCATATTGGCTTCATTGTAAGCGGGTTCCATAACAGACCCATCAGGAAAGATTGTTGAAACAGGCCTGTTTAGTGCATCTAATGAAACTGAAGAGTTAAAACTTTCAGTTTCTAAAAAAGGTAATGCTGCAGCCTCTATATCATTAATGTTGTTTAAGCCTTCTAATACCTGCCAATTAACTGTTTGTTTATATTCACTGCAAAGTGTGCGACTTGCTTCGGTAGCATTTCCTTTAAAATCTATTTTTTTTATTGTTACTACTCCGGATTGATCATAAATTTGGTATGGGACTCCCTTAATATTTTTTTGTTCGGCATCGGGTAAAATATCTCCGTATACTATATGAGCAAAAAGTATTTCTTCATTTCCTTGTTTAACAAAAGTGCTGATGGGTCTTTGAATTTCATCAA
This sequence comes from Mariniflexile litorale, assembly GCF_031128465.2. GTDB lineage: Bacteria > Bacteroidota > Bacteroidia > Flavobacteriales > Flavobacteriaceae > Mariniflexile > Mariniflexile litorale. The sequence continues at coordinate 2,814,310 of NZ_CP155618.1, read as the reverse complement.
AAGTCATTCTAAGCTCTGTCAAATTATTATCCCAAATTTTTACTGGTCTTCCCATTACATCCAAGAAGGTCCATCGCTCACCTTTTTCGGCACTTTTACCATAGATTGGGGTCCCTAAAAGGTTGGTATACCCTTCAGATACCATTCTGTTTAATTGGTCAAAAACTTTTGCATAACGCCCTGCGAGATCACTTTCAGAATAAGCTGTAGTTATTTTTCCATTTCCATAATCTGTAATGGTATAAAAAGCCTGACTTAAAGAATTCGTATGTATAACACCTGGAGTATTGAAATGTTTAGCTGCAAGCCAAGCAGCACGTTGTTCAGGATCCAATGGTTCAGGATCAGTATCAGGATTAGGACTACCACGATCTATGTACCATTGGCTGTCCTTTACAGTATCGTTTACATCAAAACTTTTGCTATGCCAAGCATCAAATTCACTTTTTGTGAAAGTACCATCGGGATTTTCGGTACGTATATTTCTTCCTGCAGCATCATAATAAATAATGGGTGAAAAACCGGTTTCAACTAAGGCTTCTTCACTTTCATAATCGTGGGTTGCACTAAAATATGGGTCAAATGCTTTTACAGGGTTTCCTTTGTTATTAAAAATTGTTCGTCCATTACCTACCCATCTTGGGTCTGCATCTATATCTTCTACCTCCTGGGTAATTGTATTCCATTGTTTTGCTTTGCCTGGTTCAACTTGTGCTTTACTCATAATGGTACTTCCGCCACCATCAGAATAGGTATAACTCTCTTGCCATCTGGGATTGGTAGGTCCATGCTTTTCGCGAACAAATGTGTGTACGTAGTTTGGCTTTTGATTATTTTCCCAATTAAATAAATCATATTCTAAACGGGTTGTAGGGTCTGCTAAAGTATCACCGTCGGCTGAGCCCTCTTTTCCCATTATAGCAGACTTAATTACCATGCCAAGTTCGTCGGTTTCTACAATTGCACGGTTTAGATTAAGGTCGGTTACCATTACTATTCCTAAGGTGCGATAATCATGAGTTGCACTTACTTGATGACCTAAGGCGTTTGTTGTAGATTTAGTTAACAGAAGGTATTTATCATACTCAACAAAGCTTGGGTTTCCAAATACATCTTGTCCCCCTATAGGGATATAAAAATTATTTTTAGGGTTGGGTGCATGAATAGGAACTCCACCTTGTGTCCACCAATGTTCATCTCCTTCAGAATGCACGTATTTTGCATCAAGCAACATAGTATCATTTACTTTGGTGCCGTAATATTTTGTAACCAAGTTTTTAGTAAATGCCAATTGATAACTTTTATGTCCTATTCCTAGATTTGATAATTCTCCCAGAGGGAGTGGACCACTGAGGTCGTCTTTAATAAAATAAGCTCTACTATGAGAAGTGAGTCTTTTTTGGATTCCTATTGAAAAGTCTTCTTCAAATAATAAATTTTCAGCTGTTTCTATTTTATCGGAAAGCTCTTGTTTGTTAAAGAAAAACTCAGAGGTTTGTATGATTCCATTTATCTCATAAGAACGAGTTTCAAAACCGGTTCTTAATCTATATATAGTATCTAGTATAATATCATTTGTATAATCAGCCTCACCATAAACTATATAATGTTTATTTTGTTCTTCCCATACCTTGTCAGGTATATCATTAGGAGCAAGTGGTCTTTCTAATCTTGGGTAAACAACCGATGCACTTTTTAAAACATTGCCATATATGCCGGTTTCTAAAACAAAAGAATGAGATATATGAGGGTCGGCTGGGTTACGATCATACCCATATGAAATGCTCTCTGAGGGTATTACTTGAAATGAAGCGTGTTTGTTTTCTCCTTTCGGCTGTATTAACTTAATCCTAACTGTTGAGTTTGATGCTGAATACGGGTATTTACTTTGTTCGCTGTTATCTTCTGCATAAACTTCTGTACGCAAAAGCAAACCTTTATAAGCACGCATTGCTTCAGCATGCTCAATAATATTGAGCGTTTCTTCTATTGGAACTTCTGGAAGTTCATATTCATTAAATAATGGATTTATAAAGTACTCATCTTTTAATTGATGAAGTATTGTTTCTTTGTTAATAAAAGCTCCAGTATGAAACCACGATATTGTTTTTATTGGAGGTTGGTGTAAATCTTCTTCAACAACATTTTTGGCTTCATTTACCCTAAATTGATTAAAATCTTCTGTATCTAACTGCTCAACTCTAGCAAAACCACGGTATTCTCTCTCATAAGGATCAAAATAACCATGGCTATATCTATATGAACTTGTAAAAACAAGTTTACTTATTTTATTTTCTGACCTTGTTTTCCAAACACAATGAACTGGAAAGGGTAGTTTTGTAATCCATTTACGCCCTTCCTTTTTATCTTCAAGATAAAAATGTGTGGATGATTTATACTGAATTGACACTTCTTTACCGCAACTATTTTCATACCCGATCATTAGATGGGGTTTTTTACCATTCATAATATCTATGTATTGAATAGAATCTCCATCACTTTTTGGATTTGGTGTAGAATAAACAATACATGCTGTTCCATTACCTAAAAAATCAAGTACTGAAACATCAGTAAGATTATCTATATTAGGAAAAGGATTTATTACTTGAGGTTGTTGGGTAAATGAATTACCATTTTGGTTCATCCAGACCCTGAAATCATTTTTACCTAAGTATATAATATCAATAACACCCGAGCCATCTATATCTGCTAATCTTAAAAAATTTGGGTTATAAGTGTCGGAATGATCAAAAATAGGTGCATTTTCCATGGCTACTTTAGCTCCAAAATGACCATAACCTAAATTAGGCCAATAATAAATCTCTCCATTCCTAATCCTAACAATATCAGTAAGCCCGTCGCCACTCATATCGGCCAAGAATATACTTTGAGTATTATCTTTAAAAACAATTGCAGGCCCTTTTTCTTCATCAATGGCTTTAAACACTGTTTGTGATACTTCAAAACCTTTTTCTCCGGCACCAGGGTACCATCGTAGTGTATTTTCTTCGGTAAATAATAAATCTGTTAAACCATCACCATTAAGATCAATGGGGCGCATATTAGGATTGTTAAAACTTATATTTGGTATTGAAGAAAAGCTTTTAAAGGGTTCCCATTCTTCATCAGTAGTAAGTTTAAAATACCCCTTTGGTTCACCACCGTAATTTACCAGAGATTTTATTCCATTACTTTCTAACTCCATTAATGCTAACTGGCCTGAAGATATTCCATTGAATGATGGTTTTGGTGCAACTTGATTTGCAATAGAAAACTCTCCCCTACCTAAATTTGATTTGTAAAACCAGCCTCCTGCTTGTTCGGTAAGTATTCCTGAGATTCCTTCGCTAAATAAGTCTACCCATAAGTATCTACTATCCTGAATGCCTACTGGAGCGTTTATAGCACTTTGTTTTGATATTTTTCGAACAGTAGTACTCCATTCATGTTGCTGATAATGAATGATAAAATCAGGTAAATGTTTTGTACTATAATTATTTTGGTTTTCATCCCAAAGATGCCCATTTTGTCTGGCTTTTTCCAAATAGGAAAAACCTTCTAATGAGTCATTAATACTTTCTAAATTTAACTTATCATTATAAAATAATTCTAGTGACTTGGTTAGGTAAGGTGAGTGAGGTAAGTCTGGTATATCGAAGCAATGAAACATAAGTATACGACTACACATACGGTAAGTTCTAATTTCAAACCCAGCACGATATGATGAAAAAGGATCCTTTCTAACTGTCCAGTTATTTTTTTCTTGATCTACATCTTTTGGTATTGGTTTTGTATTATCATGCTCACCGTAATCAAAAACAAGCTTGAATAAAAAATTATCTTCTAAAGGTACCTCATCGCCTAAGTAATATGGTGTTTTAACACCGTAACACACTTTTTTTAAATATAATTGAGTACAATTATTTATTCTATTTTTTTCGTTAAGACTCTTTGAAACATCTGCAAAATCTTCTTTTTTATAATAATAATTTGTGATACTACCTTTATCGTCGTGTGTTCTGCATAATTTCCATTCAAAAACTTTGCTGTTGTCATTTGGGTCACTTATTCTGCTTTCTTGTGTTAAACCAAAATAAGAATGTATGTTTCCTGGGCTTACTGTTCTCCAATGTGTATCATTATTGTCATCTCTTACCCATTTTTCTATTCTTGCATAACTACCTTCAATTCTAGGACGGTAACGAGTAATTTTATAAGTGATTCCATTTTCTAACCTAGAGATAACTTTTTTGTTCCAATTCCCGCCTTCTTCTGTTAAAGTAGGGATTAAATCTTCAACACCAGCTAGTTGGAATGTGTCTGATTCAATTTCATCTTTATACTGTGGCAATTCTTTTTCAGTTTTTCTGGTAACACTAGGAATGCTTAAATTCCAACCCAAACCAAAAATGCTATTTCCGGATCCTGAATTATAACTTAAACCAAGTGAAGGCATAAAACCATTTCTGGAAGGACTTAAAGGAATAGGAATACTAAAAGAAGAAGTTCCTGTGACTGCATTTACTTGAAATTTTTCTTCAATTCCTTTTATGGCACCACCACCTTTTGGAAGGGAGATTTCGGGAGTTTGAATAGCATTGGATTCTGTAGCTCTTTCGTTAGTGAGCATAGTATAACTTCTCTCTTTCGGATTAGAAGTGGCATTTTGATTGGTATTCCTCTCCATGATGCTATATAAATAAACAAATCAATCAGTTGGTTTGTTCAAAAAATAATCAATAAAAGGCTGTTAATTAAAAAATTAAATAGGGATAATTGTTATACATCTACAATCAATTCATATTAAGTCAAAAATATGCTGAGAGGCACTTATATTGACTTAGCCATTATCCAATAATTCTTTTAGAGAGAAATTTCAGATTAACGACCTAAAAGTAGTGAAAGTCAGTGAATTATCAAAATTTTTATAAATATTTTTTTACTTAGACAGAATTTAAGGATATGTCTTGAGCCATAAAATCAATATTATGGTTAGAATTTAATTTACTTATGAAACGAATTATTTTATAATTAATAAGTGAATATAAAACGGAGTACGATTTTCAAAATTAACATCGGGGAAGCCCTGTATTTGTGTTTAAAAGTATTTCAAATTAGAGCTCACAACCCGATGGGCTCTGGTTCGATTCCCGTCCAGACTGAAAGATTCCTGGAAGTTAAATAAGATTATTCAAGTTACATAACGCGTTACATTATATTTCAAATGTTATCATTGGTGTTTTATGATAGGAGTCCAATTGATAGCTATAATTTGTTGTTATGTAAAATAGCCGCATCCCAATGCACTCGATTGCTTTAAAAAAAAACTAATTCTATAATATATTAAACGCTTTAGCCATAATACTTTGTTCTCTTTTGGTTATTCCTATTTTATCAGCTTCATTTTTCCAAGTAGAAACAACTGCTTTAACTTCGGTTATTATGCTATCCATTTGCTCTTTTGTTAACCTAAAAAACACACCCACACTTTTTGCTAAATCATAATCCAAGGCATTGTTATCTGTATCAATGTTGAGTGCCAACCCATCTTTGTCTATCGAGGGATTTAAATCGTAAGCTGGAGATAACACCCACCCTAGACTTGTTAGAATAAAACCATGATTCCGTAAGTGGTCATCTGTATTTGAAATAGTATTTACTTTTTCTTATCCATCATTTAAATGATTGTTATTTCATACAAATACACTAATTATGATTGAAATAACAATCGTTTTATAGTTTATAATCACTAATTGAGAATTTTTGTTTAAAGTCCTTTTCTATGTCAGAAAACGAAGAAAACTGAGCCTCATTAAACGTATTAAATATAGAAATTGGAAAATTAGCATTATTAAAGTATATTGACATAATAAAAGAATGTGGTCAAAAAAAAGTCAAACGAAGATAAAAAAAATCCTTAACACCTTATGAATAAAGGATGTTAAGGATTGGATTGTGACCTCGACTGGATTCAAACCAGTAACCTCTTGAGCCGTAATCAAGTGCGCTATTCAGTTGCGCCACGAGGCCTTTTTAAGTGGGTGCAAATATAATAATTTTATTAAAACATCACCAAATTTATTTCAATATTATAATTCATTTTTAATTATTAAAATTATGCTCCTTAAGAGTCATTTTAACTAATAATATAACTTAAGTCATATTTATTATAAAACTAAGTTTTAATTCTATTTACATTTGTACTAAATTAACAGGTATGAATTATATTTTAAATCCGTGGCCATGGTATGTCTCTGGCCCTCTTATAGCCATAGTTATGGCTTTTTTACTCTATTTTGGAAAAACATTTGGCATGTCGTCTAACTTAAGAACCATGTGCACGATAATGGGTGCTGATAAATTTTCTAACTTTTTTAAATTTAATTGGAAAGACGAATCCTGGAACTTAACCGTTGTTGCGGGCGCCATCATTGGTGGTTTTATAGCAACCCATTATTTGTCAAACGATAGTGTTACCGATTTAAACCCTACTACCATTACAGAGTTACAACACATGGGTTTTGAAAATGCCGGAGCTGATTTAGTACCTCAAGAAATGTACAACATGGAGGCCATAACCTCAACTAAAGGTGTACTCTTACTAATTATTGGCGGACTGTTGGTGGGCTTTGGAACTCGCTATGCAGGTGGATGCACGTCTGGTCATGCCATTACAGGACTTAGTAGCTTACAAAAACCATCGCTCATTGCCGTTATTGGATTTTTTATTGGAGGATTGATCATGACGAATTTTATTTTACCCTTAATTTTTTAGATTATGAAACGAGCAACTTATTCAAGTATTTATACTAAAAAATTTAAAAGCGAGTCGCATTCGACATTTAAAAAACAATAAAACTAGACAAATGACATATTTTAAATTCTTACTAGTAGGCGTATTTTTTGGTATTGTTTTAGTGAAATCGGAAGCGGTATCGTGGTATCGTATTTATGAAATGTTTCGTTTTCAATCATTTCACATGTATGGTATTATAGGAACTGCCATTGCTTGTGGTGTTCTATTTCTTCAAATTTCAAAGAAAGGTTATATAAAAAGCATTAGGGGAGCCGATATATTTGTACCTAAAAAGGACAACGGACTCATTCGATATATTGTTGGAGGCACTATTTTCGGCTTAGGTTGGGCGCTTGTTGGTGCTTGCCCTGGGCCTATGTATATTTTACTAGGATCTGGTGTTTATAGCATGCTTATTGTAATTGCAGCTGCTATCGTAGGAACCTTTATTTATGGCGTTCTAAAAGACAAGTTACCACATTAAGGTTTCGTTAGATAATTTCAGCACTTAATCCCGCTTCTAGCAACATGCTACAACGCGGTTTTAAATCGTCGTACAAACCAGTTTTAACAGTACATTTCCCTTTGTAATGCACAAGTAGTGCACATTGTTCTGCTTGTTCTGCTGTATGCTCACACACATGAATAAGCGTTGTTATCACATGATCGAAGGTATTAACATCGTCGTTATACAACACGATCTCGTTTTGAGTAAGCACTTCTTCTTGCTGTAATACTTCTTCTAATGTTTTTTCTTGTGTACTCATATTCCTTTGCATTTCTAAGATTTCCTAAAAGAGGGAAATCAAATTTTGATACTAATTTAAAAATTTTAAGGCAACCCAATGGTTTCTTTCTAATTTTTCTTCAAATTTTAACATGTGTTTTTCACACTCTGCTTGAATAACAGGTATGTCATCGTTATAAAATCCGCTTAAAAATAGAAGTCCGCCTTTATTTAAACTCAATACATACGTTTCCATATCATTAAGTAAAATATTACGGTTGATGTTGGCTATAATGATATCGTATTTTTTACCTGCTAAAGCACTAGCATCACCTTCTATTGCAGTTATACTTTTACAATTATTGCGTTCTACATTTTCAACACTGTTTAAATAACACCAGTTATCGTAATCAACCGCATCAATAGGTTTTGCGCCTTTCTTTTCTGCTAAAATAGCTAAAACACCTGTACCACAACCCATGTCCAAAACCGATTTATTTGTAAAATCATTTTTTAAAATATGCTGAATCATCATATGGGTGGTTTCGTGATGTCCCGTGCCGAAACTCATTTTTGGTTCTATAATGATATCGTATTGAGTATCTGGTTTTTCATGAAATGGTGCACGAACCGAACATAGATCATCAACTACAATGGGGTTAAAATTCTTTTCCCATTCTTCATTCCAATTGGTTTGTTCTATTTCGTTGAATGTGAAATCGATTTTAAATGCTTCTGAATTTAGAATTTGAACATCGCTTAGTATGTCATCATTCCATTCTTCCTTTTGAATGTATGCTGTTACACCTTCTTCGGTTTCAACAAAACTTTCAAAACCTGCATAACCGAGTTCTGCTATAAGGATTTCTACACCAGGCTGTATAGGTGTTACTTTAAACTCGTAACCAATGTAAATGATATTTGACATGCTGAAAATACTATTATTTAAATTTAAATATGATGTTAGTTGTGAGTTGCGTTAGCGATTGTAGTGGCATCCTTTTTTGAGGCACGAAAAAAAGATATAACGAAAAGCGCGACCCCGATTTTTATCGGGGTAACGCCCATATTCTAATTCAATTTAAATACAAAATCGAAATTAATTGAAGTACTAATAGTTATTTAAAATGCGTTTACAATCGCAAAAAAATCGTCTGCATTAAGTGCAGCACCACCAATTAAACCACCGTCTACATCTGGCTTACCAAAAATTTCTTGTGCGTTGTTTGGTTTTACACTGCCACCATATAAAATAGATACGCTGTTTGCTACATCAACACCGTATTTATTGCTTAAAGTTTGACGGATGAAAGCGTGCATATCTTGTGCTTGTTCTGGACTTGCGGTTTCGCCTGTTCCAATAGCCCAAACTGGTTCGTAAGCCAACACAATGTTTTTAAATGCAGATGCTTCTAAATGAAACAAGGCATTTTTAATTTGACTTTCAACAACCGCTTCGTGGTTTCCAGATTTTCTATCGGCTAAAACCTCACCAAAACAGAAAATAGTACGTAAACCGTTTGCCAATGCTGCATCTACTTTTTTAGTTAAAATAGCATCTGTTTCACCAAAATACTCACGACGCTCACTGTGACCTAAAATCACCGTTTTTACACCAACACTTTTAAGCATACTTGCGCTAATTTCGCCTGTGTAAGCACCATTTTCTGCAAAGTGCATGTTTTGTGCAATCACTTCTATATCACTTTCTTTTAAAGCTTGAAATGCTTGAAAAAGGTTCGTATACGTTGGAGCTACCATCACCTCGGCATTTGATGTTTTCGTTTGTGCCTTTAAAGCTGTAATTAATGATTCAGTTTGTGCTAAATCATTATTCATTTTCCAATTTCCTGCAACAATTTGTTTTCTCATTTTTAATTTACCCTGTAATGAAGGGATTTTATTTAATTACTATAAAATTTCTTTAATTTTTTTATCATCAGCCTCTATGGCTTTAAATAATTTTATATTTCCGTTTGTATCCACAACCATATACCTTGGTATCCAATCTAATTGAATAAATTCACAAAAAGGCCCTTTCCACCCCGACTCCACAAAGTAATGTTGCCCTTGTACATCGTATTTTTTGATGCCTTTTTTCCAAGCGTCTTGGGTTTTATCTAAAGATAAAAATAGGTAGGTGGCATCTTTATTTGCTTTCTGTAAGCTTTTAACTTTAGGCATCCCTCCTATACAATCTTTACACCACGATGCCCATACATCAATCACAAGGGTTTTTCCTTTATTGGCTTCTAAAATATCTTTGAAAGCTATGGTTTTGCCTTCGAGTGTTACAAACGTATCGTTTAATGCCGCTTCTGAAAATTGTGTCGGTGTATCTTGAGCTTTGCAGCTTAAAATACTCAGTAAGCATATTAATATATATTTCATTTTTTTCTGTTTTGAGATTCCTGACTGCTCAGGAATTATTCTAATTTCACCTTAGGATCTAACCAAACGTAAATAACGTCTACAAAAATATTAATAATTATGAAGAATAACGCTATTATTAACACCGAACCCATGATCACAGGTAAATCTAATGTGTTTAAGGCATTTACTATTTCTTTTCCTAGACCATTCCAACCAAAAATATACTCTACAAAAACAGCGCCTGCCAACATGGAAGCAAACCATCCAGAAATGGCTGTAACCACAGGGTTTAAGGCGTTTTTTACAGCATGTCTAGTAATAATTTGAAACTCACTAAGCCCTTTAGCTCTAGCTGTCCTGATATAATCTTGATTAAAAACTTCTAATAATGAATTTCTCATAAGTTGAATAACGACTGCTAACGGACGAATACCCAAAACTACCGCTGGAAGTATAAGGTTTTTTAATTGGAGATGATTGGCTTCTCCAAAGTCATCTAGCTCATAAAGACTGCCCGTCATTTCTAAATTGGTGTATTTATGCAATACAAAACCAAAAAACCACGCGAATAAAATGGCACTAAAAAATGAGGGCACGCTCATACCAAAAGTGCTTAAAATTTGTATGGTTTTATCTATCCAATGGTCTTTATACAACGCTGAAATAATGCCTAGGAAGATTCCAATTATCATGGCTATAACGATGGCAGAAACTGCCAACACAAAGGTATTAGGTAGTGTTTCCCCTAAAACTTCACTCACTTTTTTACCTTGTTTGGTAAACGATTCGCGTAAATAAGGAAACTTTAAAACTGTTGTTGTATTACCTATAGAGAATAATTTTGCTGCTGAATACTTTCCTGATTTTAAAAATGTATAATCTTGCATTTCATTTGAATGAAAGGATATAGGAGACAAATCGTTCAAATAATAAAAATATTGGGTACTTATGGGTTTATCAAACCCGTATTTTTGTTTTACAATAGCTAGTTGATCGCTGCCTTCATTTTGTCCCAACATCATTTGCGCCGGATCTCCAGGAAGCACGTTAAATAAAAAGAAAATAACAGTAACCACTCCAAACAAAGTGAGTAATGCATATGTGATTTTATTTAGAAGGTAGTTTATCAGTTTGTTAAGTTGTTAAGTTGAATACCGACTAAACGACGGCACCTTACGATTTAACTTTTTATTTTTTCTATTTTAATATATTACAGCTTTAATTCATCAATATCGTTCCAATGTACTTTTTGTTTTACGGTACCTCTATCTAATTCTAAAATACCAGGGTTGGAACGTACCACGGTTTTAAGTGCTTTCTCATCGCATAAATAAAAGTCGAAATTTAAACCATAGGTTTTCTTAATTTGTTGTTTCGTTTCTTCACCAGATGCCGTTAATCCAATAACTTTATATCCTTTTTTAATAGCTTCATCAGACATCGCTTTAAGCTTTTCTGCTCCTGATTTTTCAATGTGTTCTAAACTATACGAAACCACTATAATTAAATTATCTTCTGAAAGAAATTGTTCTGTTAAATTATCGCCTTCGGAGTTTTCTATTGAAAAATCTACTACTGGTGGTTTATAACCCTCGTCTATAACTTTAGAATCGACATCAACATAATCGCCATCAACGTCTGGATATGAACCATCGGTAGTGATTATTTTTTCTTCTCCATTTACTTTAAATTTCCAATAATATTCTACTATAGGTTTAGGTGCATTTTCTGGTGTAGACATGCCTTCTAAAATATTGTTTCCAATTTTATAGGCTCTAAAATCTATCACTGGTAAATGCATGAGCACATGATATCCTAACCAAAAGCTAAAAATAAAACTCAACAGTGCCAAAATAGTGGTTTGCAAACTACTAAAAACAGGTTTTATATGTTTACTACCAATAAATAAAATGAGTATTAAAATTAAAAGAATAACATCTTTAGTAAAACTTTCCCATGGTGTTAGTTTTAAGGCATCACCAAAACAACCACAATCTTTAACTTTATCAAAATAAGCTGAATAAAAAGTTAAAAATGTAAAAAACACAATCATTCCCAATAAACTCCAAACAGTAAATTTTGGTTTATATCCAATAATTAGAAACACACCCAAAACCACTTCAAAAACAACCACCAACACCGAAATTATTAAGGCATAAGGCTCTAAAAACGGAATATTTAAAACATCTACACTAAAATATTCTTGTAATTTATATGAAAACCCAAGCGGATCATTAAGTTTAATTAAACCTGAAATGATAAATAAAACACCTACTAAAATTCTTGATATACTTACTAATATTCTCATAATTCTTATCATTCCTGAGAAGTCAGGAATCTTATTAATTAAAACTAATATTTTATATTGAATTCTGCTTCCACAGAAATAACAACTACTTTTCGTTTAAATGTATCATCGCAAAAACCGCATAATTAACCATATCCTGGTAATTAGCATCTATACCTTCACTCACTAAGGTTTTACCTTTATTATCTTCTATTTGCTTCACACGTAACAATTTTTGTAAAATCAAATCGGTTAAACTGCTGACTCTCATATCGCGCCATGCTTCACCATAATCATGGTTTTTAGCTTCCATTAATTTTTTGGTGATAGCTACATGTTTTTCGTATAATTCGGTGGCTTCTTGGGTTGATAAATCAGGTTGTTCTACAACGCCTTTTTCCAACTGGATTAAAGCCATAATACTATAATTTATAATACCAATAAACTCACTTACTTCACCTTCATCTACTTTTCTAACAGCATTTTGTTGCAATCCACGAATCCGTTGTGCTTTAATAAAAATTTGATCGGTTAACGATGGCAAACGCAAGATGCGCCATGCACTTCCGTAATCGGACATTTTCTTTATAAATAAACTTTTACAGGTATCAATTACGGCATCGTATTGTTTTGAAGTATCTGGCATGTAATAAAAATGAATTTTGTGTAAATTTCGCTTAAAAAGTTTAAAGAACAAAGTTGAATGTTCAAATGTTTTTTAAAGTGGTACTCATTACACAAATAATTGTCTTTTTAGTACAAAACCAGTTATGAATTCTTAATTTTGAAAGTATTTTTAATTTACTTCAAACAAAAAAAAGCATTCGTGCATTAGTGGCGAAAAAAATATGACTATTAATTGTAAAGGAACACTCATCGATGTATCATCACCAAAAGTGATGGGTATTTTAAACATGACTCCCGATTCGTTTTACGATGGTGGTATCCATAAAAATGAAGCTGCTATTTTAAAGCATGTTGAATTAATGCTTAATCAAGGAGCTACCTTTATAGATATAGGCGCTTACAGCTCGAAACCTAATGCCGATTTTGTAACTGAAGACATCGAATTACAACGTATATTACCAATAGTTGAAATCGTTATAAAAAACTTCCCTAATACTTTCCTATCTATTGATACCTTTAGAAGTAACGTAGCTAAACTGTGTATTGAAACGGGTGCCGCATTAGTTAACGATATTTCTGCTGGACATTTAGATAAAAACATGTTACCAACAATTGCCAGTTTACGAGTTCCTTATATTATGATGCACATGAAAGGCACGCCACAAACCATGCAGCAGCACACGCATTATGAAAATCTAACTAAAGATATTTTGTTTTATTTCTCTGAACGTATTAACGCAGCCAAAGCATTAGGTATTATAGATGTTATTGTAGACCCTGGTTTTGGTTTTGCAAAAACATTAGAGCAAAACTACCAGTTACTAAACCAGTTGGAATTATTTAAAATGATTGAAAAACCTATATTGGTTGGGGTTTCCAGAAAATCCATGATTTACAAAACTTTGAAAAACACAGCTAACGAAGCTTTAAATGGCACAACCGTTTTAAATACCATCGTACTTCAAAAAGGCGCATCTATTTTACGGGTTCACGATGTAAAAGAAGCCATGGAAACTGTTAAATTGATTGAATCGTTGAATTGCTAATTGCTAACTGTCAAAACCTATGAAAAATATAGTATACCTTACCTTTTTATTGTTATTCTTTTCCTGCGGAAAGGATAAAATTGTTAATCTTCCTGAAATAACGCATTCAGATATATCAAAAATCAACGATGTCTCTGCTGCTTATTTGTTTTATAATGAAACTGAAGCTGACAGTGTTGAGTTAAACAGAAAAAATCTGATTAGCACCACCAATTGGTTAATCAATATAGATAAACGCTTAACGCTTAAACAAGTGATACCTCACATTCAATTTCTTCAAGAAAAAAAAGAAAATTCAAGCCATAAAAACAAAACAGCTAAAAATTATTTAAGTTGTAGTGATACCAGTAAAAAGAGTTTAGGATTTATAGAGTTTACAGATGTGGTTTATCATAAAGAATCGTTTCATGAATATATAGCTGCTAATTCAAATATAGATTTTTCAAACAAAATGAAAATTGATTTCAATTCTGCTGAAGAAATATATGCAGAGTTTCCACTATTTGATTTGAGTGCTTTGGTTTTAAATACATCTAATTTTATAAAAAACATCAAAATAGCCTTAGCAAATGAAGCGAATCCAGTTGAAATAATCTTAAGTTTCAATCAAAACTTAACGTTTCAAGAATATGTTTCATTTAAATCCTTATTAACAACATTCAGTTTAAAAAATGTTACCATATCCAATAATGAATTCATTTTTAATTAATCATATTTTACTAAATTTACCAAAACCCATTTTACCTTGGAAATTTTCAATGACCTTTTAAAATTCTCTGTAGTTGATATTATAGATGTTATTCTAGTAGCTCTACTACTCTACTACATTTACAAACTGGTTAAAGGTACCGTAGCCATTAATATTTTTATTGGTATCATCATTCTTTATTTTGTTTGGAGACTCACCAACTTCCTGAATATGGAGTTACTTTCGGGTATTTTTGGAGGTTTTATGAAAGTGGGAATTATTGCCTTAATAGTCGTTTTCCAACCCGAAATTAGAAAATTTTTATTAATGGTGGGCTCTACTAATTTTGGTAAAGGAGGTAAAATTTTTAAACATTTTAAATTCTTAAAAACGGAGACTAGCGACGAAACCAATGTAGATGCCATTCTATCAGCCTGTATAAAAATGGGGAATTCAAGAACAGGAGCTTTAATTGTTTTTGAACGCAATAACAACTTAGATTTTTTAAGTAACACAGGGGATGAAATGAATATAAAAGTAACCCAACCCATTATTGAGAGTATTTTTTTTAAAAACAGTCCGTTACACGATGGCGCCATCATTGTTAGCAATAATATTGTAAAAGCAACACGTGTTATTTTACCTTTGAACAATGAAAAAACCATCCCAAAACGCTTTGGTTTACGACACAGAGCAGCTATTGGAGTTACCGAAAAAACCGATGCTTTAGCACTTGCTGTTAGTGAAGAAACAGGAACTATTTCCTACTTTAAAGATGGTGAATTTGTAGTTTTTGAAGACAACGCTCAACTAAATTTATTGATTAAAAACGATTTGGCTTAAATGGTTTCCTCCTTCAAAAACTGCACTTCATACAAATTCTTATAATACCCATTTTCTTTTTTAAGTAATTGAGCATGGGTGCCTTCTTCTACAATTTCACCTGCGTCCATCACAATAATTTTATCTGCTTTTTTTACCGTAGCTAATCGATGCGCAATAACAATAGAAGTTCTGCCATTAGTCATTTTATCAGTAGCATTTTGAATGAGTTGTTCCGAATGGGAATCAACTGAAGAAGTTGCTTCATCCAAAACCAAAATACTGGGGTTGGTTACATACGCTCTTAAAAACGAAATAAGTTGCCGCTGCCCTGAAGATAACATCACTCCCCTCTCTTTTACATTATAATGATAGCCACCTGGTAAACTAACAATAAAATTGTGCACCCCAATTTCTTTAGCTGCTTGGGTTACTTCTTCTTCTGTAATCTCAGGATGGTTTAAGGTAATATTGTTTAAAATGGTATCTGCAAACAAAAATACATCTTGTAAAACCACTGCTATTTGGGTACGTAACGATGCTAAAGTTATCTGTTTTATATCCATCCCATCAATAGATATCACCCCATCTTTAATTTCATAAAACCGATTTAATAAATTGATAATAGTTGATTTACCTGCACCTGTAGCTCCAACAATAGCAACTGTTTCACCCGATTTTACATCAAAAGAAACTCCTTTTAAAACATCCTCATCGTCAACATAATTAAAAAACACCTTGTCGAAATTGATATTGCCCTTAAAATGTTCCACCACATGGGTACCTGTATCATCAATATGCGAGGTGGTATCTAAAATTTTAAATACGCGGTTTGCCGCCACCATGCCCATTTGAAGTGTATTAAAATTATCAGCCATTTGACGTAGTGGTCTAAACAACATGGGGATAAACATGACGAAGGCAATTAAATCTCCTTGAGATACTTCGGTGCCTTTTAAAACAATATTTAAACCACCATACCAAGCTATTAAACCAATACTTATAGACGATACCAAATCTGGCAACGGAAAGAAAATAGAATTGTACCAAACGGTTTTTAACCAACCTTTTTTATGGCGTTCGTTTATGGCTTTAAAGTTTTTATAGTCGATAGCTTCGCGGGTAAAAATCTGTAAAATTTTCATACCCGTTAAACGCTCTTGTACAAACGAATTTAGATTAGACACTTCATTTCTAACATCTTCAAAGGCAACTTTCATATACTTTTGAAAAATTCGAGTGGCATACATAAGTAACGGTAACATGATAAAAACGATTAAACTCAAGCGCCAGTTAATGTAAACCATCACACCAAAAACGACTATCATAGCAAGTAAATCTCTAAAAATAGTGAACAAGCCTTGTCCAAATATATCAGCGATACGTTCCATATCGGTCACTGCTCGGGTAATTAAAACACCAACCGAAGAATTATCATAATATTTCATTTTAAAACTCAGTAAATGATTGAACAGTTTAACACGCACATCCATCACTAAATTTTGTCCCAACCACGCCGCATAATAAATAAATGCAAGCTGGAAAATGGTTTGAAAAATTAAAACTGCAAACATTATAAGCACATAGAACAAAAAGTTTTTAGGTTCCTTTACCGCAATACTATTATCGATGGCATATTTGGTAATGTAAGGTGTGGCCGTACTTAAAATGGCTAATAAAACAACCAAAGCTAGTAAGCTAAAAAAGATGACTTTATAAGGTTTTATATATTGAAACAGCCGTTTAAATAATGTGAAATCAAAAATATTTTCTTTCGCTTTGGTCATTATATTTTTATATCGTTTGGATATTCAATTGTTGTTAAATACAAGGCATGTGCGGGTACCGAAAACCCTGCTTCACTCCTATTTTTAGAATTTATAATAGTATGTAAATCTTCAATCTGCAACTTGCCTAAACCAATTTCAATCATGGTACCTACAATAGCACGCACCATGTTTCTTAAAAACCGATCTGCTTTTATAACAAAATGAAGTTCGTCGTTTTCAAAAAACCATTCTGCTTGCATGATGTTACAATTATAAGTTTTAACGTCGGTATTTACTTTTGAAAAGCATTGAAAATCTTTATACTGCAATAGAATTTTTGAAGCTTCCTTCATTTTTTCAATATCTAAAGTCTGCTTCACATAATAAGCATTATCAAAATTGAACACGTTTTTTCGCAACGAAATTCTATATAAATAGGTTCTACTTAAAGCATTAAAACGTGCATGGGCATCGTCTTTCACTTTAAAAATAGTGTGAATGGCTACATCCTTCGGCAAAAAGGCATTGAGTTTATAAACCAAATCAGTTTCACTAAAAGCGACATCAACATCAAAATGAGCAAACATTTGTTGCGCATGCACACCTGTATCGGTTCTACCTGCTGCCATGATAGAAACTTTCACCTTCAAAAGTAAAGACAAGCCTTTTTCAACAACTTCTTGTACAGATATAGCTTTGGGCTGTTTTTGCCAACCATAATATGCAGTGCCATTATAAGAAAGTTCTATAAAATATCGCAATTTGTTTTTATACTTTTGTTGAAAGAACAAAGATAGACAGTTTTGTCTTTCCTGCGAAGGCATCATTCTTAATTATATATTAAAAGATTTTCAATAAAAATTTATGCTAAAAATACTTTTACTTTCCGATACCCATAGCTATATAGACGATGCCATTTTAAAACATGTAAAGCAAGCCGATGAAGTTTGGCATGCGGGCGATATTGGCGATTTGAAAATTACCGATGCTATTAAAACATTAAAACCCCTGCGTGCGGTTTGGGGCAATATAGATGAAGCTAAAATTAGAGGTGAATTTCCCGAAAATAATCGGTTTATGTGTGAAGGCGTCGATGTTTGGATGACTCATATTGGCGGCTATCCAGGTGCTTATAACATGAGAGTTAGTGATGAAATTAGAACAAACCCTCCCAAACTATTTATTTGTGGACATTCACATATTTTAAAAGTGATGCCCGATAAAAAACTAAACTTATTACATATGAATCCCGGAGCGGTTGGCAAACATGGGTTTCATAAAGTTCGAACCATGCTTCGCTTTACAATAGATGGTGGTAAAATAGATAATCTAGAAGTTATAGAGTTTCCGAAGTAAATCTACTTTTAATATAAATGCTTATTCCCATATTTACAGCCGTTTTATGTTAATATTTTCCTAAACAGAAGCATTAATCGGCTAAGATTATGGCAATCAATTCATAAATTGTAGTTTTGCACCTATTTAAAAACAGTAAACATAATTATTTATGAGTCAAGTAAAAGAGAATGATACCGTAAAAGTTCATTACACAGGAAAATTAAGCAATGGTCAAATTTTTGACAGTTCACTAGAAAGAGGAGAGCCGTTAGAAATAACTTTAGGCCAAGGCATGTTAATTCCTGGTTTTGAAAAAGGCATGGTAAACATGAAGGTTAATGAGAAAAAAACAATTAACATTCCTGTTACAGAAGCATACGGCGAAGTACAAAAGGAATTGTTTCATGAAGTAAAGAAAGATCAATTACCACAGGATATGACTCCAGAAGTTGGCATGGGATTGGCTTCAAAAAACCCAGATGGTACTGAAGTACAATTTCGTGTAGCGGAAGTTCACGAAGAACACATCATTATAGATGCTAACCATCCATTAGCAGGACAAGATTTAACATTTGAATTAGAACTTGTTGAAATAAAATAACATTTTACTTAGGTAAAAGTCAAAAAGTCTGGAAATTCTCCAGACTTTTTTTATGCTTTTTTTTAACACAATAACAAAAGAGGTTTCTTAAAAACCTAATCAACATATATTTTGCGCCCCCTAAAGACTCTCTAGCAACCCATTTTGAAGATTGGTGCATTTTATCGATTTTCGCAATATTTTGACGTTTTTACGGGCTTAATCATTTTATATTATAGATGTAATAATACAAATGCTGTCTCATTCAATAACAGAACAAAAATTTTACGCGATATAAAAACTTTAAAAAACGGAAAAACGATCAGCCCTATAACAATCCGAATAAAAAAAGAGTTGTATAATTATATTAGAATTTATTTAATAATATGTGTAGTTGTTTTAGGACCAGGCAACTATATAGATACTTAGTAGATACTTAGTAGTTATAGCATGGTTATAGTATGGTTATAACGAGGTTATAGTATTGTAAATTACAGGATTAATCTTAATTGCTAGACCATAGAGGTCCAATATATTCTACTGAATCTTTCAATGTTAAAGTTAAAGCTTGTTGAGCACAGTTCAAAGCATTTTAACAACCTAGGTTTCTCCCTCTTTAAACTACCTGCTTTTTTTTCATAATTATGAAATTCCAAACAGTGATGGACGAATCCGTAAAAAAACATTCCTTTAATGTTGAAAACGATCTTTTAACTAAAAAACCCAAAGCTTTCACCTTGGGTTTTAACGCACTAATACTACTAAGATATTAGGTTTTATCGCAATCGATCTACAGATTTTACGAGATCTTCATCCTTCTTGATGGCTTTATTGGCTAAAGCCAAAAATACGATAGAAACAATAGGAAGAAGCATCCCAATACCTTTCTCAGAAACCGCCGTCTCTCCAGATATGTTTAGAGATTGATACACAAAAAATCCTAGTAAAATAAAGTTTAATATGATATTAAGTCGTCCCAACATAAATTGAGACTTCCTGTTTTTATATTTAAATATGGTTATTAACGATATGAATGCCGACCCAAGAAACATTCCTAAATACAGTAAATTGTCTTTGGCATATATTATAACATCTTCATTGGTAACCCATAAATGTAACACAAATATTAATCCCGCAGAAACAATGGCAGCGATTAAAAGGTATACGGTTTGAATGCGTTGTAACATATAAATTAAAACATTTGAATGCAAAAATAATAGTTTATTTTGTAAAATAAATGTAAAAAATTAAAATAAAGTTGTATAATTGCAGTAATAATTCTCAACAACCACACGTAGAGGTTGTTAATTCTTCAGAATAAAATTCATTTTTTTTCAGAATAACTCTAATTTATATTCTAAACACATATTATATTAAACATCAATGTTTGAAATTTCACAATTAAACGAAAAAAAACTCTCTGATTTACAAGAGATTGCACAAAAATTGAACGTACCAAAGTACCGTTCATTAAAAAAAGCAGATTTAGTTTACCAAATACTAGATCATCAAGCTACAAACCCAAAAGCTGTTGAATCAGTTATAACCCCCACTTCACAACCTACAGCCAGTTCAGAAAAAAAGGAAGTAAAAAAGCCTAGACAGCGTGTTTTAAAACCGGTAAAAAACACCCCTTTAAAACCACAAGATCAAAAAACTATAGTAGAAAAAACGGTGGTTTCAAAAGCACCAACACCTGTAGAAAAAACAGAAAAAGGGCCTGTAGAAACAAAACCTGTAGAAACAAAAGAAGTTAAAAAGCCAGTTAACGTACCTAAACCTAGGGTTCAAAACGAGCGTTCAAACGACAATCAACAAAAACCGGCTAATACTAAAAGAGAGCATAATCAAAACCAGAATCAAAAAAACCAGAATCAACACAAAAACCAAAAAAACGGTAATGTAGATGCTGGAAATAAAGATAATAGAAATCGCTATCGCGAACCAGATTTCGAATTTGACGCCATTATTGAAAGTGAAGGTGTTTTAGACGTTATGCAAGATGGATATGGCTTTTTACGTTCTTCGGATTATAACTACTTATCATCACCTGATGATATCTATGTATCGCAATCTCAAATTCGTTTGTTTGGATTGAAAAAAGGTGATACTGTTTTAGGAAATGTAAGACCTCCTAAAGAAGGCGAAAAATATTTCCCCTTAATTAAGGTCATAAGAATTAATGGGCAAAAACCAGAAGTTGTAAGAGACCGTGTGTCTTTCGAACATTTAACACCATTATTTCCTCAAGAAAAATTCAATTTAGCAGAAAAACAAAGCACTATTTCTACTCGAATTATGGATTTGTTTTCACCTATAGGAAAGGGACAACGTGGTATGATTGTGTCGCAACCAAAAACGGGTAAAACCATGTTGCTTAAAGATGTTGCCAACGCTATTGCTGCCAATCATCCTGAGGTTTACTTAATGATTTTATTAATTGATGAACGCCCAGAAGAGGTAACGGACATGCAACGTAATGTACGTGGCGAAGTGATTTCTTCAACCTTTGATAAAGAAGCACATGAGCATGTTAAAATTGCCGATATCGTTCTTGAAAAAGCAAAACGTTTAGTTGAATGTGGACACGATGTCGTGATTCTTTTAGATTCTATTACACGTTTAGCAAGAGCCTATAATACAGTACAACCTGCTTCAGGTAAAATATTAAGTGGTGGTGTAGATGCTAATGCATTGCATAAACCAAAACGTTTCTTTGGTGCAGCTAGAAATATTGAAAATGGTGGTTCTTTAACCATTATTGCTACAGCACTTACCGAAACTGGTTCTAAAATGGACGAGGTCATTTTTGAAGAATTTAAAGGAACCGGTAATATGGAGCTACAATTAGATAGAAAAATATCGAACCGTCGTATTTTCCCTGCTATCGATTTGACTTCTTCAAGCACACGTCGCGACGACCTATTGCTTGACGAAAACACCATACAACGCATGTGGGTAATGCGCAAGTACCTTGCAGATATGAATCCTGTTGAAGCTATGGAATTTATTAACCAACGTTTTAAACAGACTAGAAATAACGAAGAATTTTTAATATCCATGAATGGATAACACACTAACTAAACATTAAACTAAACTTAAAAAGCCTTAACAAATTTGTTAAGGCTTTTTTATTTTTAAAGTATGGATGGTTTCTTACTAATATTGATTTAAAAGATCTCTATATTCTTTTAAATCTGATATGTTTATTTTGTTGTTAAGGTTTTTTGTAAGTGCAATTAAATATTTTAAGCTTTCAACAGGCTCATTTTCGGTTTCGACCTCGACATCATCTTCTTCATCAACAAGCATAGGTATTAGAAAGGAGTCATTCTCTTCAATGTGCTCGTAAGCAAGCCTAAGAACCTTTACAACTAACGGAATTTGCTCTTCTAAAGCATACGTTCTTAATTCTTTAATATCGTTAATTAATGCATCTGTATTAATACCTGTTTTATCAAGATCATTCAGAATTTTGTCTATTAATTTAAGTGCTGCTTTATTTTCCAAAAGGGTAATATTTATGTGAATAATTAATTTATTGTATTTGCAAATTTAGATTTTTAGAAATCAAATACGGCTATTTATTCTATGATTTTACATTTTTATTTTAACTGCCTGTATAATTTCATATACATGCTTATAGCCGAAAAAATTCATAAAAAAAGCTTCTCTATATAGAGAAGCTTTTGAATATTTTTAAAAAATGAAAGTCTTAAAGCGCAGCAACATGCTTAGCTAAACCAGATTTAAGGTTAGCAGCTTTATTAAAGTGAATAACATTTTTCTTAGCTAATCTATCTAACATAGAAACTACAGAAGGAAATAATGCTTCAGCTTCTTTCTTATCAGTTAACTCACGTAATTTTTTAATAGCATTACGAGTTGTTTTATGCTGATATTTGTTAACTAAACGTTTAGCTTCGTTACTTCTAATTCTTTTTAATGCTGACTTATGATTTGCCATTTTATACTTTATTTTTTTTTAAAAATTGTAGCCCGTAGGGGAGTCGAACCCCTCTTACCAGGATGAAAACCTGGCGTCCTAGCCGATAGACGAACGGGCCATTTGTTTTGAGTGCGCAAAGATAAATTTAATTTTTAAATCTACAACTAAAAAATTCAAAATTTGCGTAACTTTATTTTCAAATAACTTACAACGTTTCCATTGCGGATGCAAAAATACAACTATTTTTAAATGTCACAATAGCTACGCAAACTTTTTTAAAAAAAAATTATTAGTATGCTTTTGCGAACAAGACTCTCCCTTTTGAAGGCTTTCCTGAGTACACACAAACACCTTCTCCCTCCTTCATTTCCAAAGGAATACATCTAATTGTCGCTTTGGTAAGCTCTTTTATTTTTTCCTCAGTTTCGTTAGTACCATCCCAATGTGCCGAAATAAACCCTGTCTTTTTCTCTAAAACATCCTTAAATTCATCAAAAGAATTCACCTCTGTAATATGAGAATCTCTAAAATCAAGAGCCTTTTTAAATAAAGTTTCTTGTATTTCTTTTAATAAATTTTCTACGGTATTTGTTAAATCCGTTAAAGCAACCACTGTTTTTGTTAAAGTATCGCGTCTGGCTAGCTCGATGGTGCCATTTTGTAAATCTTTGGGACCAATGGCAATACGTAATGGCACACCTTGTAATTCGTGCTGTGCAAATTTAGCTCCTGGACGTTGCGTATCTCTATCGTCAAACTTAACCGTAATGCCTTTTGCTCTTAAATCTATTAAAATACCTTTTGCAACTTCAGATACTGCTGCAAATTCTTCATCACTCTTATATATCGGTACAATAACTACTTGATTTGGCGCTAGACTTGGAGGCAACACCAATCCATGGTCATCACTATGCGTCATAATTAAAGCCCCCATTAACCTCGTTGAAACACCCCATGAAGTTGCCCAAACATACTCTTGCTTTCCTTCTTTATTAGCAAACTTAACATCAAATGCTTTTGCGAAATTCTGTCCAAGAAAGTGTGATGTTCCTGCCTGAAGTGCTTTTCCATCTTGCATCAATGCTTCAATACAAAAAGTTTCATCGGCACCTGCAAAACGTTCGCTTTCAGTTTTCACACCTTGTATAACAGGAATTGCCATAAAATTTTCAGCAAATGTGGCATATACATTGTTCATCAATCTAGCTTCTGTCATGGCTTCGGCTTTCGTTTGATGAGCTGTATGACCCTCTTGCCATAAAAATTCTGCTGTACGCAAAAATAACCGTGTACGCATTTCCCAGCGCACCACATTCGCCCATTGATTTATTAATATGGGTAAATCTCGGTAAGACTGAATCCAGTTTCTATAAGTGTTCCAAATAATAGCTTCACTTGTTGGGCGCACTATTAATTCTTCTTCAAGTTTCGCTTCTGGATCTACACGTAATTTCCCTGGTCTATCTGGATCAGCTTGCAATCTATAATGTGTTACAATAGCACATTCTTTAGCAAAACCTTCTGCATTTTTTTCTTCTGCTTCAAATAAACTCTTTGGAACAAATAATGGAAAATAGGCATTTTGATGTCCTGTTTCTTTAAACATTTTATCTAATTCTGCTTGCATTTTTTCCCAAATAGCGTACCCATATGGTTTAATTACCATACAACCGCGAACCGCTGAATTCTCTGCTAGGTCTGCCTTGACAACCAATTCATTATACCATTTGGAATAATCTTCTGCCCTACTAGTAAGTTTTTTACTCATATGTATGTTTTGGCACAAATATTGTGACTATGTTAAATATAAAAATAGTTCAGCAAAACTAACTATTTTTGTTATGTTCAACAATAAAAATCAAGAGATATGCAATTAAATACCTACTTAATAAAAAAAATGCCATACTTGGCAATTCTTAGCTTAGTATTTGGCTTATACTCATGTGGTTCTTATCAATATGTTGGTGTTGATAATGATGGCATTTATGGAAATACAACACCTAGAACCGTACAATACGAAGAAGCTGTAGTTGAAACACCTCAAAATTCAAACAATAATTATTATTCAAATTATTTTAAGAATAAATCTTTAGAGTCTGAATACATGATGTCTAACAATGAAATTTTTACCGACATAGACACCTATGAAGGTAATGAATACATTGAAAACGATTCTTTAAACAACAACTACCAAGGCTATGGGGGTTGGGGACAAGACCAATCGAATGTTACTATAAACATTCATCAAGATTATGGTTTTGGATTTAATAACTACTGGTGGAACCGTCCTTATTACAACCGTTGGGGTTATGGTTACAATAACTGGGGTTATGATTCTTATTGGAATTCTCCCTATTATGGTGGTTTTTACAGTAGTTGGAGTTACAATCCTTGGGGATATGGATATTATGGCAATCCTTATAGACACTATGGGTATTATGGATATAATAACTATGGATATTATGGTAATAATAACTATTACAATAGACGCAATGTGTCTTACAGTGCGAGCCGAAGAGGCAGTAATTACAGTAGCAACTCTAGATTAAGCAACAATAATAGTTATAATACTTCTCGACGAAGCAATACAGTTAGTGCTGATAATGTTTCAAAATATAACACTTCTAGAAGAAGTAGTGTAAATACAAATGCGTCAACTTCTACTAATAATTCGAGACAATACAATTCTAACGGAACACGTGTTTATACAAATACTCAAAGAAGAACTTATAGTACTAGTACTCCTTCAGCAAATTCTACAACTAGATCGTCTTCTACTGTAAGAAGAAGTTCAGGAAGTACTTACACGCCTTCCAATAGCAATAATTCAAGAACGTACTCTAATTCTTCTTCAAACAATTCTACATATACACCTAGCAGAAGCTCTAGTTCTTCTTCTAGTAGTACAAGATCTTCAAGCGGAAGTTCTGGAAGTAGTAGAAGTTCTGGTTCTTCAAGTAGCAGTGGTGGAAGAAGACGATAAATCTTAAAAAATAAAAATTACACTATGAAAAAGTTAAACCTACTATTTATAGGCATACTATCGGTGTGCTCATTAAACGCTCAAGATATTAGTGATGCGTTACGATACTCACAAAGTGAAATTCAAGGAACAGCTCGTTTTAGAGCCTTAAGCGGTGCGTTTGGAGCCTTAGGTGGCGATATGAGTGCGGTTAGTATAAACCCAGCGAGTTCGGCTGTGTTCAGCCAGAGCCATGCCTCTTTTACTTTATCGAATGTTGATACCTCAAATGATACGCAATATTTTAATGGATTTACTTCAAGTAATAACTCCAATTTTGACATCAATCAAGGAGGTGCGGCCTTTGTTTTTGAAAATAGAAACAACTCGCCTTGGCGAAAATTCACAATAGGTGTTGCTTACGACAGAACTAATAATTATGAAGATAATTGGAATGCTAGGGGAACAAATACAAACAACCAATCTATAGATCTTTACTTTTTAAATTATGCAGATGGAAAGCGATTGGATCAAATCTCAGCTTTTGATGACGAATCCTTAGCTAATGCTTATACTGATATTGGAAATGTTCATGGTTTTGGGCATCAACAAGCTTTTTTAGGATTTGAATCTTATATTTTAGAACCAGATGCCGATGATGATGCTAACACCACTTACTTTTCAAATTTAGCTAATGGTAATTTTAACCATAATTATTCATACGCCTCAACAGGTTATAACGGGAAAATCTCATTTAACATGGCAGCTCAATACGAAGACAATTTATATATAGGCTTAAACCTAAACTCACATTTTATTGATTATCACCGTTCAACATTATTATTCGAAAACAACTCAAATGCCGGTTCTATTATAAATAGCATCGAATTTGAAAACAATTTATCTACAACTGGTAATGGTTTCTCTTTTCAATTAGGAGGTATTATAAAATTAAGCCCAGAGTTTAGATTAGGTGTTGCCTTCGATTCGCCAACTTGGTATACCATTGAAGAAGAAACATCACAATATTTAGCAACAGTTCACACCTATTTTGGACCAACTGAAACACAAGTCATTAACCCACAAACAGTGAACGTATACCCACGCTACAAACTCCAAACACCTTCAAAAATAACAGGAAGTTTGGCCTATATATTTGGCACGCAAGGCTTATTAAGTTTTGATTATTCTAGAAAAGATTATAGCAAAACAAAATTTAAACCAACGTCTGATACATTTTTCGCAGACCAAAATGCTATAATTAGCAATGTTCTAACCGATGCTTCTACTTATAGACTTGGTGGCGAATATAAAGTGAAGCAATTGAGCTTTAGAGGTGGTTATCGCTTTGAAGAAAGCCCATATAAAGATGGCGTTACAGTAGGCGATTTAACGGGCTATTCAGTAGGTTTAGGATACAACTTTGGGAATACCAAATTAGATGTCACTTTCGATCAAGCGAATCGCACCAACGAAACATCATTATACAATGTTGGCCTAACAGATGCTGCGGTAATTGACAGAACAAACTCAAACATAACGCTTTCATTAAGTTTTAATATTTAATTTCATTCATGAAATTTAAAAAAGCCTGAATTTAAAAAAGTTCAGGCTTTTTTGTTTTCAATGTAATTTTAATTATAAAATACAGACATACATGAGAGGAAATTAATTGTTTGTTAATACAAAACATAAGAAAAGTGTTTTGCTTATCTTTGCAGACCAAAATCGTGATTTAGTTGATAGATGAAACATTCATAACCTAAAGTAGACATTTACCTGTAAGGATCATATGGATGTGACAGATAAAACAATAGACAACAACACATGAAAATTGAAAATAACATAGAAGAATTCGAATTTTTAGGAGACGACCACATAGGAACATCGTCTGAAACACCATTAAGACAAGATGCTTTTAAACTTTCTAATGAAGAAAAAATAGAAATCATTAAAGATGATGTACGTCATATCATGGAAACCTTAGGATTAGATTTAACAGACGATAGTTTAAATGGTACACCAAACCGTGTTGCCAAAATGTTTGTTAAAGAAATTTTTGGAGGTTTAGATCCAAAAAGAAAACCAAGTGCTTCTACTTTCGATAACAAATACAAATACGGTGAAATGCTCGTTGAAAAAAACATCACGGTATACTCAACTTGCGAGCATCATTTGTTACCAATCGTTGGAAGAGCTCATATCGCCTATATATCAAATGGTTCGGTAGTTGGTTTATCTAAAATGAATCGTATTGTAGACTATTATTCAAAACGCCCTCAGGTACAAGAACGTTTAACTATTCAAGTGGTAAAAGAACTTCAAGATGTTTTAAATACTCAAGATGTCGCTTGTGTTATTGATGCCAAACATTTGTGTGTAAATTCTAGAGGTATTCGCGATATTGAAAGTAGCACCGTAACCTCCGAATTTGGCGGAAAATTCAAAGAAGAATCCACTCGAAGAGAGTTTTTAGATTATATAAAGTTAGACACCAAGTTTTAAACAGCTTAACATCAAACCATAATGCAACTTTTTCAGCAGCATCAAATAAAAATATACAATTCACTTACGGGCACTAAAGAAACTTTTACACCTATTAACGAAGGTTATGTAGGGATGTATGTTTGTGGACCAACCGTTTATAGTAATGTTCATTTAGGAAATGTAAGAACCTTTATGTCTTTCGACATGATTTTCCGTTACTTAAAACATTTGGGATATAAAGTACGCTATGTAAGAAACATTACTGATGCTGGCCATTTAGAAAATGATGCTGATGAAGGTGAAGATAAAATAACGAAAAAAGCCCGTTTAGAACAAATAGAACCTATGGAAGTAGTGCAACGCTACACCGTAGATTTTCATAATATATTAAACACGTTTAATTTTTTACCACCTAGCATTGAGCCAACCGCTACAGGACATATTATTGAACAAATTGAACTTATTAAAGATATCATTGCTAACGGGTATGGATATGAAATAAACGGTTCTGTTTATTTTGACGTTCATAAGTTTAACGAAACCAATGATTACGGCATATTAAGCAAGCGTAAACTGGAAGATTTAATTCATAACACCCGAGAATTAGACGGCCAAAGTGATAAAAAAAATCCACAAGATTTTGCGCTTTGGAAAAAAGCCGAGCCCCAACACATCATGCGTTGGCCTTCTCCTTGGGGTGACGGGTTTCCAGGTTGGCATTTAGAATGTACCGCTATGAGTACAAAATATCTTGGCGATCAATTTGATATTCACGGTGGTGGTATGGATTTGAAATTTCCGCATCACGAATGTGAAATAGCACAAAACGAAGCAGCCAAAGGAAAATCGCCTGTTAACTATTGGATGCATGCCAATATGTTGGAATTAAACGGGCAACGTATGTCTAAGTCTACAGGAAACACCGTAAACCCTGATGAATTACTGTCTGGAAATAACGAATTCTTCAGTAAAGCATTTGCACCAAGTGTGATTCGTTTTTTTATAACGCAAGCACATTACAGAAGTGTTCTTGATTTAACCAATGCTGGCTTACTGGCCAGTGAAAAAGGTTTTTACAGATTAATGGATGCTATCAATTTATTAAATGATTTAAAACCTTCTGAAACCTCATCTATAGACGTAAAAGCATGGAAGCAATCATGCTACAATGCTATGAATGATGATTTTAATACACCTATTTTAATCGCCAATTTATTTGAAGCCGTTAAATATATCAATCAAATAAAAGAAGGTATTGCAACATTAACCACCGAAGATTTATCACTTTTAAAAGATACCATAAACATTTTCACTTTTGATATTCTAGGTCTTGAAAACGTCACTAAAAAAGATGCAGGAACCGATAAATTATCGGGCGCTGTTGATATTTTAATTAGGTTAAGACAAGATGCTAGAGCTAATAAAGATTTTGCTTTATCAGATAAAATTCGCGATGAACTGGCTGAAGCTGGTATTCAACTAAAGGATGGAAAAGAAGGTACTACTTTTAGTTTGTCGTAAAGTCGTTTGCATTTGGTCGATTTCGACTTAACAACTAAACAACACACAAATAAACTTCAATGAAAAAACTACTCATTGCACCGTTTTTACTGCTGATAAAAGTGTACCAAACATTGATATCACCACTAACACCAGCAAGCTGTAGATATTCACCAACTTGTTCACAATACACCAAAGAAGCCTTACAAAAACATGGCTTGTTAAAAGGTGGATGGTTAGCCATAAAACGTATTTTTAGTTGCCATCCTTGGGGTGGTTCGGGTTATGACCCTGTACCATAACGAAAGTAACATCTCAATCTATTGATTTTCAGTAATCTTTATTTTGAGTCTGAAAAAAAATTCAGCTATATTCGTAATTATTGAATATTATTTGGCATGATTGTAGATGAAAAATAGTTTTCGAAAATCTATTTATACAAGTATGAACATAAACAGATTATTATTTTTCTTCTTTACCTTTTCGGCATTTTTATCAAATGCACCACACTTACATAATCCTCTACCTGATATTGATAGTTTTTAAAAAATGAATTTCCAGTAAACAAACCAGCTGCTGTTGGATTAATTTCTAGTGGCAAGCTTGTGATTTACAAAAAACCATTTGGCTTAGCTAATCTTGAAAGCAAACAACCTATTCAAACAAATATGATTTTTGAAATCGCTTCAATGACCAAGCAATTTACTGGAGCAGCTATTTTAAAACTTGCTGAAAATGGTAAGCTATCACTCAATGACACACTGCAAAAATACATCACCTTTTTTCCTCCTGATAGGTATCCAATTACTATTGAACATTTGATAACACATACATCAGGAATTCCTTATTTTAATGTCGATGATAAAGAATATTATTTACTGTTTAAAGAACACTTACCTGAAGAATTTACATGGTTTTTAAACAAACCTTTTGAAATTTAAGCCTAGGAACTGAATATGAGTATAGTAATCTCTGATTTAGGATATCAAAATCATTTCTTTAGAGACAGAGTTCCACAAGGCTATAGTTTGAGTGGAGGACATTATACACCTTCAAGCACCGTTTCATTCCCTACATCGTTTCTACAGTCGATGATTTATTTTTATGGAATAGAGCTTTAAAAGACAGCATTATTTTGTCGAATGAAAGTAAAAAGCAAATATTCTAACCGATGGGCGTTCGACTGAATACGTATTTGGTTTTTTTATTAAGAAACTTCAAGGAAATACAACCATTCAACATGGAGGGAATCAAATTGGATTTACCACTAGCGGTTTATGGTTAGTTAAAGAAGACGTGTATATTTGTATTTTAGCCAATACTGGATTTGTTCGAACAGAAGAAATTGCAAATTATTTAGCAAGTTTGCTTTTAGAAAAACCAATAGAAATTTCAAAAAAAGCAACTATTGAATCCTATAAATTAGAGGAATATACAGGAACTTATAAACTAGAAGGCAAAAAAGCAAAAACAATGGAAATAATAATACTAGCTGATCAATTGATTTTGACATAACCAAGTCAGCCAGGAACTGGAGTCGATCTTCTACCAATTGGAGATGGCCTATTTGAATCTAAAAAAGCCAATGCTACACTAAAGTTTATCAGAAATGAAAATGGTGGCGTTTTCGAAATCCAAATAGTACAAGGGTAAAAAGTATAATTGGACTAAAATAAATTAACAAAAAACACTGATTACACTATACTTAAAACCAAATGTCGTATAAATGTCGTGCATAAAGCAACGCTGATTTTTGGATTGCATCTTGATTGCTAATAATTTTACTTAAAATTCAATTTGAATGAAAACACTAGATTTCGGAAAACAACTTATTAAAATCAGAAAAGCTAGAGGTCTTACACAAACAGATGTTGCTGAAAAATGTAATATTACTACACGTACTATCCAGCGCATAGAATCTGGCGCTGTTAAACCACGAAGCTCTACTATTAAAATTATTTCTGAAACTCTAGGAGTTGATTTTTTTGAAACTGAGAATCAAAATTCAAAATTGAAAAGCCATACATTTTTATGGTATATAAAAGATCTCTTTAATTTTAAAACAAATGCAATGAAAAAAATTTCAATCTTATCTACTTCTATTTTAATATTAACGTTTATATGTATCAATATATTTAGTATTGATGCACAATCTAAGACACCTAAAAAGGAACAGGAAACAGTATTAAAAAGGCAAGACAAAAACCCTAAAAAAGAACAAAATACTAAATTAGAAATTCAGGACAAAAAAGTTGATTACACCAAGGATTTCGACGAATATAAAATCGAAGGTAATTATGTGTTTGTTACAAAAAACAATAAGCATGGTTTGGTGACTCTAGATGGTAAAATAATAGTTCCTTGCATATATGATAAATTTGTATTTGAAGGACGCTTTATAATCCCCTTTAAAAATCATAAACGTGGTTTGATAAATCTAGACGGAAAAGTAATTGTTCCTTGTGAATATGATAGGTTTGAAATTGAAGGAGGTTTTATTGTTACTTTAAATGGAAATAAACAAGGATTAATGAATTTAGATGGAGAAACAATCATTCCATGCATTTATGACAGATTTGAAGTTGAACAAAGTTTTGTATTTACTTTGAAAAACAACAAACGTGGATTGATGAATCTTGATGGAGAAACAATCATTCCTTGCGAATATCATGGATTTGAAATCGAAGGAAGTTTTGTCTTTGTTTCTAAATACAATAAGTATGGATTAATGAATCTGGACGGAAAAACAATCATTCCATGCGAATACGACAAATTTAAAGTTGACAATAATTTTGTTTTTGTTTCAAAATATAACAAGCATGGATTGATGAATCTGGATGGAAAAGTTATTATTCCATGCGAGTATGATACTATGAAAATTGAAGGGGCTTTTGCTATTGTCACAAAAAATGGAAAAACAAAAAACATACAAATTTAAAATAGCTACTCTTATTTTACCTTATACTTCATACACAAGATTATTATCATCAATTACAAAAAATACTCATGACCTTTACTAAAAATTGTTTATTACTTGCTATCTTTTTTATTAGCCTCTCCAGCACTAAAACGAATACATACAACGAAAAAAACAAGTTGTAGTTACAGGACGAATACATCAATTTAATGGTAAGAATACCACGGTAAACTTTATTTATTCACAACCAGGGGTAAAAGAATCGATTGTATTACTAAATATTGATAGCACAGGAAACTTTAAATATAAATTTAAAAGTTATATGCCCTTAGATGCCACTATTTCAAATGGGAATATGGGTGTCAGAGTTCATTTTATTTACCACCCAGGAGATAGTATCCATTTAGAATTTGAAGCACAAGAAAAACAATTATCTTTCTTAAAAGCCGTGAAATTTAGTGGAGATGGTGCTAAAACTAATAACCAAATCGTCGAATTTCAAATATTACGCGAAGAAAACAATCTAGGCTATGAAGCAATCAACGAAAGTGAATCTATTAAAAAAAGATTAGAAGATTTTTTAGTTGAAATTAGTTTATTAAAAGAACGACAACTCAATACTTATAAAACATTTGTAGAAAAACAGCATCCAACGAACGAAGCTAAAAATTGGACCGCATTATTTGCTTTAGAGACTTATTACTATTTTTTAGATAAATATAGTTGGAATAACGAAAACCTTCCAAATGATTATTTTGATTATACCAAAGAGATTCTGCCGTTAACACTTAACAAACTAATTTGCTGGAAAGTAATGGAAAATAGAATAATGCAGTATAATAAAAGTATACTATTTCCAAAGTTCAGAGAGCAATATCCAGAAATAGATTTAATAAGTTCAATTACAGATAAAATAGCAACAACCGATGCTTTATTCATAAAATTAGTTAGTAATCATTCATCAAATAACCTATTAAATCAACTAGTCTATAGTGGTTTGTACAAAGAATTGATAAGCAACAATATGCTAGATAGCTATCAAAGAAATAAAGTTGTTCTAGAGACCAAAATAAGTGAACCCTTTATAAAAAAATCACTTCAAGAAACTTTCGAAAAGGCTACTAATAATTTAAAAAGCCCAAAAGAAAAAACAACTGCTTTATTACAAAAAATGAAAGGCAGTCCTATTGAAGAAACCTTTAGTAAGATTCTAGAAGATAATAAAGGAAAGGTCATTTATTTGGATATATGGGGAACTACATGTCCGCCCTGTATTAAAGAAATGCCTGCTTCAAAATTATTAATATCAAAATTCAAACAACAAGATATTGCATTTGTATATATGTGCATCTATGGAAATGAAAATAGATGGAAAGAACTTTTATCAGAATTCAAACTTGATGGAGGTCAACAATATCGAGTAGATGATATGCAAAGACAATCTTTACAAGATCTCATGGAATTTAATGCCATTCCATATTATATCCTAATCGACAAAAATGGACATATTGTAGACAGAGGACTTCATCTTAGCCCGAGTATGAAGTATACAGAAGATAAAATAAATGAACTAACAAATGAATGACTAGAAACTCACAAAAACATTAAACAAACCACTCTACCTATTCACAGGAATCTGCTTCAAAACCTCCAATACAAACTTCCAATATTTTTGAGCAGATGAAATTTGAGCACGCTCATCAGGAGAATGTGCTCCTTTTATAGTAGGTCCAAAACTTATCATATCCATCTCTGGGTAATTTTGCCCAAGAATACCACACTCTAAACCAGCATGACACGCTGCAATATGTGCTTCTTCACCATTCATATCTTTATATATTTTAGATAGCACTTTTAAAATAGGCGACTTCATATTAGGTGTCCAACCAGGATAATCACCCGAAAACTCAACTTCGCAGCCTGTTAATTCAAAAGTAGAACGCAAGGTATTTGCTAAATCTATTTTAGAGCTTTCAACCGACGAACGTGTTAAACACCCTACGTGAATATGCCCTTCTTTAACCACTACTCTAGCGATATTATTTGAGGTCTCCACTAACTCTGGAATATCGGCACTCATTCTATACACACCGTTTTGAGCCGCATATAAAGCTCTTGTAAAACCTTCTTGTACTCCTAAGTCCATAATAGTCTTAGGAATTTCACAACTAGAAACCTCTATTTTTAAATCGGGTTCCATGGTTTTAAACTCAGTTTTTATAGTTTCGGCCAATTCATTTATTTCAGTTAAAAAGGTTGCTTCATGCACAGCATCTATAGCAACTATCGCTGTACTTTCTCTAGGAATGGCGTTACGCAAACTACCACCCTCAATTTCTGAAATTCGAAGTCCGAAGTTTTCAAAACCATCAAACAATAAACGATTCATTATTTTATTGGAATTTCCTAAACCTTCATGAATCTGCATTCCTGAATGGCCACCTTGTAATCCTTTAACTGCTATTTTAAATCCGATTTTAAATTCGGGTGTTTCTTCTTCTTCATAGGTTCTGGTGGCTGTAACATCCATACCACCTGCGCAACCAACTCCAATCTCATCGTCTTCTTCGGTATCTAAATTCAACAAAATGCCTCCAGAAAGCAATCCTCCTTTTAAACCCATAGCACCCGTCATCCCCGTTTCTTCGTCAATAGTAAATAACGCTTCAATAGCAGGGTGTGGTAGGTCTTTGCTTTCTAAAACAGCCATAATAGTAGCTACCCCCAAACCGTTATCTGCACCCAAAGTAGTTCCTTTGGCTTTAACCCAATCACCATCAACGTACATCTCAATACCCTGTGAATCAAAATCGAATTCAGTATCGTTGTTTTTTTGATGCACCATATCTAAATGCGATTGCATAACAACAGTGGTTCTATTTTCCATGCCTGCAGTGGCTGGTTTTTTAATAATAACATTCCCAACTTCGTCCACCATAGTTTCTAAACCTAAGCTTTCACCAAAATTTTTAATAAAAGCAATAACGCGTTCCTCTTTTTTTGAAGGTCGAGGCACGGCGTTTAAATCGGCGAATTTATTCCAAAGTTGTGTGGGTTGAAGCTGTCTTATTTCTGAATTCATGATGCTTTTTTTTAAGTTTGGTAAAGGTAACAAAAAACACTATAAACAGAGCCAAACCTTAGCTGTTACTCCTGATGGAAGCGGCATCCTTTTTTGAGGCACGAAAAAAAGATATAGCGGACAGCAGGAACAAACCTTATTATATAAACACCCGCCATTGGGTACAAATTTTTATTACTTTTGAAACATGCTGAAAAACATAAAACTTGGTATTGCACTTTCAATAATTCCGCAATACCTCTTAATAAAATGGCTGTCTGGTTATCCCGAGTTTATTGAAACTTATTACAGCAATGGTTTTTACCCCATTATTTCTAAAATTTTTAGATATACTTTGGGTTGGATACCATTTTCATTTGGTGATTTAGTGTATGCTTTGGCTATTATATACATCATTAGATGGTTTTATGTTAACCGAAAACGCATTATTAAAGATACCAAGCACTGGGTTATTGATGTGGTTTCTGCGGTATCTATAATCTATTTTGCATTTCATTTATTTTGGGCATTGAATTATTACCGCCTACCACTACACAAAAACTTGAATTTAAAAGCTAATTATACCACGGAACAGCTAATTAGCGTGACCAAAAATCTGATTCAAAAATCAAACAGTATTTATTTTGAAATAGCAGGAAATGACACTTTAAAAATTGATATTCCGCATAGTAAAAGCACCGTTTTGAAATTAGCACCTTTGGGGTATGAACGTTTAAAAAACACGTTCCCTCATTTAGAATACCACCCAAAAAGTGTAAAAAAATCGTTATTTAGTTACCCGTTAACTTATATGGGATTTAGTGGCTATTTAAACCCTTTAACAAATGAAGCGCAAATTGATGCGATGATTCCTATCTATTTATTTCCTACAACCACATCGCACGAAATGGCGCATCAATTAGGATATGCTGCCGAAAATGAAGCTAATTTTATTGGATGTTTAGCCGCCATCAATCACGATGATATTTACTTTAAATATTCAGGTTACACCTTTGCGCTCCGTTTTTGTTTAAATGAAATATTTAAACGTGATGAAGCCTTATTTGAGGAACTTTGTAGCATCACAAACAAAGGCATTTTATATAATTACAAAGAAGCTCGCGATTTTTGGGACGCTTATGACAACCCTTTAGAACCTCTTTTAAAGATAACATACAGTTCTTACCTAAAAGCTAACAAACAAGCAAAAGGCATGGAGAGCTACAGCTATGTGGTGGCGCTTTTGGTTAATTATTTTGAAAAGAACAGTATTTAAACTTATTAAAATTACTTTTGCTTTTAGAATGAATAAAGTTATATCAAGCATACAAAACCCATTAATTCGACAATTGGTTCAATTAAAAGACAAATCGCGCGAACGAAAAAAAAGCGGTTTATTTTTAATTGAAGGTGAACGCGAAATTACCTTGGCATTAAAAGGCGGTTATGAGTTGGAACACGTATTGTTTAACCCTGAAATAATTTCTGAGGAACAAATCAACAACCTAACAACAAAACAACTAAACCTCATAGAAGTTTCTACCGATGTGTACCAAAAATTAGCTTATCGTGATACCACAGAAGGTGTTTTAGCTGTTGCCAAAACTAAAAATCACGCTATTAAGGATTTAAAATTTAGCAGAAAAAATCCATTGATTTTAGTTGCTGAAGCACTAGAAAAACCTGGAAACATTGGAGCCATTTTAAGAACTGCCGATGCTGCCTATGTAGATGCCGTTATTATTGCCAACCCAAAAACCGACTTATACAACCCAAACATTATTCGATCTAGTGTGGGCTGTGTATTTACCAATCAAATAGCCACTGGAACAACCACTGAAATTATTGCGTTTTTAAAATCTGAAAACATTTCTATTTACTGTGCTGCTTTACAAGCATCGGTGAATTATCATACACAAGATTACACCAAACCTACAGCAATTGTTGTTGGTACCGAAGCAACAGGTTTAAGTAATGATTGGTTAGATAATGCGACTCAAAATATTATTATTCCCATGCAAGGCGATATCGATTCTATGAATGTATCGGTTGCTGCAGGAATTCTTATTTTTGAGGCGAAGAGACAACGAGATTTTAAATAAACGTCATTGCGAGGCATTTTTTTCGCCGAAGCAATCTCATAAAAAATATTACAACCAATAAAATACAGATTGCCACGACTTTTTAAAGTCTCGCAATGACAAAAAACATTAACATGACATCAACAACCTTATTCTACATCATCATAGCCATCATCATTATCAATTTTATAGTTGATAAAATTTTGGATGCTTTAAACGCTAAACATTACAACGATACACTTCCTGAAGAATTGCAAGATGTTTATGATGAAACCGAATATAAAAAATCTCAAAACTACAAGGCTACCAATTATAAATTTGGCATCTTAACCTCCACATTTTCACTTATTTTAACCTTAGGCTTCTTGTTCTTTGATGGATTTGAATTTATTGACAACATTGCCAGAAGCTACAGTAACAACCCCATTATTATAGCTTTAATTTTCTTCGGAATTATTATGATTGGTAGCGATATACTAACTACACCGTTCTCCTATTACAGCACCTTTGTAATTGAGGAAAAATTCGGATTTAATAAAACAACCGTTAAAACCTTCATTCTTGATAAGATAAAAGGTTGGCTGATGATGGCCGTTGTTGGTGGTGGTATTTTAGCTTTAATAATTTGGTTTTATCAATCTACTGGACATTATTTTTGGCTATATGCTTGGGGATTAGTTGCTGTTTTTTCTTTGTTTATGAATATGTTTTACTCCAAACTTATTGTACCTTTATTTAACAAACAAACACCTCTGGAAACAGGAAGTTTACGAGATAAAATATCAGAATACGCACAAACAGTCGGTTTTAAGCTTGATAAAATTTTTGTAATTGATGGCTCGAAACGTAGTACCAAAGCAAACGCTTATTTCTCTGGTTTTGGTAGTGAAAAACGCGTGACACTTTACGACACCTTGATTAACGATTTAGACGATGAAGAAATTGTTGCCGTTTTAGCACACGAAGTTGGGCATTACAAAAAGAAGCATATCATTTTCAACTTGTTTGCTTCTATTTTATTAACAGGTTTAACGCTTTATATTTTGTCGTTGTTTATTTCAAATCCGCTATTGTCAAATGCTTTGGGCGTTGAAATTCCAAGTTTTCATATTGGGTTGATAGCTTTTGGACTGCTCTACTCCCCTATTTCGGAAATTACAGGTTTAATTATGAATCTGTTTTCCAGAAAATTTGAATACCAAGCCGATGATTATGCCAAAAACACCTATAAAGGTGAACCACTAATTACCTCATTAAAGAAACTTTCAAAAAATAGCTTGAGTAATTTAACGCCGCATCCTGCATATGTGTTTATGCATTACTCGCATCCTACGCTTTTGGAACGGATTGGGAATTTGAGGAAGTCGTAATTACTATTAATATGAAAATATTTATAATTTTACTAACACTTCAACTGAATACAATTTTTGCTCAAGTTGATAAAAACATTTATGAGTTAGACTCAATAGGCAATCTACTTACCTCAGAGGTTAAAGAAATTATAGATAAAAATCTTTATAATAAAAAGGTCGTTTTTTTAGGAGAATCAGAACATCATATTGGTTCAGAATTTTTAATCAAAACCGAATTCATCAAATACTTAGTACTAGATAAAGGCTATAGAGATATTGCTTTTGAAAGTGATTTTTTTGCATTGTTTTATGAACATAGTAAAGAAAATATTTTAGGCATATGGTCCAATTCAGTTCAATGTCAAGAACTGTTCAATTTTTTAATCGAGAAAAATGTAACCATTTGGGGGTTTGATAATCAAATGTTTTCTCCATACGCTTATTATAATTTTTCAAAAAAACTAGAAGCTTTTTTATCTGAAACTAATATTGAATACAATGACGAACTCATTCAACTTTCGGATATTGTAGTTAAAAGTAGATTTGATCTTCCAAAAAAAATCAGTGAAATAAAATTAAATTACTTAATAGAACATATTGACAAAATATTAAAAGACATAAAAACACAGTCCAATCCAATTTGGTATCAAATTTTGAAAAGTTTTAGGAGCTCTATTGATATGTTTACATCTGCAAATGACACTCAAGGAATTGCTATTAGAGATTCTCAAATGGCACAAAATCTCGACTTCTTAGTTAAAGCAATGCCAAACAAAAAATTCATTGTTTGGTTAGCTAATGCCCATATGGCAAAATATGAATACGATTTTATGAAAGGACAAACAATGGGAGGTCAATTTGTAAATATGAATCCTGAAATATCATATCACATAGCTATTTCTACAATATATATGCCTTATAGAAGAAACAAATGGATTAAAAAAATCAGTAAAGACAATGAAAATTTACTTCACTTTTTACCTTCAACAAAAAATAATTACTTTATTGATTCGAAACAATTAATTACAGAAAACCCTGATTTTGCGGATAGAGAATACGAAGGTATGTTTAGACTAAAAAAAGATAAAACAAATTGGTTCAAACATTTTGATGCTTTAGTTTTTATTTCTCAAGGAGAAAAAGTAAAGTTTTTAGAATAAATATGGTTCACAATTAAATAAATTTATTGCGTTAACGATTGAACGGTCTGTTTGAGCTCCCCGACACAGGAGGGAGCGAGTAGTGAAAGCGTGTTAAAACGCCCAAAACCAAACAATTAATACAATATTAGTTAATTACAAATAATTGATTACCTTTGCCGCTTGAAATAATTCCTCAGAGTGAGGATGTGTTACTAGAAGTTTAGGTTTAAGTATGTCGATTCGCTTCTTATGTAACACCACATAAAACAATCGAATACTTATACAAGAATGAACACATTCCAAGATTTAGGTCTTAATGAAGACCTGTTACACGCTATTACCGATTTAGGTTTTGAAACCCCAAGTGATGTACAAATTAAAGCAATCCCAATTTTATTAGAATCTGAAACCGATTTAGTGGCTTTAGCCCAAACAGGAACAGGAAAAACGGCAGCATTTGGTTTTCCTATGCTTCAAAAAATTGATATTGATAGCAGAACCACACAAGGTCTTATTTTATCACCAACACGTGAACTTTGCTTGCAAATTACCAATGAAATGAAACAATACGGTAAGTATTGTAAAGGACTTAATGTTGTGGCAATTTATGGTGGTTCTAGTATAACAGACCAAGCTAGAGATGTAAAAAAAGGTGCGCAAATTATTGTGGCTACACCTGGACGTATGAAAGATATGATTAGCAGACGTTTGGTTGATATTTCTAAAATTCAATATGCTGTTTTAGACGAGGCTGATGAGATGCTAAACATGGGTTTTAAGGAAGATATCACTGATATTCTTTCGCATTCTCCTGAAGGAAAAAACACCTGGTTATTTTCTGCAACCATGCCTAGAGAAGTTGCTATGATTGCTAAAAAATTCATGAAAAATCCACAAGAAATTACTGTGGGTAATAAAAATGAAAGTACCAGTCAAGTAACTCATGAATATTATTTAGTAAATTCAAGAGACCGTTATGATGCTTTAAAACGTTTGGCAGATGCGAATCCTGATATTTTTTCGGTGGTTTTCTGTAGAACAAAAAACGATACTCAAAAAGTTGCTGAACGATTAATTGAAGATGGTTATAGTGCAGGTGCATTACACGGCGATTTAAGCCAAAACCAACGTGACTTAGTAATGAAATCGTTTAGAAATAAGCAAATTCAAATGCTTGTAGCGACTGATGTGGCTGCTCGTGGTATTGATGTAGATGATATTACTCACGTAATAAACTACCAACTTCCTGATGAAATTGAAACGTATACGCACCGTTCTGGTCGTACAGGTCGTGCCGGAAAAACAGGAGTTTCCATGGTAATCGTTTCTAAAAGTGAAGTACG
Source organism: Mariniflexile litorale (assembly GCF_031128465.2). Lineage (GTDB taxonomy): Bacteria > Bacteroidota > Bacteroidia > Flavobacteriales > Flavobacteriaceae > Mariniflexile > Mariniflexile litorale. Next base: position 2,772,463 of record NZ_CP155618.1, on the reverse strand, counting down.
TAAAATAAAAAGTATTGAACGCATTATTAATAAAGCTTTTGAGAAAAAAGACATTCCAAATGGCATGGCAATATGCGAAGTGCAACTTATGTCGCTTGCTAATAAAATTCACCATACAGAAGTTAACCACGAAATAGACAAATATCTAACCAGTATTAACGAATTGTTTGAAGAAACATCAAAAGAAGAATTAATTAAAAAATTCTTTTCGGTTGAATTTTCACGTTTCTTCAACTATTACCAAAAATCTAAAAACCTAAATGTTTCAGAGGGTGATATCCGAGATAGAGATAGTGGACGTGATGGCGGTCGCGATTTTGGAGGAAGTTCAGATTCCACCCGTTACTTTATCAACGTTGGTAGTAAAGATGGTTTCGATTGGATGCAGTTAAAAGATTTCTTAAAAGAAGTTTTAGAACTTGGTAGAGACGATGTGTTTAAAGTGGAAGTAAAAGAGAGCTTCTCTTTCTTTAATACTGAAAATGAATTAAAAGATAAAATATTAGCTTTCTTTACAGATTATAAACACAACGGACGTTTTGTAAATGTTGAAGTTTCTGAAAACCGCGGTGGTGGTGGAAGACGCAACGACAGACGTAGTGGCGGAAGACGTGATGATAGAAAAGGTAGTGAAAGACGCTCTAGTTCTAGAGGGGATTCTGGAAACAGAGGTGAAAGACGTGGTGGCGATGAATCAAGACCAAGACGTTCTGGTGGCGATTTTAAATCGGCCGGTTCAGCACCAAACAGATCGGCAAGACGTTCAGGGAGCGACTCTAAACCAAGTGATTCTGGAGTTTCAAGACCGAGACGCTCTAGACGTTAATTAAACGTTTTTGTTAATTTTAAGTCAAAATAAAACCTAGAAATTCATTATTAGTGTTTCGTTTAGTACTTTTATAACCACATTTACGTTAACTAATCAATTACATGAAGAATCACCTACTCCTTTTTATATGTTTATTTGTTTCTGCTACGGCAATAACTCAAGAAATAAATAGTGTTATGGGAGTTATTGTAAACTCATCTAATGGAGAACCGCTTGAAAATGTGAATATTGTTAACCTTAATCAGGTAAAGGGAACGTCTACTAATAGCGAGGGTAATTTCCAAATCGTTGCTAAAGTGAACGACACATTGCATTTATCTTATTTAGGCTTTAAATCTATAAAAGTACGTGTTACTAACGACTGGTTAAGATTTGGTAGCTCTAAAATTGAACTTACAGAATTAGCATTAGCACTTGAGACCGTGGTTGTAAACCAATTAAAATTAACTGGGTACTTAGAAGTAGATATCAAACAAGTTCCTATAATTAACAATAATTATCGTTACAGTATTTCAGGTTTATCTAGCGGCTATGAAGCTGGAAAATCATCAACTATTACAAAAATTATTGGGTCTATATTTAATCCGGCCGATTTTCTACATCGTATGTTTGGTAAGAACCCAAATGAAATGCGTAAGCTAAAAAAGATGAAGGAAGATGATGAGATTAGAAACCTTTTAGCTTCTCGTTTTGATAGAGAAATGCTTATGGCCTTACTACAAGTAGATAGGATCGATTTAGATGAAATTGTGAGTCAATGTAATTACACCAAAGGTTTTATACAAACTGCAAACGATCTTCAAATACTAGACGCCATAAGTGAATGCTATGAAGAATACAAGGTTTTAAATAGAAGTCGAAGGTAGAATGAAGAAAATAAATTTAAATAAAAGAGGAAGCAAATGCTTCCTCATTTTGTATCATAAATTATAGTTAACTAGTATGTTAAACTCTCATAAATAACAACTTACAAACTATTTGGTTTATTAAATTTACAAACAACTTGTTATACTAACCATTGTTTGTTCTATGTATAAATTAATAGTTATATCTGTTTTAATACTTATTCCAAATTTTGTCATATCGCAACAAATTATTGGTAAAATTTATGATAATGAATCTTCTGTAAAGGGCGCTAAAATTTTAAATACAAATAAAAACATTTTTACTTACACTAATGAATATGGCGATTTTTCTATTGATGCCTCTATTAATGACACATTAAAATTCACCTCTCTTTTTCACAAAGAAAAGGATGTATTGTTGAATGAAAAATCTTTTGAAAATAAAATCGTTATAGAACTCATAAAAATCGTGAATGACCTCGATGAAGTATTACTTATGGATAAAACTCAAAAAACATTTAGTGCCGAAAGTTATACCGCTGATATAGGGCTTCAAATAAAAAATGACATCAAAAATAATCCACATTTATACAGTCCTCCACCTAGCGGCAATCTTGATTTTATTAAAATAGCATCACTTATTGGTAAACTTTTCAAGAATAACAATAAATCAAAAACAATTTCTATTGTACCAATAACTCACAAAGCCTTAGATTCTTTATTTGCTAAACAGGAATTTTTGAATGACAACCTTCTAAAAAATGATTTAAAAATACCAAAGGCATACATCCCATTGTTTTTTGATTATTGCGAAAACAAAAACATCGATAATAAGCTTCTTTTAAAAGAAAACAACTTTCTTCTTTTAGATAAATTATTTACTTGTAGTGAAGAATTTTTAATTGTTATATCTGAGTTCGAAAAAGAGAAAACAAAACATTAACACACTTTCAAGTAAAAAATTTAAAGGATTAAGAGGACTCTTTTTTGTAGTACCTCTCTACAATTTCATCATAACTTTTAATCGTTTTCTTTATCCAATCTAAACGCTTTTCTAGCAATTCATTCTCCGTTAGTTCCCAATTAATAGATGTTTGCTTTAGTTTAGTGGTAACATGCTGTAAAATAATAGCAGCACTTACTGATATATTTAAACTTTCGGTAAAACCAACCATAGGTATTTTTAAATAGCAATCAGCAGCCTTTAAAACCTCTTCCGATAAACCTTCTGTTTCTCTTCCAAAGAAAAAACAAGATTTTTTGGTTACATCAAAATCGTGCAACTCGCAATCATTTGTATGTGGCGTGGTAGCTACTATTTGATAGCCCTTTTGTTTTAAATCGGCAATACAATCTTTCACCGTTTGAAACCTATTTAAGTCCACCCATTTTTGGGAGCCCATGGCAATTTCTCTATCAATGTGTTTCGAGTTTTGCTCTTCAACTATATTTACTTCTTGTATACCAAACACGTCGCAACTGCGCATTACGGCACTTGTGTTGTGTAACTGATACACATCTTCGGTAGCAACCGTAAAATGCTTGGTACGTTGTGCTAATACTTTAGTAAATTTTCCCTTGCGTGAGTCGGTTAAAAAGGTCTCTAAATGTTCTAAGAGTTTTAGATCTGTCATGTTTCAAAAATAACAAACATTTCGACATTTATAAGGAAGAAAAACCGAAGTAATCTTATAAATTGAAGTATTTGGGCGTTACCACAAGGGTCGGGCTTTTCGCTATATCTTTTTTCGTGCCTCAAAAAGGATGCCGCTACAATCCCTAACGCAAATTAATCGCAGCAACAAGCTAAAATCCATACGTCATTGCGAGGTACGAAGCAATCTCATAAATCGAAACTAAAAATTTAATTCAAATCCAAATAAACAGATTGCTTCGTCGTGCCTCTTCGCAATAACGTGAAATTTGTTATTTTTATTATCATGAACCTTCCATAACGAACCCTCGACACCCTAAGAATCATTATATAGAAGCACCATACGACGAATAAAAAAGCAAATAATTTATAAACACATGAAACACATAGTTGTACTTACAGGCGCAGGCATAAGTGCCGAAAGCGGTATTAAAACCTTTAGAGACGCCGATGGTTTGTGGGAAGGGCATGATGTTATGGAAGTAGCCACTCCCGAAGGTTTTGAGACAAATCCTAAATTGGTATTAGATTTTTACAATCAACGTCGCAAACAATTATTTGAAGTAGAACCAAATTCTGCACATTTTGATTTGGCAGGACTTGAAACACATTTTAAAGTAAGCATTATTACCCAAAATGTAGACGATTTACACGAACGTGCTGGCAGCACCAACGTGATTCATTTACACGGTGAATTGCTAAAATCGAGAAACATTGTGGATGCTTATACTTTTTTTGATTGTAAAACAGATATTAACTTAGGAGACACCTGCCCTAATGGACATCAATTGCGCCCGCATATTGTTTGGTTTGGTGAAGATGTACCCATGATTGAAAACGCTATTGAAATTTGCAAAACTGCCGACACACTTCTTATTATTGGCACTTCTATGCAAGTATATCCTGCTGCTGGTTTGATGCATTACGTCCCAAAAAATACACCTACTTATTTTATAGATCCTAAGCCGGCCATGGAAAGCAAAAACAACATAACAGTTATCGCGAAAAACGCTACTATTGGAATGAAAAAAGTGATGGAATTATTAGTTACACAATAAAATAATCATTCTGTTTTAGTTATTGAGATTAGAGCTGTCAATGTGGTGTTTAACCAATTTAGATTTTTAAAATAAGTGATTGTTTTGGAGTTTATTGAGGAAGGTAGAAATTTCACTGGAGGATTCGTTTAACGCCTTGATATGAAATCGTTTTAATATTTTATATCTAATGTTAATTTTTTTCTATAAGGTCAAGTCTAAAAAACACCACTAAATTTATAAATTATTTAATATGAAGTGTGAACAAAAATGGCAACTAATTCTAAATCTACTCCAAACTCAAATAAGTGAACAAACTAAACAACACTAAAATAACATTAAAAACCAACAGGTTAATTACATACACCGAAGCACTTTTTACAAAAGAAAGGAAAAATTTATCTTTATAGAAAAGTCGATGTGCTGGAAAGAAATAATAAAACATAAATAAAATGCCCAAGGTTTTTAAACCAAAATGAACCCACCCCAAGACTGGAGATGTGTTTAATAATGGTTTTAATTTGTCTATAAAAAATAGTACCAATATCATGATGAGCAAAAATGAAAAATAGTGAAGCGTGAATATAGCATGATCAAAATAATAATACTTTTTCTTATTATTAAAAACCCATAGAATTAAAGCAAATATGGGCATATAAATAAACAATACCTTTGGGAAATTATGACTAAAAGATTCTGAAAATTTAGTAAATATCTCCTTTTCGGTATGCTCCTCTTCTACAGTAAGCCATTTTTTAAGAAAGTAATTTTTGATGGAGTTAAGTTTTATGTTTTTAGCACCACTTTTTTGCAAGGAATCTAGTTCATCAATATCTTTATAACCCAAGTTTATAATACCTTTTGAATTAATTTCATTCGTTTCCTTAAGTAGCTTTTTAATGGAGTCATTACTTTCTTGAGAAATTACTCCCATTTTGGTTAAGCCATCAATACCTCTCGCCTCAATGTGTAATGAATCTATGGAGGGAAAATGGGACTCTTCTGTAGTTTTTTTGTTTAATGCTATTTTAATTTCAGCAGTTTCATTGGGAAACACTGAAATTATAAAAAAGGTAATAAAACTAATAAAAATATAAAGTCGAATGGGATTCAAATAATATAAACGTTTACCAGACATATAGGCTTTAGATAAAGCCGCAGGTTTGAATAACAAATTATAAATGGTTCGCCAAAACGCATTATCATAATGAGTAAAATCTTTAAAAAAATGACCGAATATGTGATGAAAACTTTTACGACTTTCTGTGTTTTCTTGTCCACAATTTGGACAATAGCGTTCCTTAACCGAATAATTACAGTTAAGGCAGGTTTTATCTCGACGTAAAGGTACTTTTCTCATAAATTTAGGTGGTAATCTGTTTTTATTTTCTAATTAAATTCTTAGAAAAAAAACGATCTGATAAAAAATATTTATGAAGCATTTTTATATCCGTTAGGTAATGGTCTATATATATAATAATTTAAGACCTCTTCAATAGCAACTTTTAATGCTTTATTGATTGGTAAAATGGTATTACCAAGATGAAAATCAATCTGATTAAGTTGCATGTAATAATCTGTGAAAATAGGTACATAAAGACCTTGGCTAATGGCTTCTTTAGCTTCTTCATAGTTTTTACTTTGGTTTTCTTTAATAATGCTACAAGTTGCCAACCTAAGTTTTCCATATTTATCTCTACTTGAGGCATAGCCAAAAAGACGACATATAAGACCTCGGTATTGGTAGTTCCCGCAGCGTCCATCAAGACTATTAAGTACTGACAGAGGTTGGTAGATATGACAAACCGTTTTAGTAGTATTCTGTAATTCTATAAGTGTTTTTTCTGCTTCTCCATTTAAAAAAAGATGAAACGCATAGGGTAAAAATTCTAAAGGAGATGCGTCTATATCGGGTTTGGTACAACATTTACCACAACCTGCTATACAATGTAAATTGGTTTCGGTTTGAAATTTAGAAATTTCAATATCAAGACGTTCAAACAGTTGTTCAATCTGCCTTACTTTAGATTCTATAGACATTAATTTTAAGCGAATGTAATCTAAATAAAGGGCAATTAATTTTATTTAAAAGAAATACTTTAATTATATGATTTTTAAATACTTAATTATTTATTTCTACATATGCGTTTTCTGCCATGAAGATGAAAAAATCAGCGGGATAATAAAAAATAGTGAATTGTAAAATTATTTCACTGATTTCGCAGATTTTCACAGAATAAAAACATCTGTTTGTTTTTGATTGACACCATAAAATAAATCTATTATAAGACATACTGACACATTAATATTTAAATTAATTGACTATTATTTAAATAAATTTATCAAAACATAGGTTAATAAATATGAAAACACTGGAGCAATACTCCAAACAATGAAAAAGCGTCTCACTGTTTTATTTTTAAAAGTATTTTTCACACCTTTTTTACTGATGCTTAATGCAATAAAAGCACCTCCGTTTAATTGTACTAACGATGTGGGAATGCCTTTAGTAACCGATGCTATAATAAGTAAACTAGCCACAATTACAGCTATAATGGTACCGTAGAAGGGTGTGACTTCAATAATTTCTTTTCCTGTTTTTTGAGTTACTTTGTGACCTAAAAGTGAACTTCCAATAGCAAAACAAGGCGCTACAATTAAAACCGATAGAATAATTATTGGAACAAAATTTTTAATACTGTCTTGCCCTATTTCGTTTGCAGTTAAAGATGCAATGGGTGCGGCTGCATTTGCTACGTTATTAGCTCCAATTGAAAAAGCGACATATAATGATGATAAAACGAGTAATACTTTCAATCCTTTACTTTGATTAATAGGTGTGTAATCATAGGTATTATGTTTTCTCTTTATAAAAGGAAAAACCCACTTTGCAAGTAATAACATAATAGCAAATGAAATAATGGGAAGGATGATCCAGAATGGAATAATTTCAAAAAATAATTTATGAGTATTTAAACTATCTAAAGCAGTAGCAGCCCCAGCGATTGACAACACCGTAGACTGACTGGTAGATTGCGGTACGCCTATTAAATTAGCAATTAGTAACGACAACCCAACTGATAATAATATAATGGATGTATTAAAAGGTGTAAAAAACGATTGATCTAATAGCCCGTTCCCTAAAGTTAAAGACACTTGTTTTCCGGCTATTAACGCGCCTGCTAAAACCATGACACCAAATAAACCAGGTATTAAACTTTGTTTTATAACATTGGCACCATAAGCTGCTGAAAATGCAGGTGCTGTACCGCTACCACCCATTGTAACTGCCAAAAACATAGCCAAAAGAAATGGGATGGTTAAAACATTAAATAATTCTGACATTATACTTTCGCTTTAAAATTGATATTTTGATGAATTGTGAAACGGACAATATTTCGGTTATAAAAATCGACACCTGATTGTCTTTGTTGAAACCAATTTAAATACCCAAGCTCCACCCCTAAATCTTTTATAGGCATATACTGAATACTGCCGCCATAGCGGTTTTGGTCAAACACATTATAGGTAATCTTATTTCCGATGTTTAAGTGAATTTCATCAAACACTTTTAAAGATACTTTTTTATCAACTTTATATTGAAGTTCTAATCTATAACGCATTCTTACATTTGTAAAATCGAATGCTCCATCAGATTGTTCAAAAAATCTAAATTCAGTCCAAAAACGATGTTCTAAATCTAGTTTTAGCATTAAGGCTTGTCGGTTATAAATTTCTATTTGCGGTCGTAATTCGCCAACATTTTCAGAACTTTTTATATTTGGATTATTGGGAAGTGATTGTTCAGAATAGGTAAACGCAACCCCAGCTTTCCAATCATTACCAAAAGACCTTAATACATGTGTTCTAGCTACTATTTGATGTTGCCGCCAAGGATACCAATAAGTACGTTCTTCAAGTTCTTGTTGAATTTGGTAGGTCTCACTTATCTTCAGTTTAAGATTATAGCGAACCCACAAAAGATGTTGATTTTCAATATTTTTTTGAGTGAATCCTTTTAAAGACACTAAAAAAAGCAAAAGTATTTTAAGACTTATAAACTTATCTTTAAGCATGCCTACATTCATTAATTTTAGGCAAATATAATTTAATTCCTATTAATACTATAGAATTAATAGGAATTAAATTATAAAAACAATTAACATGCTAAAAATAAACTATTTACTTCTTTAAATTAATCTGTTTTAAGTTTTCAATACGGTTTCTAACTAAGAAATCATCAATGGTTTCAAAGTGTTCAATAACCCGTTGGTCTTTAAATTCGAATACTTTTTGAGAAAGACCTTGTAAAAAATCACGGTCGTGTGAAACTAAAATTAAAGTACCATCAAAATTCTTTAAAGCTTCCTTTAGTACATCTTTCGATTTTAAATCTAAATGATTGGTAGGTTCGTCTAGAATCAACAAATTCACTGGCTCTAAAAGTAATTTCACCATAGCCAATCGGGTTTTTTCACCTCCAGAAAGCACACTTACTCTTTTATCGATATCGTCACCCTTAAACATAAAACCACCTAAAATACTTTTTATTTGAGTACGCACATCGCCTTCAGCAACTTCATCAACTGTTTGGAAAATAGTTAAATTCTCATCTAACAACGAAGCTTGATTTTGAGCAAAATACCCAACCTTAACATTATACCCTAAAGCACACGCGCCTTCAAAATCAATTTCACCTAAAATAGATTTAATCATCGTCGATTTTCCTTCACCATTTCTACCTACAAACGATACTTTTTCTCCACGAGAAATAGACATATTTGCATTTTTAAACACCACATGACCATCATAAGATTTAGATAAATCTTTCACCGTTACAGGATAATCGCCCGAACGTGGTGCTGGTGGAAAGCGTAGTTTTAAAGCGGAAGTATCAACCTCATCAATTTCAATAATTTCTAATTTTTCAAGCATACGCTCACGAGAGGTTACTTGATTGGTTTTAGAATAAGTACCTTTAAAACGTTCAATAAACGCCATATTATCAGCAATATATTTTTGTTGCTCTTGGTAAGCTTTCACTTGGTGAGCACGCCTGTCTTCACGCAATTGTAAATAGTGCGAATAGTTGGCTTTATAATCGTAAATACGACCCATGGTTACTTCTATGGTTCGATTTGTAATATTATCAATAAACGCTTTATCGTGAGATATCACCATAACCGCTTTGGCTTTGTTCAATAAAAAATCTTCCAACCAAATGACCGATTCGATATCGATATGGTTGGTAGGCTCATCCAATAAAATTAAGTCGGGTTTTTGTAATAAAATTTTAGCCAACTCAATACGCATTCGGTAACCACCACTAAATTCACTGGTTAATCTGGTAAAATCGTCGCGTTTAAAACCTAAACCAGATAAGGCTTTTTCAACCTCTGCATCATAATTTACATCTTCTAATGCATAATATTTTTCACCCAAATCGGATACCTTTTCAATGATTTTCATATAATCATCCGATTCATAATCCGTTCTAGTTTCCAACTCTTTATTAAGATGCTCCATCTCGTCACGCATTTCAAAAACATGCTTAAAAGCCTTAGAGGCTTCTTCAAAAACCGTACAATCGTCTTCAGTTAATAAATGCTGAGGCAAATAAGCAATTACCGCATCTTTTGGGTAACGCACATGCCCGCGACTGGCTTTTTGTTCGCCAGCAACAATCTTCATCATAGTTGATTTTCCTGCACCATTTTTCCCCATAAGGGCAATTTTATCATTTTCATTTATGGTGAAAGACACATCACTAAATAAGGCAGTTCCGCCAAATTCTACCGCTAAATTATCAACTGAAATCATAGTTATTTTTTTAAAGTGGCAAAGCTATGAAAAGAAGTTAGATTTTAGATATCAGACATGAGATTTTAGGCACCACAAAATAATATTCATTTTAATCTTACTATCTTTTGTATTTTATCTGATACCTAGTATCTTAAAAAAGAGTATCTTCGCGCCTTATTTCAAAAAAAAGCTTATAATGAAACGTATTAACGAATATAAAAAAATGTTTAGTGTTGAAAATGACATGACACTTAAACAATTAAAAACCACTTATAGAAATTTAGTAAAAGAGTGGCATCCTGATAAGTTTCAAGCTGGTGATGAAAAAGCTATTGAAGCTGAATTAATGAGTAGAAAAATTATTGATGGCTACCATTTTTTAGTAAGCATTGCACCAGAAACTAAAGCTGCTAATTTAGATGAGTACAATGAAACTATCAATTATGCTATCATTGATTGGCAACATAAAGGGTTACTTTTAGAAGTTACTTTTTTAGATGGCAATACTTACGAGTTTTTTGGCGTGAATAAAGCTTTATATATTAAACTTTGTCAATCTGATAAGATGACACGTTTTGCAAAACGAAATATTTTCAATTCGTTTACTTATAGAAAAATCAAGAAAAGCGAAGTAGAAGCTTAATTAAAACTTCAACGCAACCTTTTCGCACTTTTCACATCTAGGTAATAAAAACTAACATGAAACAGAAACTGATTCTATTAATTTTTATTACCTTTTTTTTTGCCCTTAATTTAAGTTGCGACACAAACGATTCTTCAAAAACGAAAAGTATTGCGGCCTATAAATCGAGTTTAAGCGCTTGGAATACCTTAAAAGAAACTCATGGAAATTCTTATAAATATACTATAACTTCTGGTTCTGTTTTTGGGTTTGGTAGCAATACCACAATAACAGTTATTAATGGCACTGTTACTTCAAGAATTTATGAAGCCTATTCAATCTATGATGACAATAATAACTATGTTGGATATGAAAATAGAGTGGTTTTTGAATCGTACACTGAAAATATAAAAACTTTAAACAGCCATGATTCGGGAGCAGCAGCGGTTATAATTGATGCGCTTTATGACACCTGTTTGAGCAAGTATTTATCTGTTGATGCAGATTCAAACAGCATTACATTTAATGTTGATGACAATAATCTTATAAAAAACTGTTATCATATCCCAAATGGCTGTCAAGATGATTGTACTTTTGGAATACAAATTTCAAGTTTTGAGTGGTTGACTATCGCAAGCTAGTATTTAATCTGTCATATTCTTTTCTTTTATAAATTTACTTATAAAATTAATATTTACATAGCCTGATATTACATTCTTGCCATCATTCCCTGAAACATTCAAGCTAGTATAAACGAGAAATAATGTTTTCGTATAATTAGCAAATAGTCATTTACACTTCCTGTATCCAATTAAAATATTTAAGTGCTATAATTTTAAACATAGTAATACGGAAATTTAATTGAGTTAAAATTTTATCCAAACTGATTAAAATTGAACCATTAATCATTGGCACATCTGAATAAATCATTGGTATATTTGTTACTATATGACGATTCTTGAGCACTATTTAGATACACGCCACTATACCGAGCAACTCTGTAAACATTTACAGCCAGAAGATTATACCCCTCAATCGGCAGTATTTTCGAGTCCTCCAAAATGGCACATAGCGCATACAACTTGGTTTTTTGAAGAAATGATTTTAAAAGAATTTCTTCCCAACTATAAAGTGTTCGATGATTCTTATGGTTATTTATTCAATAGTTATTACAACAGTTTGGGCGAACGCCTGAAACGTGAAAACAGGGGCTTAATAACCCGCCCCAATCATCAAACTATTTTTGAATACCGAGCCCACGTTGATGCTCATATGTCTGAATTACTTAAACAAGAAACGTCTGAGAATCTATGGAAGCTAACTATTTTAGGAATCAATCATGAACAGCAACATCAAGAATTGATTTTGACTGATTTAAAATATACCTTTTCCCATAATCCTACCTATCCTAAATTTTGGAACAGAAATTTAATTGATAATACCTCTCCGGATGCTGGCTGGCTATCAGTAGAAGAAGGTATTTTTCAAATAGGTTATAAAGGAGATGGTTTTTGTTTTGACAATGAACTGGGAAGGCATCGCGTATTTTTAGAATCCTTTGAAATTTCAAAAAGCCTGGTTACCAATGCCGAATATATTGACTTTATGAATGATGACGGTTATAACAACCCAGACTATTGGCTAGATGAAGGTTGGGATTGGATCCAAAACCAAAAAATTAAAACACCCCTTTATTGGAAACAAAAAGAAAGTTTATGGCATCATTATACGCTTTCAGGTCTTCAACCTGTTGATCCAGACCATTCCATAACCCACATATCTTATTACGAAGCATTTGCATTTGCGCAATGGGCTGGCTGCAGACTTCCCACAGAATTTGAATGGGAAGTTGCCTCTAAACAATTGGTATGGGGAGAGCGTTGGGAATGGACAAATTCAGCTTATTTGCCCTATCCCCAATTTAAAATAGCAGAAGGTGCCATAGGAGAATATAATGGGAAATTTATGAGCAACCAAATGGTATTGCGTGGTGCATCAACCGCTACTTCAAAAAACCACAGCAGAAATACCTATCGCAATTTTTTTCAACCGAATACACGCTGGCAATTTTCTGGCATTCGATTAGCTAAATAACTTATGATAAATAATATTGAAACTTCCGTAAAAAAAACAATAAATAGTGAGTCAAAAACTTTTAACTCACTATTCAAAATGGATGTTCTTAAAGGACTCAGTAGCCATCCAAAATTTTTATCTTCTAAATATTTTTATGATAAAAAAGGAGATGCTTTGTTTGTCAAAATCATGAACATGCCTGAATATTATTTAACCAATTCAGAATATGATATTTTCAAGAATAAAACCGAAGCATTGGTGCATGGATTGGATATCAATAAAAACACTGATTTTGATCTTATTGAATTAGGCGCAGGCGATGGCATGAAAACCAAAGAACTTTTAAAGTATTTAGATCGGGAAAATTATCAGTTTACGTTCATCCCCGTGGATATTTCACAAAATGCTTTAAACAATTTAGAAACATCCTTAAATGAAGAACTACCGCATCTGTCTATAGAAACAAAACAAGGTGATTATTTTCATGTGCTGGAGGATATTAAAACGTTGCCAAAACCAAAAGTCATACTCTTTTTAGGTTCTAATATTGGAAATTTAAACGATGATCAAGCTAGAAAATTCATGCTTAAACTTAGTAACACGTTACATAAAAACGACAAAATTGTATTGGGTATCGACTTGATAAAATCTGAAGACATCGTGCTACCTGCTTATAATGATGAACAAGGCATCACAAAACAATTCAATTTGAATATATTAGCGCGTATGAACAGAGAATTGGACGCTGATTTTGATTTAAACGCCTTTACTCATTCCCCCAAATATAACGAAGAAGAAGGTATTGCCGAAAGTTTTTTAGTAAGCAAAATAGACCAAACTGTTAGAATTAAAGTACTTGATATGACTTTTAATTTTTATAAAAATGAAACTATTCATACCGAAATATCAAGAAAATATAACGACAGCATTTTAGAACATATTTTAGAACACACCGATTTGAATGTAAAAGACAAATTAACAGATTCAAAAAATTACTTTGCAGATTACATCTTAAATAAATCAAACCATTGAACCCTGAAAACCCACAAATTGCCATTTTAGGTCTGGGTAGCAGAAGCACCTTATTTTATATAGAAGAGCTAAACACCAGGTATCAAAAACAATTGGGTAATTACCACACCTTCCCCTGCCTACTTTATAATATTGATTTTAATACCATCAATCCGTTTTTACCTGATAGGTTTGATGTATTAGTTCCACAACTAACCCTGTATTTGAATCACTTATTTACATTTCCTATAAACCACTGCATCATTCCAAACATTACTTTGCATCAAACTTATGACAGCGCTCAATTAAAACATCCTATCCTACATCCTATAAAATTAGTCATTGATTTTATTAAAAATAATGAGATAGAAAATGTGACTATCATTGGATCTAAATATTCCATGGAAGGAAGCTATATTTCTGCACAACTTAAAGAAGAATACATCCAAACCTATATTCCAAAGGCTGAAGATATAGAAGCCTTTGACACTTTAAGACAAAAAATTTATAATCGTACAGAAACATTTCAAGATATTGAAAAATATAAAACCCTTATTAATCACTATTCAAAACAAACACATATATTAATTGCGTGTACCGAACTTTCCATTTTGCACCAAAAAATCCAGTCAAATAATCGTGTTATAGATCTGGCTTTGCTTCAAATAGAAAAAGTTTTAACGCTATCAATTGAAACCGCTAATTAATAGTTTATCAATTCTTCTAGCCCAATTATTTGTTTTAACTTGTAGAGAAACAAGTCATATTTTTCCATGACTGATCTAAATTTCAAAGCGATGCAAAAACCTAATTTCTCCAATTTAAAAGCAATTTACGTAAACTGTACCCTTAAAAAATCTCCAGAAAAAAGTAATACCAAAGGCTTAATGGATGTTTCGACGAACATCATGAAAAAAGAAGGTGTCTCGGTTGACGAAATCCGTTTTGTCGATCATGTTGTCGCTTATGGTGTTTATCCAGACATGACAGAATATGGTGCAAAAACCGACGAATGGCCAACGCTTTTTAAACGTATTTTTGATGCCGATATATTAATTTTAGGCACCCCTATTTGGTTAGGTGAAAAATCATCTGTTGCACAAAAGTTTATCGAACGTATATACGCTATGAGTGGAAAGACAAACAACAAAGGTCAATATTTGTTTTATGATAAAGTGGCTGGCTGTGTTATTACAGGAAATGAAGATGGCATAAAACATTGTGCCATGGGTATGCTATATGCTATGCAACATGTGGGTTATTCTATTCCTCCACAAGCAGATTGTGGTTGGATTGGAGAAGTAGGTCCAGGACCCAGTTATTTAGATGAAGAAAGCGATGCTAAAAACAGTGCCTTCACCAACAGAAACACCACTTTCATGACTTACAATCTTTTACATCTCGCTACTATGATAAAACAATATGGAGGTTATTCAGCGTATGGAAACTCAAGAGAAGCATGGGATAATGGTAAACGTTGGAATTTTGAAAACCCAGAATATAGGTAGTTAAATTTTACCAGCAGAGGTGTTTTTTTCCTCAATCCATTTACTCATAAACTTGGTGCTTTGTAGCGCATGATGTTGAAGCATATGCCCTGTAAAGTTGTTAAGACGTTTGTTGTGAAGTTGTTGAGTTGTTTCAGCAACAATGGAAGCTAATTTTTGTTGAAATTCTACTTTATTGAAACGATTGTTTATTATTTGAAATCCATTTAATTGTTTTTCTTTCCAAAGCTTTCCATCTTGATATAGTCGAACGGCTTTGTTTACAAAATCTTCAGGAGCATCTTCAACAAATCCATTAGCATCCAAATCTCCAAACATACCTTCTGCCCCAACGCTTGTTATAACGCAAGGGGTACCGTTTTGCATGGCATCTACCAACTTCCCTTTTAAACCTGCTCCAAACCGAATGGGTGCTAAACATACTTTGGCTTGCTGCATCACTTCATTTGCATCCTTAGCAAATCCTTTTGTTAAAAAACCTTCTTTTTGGTTATGAAGCTGAGTTATTTTTTGAGAAGCATATGCGCCATAAATGTGTAATTCGGCATTAGTTAATTGCTTCCTTATTAATGGCCAAATGGTTTCTTTTAAATACAACACCGAATTGTAATTGGGTTCATGCAGAAAATTCCCAATAGTTATAAAATGGTTTCTGTCTTCAAATTTTGGAAATTGAGGTATATTTTCTTCTGAAACACCATCCAACATAAATGGTAAATAAATCAATAAATCGTCAGGAACTTTAAAATCATTTTTAAGAATATTCATTTCAGCTTCTGAAATAATCAAACTTAAATCACTTCTATATATACTGGCTATTTCTCTATTTGCCATATCATTGAATAAATATGACGTATCAAAAGGTTTTCCATCTTTAAATGCTTGATGTCTTCCTTTTCGTAAACTATGTAAATCTTCTGTATCTAAAATTCGTAAAGCATCAGGACATTGTTCTGCAACGCGCCATCCAAATTGTTCTTCCATCATAAAACGGTCGAACAATACAATATTTGGATTCAGTTCTTTTACAAAAGCATCAAAGCTGACGTTATTAAGTTCTATCGTAACTTGATGGACTCCTAGCG
The DNA here is from genome assembly GCF_031128465.2 of Mariniflexile litorale. Classification (GTDB taxonomy): domain Bacteria; phylum Bacteroidota; class Bacteroidia; order Flavobacteriales; family Flavobacteriaceae; genus Mariniflexile; species Mariniflexile litorale. The sequence continues at coordinate 2,755,994 of NZ_CP155618.1, read as the reverse complement.
TTGTTAAATCGAATGCATTATCACTTTTGGCACAAGGACTCGCAAATGTAATTTGATAATTTTGTGATTGAAAAAAATAAATCAATTGCATCATTCTGCTTCCTGCCGCAGAACTTTTGGGTTCTGGCCATACAAAACCAATGACTAATATTTTTTTCTTCATAAAAGTTTGAAACAATAATGTTTAAAAAACAAATTCCAAATACCGCTTAAAATTTTTCTCGGGATTTTAGAGTTACTCTGGTTTAGGCATCAAACTGTAAGTAAAACGCACTTTTTTTGCCCAATCAATGACTGATGCAATTTGTGCATCGGTAAGTTTCGCTTCAGAGTGTGTCCAGGTATACGATTCTAATGGCATTTCTTTATCTTCTACCATTTCAATCAACTCTTCGAATTTATGATCTTTACGTTTTATCGAATTCCCTTCCCAATTTGAAAAATTAAAATGTTTTTTTCCATCCTTAACATGATGATTTAGCCAATAATTCACTGGTGTAATCTTATTATACCAAGGGTATCTAGTTACATCACTATGACAATCGTAACAAGTTTCTTTTAAAATAAGTTTTACATCTTCTGGGGGATTTGTCTCAGCTAAAAAAGCATCAATAGACGCTAAATCACCTTCATTTTTTTCTGGCCCAAAAAATTGCGCAATAACTAGTATAATTAGCAAGAATAAGAAGATCTTTTTTATTATTTTCATGTCGATTTTATTAAGAGTTTAAAAATAGTAAATTAAAATATGAGTTTAGAAGAATTTTATGACGAATTAAATTATGTAGATGCTTCACGGAAAAACCGACTAAAATACGCCCATATGGTTTTAAACGATATAAGTTTATTACCTAAACTAATTGACATTATGTTTAGGGTAGATGATAAAATATCCTGTCGCGCTGCTTGGGTTTTTGAATTTGTATGCGACCATTATATCTATGCTATAGTACCTTATTTGGATGTTTTTTGTAACCAAATTAAAAACGTTTATTTAGATTCTGCAGTGCGTCCCGTAGCGAAGGTTTGCTGTTTTATTGCTCAAGAATATGACTCTAAACACCCCAATACTTTAAAAAAAACATTGAAACCAAAACATAAAGAACAAATTATTGAGGTTTGCTTTGATTGGATGATAAGCGACCAAAAAATTGCAGCTAAGGCGTATGCCATGGACACATTATTTATTTTAGGAAAAAACTATTCATGGGTGCATCCACAATTAACTCAAATTTTAGAACAAGATTTTCAAATGCAAAGTGCTGGTTATAAAGTACGTGCAAAACGCATTCTAAAAAAATTAAATAAGTAGTAATTAACTTATAATATTTATTATCAATATTTTATATAAAATATTTAATTAACGAAACTTCAAAAATCATTAATAGTTAATCGTCATTCAACAATCAAATTCATATCTTTGCAACTTCAAAAAAAACCAAACAATACATGTCATTATCCCCACTAAATGCCATCTCACCAATTGATGGAAGATATAGAAGTAAAGTAAACGAATTAGCCCCTTTTTTCTCAGAAGAAGCTTTAATAAAATACCGTGTTCTTGTAGAGATAGAATATTTTATTGCGTTATGTGAAATTCCCTTACCGCAACTTAAAGACGTGAAGACAAGTGTTTTTGATAATTTAAGAGCTATTTACAAAAACTTTACTAGTGATGATGCACTAGCCATAAAAAAGATTGAAAGTGTTACAAACCACGATGTTAAAGCGGTTGAGTATTTTATAAAAGAAAAATTTGATGTCTTAGGCTTATCGCAGTTTAAAGAGTTTATTCACTTTGGATTAACTTCACAAGACATAAACAATACTGCTATTCCTTTGAGTATTAAGGAAGCTATGAATGATGTATACGTACCGGAATACAGCATTATTTTAAACAAGCTTAAATCATTATCCAAAGATTGGGCTGCTATATCTATGTTAGCAAGAACCCACGGACAGCCAGCATCTCCTACACGACTTGGGAAAGAAATTGAGGTATTTGTGGTTAGATTGCAAGAGCAATTTAATTTACTTAACGACATACCTAGTGCGGCTAAATTTGGTGGTGCTACTGGAAATTTTAACGCACATCATGTTGCCTACCCAAATATTGATTGGAAAGCCTTTGGAAGCAAATTTGTTCAAGAAAAATTAGGATTGCAACATTCGTTTCCAACAACTCAAATAGAGCATTACGACCATATGGCTGCTTTATTTGATAACTTGAAACGTATTAACACCATTATAATTGATTTAAACCGAGATATTTGGACCTACGTGTCAATGGATTATTTCAAGCAAAGAATTAAAGCAGGTGAAGTTGGTAGTAGCGCCATGCCACACAAAGTAAACCCTATTGATTTTGAAAATAGTGAAGGTAATTTAGGTATTGCTAATGCTATTTTTGAATACCTTTCTTCTAAGTTGCCTGTTTCGAGACTACAACGCGATTTAACTGATAGTACTGTTTTAAGAAATGTTGGTGTTCCTTTTGGACATACATTGATTGGTTTTAAATCTACTTTAAAAGGATTGGGTAAATTATTGCTAAATGAATCTAAATTTGCTGAAGATTTAGAAAACAATTGGGCAGTTGTTGCCGAAGCGATTCAAACCATATTACGTAGAGAGGCTTACCCAAACCCTTATGAAGCTTTAAAAGGGTTGACACGCACTAATGAAAAAATAAATAAAGACTCCATTTCCAATTTTATTGATACCTTAGAGGTGTCTAACACAATAAAAGACGAATTAAAACGTATTACACCTAGTAATTATACAGGAATTTAAAATTAAACCATGTTAAATGTTAAGTGACAGACAATCATTAATACTTTGCGGTGTAGTAGTGATTGGGGTTTTTATATCTGGACTTTTAGATATTTTAGATAATTACATTGTGAAAACCATATTAACTATCATTTTTTTAATGATTTTAGTAAATTTTTTCATGGTATATTCTAAATCAAAAAAGAAAAAAGAAGACAATTTAAAATAAAAATCCACTTCTAATAATAGAAATTACTTTTTAACTTTTCCACTAAACAGATTCACTTTAGAACTAAACGGGTTTCCTGAAGCGCGCCTTAATAACACTACTTGTCCGCAATGCCACAAAGCATCTGAAACAGGACCATTAATAATATTCCAGAAGGGCACTTCCGCAGCTTCTAGCTGAAAAGGAGTTTCTGTATTTCTCAAGATATCTGAAACCGCTTTAAAATTCATCAATGTTTGTTTTCGTTTTTCCTCAAATATAAGCTCAATCTTACTTGTGTTTTTATTACTATTTAGAATACTGTTTCTAATAAATTTAGACAATCCATAAATATGCTCAACAATGTCTGATGTTGCTCGTCCCGATTCATTTGGTTTATAGTTTAAATCTTCATCACGTAAACCTTCGGTGGCCCAATAATATCGAAACCCCAAACCATCAATCATTCTAGCAGCAACTGAATTTGCAGTATATACTTCATCATATTCGGGTATTTCATAATAAGGCAATACATCTTTTGTTTGTGCCATTGCAACTATAGAACTTACTAAAATAAAGACACATACAAATTGTTTCATTTAATTAGGTGTTAAGTGTTACGACTGTTCATTTTAATTGTTAATTGTTTTTCACTCCGTATTTATCAAATAAATATACCAAAGCTGTCATGGTTGCAGCACCTAATTCTAACTCGCGTTTATTAACGGCGTCAAAAGTATCGTTACTGGCGTGATGGTAATCAAAATAACGTTGAGAATCTGGTCTTAAACCAGCTAAAACATTTTTTTCTGTTTTAAGAGGCCCCACATCGGCACCACTTCCACCTTTTTCAAAATAATGAATTAAATAGGGTTTAAATAATGGTTCCCAGCTTAATACTTGATTAAAATTAGCATCGCTACAATCAAAACTAAACCCACGAGGTGAAAAGCCTCCTGCATCACTTTCTAAAGCAAATACATGCTTTTCCTTTTTTTGTTTGGCTTCTTCAGCGTATTTGTTTCCGCCACGTAATCCATTTTCTTCATTCATAAATAATACCACTCGAATACTACGTTTCGGTTTTATACCAGATTTCTTTAGCAATCTTAATACATCCATAGATTGTACTACACCAGCTCCATCATCATGAGACCCATCACCCAAATCCCAAGAATCTAAATGACCTCCAACAACCATATACTCTTCAGGAAACTCACTTCCGGTTATCTCTCCAATAACATTATAGGATTGCACATCGGCTAATTGTTTACAATTTTGTTTAAAGTAGAGTTTTATATTTTTATCAAGTAGTAACATGGTACTTAAAATTTCGGCATCATTGGTACTTATGGCCGCCGCTGGAATACGTTTTTCAACAGGCAAATCGTTGTAAGTCATACTTCCTGTATGAGGTAAATCGTCTAAACGCAAATTCATTGACCTCACAATAACAGCTATGGCACCATACTTTGAAGCTTCTATAGCTCCTTGATAACGTTGATTTACACAGCCTCCATATGCATCAAAAGTACTGATTAAATCGGTTTGCATAGGTCGGTTGTAAAACACTATTTTACCTTCAATATTCGTTTTTCCTAAAGCTTCTAATTCTTCAAAATTTTTAACTTCAACGATATGTGCTTTTATTCCTAGTGATGGGGTCGCTACCGAGCCACCTAATGCGCAAATATTTATCGTATTGGTTTTACCCGGTTCCGTTTCTAAATAAGCATATTCTTTAGCACCCCGAACCCATTTTGGCACCATAACAGGTTGTAACCAAACTTTATCTATACCTAGAGTTTCAAGTTCCTCTTTGGTATATGCCACGGCTCTTTCGGCTCCTAAAGAACCCGATAAACGACTCCCTATTTGGTTTGATAAATGATTCAACCAATCGTAACTTTTACCATTGGTTAAAGATGTACTGTATATTTTTTTTAAAACAGCCTCATCACTTTGGGCATTTAACCCTATTGAAATAAAAAAACAGCATAATACTGTAATAGTTCTTATCATAACGTTATTTAATTTTAGGCTAAAAATAAGTTTAATTAAAGGTGAAGCCTCCAAAAGAAATCATAAAAAACTTAATAAAGCTATAAAGTTTATTCACTTTCTAACTCCTTTTTATATAATGACATATTTGCTTTTATTTTATCATCTAACTCAGGTTCTTGGATATCGGTGTATTTAGCTAATGTATCATACATAATTTTAGCTACCATGTAACGAGCAGAATCTTTATCATCTGCAGGAATGGTGTACCAAGGTGCATGTGGTTTTGATGTTCTGTTAATAGCATCTTCATAGCAAGATTGGTAGTTATCCCACAGTTTTCGTTCTTTTAAATCGCCTGGAGAAAATTTCCAATTTTTCTCTTGTTTATCTAAACGACGAAGCAACCTGTATTTTTGTTCTTCTTTTGAAAGATGTAAAAAGAATTTGAAAATAATGGTACCATTTTCTGTAATATGCTTTTCAAAATTATTTATTTGTTCAAAACGGGTATCCCAAAAAGCGTCGTTGATATTATCTACAGTATTTACTGTTGGAATGTTTTCACCTAAAACATATTCAGGGTGTACGCGTGTTACTAATACATTTTCATAATGCGTTCTATTAAAAACACCAAATTTTCCACGAGCGGGAAGGGCTATATAATGTCTCCATAAATAATCATGATTTAATTCTAATTCTGTAGGCACTTTAAAACTATGCACCACCACTCCTCTTGCATTAAACTCCTTAAAAACTTCCCGTATTAAACTATCTTTACCAGATGTATCCATACCCTGTAAACAAACTAATACCGCATATTTACCATGAGCATACATGGTGTCTTGGAGTTTGCCTAAATCTTTCCGTACCTCTTTAAGTTTTTTATCTGCCTTATTTATAACAACTTTTGTTTCACTATCTTTTAATGATACTGATGATGTTACTTTATATTTCTCAATTATTTTATCTTTCATGTGTAAAGTTTTGTTTAGCAACTAATATTCTATAAATATAGTAAATACCATAATTTCGACGAACTACACAGCAATGTTTAATGTTTTTGATACTTTAGCACCACGTATTTATGCATTAACCCCAATATATATGAAAAAACTTTACTTATTTTTAATTTTAATTGCTTCGTTATCTGTCAACGGACAAACAGAATGTGACGATGCCAACTATTATCTTGTCAGTGCTTATTCGCATGTGAAATCATCTTATGATGCTAATAATATTAGCCATTTAAAATATAATGCAAAAAGATCAGTTGAATCGTTAAAACTTTCAAAAGAACCATTAACTATTTGTGGTTGTGAAACCGCTATAGCACTTGCAGATAAAGCTATGATTTTATTAGCGAAAGTTGAAGCTGCTAAGACTTATGAAGATGGTCGCTTTTTTGTAAAACAAGGTAGAGATATTAGTAAAGAAAGTGTCATTGCCATTGAAAAATGCACAACAGTTACTAGTACTGAAAGCACCACAAACTCTCAAGCACTTGGCGATTTAGAAAAAGAACAGCTAAAATTAAAAGAGCAACAAGAAGCCTTAAAACTAAAAGCTGATGAAATAAAAATAAAACTAGCTGAACAAAAAGAAAAAGAATTACAACTTAAAAAAGAAACATTGATACTTAATTACAAAAGTGCCATATCTTCTAATATTAAAACCTATAATGAAACATTAAAAAGTTGTAATTGTAACGGCGAATCTATAAAAGATGTAGAGAGTCTAGAAGACACCGATTCTAAAAGTATGGAAGACATACGTATTTATTATATTAATAACCTAAAAACACTAGCTTCAAGTTATTTGTCTCAGTTAAACCTATGCAAATAAGAAGTTTACAAAAAACAAACCCTTTAAATATGATTTAAAGGGTTTATTTTTTCTATTTACTAGCAAACATTTTCACATCCTGCTCGCTTACTTCGGTTCCTCCCAAAATAATTAAACGCTCAACAACATTACGCAGTTCACGAATATTACCTGTCCATTCATAATCTTGAAGTAATTTTACAGCTTTATCTGAAAACGCTTTTACAGCTGTTCCCTGCTCTCCTGCAATTTTTTCTGTAAAATGATTCACTAATAACGGAATATCATCACGTCTATCGTTTAGTGCTGGAACTTGTATTAAAATAACAGCTAATCGGTGATATAAATCTTCACGAAACCTACCTTCTGCAATTTCTTTTTTCAAGTCTTTGTTGGTAGCCGCAACCACACGAACATTTACTTTTATATCTTTATCGCTACCCACACGCTGTATACGGCTTTCTTGTAAAGCTCGTAGCACTTTGGCTTGTGCAGGTAAGCTCATGTCGCCAATTTCATCTAAAAAAATAGTACCACTGTTAGCTGCTTCAAATTTACCAGCTCTATCTTTTACGGCACTTGTAAAAGCACCTTTCACATGCCCAAAAAGCTCACTCTCTATCAATTCACTTGGTATAGCTGCACAATTCACTTCTATCATTGGTCCGTTAGCACGTTCACTTTTTTGGTGTAACCAATGAGCTACCAACTCTTTTCCTGTACCATTTGGTCCTGTAATAAGCACCCGCGCATCGGTTTGTGCTACTTTTTCTATAATATCTTTTATATGAGAAATGGCAGCACTTTCACCAATCATTTCAAAATTTTTACTAACTTTCTTTTTAAGCAACTTATTTTCAACAACCAGTTCTTTTCTATCTAAAGCATTACGAACCGTGTTAAGTAACCTATTTAAATCAGGTGGTTTTGATATGTAATCAAAGGCTCCTAATCGCATAGTATTTACTGCTGTATCCAAATCGCCATGACCAGAGATCATAACAATAGGTATTTCTGGTTTAATCTTCTTAGTGCCTTCTAAAACTTCAACCCCGTCCAATTTTGGCATTTTGATATCGCAAAGAATTAAATCGAAATCATCATTTTTTATTTTCTCTAAACCCGCTAATCCATCTTCGGCCTCTTCTACTTCATACGATTCATTTTCTTCCGAAAGAATTTTTACAAGTACGCGTCTTATGGCAGCTTCGTCTTCTATAATTAATATTTTTGGCATTTTTTTAGATTTTAGGAAGATAGATGAAAGTCAAAAGACATCTAAATTCGAGAATTTTAATTTTTCTTTTTGTAATTATTTTAATCTTTCCCTAAATTACTATTAAGTTCAGATGGGTTTAATCTAAGACTCACACTTTGATCTGGTCTTTGAATAATATGAATATCGCGTTGCGGAAATGGGATGCTAATGTTATTTTCTCTAAACAACTTATCTATTTCAAATCTCACTTCACTTTTTATCGCATTGGCATTAAAGCTGTCGCTAATAGTAAAAACAACCTTAAAATCTAATGAGCTATCTCCAAAATTTGTAAACCGTACCGCAATATCATCTTTGTATAAAACGTCTTTATTTGAAACTGCCGCTTGAATTAACAATTTTTTCACTAATTGTACATCACTTCCATATGCAACTCCAACCTCTACACTCTCTCTAGTATCCGACCCATTTTGGGTCCAATTGTATAAACTGTTTTCTAAATACAAATGGTTAGGAATTATCAACACTTTATTATCAATAGTTACAGCTCTTGTGGTTCTTAATTTAATTTCTTCAACCCTTCCTATTTTACCATCTATTTCTATAATATCACCTACATGTACGGTTTGATCTACCAAAATAAACACTCCAGAAATAATATCTTGAAACAGTGTTTGTAATGCTAAACCAATCCCAATCATTAATGCTGCCGATGCAGCAAAAACTGCGGTTACATTTACACCAACACCATTCAGCGTTATAAGTAAAATAAGAATATATATAAGCCATCTAAAATAACCAAATACTACATTAAACTTGCCTTTATCATCGTCTGGAAGTTTTCTTGTTATTATTTTTAAAACAAATCTTAAAACTAAGGTTGTAACGAAAATAACAGTAATAATAATCAACACATCTTTTACAGAAATGCTAATGTCTTGAGTAAAATCGGCATGTTGATTAAGGAAAGCTTTTATTTCCCTCCAAATGGAATTCTTTTCTACAGCCTTTTCAACCTTTTCTAATTCTTGATACATGCTTAATATTTAATCCATTTTATCAACTCTTTGTAAGTCGGCTTTTTACCATACATTAAAATACCAACGCGGTAAATTTTAGCTGCAAACCATACAGTAAACATAAAGGTAGCAATTAATATCAATAACGACACCAATTGTTGCCATAAAGGCACTCCAAACGGAATACGCATAAGCATAACTACTGGCGATGTTAATGGTATAAACGAGAATATGGTGGACACGGCTCCATGAGGATCTTCTATGACAGTGAAAAAACCAATATAAACTGCCAAAATTAATGGCATTATTATGGGCAACATAAATTGTTGGGTATCGGTTTCGTTATCAACCGCGGCACCAATGGCAGCGTAGAACGAACTGTACAGCAAATAGCCTCCAATAAAAAATAGAATAAATGCTATAATTAAATTGGTTAAAGGTAAGTGGTAAAACGCATTGATAAAATCTTGAACCTGCATATTTAATTCGGGGTTTGCCATAGTTTGTTGCATCATATCTTGCTGCGGTGTTTGTATATTAACACCAAATAACATGGAAATCAAACTTAATAATATACCACCAATAATTAACCAAATAACAAACTGGGTAATACCAGCCAGAGAAGTTCCTATAATTTTGCCCAACATCAATTGAATTGGTTTTACCGATGAAATAATAACCTCAATAATTCTACTGGTTTTTTCTTCAATGACACTTCGCATAATCATATTGCCATAAATAATAATAAACATAAATAGCAAATACCCTGCAGCACCACCAAAAGCAAGTTTCATGACGCTATCTGTTTTTGATGTTTTTTCGCCAGCAAAACTTTCTTGAGCAATATTAACATGTATTTTAGAAGCATTAATCATAGCAACATCTACGCCATTTTCTTGAAGTTTTATTTCGGTAAGTTTATGTTCTAATTTGCTTTCTAAATCTGAAATTAATGAAAGTGAAGGGGATTCTTCTGAATAAAACTTAATATGACTTGAAACATCATCAATAGAATGCGGCTTATCCACGTGTAACAATCCTACCGAGCCTGTTTCTTTAGCCACGTTTTTAGCATCAGTAAGCGACATGTTTTCTAAAACATGATAACTTGTTCGCTCGGTATTTTCAAAAGTATTTTTAACAAATCCCGATTCGTCCAAAACAGTAATAACACGAACTTTATCATTATTTAATTGTGACAAATATGCAACTACCGAAATCAATGCTATCATTATAATGGGACTCAAAATAGTCATCACTATAAACGATTTGTTTTTAACTTTTGTTAAATATTCGCGCTTTATTATAAGTGGTAAATGGTTCATTTTATTTACTATTCATTACGGTTTGAATAAAAATATCGTTTACACTGGGTATCAATTCTACAAAATGAGACACATCGCCTTTGGAAGTTAAGAAGTTTAATAAATCGTTTGGTGAATCGCCTGCATTAAGTTTGATATTTACTTTTAAATCGTCTTCCAAAGTTTTAAAATTGGCTAATGACACATCAAATTTTTGTGATAATTCTGTTCTTAAAGCATCACTATTGGCTGTTTTTACTCCAACTTCAAATGTGTTTATTTTATACTGTCGTTTAATATTAATTAATTTCCCGTCTAAGATTTTATTCGATTTGTGAATTAAAGCAATATCGTCACACAATTCTTCAACCGACTCCATACGGTGTGTTGAAAAAATAACCGTAGCGCCTTCTTCGCGCAAACGCAAAATTTCATCTTTAATTAAATTCGCATTAATGGGGTCAAAACCCGAAAAAGGTTCATCAAAAATTAACAACTTTGGCTGATGCAATACCGTGACTACAAACTGTATTTTTTGTGCCATGCCTTTTGATAATTCTTGAATTTTCTTGTTCCACCAATCACCAATTTCTAAGCGGTCGAACCAATACTTTAAACGCTCTTTTGCTTCTGTCTTACTCAGCCCTTTTAATTGTGCTAAATACAATGCTTGTTCACCCACTTTCATCGATTTATACAAACCGCGTTCTTCGGGTAAATACCCAATATCTTTTATGTGCGACGCATTAAGCAAAGCCCCGTCCAAATGTACAGTACCAGAATCTGGCATGGTAATTTGATTGATAATGCGTATTAAAGTTGTTTTCCCCGCTCCATTAGGACCTAATAACCCAAAAATACTGCCTTTAGGAACCGAAATAGATGCATTATTAAGGGCTTTAAAGTCTCCAAAATTTTTAGAAACTTGGTTAACTTCTAATAAGTTACTCATGTGTGTTTTCAATTGACTTGTAGAGTGTAAAGATATTAAATGTTAAAGCAGAAGTTTAATGCTTTAGAAATAATTTATTTTTTTTTAAATTAATACTGCAATTAGCAGGTACAAATGCCCCTTTCAATGGCGATCCGTTTACAAATTATTATAAAAACAAAACCCACCCTTAAAAAAGATTAAGGATGGGAAAAAAATTGCTATGAAAAAGAAAAATATCACTAAAATAAATTAGTGATAAACCAAATATATGTTTTTTTTTCTAAAAACTCTTAAAACTAAACAGGAACTTTAAAAAAAAATAATCGATTACTTTGAATTTATTTTACCGTTTATATTATGAAAACATATCTTTTACTTTTTCAAAAAAAGATTTGTCGGTACTGTCTGGTTTAGGTGTAAAATGTTCATCGTTCTGCATGGTTTCAAAAAACTCGCGCTGTTGTTTGCTTAGGGTTTTTGGAGTCCAAACATTCACATGTACTAACAAATCGCCCCTTCCATAACCATTTATACTTGGTATTCCTTTTCCGCGTAAGCGTAAAATTTTACCCGATTGTACACCAGCTTCCACTTTAATACGTACTTTTCCTGTTACAGTGTCTATTTCTTGTGAAGTTCCTAAAACAGCATCAGGGTAACTTACATACAAATCGTAATGTAAATTATCACCTTCGCGTTGTAGTTTTTCGTGTGCTTCTTCTTCTATAACCACAATAATATCACCCGAAATACCATTTCCTGGTGCATCATTTCCTTTTCCAGATACTTTAAGTTGCATCCCATCTACCACACCAGCAGGTATTTTGATTGAAACTGTTTCTTCTGCAACTTTTAACCCTTGCGCATCGGCATCAGCAGGCTTTTTATCAATGGTTTGTCCAGCGCCTCCACATACATTACATGGTGCCGATGTTTGCATTCTACCTAAAATAGTGTTTGCGATACGTGTAACTTGTCCTGAACCATGACAAGTAGAACAGGTTTTATAAGTAGTGCCTGGTGCTTGAACTTTGCGTTTTACTTTTATTTTTTTCTCAACACCATTAGCAATTTCTTCTAAAGTAAGTTTTACGCGAATACGCAAATTACTTCCTTTAACACGACGTTGGCCACCGCCTCCACCAAAACCAGAGAAGCCACCGCCTCCAAAGCCGCCGCCACCAAAAATATCACCAAATTGACTGAATATGTCGTCCATATTCATGCCACCGCCGCCATATCCACCGCCGCCATTTTCAAATGCCTGGTGTCCATATTGGTCGTAACGTGCCTTTTTGTTTTCATCACTTAAAATCTCGTAAGCTTCAGCTGCTTCTTTAAATTTAGCTTCTGCATCTTTATTATCGGGATTTTTATCGGGATGAAATTCAATTGCTTTTTTTCTGTAAGCTTTCTTTATTTCGGCAGCACTAGCACCTTTACTAATACCTAATATATCGTAATAATCTTTTTTAGCCATGTTTTATTCTACATCCTTTCCTTTGGAAAAGGCTTTTTTTAATTATTATTTATTGTCCTATTACTACTTTAGGAAAACGAATTACCTTCTCGCCCAGTTTATAACCTTTTTCAATAACATCTATAACTTTTCCTTTTAAATCGGCAGTTGGCGCAGGTATTTGCGTAATAGCTTCATGGTTATCGGCATTAAATGCTTCCCCTTTTTCAACAGCTACTATTTTAAGCCCTTTTTGCTCTAGTGTGCTTACCAATTTATTGTAAATTAATAACACCCCTTTACGTAAAGCCTCTGCTTCTTTATCGTCGTCAATATGACTTAATGCGCGTTCAAAATCATCTAAAACTGGCAATAAGGTTTTCATAACGTCTTCACTCGCCGTCGAAAATAGCTCCATACGCTCTTTTGAGGTACGGCGCTTATAATTTTCAAACTCGGCAAATAAACGTAAAAACTTATCTTTTTCTTGTTTTAATTCACTTTGAAGTTTTTCTTCAACCGTTTGTTCTTCAACAACCTGATCTTCAACTTCAACCGCTTCGCTTTGCAAAGTATCAAGCTGCTCTTTTTCTATATCGTTTGCTTTATCTTTTTTACTCATTGCTGTATTTCATGTGTTTAATTTACTGTTTTTTAATTGACACATGCTGTTCGCTAATAATAATTTCCTTTGACGATATTATTTTTAGGACGCTCGTTTCAATTTTATATAAATACTTAAATTGGTTGGCAAAAGTACTGCCATTATTGTAAAAATGTCATAATGTCATTAAAATGTTTTAAGATTTGGATTTTGGGTTGTTGAATTTATGGGAAATAAATTATAGATTTATTCAAGACCTGATGAAATTTATTGAAATAAAATTTTATCTTGGAGTTAAAGTGTATTATGATGATAAAAATTGCTGAAATAAATGAACTTAAAAACGGAAAAAAGAATATTGTATTCTTTGAATTAGGAATTTATAAAACACTAAAAGAAAAATTGGGATTTAAATTTACCAAAATTGATAAAAAAGGATATTATTTAAAATACAAACTTCCAACAATTAAGAGATAGTTTTCATAAGTATCTTAATCAAGAGTTAAATAATTTAGACGTATCCGAGAAAATTGATTTTGAAATTTTCATGAATGCTTATTATAAAAAATCACCTGTGAAAAACGGAAATTTTTGTCGAGAATATTTAAGTTTCAATTTTGAATTGACAGAAAAAAATCTTGAAATAATCAAAAAAACTACAAATGAATATTAGTGAAATTGTGATATATAGTATTTACGGATTAATATTTGATTTAATTTGAGTGATTTCGTTATCCAAATTTAAAATTTTGCTGGCAAGCCTTTAAAATCATATTCTAATGGATAATGATTACCCAAGCAAATCCTCCAAAGCAGGTTGTAAATGGTGGTATTCAAAATAAAAACCTTTCTTTTCTGTTTTTTTAGAACTAACCCGCTGGCTATCAAATAACAAAGTAGACATGTCACCCAAAACTAGTTTCATTAAAGACCTCGGTATTTTAGGTAAAAACAACGGTTTATCTAAAGTATTTGCTATGGTTTTTATGAGTTCTTGATTTGTTACGGGATTTGGTGCTACCGCATTATAAACACCTTTTAATTGATGCTTTAATACATATAGAAATAGTTGTGCTAAATCGTTAATATGTATCCACGATTGCCATTGCTTGCCGTCTCCAAAAGCTGCTCCTACTCCATATTTAATAGGTTTAATCATTTCTTTCAGCGCACCTCCTTTATTGGATAATACTAAACCTATTCTAATTTTAGATACTGTAATATTTAAACTTGAAAAAACATCTACTTCATGCTCCCAAACTTGTACCACATTACTTAAGAATGAATTATCAAAATCTTTGAAAGTTTCGTCGTAATAATTAATTAAAGAATCTGGGTAAACCCCAATAGCACTTGCCGAAATAACTTGCTTAATTGTGTGATCAATTGTTTTTAAACTATTAACTAATAGTTGAGTTGTTTCTTTTCGGCTTGAAATAATTTCTTTTTTGTAAGCTGAAGTCCAACGTTTTGAAACCGTAGCACCTGCTAAATGAATGATTGCATGGACACCCTTAAAACAATCCATATCAATTTCTTGTTGTTTGGGGTTCCAATAAAAACCTTGCGTTTTCTCCGATTGGTTTAATTTAGATTTACTTGTTGTTAAATAATTTACCGCAATATTTTCTTTATGACAAAGTTTTACAATCTCTTGCCCAATAAGTCCCGTCGCCCCTGTTATTAAAACTCGCATTTTATTTTTTATTTAAAGTTACGAAACGAAGTAGCTATTGTCTATGATTTTGTATTAGGTTTAACAAAACAATTGATAATTGATAATTGATAATTGATAATTGATAATTGATAATTGATAATTGATAATTGATAATTGATAATTGATAATTGATAATTGATAATTGATAATTGATAATTGATAATTGATAATTGATAATTGATAATGCAAAACTAAAAATCTCATAAATAAGCATAGTCAATAAGCAAATACTTGAGAAGCTCCAAAAAACAAAGATTATTTAATAACACGTAACATTTGGCTAACACCGAATACTTAGGGTCGTCTGGTCACTCTTAGCACTTAGCTCATTTTTATTTGAGTCGCTAAATGTTATACTTTTTTGGAAGCGCGTAACATTTCACGTTTACCTGGTGGGCCAGGAAGTTTTTCAACTTTAAAACCTACAGCTTGCATAGCACGACGCACACTACCTTTTGCGGCATAGGTTACTAACACGCCATTTTCTTTTAGAGCGTCATACATTTTTTCAAAGATGGTTTCTGTCCAGAGTTCGGGTTGTACACGCGCACCAAAGGCATCAAAATAAATGAGGTTGTATAAATTTTTATCTATAATTTCTGAAAAAAAACGATTTTGTTTGGTAAGCGAAAAATTATTTGAAACCGCATGTTTTTCTTCCCAAGAAACTTCATGCATCATTTTAAAAAGTAACTCTTTAGCTCCTGCTTTTAATTGAGCGGGATAGTTGAGTTGTGAAATTTCATCGCTTAAAACGGGGTAGCCTTCAATACCAACATAATTAATACCAACACCTAATTTTTCGGCTTCAAGTAAGGTTATAAAAGCGTTTAAACCCGTACCGAAACCTATTTCTAGAATTGAAATATTTTGGAGAAGCCCTGAAACAAGTTTAGAATGACGTTCGCTACAAAAGTGATTCAAGCCATGCTTAATAAACACATGGTATGCCTCTTGAATCGCACCGTGTTTAGAATGGTATTGTTCGTCCCATTCTGGTAAGTGAATGGTTGACGAACCATCTGCTGTTATAACAACTTTTCTTTCCAAACTTATTGTTGTATTAAAACGCCATCAGCTTCAAAAGAAAATGTTCGTTTTGGTTGGATTATTTCTGCTATTTCATCAGCTGTTTTTCCTGCATCCTCAGCATAATGACGTTGTTTATTTACTGAAACTTCACTTACAAATGCTTTTCCATTTATAATAACCTCTTTATCAGTAATGTCTTTTGGTACAAAAAAACCATAATCTTTAAACTTTACCATTACTTCGTTACCCTCTTCTAAATCTAAAGTCATCCAGCAGCCTTTTGCTTGACAAACATCCTTCACCTTTGCTTTCATTTTGGCATACACGGTATCGCCAACCTGCATGGTTTTATAATGCGTTATTATATTAAACGTCTCTTTAACTTCTTCTACAGTAATCTTTTTACCATACGACTTATATATGTCTCTATCTTTACATGAATACACCACTAATAAACAAAAAGTTACGAATAATAGATGCTTCATACAATAAAATATATATTTTGAATGATTTCTTGTAAATATACCGCTTTTTTAAAAACGTTTTTACTTAAATTTGTAACATAAAATAACAAGATTATGAACTCTATAATCAATGACATCGAGATTATAAAATCGAAAACTACAAAAATAAACGATGTAGATTTTGATAATTTGGCTTTTGGAAGCGTATTTTCAGACCATATGCTTGAGTGCAATTTTAAAGATGGCAAGTGGCAAGCACCTAAAGTGGTGCCTTACCAAGCCATTACTTTAGACCCTTCTGCTAAGATTTTCCATTATGGACAATCTGTTTTTGAAGGTATGAAAGCATATAAAGACGCCAATAAAGATGTCTGGTTATTTCGTCCGTTAGAAAATTTCAAACGATTAAACATTTCGTCTAAACGTTTAGCTATGCCAGAACTGCCAGAAAACTATTTTATGGATGGTTTAAAAGCGTTATTGGAAGTAGATAAAGATTGGATTCCAACAAACGAAGGCAGTTCTTTATACATACGTCCTTTTGTTTTTGCGTCTGGAAACGGGTTTCATGCATCTCCAGCCAATGCATATAAATTTATTATTTGTACCGCACCTTCTGGGGCTTATTTTTCTGGAAAACTAAAAGTTTTAATAGAACAAACGTATTCCCGTTCTGCTAATGGTGGTGTTGGTTTTGCTAAAGCTGGTGGTAACTATGCAGGACAGTTTTATCCAACACAATTAGCGGTTGAAAAAGGTTACCAACAAGTTATTTGGACGGATGATACTACCCACGAATACATTGAAGAAGCTGGTGCGATGAATATTTTTGTTCGCATCAATGATACACTTATAACAGGACCAACTAGCGATAGGATTTTAGATGGTATTACTAGAAAAAGTATTATTGAATTAGCTAAATCTGAAGGAATAAATGTTGAAGTAAGAAAATTATCTGTACACGAAGTTGTTGAAGCTGCCCAAAATGGAAGCCTAAAAGAAATGTTTGGAGCAGGTACTGCAGCAGTTATTTCCTCGATTTCGGGGTTTGGTTATCAAAATGAGGATTTCGATTTACCAGAATTAAAAGACACATTTGCGAGTTTTTTAAAGAAACGCATTACCGATATTCAAACTAATAAAGCCCAAGATCCATTTGGATGGAGGTATAAAGTTGATTAAATATCAATAAAAAAGAGAAGTTAATAGCTTCTCTTTTTTTAATCCTTAAACTCTTTATTTATCTAGAATAGAAGCGATATTAGGCTTAAAATAATTAGGTCCTTTTAGCACTTTGCCATCTTCTCTATAAATAGGTTGTCCATCTTTACCTAATTTACTCATATTACTGCGTTGTATCTCTTCAAACACTTCTTCAATTTTATATTGCATACCGTGTTCTATAATAGTACCACATAAAATATAAAGCATATCTCCAAGAGCATCGGCAACTTCAACTAAATCGTTGTTATTAGCTGCTTCTAAATATTCTTCGTTTTCTTCTTTCATCAAATTAAAACGCAACTTATTTTTATCAGTACCTAAATCGGCTTTAGGGGTTTCTCTGTGCCCTATTTTAAATGCGGTATGAAATGTTTTAACTGCTTCTATTTTATTTTTCATTAGTTTTATTTATTACTTTTTAACTTACATATGCTGTTCACTATTAATCACTTCATGGGATGATCCTATTTTAGCATGCTCATTTCATAAATACTTATTTTGTCATTCCTGTAAAGCCGAGAATCTCATCATTATTAATTAAATTTGCATAAAATTAATCATATGTTTAGTAAAGGTCAAATCATTTTCGGAATTTTATTTTTTATTGTGTTCGCCATTGTTATTGGCTACACCTACCGAAAAGATTTAAAATTGCACAAACGCTTTTATTCTGGAAGCATTTGGGTTTTAATTGCCTTTATTGGTTTTATAGGATTGATCAGTGCTATTAAGTTCATATTTAAGTGATTTTTTTATAAAAAAAGTCTTATTCTGTACTAGGGAAAAACATTGCTTACTTGTTATATAATTAATTTAACAATTTGACGCAACCTTTTTTTAAATCGTGCATCTATTAAATAACTAATAGAATTAAATAGAACTAAATCATGAATATTATACTTATTATTAGTGCTCTTATAGTTGTTAACCTTATTCTTTTGGTATTTAGTGTCAATAAAAAAACAGAACCTTGATTCAAGATTCTGTTTATATTTATTTGCAGTTTTTAAATTAGATTAATTTACTTCTGGCAAGAAATTATATTTTTTACTGTAATCTAACATTTGTTCTACAAATGTTTTTGGTTGCACGACGTTAACTTCAATTATCTCATTTGCCTCGTTTGTTTTTGCAACCAATACTGGATTTACATAACCCGTGTATGCTGCCGACTTAAATTGCTTATTGCGTTCTAAAACTTCGGCATGAATTTTTTGATTTACTTTCACTCCATAATTTTCAACCAATGTTTCAGCTGCTTTAAAATCACCTTCAGATTTTATACGTTGTGTTTCACGTAACAACTCTCCAAAAAGCTCTCGAAGTTTCGCATAATCATTAATATTATAATACGTTTTTCCGCTTCGGGTAATTTTCTCTATAACATTATTAGACTTTCCTTTTTCAAAAACCCAAGCCGAAATCCATTGTCTATTTCGCATGTGAGCTTCTTCTACATCATCACCTAAATTTAAACGGATTAATTGTGTTAAAAGTCCGTTTCTAATATAATCGTTATAAGCAGCTTTCCCTGTTTTCTCCCAGTTGTCTGTCAATCCTAATTCTTGAATTTTACTATCATATAAATAATAAAGAGCTACTAAATCAGCACGTCCTTCCTCTAGAGTTGATGCATAATTTTTTAATGTTTCTTTGGTTTCACCAACACCTGGGTTTAATTGCCCCGATGCGTGCCCTACTACTTCGTGTAAAGCCGTATGTAATTTATCGGCCATTTTACTGTAGGTTTCATCCAATTCTAATTCTTCTTCATCATTTACAAATTCCTTCAATCTATCTGAATTACCTGCAATATTGCTCGCATCTACAATATTACCTAATGACACCGATTTACTTCCAACAGCAGCACGTATCCAATTAGCATTTGGCAAATTAACGCCTATGGGTGTGCTTGGTGATGCATCACCCGCTTCTCCCGCGACATTGACTGTTTTATAAGAAACCCCCACTACGTTTTTCTTTTTATGAGCTTCCATTAAAGGAGAATTATCTTCAAACCACTGTGCATTTTTAGAAAGCACTTCCATTTTTTTAGACATATCAAAATCCTTAATTTGCACAATCGTTTCGTACGAACCTCGATACCCCAGAGGGTCATTATACACTTCTATAAAACTATTTATATAATCGATATTACCTTCGGTAGCTGCTGTCCATAATACATTATAGTCGTCCCAAGTTTGTAAATCGCCTGAATTATAATAAGAAATCAACAAACCTAAAGCATTGGCCTGAGCCTCATTTTCGGCAACACCTTTGGCCAATTCCAGCCATTTAATTATTTCATCAATAGCCGAACCATACAAGCCTCCCGATTTATAAACACGTTCTTTTAATACCCCATTTTCTTTTACTAACTGTGAGTTTAGACCAAACGACAATGGTTTACTAGGATCTAACGATTTTTTAGATGTATAAAATGTTTCAACATCTTTATTTGTAACACCCTCTCCATAAAAATTAACAGCAGATAGTGCCACATTATCTGCACCTTTAGCTTGATTCACTTTTTTAGAATCAACATCGTTAAAAACAACATCAAATGCTTCTCCTTCTAAAACGGTATTGGTTTCGGCAAGAATTTGTTTTAAATAATCAGACGAAAATTCTGGTTTTATTTTATCATTGGAATAATGGTGATGAATACCATTACTAAACCATACACGCTTCAAATAAACCTCGAAAGCAGTCCAGTCGTTAGTTGTTTTATCACCTTTATAATTAGTATAAATATTTTCTAAAGCCTTTCTAATTTTAAGATTGTGTCTGTAATTTTGATCCCATATAATATCGCGACCAGACATACCTGCTTGGGTTAAATAATACACCAATTTTTGCTCTTTTAAAGTTAAATTTTCCCAATCTGGAATTTGATAACGCAATACTTTAATATCGGCGAATTGATCGACATTATAATTAAAAGTTGCTTCTTTTGCCGTTAAATCTTCCGTATTCTCTTTAGGTCGTTCATTTCCGCAAGAAAATATAAGACCACACATGAGTACAAAATTTAATATTGATTTTATTTTCATTTTTTTATTATTATTAATTTAATCAAAAGGTTACATGCGACTACTATTTTAAGCTGAATAAATTTCTAAATAATCACATGTGCATACTACAATTCATTTTTCTTATAAAAAAACGATATTTAACCAACCTTGATTAGTGATTATATTCGTTTTATCGATTTTAATTATTAAATATTTATTTATTTTAGTACAAATGTAATAATTTATTAATGAGAATTTAAAATTGTTTATCTTTGATTCTCACCATTTCAAAAAAAATAAAATGAAAGTTTTTAAGTACATCGCATTTTTATTACTAATTGGCATTATAGGTACTTCCATATACATTTCTGTGCAACCTAACACGTTTGAAGTTAGTAGAACACGAACCATTCAGGCGCCTGCTGCTGTTATTTATAACAATGTTATCGATTTTAAAAACTGGAATGATTGGTCTTCTTGGCAGGAGGCAAACCCTAATATAAAAGTAACACTACCTAATAAAACCCAAGGTGTAGGCGGTCATTATTCTTGGGAAGATAAAGATGGTATAGGCACTATGAAAACTGTGGAAGCCATTACCAATAAGTACATAAAACAACACATGCAAATTGCTGAGTTTCCTGCTTCAGACATTACTTGGGATTTTGAATCTAATGCTAATGGAAGTACTGATATCACTTGGAAAATTTCTGGCAAAGATTTACCTTTTGGTTTTAAAGCCTATGCTGCTTTTACAGGAGGTATGGAAAAACAAATTGGGCCACATTACGAGCGAAGCTTAGAAAAACTAGATAGCATTATTGTTGCCGACATGAAAAAATACAGTATTGCCGTAAATGGCATAACAAACCACAGCGGCGGTTATTATTTATACAACACAACTTCTTGCAAAATAAGCGAGTTAGAAAGCAAGATTCAAGAAATGCTTCCTAAGGTTAAAAAATATGCTATAAAAAACCACATAACTTTAGCAAGCACCCCTTTTATAAATTATTTAAAATGGGATGAAGACAACAATGCTGTTATATTTTCGAGCTGTATTCCAACAATTGAACAAGTAATTACTGCTGAAGGTGACAATATAATTACGGGAAAAATGGAAAGTTTTAAAGCCATAAAAACAACATTAAAAGGCAACTACAGCAACTTAAAAGAAGCTTGGAAAACAGCCAAGACATACATTACAAAAAATGGTTTTGAATTTGCTGAAAATGGTCCCATGATTGAAACTTATATAACAGATCCAGCAAAAACACCAAACCCTGCCGACTTAGTTACCGAAATTTACATTGCTATAAAAGATATTGAAAAATAAATGAAAAGTGTCTTACTTGTTTTTTTTGGTGGTGGATTTGGCAGTGTACTGCGCTATATTATTGGAAAATATTTAAATAATGCCGAAAATGGTATTCCATATGGAACCTTTGTAGCAAATATTTTAGGCAGTTTGCTTATTGGAATCATTTTGGGATTGGCAGTAAAAAATGACACATTATCCCAAAACCAAACCTTACTTCTTGCCACTGGTTTTTGTGGTGGTTTCACCACCTTTTCAACTTTTGCTTATGAAAACCATGTGTTTTTAAAATCGGGTGATTTTATAAGTTTCGCTATTTATACTGTTGCCAGTTTTGTAATTGGTTTTTTAGCGGTTTTTCTGGGGATGTTTTTAGTGAAGTAGAGCTTGAATTTGATTATAAAGCATTATAAAAATGGCACGAAAAAAACTTGAAGCTTTAATCAATTTAACAATCTCTAAACACGTAGAGTCATTTGGATTTAAACTGATTAAAGAAGACTTTTCGAGTAAGTTTAATCATCTTGTGACTTTTGAGTATACAACAGGTGATTTTAAAATAGATTTGGAAATTCGATATATGAAACCAAATTATCTCAAAACTCAAGTTCAACTCAAAATATACTTTTTCAAAATTAATGAAATCTTAAAACCAATTTTTCCCGCTTATTTACCTAACGGAATTCCAACAATTAACCTTGATATAGATGATTATTTAAAAGCTAATGGAAAGCTTATGGAAGCGGACTACCATCTACAAATTGACGATGATAATGGTTACACTAATGTAAATTATGAATTAAAAGCATCCGAAATAGTAAAAAGATATTTTATTTGTGTCATTAAAGATATACTACCAAAAATTGATTCACATAGTAAGTTATTCAACACCATAAATGAAGCGGATTTGTTCATTGGCAATGACATAAAACTATCACCATTGTGTTTCCCTATTCAATTTCAAATTTGTTCTGGACTTGCTCTTTGCGCTATAATTGACGATAAAAACAACCCTCAATTAATTGAGAAATATATGGATTACATGAACACGGAATTTAAAGAAGGTGAAGATGAACTTATAGACAATCTTAAAAGAGAAATAAAAACGTTATACAGCAAATCGTATAAAAATAATGTGTAGTTTAGTACTTCTTAGTCACGAGTTTGTGCATTTTGTATGTCTGAGACATAACTGTTAAACGATCTCATTAAAATTCTCAATGCTTTCCAAATGCCTTCACTCCTGCTTCAATTCTAATTTTTAAATAATTTTCTCGGGGCACAATGGGGCAAGAATACTTATCATTGTATGCACAATATGGGTTATAAGCTTTGTTAAAATCAATTTCCATAGTGTCTCCTTTAGGAATTCTCGCATCAATATAACGTCCGCCACCATAACTTTCTAATCCGTTGGTTTCATCTAAAAAAGGTAGAAATAAATAATCTTCGTAACCTTCTCTCTTTATTAAATCTTTTCCTTGATAGATATTTAATTTGTAACTCGTTCCATTTAATTCAAAAGTTAAAATGCCATAAACACGTTCTTTTGAAACGCGATCTGTGGTTGTCTTCATATTAAAATACGCGGTGTTTGGTGTACGCTGTAAAGCTGCTGTAACAACATAAGTCGTATCAAACTTAAAAAATTCCAAACCTTCAAAATGCTTTCTATCTTTATCCTTCAAGGGCGATGTTGTAGCATCTTTATATTCGGCATTTAATTCACGCTGAAAATCGGTATCACCTTTAATTACCTTTTTTTCTTGCGCGCAACTAACTAAGCAAGTTGTAAATATGATTACAATTATAAAATACTTCATTTAAAATATAATTTAAACTCAAAAGTACAACTTATAAATATTTTACATAAGTTTGTACTTCAAGAAAAATAAAAATGCGCAAGCACGTCACCATTTGTAAAATGCCATACACTACTTCACTAAATAGAAGTCGGGCTTGTTATATGTTGTCGTGATATAATTATAAAATATTACAATATGTAAAAGTCCGACTGTAAAGTCGGACTTTTTGTATTTATAACAATCTAACCTAATGAAAAAACTATTTAATAACTACATAAATACCTTTAAAGGCTTATCGGAAGAAATATGGTGGCTAGCCTTAATAACACTTATAAACAGAGCAGGCACCATGGTAATTCCTTTTTTATCATTATATCTAAAGGATAATCTCCATTTCTCTATAAGTCAGGTAGGTTGGGTTATGAGTGCTTTTGGGTTAGGTTCGGTCGTTGGTTCTTGGATTGGTGGTAAATTAACCGATAAAATTGGTTATTACAAAGTAATGGTTAGAAGCCTATTAACTACCGGTATTTTATTTATTGTATTACAATTTTTAAATACATTTGTATCAATTTGTATTGGTATTTTTATTGTAATGCTTGTTGCAGATGCTTTTAGACCCGCTATGTTTGTGGCTTTAAATGCTTATAGTAAACCTGAAAACAAAATACGTTCGCTAACATTGATACGCTTAGCGATAAACCTAGGATTTTCAGCGGGACCAGCCATTGGTGGACTTATAATTATAGCACTCGGGTACACTGGTTTGTTTTGGGTTGATGGTATTACATGCATTATTGCTACTTTATTGATGATTAAAGTATTACATCCTAAAAAAGCAAAAATTTTAGATGCTATTGAAAATAAAAGTCCTGTTTCGGCATATAGTGATTACGCGTTTATGATATTTCTCGTAGCCATGGTATTGTTTGGTATCGTATTTTTACAATATTTCTCAACCATAACGATTTACTACAAAGATGTTCATGCACTTAGCGAGCTTCAAATTGGGCTTATTTTAGGACTCAATGGTTTTCTTATTTTTATATTTGAAATGCCTTTAATCAAGTGGCTAGAAAACACTAAATACACAAAACTAGGATTGATGTTTTTTGGTGCTATTTTAACCGGCTTAAGCTTACTGATATTAAATTTCACAACCTGGTCTGGAATTTTAGTAGTTGGCATGCTTTTAATGACCATTGGTGAAATGATTGCTTTTCCCTTTTCTAATGCTTTTGCAGTAAATAGAGCTAAAAAAGGAAATCAAGGAGAGTATATGGCATTGTATTCCATGTCGTTTTCTATTGCGCATATTTTTGGACATAATGCAGGTTTACAAATGACTGCCGCACTTGGATTTGATAATACATGGTATATAATATCTCTAATTGCACTTATTTGCGCCATCATTTTATTTGTTTTAAATCGAAATTTAAACTTAAAACGACTGTTGTAATTTTATTTTACTGGCTTCACTTCTTTGTAACGTGTTACATGAGATAGTACTATTTGTGTTTTAGTTTCACCATAAACAATAAGTTGGTCTATAAAAGTTTCTAAGTGTTTTTGGTTTTTTAAAAGCACCTCCATAACGATGTTTTCATTGCCAGTAATTCTATAGCAATTTAAAACTTCATCGAAGGTTTTAACTTTCTCTAAAAAAGGTTTCAACTTACCAATAAATGCATGCAAGGTTATAATGGCTTTTAATTGATACCCCATATCTAATGGAGACACTACGGTCTTGTACCCCAATATAATTCCTCCATCTTCCATTCTTTTTATACGTTCTGAAACCGCTGGCGAACTAATACCCACTTGCCTACCTATTTCGGCATTAGATAGTCGTGCATTTTCTTGCAAACACTTCAAAATCTTCCAATTAAGTGCATCTAAATTCATATTAAAAGATAATTGGTTGTAATAAATTAAAATTTAAAGTAAATATACTCATTTACTTTAAAATAAAAAGTAGTTTATGAATACTTGTGAGTAATTTTGGTACAGTTGCTAAGAAAAAAAGAATATGTTATCTAATACCCCATCAAACCTATCGGAATTACCGATATATAAAAAAGCTATTGAGATATTTGCCTTATCTCAAAGCATTTATATGTATTTAAATCATGATTTGTCTTCTTTAAAAAAAGATGGTTCTGAAGATACTCATATTTATTTTTCTGGCGATATTGTTCAGCAATCTGTATCATTAGCTCCAGAGATTGTTAATGCAGAATTGGAACGCTATACTGATAGAAAGCACAAACACATTGCGTCTTTAAGACGACTTACAAACATGCTTTATAAAAATTCGTATCGTTTGGAGCATTCTAACAGCAACGGAAAAGATTTCTTACCTATTTTACGGAGCGAATTAAAAAAGTTTAAACAATTACAACGTAGTTGGATGTTAACTTTATAATTAATAGATTAATAGTACACTACTGCTTATAATAAAACAAAAAAAATCCCTGTATTTTAATACAAGGATTCTAAAAAACAAGTGAGAGTCTTGTTTTTTAATCTAAGAATAGTGCGCTATTATTGTTTATTAAAGTCGCTTCTATTTCAAAACATCTTTCAGATTTAATAAAGTTTATTAACCAATCTAAATGATTTTCAGATTGTCGTTGGAATTTGTATTTAAGTGTTGTTTTCATGGATAATTAATTTTAATTATTTGGGTAAACTGTGTTTAATAATTAACTTAAACATGGTAAAATTACAATGGGAATTGACAAGCAAAAAATTTATTAAAAAATATTAGCTCAAGGGTTTACATACGTCTATAAGTGGTTTTAATTTGCAAAAAAAAACGATGAAAAACTCTATTAAAAAAGTTTGTTCATCGCATTAATTATTGAATTAGAAAAACCTGTATTTGTGGCTTAATTTAATAGAATTAAATTACTAATGACACATTTTACAATCCTCTTTATCTTTAATCTCTCCAATAAGATAACCTGCATCATTCACTTTAAAATCGCAGCAATCTATAAAGCCTTGGGTTATTAATTTTCTACCGCGTTGTATTTGAGATTTTATAGTAGGCAACGGCAATTGTAATTGTTCTGATATGTGAGCTTGTTTTATTCCTTTAATATCCGATAAAAACAAAGGTGCTCTATATTTTTTAGGTAAACTTTTAATAATACCTCTTAGACAATCTTCTTTGGTATGATCTAACTTTTGGTCATCAAAAGTCATATCTACTTCTGTAACTTCATAGGTTATATTATTGTTTCTAAAATAATCCAGAACTGTATATCTAGCAATTGCAAACAACCACGACTTTAATTTATCTTCATCTTTTAAAGTATCTAACTTGGTGTGTACTTTTATAAAAGTTTCTTGAAGCAAATCATCTGTTACAACGGCATCTTTCACCTTACTAAATATAAAGTGTTTGATATCGTTTGAATACGTTTTCCAAATGTCTTGAGTTTGCATAACTACAATTATAAAAACAGTGTTTACTTTAGCATAAATTTACTAAAATAAACACTGTTTATCTTTAAATTAAATTAAACTTAACAGTTACAATCACTGCATGTACAGTTTTCACATGTACAATTTTTACATTGACCGTTTTTACAGCTTTCGCAAATACAAGTGCATTTTTTATTTTTCATAATATATATGTTTTTAAAGTTCATATAATAGACGTACAAACATTTAAAAAGATGCATTTTCTGCAAAAAAGTTTCTTTTTCTCAAAGTGATTACCTAAAAATATTTCTAAAAAAATTCGAGACAGGTTATTTTTGTTTACATATTTCTCCGATACTGCCCCCCTACTTCAAATAGGGCATTCGTGATTTGCCCTAATGAACAAACTTTACAAACTTCCATTAAAGCTTTAAAAATATTTTCATTATGAATTGCTTTTTGCTGAAGGTCTTTCAAAAGTAATGTGGTATCATGTGCTTCATGAAGATTTTCCAATGTTTTTATTTGAAACTGTTTTTCTTCTTCTGTAGCTCTAATAACTTCCGTAGGTAATACTGTTGGAGAACCTTTACTGCTTAAAAAGGTATTTACACCAATTATAGGGAAAGCACCATTGTGTTTCATGGTTTCATAATACAAACTTTCTTCTTGTATTTTACTACGTTGGTACATGGTTTCCATAGCACCTAAAACACCGCCGCGTTCGGTAATTCTATCGAATTCTAAAAGCACTGCTTCTTCTACCAAATCGGTTAATTCTTCAATAATAAACGAACCTTGAATTGGGTTTTCATTTTTAGCCAATCCTAATTCCTTATTTATAATTAGCTGAATTGCCATAGCCCGGCGCACCGACTCTTCGGTTGGCGTCGTAATCGCCTCATCGTAAGCATTGGTATGTAGTGAATTACAATTATCGTATATAGCATATAGTGCTTGTAGTGTAGTGCGAATATCATTAAAATCGATTTCCTGAGCATGCAAACTCCTACCAGATGTTTGAATATGATATTTAAGCATTTGAGCTCGTTCGTTTGCCTGATATTTAAACTTCATAGCTTTTGCCCAAATTTTGCGGGCTACACGACCAATAACAGCATACTCAGGATCAATGCCATTTGAGAAAAAGAAAGATAAATTGGGGCCAAATTTATTAATATCCATGCCTCGGCTTAAATAATATTCCACATAAGTGAACCCATTCGATAAGGTTAAAGCCAATTGCGTGATAGGATTTGCACCCGCTTCAGCAATATGATAGCCCGAAATAGACACCGAATAAAAATTACGCACATTATTTTCAATAAAATACTCCTGAACATCGCCCATTAAACGCAGTGCAAATTCTGTTGAAAATATACAGGTGTTTTGCGCTTGGTCTTCTTTTAGAATATCAGCTTGTACAGTTCCACGAACTTGGGCTATGGTTTTTGTTTTTATATTGTGGTATACCTTAGCAGGTAACACTTGATCACCAGTAACACCTATAAGCATCAAACCCAAACCATTATTTCCTTCTGGTAATTTTCCATTGTATTTGGGTCGCTTTTTACCTTTATAAAGTTTTGTTATTTTATCTTCAACTTCTTTTTCTAAATTATTTTCCCTTATATAAATTTCACATTGTTGATCTATAGCTGTATTCATAAAATACCCTAAAAGCATGGGAGCAGGTCCGTTGATGGTCATACTCACCGACGTCATAACATCAAACAAATTAAAACCCGAATACAATTTTTTAGCATCGTCTAAACAACAAATACTTACCCCTGCATTACCAATTTTTCCATAGATATCCGGACGTAAATCAGGATCGTTTCCATAAAGCGTCACGCTATCAAAAGCGGTAGACAAACGTTTTGCTGGTAAACCTGCACTTACATAATGAAATCGTTTATTGGTGCGCTCGGGACTGCCTTCGCCTGCAAACATACGTGCTGGGTCTTCACCTGTTCTTTTAAAAGGATACAATCCTGATGTGTAAGGGAATTCCCCTGGCACATTTTCTTGTAGTACCCATTTTAAAACATCACCCCAAGCTTGATATTTAGGTAGGACTACTTTTGGAATTTGTAAATGAGAAAGTGACTCTGAATGTGTTTTAATGTCTATGTCTTTATCACGAACTTTAAAGTTGTACACAGGGTTCTTATACCTATTTATCTTGTCTTCCCAACTCGTTATAATATCCCAATTATAAGGATCAAGGTTTCGTTTGACACGATCGAATTCTGATACTAATAATTTAATAAACTCTTTGTTTTCGGCAGTTGAATAGATTAGAATCTCATCATTATTAATGCCGTACTTATCAAGAAAAGATCGCTTCGTTACACTCGCAATGACGTTTAAAACAGATTCAATAGTTTTATAAATACCAAAGAGTTTTTGAGCCACTTCAACTTGTTTGTTAGCTTTAGCATCATACGCTCGGTTATTCTCTGCTATTTCAGATAAATAACGAATTCTTGCTAGCGGAATAACAAAAATCTTCTCACTAATTTCATCTGAAATAGTGAATGTTGATTCTAAATCTGCCGAAGCTTTTTCAACTAACTTATCAATAACTGCCTTGTAAAGCGTATTCATACCAGGGTCGTTAAATTGTGAAGCTATAGTTCCAAAAACTGGCAGTTGCTCTTGAGGGGCATCCCAAAGATTATTATTGCGCATGTACTGCTTTTTCACATCACGCAACGCATCTAAAGATCCTCTTTTGTCAAATTTATTTATGGCTACCAAATCGGCAAAATCGAGCATATCAATTTTTTCCAATTGGGTTGCAGCACCAAATTCTGGTGTCATCACATATAATGATACATCGCTATGTTCTATAATTTCGGTATCCGACTGTCCGATTCCTGATGTTTCTAAAATAATTAAATCGTATTCCGCAGCTTTCAACACTTCAATAGCCTCATGCACATATTTTGAAAGCGCTAAATTTGATTGACGAGTTGCTAAACTACGCATATAAACTCGCGAATTATTAATAGCATTCATGCGAATTCTATCACCCAAGAGTGCTCCCCCTGTTTTTCGTTTTGAGGGATCTACCGAAATAATTCCGATTGTTTTTTCAGGAAAGTCAATTAAAAAACGACGCACTAACTCATCTACCAAACTTGATTTTCCAGCACCACCAGTTCCTGTAATTCCTAGTACATCCCCCTTTCCCGTTTTCACTAAAGGGGAAAAGCTTTTTTCAAATTCATCATGTCTATTTTCTGCAAATGAAATTAATCGAGCAATAGTATTTACATTCTTGTTTTTAAGGGATTGCAAAACATTTTCATCTTTAGGGAAATCTGGAGTGGGATAATCCGATTTTTCAACCAAATCATTTATCATACCTTGTAACCCCATTCCTCTACCATCGTCTGGTGAATAAATACGGGTAATCCCATAATCCATCAACTCTTTAATTTCAGATGGTAAAATAACGCCGCCGCCGCCGCCAAAAATCTTTATATGTTCTGCCCCTTTTTCCTTCAACAAATCGAACATATATCTAAAATACTCATTGTGTCCACCTTGATACGAAGTCAAACAAATCGCATTTACATCTTCTTGAATGGCGGTATTTACTACTTCCTCCACACTTCTGTCGTGCCCTAAGTGAATCACTTCTACTCCAGTTGCCTGAATAATACGACGCATGATATTTATAGAAGCATCATGTCCATCAAACAAGGATGCCGCAGTCACAATTCTAACTTTATGTTTTGGTTTATAAGGTTCTATTGACATCATTTTGAAAATATATTAGTATACATAGCTCAAATTTACGAAATATTCAAAAAAATCAAGCATTTACAAACGATTATCTAAAATTATAATCACACCTGATACGTATCTAATTTTTAAGTTAATTTTGAACTTAAATCATTTTAATTAAATGCAAAAGATTACTATTCTAATTCATTGTAAAGACCGTCCAAATATTATTGCTTCTGTAACCAATTTTGTTGCTGAAAAACAAGGTAATATTGTGTATATAGACCAACATGTTGATAGAGAGCAAAATATTTTTTTTATGCGTTTAGAAAGCGAATTTATTCATGAATCTTTTACCGCCGATAAATTTAAAGAAGCATTTAAAAACAATTTAGCTGGAAAATTTGGAATGAAATGGCGTATTTATTCGTCGGCTAGAAAACCTAAAATGGCCTTGTTTATTTCTAAATACGACCACTGCTTATACGATTTATTAGGGCGTTACAATTCTGGTGAACTTAATTTAGAAATACCTTTTATAGTTAGTAATCATTTAGATTTAAAACCAATTGCAGATAGTTTTAAAATTCCGTTTTATCACATTCCTGTAACCAAAGACACCAAGCAAGAAGCTGAACAACAACAATTGGCACTATTAGAAAAATATAAAATTGATTTTATTGTTTTAGCAAGGTACATGCAAATTATTTCTGAAAAATTAATTACCAAGTATCCTAACAAAATAATTAACATACACCATTCGTTTTTACCTGCATTTGTGGGTGCCAAACCATACCACTCGGCATTTAAACGCGGCGTAAAAATTATTGGAGCTACGAGTCATTATGTCACCGAAGAACTAGATGCTGGCCCCATTATAGACCAAGGTGTTACCCGTGTGTCTCATTCACATTCTATCGAAGATTTAATTGCCAAAGGACGCGATTTAGAAAAAATAGTATTGGCTAATGCCATTAAACTACATACCAATAGAAAAGTAATGGTTTATAATAATAAAACTATTATTTTCTCTTAATTACTTATATTTACCATCTTAAGAACCTCAAATTCAAAAACCATGATTCGTAAAATTTCATTATTCCTTTTAGTTTTAAATCTTACTGCCTGTGCAGAATTACAACAAGTTGTTAATCAATTACCACAAGGAGTTGGTCTTGGAAATGATGAAATTGCTGCAGGTTTAAGACAAGCCTTAGATTTTGGAATTGAAAAACAAGTTGCAAAATTAACGCAAACCGATGGATTTTATAAAAACAATCTGGTTAAAATTTTATTACCCGAAGAATTACAGAAAGTAGATAAAGGTCTTAGAGATATTGGTTTAAGCAAATTAGCAGATGAAGGTTTAAAAGCACTTAATAGAGCTGCCGAAGATGCTGTAAAAGAAGCTACTCCAATATTTATTGACGCTGTTAAGGGCATCACATTTGCAGATGCAAAAAACATATTAATTGGTAGCGATGATGCAGCAACCCAATATCTAAACGGTAAAACCCAAACTGCATTATATGCTAAATTCAATCCTGTAATAAAAAATTCATTTAGTAAAGTGGGAGCTGATGAAATTTGGAGTAATCTTATAAATAAATATAACAGCATTCCTTTTACTTCTGATGTAAATCCTGATTTAACAGATTATGTTACTGGTGAAGCCTTAAAAGGTGTTTACACAATGATTGCCGTTGAAGAAAAAGAAATTCGTAACAATTTATCGTCTAGAACTACAGATTTATTGAAAAAAGTATTTGCTCTACAAGACTAAAAATAGACTTATTTACTCATTTTTTTTTAGTGTTTGAAAAATAAATTAAATATATCATCACATTTCTGAATAAAAAATGTATATTTAGTTATCTGTTAATCAGACGTATATATGAGCGCTAATGATATCATAACAAATCGTCAAAAAAAACTCGATGAGCAATATAAAGAGCTGATGGAACAAGCATATAATTTCCGTCAAACAGATTCAGAGCTTAGCGATGTTGCAGAATTTCGAGCTATGCGTTTACTTAACAAACTAAATACACTCCGGTATTTTTCAAGAAATCAAGTGAAATTTTAATTTCTTCTTTTTTTTATTAATTCTTTAACTTTTTAGTCACATCCAAAACTGACAAACTTCCGTAATTTATACAAAAAAGAAGCTATGAGTCCACATTTTTGTAAAGTTGGCAAAATTAAACCCAACTTAAATAAGTTAATGAGTTTAAAAGAAATTGAAAAAATAATTTCGAACTTTGTGGAAGACATCCATAAGGTAGACTACTCACAAACTGTAAACGGATAATTACTATTTAGATAAAATAACTTGCATTTCACGCTGAAGTTCTAAGGCTTTGGTGACTGCAACTTGTGCAAAATCTTCATTCTTGGAAGCATAAATAATGCCTCTTGAAGAATTGATTAGCAAACCAACTTGGGCATTCATTCCATATTTGCAAACCTCTTGTAAATTACCCCCTTGTGCACCAACTCCTGGAACCAATAAAAAACTATCAGGAATAATATTTCTAATATCTGCTAAATATTCTGCTTTTGTAGCCCCTACAACATACATTAAGTTTTTAGAGTTTTTCCAAGTTTTTGAAGTTTCTAACACCTGTTTATATAACTCTTTCCCATCTACTGTTTTCGTTTGAAAATCGAAAGCGCCTTCGTTTGAGGTTAATGCCAATAGAATGGTATGTTTGTCTTCAAAAGCTAAAAAAGGCTCGACAGAATCTTTCCCCATATACGGTGCTACAGTAACCGAATCAAATGCTAAATCTTCAAAAAAAGCTTTCGCATACATGGTACTAGTATTCCCTATATCACCACGTTTAGCGTCGGCTATCGTGAAAATTTCTGGATGGTTTTTGTTTATATAACGGATCGTTTTTTCTAAAGCTTTCCAACCTTTTAAACCATAGGCTTCGTAAAAGGCGGTGTTTGGTTTATAGGCAACACATAAATGATGTGTTGCATCTATGATTGCTTTATTAAAAGCAAAAATAGGGTCTTCTTCTTTTAAAAGATGCTGTGGTATTTTATTTAAATCGACATCTAACCCAATGCATAGAAAGGATTGTTTTTTTTTGATTTCCGAGATAAGTTGGTTTGTTGTCATTCCTCAATCCTCCAAAAGAGGAAACTGTTATGTGATTAATCATACCTCAAACCCTAAAGATTTAAATACAAAATCACTATTTTAATTTATTTTAAACGTTTTTTATAATACAAGAGTGTCTTTCCCTTTGGGAAAGAGTCTGATAGGGATTAAATCAAATCACTATTCGCCTTTAACTTTTCAGTGTTTTCAGCTAATTGTAATTCATCAATAATTCTTTGTATGTCGCCATTTACGATATTTGACAAGTCGTATAACGTTAAACCAATTCTATGATCGGTTACCCGCCCTTGTGAGTAATTATACGTTCTAATTTTAGCACTTCTGTCTCCAGATGTTACCATCGAACCGCGTTTTGCTGCATCGGCTTCATTTTTCTTAGCCAATTCCATTTCATAAAGTCGAGAACGCAATACTTTAAATGCTTTTTCCTTATTTTTATGTTGCGATTTTTGATCTTGACATTGTGCCACTAATCCCGTTGGAATATGCGTTAAACGCACTGCTGAATAAGTAGTATTTACAGACTGACCACCAGGACCTGAAGAACAGAAAAAATCGATTCTAACTTCTTTTGGATTTATTTCTACATCGAATTCTTCCGCTTCTGGAAACACCATAACCGTTGCTGCACTAGTATGCACGCGTCCTTGTGTTTCCGTTTGCGGCACACGTTGTACGCGGTGTACGCCTGCTTCAAATTTTAAAGTACCGTACACATCTTCACCAGTAACTTCAAACTGGATTTCTTTAAAACCACCGTTTGTTCCTTCACTAAAATCTACTGTATCAACCTTCCAACCTTTACTTTCACAGTATTTGCTGTACATTCTAAATAAATCGCCGGCAAAAATACTCGCTTCATCACCACCAGTTCCTGCACGTAATTCCACTACAGCATTTTTAGTATCTTCGGGATCTTTAGGTATTAAAAGAACTTTGATTTCGTCTTCCAACTTAGGAATTCGATCTTTGG
This sequence comes from Mariniflexile litorale, assembly GCF_031128465.2. GTDB lineage: Bacteria > Bacteroidota > Bacteroidia > Flavobacteriales > Flavobacteriaceae > Mariniflexile > Mariniflexile litorale. The sequence goes on along the minus strand of NZ_CP155618.1, from coordinate 2,720,800 downwards.
CTTCTTCATACTGCATTTTAGCCATTTCAACCATTTCAGCATCCCCTCCTTCAGAAATAATATCTTCAGCTTCAGCTAAATTATTAGTAACTTCAATGTATTCCTCTCGTTTATCAATAAGAAGTTTAAGATCTTTATATTCTTTATTTAATGCAATGTATCGTTTTTGGTCGGTCATGATATCTGGTTGGATAATCAAATCGCTCACCTCATCAAAACGTTGCTTTACTATTTGTAATTTGTCTAACATCTACCTTTTAAATTGTGGAGCAAAAATACGATAAATTATGAATTTTTAACAGCCAGGTTTATTTCAATTCAATATAATTTCAGAATAATTTATAACTTTTAACGTTACTACTAATATCATGCAGCAATTATTTTCATTATTCATTTTTTACAGACCCTTTATTATATGGTCATTTGGGATTAACACCCTCCTTTCTTTTATGGATTATGACATTATTCCAGTGCTTTTTGTTAAATTATTGATGCTTATTTTAATTTGGTATTTAACTAATGAAAATACTATAAAACGAAAATTAGTTTTCTACCATAACATGGGAATTTCATCAATTAAATTATTCGCATTATTATTTTGTATTGATGCCATACTAAGCATTCCATTTTTGCTAATCTTTAAGGAGTTTGTATGATAATAGAAATAGACAACATTGAACTTTATTTTAAAGATAAATGTATTTTAAGTGGTGTTTATTTGAAATCTGAAACAGGAAAAATCACTGGTATTTTAGGAAGCAATGGCAGTGGCAAAAGCTGTTTTTTAAAAATTATTTTTGGTTCGTTAAAATCAAAATACAAACTAGTTAGAATAGACAATAAACCCATATTAAAACCATTATACCTAACAAATCAAGTTACCTATTTACCTCAGCATCATTTTATACCAAACAATGTTAAATTGAAGACTGCTTTCAAATTATTTAATATTCCTTGGGCAGGATTTGTTAACGCTTTTGAAATGTTTCATCTAAACAAAAACATTCATTTCAATAGACTATCTGGAGGAGAACGCAGATTAATAGAAACTTATATAGTCTTAAAAAGCAATAAGAAAATCATTTTATTGGATGAGCCTTTTTCACATTTATCACCATTACATATTGAAAAAATAAAAACACTTATTGAAGAAGAAAAAAATAAAAAAGCTATAATAATTACCGACCATATGTATAACCATATCGTTGATATTTCAGACTCTATTTACTTAATAAAAAACGGCTGTACAAAACTAATTAATGATTTAAAAGAATTAGAAGATTACAAATACTTATCCGCTGGCACTTTGAATTAAATAAAAAATAGGAAGTCAATTCTAAAATCAACTTCCTATTTTTACTAATTCCAAAACTTACTATCCACACTTAGAAGACCCACAATCTTTACAGGTTAAGCAGCCTTCTTGGTATATTAAGTTTTCAGACTTACAACTATCGCACACATGTCCTTTGGCCTGTGTTCCATCTTCCACATAGCGCTTCAACGCACGCCCCACACCATTTTTCCAAGTGTTTATAGATGCTGTATCTAGCTGCAGACTATTAATTAAATCAACTATTTTATCGATTGGCATCCCATGACGAAGCGTACTTGAGATTAATTTGGCATAATTCCAAAACTCTGGGTCGAACTTATGAGACAAGCCTTCTATAGTGGTTTTATAACCTCTAATATTTTTATATTGAAAATCGTAACGCGAGGTTCCATCTTCATTTCTGTTTTTGATGATAACACCTTCATTCACCCAACGCGGTAGTAGAATACCATCCTCATCATCGGCCAAACCTGTAAAAATTTCATATGGTCTACCATCAATTAACCCTATAAAGGCAATCCATTTTTCTTTGCTATTCTGAAAACGAACGACATCAGCCTCCAAACTTTGTGGACGCTTGATAGGAAATGATGTCAACGATTCCTGCTGCTTATCTTCTTTCTCTTCATTAGCAATTAACACACCTGAACGCGAACCATCTCTATAAACTGTCACTCCTTTACAACCCACTTCCCATGCTTTTAAATACAAAGCACCAACCAACTCTTCGGTAGCATCGTTAGGCAAATTAATCGTAACACTTATAGAATGATCTACCCATTTTTGGATAGCACCTTGCATACTTACTTTGCTTAACCAATCCACATCATTAGACGTTGCTTTATGGTAAGGCGATTTTTTAATAAGCTTATCAATCTCTTTTTGAGTATAATTTTTAGAAGTATCAATACCATTCACTTGCATCCATTGCTTGAAACGGTGGTGAAAAACCACGTATTCTTCCCAAGAATCACCTAACTCATCAACAAAATCTACACGAGCTTCTTTATCATTGGGATTTACTTTTCTTCTACGTTTATAAACTGGTAAAAATACTGGTTCTATTCCAGAAGTGGTTTGCGTCATTAAACTCGTGGTTCCTGTTGGAGCTATGGTTAATAAAGCAATGTTACGTCTACCATACTCCAGCATTTCATAATACAATTTACTATCAGCATCTTTCAAACGTTGAATAAAGGGATTGTTTTTTTCACGTTCAGCATCAAAAATTGAAAACGCACCACGCTCTTTTGCTAAATAAACCGAGCCTCTGTATGCCTCAATAGCAATAGTTTTGTGAACTTCTAACGAAAAAGCATTACCCGCTTCACTCCCATATTGAATACCTAAAGCGGCTAGCATATCGCCTTCCGCAGTAATACCAACACCTGTTCTTCTCCCTTCTTCAGCTTTCTTTTTTATATTAATCCATAAATTCCGCTCGGTTGCTTTTACCTCATCCAATTCTGGATCCTCATCTATTTTAAGAAGAATATTATCGATTTTCTCTAATTCTAAATCAATAACATCATCCATGATACGCTGTGCTATAGCGACGTGTTTTTTAAATAAATCAAAATTAAAATACGCTTCGACTGTAAACGGGTTTTCTACATATGAAAATAGATTAATAGCCAACAGCCTACAAGAATCGTAAGGACAAAGAGGTATTTCACCACATGGGTTTGTAGAAACCGTTTTATAACCTAAGTCGGCATAACAATCGGGTACTGATTCATTTATGATAGTGTCCCAAAATAAGATACCTGGTTCAGCAGATTTCCATGCATTGTACACAATTTTTTTCCATAATGAATTTGCATCAATGGTTTTTAAAACTTTGGGTTCATTACTAAATATAGGATATTTTTGAGTGTACTCAGCTCCACTTTTAACAGCTTGCATAAAAGTATCGTCAATTCTAACCGATACATTAGCACCTGTAACTTTGCCCTGTTCTAACTTGGCATTTATAAAATCCTCTGAATCGGGATGATTAATAGACACCGACAACATAAGCGCTCCTCGCCTACCATCTTGAGCCACTTCTCTAGTTGAGTTTGAATAACGCTCCATAAAAGGCACTATACCTGTAGAGGTTAATGCTGAATTTTTTACCGCAGAACCTTTAGGCCGAATGTGTGATAAATCATGACCAACACCTCCTCGACGTTTCATTAATTGCACCTGTTCTTGATCCACTTTCATAATGCCACCATACGAATCCGAATCACCTGAGCTTCCAATAACAAAGCAATTTGAAAGTGAGGCAATTTGATATGGATTTCCAATACCTGCCATGGGGCTTCCTTGTGGAACTATATATTTAAAGTTTTTGATTAAATCAAATATTTCACTTTCAGATAACGGGTTTGGATATTTTTTCTCCACTCTTGCCAATTCTTTAGCAATACGTTGGTGCATGTCGTTTGGTGTTAATTCATAAATATTCCCTTCAGAATCTTTTAGGGCATATTTGTTCAACCATACACGTGCAGCCAGATCATCTTGATTGAAATAGTTTAAAGAAGCATTGAACGCTTCATCTTGTGAGTAAGTTTTTGGGAGGGTTTTGGCAATTTTGTGATTCATTTTTATTTTATTTATGGCATTACTAATTAATGCCATAAAGTAACAAAATAAATAAAACTTAAAACATGATAATGATCATAAAGTTTACAGAGCCTTTATGTTAAATATCTGTTTTTTAGATACTTAATTATTTATTAACATTGAAAAGTTAACAATTATTTTAAACTAACAATAAATCAACTTTAAAAATCTACCGCAAAACCAATACCTAAAAACTGTTTCCATTGCACTTTAGCACCAGCTTCGTCGTTAACACCCTCAACATCGGTTGGTTTAGTTGTTTTTACATCATCGTCATATCTTAAATGAGAACCAAGTGTTGCTTTTACAAAATTGTTCACTTTAAAATCGAAGTCAAGCTTCCAGTCTACATCAACATTTCCAAAATTATTCACATAATCAGAATAAAGACTTACTTGCTGCTTCACTTTAATATTTGTAGCAACTTCCATTTCATAGCTATTGTTTATTAAAATACCTAGCTCTTTTTTAACACGCTCTCCTGGAATAAGCACATTTCCTTCATCATCATAAACCGCAGGTATAACTCCAAATTTACCTGCATTTGCCAAATCTTCATCCAGTACGAATGTCGCTTTTAATGTTAAAGGTGAAAAATAAAAAGACATTTTATCTATATTTTTTCCATACTCCATACCACCACCAAAGAACAAGTATCCAGGTGCTAAAAACCTAGAAATAGGAATATCTTTATCTGGATATTTATAACCGTTTGCTAGCTGGGTTCTAAAATTAAGTTTGGCCGAATAAAACCAATTTGAAACACTATCAGGCTTAAAGCCAATATCTGAATTTAACTCAAACAAATCGTCTGTTTTCCTTAACTCTCTAGCCTCTTGCTTATTAACCCCATATTTAATTACCGCATTGTTTCTCCATGAAAAATAGGTATCAGTATAATTAGCTGAAGATTCCACTCCTAAAAGACCAGAAATAGAATTACTACCCCCTGAATTCCAATTAACAAAAGTAACTTCACTTAAATTTACCGAAGCTTTGTTTTTTTGAATCCATTCAGGACCGCTATATTTGGGTGCTTTTGTTCTTAAAAATAAAGTGTCTGGTTGAGATTGTGCAAGCTGAAAAAAGAAACAAACAGCTATTAATAAAACATGCTTCATAATATGTAAGGTTGGCTTTTAATAAATTACGTTTTTATCAATAATCATTCCGTTTTAATGAAAAAGACGAAATTTAATAATTAAACTCCCCAAACTCACTTTTTATTGTAAGCTTTTTAGTTTTTGATGCTTCAACACGACCTATTATTTTCGCATTAACATTAAAGGATTTTGAAATACTAACAATATTTTCTGCAATTTCTGGTGACACATACAACTCCATTCGGTGTCCACAGTTAAATACTTGATACATTTCTTTCCAATCGGTTTTAGACTGTTCTTGTATTAATTTAAATAATGGCGGAATGGGGAACATATTATCTTTAATAATATGAAATTCATCAACAAAATGAAGAATTTTGGTTTGTGCACCCCCTGAACAATGTACCATGCCGTGAATATTATCACTATTATATACCGATAATATTTTTTTGATGATGGGTCCATAGGTTCGTGTTGGAGATAACACCAGTTTCCCGGCATCTATTGGAGAACCTTCAACAGCATCTGTTAATTTTATATTTCCAGAGTACACCAAGTCTTCTGGAACAGACGCATCAAAACTTTCTGGGTATTTATAAGCTAAATACGTATTAAAAACATCGTGACGCGCAGAGGTTAGTCCATTACTACCCATACCACCGTTATAGGCTTTTTCATAAGTTGCTTGCCCGTAACTTTCTAAACCTACAATAACATCCCCAGCTTGAATGTTGGCATTATTAATTATATCGCTACGCTTCATACGTGCAGTTACAGTAGAATCAACAATAATGGTACGTACCAAATCACCCACATCGGCTGTTTCACCTCCTGTTGAATGAATGGTTATTCCGAAATTTTTTAATTCAGAAATCAACTCTTCTGTACCATTAATAATTGCAGAAAGCACTTCGCCAGGAATTAAGTTTTTATTTCTACCGATGGTTGATGATAACATAATATTATCAGTAGCACCAACACATAACAAATCGTCAATATTCATGATCAAGGCATCTTGAGCAATCCCTTTCCAAACAGAAATATCACCTGTTTCTTTCCAATACATATATGCAAGTGAGGATTTTGTACCCGCACCATCAGCATGCATAATCAAACAATAATCATCGTCATTTGTTAAATAATCTGGAACTATTTTACAGAATGCTTTTGGGAATAACCCTTTATCGATATTTTTAATAGCATTGTGAACATCTTCTTTTGATGCAGAGACGCCGCGTTGTGCATAGCGTTTAGAAACTTCTTGACCCATAGTATTGTATTGAGCTGCAAAGTTAATTTTTTGAATTAAAAAACCCCGCTTTTTACAACGGGATTTTATTAATTGTACTTGTATGGTATTTAAAGTTGCGTTAGGGATTGAAGTGGAAAGCCCACAGCGAGGAACGAGCGAGGACTTGCAACGAAAAGCCCGTGTGGTAACGCCCAAATTTATCTTGTAAACAACAGCTCTCTATATTTAGTTAATGGCCAAATCTCATCGTCCACTAACAATTCTAATTTATCGCAGTGTTTACGAATATCATCGAACAAAGGTTTTACTTGGTAACAATAGGCTAAAGCTTTTTCTTCTATGTTTTCTATTGTATTTGCTTTTCTACGTTCGTCAGTCATTTTTGTAACATTTGTATTAATACCTTCAATATGACTTGAAATAATTTTAATTAAATTAATTTGCTCTTGCGATACCGTTTTGAAACTATCTTCAAAAATTTCTTTTAAGCCTTTAACGTTTTCAATTAAAATGTTTTGATATTTTACCGCCGTTGGCACAATATGATTACGGGCTATATCACCTAACACACGACCTTCGATTTGAATATGCATGATGTAGGCTTCCATTTCTATTTCATAACGTGCCTGCGATTCTATTTTAGTCATGACATTCATCTCCTCAAATAATGCTATTGATTTCTTTGAAATTTTAGCTTTTAAAGCTTCTGGCGTGCTTTTATTATTGCTTAACCCTCTTTTCTTCGCCTCATCTTCCCATTCTTTTCCATACCCATTACCTTCAAACAAAATAGCTTTCGTAGACTTTATATATTCCCTTAACACATTAAAAACAGCTTCGTCTTTTTTTAGCCCTTTTTTCTCAATTAAGAGATCTACTTCCTTCTTAAATTCTATTAACTGTTTGGCCACAATAGTATTTAAAACCGTCATAGGGTTTCCACAATTTGCCAAAGACCCAACTGCTCTAAACTCAAACTTATTACCTGTGAAAGCAAATGGCGATGTTCTATTTCTATCAGTATTATCTAATAAAACATCCGGTATTTTACCAACAACATTGAGTTTAAGCTCTGTTTTTTCTTCTGGTGACAACTTGCCTTTTGTAACCCCTTCTAACTCTTCCAAAACCTTAGTTAATTGCTGCCCAATAAATACCGACATAATAGCAGGAGGCGCTTCGTTTGCACCTAACCTATGATCATTGCTCGCTGATGCTATTGAAGCTCTTAACAATTCTTCATTTTCATGAACCGCTTTTATGGTGTTGATGAAAAAGGCTAAAAATTGCAAATTACTCATAGGCGTTTTTCCTGGCGCTAACAAATTAACCCCAGTATCGGTTGAAAGTGACCAGTTATTATGCTTACCAGAACCATTTATACCTGCAAATGGCTTTTCATGAAACAATACCTTGAAATTATGTCGAGAAGCCACACGCCCCATAATGTCCATTAATAATGAATTATGATCTACTGCTAAATTAGCTTCTTCGAAAATTGGAGCCAACTCAAATTGATTTGGAGCTACTTCATTATGACGCGTTTTAACAGGGATGCCCAAAAACATACATTCAGTTTCTAATTCGCGCATAAAATTTAAGGCTCTATTTGGTATAGATCCAAAATAATGATCATCTAACTGTTGCCCTTTTGCTGATGAATGTCCTAACAAGGTTCTTCCTGTTAGCGTAATGTCTGGCCTACTGGCAGCTAACATTTTATCAATTAAAAAGTATTCTTGTTCCCAACCTAATGAAGATGTTACTTTTTTTACGTTCTTATCAAAATATTTACACACATCGGTTGCTGCATTATCAACGGCATTTAAAGCTCTTAATAAAGGTGTTTTATAATCTAAAGCTTCACCAGTATAGGCCACAAATATGGTTGGTATACAAAGTGTTGTCCCATAAATAAATGCGGGCGACGTAGGATCCCAAGCAGTATAACCTCTTGCTTCAAAAGTATTTCGAATGCCACCACTTGGGAAGCTGGAAGCATCAGGTTCTTGCTGCACTAACTGACTACCTCCAAATTTTTCAATAGCCATACCATTACCTATAGTTTCAAAAAAAGCATCGTGCTTTTCGGCTGTAGTTCCTGTTAATGGCTGAAACCAATGTGTATAATGCGTAACACCTTTAGACAATGCCCAATCTTTCATAGAAGACGATACTTGGTCTGCAATATTTCTGTCAATTTTTTTTCCAAATTGAACGGCATTCATTACACCCACAAAGGCATCTTTAGTTAAGTATTGGCGCATGGTGTTTTCGTTAAAAACGTTTTTACCAAACAAATCGGACCTACGCTCTTTCTCTTCAACCAAAATAGGCTTATTTGCAAGCGATTCTTTAATAGCATGAAATCTTAAAGTAGACATTAGCGGTATTTAATTAAATTATTGATTTTTTTACAAAAGTAATAATATCGTAAATATAACATATACAATATGTTTTCTTTGTGTTAAGAATTTTTCATTATTTATATAAAAAAATATACTTTTTATAATAGAAGCCTTAAAAAAATAGGGTATAAATAAAAATAACTTAGGTTTTCAGATTAACACCCCTGCAGATATGAAGTGTCTTAATAAAAATATATATTTGTTGAAACATTATTAATTTCTCATTTTAAAATATTATGGCAAAAATTAAATTAGAATACATTTGGTTAGATGGTTATTACCCAACTCAAAACATGAGAAGTAAAACCAAAGTAGAAGAACACGAAAACTTTAAAGGAACTCTTGATGAAATAGGAAATTGGTCTTTTGACGGATCTTCTACAAGACAAGCAGAAGGTGGATCTTCAGACTGTTTATTGGTGCCTGTAGCTATTTATCCAGATCCAGAACGTATCAATGGATATCTAGTAATGACTGAAGTTATGAATGCAGATGGAACACCTCACGTATCTAATGGTAGAGCTACTATTGATGATGCCGATGATGATTTCTGGTTTGGTTTTGAGCAAGAATATTTTATAATGGATACAGCAACTCAATTACCTCTAGGTTTCCCTGTTGGTGGATATCCTGCACCACAAGGTATGTACTACTGTTCTGTTGGTGGAAAAAATACACATGGTAGAGATTTAGTTGAAGAACATGCTGATTTATGTATTGAAGCTGGTTTGAATTTTGAAGGAATCAACCAAGAAGTTGCTTGTGGGCAATGGGAATTCCAATTATTCGCTAAAGGCGCAAAATTAGCTGGTGATGAATTATGGATTGCTAGATATTTATTAGATAGACTTACTGAAAAACATGGTTTCTATATTGAGTACCACCCAAAACCTCTTGGAAAAGACATGGATTGGAATGGTTCTGGTATGCACGCCAACTTCTCTAATACAACTTTAAGAACTTGTGGAGATAAAGATGTTTATGCTAAAATTTGTGAAGCGTTCCGCCCTGTTGTAAAAGAGCATATAGCTGTATACGGTGAGTTTAACGACCAACGTTTAACGGGTAAACATGAAACTGCTTCAATCCACGATTTCTCTTGGGGAGTTTCAGATAGAGGTGCTTCAATTCGTATTCCATTAATCGCCGTTAACAAAGGTTGGAAAGGTTGGCTAGAAGACAGACGTCCTGCTTCTAATGCTGATCCATACAAAATTGCTGCAAGAATTGTTAAAACTGTTAAATCTGCAAAGATTTAATATTAAAATACATTTGTTCATAATAAAAAAGGGTTTGCAAATTGCAAACCCTTTTTTATTCACTTTACTTTTATATTACTTTCCATTAGTAAACAATAACGTCATAAAAATTCCATAACATAAAACCAAAAAGAAACCTTTAACTTTATTTATCTCAAACTTTTTACCAAGAAAAACTAAAGGAAATAACACAAAGGCAAAACCTAACATCCAGAAAATATCGTTTGATAATATTAAAGGCTCAGTTACAGGTATTGGTTTTATAATTGCTGTTAATCCTAAAACTGAAGCAATATTAAAAATATTTGATCCAATTAAATTACCTAAAGAAATGGCTTTTTCTTGTTTAGCTGCTGCAATTATAGATGCAGCCAATTCTGGAACACTGGTACCTATCGCTATTAAAGAAACCCCGATCACCGCTTCACTAACACCTATGGATAAGGCAATAGTTTTAGCACCATCAACCAACCACTCACTCCCAAAATACAACGCTAGAGCACCAATAAACAACCATGTTCCTATTTTAAAATTAGAAACAACAGCCAAGGTATCATCCACTTCCTCAACTATAGCATCGTTTTTTGTATTTCTAATCAAGATTATTAAAAATATAATCAAACCTAAAAATAGTATCACCCCTTCGAAAGATGAAAGTATATTATCATTTTTTAGAAAATAGTACAATACAATGGAAAACACCATCATAACAGGCCAATTTAGTTTGTAAAATGATTTATCTACCGCAATAGCACTCACCATGGCAGTAATACCTAACACCAAGCCTATGTTGGCAATATTAGACCCCACGACATTGGTAATAGCTATAGCAGGAGACCCCGATAAGGCTGCTTGCAAACTCACTAATAATTCGGGTGCCGACGTGGCGAATGAAACTACCGTCATCCCTATTACCATTTTAGAGATATTGAACTTAAATGATAAAGCCACCGACGACCTTACTAGAAACTCACCTCCTATTACTAATAATGTAAATCCTAAAACGACCCAAACTATACTCATATTATTTTTTTTTTGCGAAGATAAATGAAAGTTAAAAGTTAGAAGTTAGAAGTTAAAAGTTTTTTGAAAACTTCAATTATAGTTAAATAACTATAAATTTAGTTGTTCAACTATAAAAACAGTTATATATTTGTTTGCGTTAGGGATAGTAGTGAAAATCCTTTTTGTAAGGCACGAGCAAAAAGATTGTAACGTATAGCCCGACCCTTGTGGTAACGCCCAAAATATTATAAATACAATGGAAAAATTAACAAACAAAGAAGAAGAGATTATGCATATTTTATGGAAACTTGAAAAAGCTTTTGTAAAAGATGTGTTGGCAGAAATAAAAGAAGAACAGCCTCACTACAACACGCTTTCTACCATTATTAGAAATTTAGAAGAGAAGGGTTATGTTAGCTATAACGCCTATGGAAAAACACACCAATACTACCCTATTGTAACAAAAGAAGACTATAGAAAAGGTTTTATGAATGTAGCTATTAACAACTACTTTAATAATTCCTATAAAAACATGGTATCGTTTTTTGCAAAAGAAGAAAAAATAAGTGTTGAAGATCTTAAAGAGATTATTGCTTTAATTGAAAAAGACAAATAACATGGAATATCTTTTAAAAACGAGTGCCGTTATTACTATTTTTTATCTGTGCTACAAACTGTTTTTACAGCGTGATACGTTTTTTGAATTTAATAGAGTTTTTCTTTTACTAGGCATTCTAACAGGATTTCTTATTCCTTTTGTTGTTATTCCTATTTATATCGAGTATACACCTATAGACCTATCTAATTTTACTACTGATGCTTATATAGCGTCAGAAACCATTGAAGAATCTTTTAAATTACTAGACCTCATTTCTATTATATATGTATTGGGAGTTATTGTATTTTCCATCCGTTTTGTGGTTCAATTAATATCCTTGTCTCGTGTAATCATAAAAAATAAGCGTGAAAAACAAAGTCATTTTACAATTATTACAACTACTAATAACATTTTGCCTTTCTCTTATTTTAAATGGATTGTTTTAAACCCTGCTCTATTTAACAAAGAAGAACTAAAGCAAATTATAGCGCATGAAATTGTTCATGTTAAACAATATCATTCTATAGATAATATATTAACACAACTTGCTTGTATTGTACTTTGGTTTAATCCTTTTATTTGGCTCTACAATAAAGATTTAAAACAAAATTTAGAATTTATTGCCGACCAAAATGCACAAAAAGAAACTAACTGTAAAAAAAGTTACCAATACACCTTATTAAAAACAAGTATGCCAAAACATCAATTGGCAATTACAAATAATTTTTATAACTCATTAATCAAAAAACGAATCGTTATGTTGCACAAATCAAAATCAAAGAAAATAAATCAACTAAAATATGCCTTGGTAATCCCTCTATTAGCTCTGTTTTTAATGAGTTGCAATACTAAAAAAATTTATGTTAAAGTAGACACTCCTTTTGAAAAGTTAGAAAACGATACAACATTATTAAAAAGAACTAGTCAAAAAATTTCTGGTATAGTTACTAATAAAGAAGGTTTAGGATTACCTGGAGTAAATATAATTATTGAAGGAAAAAATAAAAGCACTGTAACTAATTTTGATGGAGATTACATAATAGAGGCAGAAAAAGAAGACATACTTATTATTAGTTTTAAAGGAATGTTGACTCAAAAAATTACAGTAGATACTATAACTCTACTTAATATTCAGTTACAACCAGAAAACACAAAAACTCAAACAAGAATTAGTGAAAGGGATACAGATACAATTAAACTAAGAAACAAAAATAATCCTAACTCAATAAGTGATAATCTTCTCTTTATTATAAATGGTAAAGAGTCTAAAAAAAGTGAATTTGATAAATTAAATTCTGAAAATATTAAAAAAATAGATATTCTTAAAGGAGAAGCAGCAAATAAGGCTTACGGTGATAAAGGTAAAAATGGTGTTATTATAATTACTACAAAAGGAAAAGCATCTGATATAAAAGTAATTGAGTATAGCAATGCATCGGATTCAAATAAAAATATAAAAATTGGTCATAAAATTGAAATTGATAGTTACAAACAACCTTTGATTATTGTTGATAGTAAGGAGCTACCTTATGAAAAACTAAAAAACATAAAACATAACAACATTAAATCAATGAACGTTATAAAAGACGAAAAAGCTATAGAAAAAAATGGTGTTAAAGGAATAAATGGCGTGATTGAAATTACTACTGAAAATAATAAATGGCAAACAGAATTTATAGTACATAAACCTATGGCCGATGTAGTAGTGAGTGGATATGAAAAGAAATTAGATTCAATCAATCATGATTATATAAGAATAAAAGCTACATCTACCACAAAAGGGGAGTCTCCTTTAATTATTGTTGACGGTAAAAAAATATCTAACAAAAAATAAGAAGACATTGACAAAAAAAATATAAAATCAATTTACGTTTTAAAAGACAAAAAATCCACAGAAAAATACGGAAAGAAAGGTAAAAATGGAGTTGTTGAAATAACAACCAAAAAAAAATAAGGTAGTTTAAAAAAACATTATTCTTTAAAAGTAAGTATAGAAATTCGTCCTGCTCCTGCTGCATAGGCCGTACTATCATTTAAAAATCTTATAGTATAAAATCCTTCATCGCTTAAGTGTTTCCATGTATTTCCTGAATCGGCACTATAATCTATTCCTATAAACCCCATAGCAACCAGCTCCTTTCCTTCTCTGTTAGGAATGTATTGCACACAACTTGTATAACCAGGGTTTTGGTTTTGCCCCACCAATTCCCATGTTTTGCCGCCATTGGTTGTGCGTATTTTGTTTGCTGCATTATTGTCTGGTTTGGTGTAATCGCCACCTATAGCAAACCCGTTTAATTCATCATAAAAATCTATAGAATACAAACCTGTAGTTTCTAAACCTTGTACTATTGGTGTTTCAAAAGCATTCCATGTTTTTCCTTTATCAGCCGAATATAAAACTCTACTTGTTTTTCCTCCTGTTGCAACCCAAGTATGATTACCAACTATAGCTATATTTGTGTTACTAGCAGCAAAAGCGGCTTCACCTTCATTCGTTTTAGGAAGCACATCACAAGAAAGTTTCTTCCAGCTTTCACCACCATCTCTGGTGATAATAATGCTCATACATCCATCAATCGGATCGCCTATGGCTATACCTTCTTGGTTGTTCCAAAAATTTATAGCATTATAAAAGGCTTTGGTATGGTTTTCATAATAGACTAATTTCATACTACCAGTATCGCTGGTTTTATACAATAAAGTAGGGCTTTCAATGCTGAGCATAAAAAAATCAGTTGCTGTGTGTGCCACTGCTCTAAATTCTAAATTGAAACTATCTAACTCTTGTTTAGAAGTAACCCAACTATTTTTTAAAGGGTTATAAAGACCAAAGGCTCCATTATTGGCTGCAAAGGCTAAACTACCATCATTTAATATTTCAATGGCTCGGATACTTAATAATGAATCTTGTAAAAGTGTTTCTATTTCAACGTTTACAAAATTTCTTGGTTTGATGGGTTCCTTTTTTGCACAAGAAAACAACAAAATTATATATACAATAGAAGCACAAAGCTGTTTCATAAATTTTAATTTCTTATAAAAATAGAAAAGCTCCATGTAAAAACATGAAACCTTTCCAACTAAAAATCAATTCAACAAAATTAAATTTCTTTATTTAGCGTTTTTACATCTGTAACTAACTGTGCCATAGACGCTCTATTCAAACCATTGTAAATCCCTCGAATGTGTTTCTTTTTGTCAATTAACAAGAAGTTTTCGGAGTGTAAAAAGTCGTTAATATCTTTTGGAGTACCTAAATCGTTTTCTACAAAATACTGGTTTCTTCCTAAATTGTAAATTTGTATTTTATCACCCGTTACTAAGTGCCATTTATTATCAACAACACCATGCATTTTTGCGTATTGTTTAAGCACAGGAACAGAGTCTAATGTTGGTGTTACAGAATGGGATAAAAATAATATGTCACTATCATTTATAAATTCTTCTTGCAGCTTAAACATATTACTCGTCATTTGCGGACAAATACCTGGACAACTCGCAAAAAAGAAGTCGGTAATATATATTTTATTCTCAAACGTTTTTTGAGTTACAATTTTTCCTAACTGATTTGTTAATTTAAAATCAGGGATTTTATGAAACTCTTTTTCCTCTTTGCTATTTGGAGTTAACCAATGTGGCGTAAAAGACTCATCATTATAGAATGGCAGAAAATCCACTCTACTCGTTTTTACTTCTATAACTGGTTCTTTTTTTACTTCATTTTTACACCCAACAACGAGTATTAATAATAAAGTTAAAATCCAATAATTTATTTTAATTTTTAATAACCACTTCATTTTCTAATTGATAACATAAGTTAGACCTTAGTAAACCAAAAACACGACCATTTTTGGCTTCATAATTAATATACAGGGTACCGTTTTTTAACCACGCTTGTTGCATTCCATTTTCATTTCCATCTACCAAACGACGTAATTTAGATAATTGACCGTTCGCATGCCATTGCTTTTCTTCACCTTGCTTTAATCCGTTTTCATAAAAAGATGCTTCTGCTAGTTCGCCATTTTCCCACCAAACTTTATAAGCGCCTACCAATTTATTTTGATGATAAAATGATTCAACTCTAAGTATGCCATTTTCAGACCACCGTTTAGCGACACCTTGTCTTTTACCTTGATAAAAACCCAATCTTTCCTCTAAGCCACCATTGGCGTGAAATTTCAACGAATACCCATTATAAGGTTTGTTATTTAAATACCAAGTACCTTCCAATTGATTTAAAACCAATTGGCTTTTGGCAACTTCCATAGAATCTATTACAACACGAGTGTTAACATCGAATGTAACTGAACCGTTAGTAGCTGTATTATTTGAAGTTCTTTTACAATTGGTAAATGAAACTAAAAATAATAGCATAAAAAAAGACTTGATTATTGTTTTCATTAGTAACCTCTGTAAGGACCCGCAAATGCAATGTAAGATCCTGTTGTAGAATATATTTCGTTAATGATGTGATAATGATATTCTTCTTCTCCATCTGTATACTGCGTAGAAGCTGTGTGACCTCCTGAAGCATCTAAATTGGTTGGATATGTTCCTGTAGAACTACACTTCCTACCATAAAGAAACACACCATCTTTTAGTATTCCTACTAAACTTGAGTCATCATCAGTAAATGCTTTTGGTTCTAAATGATAATGATAAACCCCAGGACCAATATGAGCACCCGTCCAATCTAAACTAGCTGCTGCTTGGTTTAAAGCGCCATTCCCTTCTTGGTCATTAAATATTGACGCACCACTTACGGCGATACCAATAGTATTTAACTGTGTAGAAACGGAATTTCCAGTTAAGTTTGGAGTCGCATCCACGGTCATGGTCGTCGCGTTATTATTACTTGACATGATGCTTGGTGTTGCTTGTACTGTGGACTCTTGCATATATAGACTATGCCCTTCACCCCAATAAACAGTTTTATGATTAGGCAAACCAGTTGTTTCAATAACAACGTTTGAACCGCTTAGATAAATAGTTACAGCATCTTTATTAAATGCTTCAAAAGCAGCATGTAATTCTGTTATAACTTCTTCTTCCATTTCATCATTAGGGCTACCATCACTTGAACAAGCAACAAAAGCCAATACCATTAAACTAATCAACATTGATAATTTCAATACGTTTTTCATTTGATTTTTTTTTGTTTTTAATTTAGATGTGTTATTATTAAAAAACTTGTGGTTAATCTGTTTTTCTTTAAAAAAGACTAACCAATTCAACGTTTTTCTATCTAATTATTTAAGTAATTATTTACTGCTGTTGCTCTAGATGACACATGACTTTTTAATTGATTTATAGCCGTATAAAAATCTGAACTAGAATTTAAAAAAGTATAACCAGAAACTTCGGTAGTTGCATAGGGCTCAATTAAAGTTGAATATGAAGTGTAAAGCGATTGCATACTGTTGGTGTTGAAGGAACCATCGACAGCTTCTTGAACATAACTATCATATTTAGCTTTATAAACGCTATCGTTGTATAAGTAACCAATTAACGGCCATTGACTTGCTGATATATCTGAAAAATCGAGTGCAGGCGATCCTCCTTGTTTACCTTCTTGAAGCGCTTCATTATTATCCCATGGAATCCAAGTTAATTTATTAGTATCTGGATTATTATATAAATAATAGTTATGAGTCATTCTACCATAAGTATCCCAATTTTGAATGACGGTATTTACGGCTAAATATTTTAAGAACACATCGGTATCAAAAACGGCTTCTAAATTAGTTCGCCATGTAGCTGCATCGGTAGTTCTTGAGTCATCATGTAATATTGATAATAAGCTTTCAACATCTGAAAAATCTGCTTCATCTTCATTATTCTTCTTTACATATTCATCTTCATCATAGGTACCGTTAGCAAAACTTGCAGCATCGCCATCTGGTTTGTATAAGTTTCCATCATCACTAGAAAATTGAGTATCGACAACCGTATCATCAACTTCTTCTACCAACGTATACACTCCAAAATATTGAGAACCATCACCATGATCTACATAAACCGTGTAAAATGCTGTATGCGACCCTACTAAACCTGAATTTCTAAACACGTCCATCGCCACTTTTTCTCGAAGCATCGATGTGTCGTCGTAATTATTTTTAAGACTTAATTTTTTAAAGCCATAAAAACGTTGATTCTTTATTTGTGGATAATCATCTTCAAATTCATCAAAATCAAGTTTGAATGATAATTTTAAAATACCCGCTTGCCAACTCGATTGCAAACTTGAGTTCCCTTTAAAACGAACGCCCACACGGTACCATTCTTTTCCATTATAAAAAACTTCAGCTGGCACAAAAATAGGATCTTCGTCAATTTCTGTTAATCCGCCACTGGCTGATCCAACGCCACCTGGCCCAACTGAATTCCCCCCAAATGTTCCGTAAAGGCTTGTCATATCATCTAGCATCGCTTGCCAACGTGCTTCTGTAACAACGATATCTAATCTTTTCACGGCATTATCATCAAAAACTTCATCAAAATTTGGATCTGCATCTTTACTGTGTGTTTCCGAAGTCCAATCTGTGGCTTCAAAATCGGTATCATCTATAATGACTGCTATTTCTTCGTCTTCCATCGCTTCTACCACAGCAGAATCGTCATTACTACAAGCAGTAAAACAAGCAATAAGCATAACAAAAACCGTTGTTTTTATCACTATTTTAATTGAATTTATTCTTTTCATATTTCTAGTGTTTAGGGTTATTTATATGCTACGGTCTATCTTCTTTTTGGCTTCGGCGCTTTCTTTAATTCCTCTTCAGTAATAAAACCATCTTTATCGGCATCAACTTTTTCAAAATGATCTTTTAGAGGTCCCTCTATTTCTTCTTTAGAAAGTTTACCATCATCATTGGCATCCATCTTTTTTAATAACTCCTTAAAAGTTGGTGGTTCTTTTCTATCGTCTCTTTTCTCCGATTGCCCAAAGGTGTTATTCGTCATAAATAATGCAATTCCAAAAACTAATACTGCTGTTCTTAATCTGTTACTTTTCATCTTTAATATTTTATTGTTATGTTCTTTTAGATGCCCTTCTATGATTTAACTTGTGGTTAGATTTGTTAAAAAAATCACAAAAAAAAGACCCTCAATATCTTGAGGGCCTTAAAGCTTTGTTTCTAAGTTTTTTAATGATTCGGCGGTGGCAATCTGTTACCTTCTGGTCCTCCAAGATGCGGAAGTCTTTGCCCATCAGGGCCACCTTCCCGCGGTGCTGGTCTATCCCCTTGTTCTCTACCTTTATGAAGGGCATCCTTTATAATGCTTTTAAATTTTTCCTTTTGTTTATCGTTACACAATTCTTGAATACTTCTAAAATGATAAAATGCTTCTTTATCTAATTCTTTTTCTTTTAATCCTATTAAGGCTGTAATAGAATCTACAACTTTTTCATCGACATCAATATCAGACAACCTATTAAATAAGGCGTCTTTTAATTCTTTTACACCATCATTAATACGCATCATTTTTTTATGATGCTTTTTATTTAAAAACTGCATTTCTTGTAACTGCTCATCATCAAAATTGAGTTGCTTAATAACAAAGCTCATGGGGTCTTTACCTTCTTTTTTCACGTCTGGTTTTCCTAAATAATTATACAAGAAAAAACCATTAACAATTATTAAAAAGAATAGTAAAACATATAAAAGTATATTTTTTTTCATCTGTTTAGATTTATTTTTTAGTTTAAAAATGAGGTTTCAGTACTTGTAGAAAACCCATAAGTATCAGCAAATTCATTAATATTTTCATCATAAGACGATGCTTTTATTTGAGTAAATGCTATCACATTCAAAATAACAACACAGGACAAAGTAGCCAATTGTAATTTTGGTGAAAACCAATTTCTAGTTGTTACTATTTCTTCCTTTTCTGTAAATAAACGTTGCATGGTTTTATCCTTAAAAAAAGGAGACACGTTTGCGGTTTCAATAGCATCTATAACATTTAAAGTGCTATCTATTTTGTTTTGTATGTCTTTATTTGTTTCCATTTTATTGTGCTATACTATTTTAGATGCCATATTTTAAAAAAACTTGCGCTACTTATTATTTTTATAAAAATTCTCTAAAGAATCTTGTAAATTCTTTTTTGCTCGAAACATTAATGATTCTACCGACGATAAACTTTTCTCGGTAATATCACAAATTTCCTGATAACTCATACCGTCCACCTTACTTAACGAAAACACGACTTTCTGAGCTTCTGGCAATTGATTTATAGCCTTAAAAAGGATTTCGCTTTTCTCTTTGTTTTCTAATAAAATCCCCGGATGATTCATTTCTGTAAAATAGCGACTCTTATCTATTGGAATCTCATTTCCAAAAAGCGATTGCATAAAAGCAAAACGCTTTTTCGTATTCCGCTTTCTAATAAATTCTAAACATTTATTGGTCGTGATTTTATAAATCCAAGTAGATAGTTTCGAATTCCCTTTAAATTTATGAATCGAATTAAAAACTTCCATAAAAACATCTTGTGCAATATCTTCGGCATCTTCTTTATTGGGTACAAATGAAATGCAGGTAGCAAAAACCTTTTGCTGAAAATCGTCTATTAACTTGCCATACGCATTCGCGTTATGGTTTTGTAAGCCTTCTATAAATTCGTTTTCAGTCAAAAAATTATAAATCTGATTTAAATTCCCGTATTAACGAGAATAACAATTTCAATCGAACCATCAAAGCGATGCTTTGATGGCATCCTTTTTAATTTAGATGCCGTTAAAAATAAAAACTTGCGCTAGATTCTTGAAGTTTTTCAAATGTATATAAAATGGTGTTATGTAACGAAATAAGTTATTAACCACTTATTTAATACACATTTAAAAACGTACCTTTGCACCCTTATTTATAAACGATGCGATTACACAGAAATTTATGCTTTTCGGTTATTGATGGATTAACCTTGATTTTTAATGAAGGAAAGTATGCCGATAAAGTTATTCAACAATTATTAAAACGTGATAAACGTTGGGGCGCTCGCGACCGTGCATTTGTTGCAGAAACCACCTATGATATTGTACGCTGGAAACGCCTTTATGCCGAAATTGCTGAAGTTAAAGAACCTTTTGATAGAGATAATTTATGGAGAATGTTTGCTGTTTGGGCAACCTTAAAGGGCATAAAATTACCAGATTGGAAATATTTTGAAGGGACTCCTTTACGCAAAATAAAAGGACGCTTTGATGAATTATCTAAAATAAGAAAATTTAAAGAATCTATCCCCGACTGGATGGATGAGATAGGAAGAAAAGAATTAGGCGATGCTGTATGGAGTAAAGAAATAGCTGCTCTAAACCAACAAGCCGATGTTGTGCTAAGAGTAAACACACTAAAAACTACCAAAGAAAAACTTCAAACTGAACTGTTTGATTTAGATATAGAGTGTGATTTTTTACCAGACTATCCAAATGCTTTAAAACTAAAAGAACGTGCTAATGTATTTTCTACCGAAGCATTTAAAAATGGTTTCTTTGAGGTGCAGGATGCTTCCTCACAATTAGTTGCTGAATTTTTAAATGTAGAACCAGGCATGCGCGTTGTAGATGCTTGTGCAGGTGCAGGTGGCAAAACACTTCACATTGCCTCTCTTATGGAAAATAAAGGGCAAATTATTGCGATGGATATTTATGACAACAAACTTCATGAGTTAAAGCGTCGTGCCAAACGAAACGGCGCTCATAATATTGAACCTCGCGTTATCGATTCCACAAAAGTTATTAAAAAACTATATGATAAGGCAGACCGCGTTTTAATTGACGCACCTTGTTCTGGCCTAGGGGTTCTACGTAGAAACCCTGATGCTAAATGGAAACTACAACCCGAATTTATTGATAAAATAAAGAAAACGCAACAAGAAATTTTACAACAATATTCTAGAATGGTAAAAGTGGGCGGGCAACTAGTTTATGCTACTTGTTCGGTATTACCTTCTGAAAACCAAGAGCAAGTTGAAAAATTTTTAGCTTCCGAAGTTGGGGCAAATTTCACACTTAAAAAAGACAACAAAGTGCTCTCACATAAATCTGGTTATGACGGATTTTATATGGCGCTTTTAGAAAGAAAATCATAACACACTAAAGCGACTTTAACGAGTCGCTTTTTTTATGTTCAAAACCCCGTGAATAACTCCAAATTTTCATGGAAATATTTATATGGTATTACGCCGAAAAAAAGTAAATTTGCACTTTCTTTAAACATATACAAATCAATAGATAATGATTCATTTCTTTGGAAACGTAACCAGCAACATATTTGCTGTTCAAACAACAAAAGAATTATCAACCGAAACCACCGCTAAATTAACGTGGTTGTTTGGCAACCAGCCTAAAATAGAACAAGCATCACTCGATGCTTTTTTTGTTGGCCCACGTGCTGCCATGATAACACCTTGGAGTACAAATGCGGTTGAAATCACCCAAAACATGGGCGTTTCTGACATTATTCGTATTGAAGAATTTCAAGCAGTTACTGAAGATTATAAAGATTTCGACCCGATGATTTCTGAAAAGTTCAAAGGTTTGAATCAAAATTCATTCACTATAAATATTAAGCCAGAACCTATCCTAAACATTGAAGATATTGCCGCCTACAACCAAAAAGAAGGCTTGTCTTTAAGTGATGAAGAAGTTAGCTATTTAGACGGTGTTGCTAAAAAAATTGGTCGTCCATTAACTGATTCTGAAGTATTTGGATTTTCTCAAGTGAATTCAGAACATTGTCGTCATAAAATTTTCAACGGAACATTTGTAATTGATGGTGAAGAAAAACCAACCTCTCTTTTTAAATTAATTAGAAAAACATCTGAAACACATCCAAACGATATTGTTTCTGCATATAAAGATAATGTGGCTTTTGTAAAAGGCCCGGTAGTTGAGCAGTTTGCACCAAAAACCGCCGATAAGCCTGATTACTATGAAATAAAAGAGTTTGAATCTGTTATTTCCCTTAAAGCGGAAACACATAATTTCCCAACAACCGTAGAGCCTTTTAATGGTGCTGCAACAGGTGCTGGTGGAGAAATTAGAGATAGACTCGCAGGAGGAAAAGGTTCATTACCATTAGCAGGAACAGCAGTTTACATGACCTCTTATTCTCGATTAGAAGAAAATCGCCCATGGGAACAAAAGTTTGAAGCCAGAGAATGGTTGTACCAAACGCCTATGGATATTTTAATAAAAGCCTCAAACGGTGCTTCCGATTTTGGAAACAAATTCGGACAACCCTTAATTACAGGTTCTGTATTAACGTTTGAACACAACGAAAACGGATCTTCAAGCGATTCAAAAGCTAGAAAATTAGGATTCGACAAAGTCATCATGCAAGCTGGAGGTATTGGTTATGGTAAAGCAGACCAAGCGCTTAAAGACACGCCTAAAAAAGGGGATAAAATTGTGATTCTTGGTGGTGAAAATTACAGAATAGGCATGGGTGGTGCTGCAGTGTCTTCGGCAGATACTGGCGCCTTCGCTTCTGGCATTGAGTTAAATGCTGTACAACGTTCCAACCCTGAAATGCAAAAACGTGCTGCCAATGCGGTTCGTGGGATGGTAGAAAGTGATGAAAATTTCATTGTTTCTATTCACGATCATGGTGCTGGTGGGCATTTAAATTGTTTGTCTGAATTGGTAGAAGATACGGGCGGAAAAATAGATTTGGACGCCTTACCTGTGGGAGACCCAACACTTTCTGACAAAGAAATTATAGGTAACGAATCTCAAGAACGTATGGGGTTGGTTATTGCAGAAAAACATATCGATACGTTACAACGTATTGCCGAGCGTGAGCGTTCTCCAATATATACAGTTGGTGATGTAACTGGTGATGATCGATTTACATTTGAGTCTAAATCTAACGGACACAAACCGATGGATTTAGCCATGGAAGATATGTTTGGTAGTTCACCAAAAACAGTTTTAACCGATAAAACGGTTGTTAGAAATTATAAAAACCCGAGATACAAAACTAAAAATTTACAAATCTATTTAGAACAAGTTTTACAACTTGAAGCGGTGGCTTGTAAAGATTGGTTAACAAATAAAGTTGACCGTTGTGTTGGTGGTAAAGTAGCCAAACAACAATGTGTTGGTGCTTTACAAATACCCTTAAACAACGTGGGTGTTATGGCTCTCGATTTTAAAGGAAAAGAAGGTGTTGCCACCTCTATTGGCCACTCGCCTATTTCAGGGTTGATTAACCCTGTTGCAGGAAGTAGAAACGCCATTACCGAAGCACTCACCAACTTGGTTTGGGCACCTTTAAAAGATGGATTACAAGCAGTGTCATTGTCGGCAAACTGGATGTGGCCGTGTAAAAATGAAGGTGAAGATGCCCGTTTATACGAAGCTGTAAAAGCTGTTTCAGAATTTGCTATCGATTTAGGTATTAATGTTCCAACTGGAAAAGATTCGCTTTCCATGAAACAAAAATATCAGGATGATGAAGTTATTTCTCCAGGCACCGTTATTATTTCAGCAGGTGCCAATTGTAATGACATCACTAAAGTTGTTGAGCCTGTTTTAAAACAAAATGGTGGAGCCATATACTATATCAACATCTCACAAGATGATTTTAAATTAGGAGGAAGCTCTTTCAATCAAGTTTTAAATGCTATTGGAAACGAAGCCCCTAATGTAAAAGATTCCGCATTTGTTAAAACTGTTTTTAATACCATACAAGACTTAATTAAAGCCGATAAAATTAAAGCGGGACACGATGTGGCTTCTGGAGGTTTAATCACAACCCTTTTAGAACTTTGTTTTGCTGAAGTAAATTTAGGAGCCGATTTAGATCTTTCTCAATTAAATGAAGAAGATTCTATAAAAGTATTATTTGCTGAAAATTCAGGCATTGTTTTTCAAGCTGATGCTTCAGTAGAAACGATTTTATCAGAAAATAATATCGAATTTTTCAATATTGGCTCCGTAAACAATTCTGGAAGTGTAAATATTAAAAATAACGACGATAGTTTCTCTTTTGATGTTGCTAAAACAAGAGATGTTTGGTACAAAACATCTTATCTGTTAGATAAAAAGCAAACGGCAAATAATTTAGCAGAAGATCGTTTCAATAATTATAAAAACCAACCACTTCAATATACATTTCCTAAACATTTTACTGGAAAACTAGAAGCTTTTAAAGGCAAACGCCCGAAGGCAGCAATTCTGCGTGAAAAAGGAAGTAATTCTGAACGTGAGATGGCAAACGCCATGTACTTAGCTGGTTTTGATGTAAAAGATGTACATATGACCGATTTAATTTCTGGTCGTGAAACTTTGGAAGATATTCAATTTTTGGGTGCTGTTGGAGGTTTCTCAAATTCAGATGTACTTGGTTCTGCAAAAGGTTGGGCAGGTGCCATCAAATACAACGAAAAAGCAAATAAAGTTATTAAGGATTTCTTTAAAAGAGAAGATACTTTATCTGTTGGCATTTGTAATGGTTGCCAATTATGGATGGAATTAGAACTTATCAATCCAGAACACGAGGTTCATGGTAAAATGGGTCACAACGATTCGCATAAACACGAAAGTTCATTTACTTCTGTAAAAATTCAAAAGAATAATTCTGTGATGCTTTCAACACTTGAAGGCACTACGTTGGGTGTTTGGATTTCTCATGGTGAAGGTAAATTTAACCTACCTCTTTCCGAAGAAAACTATAATATTGTTGCAAAATATGGTTATGAAGGTTATCCTAACAACCCTAATGGCTCTGACTTTAATACAGCCATGTTAACCGATAAGACGGGGCGCCACTTAGTAACTATGCCACATATGGAGCGTTCTACCTTCCAATGGAATTGGGCTAACTATCCAGAAAACAGAAAAGATGAAGTATCCCCATGGTTGGAAGCTTTTGTAAATGCTAGACTTTGGTTAGAAAAAAAATAAGAAATTTTTTATAAATTATTAATAAAAAGCTTTTACTTTAGTAGAAGCTTTTTTTTCTTATTTGAATTTACCTAATGAAAAACTACTTCTTAATTTCACTTGTTTTTATTCCTTTTTATCTGTTTGCTCAAGGTAAAGAAAACAGCGTAAAACGTATTTATTATAGAGACAGTATCCTTGCCATAGAAAGATTGTATGGAAATGATAAAAAATTAATACGTATTAAAACATTCTATAAATCGGGAGAATTAAATGAAGATTTTCATTACAAAAATGGATATTATAATGGTTTATCTTATAAATATAACAAGTCAGGAAAGAAAGTTACCATTTGGAGATTTGAAAAAGGCAAACTCATAGAACGCAAAGACCCTATTTTGGAATTTAACAAAAAGGATGAAGAAAAAATAAAAACCATTCATGAAAAATTGAAACACCTAAATAACAAATTAAGCGAAAATCCAAACGACTTTAAATTGCAACTTCGTCGTGCACATATAAGGCAATTATTAGGTAATAATACCTTAGCACTTCATGATTTCAGCAAAATAGAATCCAAACTTTTAAAACTTTCAAAAGAGAAAAAAATCAATGTTCCAAATAAACTTTTAGCAAACATATATGACTCAAAAGCAAGTATTTATGGAGAATATGAAATGAAAAATTATGCCACTCAATATAAATATAAAGCTCTTAAATGCAACCCTGAAGACAAACGATTAATATATAACTTGGGCTCCTATTTATATAGTATTAAATCTTATAGACTTGCAGAATATTACCTTAAGAAAGCCTTAGAAAAAAGACCAGATCATGAGTTTAGTCATCGAGCATTGGCTGGTTTATATACAGATTTTGAAGATTATAAAAAAGCACTAGACCATGTTAATCTTGCTTTTATGCAGGAATCAAACTTAATAAAATATGGCACTGGAGGAGTTGAAAGAGATATAAGGACACTAAGAGGTTTTATTTATCATAAATTAGGTCAATCTGATAAAGGGATTACAGATTTAAAAGAAGCTATCAAATTAAACGAGAACAATTCGTTTGCTTACAGAAACCTTGGTGTTGTTTATCATGATTTAGGAAATTATACAAAAGCTTGCAAATTATTGCAAAAAGCGAAACAACTAGGTTATGAAAAGACTCATGACCGATATGATTTGCAAAACTATTTAGAATTTGCGTGTAAAAACGCCGAAGTAATTCAAACAGAAACACCTTCTGTTAAAAATAGTGGATTGATTAATAAGCCTTACATATATCCAAATCCAACAAAAGACATTATCAACATCAAAAATTTATCTTTTGAAAATTATAATTATTTAATATTCGATTACGCAGGTAAGCTAATAACTCAAGGCAATTCCAATACAAACAATTCTATTAACATGTCTAATTTACCAACAGGTGTTTATATTTTAAAAGCACATAATAAAAACGCCGTTGAAACCTTTAGAATTATAAAAGAATAATATTCATCCACATGTTATAAGAATTATTTTCTTTTTACAACATTTTTTTATCAATTTGAAAATCTCATTTATTTTCATACTTTGCATAACAAGAAATATCTAAAGAACAAATGGCTAATATTACTAGAATTTTTGATTTTCCTTATCATCAATTAGAAACTTACAATCTAGATAAAGCATTTACTACTAAATACAATGGTGCATGGAAATCAATATCTACACAAGAATTTATCAATCAAGCAAATGCAATAAGCAGAGGCTTACTTCGCTTAGGCATAAAACCAAACGATAAAATTGCGGTTATTTCTTCTACAAACAGAACAGAATGGAATGTTTTAGATATTGGAATACTACAAACGGGGGCACAAAACGTGCCTATTTATCCTACCATTTCTTCTGAAGATTATGAATATATTTTAAACCATTCAGAATCTATGTATTGTTTTGTTTCTGATGTGGAAGTTCTTGAAAAATTAAATGCCATAAAGAATAAAACCAACCTAAAAAACATATATACTTTTGATACTATTGAAGGTGAAAATCATTGGTCCGATATATTCAAACTAGGTGAAGACATAGGCAATCAAACAGAAGTTGAAGCAAGGAAAGACGTTGTAAAACCTTCCGATTTGGCAACATTAATTTACACCTCTGGCACTACAGGAAAGCCAAAAGGCGTTATGCTTTCCCATAACAATTTAGTATCAAATGTGTTAGATAGCGAAAAACGTGTGCCGTTTCATTATGGAAAATCCAAAGCTTTAAGCTTTCTTCCTATTTGTCATGTTTTTGAACGTATGATTCTGTACTTATACATGTACTGCGGTGTTGAAATTTATTTTGCAGAGTCTATTGAAAAAATGAGCGATAACTTAAAAGAAGTCAAACCTAATGTTATGACAGCTGTCCCTCGTTTATATGAAAAAGTATATGATAAAATTGTAGCGAAAGGAACCGATTTAAAAGGTATCAAAAAAATGCTGTTTTTTTGGGCTTTAAATTTAGGGCTGAAATTTGAACCTTATGGCAAAAATGGTTGGTGGTATGAGTTTCAATTAAAAATAGCTAAAAAGCTTATCTTTAGCAAATGGCAGGAAGGTTTAGGCGGTAATTTAGAAATTATGGTTTCGGGTAGTGCCGCATTACAAACAAGATTAACCCGAGTTTTCGCAGCGGCAGGATTACCCATAATGGAAGGTTATGGTCTTACCGAAACCTCACCCGTTATTTCTGTGAACGATATGCGAAATGCTGGTTTTAGAGTAGGAACCGTTGGGAAAATAATTGATCATGTGGAAGTTAAAATTGCTGAAGATGGTGAAATTCTGGTAAAAGGCCCCAATGTTATGTTAGGCTATTTTAAAGATCCTGTAAAAACAAATGAAGTCATGACAGACGGTTATTTTCATACTGGAGACATTGGCGAATTTGATCCCGATGGTTTTTTAAAAATCACAGATCGGAAAAAGGAAATGTTTAAAACGTCTGGCGGAAAATATGTAGCTCCTGCACTTCTTGAAAATCAATTCAAACAATCTCGTTTTATAGAACAAATCATGGTTATTGGTGAAGGTGAAAAAATGCCAGCAGCTCTAATACAAGTCAACTTTGATTTTGTCAAAGAGTGGGCTAAAATACACAAGATAATCTTTACCAGTACCAACGACCTTATTATAAACACCCAACTGCATGAACGTATTCAAAGTGAAATAGATAAAGCCAACATCAACTTTGGCCATTGGGAGCAAATAAAAAAGTTTGAAATAACTCCAGATACTTGGACTGTTGAAGCTGGACACCTAACTCCCACAATGAAATTAAAACGTAAAGTTATTAAAGAAAAATACGCAAACCTTATTGAAAAAATTTACCGACCTTAGTTTCAATTTTTAAATACTCTCAAAAATAAAAACATTATAATTTCTTTAATTATATTATGCACGCATAATATAATTTCATATATTTGGAGTAACCTACCAAATAACTATGAAGGAAAGAACGATTGATTATATATTACGAACTACTTGGCTTGCAGTTCAAAAAATGTATAATGAAGAAGCTGCTAAATTTGAAAGCACTATGGCAACTGGTTTCACATTATTAAGTATAGACCCCGAAAAAGGAACACCTTCAACGGCATTAGGACCTAAAATGGGAATGGAAGCGACCAGTTTATCTAGAATATTAAAAACAATGCAAGCAAAAGGATTAATAGAACGTCATCCAAACCCAGAAGATGGTAGAGGGGTTATCATCCGTCTTACCGATTTTGGACGTGAAAAAAGAACCAATTCTAAAGAAAAAGTTTTAACCTTTAATGAAACCATTAAAAAAAATATTACTGAAGAAAAGTTAAAAAACTTTTATGAAGTTGCCGATGTAATTAGCGACATGATATGTAATAAAAAAATATACGATCAAAACGACAATTAATTTAAAATGAGCAAACGAAGAATTAAAAAAATAGCCATCATAGGCTCTGGAATTATGGGAAGTGGTATTGCATGCCATTTCGCAAATATTGGCGTAGATGTATTATTGCTTGATATTATTCCAAGAGAATTAAAGGATGTAGAAAAAGCAAAAGGATTAACCCTTGAAGATAAAGTAGTAAGAAACCGATTGGTAAATGATGCATTAGCTGCCTCATTAAAATCGAAACCCTCACCTATTTATCATCCTAGTTTTGCCAATAGAATTACAACAGGGAATTTAGAAGATGATATTTCTAAAGTTTCACAAGTAGATTGGATTATGGAGGTTGTTGTCGAACGCCTCGATATTAAAAAAAGCGTTTTTGAAAAGTTAGAAAAACATAGAACACCAGGAACTTTAATTACTTCGAACACTTCTGGCATCCCTATTCACTTTATGAGTGAAGGAAGATCAGAAGATTTTCAAAAACATTTCTGCGGAACGCATTTTTTTAACCCAGCCCGTTATTTAAAATTATTCGAAATTATACCTGGTCCTAAAACAGATGCTTCAGTTTTAGAATTCTTAAACGGTTATGGTGAACAATTCCTTGGAAAAACATCAGTAATTGCTAAAGATACACCTGCATTTATAGGAAATCGTATTGGTATTTTTGGAATACAAAGTTTATTTCATCAAGTGAAATCATTAGGATTAACGGTTGAAGAAGTAGATAAGTTAACAGGTCCCGTTATTGGGCGTCCAAAATCAGCAACCTTCAGAACAGTTGATGTTGTAGGATTAGATACGTTAGTACATGTTGCCAACGGTATTTATGAAAACTGCCCTAACGACGAAGCACACGCACTTTTCAAACTACCGGATTTCATCCATACCATGATGGAAAATAAATGGTTAGGAAGCAAGTCGGGACAAGGATTTTATAAAAAAGAAGGTAAAGATATTTTAGCTTTAGACTTAAATACTTTAGAATATAACCCTTCAAAAAAAGCAAAATTTGCAACACTTGAATTAACTAAAACTATCGACAAAGTTATTGATCGTTTTAAAATTCTAGTTTCAGGAAAAGATAAAGCAGGCGATTTTTATAGAAAAAATTTCGCTTCCATGTTTGCGTATGTTTCACATAGAATTCCAGAAATTACAGATGAATTATATAAAATTGATGATGCCATGAAAGCTGGTTTTGGTTGGGAACATGGTCCTTTCCAAATCTGGGATGCGGTAGGTGTAGAAAAAGGTATCGAAATAATGAAAGCGGAAGGTCTAGAAACAGCTACTTGGGTTAATGACATGTTAGCTTCTGGAAGCACCTCATTTTATACTGTGAAAAATGGAGCGACTCACTTTTATGATATTCCTAAAAAATCACAAGAAAAAATACCGGGACAAGATGCTTTTATCATTTTAGATAACATTAGAAAATCTAAAGAAGTATTTAAAAATACAGGAGTTGTTGTAGAAGACTTGGGTGATGGTATCTTAAACTGCGAATTTCAATCTAAAATGAACACCATTGGCGGCGATGTTTTAGCCGGATTAAATAAAGCAATCGATATTGCTGAAAAAGACTTTGCTGGTTTGGTTATTGGTAATCAAGCTGCAAACTTCTCGGTTGGCGCCAATATAGGCATGATTTTTATGATGGCAGTGGAGCAAGAATACGACGAATTGAATGCAGCCATCAAATATTTTCAAGATACGATGATGCGTATGCGTTACTCATCAATTCCAACGGTGTCCGCGCCCCATGGTATGACCCTTGGTGGCGGTTGTGAATTATCGATGCACGCAGATAAAGTAGTGGCTGCGGCCGAAACATATATTGGTCTTGTAGAGTTTGGAGTTGGTGTTATTCCTGGTGGAGGTGGATCAAAAGAAATGGCTTTAAGAGCTTCTGATACTTTCAATAAAGGTGATGTAGAATTGAATACTTTACAAGAATATTTTTTAACAATAGGAATGGCAAAAGTGGCCACTTCAGCTTATGAAGCATTTGACATGGGTGTGCTTCAAACAGGTAAAGATATTGTAGTGGTAAATAAAGACAGGCAACTGGCTACTGCAAAAGCACATGCTAAATTAATGGCTGACATTGGCTATACGCAACCAGTAAAACGTACAGATGTGAAAGTTTTAGGAAAACAAGCCTTAGGAATGTTTTTAGTTGGAACAGATGCTATGCAAGACAGTAATTATATAAGCGAACATGACCAAAAAATAGCAAACAAATTAGCCTATGTTATGGCAGGTGGCGATTTATCTGAACCAACATTAGTAAGTGAACAATATTTACTTGACCTAGAACGCGAAGCCTTTTTAAGTTTATGTACAGAACGTAAAACCTTAGAACGTATTCAGCATATGTTGAAAACCGGGAAACCACTTCGCAACTAGTTGTGACGCTATAAGCCTTATGCTATAAGCAATAGGCTAAAATTATTTATAAATATATAAGCTTAAAGCATACCGCTTGAAGCCTAAAGCATAAAAAATGAAACAAGCATATATAGTAAAAGCATACAGAACTGCTGTTGGTAAAGCACCAAAAGGTGTCTTTCGCTTTAAAAGAGCCGATGAATTGGGTGCTGAAACCATCCAATACATGATGAAAGAATTACCCAATCTAGATGTAAAACGTATAGACGATGTTATTGTAGGTAATGCCATGCCCGAAGGAGCTCAAGGACTTAATATGGCACGATTTATCTCACTAATTGGTTTAAATAGTGTCGATGTACCTGGTGTTACCGTAAACCGTTTTTGTTCTTCTGGAATTGAAACTATTGGTATTGCAACAGCAAAAATTCAAACAGGAATGGCCGATTGTATTATTGCTGGAGGTTCCGAAAGTATGAGTTCAGTACCTATGACAGGATTTAAACCAGAGTTAAATTACGATACGGTAAAAGCTGGTCATGAAGATTACTATTGGGGTATGGGAAACACTGCGGAAGCTGTTGCCAACCAATTTAAAGTATCTCGAGAAGATCAAGATGCGTTTGCTTTTAATTCTCATATGAAAGCATTAAAAGCACAAGCCGAAAACCGCTTTCAAGACCAAATTGTTCCTATAAATGTAGAGCAAATTTATATTGATGCTAACGGAAAAAAAGCAACAAAATCTTATACAATAACTAAGGATGAAGGCCCTCGTGCTGGAACAAGTC
This sequence comes from Mariniflexile litorale, assembly GCF_031128465.2. GTDB lineage: Bacteria > Bacteroidota > Bacteroidia > Flavobacteriales > Flavobacteriaceae > Mariniflexile > Mariniflexile litorale. Next base: position 2,688,221 of record NZ_CP155618.1, on the reverse strand, counting down.
TGGAAGCTTTAGCGAAATTAAGACCCGTGTTTGCCGCTAATGGAAGTGTTACCGCGGGAAACTCCTCACAAATGAGTGATGGCGCTGCTTTTGTAATGATTATGAGTGAAGACATGGTTAAAGAATTAAACCTCGAACCTATTGCCCGTTTAGTAAGTTATGCAGCTGTTGGTGTTGAGCCTCGTATCATGGGAATTGGCCCTGTAAAAGCCATCCCGAAAGCATTAAAACAAGCAGGATTAGGACAAAAAGATTTAGATCTTATTGAATTAAACGAAGCTTTTGCATCACAATCTTTAGCTGTAATAAGAGAATTAAACCTCAACCCTGATATAGTGAATGTAAATGGAGGTGCGATTGCCTTAGGGCATCCACTGGGTTGTACTGGTGCAAAACTTTCTGTGCAATTATTTGATGAAATGCGCAAACGAGATATGAAAAATAAATATGGTGCCGTTACCATGTGCGTTGGTACAGGGCAAGGTGCTTGTGGCATTTTTGAATTTTTGAATTAAAAACCCCCACCTAAACTTCTCTGGATGGAAGGTGCAATTGAAAAGAAATAAAGAACAAAAATATATTATTAATTAAAAATACCCAAAAAAAGCCTTCTCCTTTGGAAAGGCTTGGGAGAGGAAAATGGAAGCAACAGAAAAAGATATTTTAAGAGGTGGCCAATTCTTGGTTAAAGAAACAAATTGTGAAGATATATTCACCCCTGAGGATTTCTCTGAAGAACAATTGATGATGAAAGAGGCGGTAACCGAATTTGTTGATAGAGAAATTTGGCCTAATAAAGCGCGTTTCGAAGCAAAAGATTATGCCTTAACAGAGTCTTGTATGCGAAAAGCTGGCGAAATGGGGTTCTTAAGCATATCTGTTCCTACCGAGTATGGTGGCATGGGTATGGGGTTTATAGATACGATGTTGGTATGCGACTATATTTCTGGTGCCACAGGATCTTTTAGTACCGCATTCGGTGCGCATACAGGTATTGGTACTATGCCAATAACTCTTTACGGAACAGAAGAACAAAAACAAAAATATGTGCCAAAATTAGCAACTGGGGAATGGTTTGGTTCGTACTGCCTAACAGAACCAAGTGCTGGTAGTGACGCCAATTCTGGTAAAACAAAAGCTGTTTTGTCTGCTGATGGGAAATCATATCGTATTACGGGGCAAAAAATGTGGATTTCCAATGCCGGATTCTGTAGTTTAATGATTGTATTTGCTCGTATTGAAGATGATAAAAATATTACTGGCTTTATAGTTGAATACGATCCTAAAAAACCCAACGGTATTACTATGGGTGAAGAAGAACACAAATTAGGTATTCGTGCGTCTTCTACTAGACAAGTATTTTTTAACGATACTGTTGTTCCTGTTGAAAATATGTTATCAACTAGAGGTAATGGTTTTAAAATAGCTATGAATGCTCTAAACGTTGGTAGAATAAAACTAGCCGCAGCCTGTTTAGATGCACAAAGACGTGTTATTACAGAATCTGTAAAATATGCGAATGAACGCGTTCAATTTAATACACCTATTTCTAGTTTTGGTGCCATACGTCAAAAAATAGCAGAGATGGCAACCAACTGTTGGGTTGGTGAAGCGGCAAGTTATCGTGCAGCAAAAAATATTGAAGATCGTATTATTCTTCGTCAAAATAACGGAAAAGACACCCATCAAGAAGCTGAACTAAAAGGTGTTGAAGAATATGCTATTGAATGTTCCATCTTAAAAGTAGCTGTTTCAGAATACACCCAAAGATGTACAGACGAAGGCATTCAAATTTTTGGAGGAATGGGATTCTCGGAAGAAACCCCTATTGAATCGGCTTGGAGAGACGCCCGTATTGCTAGAATTTATGAAGGTACTAATGAAATTAACCGCATGTTAAGTATTGGTATGCTTATTAAAAAAGCCATGAAAGGCCACGTAGATTTATTAGGTCCTGCTACGGCAGTAGCTAATGAACTGACTGGCATTCCATCTTTTGATACGCCTGATTTTTCAGAATTATTTTCAGAAGAAAAAAGCATTATTGCCAATCTTAAAAAATTATTTTTAATGGTTGCAGGTGCTGCATTACAGAAATATGGCGAAGAAATTGAAAAGCATCAACAATTAATGTTAGCGGCTTCAGATATTTTAATTCAAATATATATAGCAGAATCTGCCATATTACGTGCCGAAAAAATTGCTAAAAAAGAAGGAGAAGATAATTCTAAAGAGCAAATAGCGATGGCTAAATTAAATTTATTCCATGCCATTGATGTTATTGAAACTGCTGGAAAACACTCTATTATTTCATTCTCCACTGGCGATGAACAACGCATGATGCTTATGGGTTTAAAACGCTATATCAAGTATGTTAACATGCCTAATATTATCGAATTAAGAAATATTATAGCTTCAGAAGTTATTAAAGAAAATAAATATTGCTTTTAAAGCAATTACCTATAGTGACTAACTCTATTTTTAAAGCGTTTCAAAATATATTTTTGAAACGCTTTTTAATTTTAAGTATTTTAGTAAAAAATAAGAAATGAAAAAAGTAAGTCTTATTGTTGTGTTTTTTATAGCCACTTCAATGTATGCTCAACAAGAAAAAGTACTTGATCCTAAATTAAAAAATATTGCTTGGATTTCAGGAAATTGGAAAGGAGAAGCTTTTGGAGGATTAACCGAAGAGAATTGGAGCACTCCATCGGGCGACTCTATGATGGCAACTTTCAAATTAATAGTAAATAATAAAGTTGCCTTTTACGAAATAGAAATAATTAGAGAAGTAAATAACACATTAATTCTTCAATTAAAACATTTTAACAACGATTTAAAAGGTTGGGAAACTAAAGATGAAACGATTGATTTTCCGTTAAAACAAATAACAGCAAACAAAGTCGTTTTTGAAGGCATGATTTTTGAAAAAGTGAATGCAAACGAAATGAATATTTACGTTGATATTCATGATGAACAAGGCGCTCTTGAAACTGTAAAATTCAATTACAAAAAATAAAAACATGAAACTTCAAAAACTGATAGTTCTATCTTTATTACCTATAATTTCATATGCTCAAACACCTGAAGATTTCTACCGCATTATAGACGCTATTTCGGAAGAGCGTATTGAAAAAAACATACAAAAACTTATTAATTTCGGAACTCGAAACACCTTTAGCGACACCCTTTCAAATACCAGAGGCATAGGTGCTGCAAGACGTTGGATTAAAACCGAATTTGAAACCATATCAAATGATTGCAACAACTGTTTAAACGTTTTTTACCAAAAAGATTTTGTGACTAAAAAAGAGAATAACCGTGTGCCTCATGACGCTTGGATTGTAAACGTAATAGCGATTCAAAAAGGGACAAAATACCCGAATAATTACATTATTATGAGTGGCGATATTGATTCTCGCGCTAGCAATACTATGGATTTCTCCACCGATGCCCCTGGTGCCAACGACAATGCTTCTGGGATGGCAGGAACTATTGAAGCTTCTAGAGTTTTATCCAACTATCAATTTGAGAATAGCATTATATATGTTGGCTTATCGGGTGAAGAACAAGGGTTGTTTGGAGGTGCTGGACTAGCTGCTTATGCTAAAAAACAAGGTTGGAATATTATCGGTGTTTTTAATAATGACATGATTGGCAATATTAAAGGGGTTGATGGTGTGATTGACAACAGAACATTTAGAATATTTTCTGAACCTGTTCCTGCGAACGAAACCGAAAAAGAAAGAGAATTGAGACGATTTTATGGTGGTGAAGTAGATGGTATTTCTAGACAATTAGCACGATATATACACAAAACCACTAAAACTTATATGCCAGAAATGAATCCCATGATGATATACAGACTGGATAGATTCGGTCGAGGTGGTCATCACCGTCCATTTAACGATTTAGGCTTTGCAGGTATAAGAATTATGGAAGCCCATGAAAATTACAACCAACAGCATCAAGATATTCGTGAAGAAAATGGCATAAAGTATGGAGATGTGATAGAGCACGTTAATTTTGATTATGCTAAAAAATTAACCGCTGTAAATGCCATCAATTTAGCGAGTTTAGCCTGGGCGCCTCCACCTCCTAAAAGCGTTTCGATTGGAGGAGTCGTAGAACCCTCCGCTAAATTTAAATGGGATAAAGTTGAAGGAGCCAAAGGCTATAAAATTTATTGGAGAGACACCACTTCGCCAACCTGGGACTACAGTAGATATGTTGGTAATGTATTGGAATTCACTTTAGAGGGAATCGTTATCGATAACTTTTTCTTCGGAATTGCTTCCGTTGGACATAATAATATTGAAAGTGTAATAACCTTTCCTAATAATATTCTGAAATAAAACAATTACAATTTAACATTATGACACATCGTTTTTTAATAACCTCTCTTCTTTTTTGTTTATCATTCATCTCTGTACAAGCTCAATTGCTTTCAGAAAAAAATAACTTCACAAGACAAGACACTTTGAGAGGCTCAATCACTCCAGAGCGCGCTTGGTGGGATTTAACCTATTACCATTTAGACATTAAAGTGAATCCTGATAAAAAATATATTTCTGGTAAAAACACCATTAAGTATAAAGTGCTTGAAAATAAATTGGTTATGCAAATTGATTTGCAACCACCATTAAAAATCACAAAAGCCATTCAGAATAATAAAGAATTAGACATCAAACATGATGGCAATGCACATTTCATAACTTTAAAAGACCCACAAAACATAAACGATATAAATAGTATTGACGTCTATTATGAAGGGCATCCAAAAGAAGCCGTAAACGCCCCATGGGACGGTGGTATCTCCTGGAAAAAAGACAACAATGGGAATCATTTTATAGCCTCTTCGTGTCAAGGTTTAGGCGCCAGTGTTTGGTGGCCTTGTAAAGACCATATGTATGATGAAGTGGACAGTATGCTTATTAGTGTAAACGTTCCAGACAATTTAATGAATGTATCTAATGGTAGATTAAAAAGTGTCGAGCAAATTGATGATACCAAAACCTATAGTTGGATTGTAAAAAACCCTATAAACAATTATGGTGTTAATATTAATATTGGTAATTATGTTAATTTCTCTGAAGTTTACGATGGAGAAGGTGGCAATTTAGATATGAGTTATTACGTTTTAAGAGATAACCTTGAAAAAGCAAAAGAACACTTTAAAGATGCCCCTAAAATGATGAAAGCTTTCGAACATTGGTTTGGACAATATCCATTTTATGTTGATGGTTTTAAACTTGTAGAAGTCCCATATTTAGGCATGGAACATCAAAGTTCTGTAACTTACGGAAATAAATACATGAAAGGCTATTTAGGCAGGGATTTATCGGGAACTGGTTGGGGTTTAAAATTTGATTTCATTATTATTCATGAATCTGGACATGAATGGTTTGCTAATAACATCACCTACATTGATATTGCTGACATGTGGATTCATGAAAGTTTCACAAACTATTCTGAAAGCTTATTTGTAGAGTATTATTATGGCAAAAAGGCTGCTGCCGAATATGTTATTGGTACTCGTAAAGATATTCATAACAACACTCCTATTATTGGCTACTATAATGTAAATAAAGAAGGCTCTGGAGATATGTATCCAAAAGGTGGAAATATGCTTCACACCTTGCGCCAATTAGTTACAGATGATGAAAAATGGCGTCAAATTTTACGGGGACTAAACAGAACATTTTACCATCAGACTGTTACCACACAGCAAATCGAAGCCTATTTAGCTAAAGAAACCGGTATTGATTTAAGCCATTTTTTTAACCAATATTTAAGGACCACCAAAATACCAACTTTAGAATATTCTATAAAAAACAAGGAATTAAAATACAGATGGACAAATATTATAGATAAGTTTGATATGCCTATTCAAGTTAGTATTAATGAGAAAGAAGCATGGATATTTCCAACAGCCGAATGGAAAATAAAAGTTTTAGATGATAAAAATGCTTCATTTGAAATAGATCCAGACTTCTATGTTAACACCAAAAAACTTTAATTCTTTTGGAACTACCCGAATTATATTTTAAAACAGACACAGAATGGCGTGAGTGGTTGCACAACAATCATAAATTCCACAAAGGTGTTTACCTCATCTTTTATAAAGTAGAACATGAAAGGGATTCTATGCGTTGGGAAGAAGCAGTTAAAGTAGCCTTATGTTATGGTTGGATAGATTCTACTGTAAAAAGTTTAGGTGAAGGTAAACGACGCCAATACTTTACACCAAGAAACCCTAAAAGTGTTTGGAGCGCTTTAAACAAAAAATATATTGAAACTTTAATTTTTGAAAATTTAATGCATGATAGTGGTTTAGAAATTATTAAAATTGCTAAACAAAACGGTAGTTGGACAGCTCTTGATACCGTTGAAAAAGGCATCATTCCTGATGATTTACAAATAGCGTTTGATAAGAACGCAATAGCTTTTAATAACTATAAAAACTTTGCCCCTTCCTACAGAAAGAGCTATTTATATTGGTTAAATCAGGCAAAGCGAGAAGACACTAGAAAAAAGCGCATCCATGAAATAATTCAACAATGCGCTAATAATATCAAAACTAGAGACACTAGGTAATCTTAATCTCTATTTTTTTTAGTGTGTATAGATATTTGACTCCATAGATTGTAGGTTGATAGAGTTATCAAATATTTTGAGTATGCGTTTAGCAATACCTGTCCATCCGAAGTTTCGACGTGAAAAACGAGCCCCTTCAACCGATAATTCATTACGTAATTTCGGGTATAAAAGCGGCATAGACATCATCGCTCCAAATTCTACAGGACGGTGTGGATCGGCAAATAATGCTTGATTTCCAAAGTCTATTAAATCATACAAGCCACCATGAACAGTTACCACACTGGGAGTTCCGCAAGCCATAGCTTCAATAGCTACCATGCCGAAAGGCTCATATCTTGATGGCATTGCGAAAATATTAGCCGATCGATATACGTTCGCCAAATCCTCATCTGCAATATAGTTTTTCCATTTTATTTTATCCATCACACCTAACTCACCTGCTAATATTTTTAGTTTCTCTATACCTTCTTTATCTTGATCAGAATCACCTCCTATTGCTGCCACTAAACGTGCTTCGGGGCAAAGTTCAAGCACCGTAGGTAATGCTTGCAAGAGCAAATCATAACCTTTGTTATGTGCCATACGGCCTAGAGCCAAAATATCATTAGGGTGAATATCATATTTAGACCGAACCTTGTCATTTTCTTTAGAAGGCACCGGAAAAAAACGATTTTCATCAATTCCTGGAGGAATCATGCCACAATTTCGAGACAATACATCATATTGTTTTGTAAGCAAATCTACCTGCGGTAAAGTAGTTGCAATAACGAAGTTACACATCTGATATACAAAATATTCTTTACGAATACGTTCTTTAAAGCGGTACGTTTTTTCCATTTCAACTTCATCCATATCGCTTCCCATAGTATGGCGTTTCCACCAACCAAGTGAATGCGGTGTGTGTACATGTGAAATACCTAATTCTTCAGCTATTTTTTGTCCTGCCCAACCCGCATCCCAATAATGGGTATAAACAATATCGTATTTTTTACCTTCCTTTTTAATAGCTGCTAAACAATTGGTTACAAACTTTTTTAAATGATCGTGCATATCCTCTTTTCTGATAAACTTTTTACCACCAAAAGGGATACGCCATACACTATAATTTTCGTCTACAATATCATATTCTGGTTGGTCTTCAAATTGGCGAGTTACCAAATCTACTTTTTTACCAAGTCTGCTAAAACGTTCTGCTAATTCTAAAACATAAACAACTTGTCCTCCTGTATCTGGTTTTCCTAATTCCGCATTTGCACCGACATAACCGTGCAAAGAGATCATCAATATTGATTTCATAGTTTTCTGTTTTTAATATTATTATTTAATTATTTTTAAATCATGGCAAGCAGAAATATACTGCGCTGCCGACCATGCTTGATATGCTTTTCCCATGGGTTTACCTGTAACTCCATGTGCCCATTCTGTAAACTCCCATTCTTCATTAACACCTTCTTTGTTAATTAGAGCGAGTTTATGCAATTCTGAAATTGCCATATCTTTGAACCCAAGCTTATTTACAAACTTTACCCAAAATCCTCCCACAAACGGCCATATGCCACCATTATGGTAATGGTTGGGTAAGTTTAGAAGATTTACAGTATAATATGGACGCCAATCTGGATCTCCTGGTGATACTACAGGGTATACATTTGATACAGGAAAGGGATCATTAACTCCCACACCTAACATAAAACGAAAGGTTTGATGCGCTTTTTCGGCATCTATAGTACCATGTAAAAAAGCTAAAATATTTCCAAAGACATCACAGCGCCAACTAAAATCGAATGGTGTTGTTTGTGCTATTAAATAAGTGGTATCTCCCAAAGCAAATTGACGTTCTGCAAATGCAACCGATGAGTATGGTTTTTGTTTTGTAGAAGGCCAGAAATTCTCAATAATTTCTTTTTTTATTACTTGAGACCATCTGATGTTTTCTCCTGCCTGTTCATAATCTCCCAACATTTCTAACATACGTCCAAAACATACATTAGCACGATACCAAAGAATTTCATCGTAAAGAATATTATAACTTCTACCAAATAAATCGGTCCAATCCCCTGCTTCGGGTATTTCTAATAAGGCATCATTATTACTATCATGAGCTCCTAACCATCGCATGGTTTCTTTAATATCGCTAATATGATCTCTAAGAAACTCGATATCTTTAGTGACATTAACATATTCATAAAAAGCAATAACTACCCAAATACCGCTATCTATGGAACAGATACCTCCTACTCCAGAGTAATCTGGCGCATTATCCTTAATTCGTACATTGGATGGAATTTGGCCATTACGTGAAATATGCTCAAATAACGTTAAGAGTGTTTGACGTTGGCATTTGTGAATTTCTTCATCATAAATAAGCGGAAGCGAACCTATAACAGTTATAGCACCATCTCTAGCCCATACACTATGGTAGTTTTCATCCGTTCCATTTGGTATATTATCATCTATAGAACAGGCTGAGAAGCCAAGCGGCGTGATATTCTTTCTAATAGCTTCAACGGCTTTATCATAACCTTTCCGTATTAAAGCTATTTTTTCATTTTCATCTTCTTCTGCTATATTATTCAACTCTTGCTTAATATAATAATCTTCAGAGTGGTCTTCTTGATTGGTTATTTTTGCTTCTTCGGGTAGAACTTTGTAATGAACTAATCCTTCTACAATTCCATTATCATAAGCACATTCAGCATGATACACTTGTTTGTGTTTCGTAAATTTATAAAGTTCCTCATGAGCATTTGCAACCACAATCCCTTTAACATCTTTCATATTAAACATAGCTGAATCATTTCCACTATCTCCAGCAACCAAAGTATTACAGACCTCAATCTCCAATTTTCTCAATAACCACTGCAACGCATTGCCTTTATTAGCCCACTTAGGAAGAATATCTAAAAATTTATCACCAGAATACACCACATTAATATGCATATTCGCATTTGTAAAATCCTGCTCGATACTGGTTATATGTTCTTGGGTTGCATTATGAAAAAAATAACTTCTTTTATAGGAATGCTGATATTTTAAAGGTTGATCACTTATAGGATGATTGATGTTTTGTATCACATTTTCAACAGACTGAATATCCCAGCCATCATCAAGCACATCATTAAACTCTTTAACGACACATTTCTTGTTGAAATCGTATATATGGGTACCAACGCCAGAAATAATATAATTAGGTTCTGGTATAATCCCTTTCTTTATTAAATTTAAAACATCATCTATTAGCCTACCTGTATTATAAGTAAGCAATACTTGAGAATCCGTTTTATACTTATTCCATGTTTTTGTAAAACCTCCTTTTAATGTGTTGAAATTTATGAGTGTATTGTCTATATCAAAAGACAGAAGTCTGATAGTATTCTCTTTACTTATATCCATATTTTAAATGCAATGGTTTTATATTAAACTTTCAAATTCAAATAGTTAAAAAACTACTTCCGAGTTTAATATAATGAAAAATAAAGACGTAAGTTGACTCAATCCGTTTAGAAATGAACTGTAAAAATATTATTGATATAATAGGAATTATCCTCGCGAATATTTATAATTCCGAAATTATATAAACTTAAATTTATAATATGGAAACTAAAAAAACTCAAATACCGCTAATAAAATTGCCGTAAGGATCTTTAAACTGAATACCCTCTGTGAAGCGATGTTTACTTAATTGCTTGAATTCAACCAAAGCCCAAAGCACAAACTCTTTTACAAAATAACTATCTTCTTTTAATAATTTGGGTTGATGCTCTGTTAACAAATCATTTAAAGGTGAAATGGCATCTAGTAGTTTTTTGTATTCTTTATCACCTAAATCATCTAACAATTCAAAGCCTTCTTTCTGGTTAAAAAACCATGATACAATGTCGTCATAAGGAGTTTCTTCTTCTTGCTTTTTTAATTTTTCTATCTTCGGAAAAAATTCTTCAAATAAACTTTTAACAGCTTCACCTATTAAGTTGTAAGCAACCATGGCGGCACCTTCCTGTTCACCTTCATAAACCAACTCTACTTTACCTATAATAGAGGGAATAATACCCACAAAATCACTTAATCGAACCGTAGTTGTTTTATCACCCGCTATTAATGAACGACGTTCTGCAGTACTTAATAAATTCTCTAAAGCGGTAATACTCAGTCTGGCGCTCACACCACTTTTCGCATCGATAAATTCACTCTCCCTTGCTTCAAAAACAATTTGTTCTAATAAATCTCTTGCTAAATCAGGCACCAAAACAGTCGCTTTTTGAACCTCTACCAATTTAGCTTCTTGTTCTGTAATCAACCTTGCAGTTTCAATATCTGTGGGGTAATGGGTTAAAATCTGCGAACCAATTCTATCTTTTAAAGGCGTTACAATGCTTCCTCTATTCGTATAATCTTCGGGGTTTGCGGTAAACAAAAATTGAATATCCAAGGGCAATCTCAATTTAAATCCTCTAATTTGAATATCGCCTTCTTGTAAAATATTGAAGAGGGCTACTTGAATGCGGGCTTGGAGATCGGGCAATTCATTAATAACAAAAATGCAACGATTCGCTCTAGGAATCATGCCATAATGAATCACACGATCATCAGCATAACTCAACTTTAAATTAGCTGCTTTTATAGGATCTACATCTCCAATAATATCAGCAACTGTTACGTCAGGTGTTGCCAGTTTCTCTGCAAAACGTTCGCTTCGATGCAACCAAGAAATTGGAGTATTTTCGCCTTTTTCTTTGATTAACTCCATGGCAAATCTGGATATGGGTTTTAATGGGTCGTCATTAATTTCAGAACCTTCAACATACGGAATATACTCATCCAATAAATTGAGCATTAAACGAGCCAGACGTGTTTTAGCTTGCCCTCTCAATCCTAACAAATTAATATTATGTCTAGATAAAATAGCCCGTTCCAATTCAGGGATTACGGTATTTTGATAACCATGTACCCCTTCAAAAGTAGTTTCTTTATTTTTTAATTTCTCAATCAAGTTATCTCTTAATTCATCTTTAATAGATTTTGATTGATAACCTGATTTTTTTAATTCGCCTAATGTATTTATGTTTTTCATATTCTCCTCTCCCTAACCCTCTCCAAAGGAGAGGGAACTGTTGTAGGGTATTTTTTTATTGATTTTTTTTATTTTTCTCCTTTGGGGAGGTTAGGTGGGGATTACCCTCTAATTCTCTTTGTTCTATTGGTTTCATAATCTTCAAAAATCATTTCACCCAAACCTTTAAGTCCTGTATAAAATGCTTTCCCTTGGTTGGCGTAAGTAAACTCTCTAACAAATTGCATTAAATAGGGGTCTTGGGCAATCATAAATGTTGTGATGGGAATATGCAGACGTCTTGCCTGCTGAGCCATCATATAACATTTGTTCACAATATGAGTGTCTAAGCCATTACTGTTTTTGTAATATTCACCATCTGGTAAACGTAAACAACTTGGTTTACCATCGGTAATCATAAAAATTTGTTTGTTTGTATTGCGTTTTCGTCGCAATAAATCCATTGCTAATTGCAATCCTGCTACGGTATTTGTGTGATACGGACCTACTTTTAGATAAGGTAAATCTTTAATTTCAATTTGCCATGCATCATTACCAAAAACCAAAATATCCAAAGTGTCTTTTGGATAACGTGTCGTAATTAATTCCGCCAGAGCCATGGCTACTTTTTTGGCTGGTGTTATTCTATCTTCACCATACAGAATCATACTATGGCTTATATCTATCATGAGCACCGTACTCATTTGCGATTTGTGAAGTGTTTCTTCAACTACCAAATCGTCTTCAGATAATGTAAAATCTGCAATACCGTGATTTATCTGTGCATTCTTTAAACTTTCGGTCATGGAAACTTTATCTAAAGCATCACCAAATTGATAATTTTTAAAATCGCCTGTATGCTCATCGCCAACGCCTTGGTTTTTACTTTTATGGTTGCCTTGACCACTACGCTTTATTTGTCCGAAAACTTGATCTAATGCTTGTTGACGTATGGCACGTTCCGTTTTAGCTGTAATAGCCATACCTCCTTCATTGCTATCTGGGTCAATTTCTTCGCGTATATAGCCTTTCTTTTTAAGATCTTCTATAAAATCATCGATAGTATATTCTGAAGTGGTAAGTTTATATTCCTTATCTAATTCCCGCAACCAATCTATGGCTTCATCAAAATCGCCAGAAGTATGGGTTATCAACTCTTTAAAAATTTCAAAAAGTTTATCAAAAGGAGATATATTAGGTGCCTCATATTTTTTAAATACAAAACCTTTTTTATTTACATTCGTTCTCATCATAGCATTATAAAAATAATGTATTTATACAGTTAGTACAATTCATTAACACACCTTTAAGAAAGTATTTTATGTTTATTTCATATTTTCGGTGCTTATATTTGATAAATATTGATTTCAAAAATTAAAACACTCTCGAAAGAAACCAGACTCTACAGAAAATTTCATAAACTTATTGCCATACCCATGGTAATTTTTATGCTCATATTAGGCATTACAGGTGTTTTATTAACTTGGAAAAATGAATTACAGCTAAAACCTTCAACTGAAAAAAGTAGGTTTATTAACAAAAAACTTGTTTCGCTTAACTTCATTCAAAATAAAGCTACTGAAATATGTGATTCCTTAAAACTATCACCAGAAATAGATAGAATAGATTACAGACCATCAAAAGGTATTGCAAAAGTTCGTTTTAAGTCGCATTTTACAGAATTACAAATTGATTGTGCTAGTGGAAAAATTACCTCTATTAAACAACGCACAGATACTATTATTGAAATGATTCATGATGGATCTATTATCGATTTCATTTTTAAAAGTGAATCTAAAAACTTTAAACTAGTGTATGCCACAACAACCTCATTAGCCCTAATTTTTCTCGCTTTTAGTGGGTTTTGGCTTTGGCTAAAACCAAAAAAAATAAAGAAGTTAAAAAAAAGCACTTAGTTAATAGCTATTCCACACGCTTGAGTCCTTCTAAATCATTTATTTTTATTTGTTTACCAATAGCCATTATTAAGCCTTCCTTTTTAAACTGAGAAAGTATTCTAATAGCAGACTCTGTTGCAGCACCCACAATATTGGCAAAATCTTCCCGAGACAACAATACACTTAATGTACCATCTGAATTGGTTCCAAAACTATCATGAATATAAACTAATGTTTCTCCTAATCGTTGTCTTACCGATTTTTGAGCCATATTTACTATAATATCATCAGCTTCTTTTAAATCGTGCGCCATCTCTTTTAAAACATCAAATGAAAATTTCGAGTTACTTTGTAAGTCGTTAATTATTTCGTTTTTTGGAATAAAACAAACTTCCATATCGTTTAAAGCAACTGCCTGCAAGTTTGAAGTTTCATCAGTAATAAGAGAGCGCTGACCGAGTAATTGGCCTTTCACAACCATTTTTACAATTTGATCTTTGCCATTTTCGCTAAGCTTAGAAAGTTTACAAATACCATCTTTAATACAATAAATACCATTAATAGCTTCTCCCTCATCGAAAATAACTTCGCCTTTTTTAATAAACCTTGAAGTTTTACAATTGGAAATTCGAACAAGCTCTTGACTAGTCAACGATTTAAGCGCATTAAATTGTTTAATTATGCATTGTTCACACTTTCCCATTCTTAATCATTGTAAAGTTTTAAAAATTAAATTTTTTCAAAACATTGTTAATGTAATACCAAAAAAGGCACCTCTTTATAGTAACTAATTTCATTAACTGCAGGATGAAATAATATTTGCTGAAAATAATTTAGATTTTTAGCCAACATGGTTATTAAATTTATTCCTTTATCGTCTACAAACTGCTGCACGGCATTTTCTATGTGCTTATTAGTTAAAAAACAAAAACTGTGCTTGTAATTAGTAAAGTAATCTTCTAAATATTCTTTGTTTTTTTTCTGATCTTCATTAAGGGCTAAATCATATTTATTGATATGCAACACGTTTACCATTGCTTTATTCGCTTCAATGATATCTAATATTGGCTGTAAAGTTTCTGGACGGTAAAAGATGGAAAAATCGGTTAGAAATGCAATCTCTTTTGGTACTACGTATTTGGCATTCTCTGGCACCACCATGGTAGTGCACTTTACTTTTGTAATAACATTGCCTGCATTCGTACCAATAGCTATTTTTTTTAACCCTGTAGCTCCTTTTGTGCCCATTACTATTAGATTAATTCTATTTTGTATGACTTGTTCTCTAATAGAATCGGTTATATAATTACTATCTGAAATTGTAAAAAATTTATGGTTTGGATTTTTTGGAAAATTGTCATGAATCCGTTTTAAAGTTTCATGCAATAATTTTTTTGAAGGTTTTGTTATTGTTTCAGTACCAATATATTTATCATAGGTATCACCATCGTTTACTACGGCATCCTTTGTATTAACATGTAATAAATAGAAGTTACACGACGATGTACTGAAAAAATGGAGCGCATATTCTATGGCATTCCATGAATTTTCAGAAAAATCTGTGGGTATTAAAATATTCTTCATGCCTCTTTGCTTCAAACAACAAAAATAAAAGCATGACACTTAACTAAATATGACCAAAATCATAATTCGACCTTATTTCAATAAAATCAACTTATTTGCTGAAGTTTATTAATATCTAAAATTCTAATATTCCTACCTTCTATTTCAATAAGTCCTAAATCTTTAAAACTTGACAGTGTTCTAATCAAGCTTTCTAAGGCTATACCAGCTACATTAGCTAAATCGTTTCTGGAAATCCTAATAGGATCTTCGGGTTTACGGTTCAATTTTTCAGCAAATTTTAAAATAGTGGTTGCTGTTTTTCTTTTAACCGAACTGTATGCCATTTGTAATAATTGGTCTTTTACAACTGTAAGATCGTCGGTTAATAATTGTATAAGTTCTAAAGTTACTTTATGATTGCTATTAAGTACATTTTTAAGTTCGTTTTTAGAAAGCGCCACTAGTTTTGAATCATCTATAGCTGTTGCTGTTTCTTGATAAGGCATGTTTTGTGTAAAGGAGGTATAGCCAAACAAATCATCATCTTTATACAAAGCTGTCGTTAAATCTTTACCTTGCTCATCTAATTTATGACACTTTATTAAGCCTTTAGAAATTAAATAGATGTTATTAGAGTTTTGTCCTTCTTCATATATTACATCCCCTTTAACATAACTTACCTCATTACCATTATCATCAAAAAAATTCTTTAAATCATTAAGTGTTCTAAGTTCTTCTTCATTAACTGAATCTAAATTTGTTTGTGCATCATTTTTTTCTTTTAAAATAGCGGCCTTAGCTAAACGGCTTTCAATGGCACTTATAAGCTCATCTTCTTCAAAAGGTTTGGTTATATAATCGTCTGCTCCTAAGTCCATGCCCCTTCTAACATCTTTACGTTCAGTTTTTGCAGATAAAAATATAAAAGGAATCTGTTTGGTCGTATCATTTTTAGCTAATGCTTCTAAAACTCCGTAACCATCTAGTTCGGGCATCATGATATCGCAAACAATAATATCTGGCAAACTGCTTTTGGCTATACCCAATCCTATTTTCCCATTGGGTGCTGTTGTAACATCGTAATCCGCAAGTTCTAATAATTCAGCGGTATTTTCTCTTAAAACTACATCGTCTTCTATCAGTAATATTTTTTTCATTGGTTAGCTTTATTTGGTAATATAAATATAAACTCACTTCCTTTATTTTCTTCACTTTCAAAACTTATAACGCCTCCTAAATTTTCTAAATGGCTTTTCACGATATTCAAACCAATACCCGTGCCTTGTGTTAGAAGCGCGTTTTCTGCTCTGAAATAACGATTAAATATCATTTTCTGATCTTTCAAAGGAATCCCCATACCATTATCCTTTATTTTGAAAGTGGTCTGTTTTTTATCTTGTATTATTTGAATATCCACCAAAGTGTTTTCAGGTGAATATTTAATAGCATTGTGTACCAAGTTAGACAGTGCTAATTCTACAGTTTTTTCATCTTGAAACATAGAATAATCATCAATATTTTCGGGATAGTTTATTTTTTGTCCTTCTTTTAAAAGCATATTGGTATTATAAACCACTTCATTTACCACTTTACTTATTTTAAAAATGCTAAATTTATAATTAATTTTACCTGTTTCTAATTTTTCGATAGATAAAAAATCGTTTAAAATATTATTAAGGTAATGCACTTTATCCGAAATCGTTTTCACATGTTTATCACGCTTTTCCTGTTGCTCGGCTAACTTATATTTGCCCAATAACATGGCGGAAGTTAAAATACCACTTAAAGGTGTTTTAAATTCATGAGATACTAACGATAGAAATTTTGTTTTTAATTCGTTAAGTTCTTTTTCCTTTTTTAAAGCGTTTTTTGTTTTATTTTGAGCTTCAATACGTTTTTTAATCTCGGCATCTCGCTCTATGTTTACTGTTCTCAATGCTTCAACAGTACTACTCAACTCCTTGGTTCGCTCCTTTACTTTCTTTTCTAATTGCATGTTGAGTTCCTGTAATTGAAGCTCTTGTTGTTTCCGTATGGAAATATCTATAACCAAAGCCATAACATAAGATCCCCCATTAATTTCTAACGGATTTAAGCCTGCTTCAACAGGAAACGAAGCACCATCTTTTCGGGCACCGTACAAATCACGACCTCGCCCCATTTGCCTACTTTCTTTTTGTTTCATAAAGCCATCCACATGCGCCCCATGTGTAGCATGGTATTTTTGCGGAATTAAAATATCAAGTTCTCGGTTTACAAGTTCTGATTTTGTATAGCCAAACATGTGTTCTGCTGAAGCATTGGTAGCTACAATTTTTTGCTGACTATCTACCACAATAACACCTTCTGAAACAGCTTCAAAAAGCACCTTAAAAACATCTTTATCGTTCTGAAACATTAAAATAAAAGCTTTTGAAAATTCTTAAAAGTTAACAATCCTGATTGCAACTCTTCTTGAGTAAAAAATTTAATGGCACTAAATGAATTCATACAATGATACATGCTTAAAATTGAAGTTTGGTAAAAATAAATAAAATATGACGAATATCATATTTATAAAGCACATCTATCTCAACCTTTGTGTTAGGTATAATTGAGTAAATAAAAAATGAGTAAAAGCACATGTTTTCATTGTGGCTTAGATGCTAATTCTTCTAAAATCACGTTTGATGATAAAGAATTTTGTTGTAATGGTTGTAAAACTGTTTACGAAATTTTTTCATTAAACGATTTAACATGTTATTACGATTTACAAACGGCACCTGGGGCTACTCCTAAAGATATTGAAGGCAAATACAACTTTTTAGAGAATACTAAAATTATTGAGCAATTATTAGAGTTTGATGATGGTGATACTCAAATAATCACTTTATACATTCCTCATATTCATTGTAGTTCTTGTATTTGGATTCTTGAAAACCTCAACAAATTAAATCCATTTATAAGTGCTTCTATTGTTAACTTCGGAAAGAAAACGGTTCGAATTACTTATAATCAGGAATCGCTTTCTTTGAAAAACTTAGTAGCTTTATTAAGTAGTATTGGCTATGAACCGTTTATAAGTTTAGATGATTATAGTGTTGGAAAAAAGCATGTTGATCGGTCTTTAATTTATAAACTAGGTGTTGCCGGGTTTGCCTTTGGCAACGTGATGTTTTTATCCTTTCCGGAATATTTTCAAGTAGGTGAGTTTTGGTTAGAACAATTCAAACCTATGTTTAGGTGGTTGATGTTTGCCTTTTCGGTTCCCGTAGTGTTCTATTCGGCTCAAGATTATTTCATTTCTGCTTTTAAAGGGCTTCGTTCTAAAATTTTAAATATTGATGTTCCTATTGCTTTAGGTGCTGCTGTTTTATTCTCTAGAAGTACATTTGAAATTATTTCCAATACGGGTTCTGGTTTTTTTGATAGTTTAACAGGACTCATTTTCTTTTTATTACTGGGGAAATTATTTCAACAAAAAACATACAGCTTTTTATCTTTTGAACGTGACTACAAATCGTATTTCCCTATTGGGATTACTAAAATTAGTTCTGATAATTCCGAAGCATCCATTCAAGTTTATGATATTGAAAAGGGCGATCGTCTTTTAATTAGAAATGAAGAACTCATTCCTGTAGATTGTATTCTTATAAAAGGACAAGCGCGGATTGACTATAGTTTTGTTACTGGTGAATCTAAAATAGTTTCAAAACAATCGGGCGATAAATTGTTTGCTGGTGGTAAACAAATGGATGGCAGTATTGAAGTAGATGTTTTAAAATCTGTAGAACAAAGTTATTTAACCCAACTTTGGAGTAATGATGTTTTTAAAAAGGACAAAGAATTATCGTTTACCAACATTACCAATAGTATAAGCAAGCAATTCACTATTACTATTTTATTAATTGCCTTAGTAGCAACTTCATTTTGGCTATTTACCGATTCGAGTAAAGCGCTTAATGTTTTTACATCTGTATTAATTATAGCTTGTCCATGTGCGATTGCATTAGCAGCCCCTTTTACTTTTGGGAATGTTTTACGCATTTTGGGAAAGAAAAAATTCTACTTAAAAAACGCCAGTGTTATAGAGCAATTAGCAAAAATAGATACTATTATTTTTGATAAAACAGGAACCATTACAGCCAACAAAGAAACCACCATTGGTTATGAAGGCTTGACATTATCTAACGCTGAAGAAGCCTTATTGAAAAGTACTTTACGTGGTTCTAACCACCCCTTAAGCCGGTCATTATATGCACTCTTAGACCAAAACAACATTGTAACTTTAGATACCTATGAAGAGTTTTTAGGACAAGGTATCGAAGCTAAATACAAAGACCAACATATAAAAATTGGTTCAGCATCATTTGTGGGACACAACAATAACACAGCCACTTTAAACACCGCAGTCCACGTAAGTACAAACAACCAATACAAAGGAAAATTCACCTTTTACAATAAATACAGAAAAGGGTTATCGCAATTATTTAACACTTTAAAAAAAGAATATGATTTGGTGATTCTTTCTGGTGATAATGCGGGTGAACTTGAGAATTTAACCAAATTATTACCCACAAAAACAAAACTACTTTTCAATCAGAAACCTGAAGACAAGTTGGAATACATTAAATACCATCAAAGTGAAGGCGCAAAAGTTTTAATGATCGGGGATGGATTAAATGATGCTGGCGCGTTGGCGCAAAGTAATGTTGGTATAGCCATATCAGAAAATGTAAATGTATTTTCTCCAGCTTGCGATGCTATTTTGGATGCTTCAAAATTCAATCAACTCTATAATTATATAAAGGTTTCAAAATCGGCTATTAAAATCATCAAATGGAGTTTTGGGCTATCATTTATATACAACATCATCGGGTTATATTTTGCTGTTACAGGACAATTAGAACCAGTGGTTGCGGCTATTTTAATGCCATTAAGTTCTATAAGTATCGTGGTATTTACAACTGTTGCAACGAATGTTTTAGGCCGAAAAATCCCATCCTAAATACATTCAAAAAATAACTATAAAATGACGGTTTAGAGAGTTAAACGAAGTAGAGAATAAAAACTGAATTTGGCATATACATGCGTTAGGGATTGAAACGGCATCCTTTTTTGTTTTTCTCAAAAAAGATACAGTGGAAAGCCCGACCCTTGTGGTAACGCCAAAAAAGGAAACTAAATAATGAAATATGACAAATGTCATTTTTTTAAAACAGGTATGAAGGTACTTTTGAACCATAACTTCAAATAGGTATGAGCGTTATATATATATTACTTACTATAAGCATTCTTGTGGCTATTGTTTTTTTCGTGGCCTTTATTGTAGCCGTTAGAAACGGGCAATTTGATGATAGCTATACCCCTTCCGTTCGTATGCTTTTTGAAGATGAACTCATAAAAGAAAAACCAAAAAAAACGATACTAACCAAAAAAGATTAACACATTACTATGGAAATGCAACAGTTTCACTACGATAATAAAATCGTTACAAAATTCATCTATGCCACAATAATTTTTGGTGTTGTTGGAATGTCAGTAGGTTTATTACTTGCTTTTATGTTTTTATTCCCCAACCTTACTGACGGTATTTCTTGGTTAAGTTTTGGTCGCTTAAGACCCTTACATACCAACGCCGTTATTTTTGCCTTTGTTGGGAACGCCATGTTTGCTGGTATTTATTATTCGCTTCAGCGTTTATTAAAAGCACGAATGGCGAGCGACCTATTAAGTAACATCAACTTTTGGGGTTGGCAACTTATCATTGTTGCAGCAGCAATTAGCTTGCCATTAGGGTATTCAACTTCAAAAGAGTATGCCGAATTAGAATGGCCCATAGATATTGCCATTGCTTTAATTTGGGTGGTTTTTGGTGTTAATATGATATGGACAATACTCAAAAGAAGACAGCGTCATTTATATGTTGCTATTTGGTTTTACATCGCCACGTTTGTTACTGTGGCTGTCCTTCATATTTTTAATAGTTTAGAATTGCCAGTAAGTGCCATGAAAAGTTACTCGGTTTATGCTGGTGTTCAAGATGCTTTGGTACAATGGTGGTACGGACACAATGCAGTAGCATTCTTTTTAACCACACCGTTTCTAGGGTTGATGTACTATTTTGTTCCGAAAGCGGCTAACAGACCGGTGTATTCTTACCGATTATCCA
Source organism: Mariniflexile litorale (assembly GCF_031128465.2). Taxonomy (GTDB): domain Bacteria; phylum Bacteroidota; class Bacteroidia; order Flavobacteriales; family Flavobacteriaceae; genus Mariniflexile; species Mariniflexile litorale. Next base: position 2,666,956 of record NZ_CP155618.1, on the reverse strand, counting down.
TCGTACATTTCTGGTCGTTAATATTCATATATATTTGGGCAGGCCCTCATCACTTATTATACACAGCTTTACCTGAGTGGGCTCAAAATTTAGGTGTTGCATTTTCCATCATGCTTTTAATGCCTTCTTGGGGTGGTATGATAAACGGCTTATTAACATTACGTGGTGCTTGGGATAAAGTACGAACTGACCCTGTTTTAAAATTCATGGTTGTCGCTATTACTGGTTATGGTATGGCCACTTTTGAAGGCCCTATGCTATCGCTTAAAAGCGTTAATGCCGTAGCACATTTTACCGATTGGATTATTGCTCACGTACACGTAGGCGCATTAGCTTGGAATGGTTTTATGGCTTTTGGTATTATTTATTACTTAATCCCCAAATTATTTAAAACTAAAATGTACTCGACTGGATTGGCAAATTTACATTTCTGGCTCGGTACTTTAGGAATTATTATGTATGCATTACCATTATATGTTGCTGGTTTTACACAATATTCTATGTGGCAACAATTCAATCCCGATGGTACTTTGGTATATGGTAACTTTTTAGAAACGGTTACTGAAATTATGCCAATGTACTGGATGCGTGCCATTGGAGGAACCTTATACATTATAGGAATGTTTATTTTGGTTTACAATGTTATTGCAACCATAAGACAAGGCAATAAAGTGACTGATGAATTAGCGGAAGCTCCAGCCTTGGAACGTGTTACCAAAAAACGAACTTCTGGCGAAGGATGGCACTCATGGTTAGAAAGAAGACCTGTCCAATTAACCCTTTTAGCTACTGTAGCTATTTTAATTGGTGGTGTTATTCAAATTGTACCAACCATTATGGTAAAATCAAATATTCCAACAATAGCTAGCGTAAAACCATATACACCTTTGGAATTAGAGGGTCGAGATATATACATTCGTGAAGGCTGCGTGGGCTGTCACTCACAAATGATTCGTCCGTTTAGACACGAAGTAGAGCGTTATGGGGAATATTCTAAAGCTGGGGAATTTGTTTACGACCATCCTTTTTTATGGGGAAGCAAACGTACAGGTCCCGATTTACACCGAATTGGCGCTAAATATTCTGACAACTGGCACTTTAACCACATGTACGACCCTCAAAGCACCTCTTCAGGTTCCATTATGCCACGTTACCCTTGGTTAATTACTGGTAGTAGTAGCAAGTTAGACAAATCTAACACCGAAACTAAAATGGAAGCTATGGTAACCTTAGGGGTTCCATATTCTGATGAGGAAATAGCGAACGCTCAACAAAGCATGCTTGAACAAGGTGCTCAAATTGAGAAAAACTTGTATACCGATCCCGATTTTGCAAAGACTTATGAAGCCGATAAAAAATATGCCGCTGAAAATGGCGAAGATTTTATTGAAATGAAAAACAGAGAGATTGTAGCCCTTATTGCCTATTTGCAACGATTAGGAACAGACATCAAGGTAGAAGCCTTACAAAACTAACTATCAAAAAATTTAATTATGTTAAAATATATAAAAGGTCATATGGATAGTATTGCAGGAATTGAGATTTACCCCATCATTTCCTTATTAATATTCTTTACTTTTTTTGCACTGCTCTTTTTATGGGTATTTACCGCTAAAAAAGACTATATCAAAACCGTTAGTAACATTCCATTTGACAACCAAAAAGACGATTCATCATGCGAAATTTAATCCCATCTTGGGTACGAGTACCCATTGCGTTCTTTCTCATTCTCGGTGCCACAGAATTTTTCATAGATTCTGGCAACCAACCTGCATTTATAAAATATCCAGCCGTATTGCTTTTTCTTTTATTGGTGCTATTAATTATTATAGCTATTGAAGCTGTTATTGGTGCTTTAGAAAATGTAATGCTTCAAAAATTGGATGCAGCAGCCCAAGCACGATTTTTAGCAGAAAAAGAGAAGACCTATAAATTCACTTGGTTAAAAAAAACTTACATTAAACTTTTAGGTTCTAAACCCATTGAAGAAGAAGGCGAAATTGTTTTAGACCACAACTACGATGGCATTAGAGAGCTAGACAATAATTTACCACCATGGTGGCTGTATGGCTTTTACATCTCAATTATTTTTGCGTTTGTGTATTTATTAAAATTTCATGTTTTTAATGGAGACAACCAAATAGATGAATTTGAAACAGAATTAGCTGAAGCCAAAATAGCCATTGAAGCTTATAAAAAAACAGCCAAAGATTTAGTAGATATTAATACGGTTACTTTATTAACTGATGCTGGAGATTTAAATGCAGGTAAAACTATTTTCGAAAGCACCTGCGTGGCTTGCCATATGGCAGATGGCGGCGGTGGTATTGGTCCCAACTTAACCGATACCCATTGGATATTAGGTGGAGACATCAAACATGTATTTAAAACTGTATCGGAAGGCGGACGTTCTGGAAAAGGGATGATTGCTTGGAAAACACAATTAAAACCCTTGCAAATAGCACAAGTGGCGAGCTACGTATTGAGCTTACAAGGCACTACGCCTGCAAACCCCAAAGCACCAGAAGGTGATGTTTGGGTTGACGAAGGTAGTGAAGCACCCATTGCAGAGTAGAATATTTATTGCAAACTTAAAACAAAACACAAACTTTGGAAACCCAAGATAACGACATATTCAGAGATTCCATTGGTACGATTACCGAAGATGGTAAACGGGCTTGGGTATTTCCAAAAAAACCTAGTGGAAAATTTTATAAATATAGAAAACTAGTCAGTTATTTTTTGATAGCCTTTTTAGTGCTAGCACCATTTATAAAAATAAACGGCAATCAGTTTTTAATGTTTAATGTATTGGAACGCCGCTTTAATATTTTCGGATTCCCGTTTTGGCCACAAGATTTTCATCTGTTTGTTATTTCGATGATTATTGGCGTTATTTTCATTGCGCTCTTTACTGTAGCCTTTGGTAGAATTTTTTGTGGATGGATTTGTCCGCAAACCATTTTTATGGAAATGGTATTTCGTCGCATTGAGTATTGGATTGAAGGCGATAGAGGAAAACAAATTCGACTTTCCAAACAACCTTGGAATGCTGAAAAAATAAGAAAAAAAGGTTTAAAATTGATCATCTTCTTATTTATTTCTTTTGTAATTGCCAATGTGTTTTTAGCCTATTTAATAGGTAGCGAGGAACTTATCAATTATATTACAGGTGGCCCTTTTAATCACTTAAGCACCTTAATTTCTTTATTAATTTTTACTGCTGTGTTCTATTTCGTTTTTGCATGGTTTAGAGAGCAAGTATGCATTATTGCTTGCCCTTATGGCAGATTGCAGGGAGTGTTACTAGACACCAAATCGGTAGTAGTAGCTTACGACCATAAACGTGGTGAGGCTGAAAATGGCAGAAAGAAATTTAGAAAAAACGAAGACCGTCAAGAACTCGGACATGGCGATTGTATTGATTGTTTCCAATGCGTGAACGTTTGCCCAACAGGGATTGATATTAGAAATGGCACACAATTGGAGTGCGTAAATTGTACGGCTTGTATTGATGAATGCGACCATATTATGGAAAGTATTGATTTACCAAAAGGCTTGATACGTTACGCTAGCGAAGAAAACATAGAAAAGAAGACACCTTTTAGAGTGACTGCCAGAATGAAAGGTTACATAGCGGTTTTAGTTATTTTAACGGGATTACTAACAGGAATGTTATTTTTAAGAAATGATGTAGAAGCTAATATTTTAAGGTTGCCTGGACAGCTATATGAACATAAAGAAAATAACATAATAAGCAATGTATTTACATATAAGCTTGTAAACAAAACAAGCAAAGACATTAATGATGTGCATTTTAAATTGATGTCGCAAAAAGGAACCTTGAAATTGGTGGCAACTCACGATAGGTTTGTGGTGCCAAGTCAAGGAATAGCAAAAGGCACTTTGTTTGTTGAGATTAATAATTCAGCTTTATCGGGTGATAGAAATAAGATACGGATTGGTGTATATGCTGGTGATAAATTGATTGAAACTACTACGGCTAATTTTTTAGGTCCTAGGAGTTATAAGTAAAGTTAGAACACCAATTTGGAAGTGATCTTCGCGGATGGGTGCATTAGGGATTGAAGCGGCATCCTTTTTTGCCATTAAAAGCAAAAAAGATATAGCGGAAAGCCCGACCCGAGGCACGAAGGGGAATGCCATAAAAATGAAAAACAAAATCCTGAAATACATTTAGGATAACAAAAAATAGATATTATGAAGTTTAATTGGGGTACCGGAATTGTATTGGCGTTTATTGGATTTATTTCGTTTATCATGTACTTTGTTATTACCATGAATGTGGATGACAGGTTTGAACACGAACTGGTTACTGAAGATTATTATGCCGAGGAATTGGATTATCAGCATGCTATTGACAAATTGAATAATGCCAGCAAATTGGAAGAGAATATTCGTTATGAAAAAACAGCAGAAGGATTAATGATTAAATTCCCTAAGGCTATGGACATAAAAAAAATTACAGGAAACGTGTTCCTATATAGACCATCTAACAAACAATTGGACTTTGAAACTACGGTTTCATTGTCTGAATCTTATTTGCTCATACCTGACAAACGTTTGGTAGATGGTCGTTGGAACATTAAAATAGACTGGCAATATAACGGAAATTCTTATTTATTTAAAGAATCTATAAATTATTAACATGCTTATTTCAGCATTTATATTGGGTTTATTAGGCAGTTTTCACTGTGTGGGCATGTGTGGCCCTATAGCATTCATGCTTCCTGTTGACCGAACGAATAGTGTGAAAAAAGTAACTCAAATTGCCATTTACCACGTGGGCAGGTTGCTGGCTTATAGTATTATTGGTTTGATTTTCGGACTTATTGGCAAAACCCTTTTTATTTTTGGATACCAACAGCAACTCTCAATAGTTATTGGAGTTTTAATGATTTTGGTGGTATTGATTCCGCAGAAAACATTTAATAGATACAATGCTTCCAAACCTATTTACAAAATTATTTCGAAGATAAAAGCTGCTCTAGGTAATGCTTTGAAAAAGAAAACTACCGACACTTTTTTAACCATTGGATTTTTAAATGGTTTTTTACCCTGTGGTTTAGTTTATATGGCTCTTTTTGCCGCTATTGCTAGTGGAAACACCTTGAGCGGCAGCATGTATATGGCTGTTTTTGGCCTGGGAACGATTCCTTTAATGACCACTGCTATATATTTTAGCCAACTCTTGAAAGGTTCGGCTAGGCAAAAAATACAAAAAGTGATTCCTGTTTTCATCATTTTTATGGGTTTACTCTTCATACTTCGTGGTTTAGGACTGGGAATTCCTTACCTCTCTCCTGCACCCGTTTTTGATGTGATTTCTGGTGATATAAATTGTCGTTAATCCATAAAAAAAGGAACAGCTAAATTATTAACTATTCCTTTTTTAAATATTAATCACCTCTGTTAATTAATTTACTAAATTTTAAAAGTTATAACAGGTAATGTAGCATGATTTGCAACATCTTCACCAACACTTCCTTCAAAGAAATGAGATAAACCTTTACGTCCATGTGTTGGGATGGCAATCATATCGGCACCTAACTTATTAGCAAAATTTAAAATTCCCTCCTCTACTGTATAATCTGATATGTAATGGACATCGTTCATTCTATCCAAATTACTTTCGGCTTTGGTGAAAAAATTAACTACTTGCTTTTCAATTTCCAAAGAGCTTTTGAATCTCTCATTTGGTAAATTAACATTTACAAAATAAACTTTAGAGCCTAATTTATCAAACAGTTTAACAGCATTTAAATAAGGCTTAATGGATTCTTCTGAAAAATCACAGGCAAACACCACTGCTTCAAAATTAATGTTAGACACATTATTTTTCACTACCAAAACAGGAATGTCTGAATTACGCACAACACGTTCTGTATTAGAACCAACAAAAAACTCTTTAACACCACTTGCGCCATGAGATCCCATAATAATAAGATCTGCTTCATTTTTCAAAGCCACATCATTAACCTCACTAAACACTTTAAAATGCTTGATGATTGGTGTTACTTTCACATCTTGTAAATAGTCCTTTTTCAAAAAATCTTTAAACTTTTTCTCGGCCAATTGGAGAAAGAACATGGCTTTTTGAGTTTGAAGTCCATCTGAAGCAGTTAACATAATATCAGACATTTCTAGCATGTGTAAGGCCAGTATTTCTGCATCGTGTTTTTTAGCTAATTTTACAGCCGTTTTTAAAGCATATTCTGAATGTTCAGAAAAATCAATCGGTACAATAATTTTTTTCATAATTTTTAGGTTTAAATAGTCATCGAAAACAATGGTGTATTAGGTTGTTTTCGCTGTAACAAAACATCAAACGCCATGCAAATATTTCTAACAAATGGGCGTCCTTTTTCTGTTACTTCAATAGTATTTGAGTGTGTATTTAGTAATCCGTCTTTTTTCATTTCTTGCAATCTAATCAAAACATCGGGCAACGCTTCAAAACATAATTTATCTTTAGTCCAACTTGTTTTGAAACGACACATTAAATTAAGAATATGCTTTCTTATAACCAAATCTTCTTCATTTAAAATATGCCCGCGATAAATTGGTAATATATTATCTTTTAACAAATTATAATAACTTTCAATACCCTTTACATTTTGAGCAAACCCGTACCAACTATCGCTAATAGCCGATACACCTAAGCCAATCATAGTTTGAGTTTTTGATGCGGTGTAACCCATAAAATTTCGATGTAAATTGCCATTATTCATCGATTGATAAAGTGAATCGTTTGTAAGAGCAAAATGATCCATACCTATTTCATGGTAACCAACCTCCGCAAGTAATTGTTTACCCAATTCGTATTGTTGTCTTTTTGATGCTGCCGATGGCAAATCGGAATCATTAAAGCCACGTTGTCCATTTCCTTTAATCCATGGTACGTGGGCATAACTGTAAAAGGCCAATCTATCTGGCAATAATGCCTTAGTTTTTAAAATGGTTTCTTTTATATGTTCTCTAGTTTGAAATGGTAAACCAAAAATGATATCGTGACCAACAGATGTATACCCTATTTCTCTGGCTAAATTTGTCGCTTTTTTTACATTTTCAAAAGGCTGTATTCTATGAATAGCTTTTTGAACGGTTTCGTTATAGTCTTGCACACCGTAACTCACGCGTCTAAACCCTACATCATAAAGAGCCTGTAAATGTTCACGTGTTGTATTATTAGGATGCCCCTCAAAACTGAACTCATAGTTTTCTGCACGGGTGGCGTGCATGAAAATACCATTAATCAATCGCTTTAAATTCTCTGGACTAAAAAATGTGGGTGTTCCCCCTCCTAGATGCAATTCTTTAATAATAGGTTTTTCTTCCAATAGTTCTAAATACAAATTCCATTCTTTTAAAACAGCATTTATATAAGGAGACTCTACAGCATGCTGCTTCGTTATACGTTTATTACAGCCACAAAATGTACATAAGCTTTCACAAAAAGGCAAATGAATATAGAGACTCATGCCTTCTTTCGAATTACTTTCTTTATAGGATTGTATTAACGAAGATTTCCATTTTTTTAATGAAAACGTCGCTTCATCCCAATATGGAACCGTTGGATAACTTGTATAACGCGGACCCGCAATATTATATTTATTAACTAATGAATGTAACATACCTAACATTTATGATCCAAAATTAATTTAAATGAGTTCAAAATTATATGATATAAGTCATACTCAAATTTGTAATTGTTTCATTAAAGCATTAACTTTCGATAAATAAAAAAATACAATAAAATGAAAAAAATAAGTTTTCTCGTAATGGTTTTTATAATGAGTTTAACCTCTTGTAAAAATGTTAAAAAAGACACTGAAACCACAGATAACGACCTAGTTGAAAATGACATGGTAACTAAAAAAGAACTAACTGTTGAACTAGTACCTAAAAGTGATAGCAATGTGAGCGGTAATGTCATTTTTATTGAAGAAGATGGCAAAGTAAGTATGACCGCAACTATAAGCGGATTAGAACCAGGTGAACATGCTATTCACATACACGAATCATCTGATTGTTCTTCTCCTGATGGAAAATCTGCTGGCGGACACTGGAATCCAACAAATCAACCACATGGAAAATGGGGTTCTGAAGCAGGGTATCATAAAGGAGATATTGGAAATCTTACTGCAGATGAAAATGGTAATGCTAGTATTTCTATTTCAACAGATGAATGGTGTATTGAATGTGGTGATGATACAAAAGACATTATTGGAAGAGGAATTATTGTACATGCTGGTGTAGACGATTTCACGACCCAACCAACAGGTGATGCTGGTGGACGTGTGAGCTGCGGTGGGATTATTGAATAAAATAAACACACAAAACAAACTTATGAGGCTGTCTGAAAAGTGTTATTCTGAGTCATATTGAGCCTGTCGAAATATTCAAACTTATTGATAATCAATATCCGTTTCGACAAGCTCAGCCTGACAAAGTAAATAAAATACACTTTACAGACAGCCTCATATTTATAATTTATTACTTTCTAAAAACTATAGAATAAACTAATTACGACTATAAGAAGAAAATTTTTATTCTTCTGCGCCTTGATGTTTGGAATAGGCACGCCATTTTTCAATACATTGTTCCATATCATTTGGAATTGGCGTATCAAAACTCATAAACTTATCAGTCTTTGGATGTACAAACCCCAATGTTTTTGCATGTAATGCTTGTCTGGGTAATACTTTAAAACAATTATCAACAAACTGTTTGTACTTAGTAAACGTTGTTCCTTTTAATACTTTTTCCCCACCATAGCGTTCATCATTAAACAAGGTATGTCCAATATGTTTCATATGAACACGAATTTGATGTGTACGACCTGTTTCGAGCTTACAAGATACCAAAGTGACATAGCCCAAACGCTCTAAAACTTTATAGTGTGTTACTGCGGGTTTTCCTTTATCTGCTTCATCTCCAAGAAACACTGTGTTTTGTAATCGGTTTTTAGGATGACGCCCAATACTACCTTCAACAGTCCCCTCTTCTTCTTCTATATTTCCCCAAACAATGGCTACATATTCACGTTCACTGGTTTTTTCGGCAAATTGTAAAGACAAATGTGCCATAGCTTGTTCCGTTTTTGCAATAACTAAAAGCCCGCTAGTATCCTTATCTATTCTATGCACTAAACCAGGGCGTTCACTAGAATTATTTGGCAAGTTATCAAACCTATAAATCAATGCATTTATAAGCGTACCAGAGTAATTTCCATGTCCAGGATGCACGACCATCCCCGCTGGTTTGTTTACAACCAATAATGTGTCGTCTTCATAAACAATATCAAGCGGTATATTTTCTCCTACCAACAAATTTTCGTGTGGCGGATGTGTAAATAGCACCCTAATTTTATCAAAGGGTTTTACTTTATAGTTTGATTTTACAGGGACTCCGTTTACAAAAATACTCCCATTTTTAGCAGCAGATTGAATTTTGTTACGTGTCGCATTTTCAACAAAATTCATTAAATATTTATCAATTCGAAGTGGACTCTGTCCTTTATCTACATCAAAAGCATGATGTTCATAAAGGTCACTTTCATCTTCAAAAAACTCTGGGGTAGTATTTTCCATGTTATATGTTAACTGCGATACACCACAGCAATTTTTCTTTTAAGTATTTAGTTTAAATCTTCAGATAAATTACTATCATCAGATTCATTCGAAGTCACCCCCACATTATCAGACACTCCCGAAGAAGGTCTGTTTCCATTTCCAAGTACTAAATCTATAGCAGTTGTTTTTGGTAACTTATCACCTGTTTTTATATTTTTACCTTTATAGGTCATTTCTAAAACCAAATCTTTCGCAATATTATTAACATAGGTAAGCTTACCTACTTTAAAACCGACTGCTTCTAAGGTTGGTTTTGCTTGTCTAAAAGTACGTTCTTTTAAATCTGGAACAGTGATTTTTCGGTATCCAGAAGGGTTTACAGTAATATATATTTTACGGTCTTCTTTTACTTTGGCACCAGCAGCTGGTGATTGGTCTATAACCGAAAACTTCGGGTAATCGGGATTGTAATTGGCCGAATCTTGAACTTGCATTTCTAATTTATTTTCGTTCAATTCTATGGACGCAACGCTTAAAGATTTCCCTGTTAAATTGGGCACCGTTTCAAATTCGCCATGGTTTGTTGTATAGCTTAACCACCTCAAGACAATAAAGCTTAGAACCACTACGGCCCCGATTGCTAATAATAATTGTTTAAAAAACACTTTACTGGTTAGAAATTTAATAACGCTCATGTATAAAATTTTCAATTAGGCAAATATATAAAAACAGAACTGTTTTTTCTTTTGCAATTTAAGTGATATTTTAGCTTAACTAATAATAGATACGTTTTATTGTACTTTTTAGACCAATTAAAGATTAATTAAGAAGATTTCTTTATAGTTATCAGAAATAAAGAAGATGAAAAAGAGTATCTTCTACAAACATAGAACAAAATATAATTTATGAAAAAAAATATTGCTATCATTATGGGAGGTTATTCTAGTGAATACAAAATCTCATTAAAAAGCGGACAAGTAGTTTTTGAAACACTTGATGCTTCAAAATACAACGCTTACAGAATTCATGTATTCAAAGAAAAATGGGTATATGTTGATAGTAATAATACCGAGTTCCCTATTGACAAAAATGATTTTTCGGTTACTATAAACAACTCCAAAATCACCTTTGACTGTGTGTTCAACGCCATTCATGGGGCGCCAGGAGAAGACGGATTTATGCAAGCGTATTATAAATTACTCAATATTCCACAAACAAGTTGCGACATGTATCAAGCCGCACTAACCTTTAATAAGCGTGATTGTTTAAGTGTTTTAAAACCGTATGGGATTAAAACCGCTGAGTCATTTTACATAAATTTGGGCGATACTATAAATGAAGATACCATTATAGCCAAAGTAGGTTTACCTTGTTTTGTTAAAGCCAATAAAGCCGGTAGCAGTTTTGGTGTTACTAAAGTGCATAAAAAGGAAGATATAAAAAACGCTATTGAAGTGGCATTTAAAGAAGATAATGAAATTATAATTGAATCGTTTTTAGATGGCACCGAAGTATCTGTAGGCGTGATAAAATTTAAAGGAGAAACCAAAGTCTTACCAATTACCGAAATTGTAAGTGAGAACGATTTTTTTGATTATGAAGCTAAGTACTTAGGGAAATCACAAGAAATAACACCTGCTCGATTAACCAACGACGAAGAAACTAAAGTAACTGCTATTGCTAAAAAAGTTTATGAAGTTTTAAAAATGAAGGGTTTTAGCCGTAGCGAATATATTTTTAAAAATGGTGAACCTCATTTATTAGAAGTAAACACCGTACCTGGATTAACCTTAGCCAGTATCTTGCCTCAACAAGCAGCTGCAGCAGGTATAACCTTAGTTGAATTATTTGATAACGCCATAGAAGAAGCTTTGAAAAATTAATAATAATTATTGACTATATTTGATATTAGTCATTCAAAAAATGAGGTTCCCTCTGAAGTTTACCTTAAGCGAAGATGAAAGACGGAAATGACAAAATAATAAAATGAAACGAGCCATATTTCCAGGATCTTTTGACCCCCTAACTTTAGGACACTACGATATTATAAAACGTGGCATCACCCTTTTTGATGAAGTAATTGTGGCTATTGGGGTCAACTCCGATAAAAAATACATGTTCACACTTGATGAACGAAAAGCATTTATAGAAAAAGCATTTGCAGACGAACCTCAAGTAAAAGTATTAACTTATAAAGGATTAACAGTTGATTTTTGCAAAGAAATTGATGTTGAATTTATTTTGCGAGGGTTACGCAATCCTGCCGATTTTGAATTTGAAAAAGCCATTGCACATGCTAACAGAAGCTTAGCTACCATAGAAACAGTCTTTTTACTGACTTCTGCTAAAACTTCATTTATATCATCCTCAATAGTGCGAGATGTAATTAAAAACCATGGAGATTACACCAAATTTGTACCTAATAGTGTACGGGTTAAATAGGTCCAGGTTCTAGCATCAACAAAAAGGCTTTAATTATAAATAACCCTAAAACTTGTATTCTGATAATGATTTTGGAAATTTTTCTGGGTTTTCGGCTAAATGATAGCGAGGATCATCAATAGCCTCAACAATAACTTCTCTAAATTTAGGACTTGCTTTGTATAATAATATTTTACAATCTTTACTTAAATGTTTTAATTTTATTGTCTTGCCTTCTGCTTCGTATTTATTCACTAAATTAAAAATAGCTTCTAATGCAGAATGATCGCTTATACGAGATTCAACGAAGTCTATTTCAACATGGTCTGGATCATTCTTTACATCGAACTTTTTATTAAAAGCTTGTATAGAACCAAAAAACAAAGGCCCCCAAATTTCATAGGTTTTCGTTTTTCCATCTTCAGAAAAACGCTTTCTTGCTCTAATTTTTTTAGCATTTTCCCAAGCAAAAACTAATGCAGAAATAATAACACCAACAAATACAGCTATAGCCAAATCGTAAATAACAGTTACAGCAGATACAACTATCAGTACAAAAGCATCCGATTTTGGTATTTTTCTAATAATTCTAAAACTAGACCATGCAAAGGTTTCTATTACCATCATAAACATAACTCCTATTAATGCCGCAATAGGAACTTGTTCTATATATTTATCGGTAAATAAAATAAAGGTTAATAAGGTTAATGCCATCATAATTCCAGACAACCTACCACGACCACCAGCATTTATATTAATAACTGTTTGACCAATCATACCGCAACCACCAGTACCACCAAACAAACCACTTATCATATTTCCTGCGCCCTGGGCAACACATTCTCGGTTTCCATTCCCACGTGTTTCGGTTAATTCGTCAACTAAATTCATAGTCATTAACGATTCAATTAGTCCTACCGATGCGGCTAAAAACGCATAAGGTAATATGAATTTAAGCGTATCTAAATTAAATGGTAAATTTTCCCACAATCCTATATTTGGCGTTGGAAATTTACCTTTTAATCCATTTCCTCCTCCTTCAATGATATAAGACCCCACTGTACTTACATCTAAACCTCCAAACACTACAATCCCTGTAGTAATAAGAATAGCAGTTAAAGCCGCTGGAATCTTGGTCGTTATTTTAGGTAAAAACCACATAACTCCCATAGTAAGTAATACCAAACCAAGCATGACATATAATTCGCTGCCTTGCATGGGTATGTTGATGTATTCTTTAACACCTTGAACTGTAATTTGCATTTCCTTATGAGAAAACATGCGTACTTGAGCTAAAAAAATAACAATAGCTAATCCATTTACAAACCCCAACATAACCGAATGAGGAATTAAACGTACAAACCTACCCAATTTGAATACACCGGCGCCTATTTGAAACACACCCATTAATATAACGGCTGCTAACAAATAGAAATACCCCATATTTTCAACGGGCACATCGAATAACATTCCCTTAGCATGACCTTCTGAAATTAAATGCACAAAAATAACAGCAACGGCTCCTGCAGCTCCAGATATTAAACCTGGTCTACCTCCAAAAATAGCCGTAATTAACCCAACAATAAATGCACCAGAAAGTGCCACTAAAGGATCTATTTGAGCCACAAAGGCAAAAGCTACAACTTCTGGAATCATAGCCAAAGAAACTGTTATACCTGCCAAAACATCATCTTTGATGTTTGGTGTTATCTTCCTTACAAATTCTGTCATGATTTCTTTTTTGAAGGTGCAAATTTACATTTAAAATGCGTAGAAACAAGATTGGATGTAGATTTCGAACCACAATCAAACTATAACGTTTGAAAACTTGTATTCTAAAGTTTGATAAATGAATTTAACCAATTAATAGCTTCTACTCTTTTATTAAACAATTTTACTTCAAAATCTCGTTTAATAATATTTATTAAAGTTTCTGAAGTTATTAAACCTGCTGTTGTATGAATTAAAAAAGTTACATCTCTAATTTTTTCAACTCCTCCAATTTTTATTAAAGCTTTAAAGTCACAGCTATAAGCGTTTTTATTACCAAAATAAATAATCGCTTTTCGGTTTTTAATGAAAGTATAAAACTTTTCACATCACTTTTAAACCTATACCATGTTAAATTATAAGTAATATAAGAATAACATCTTATTAAAAAAAAAAGATAAATTACAACAAAACGCAATTGGTTTATTTCTAAAGAACTAAATTAAAATTTTAATATTCGCATAAGAATTCTCAAGAGCTTTAGATACTTGCTCTTGATCTAACCATTCTACTTTGGTGATACCTTCTTCTTCTTGGGCAAATAAAACACCTGTAAAACTTGTTTTCATCTCAAACCAATAGGTAACTTTTATTTTATGGTTTCCGTTGCGTTTAAAAATATGATATGTGGTTTCTAAAGGTTTTGTTATTTGTAATCCAGCAACACCAGTTTCTTCCACAACTTCGCGAATCGCTGTTTTTTCAATAGATTCGTTTCCTTCAACTTTACCTTTAGGTAAATCCCATTTATCATTTCGGTATATAAATAAAATATCCTTTTTATCATTGTAAACTTTACCACCACCAGCAATAACATTTGGCAATTTTTTTAAAAACTTTTTCAGGAGCTTTTCAGCATTCTTATGAATAAGACGTACTTCTGCTAATTTGGTTGTATTAAGCTCTTTTATAACTTTTTCAATATTTACTGTATCTAGTAAATAATTTTTAAAATTAGTTTCCTGCTCAACAACTGTTGTCAAAATTATAGGTTTATCGCCAACAAAAACTTTGTACATGCTTTATTTTAATAATTACATTTTGGTAAAAATATCATTTTTACTTACAAATTAGACATTGTTGAAAAAAATATTTTTTATTCAATGCATGACCACCATGTAAAACTAAATTTATGTTTATTTTTGCTCTTATGATTTTTAATAAAGATATCGCTAGAAAAACTGCTGAAGTTTTATTACAAGTTAATGCTATAAAACTTAGCCCTAAGGAGCCTTTTACTTGGGCTTCTGGATGGAAATCGCCCATTTATTGCGATAATCGTATTGTTTTATCATTTCCACCTATACGAAATTACATTCGTGAAACCATGGCTAAACAAATTGAAAAACATTATGGCAAACCTGATGTTATAGCAGGCGTAGCCACTGGAGCTATTGGGATTGGTATGTTAGTGGCCGAATATATGGGATTACCTTTTATTTATGTGAGACCCGACGCTAAAGGACATGGACGTAAAAATCAAATTGAAGGATTTATCGAACATGGACAAAATGTAGTGGTTGTTGAAGATTTAATAAGTACGGGAGGTAGCAGTTTAAACGCTGTAAAAGCATTAAAAGAAGCTCACGTAAATGTAAAAGGCATGATTGCTATTTTTACTTATGGTTTTGACGTATCGGTTAACAATTTTAAAAATGAAAATATTGAACTACAAACCTTAAGCGATTATAATAGCTTACTTGAGCAAGCACTTAAAACAAGTTATATTTCTGAAAAAGAATTAAAAACTTTATCAGATTGGAATACCCGTCCCAGTGAATGGAATGCCAATTGATATATAGAGAAGTTGTTTAGTTCTGAGCCATTTAATTGAATACCATTTTTACGACTTAAACGACACAACAAAAAAATAAATAACTATAAAATGAAATTAGAATCACAACGAATAAGCGTTAACAAATCACCTGAAGATGTTTTTGATTTTTTAGCTGATATTAAAAATTTCGAATCGTTAATGCCTGAAAATATTAGCAAATTTGAAGTTTTAAGTGAAGATACTTTTTTATTTGCATTAAAAGGGATGCCTGAAATAATTTTAAAAAAGAAAGAAGCATTACCACCTAATAAAATAATTTTAGGTGCCGCTGGAGGAAAACTAGACTTTTCGCTTATTGCCAATATTCTAAAAACAAACGATGCTTCGAGCGAAGTACAACTAGAGTTTTCGGGCGACTTCAACCCAATGATGGCCATGATGATTAAAGGCCCCATTAGCAAATTTATAGAAACACTTGCTACAAGTATTCCTAAATCTATTTAATACAAAAGAGTAATCGTTTTTAAATCAAATTCTTTTACAATCTCATCTTCAAGCAATATTTGAAGATTTCCAGAGTTGGAAACCCCTTTTATAAAACCAGAAAACACTAAACCTTCGTCACTTTTAAATGTTGAAGGTTTATTTTTTCTAAAAAGAAATGATTCATATTTTGTTTTCAAAACATCCGTTTGTCCTTTCTTTAAAATATTAAAATAATACTTTAAATTGTTAATAATAACATTAGCAACTTCGTCTAGATCAAAAATACGTCCAGTAATCATTTTTAAGGAAGATGCTTTAGGCAAATTATTAAATTCAACTTGATTCAAATTTAACCCTATCCCAATAATAGAACTCGTAAATTTATTTTGTTTAACCACGTTTTCTATTAAAATACCACAAATTTTCTTGTTTTCTGCCAAAATGTCGTTAGGCCATTTTACACTTAATTTAGTAATAGAAAAAAATCTTAAGGTCTTTATTAAAGCCAAAGAAGTTACCATACTTATATAAAACGGATTCTCTAAATCATACCCTGAAATATCCTTATACACACTGAATGTAAGGTTTTTAGACGCCTCAGCATCCCAAACAGTGCCCATTTGCCCTCTTCCGTCTGTTTGCAACTTAGTAACCACGGCGGTGTAATCGGGAACGTCTTCATTTACAAAAAGTCTTTTTAAATAACTATTTGTGGAATCGGTGGCATTAAGTTTGATTATATGCATCAAATAGTTATTATTAGTGTCAGAAATCTTATGATAATTTTAAACCATAAAGAACTAAAAAAATAATAACTTTGCAAAAATTTAAAAAATTTTAATGGCGAAAGAAAATATAAGTGCAGACCAATTAATATCAGTTATAGTTAGTGGCATTGAAGACGTTAAAGGAAAAGAAATAAATATTCTTGATTTAAGAGAAATCGAAAATACTGTTTGCGATTATTTTATAATTTGCGAAGGAACTTCTAATACGCAAGTTAACGCTATAGTTAATTCTGTTCAGAAAAAAGTAAGTAAAGAACTTAAAGATCATCCTTGGCACATTGAAGGTATGGATAATGCCGAATGGGTACTTATGGATTATGTGAATGTGGTGGTACATGTGTTTCAAAAACAAATAAGACAGTATTACGACATTGAAAGTCTTTGGGGTGATGCAAAAACAACAGTTATACAAACTAGTTACTAAAAAATAAGGATGGCAAACGATAAAAAAAATATAAAAGAGAACAAACCCAAATTCAGTCCATACTGGATTTATGGTATTTTAATAGCCCTTTTTTTAGGGTTTCAATTATTTAGCAACAACTCATACCAAGATGGAAGTGCGACAACACCTTCTGAATTTTTTAAATTTTTAGAAGCTGGAGATATTGCTCAAGTTGATATTATAAAAAACACACGTGTAGCTAAAGTTTATTTAACTTCCGAAGCAGAGGCTAAGGAGATGCATAAAAAATCGAAGCCTACGTCTTTTTTACCATCGGCAACTAAATTACCAAACTATAGGTTTGAATTTGGTGATCTTCAAAATTTTGAAAACCAATTAAATGAAGTTGCTAAAGACTTACCTAGCAAGCCTATTATAAAATTTGATACCGAAACTGATAATTGGGGCAATCTTTTAATGAGTATTCTGCCTTTTATTTTACTTATTGGTGTGTGGATTTTCATTATGCGACGTATGTCGGGTGGTGCTGGTGGAGGTGCTGGTGGACAAATTTTCAATATAGGAAAATCTAAAGCTAAACTTTTCGATCAAAATACAGAAGTTAAAACAACTTTTAAGGATGTTGCTGGTTTAGAAGGTGCCAAAGAAGAAGTTCAAGAAATAGTTGATTTTCTTAAATTTCCAGAAAAGTATACCTCTTTAGGGGGTAAAATACCAAAAGGAGCACTACTTGTAGGCCCTCCTGGAACAGGAAAAACCTTATTAGCTAGAGCCGTTGCTGGTGAAGCTAAAGTGCCTTTCTTTTCTTTATCTGGTTCCGATTTTGTTGAGATGTTTGTAGGTGTTGGTGCTTCTCGTGTTCGAGATTTATTTAAACAAGCTAAAGAAAAATCACCTTCAATCATATTTATTGATGAAATTGATGCTATTGGACGAGCTAGAGGCAAAAACGCCATGTCTGGGAGTAATGATGAACGTGAAAACACATTAAATCAATTACTAACAGAAATGGATGGTTTTGGTACAAATACCAATGTTATTGTACTTGCAGCAACCAATAGAGCCGATATTTTAGATACTGCTTTAATGCGTGCTGGTCGTTTTGACAGACAAATTTATGTCGATTTACCAGATGTTCGCGAGCGTAAAGAAATTTTTGAAGTGCATTTAAGACCACTTAAAAAAGATGATAATTTAGACCTAGATTTCTTATCTAAACAAACTCCAGGGTTCTCTGGTGCAGATATAGCAAATGTTTGTAATGAAGCTGCTTTAATAGCTGCTAGAAATGGTAAAAAATCAGTTGACAAACAAGATTTTTTAGACGCCGTAGATAGAATTATTGGTGGTTTAGAAAAGAAAAATAAAATTATTACACCAAGTGAAAAAAGAGCTGTGGCATTTCATGAAGCTGGACATGCTGTTGTAAGTTGGATGTTAGAGCATGCTGCTCCTTTGGTTAAAGTAACTATTGTTCCGCGTGGTCGTTCATTAGGTGCTGCGTGGTATTTACCAGAAGAACGCTTAATTGTTCACCCAGAACAAATGCTGGATGAAATGTGCGCTGCTTTAGGTGGTCGCGCTGCAGAAAAAGTTATTTTCAATAAAATATCTACAGGAGCATTAAGTGATTTAGAGAAAGTAACCAAGCAGGCAAGAGCTATGGTTACCATTTACGGACTAAGCGAAAAAATTGGTAACTTAACTTACTACGACTCATCTGGGCAAAATGAATATGGTTTTACAAAACCGTATAGCGAACAAACAGCCGAATTAATTGATAAGGAGATTTCTGATATTATTGAAAAACAATATCAAAGAGCTATTGAATTACTTGAAAATAATAGAGATAAACTTACTGAACTTGCTGAAGTTCTTCTTGAAAAAGAGGTTATTTTTAAAGACAACTTAGAGAAAATATTTGGAAAACGAGCTTTTGAAAAAGAAGACGTTGAAAAATAATACAAAAAACAAGTTTTTAGCTATATTACTTAGATAAGCAGTAAAAATCTTAAATTAGACACGTGTTTAATTTAAGATTTTTTATATTTGAGAACCTCAAAAGAATTATATTAATAGCAGCTTAACTAAATGAGCCTTTTTAGAAAAATTTTCGGACTGAAACCAGATCATTCAGAAGAAGAAGTAAAGTCCAGTGAAAGAGGCAAATATATGCCTGAAATAAAACTCCCAATTGACGAAAAGTTTACCATAAACTTTAAAGGCAACGGCGGAAAGTTTTTATATTGCGAAAATCTAAATGAAATATTTCAAAATTTACAAAGTATTATTGAGGAAAATAATTGGAACGACACCAAAACACTTGTATTAGACGAAAAAATAAAAGAAAAATTTAAAAATTCCAATTTAAATACGACCACTAAAATTAGCGATTCCTCTATTTTCTTAACCACTTGCGAAAATTTAATAGCAAACGACGGGTCGTTACTTATTTCTTCAAAACAAATTTTTGAAAAAAGATTACCAGAATTACCAACAAACTTTGTTGTTTTTGCTAGGACAAGTCAAATTGTTGAAAATATTGGAGAGGGTTTAAGAGGTATTAAGTCTAAAAACAAACAAAAAATTCCAACAAACATTACAACCATAAAACATTTTAAATCTAACGATGAAAAAGATTTTTTAAGCTATGGTAGTAGTGCTAAAAACTTATACCTACTTCTTTTAGAAGACTTATAAGATGAAAGAAATTATTGTTCGATCGTGTTCTGGCCTACTCTATGTCGTGCTTTTAATTTTGTGTTTAAAGTACCAACAATTATTAATGGCCTTGTTTTTTGTGTTTGGCATTATTTGTCTTGCCGAATTCAAAAAGCTTATTCTATTAAAAAGCATTATTCCTTATTTCATATTTGGCATTCTGTATGCCTTTTTTATTTATTTCCAGCTATTTTTTACCACGTATAAGGGTATAGACGAATTCATTCAAATACTTCTGGTATTAACCATATTTATTGAATTGTTTTTAATTAAAGATTTGTTTTCAGTAAAAACGACACCTCTATTTAGTTCTAAACGATTTATATTAACCACCTTTTATATATCTAGTTCCTTTATTTTTTTAATTTTAATAGCCAATTATTATGAAAATTATAACCCTAACATTCTATTGGGAGCATTTATTCTAGTATGGGTTAACGATTCTTTCGCTTATTTGGTAGGTAAAAACTTTGGCAAACAAAAACTTTTTGAAAAAATTTCACCTAAAAAAACAGTAGAAGGTTTTCTAGGTGGTTTGTTTTTTTCGTGCATAGCAAGCTATTTTATTGCTACCTTTACACAAACATTAGACTTTACAAGTTGGCTTATTTTAAGTATTGTAATATCTGTATTTGGCACTTTGGGCGACCTAATAGAATCTAAGTTTAAAAGACAAGCAAACGTAAAAGACAGTGGCACTATTATGCCTGGTCATGGAGGCTTGTTAGATCGATTAGATAGCATTATTTTTGCTGCACCTTTTATATATTTATTTTTAAGAATTTTACACTATGTTTCATAAAGAAGGTCATAAAATCATATTTCTAACATTTGTATTTGTTGTTGGGTGTTCTATGCTAGCCGATAATTTTATTCCAATTGGATGGTTAAGAACTATCGTTTTAATTTTATTATTAGCATTTTTAATACTCATTCTTCAATTTTTTAGAAACCCAAAACGTCGTACTATTTTAAATAATAACCATATTGTTTCTCCAGTTGATGGCAAAATAGTTGTTATTGAAGAAGTATTTGAAAAAGAATATTTTAATGACAAACGTTTACAGGTAAGTGTTTTCATGTCTCCCATAAATGTTCATATTACACGTTATCCTATTAGTGGCAATGTTATATTTAGTAAGTATCACCCAGGCAAATATTTAGTAGCATGGCATCCTAAAGCAAGTGAAGAAAACGAACGTACTACAGTTGTTGTTGAAAACGAAACCTACGGTAAAGTACTTTACCGTCAAATAGCCGGAGCCTTAGCTAAACGTATTGTAAACTATGCTAAAATAAACGATAAAGCTGTCCAAGGTGAAGAGTCTGGTTTTATAAAATTTGGTTCACGAGTTGATTTATTTTTACCATTAGACACAAAAATAAAAGTGCAGCTTAACCAAAAAGTTCGTGGAGGTGAAAGTATTATTGCAGATGCCAATGACTGATGAAGAATTAGAAATAGAATTTCAAGATGCGGTAGAATGCGTAAATGCCTTTACGGAACCTTTTCCTGCCGATGTACTTTTAAGTCTCTACGCATACTACAAAAAAGCTACGAACAATTACAGTAGGCCAAGCAGCAAAAAGGCCATTATAAATGCTTTTAAAACGAATGCTTTATTTCAAACAAAAGACATCTCTTCAAACGAAGCAAAACGTTTGTATATTGATTTAGTTAACAAATACTTTTTATACGGGAAATAATAAATTTATTTTCTCTAATAATATTACATCCGTTCGGGTACTTGTATACCTAAAATACGAAATGCCTTTTTAATTGTTGATGCCACTTTTTCAGAAAGTTGTACTCTGAATATTTTTTCATTTTCATTATTTGCGCCTAAGATGGATACATTTTGATAGAATGAATTAAATTCTTTTACCAAATCGTAAGTATAATTTGCTATTAATGCTGGGCTATGTTGTGATGCTGCATTTTGAATAACCTCTGGAAATAACTCTAATTGCTTTATTAATTCCTTTTCTTTTGTATGAAGTGGTATAATATCTATACTAACAGACAAATCCATATCTGCTTTTCTTAAAATAGCTTGAATTCGCGCATACGTATATTGAATAAAAGGTCCTGTGTTACCTTGAAAATCTATTGATTCTTTAGGGTCGAATAAAATACGCTTTTTAGGGTCTACTTTTAAAATGTAATATTTCAAAGCTCCTAAACCAATCGTTTTATAAAGTGCTTGTTTCTCTTCTTCAGTATAACCATCCAATTTCCCTAATTCTTCTGAAATTTCTCCCGCTGTTGATGCCATTTCATCAATTAAGTCATCGGCATCAACCACAGTTCCTTCTCTACTCTTCATTTTTCCGCTAGGTAAATCAACCATACCATAACTTAAATGATATAAATTTTTAGCCCATTCAAATCCTAGTTTTTTCAAAATTAAAAAGAGTACTTGAAAATGATAATCTTGCTCGTTACCAACGGTATAAACCATACCATCAACATCTGGAAAGTCTTTGATACGTTGTATGGCTGTACCAATATCTTGCGTCATATAAACCGCCGTACCATCCGAACGTTGTACTATTTTTTTATCTAGTCCGTCTTCGGTTAAATCGCACCAAACAGAACCGTCTGCTTCTTTAATAAATACTCCTGATTTTAGCCCTTCAACAACCAATTCCTTTCCTAGCAAATACGTGTTGCTTTCGTAATATAAACTATCAAAATCGACTCCTAAATTTTTATAGGTTTCAGAAAAACCTTCATACACCCAACCATTCATCTTTTTCCAAAGTGAAACAACTTCTTCATCACCTGCTTCCCATTTTTGAAGTATGGTTTGAGCTTCCAATAAAAGTGGTGCATTTTTTTTGGCCTCATCTTCTGTATGGCCTAAAGCTATTAGTGCGTCAATTTGTTTTTTGTACTCTTGGTCGAATTTCACATAATAATTACCAACCAATTTATCACCTTTTAAACCAGTACTTTCTGGTGTTTCTCCACTACCAAAGCGTTTCCAAGCCAACATACTTTTACAAATATGTATACCTCGGTCGTTTATAATTTGCGTTTTGTAAACTTTTTTACCAGAAGCTTTTAAAATTTCGGCAACGCTATAACCTAAAAGGTTGTTTCGAATATGCCCTAAGTGCAAAGGTTTGTTAGTGTTTGGCGATGAATATTCTACCATAACAGCTTTATCATCCAATGCTGGATCTACAAACCCATAATTTTCATCATCTTTTATACTATTAAAAAAGTTTAAATAGTAGGTGTCATTTATTTCAATATTTAAAAAGCCTTTTACAACATTATATGCTTTTACTACTTCAATAGTATCTACTAAATAATTACCAATGGTTTCACCTATTTGAACAGGGTCTCCTTTAATAAAACGTAACATTGGGAATATAACTATAGTCACATCACCAGCAAATTCTTTTCTTGTAGCTTGAAATTCTACCGATTCTAGTTGGATATTAAAAGATGCCAAAACGGCTTGTTTTACTTGGTTTGATAAAGTCTCTTGAAGGCTCATTAATAGTGCTTATTTTAAGAAAACAAAGATAAAACTTTTATTAAAGGATTTTTATTAAATTTGATTTAATAAAAACAGAGATAAATACGTTATAATACTTATTTAACATACTTTTTTTATATTAAGTAAAAACACTTATTTACAAAGCATTAAAAAAAAAACCTATTAAAAACATGTGTGTGTTTTACAAATAAAAGTGTTCCTTTTCTATGATTTTTGCCGTTAATCTATTCATCGGATTTTTGTCATTTTAGCATTATCCTTTTATCTAATTTATTGGTAGAAAAACGCAAAAATTAGATTTTAATGATGCTTTTTCTAACTTTTGTCTTGTAAAGCTATTAATATCCGCTTATGGATTTTTTTTAACCAACAAAAAGATTACAACAAATAGGTAATACTTATTTCCCTCAAATAAGACATGCTTAATTATGGTTTTATTACCGTTGTAATATATTTAGTATGAGGAAAATAATTATTTCGATTATTCTTTTATCTGTATTCTTGGGTTTCTCTCAAACCAAAGAGTTAGATAGTCTTTCCATACAACTAGCTTTCGAAACTCAAGATTCTTTAAAAGTCAAAACCTCTTTAAAGCTTATTAAATCGCTTTATGAAATTAACGATTATGACAGAGCTTTGAAATATGTTATTGAAAGTGAAAAACTTTCAAATAATTTAAATTACACAAAAGGTATTGCCGAAACAACCTACTATAAATCTCTTATATACGCACAAAAGGGCGATTATATAAATGCGATAAGCGGGTATGAAAAATCTAAAGCATTATTTAAACATTTAAAGAATACACTTTGGGTAGCAAAAGTTAATAATAGTATAGGTTTAATAGAAATTAAACGAGGTAATTACTCTAAAGGTTTGCAATTTTCGTTAGCAGCTATTCAAGAACTAGAAAAACAAAATATTAAAAAAGACCTTAGTTTAGCTTATAGCAATTTAGCTAAAGCGTACCAGGGTATAAATGCCGTTGATAGGGCCATTGAGTTTAACTTAAAAGCGGTTGAAATCCAAATACAATTAAATATCAATAGAGAACTCATACAATCTTACAAACAATTGGCCGAATTATACTCAAATAAAAATGAGAATCGAAAAGCCATTGAATATTACCAAAAAGTTTTAAATAGCAAAAATACTAACATCGATTCGTTACAGGGCATTATTTATCCAAAACTAGGTGCCGAATATTTAAAATTTAACGATTATGAGAAAGCTACCCAATACCTAATTCAGGGTTTAGATATTAATAGAAAATCTAATAATCAAGATGGTATTTTATTTACTTTGAACAGCCTTGGAGAATTAAATTTAAAAACCAACCGGTTAGTTCTAGCTGAGCAACAACTTTATGAAGCAGGTGTAATTGCTAAAAACAATAATAACAAATCAGAACTTCTTAAATATTACAAGTTGATGATGGTTTTGGATTCTACCAAAAACAAATTTAATAGCGCATTTATTTGGCAACGAGAGTATTACAATTTGAAAAGAAGTCTTAATAACACTAATAATATAAAGGATTCAGATTCTGTTCAATTAGATTATAATCCTAATTTTGAAAAAGATTTAGCAAATAATAGTCCTACAAAAACTATTAATGGCAGTTTTTATGAATCTAAAGAAGAATTTAATAAGTTTCAGTTAATTTTTTACGGTCTTTTAGCCGCCCTCGCTATTGTTTCAACCTTTTTAATCTTAATTTATTTAAAACGAAGTAGCAATATAAAATATACTCAAGAATTAGAAGAAAAAAACCTTAAAATTGAATTGCAAAATGAAGCTTTTTCAGAGCAAACAAAACACCTAGAAAACGTTAATAATGTAAAAGACAAACTATTTTCAATTGTTTCTCACGATTTAAAAGATTCACTCTCTTCAATAAACGGGTTTATTGATTTATTAAAAGACGGTTCATTATCTAGAGAAGAGTTTGATAATTTAATTCCTGAATTAAGCGAAAATGCGAATAATGCTTCATTGCTTTTATTCAACTTACTTAACTGGTCTAAATCTCAAATGCAATCTTTAGAACCAAAACCAACCTTATTTGATATACAAGAAGTTTTTGAAGATAAGATTAGATTGATTGAACAACGTATCGAAAATAAAGGCATTGAATTAATTGACCATTCTTTACGTGATTTTGCCTATGCCGATAAAAGCATGTTTGAAATAGTCGTTCAAAACCTACTTGCTAACGCTTTAAAATTCTGTAAAAGCGGAGATACCATTACCATTTCAAATCATATAAGTAATGGTAGTTGTATTATTAGTATTGCTGATACTGGAATTGGTATTTCTAAACAAAATATAGAAAAACTATTTAAAAATAGTTCATTTACAACCGTAGGTACTAATAACGAAAAAGGTACTGGTTTGGGCTTATCAATCTGTAAAGAATTGGTTGAACTAAACAATGGTAAAATTTGGGTAGAAAGCACTATAAATGTTGGTAGCACATTTTATGTACAATTACCAAAATCTAGACCATCATCATAATTAAGCTTTTGGCAAAAACACTTCTGCCATCATACATCGTGCACTACCACCTCCACAAGCCTCTATTGTATCTAAAGAACTAGAAAGTATGTGGCTGTGTTTTTTTAACCTTTCTATTTGATTTGCTGTTAAAGAATCATAAGCTACTTGACTCATTACCAAATACCGTTCATCATTAGCCCCCTTAACTTGCAGCATGTTCCCTGCAAAATTATTTACTTGTGCTTCAGTAATCTCTATAATCTCTTTACCATCTTCTTTTAAATGACTAATCACGCTTTTACGTTCTTTTTTATCGTCAATACTGCTTAGGCAAATAACAGCAAAGGTCTCTCCTATACACATCATAACATTTGTGTGATAAATAGCTTTACGTTCGCCGTTCATAGTTTGGTTCGCCGTAAAAACAACAGGGGTATATTCAAAGTCTTCACAAAACTCAATAAATAAATCTTCATCGGCTCTAGGTGATAAAGCGCAATAGGCTTTATGATTGGTACGATCTAATAACACGCTTCCTGTACCTTCAAGAAAAACACTTTCTTCTTCGGCATCTGTATAATCAACAATATTATTAATAACAAAACCGGCTTGTTCAACAGCCTCCAAAACGTCTTCACTACGCTCTAAGCGCCTGTTTTCTGCAAACATTGGATACAACCCCACATCACCATTTTCATGAAAGGACACCCAGTTATTTGGAAAAACAGAATCTGGTGTATCAAACTCACTGGTATCGTTCACAACAATTACATTTACTCCAATACTTCTAAGCTTTTCAACATGCATATCAAACTCTTGCTGTGCTTTGGCATTAACAGTTTGCGGCAATACATTATCTATTACTTTTTGGTAATAATTATTAACAGCCGTTTGCTCGTTCATCCGAAAATTTATAGGACGAATCATTAAAATTGTATTTGTGGTTTGTTCCATTTTTTTATAAAAATTACTTTACAAAAGTAAAATTATTTATGGTATAAAAATGGATTATAAACATTGAAAAGTTTATAGTAACATACATCGCACTTTCTTAAAATCATTCCCGAATTAAAGGCATTGTACTACAACGCAACAAACCTTCTTGTTTTGAAATTTCTGAATAAGGCACTTCTTCAACAATGAATCCTTCTTGGCGTAACCAAGTATTTAAACGTATAAAGCTTTTTTCAGAAATAATAACCTCTTCAGAAATAGAAAAAATATTACTATACATATTATACATTTCGTCTTTGGTAATTTCAAAAACATTGGATTTTCCAAAGAAATTTACCAACCATTCGTATTCGCGTTCAATAAGAAATCCATTTTTATGAATAATGGCTTTTCCTTTTCCTATGGGCTGAAAACAGCAGTCCAAATGCAAAGCATTTTCTTTGGCATTGGTATTCGATTTTCGAAGTTCGAACGACTTTACTGTTTTATGAGGGAAAAGTTCCTGTATTGCAATAACCGCATCCATATTGGTGCGGGCTGTAATTAATTCTGGATAATCCTCGCCTGAATAGGTTCCTATGAAAATATAATCATTCCAAGGGATTACATCACCCCCTTCTACATGACATTCCGGTGGTAGAATAATTCTATTTTTTCTATCAATTTGATTCCAAACATACCGAATGGCTTCAATTTCAGCTTCTCTGTTCGGTAAAATATTAGCTCTAATTATCTTATCTTCAATCACAAAGGAAATATCTCGAGAAAATATTTGGTTACAACTATTAATAACCTGAGGTCTAAAAACTTGAACGTCATATTTTTCAAAAACCTTAGCCACAGCATCTATTTCAAGAACCATATCAGCTTCTTTAGGATAAGTTCCTGCCAGTACATGTTCGATACTTTTGGGGTCGTAACAATCTTCCACGCTAGGTGTTGGGCCATTACTTTCAGCAGTTCCTAAAATAACGGCTCTTAATCGAGAGGTTTCGTCTTTTATATTTAATTGTAACATGCTGTAAATATAAAAAAGCTTCATAATGTTTAGTTATGAAGCTTGGTTTATTTTAGACTTAAGAATTTTTATCTTTTTTCTATGGGCACAAAAGATCTTTCGGTAGCACCAGTATAAACTTGTCTTGGTCTTCCAATAGGCTCTTTATTTAAACGCATTTCACGCCATTGTGCTATCCATCCCGGTAAACGTCCTAAAGCAAACATCACCGTAAACATATCGGTAGGAATGCCCATACCTCTGTAAATGATACCCGAATAGAAATCTACATTAGGATATAATTTTCTATCTACAAAGTATTGATCTTCTAAAGCTTCTTTTTCAAGTCCTTTTGCAATATCTAAAATTGGATCTTCAACACCTAAATTACTTAATACTTCATCTGCTGCTTTTTTGATGATTTTAGCACGCGGATCGAAATTTTTGTATACACGGTGACCAAAGCCCATTAAACGGAAAGGATCTGCTTTGTCTTTAGCTTTAGCCATATATTTTTTAGTATCTCCGCCGTCTTCTTTAATAGCTTCCAACATTTCTAAAACGGCTTGGTTAGCCCCTCCATGAAGCGGTCCCCATAGTGCAGAAATACCAGCAGATAATGAAGCAAATAAACCTGCATGAGAGGAACCAACTATTCTTACCGTAGACGTAGAACAGTTTTGCTCATGATCGGCATGCAAAATTAATAGTTTGTCTAAGGCATCTATTAAAATTTTATTTTGAGTATAATCACCATTCGGTTTTCTAAACATCATTTTCAAAATATTCTCAACATATCCTAACGAATCATCTCCATAATCTAAAGGCAATCCTAGTTTTCTACGATAAGTCCAAGCTACCAATACTGGAAATTTTCCCATTATTTTCACAACAGATTTATACATATCTGCTTCAGAATCTACATTTACTGAAGAAGGATTAAATGCTGTTAATGCACTTGTTAATGAAGAAATAACCCCCATTGGATGTGCAGACTTAGGAAACGCTTCTATTATTTTTTTAATATCTTCATCTACAATAGATTGAGCCTTAATGTCATCATGAAATTTATCATTTTGTTCTTTGGTTGGTAATTCACCAAAAATCAACAAATAAGCAACTTCTAAAAAATCGGCTTTTTCAGCTAACTCTTCTATAGAGTAGCCTCTATATCTTAAAATACCTTTTTCACCATCTAAAAATGTAATAGCGCTTTCACAAGAACCCGTGTTTTTATACCCAGGGTCAATAGTTATAACACCTCCTGATGCACTTCTAAAACTAGAAATATCAATAGCTAATTCCTTTTCTGTTCCTTCTATTACGGGAAGTTCTATTTTTTTTCCGTTGACTTCAATGGTCGCAGTATTTGCCATAAGTGTGAATGATTTTTTTAATTCTTAAATTGGATTGCTAATTTACGAAATATCTCATTATTAATATAAGTGTTGAAAGTAAAGATTTAATCAATTAACAAATTATTTGAAATTAATGTAAAAAAAAAAGCGATTATTAAAATAATAACCGCTTTTTAAAAAAAATTAATTTTCTTATTTAATTTTAAATGCTTTTTCTTGTGGGAAATAAGCCATTTCACCTAATTGTTCTTCAATACGAAGTAATTGGTTATATTTAGCCATACGGTCGCTACGAGACGCAGAACCTGTTTTTATTTGACCACAATTTAAAGCAACCGCTAAATCGGCAATCGTGTTATCTTCAGTTTCACCAGAACGGTGAGACATAACAGACGTATAACCTGCATTTTTAGCCATATTTACAGCTGCGATAGTTTCAGTTAACGAACCAATTTGGTTTACTTTAATTAAAATAGAGTTCGCAATCCCGTTTTCAATACCACGAGATAAACGCTCTACATTAGTTACAAACAAATCGTCTCCTACTAATTGTACTTTATCACCAATTTTATCGGTTAATAATTTCCAACCATCCCAATCATTTTCATCCATACCATCTTCAATAGATATAATTGGATATTTTGAAGCTAATTCAGCTAAATACTCCGCTTGTTCAGCAGAAGATCTTACTTTACCTGTTTCTCCTTCAAACTTAGTATAGTCGTATTTTCCGTTTACATAAAATTCTGCCGCAGCACAATCTAAAGCAACCATCACGTCTCCTCCAAATGAATATCCTGCATTTTCAACAGCCACTTTAATAGAATCTAAAGCATCTTCTGTTCCTCCTGCTAAGTTTGGTGCAAAACCACCTTCATCACCTACAGCTGTACTTAAATTTCTATCGTGTAATACTTTTTTAAGGCTATGGAAAATTTCAGTTCCCATTTGCATCGCATGTGTAAAGTTTTTAGCCTTAACGGGCATAATCATAAACTCTTGAAATGCAATAGGAGCATCACTATGCGAACCTCCATTAATAATATTCATCATAGGTACTGGAAGCGTATTGGCAGAAACACCACCTACGTAACGGTACAAAGGCATATTAAGTTCGTTTGCCGCTGCTTTTGCCACTGCTAAAGAAACACCTAAAATAGCGTTGGCTCCTAATTTTGATTTATTTTTTGTACCATCTAAATCAATCATTATTTGATCGATTAAATTTTGTTCAAAAACTGAAACGCCCAATAATTCTGGAGCGATAAGTGTGTTAACATTTTCTACAGCTTTTAAAACACCTTTACCCATGTATGCTTTACCACCATCACGCAGCTCTACGGCTTCATGTTCTCCTGTTGATGCACCCGATGGTACTGCAGCTCTTCCTAAAATATCATTTTCTGTTACAACATCTACTTCAACAGTAGGGTTTCCTCTAGAATCAAAAATCTGTCTAGCATGGATATTAATTATTACACTCATAATTGGTTATTTTAAACTTTTAATAATTCAAATTTACGTTTAAATCTGCTTTCTTTTGAGATGTTCTTAAATAATTATCTAAAAAAGCACCTATAACGTTTTAGTAACATTTTCTCTAAAACATAAAAAAATCGTGAGTTTTAAATCACTAATTTCTCTTTATATTTTCAATAAATTGATCAAACAAATACGATGAGTCATGCGGACCTGGACTCGCTTCTGGATGGTATTGTACTGAAAAACAATTCTTGCTTTTCATAGCCAATCCTGCAACCGTATGATCATTTAAATGTACATGCGTTATTTGTAGGTCTGTGTTCGCTTCTGCCTCTTCTCTATTCACAGCAAATCCATGATTCTGAGAGGTTATTTCGCCTTTACCTGTATTTATATTTTTTACGGGATGATTTATTCCGCGGTGACCATTATGCATTTTATAAGTTGAAACACCATTTGCCAATGCTATTACTTGGTGTCCTAGACAAATACCGAATAAAGGTAAATCCCTTTTAATAATTTCTTTTGCTAATGCCTGTGCCTCTACTAATGGTTCAGGATCTCCAGGTCCGTTAGATAAGAAATAACCATCTGGTTTAAATGCTTCTAAATCTTCAAACTTAGAATTGTAAGGAAACACTTTTATGTAAGTATCTCTTTTTGCCAGATTTCTAAGGATATTCTTTTTTATACCAATGTCTAGAGCAGCCACTTTATAGGTTGCATTTTCGTCACCAAAATAATAAGGTTCTTTAGTCGACACTTGAGATGCCAATTCCAAACCATTCATATCTGGCACTTCAGCTAGTTGCTTTTTAAGCCCTTCAATATTATCTACATCTGTAGAAATAACAGCATTCATAGCGCCATTGTCTCTAATATAGCTTACCAAGGCTCTCGTATCTACATCTGAAATAGCCAATAAATTATTCTTTTCTAAAAAATTTTCTAAAGAATCGTCGGCTGCTTCACGTGAATAATCGTAGCTGAAATTTTTACAAATTAAACCTGCAATTTTAATAGAATCTGATTCAATTTCTTCATTACTAACTCCATAATTACCAATATGTGCATTGGTAGTAACCATTAACTGGCCGTAATAAGACGGATCGGTAAAAATTTCTTGATAACCAGTCATTCCTGTATTGAAGCATACTTCGCCAAATGCTGTTCCTTGCTTACTTCCTACTGCTTTTCCGTAGAAAATGGTGCCATCTGCTAAAAGAATAATGGCTTTCTTTCTTTTTTGATATTTCATGTTTACTAAAAAGGTTTTGCAAAATTGCTAAAAAAAAAGGATAAACTAAAATAGTTTATCCTTTATATTTTAAATGCTTATTAACATTCATTTATTCTTCCTCTTCTTTTGTTGCCTTAGGTTCTACAACTGGAGCATCAGCAGGTTTAGAACCTCCTCTTCTACTTCTACGTGTTGTTTTCTTCTCTGGCTTACCAGCATTGTAAAGCTCATTATAATCTACAAGCTCTATCATTGCCATATCTGCATTATCACCTAAACGATTACCAAGCTTAATAATTCTTGTATAACCTCCTGGACGATTAGCTACTTTAGCAGCAACATCTCTAAATAATTCTGCTACAGCATCTTTTTGTCTTAAGTTAGCCATAACGATACGTCTGTTATGGGTTGTATCTTCTTTAGACTTTGTAATCATTGGCTCTACAAATTGCTTTAAAGCTTTTGCTTTAGCTACAGTTGTATTAATACGCTTATGTTCTATTAAAGAACAAGCCATATTAGCTAACATTGATTTTCTGTGGGCAGTTTTTCTACCTAAGTGATTTATTTTTTTTCCGTGTCTCATGACATTTGTGTTATCATCTTGCTACCAAACTCGACATTCGAGGAGCAAAATATGATTAATTAATCTTTATCTAATTTATATTTGCTTAAATCCATTCCGAAGTTTAACCCTTTAACATTAACAAGCTCTTCAAGCTCAGTTAAAGACTTTTTACCAAAGTTTCTGAATTTCATTAAGTCATTTTTATTGAAAGATACTAAGTCACCTAAAGTATCAACTTCTGCAGCTTTTAAACAGTTAAGTGCACGTACAGATAAATCCATATCGATTAACTTCGTTTTAAGCAACTGTCTCATGTGAAGTGATTCTTCATCATAAGTTTCGGTTTGTGCTATTTCATCAGCTTCTAAAGTGATACGCTCATCAGAGAATAACATGAAGTGGTGAATTAATGTTTTAGCACCCTCTGTTAATGCATCTTGAGGTGTAATAGAACCATCAGTAATGATTTCAAAAACTAATTTTTCATAATCAGTTTTTTGCTCAACACGATAATTTTCAATACTATATTTAACATTTTTTATAGGTGTGTATATAGAATCTGTAAAAATAGTTCCAACTGGTGCAGCAGCTTTTTTGTTTTCTTCTGCAGGAACATAACCTCTACCTTTTTCTATAGTAATTTCCATATTGAAATTAACTTTAGGATCTAAGTTACAGATTACTAATTCTGTATTTAATACTTGGAAGCCTGAAATGAATTTTTGGAAATCTCCAGCTGTAATTTGTTCTTGACCAGATATTGATATAGATATAGACTCATTATCGATATCTTCAATTTGTCTTTTAAAACGTGCTTGTTTTAAATTTAAAATAATTTCAGTAACATCTTCAACTACTCCAGCAATTGCAGAAAATTCGTGATCTACACCTTCAATTCTAACTGATGTAATGGCGAATCCTTCTAGAGAAGATAATAAAACTCTTCTTAATGCGTTACCTACTGTTAAACCATAACCAGGTTCTAAAGGGCGAAATTCGAATTTCCCTTCAAAATCTGTAGAATCAATCATGATTACTTTGTCGGGCTTTTGGAAATTAAATACTGCCATATTTTTCTTCGTTTTAATTGTTATTTAGTTGCGCGGTTTATAAGTTTGAAGAAGTACAAATAAACCCTTTGGCTAAATACCAATATGATTAATTTATTATTTAGAATATAATTCGACGATGAATTGTTCGTTTATGTTTTCTGGAATTTGAATTCTTGCAGGAACAGAAACATATGTTCCTAGTTTTGTATCATCATTCCAAGTAATCCATTCATAAACATGACTTGAGTTCGCTAAAGAATTTGTGATAGCTTCAAGAGATTTAGATTTTTCTCTAACAGCAACAACATCACCTGCTTTTAATTGGTAAGAAGGTATATTTACCAACTCTCCATTTACTGTAATGTGTCTGTGAGATACTAATTGCCTAGCACCGCTTCTAGAAGGAGAAATTCCCATTCTGAATACTACGTTATCTAATCTAGACTCACATAATTGTAATAAAACTTCACCAGTAATTCCTTGTGCAGCTCTAGCTTTTTTAAACAAACCTCTAAATTGACGCTCTAAAATACCATAAGTGTAT
Source organism: Mariniflexile litorale (assembly GCF_031128465.2). GTDB lineage: Bacteria > Bacteroidota > Bacteroidia > Flavobacteriales > Flavobacteriaceae > Mariniflexile > Mariniflexile litorale. The sequence goes on along the minus strand of NZ_CP155618.1, from coordinate 2,632,785 downwards.
TTTGCTTTTTGTTTCTCCATTAATTGGATTGCGTATTCAGATTTTTTTCCACGACGTCTTGCGTTACCGTGTTGACCTGGAGGGTAATTTCTTTTTTCAAAAGATTTATCTTCTCCAAATATAGCTTCACCAAATTTTCGAGCTATTTTAGTTTTAGGACCAGTATATCTTGCCATTTTAAATTGTTTTTTTAAGAGTGATTATGAATTAAGGTCTTAATCTTATCCTTCGATAATCGTTGATCTCTTTTTGATACTTGTTAATAATATTTTTTCAGTTTGCAAATTTACACATAAAAAATTAATATCAACTATTAAAAATAGCTGATATTAATTTTTATTATAATGTATAAAATTTTTATACTCTTCTACGCTTTGGAGGACGACATCCATTATGAGGTAATGGAGTAACATCAATAATCTCTGTTACCTCTATACCTGCATTATGAATAGAACGGATAGCAGATTCTCTACCATTACCCGGACCTTTAACGTAAACTTTTACTTTTTTCAAACCAGCTTCTTGAGCCACTCCTGCAGCATCTTCAGCAGCTAATTGAGCAGCGTAAGGTGTGTTTTTCTTTGAACCTCTAAATCCCATTTTACCAGCAGACGACCATGAGATAACGTCTCCTTTTTTATTGGTAAGTGAAATAATGATGTTATTGAAAGAAGCAGTAACATGTGCTTCTCCAACAGAGTCTACTATAACTTTACGTTTTTTAGTACTCTTTGTATTTGTTTTTGCCATTGTTTATAGTTTTCAGTTATAGTTGATAGTCGCTAGAATCCTAAACCTTTTAAATTTCAAACAGATTCCTTCCAACGTCTAAATACTAAAGACTAATTGTTATTTAGTTGCTTTTTTCTTGTTAGCAACAGTTTTTCTTCTACCTTTTCTAGTTCTAGAGTTGTTTTTTGTACGTTGCCCTCTTAACGGAAGCCCCGATCTGTGACGAATGCCTCTGTAACATCCAATATCCATTAAACGTTTAATGTTCAATTGAATTTCAGAACGTAATTCACCTTCGATAGTAAAAGTACCAACAGCTTCACGAATACCACTAATCTGGTCATCGTTCCAATCTTGAACTTTTATACTTTCATCAACATTAGCTTCTGCTAATATTTCTTTGGCTCTACTTCTACCTACCCCGTAGATATAAGTTAAAGCGATAACTCCTCTTTTGTTTTTTGGTATGTCTACACCTGCAATTCTTGCCATAATTACCCTTGTCTTTGTTTAAATCTAGGATTCTTTTTGTTTATCACGTAAAGTCTACCTTTTCTACGTACGATTATACAATCTGCACTTCTCTTTTTTACTGATGCTCTTACTTTCATCTGTGTTAGTATCTATAAGTTATTCTTGCCTTAGATAAATCATAAGGACTCATTTCTAATTTCACTTTATCTCCTGGTAATAATTTAATGTAATGCATACGCATCTTACCCGAAATATGTGCTGTCACAATGTGACCATTCTCTAACTCAACACGGAACATCGCATTTGATAATGCTTCTATGATGGTACCGTCTTGCTCTATTGCTGATTGTTTTGCCATAGTATAATATTAAGCTAGTGCCTTTCTATTTTTACCTGTTTTCATCAAGCCATCGTAGTGTCTATTTAGCAAGTAAGAATTTACTTGTTGCATAGTATCTATAGCTACACCCACTAAAATAATTAATGAAGTGCCACCAAAAAATAATGCCCAGCCTTGTTGAACACCCATAATTTTAACTATTAACGCTGGGAACACAGCAATAAATGCTAGAAATATAGAACCTGGTAAGGTTATTTGAGACATTATTTTATCTAAATATTCAGAAGTTTCCGAACCTGGACGAATACCAGGAATGAAACCACCACTACGTTTTAAATCGTCTGCCATCTTGTTTGTTGGTACCGTAATTGCTGTATAAAAATATGTAAATACAATAATTAATAAAGCAAAAGTTACACTATACCAAAATCCAAACATATCAGAATAATTTGTTTGCATCCATGCCCCTGTTGCTGTTTCCTTTAATAAAGAAGACCCTCCAATTAAGCTTGGTACAAACATGATTGCTTGTGCAAATATAATAGGCATTACTCCTGAAGCATTTAATTTTAATGGAATGTACTGTCTAGAACCTGCCATAGCACTTTTTTCATAATCGCCAGTCGCTGTTCTTCTTGCATATTGTACTGCTATTTTTCTAACAGCCATAACAAGCATGATACAACCAAGAATGATAGCAAACCATAATACTAATTCAAAAAGAATAAGCATCACATTATTACCCTCTAGTCTTGTTGCTGCATTTTGAAGAAATGATGCAGGTAGTCTTGCAATAATACCAACCATAATCAATAAGGAAATACCATTACCAATACCTTTATCTGTTATTTTTTCTCCTAACCACATCGCAAAGATACAACCTGTTACTAAAATAGTTACAGAAGAGAAATAAAATAATGGTCCAGTACCCAATAAAAATGCGCTTGCTGGTATCCCTAATTGTGGTAAGCTAGCCAAATAACCCGGAGCTTGTAGCAAACAGATAGCAATGGTTAACCAACGTGTAATTTGATTGATTTTCTTTTGACCACTAGCGCCTTCTTTTTGTAGTTTCTGTAAATATGGAATTGCTATTCCCATTAACTGAACAACAATAGAAGCAGAAATGTAAGGCATAATACCTAATGCAAAAACCGAAGCATTTGCAAAAGCTCCACCTGTAAAGGCATTTAATAGCCCTAACAAACCACTATCAGTACTATCTGCTAAACCGTCTAATTGAGCAGCATCAATACCTGGGAGAACTACTTGAGCACCAAAACGGTAAACCAATAATAAACCAAGTGTAACTATGATTCTGTTTCTTAGTTCTTCTATTTTCCAAACATTCTTTAACGATTCTATAAATTTCATACTTATAATAAGGTCTTATAACGTTACAGCTTCTCCTCCAGCAGCTTCGATAGCAGCTTTTGCTGAAGCAGTAAATTTATGTGCTGATACTTTTAATTTTGCTTTTAACTCACCTCTACCTAATATTTTAACTAGATCGTTTTTTCCAATTAAACCGTTAGTGAATAGCGTTTCAAAATCTACGGTATCACCAATTTTTTTATCGTCGGCTAATTGTTGCAAAGTATCTAAATTAATACCTTGATATTCTACGCGGTTAATGTTAGTAAAACCAAATTTAGGAACACGTCTTTGAAGTGGCATTTGACCTCCTTCAAAACCTACTTTCTTAGAATAACCAGAACGAGATTTAGCACCTTTGTGGCCACGAGTTGCCGTACCACCTTTACCAGAACCTTGTCCACGTCCTATTCTTTTTCCTTGATTTTTAACTGAACCTTCTGCAGGTTTTAAATTACTTAAATCCATTTTTCAGTATATTATTATTTAATTTCTTCAACAGAAACTAAGTGATTTACTTTACTTACCATACCAAGAATACTTGATGTAGCTTCGTGCTCTTTTACCTGACCGATCTTTTTAAGACCTAGAGATATTAATACTCGTTTTTGTCTTAGCGGACAATTGATTGCGCTTTTAACTTTTGTTACTTTAATTTTTGCCATCTCTGTCTGTATTAAGCTTTAAATACTTGTTCAAGTGAAATACCTCGGTCTCGAGCAATTGTATTGGCATCTCTTAATTGCAATAAAGCATCAAAAGTTGCTTTTACAACGTTGTGAGGATTTGAAGATCCTTGAGATTTTGATAATACATCGTGTACACCAACTGCTTCAAGTACTGTTCTTACAGCGCCACCAGCAATTACACCTGTACCTTTAGCAGCAGGAATAATGTTTACTCTTGCTCCACCATATTTACCTTTTTGTTCATGTGGTAATGTTTTTCCTTTTAAAGGAATACGAACCAGGTTTTTCTTAGCATCTTCAATAGCTTTTGCAATTGCACTAGCTACATCTTTAGATTTCCCTAAACCTTGTCCTACAACACCCGCTTCGTCACCAACTACTACAATTGCTGAGAAACCAAATGCTCTACCACCTTTAGTTACTTTTGTAACTCTTTGTACACCAACTAAACGATCTTTAAGATCTAATCCACCTGGTTTTACTAATTCTGCACTTTTATATTTTTTAAACATAATTTCTTAGAATTTAAGTCCTGCTTCTCTAGCTCCTTCAGCTAATGATTTTACTCTACCATGGTATAAATAACCACCTCTATCAAAAGCGATAGTCTCTATACCTGCCTTTAAAGCTTTTTCAGCAAGTGACTTACCTACTAATTTAGCTACTTCAATTTTAGTTGCTTTTGCAGAACTAATATCTTTATCTCTTGAAGATGCTGCACTAAGAGTAACACCCGTTACATCATCTACAACTTGAGCATAAATTTCTTTATTACTTCTAAAAACAGTTAATCTCGGTCTAGCTTCTGTACCAGAAACTATCTTACGTATTCTGCTTTTAATTCTTATTCTTCTTTCGTATTTTGTCAATGCCATAACTTAATTATTAAGCTGATTTACCTGCTTTTCTTCTTAATACCTCACCAACAAACTTAACCCCTTTACCTTTATAAGGCTCTGGTGGTCTAAAACCACGAATCTTTGCAGCTACTTGACCTACAAGTTGTTTATCATGTGAAGTTAGTTTTATAATAGGGTTTTTTCCTTTTTCACTTACTGTTTCTAATTTAACTTCTGGAGCTAAACTCATAACGATAGCATGAGAAAATCCTAAAGCTAATTCCAATTTTTGACCTTGGTTACTAGCTCTATACCCTACACCTACTAATTCTAATTCTTTAGTCCATCCTTTAGAAACGCCTTCAATCATGTTACGCATTAATGATCTATATAAACCATGTTTTGCTTTTTGATCTTTAGAATCCGAAGAACGTGTTACTAAAACATTTCCATCTTCAACTTTAATATTTACAGAATCGAAATTTTGAGTTAATTCTCCTAATTTTCCTTTTACTGTAACTATTCCGTCGTTTATATCAACTGTAACGCCTTCTGGAATTACTACTGGGTTATTACCTATTCTTGACATATCTTATCTTTTTAGTAAACGTAACACAATACTTCGCCACCTACATTATCTCTTTTTGCTTGTTTACCTGTCATTACTCCATGAGAAGTAGAGACAATGGCAATACCTAAACCATTAAGAATTCTAGGAAGTTCTTTTGAACTTGCGTATTTACGTAAACCTGGTTTACTTATTCTTTGAATCTGTTTTATTACAGGCTCTTTAGTGTCTTTATTGTACTTAAGTGCTATTTTAATAGTACCTTGTACTGAAGAGTCATCAAACTTGTAACTTAAAATATATCCTTGTTCGAATAATATTTTAGTAATGTCTTTTTTAAGATTAGATGCTGGGATCTCAACCACTCTGTGGCTAGCACGCACTGCATTTCTAATTCTTGTCAAATAATCCGCTATTGGATCTGTGTACATAATGAATTGATTTGTGATCTTGGTTTTCGGAATATTCCGAACCTTAAATCCGATTATTTAAATAATATTACCAACTTGCTTTTCTTACCCCTGGAATAAGACCATTATTAGCCATTTCTCTAAAAGTTACACGAGACACTCCAAATGTTCTCATATATCCTCTAGGTCTACCTGTTAATTTACATCTATTATGCATACGAACAGGAGAAGCATTTTTGGGTAACTTTTGTAATGCTTCATAATCTCCAGCTTCTTTTAAAGCTTTACGTTTTTCAGCATATTTAGCTACTGTTTTAGCTCTTTTTACCTCGCGGGCTTTCATTGATTCTTTAGCCATAACTTAGTTCTTTTGAAAAGGTAATCCTAATTCGGTTAATAACGATTTTGCTTCTTTATCAGTTTCAGCAGATGTTACAAATGTAATATCCATACCTGAGATTTTATTAACTTTATCAATATTTATCTCTGGAAATATAATTTGTTCAGTAACTCCTAAATTGTAGTTACCACGTCCGTCAAATCCTGTAGCTTTAATTCCATTAAAATCTCTTACACGTGGTAAGGCTGAAGTAACTAAACGATCTAAAAATTCATACATTCTTTCTCCTCGTAAAGTAACTTTAACACCAATTGGCATCCCTTTACGTAATTTGAAAGATGCAACATCTTTTTTAGATATTGTAGCTATTGCTTTTTGTCCAGATATAGTAGTTACTTCTTCTACTGCGTAGTCGATTAACTTTTTGTCTGCTACTGCCGCTCCAACACCTTTAGATATTACTATCTTTTTTAGTTTAGGAACTTGCATCACATTTTTATATCCAAATTCGTCTGTAAGAGCTGCAATTACTCTGCTTTTATACTCTTCTTTAAGTCTCGGTGAATATGCCATAACTATATTACTTCATTAGATTTTGTTGAAAATCTTACTTTTTTATCGCCTTCTACTCTATATCCAATTCTTGTTGTTTCTCCTTTAGAAGTTAACAACGATAAATTTGAAATATGCATAGGAGCTTCTTTTTCAACGATTCCTCCTTGAGGGTTTTTAGCACTTGGTTTAGTATGTTTCTTAACCATGTTAATACCCTCAACAATCGCTTTGTTCTTGTCTATTAATACTTTTTGTACTTTACCTTCAGAACCTTTATGGTCTCCAGCAATTACTTTAACAGTATCTCCAGTTTTTATTTTAAGCTTTGTCATCTTAAATTGATGTATTAAAGCACCTCTGGTGCTAATGATACAATTTTCATGAATTGTTTATCACGAAGTTCTCTAGCAACAGGACCAAATACGCGTGTTCCTCTCATCTCCCCTTGAGGATTTAAAAGCACACATGCATTATCATCAAATCTAATATAAGATCCGTCTGGTCTTCTTACTTCTTTTCTAGTACGAACAACAACTGCAGTAGATACAGCACCTTTTTTAATGTTTCCATTAGGTGTTGCGTCTTTTATAGAAACAACAATTTTGTCTCCTACAGATGCATATCTTCTTTTAGTACCACCTAAAACACGGATAGTTAAAACTTCCTTTGCTCCAGTGTTATCTGCTACTTTTAATCTTGATTCTTGCTGTACCATAATTATTTAGCTCTTTCTATGATTTCAACTAATCTCCAACATTTAGATTTACTTAAAGGTCGTGTTTCCATGATTCTTACAGTATCTCCAATATTACAATCGTTTGTTTCGTCGTGTGCAACATATTTTTTTGTTTTTAACACGAACTTACCATACATAGGGTGTTTCACTTTTTTAACCTCTGCAACAACTATTGATTTTTGCATTTTGTTACTAGTAACAACTCCTATACGTTCTTTTCTTAAATTTCTTGTTTCCATCTTGTAGCCGAATTATTGTAATTCTCTTTTAGTTAATTCTGTCGCAATTCTAGCTACCGAACGTCTTATGTTACGTAACTGGATTGGATTTTCTAAAGGAGATATTGCATGAGCTAATTTTAGGTCTGAATAACTCTTTTTTGTTTCACCAAGTTTCTCTTGTAACTCGGCTACTGATAATTCTTTAATTTCTGATTGTTTCATAATATCAAATAAATTATGCTTCGTAATCGCGAGCAATGATAAACTTAGTTTTTACTGGTAGTTTTTGAGCTGCTAAACGTAACGCTTCTTTAGCGATGTCTAACGATACTCCTCCTACTTCAAAAAGCATTCTTCCTGGTTTAACAACCGCTACCCAATACTCAACAGCACCTTTACCTTTACCCATACGTACTTCAAGAGGTTTCTTTGTAATTGGCTTGTCTGGAAATATTTTAATCCAAAGTTGCCCTTCTCTTTTCATGTAACGTGTAGCAGCAATACGTGCAGCTTCTATTTGACGCGATGTTAAAAACTCAGAGTCGAGTGATTTTATACCAAAAGTTCCATTTGAAAGTTGGTGACCTCTTTGCGAGATCCCTTTCATACGTCCTTTTTGTTGCTTACGAAATTTTGTTCTTTTAGGCTGTAACATTTTTCTTTACTTTATAAAAAATTACTTTCTACGACGTGGTTTAGAATTATTTCCTCCACGTGGTGCTCCTGCACCTGCCTTTCCTTGCTTCTTGGACAATCCAACTAGCGGAGAAAGTTCTCTTTTACCATATACTTCACCTTTCATAATCCACACTTTCACACCTAACCTACCATAAGTAGTGTGTGCCTCAACAAGTGCATAATCAATATCGGCTCTAAAGGTTGATAAAGGAATACGTCCTTCTTTGTAGTGTTCTGAACGTGCCATTTCAGCACCATTCAAACGACCACTAATTTGAACTTTAATTCCTTCAGCATTCATACGCATAGTAGCAGCAATAGCCATTTTTATAGCACGACGGTATGAAATTCTATTTTCAATTTGACGAGCAATGCTAGTTCCTACTAAAAATGCATCAAGTTCAGGTCTTTTAATTTCAAAAATATTAATCTGAACTTCTTTTCCAGTAATTTTTTTAAGCTCTTCTTTTAACTTGTCTACCTCTTGACCGCCTTTACCAATAATGATACCTGGACGAGCCGTTGTGATAGTAACGGTTACAAGTTTTAAAGTTCTTTCAATAATTACTCTACTTACACTAGCTTTAGCTAAACGTACATGTACGTATTTTCTAATCTTATCGTCTTCGGCAAGCTTATCTCCATAATCATTACCTCCATACCAGTTAGATTCCCATCCTCTGATAATACCTAAGCGATTTCCGATTGGATTTGTTTTTTGTCCCATTGTCTATCTTAGCTTTGTGTGTTATTGTTAGCTCCAACTACGATTGTTACGTGGTTTGAACGTTTTCTTATTCTGTGTGCACGACCTTGTGGTGCTGGACGCAATCTTTTTAACATTGCTCCTCCATCTACTCTAATTTCTTTTACAATCAACTCAGCATCTTCAATGCTAGCTTCTTCATTTTTAGACTGCCAGTTAGCAATTGCCGATAAAAGCAATTTCTCTAGCTTACCTGAAGCTTCCTTTTGATTGAATTTTAAGATATTAAGAGCTTTTTCTACTTTTTCACCTCTTACTAAATCGGCTACTAAACGCATTTTTCTCGGTGACGTAGGACAATTATTAAGTTTTGCAAAAGCGATTTCCTTCTTTGCTTCCTTAATAGCGTCTGCCATTTGTTTTTTACGACTTCCCATAGCTTACTACTTTTTACCTTTATTTTTAGCACCTGCATGTCCACGGAATGAACGTGTTGGTGAAAATTCTCCTAATTTATGACCTACCATATTTTCAGTAACATATACTGGTACAAATTGGCGGCCATTGTGAACTGCGATCGTTTGTCCAACAAAATCCGGAGTAATCATAGAGGCTCTAGACCACGTTTTGATTACCGTTTTTTTATTAGCTTCAACATTATCAGCCACTTTTTTCTCTAATTTATAATGAACGTAAGGTCCTTTTTTTAATGATCTTGCCATGTCTTATTTCTTTCTACGTTCTACAATATATTTATTACTTGCATTCTTTTTAGAACGAGTTCTATATCCTTTAGCTGGTATACCGTTTCTTGAACGAGGATGTCCTCCAGAAGATTTACCTTCACCACCTCCCATAGGGTGATCAACAGGATTCATTACTACTGGTCTAGTACGTGGGCGTCTTCCTAACCATCTTGTTCTACCTGCTTTACCAGACACTAACAATTGATGATCTGAATTAGACACAACACCTATAGTTGCTAAACAATTAACAAGAATTAATCTTGTCTCACCAGACGGTAATTTAATAGTAGCAAATTTACCATCTCTTGCCATTAATTGAGCAAAAGCACCAGCACTACGAGCCATTATAGCTCCTTGTCCTGGACGTAATTCTACACAAGAAATAATAGTTCCTAATGGAATTTGACTAAGTGGCATTGCATTTCCAATTTCTGGAGCAACATTTTCTCCTGAAACTACAGTTTGACCTACTTGTAAACCGTTTTGTGCAATGATGTATCTTTTCTCGCCATCTTGATAATTCAATAATGCGATAAAAGCGGTTCTGTTTGGATCGTATTCTATAGACTTAACTTCAGCTGGAATACCTGCCTTATTACGTTTAAAATCGATAATACGATACTTTCTTTTATGACCTCCACCAATATAGCGCATGGTCATTTTTCCTTGACTGTTTCTACCACCAGACCTTTTATTCGGAACGAGTAAACTCTTTTCCGGCTTATCAGTAGTAATGGCGTCAAATCCATTTACTACTCTAAATCGCTGTCCTGGTGTGATTGGTTTTAATTTTCTTACTGACATCTGTCTTTAATTACATGTTACTGTATAAATCAATCATTTCACCTTCCGCCAGTTGTACAATTGCTTTTTTAACAGCATTTGTTTTACCATGTTGGATACCTGTTTTTGTAAACTTGGTACTCCTATCTGGACGGACATTTATAGTACGAACTTTTTCAACAGAAACACCATAAGCAGCTTCCACTGCTTTTTTGATTTCTACCTTGTTCGCCTTTGTTTTCACTGCGAAAGTATAGCAGTTTCTTAACTCGCTATTTGCTGTCGCTTTTTCTGTGATTATAGGTTTAATTAAGATACTCATGGTTTCTATTTACTTAAATTTGTTTCAATTCCTTCTAAAGCTCCTTCTAAAAGCACAACTTGATTTGCATTTAAAATCTTGTAAGTATTTAATTCTGAGCTAGTTACAACTTCAGAGCCTTGTAAATTGCGTGACGACAAATATACATTATTATTTGACGCACCCAACACAAACAGAGATTTTTTGTTTTCTAAGTTTAGTGCTTTTAAAATAGCAGTAAAATTCTTAGTTTTTACTGTATCAAAATTAAAATCTTCTAACACAACAATTGATTGTTCTCCTGCTTTTATACTCAAGGCTGATTTACGAGCTAAACGCTTCACATTTTTGTTAAGTTTGAAGCTGTAATTTCTTGGTCTTGGACCGAACATACGACCACCACCTTTGAAAACTCCAGACTTAATACTTCCAGCTCTTGCGGTACCAGTACCTTTTTGCTTTTTAATCTTACGAGTACTTCCAGAAATCTCAGCACGCTCTTTAGCTTTGTGAGTTCCTTGTCTTTGGTTTGCTAAGTATTGTTTAACATCCAAATATACTGCGTGATTATTAGGCTCAATAGCAAATACATCTTGAGAAAGGTCTGCCTTTCTACCTGTATCTTTTCCGTTTATATCTAAAACTGCTACTTTCATTATTTTCTAATAATTACATAAGAGTTTTTATGCCCAGGTACACAACCTTTAACAACTAGTAGATTTTTATCTGCTACCACTTTTAAAACTCTTAAATTTTCAACATTTACTGAGTCGGTACCCATTCTTCCTGCCATTTTCATTCCTTTAAAAACTCTTGCAGGATATGAAGCAGCTCCAATAGAACCAGGAGCTCTTAAACGGTTGTGTTGACCGTGAGTTGCTTGACCAACTCCACCAAATCCATGACGTTTTACAACACCTTGGAAACCTTTTCCTTTTGATATACCAGATATATCAACAAATTCACCTTCAATGAAGTGCTCAACAGTGATTGCATCACCTAATTTGTACTCCTTATCAAAACCTTTGAATTCAACGATTTTGCGTTTTACAGAAGTCCCTGCTTTTTTAGCGTGACCTAAGTCCGCTTTAGTAGCACTTTTTTCTGTCGCGTCATCGAAACCAAGTTGAACAGCTTTGTAGCCGTCAACCTCTTCAGTTCTGACTTGGGTAACGATACATGGTCCAGCTTCGATTACTGTACATGGAATGTTTTTTCCATTTTCATCGAAGATGCTGGTCATACCGATTTTTTTTCCAATTAACCCAGACATATTTATTATTTATTAATTATTACTATTTGTTATTAAAAAATTCAAGGCTGAAAATACATTTCAACCTTGAATTGTATTTACCGTTTTTCCTTAACCATCGTTAAGGACATGTTTACTTTTACTTACACTTTAATCTCTACTTCAACCCCACTTGGTAATTCAAGTTTCATTAAAGCATCAATTGTTTTTGAAGACGAAGAATAAATATCTAATAATCTCTTGTAAGAGCTTAATTGAAATTGTTCTCTAGCCTTTTTATTTACGTGTGGAGAACGTAATACAGTGAAAATTTTCTTGTTTGTTGGTAATGGAATTGGTCCTGTTACCACCGCACCTGTACTTTTTACTGTTTTAACAATCTTATCAGCAGATTTATCTACCAAATTGTGATCGTAAGACTTTAATTTTATTCTGATTTTTTGACTCATTTTCTTAAATTTTAAGCTTCAACGCCTTTTGCTGCCTTAATAACCGTTTCAGATATATTTGAAGGTGTTTCAGCATAATGTGAAAATTCCATAGTTGATGTTGCACGACCCGATGATAATGTTCTTAATGTAGTTACATAACCAAACATTTCAGATAATGGCACCGTTGCTTTTACAGTTTTTGCTCCTGCACGGTCACCCATATCACTCATTTGTCCTCTTCTTCTGTTTAAATCACCAACAATATCACCCATATTTTCTTCAGGTGTAAGTACCTCAAGTTTCATAATTGGCTCCATTATTACAGCTTTAGCAGCCTTAGCAGCAGCTTTAAAACCTAATTTTGCAGCTAATTCAAATGATAATGCATCAGAATCCACATCATGGTAAGAACCATCAGTTAATGTTACTTTCATAGCATCAACTTCGTATCCTGCTAATGGTCCATTAACCATAGCCATTTTAAATCCTTTTTCAATTGAAGGGATAAATTCTTTAGGAACGTTACCACCTTTAATAGCTGATATAAATTCTAATCCTATTTTACCTTCTTCAGCTGGCTCAAGTGTGAATACAATATCAGCAAATTTACCACGACCACCAGATTGTTTTTTATAAACTTCTCTATGTTCAGCTTTACGCGTAATAGATTCTTTATATTCTACTTGTGGTGCACCTTGATTTACTTCTACTTTAAATTCACGACGTAAACGATCTACAATAATATCTAAGTGAAGCTCACCCATTCCAGAAATAATAGTTTGTCCTGAAGCTTCATCTGTTCTAACAGTAAATGTTGGATCTTCCTCAGCTAATTTAGCTAAAGACATTCCTAATTTATCAACATCCGCTTTAGTTTTAGGCTCTACCGCGATACCGATAACGGGATCAGGGAAGTTCATACTTTCTAAAATTATTGGATGTTTTTCATCTGATAAAGTATCTCCAGTTTTTATACTCTTAAAACCTACTGCTGCACCAATATCTCCTGCTTCAATATAATCGATAGCGTTTTGTTTATTAGCATGCATTTGATAGATTCTAGAAATACGTTCTTTATTTCCTGAACGGTTGTTCAAAACATAAGAACCGGCATCTAAACGACCTGAATAAGCACGGAAGAAAGCTAAACGTCCCACATAAGGATCGGTTGCAATTTTAAATGCTAATGCTGCAAACGGTTCTAAAACAGATGGTTTACGCAATATTTCAGCTCCAGTATCAGGGTGTGTTCCAATAATTCCTTCTTTATCCATTGGAGAAGGTAAATAACGACATACAGCATCTAATAAGAATTGTACCCCTTTATTTTTGAATGATGATCCACAAATCATTGGAATGATTGACATATCCATTACAGCAGCTCTAAGTGCAGCATGCACTTCGTCTTCAGTAATAGAATCTTCATCTTCCATATATTTCTCAAGCAAGTTTTCATCATACGCAGCAACTTCTTCAATAAGTTTACCGCGAAGCATTTTTGCTTCAGCTTTTAATTCTTCTGGTATTTCGATAACATCAAAAGTTGCCCCTTGTGTATCATCATGCCAAACGATTGCTCTATTTTTTACTAAATCAACAATACCTTTAAAATCTATCTCATCACCAATGTTTAAAACGATTGGCACTGCGTTAGATTTCAACATATCTTTTACTTGTTGACACACGTCCATAAAATTAGCACCTTGACGGTCCATTTTATTTACGAAACCAATACGTGGCACTTTATAGTTATCAGCTAATCTCCAGTTAGTTTCAGATTGTGGCTCAACACCATCAACTGCACTAAATAAGAATACTAAACCATCTAATACACGTAATGAACGATTTACTTCAACCGTAAAATCAACGTGACCTGGAGTGTCAATAATATTAAAATGATAACCTTGAGCTTCTTCAGTAGGCTCTCCATTTTCTTTTGGAAACACCCATTCACAGGTTGTAGCTGCAGAAGTGATAGTAATACCACGCTCTTGCTCTTGCTCCATCCAGTCCATAGTTGCAGCACCATCATGTACTTCACCTATTTTATGAGAAACACCTGTATAATAAAGAATACGCTCTGTTGTTGTGGTTTTTCCTGCATCAATATGTGCAGCAATACCTATATTTCTTGTTAATCTTAAATCTCTTGCCATGTCGTATTAAAATCTAAAGTGAGAGAATGCTTTATTAGCTTCTGCCATTTTGTGAGTATCAACTCTTTTCTTAACCGCTGCTCCTTCTTCTTTAGCTGCTGCTAAAATTTCTGAAGCTAAACGTTGAGCCATAGATTTTTCATTTCTTTTACGAGAATAGCTAATTAGCCATTTCATTGCTGTAGAAACTTTACGGTCTGGACGAATTTGCATTGGAATTTGAAATGTTGCACCACCAACACGACGACTACGTACTTCTACGTGAGGCATCACATTAGACAAAGCATCTTTCCAAGTTTCTAAAGCTGTCTTTTCTTCTGTTGTTTTTTTTGATTCTACAATGTCAATCGCATCATAAAATACTTTAAAAGCCACAGACTTCTTTCCATCCCACATCATCATATTAACGAAACGAGTTACTAACTGGTCGTTAAAGCGTGGATCTGGTAAAAGCGGTCTCTTTTTTGCTGCTCTTTTTCTCATGTCTTCTTCTTAATAAAAGTTTTAATTACTTTTTCTTACCTTTTGCTGGAGCTGCTGCCGCTTGTCCTGGTTTAGGACGCTTCGCACCATACTTAGATCTACGTTGTGTTCTACCTGCAACACCTGCTGTGTCTAAGGCACCACGAACGATGTGATATCTAACTCCTGGTAAATCTTTTACTCTTCCACCTCTAACCAATACTATCGAGTGCTCTTGTAGATTGTGACCCTCACCTGGGATGTATGCATTTACTTCATTACCATTTGTTAATCTAACACGAGCAACTTTACGCATTGCTGAGTTAGGTTTTTTTGGTGTAGTAGTGTAAACACGCGTACAAACCCCACGACGTTGTGGACACGAATCTAAAGCAACCGATTTACTCTTCTTGATTATTTTGGTTCTTCCTATTCGT
Source organism: Mariniflexile litorale (assembly GCF_031128465.2). Taxonomy (GTDB): domain Bacteria; phylum Bacteroidota; class Bacteroidia; order Flavobacteriales; family Flavobacteriaceae; genus Mariniflexile; species Mariniflexile litorale. Next base: position 2,617,555 of record NZ_CP155618.1, on the reverse strand, counting down.
ACTAATTGTGAAATTGTTGGCATATATATTCTATATAAATTTTAAAGTCCTCTTTTAAGAGGGCTGCAAAGGTAGAAATTAAAATGTAAAATTCAAACCCTAATTCATTAATTTTCACATCATTTGTAATATTTTTTTATTCATTATATTAATAGTATCAATTTTCCGTTAGATTTACATATCCAAACAGCCATCAAAACCGTGCAAAAAACACCTTTTTTATACCTTATCATATTTATATTGTTTTCTTCTGTAATGTTTTGCCAAAACTTGCAGCTTAAAATCGTAGGGCATACCCTGGCTGAAACAACCTCTATTGATTCTTTAAATTATGTTAAAAACCATGAAAACTATTTATCTATTAAAAGGGAAATAGATTCACTTCAAAAAATTTTATATAAAATTGGTTATATTGAAAATGAATTGAAAAATATTCATCGCGTTAATGATTCTGTTTTTTTAACTGAAATTCATCTGAAAAAAAAATACACTAGTATATTTATATATTATGATAAATCACTTTTCAACCCGAAACTATTAAATGTCATATCAAAAAACGTATTTGACACTTATTTCACCATACCTTTTATTGAACTTGAAAAAACCTTACATTATATAAACTCCAAGATATCTGAAAAAGGATTTCCATTTTCAAAATTGCATTTGTTTAATATTGAAATTGATAATAAATCTAATTTAAAAGCGAACTTAATTTTAGAAACAACAAACCAAAAACGAGTAATAAACGATATTATAATAAAAGGTTATAACAAGTTTCCGAGTTCGTATTTAATACACTACCTTAAAATAAAACCCAATCAAACATTTAATTTAAATGTTATAAAAACGAAAACGGAGCAATTAAATAATTTAAAATTCGCAAGTGAAATAAAATCACCTGAAGTTTTGTTTTCAAAAGACTCTACAACTTTATATTTATACCTTCAAAAAACAAAAAGCAATTCGTTTGACGGATTTTTAGGTTTTGGCACTAATGAAGACACCAACAAACTACAGTTTGATGGTTATCTAAATTTAAACCTTACTAATAATTTAAATTACGGCGAATCGTTTAAACTACTTTACAAAAGTGATGAAAGCGACCAAAAAACGTTCGAAACTAATTTATCTCTGCCATATTTGTTCAAATCTCCTATTGGATTAGATTTTGCATTGCGTATTTTCAAAAGAGATTCATCGTTTACTACGGTAAATCAAGGCTTTAAAATACATTATCAAATAAACACTAAACATAAAATTTATTCAGGAATTTCATCAACACAATCCAGCAACTTATTAAATATATCCACATCATCAAATATATATGACTACAAAACATCCTATTTCACATTTGCTTATCAATATTTAAAAAATCAAAATTTAAATTCACTTTTCCCTGTAAACTCACTGTTTTATCTCGAAAGTAATTTTGGCAGAAGAACCGAATCAAGCCAACAAGAGAAACAATCGCTATTAAATATAGATGCATTTAAAATTTTGAAATTAGACATTAAAAACAGTCTTTATTTTAGAATAAATGGTGCTGCCCTTAACTCAAAAACTTATTTTGAAAATGAACTTATCCTATTTGGGGGTATCAATTCCATAAGAGGTTTTGAAGAAAACAGTATTTTCGCTACTTCATATGGGTTATTAAATTCAGAATATAGATTCCTCCTAAACAATTCTATCTACATACATACCATCACTGATTGGGCATATTTTGAAAATAAAATTTTAAATATTAATGAAAAACTCTTAGGCATTGGTTTCGGTTTTGGGATATTAACCAAGACAGGTCTTCTTAAATTTAACTACGCCAATGGTAAAACTGAGAATACGCCATTTAAACTTTCAAATTCTAAGATTCACCTAAGTTTGAGTGCTAATTTCTAACCTAAAATTATCATTTTCTCAAATTTTTACTCTAAATCATACATTTTAACCATTATTTATTGTTTTCTTAACTTTTTATTAGGATTTTTGACGTTGACTAATTCAAATAATTATAAAATGAAAACAAAGTTTAGTGGAATGCTAACGCTTTTATTAGCGTTTGTTGTGCAACTAACATTTGCACAAGAAAAGACAATTTCAGGGACAGTATCAGACGCTTCTGGCTTACCGCTCCCTGGAGCTACAGTCGTAGTGAAAGGTACATCTTCTGGAACTTCAACAGATTTCGATGGTAACTATTCAATAACAACTAACCAAGGGGCTACTCTTGTAATTAGTTTTATTGGGTATACTACTAAAGAAACAACTATTGGAACAAAAACAGTAATTAATGTTACATTAGCAGAGGATGCTGCAACTTTAGATGAAGTTGTTGTAACAGCGTTGGGTATTAAAAGAAGTAAAAAATCTTTAGGATACGCAACACAAGAAGTTGGAAATGAAGAGATTTCTACTGTTAAAGAATCTAATGTACTTAATCAACTTTCTGGTAAAGTTGCTGGACTCTCAATTCAGAGAACAAATAATCTTGGGGGATCTACCAATGTGGTTATTAGAGGACAAACCTCTTTAACAGGATCTAACCAAGCGCTATTTGTTATTGACGGTGTGCCAATTTCCAATACAAACACAAATACTGGTACTCAAGCTCAAGGAGCTACCGGTTACGATTATGGAAATCCTGTTTCGGATTTAAACCCAGATGATATTGAATCGATGAATGTTTTAAAAGGATCTGCTGCAACAGCTTTATATGGTTCTAGAGCTTCGAATGGTGTTATTGTAATTAATACTAAAAAAGGTAAAGGGTCTAGTTCCAAAGACTACTCAGTAACTATATCTTCAAATGTTAGCACCGGAAGCATAGATAGAAGTACTTTTCCTGAATTCCAAACAGGATACGGCGCTGGTTATGGCGGAAACGATTTTAATTTCACACCATCAGATTTTAATGGAGACGGCATTATTGACAACTACGCAAACGTAAACGATGATGCTTCTTACGGGCCTAAATTTGATTCTAATTTAAATTTAATCCAATGGGATGCACTATACCCACAATTAACAGATACCTATGGTGTTGCTAGCCCTTGGGAAGCGACTAAAAACGGACCTATAACCTTCTTTGAAACTCCAACGTCTTACACAAACTCTGTTTCTGTTTCAAAAAGATTTGACGGGGGGTCTTTTAGATTGTCATACTCTAACTACGATGCTACTGGCTTACTACCTAACAGCTCACAAAACAAGAACACATTCTCTTTATCTACAACAGCCCAGTTAACAGATAAATTAGAAGCAACGGGTTATGCCACTTATATAAACACGGCAACCGTAGGTAGAAACTCGACTGGATACAGCGATAATATTGTAGGTTTTATGCGCCAATGGGGACAAAACAATGTCGATTATCAAAAACAAAAAGATGCATATTTTTTAACCCGTGAAAATATCACATGGAACCCAAAGTCTCCAACAGACTTAACGCCTATATATTGGGATAATCCATATTGGACACGTTACGAAAATTATCAAAATGACGGTAGAAACAGGTTTACAGGATATGCGCAATTAAAATATGATATTGTAGAAAACCTGAGCATAACAGGGAAAGCCTCTGTAGATCAATATAGTGAAATACAAGAAGAACGAAGAGCTGTGGGATCTGTACCAACTGCCTTTGGTATAAATGAAGGAAGCGACGGTAGTTATAACAGAAACGACCAAACTTCTGGATACTTAAGAAGAAATATTAATTCTAGAGAAACAAATTTAGATGCAATATTGAACTATTCTAAAGACATTACCGATGATTTAGATTTTAGTGCATTCTTAGGTGGAAATCTTAGAAGTAATACTTTAAACATGGTAACTGCTGCAACAAACGGTGGCCTTAAAGTACCAGGAGTATATTCTCTTCAAAATTCAACCGATGCATTACCTAACCCTAAAGAGAGAGATGAAACTATAGAGGTGCAAAGTTTTTATGCTGGAGCAACCCTTGGGTATAAAAACTTCTTATTTATAGAAGGTACTTTACGTAGAGACAAAACATCCACTCTACCTGCTGCAAATAACTCATACTACTACCCAGCAGTTTCAGGATCTTACATATTTTCTCAAAACCTAGATGTTCCTGCTATCAAGTTCGGTAAGTTAAGAGCTAATTGGGCACAAATTGGAAACGCAACAGATTTCGATCAAATTAATGATACTTACACAAGTTTAACATCTTTCCAAGGAAATGCTGCTGCTGCCGTAAGTAACTCTAAGAAAAACCCAGATTTAAAACCAGAGATTTCAAGATCTTACGAAATTGGTTTAGAAATGAAGTTTTTAGAAAAAGCTAATCTTGGTTTCGATATTGCTTATTATAAAACAAATACAACAGATCAAATTGTACCTGTTTCTGTAAGTGAAACTACTGGATACTTAAGTAAGATTATAAATGCAGGGGAATTAGAAAATAAAGGTATTGAACTATCTGCTTTCACTGAATTTGATATTACTGACAATTTTAAATGGAAAGTTAACGTAAACTGGTCTAAAAATGAAAACACTGTTGTGTCTTTAGCTGAAGGATTAGACGAATTATTACTAGGTTCTTTTAGCGCTCAAGTTGTTGCAAGAATAGGTGAATCTTACGGAGCTTTAAAAGGAAGCGATTATACATATAATGAAAACGGTCAAAAAATAATAGATGAAGATGGTGTGCCAGTAGCTACTGCTTCAGATCAAATTATAGGTAATGGTAATCCTGATTGGTTAGGAGGTATAAGAAATACACTTTCTTATAAAAACTTAACATTTAGTTTCTTTATAGACGTTAGACATGGTGGAGATATGTTTTCTTTAGATCAACGTTACGGGCAAGCTACAGGAGTTTTAGCTAGTTCAGATTTTATTAACGACTTAGGAAATCCTGTAAGAAATACATTAGCTAATGGTGGTGGATTTATTTATGAAGGTGTTTTAGCAGATGGAACTCCAAATACAACCAGGTTAGACGCTAGTGGTTTTGGTAGCACAGGTTATCAAACACTTCCTTTAAGTGAGTTTGTTTATGATGCTTCTTTTGTTAAATTACGTGAAGCTAGTTTATCTTATAATTTCCCAAAAGATATTACATCTAAATTATCATTAGATAATCTATCTATAACACTTGTAGGTTCCAACTTATGGATTATCCACAAAAACATACCTGATGCAGATCCTGAAACAGGATTTGGTGCTGGTAACATCCAAGGTCTTTCCTCTGGTTCACTACCTACTACGAAGAATTACGCACTTAATGTTAAATTTCAATTTTAATACATAGAAAAATGAAAAAAAATATAATAATAGCACTTTTGGCTTTAGTCTCACTTTCTTGTACTAAAGATTTAGAAGAGCTTAACGTAAACAAAAAAGATTTCGCAGTAACAACGGATGCATCTCTTTTTACAAGCGCCCAGTATAAGTTGTTTAATCAAATGACAGAAACCAGTGTAAATGAGAATATTTTTCGTCTCATTGTTCAAAACTGGACAGAAACCACATATACCGATGAGGCAAATTATGATTTAAAAACAAGGAATATTGATGAATTTCATTGGGAAACTTTATACCGCGATGTTCTAAAAAACTTTAAAGAATCTAAAAGCTTAGTTTCAGGTCTTCCAGATGTGCAAACAAATAAAATAGCTACTATAGAACTTTATGAGATTTATACGTACTATGTTTTAGTAACGTCATTTGGAGATATTCCATACACAGAAGCATTAGACATCGATATTTTAAATCCAGTTTTTGATAAACAAGAAACGGTTTTTAATGATTTACTAGATAGATTAGATGAAAATGTAATCTCTAAATTTATAACTGATGAAGTTGGTTTTTCAACATCAGAAGATATTGTTTATAATGGAGATATTGAAAAATGGTTAAAATTCGCGAACTCTTTAAAACTTCAAATGGGCATGTTAATAGCCGATTCTGATGCTGTTAAAGCAAAAACAGTTGTTAGTGAGGCCGTAACTGCAGGTGTTTTCACTTCTGCTGATGATGATATGAAAATAGCTTTTGAATCTGCTGCACCATATACAAATCCTATTTATGCCGCATTAGTATTATCGGGTCGTGATGATTATGTTCCTACAAATACTATTGTAGATATGATGACAACATTAAACGATCCGCGTAGAGATGATTATTTCACACTCTATAACGGTGTTTACAAAGGTGGTGTTTATGGAGAACTAAACTCTTTTAGTCAATACTCACACGTGTCTGATAAAATTGGAAAAGACCCAACATTAGAAGCTCCATTAATGACTTATTTTGAAGTTGAATTTTTATTAGCAGAAGCTGTTGAAAGAAATTTTATTACAGGAACTGCAGGAACACATTACAATAATGCTGTTACAGCTTCTATTAAATATTGGGGAGGAACGGATGCTGAAGCTAGTACTTATCTAGGCCAAGGAAGCGTAGGTTATAGCAGTGCAGCTGGTAATTATAAACAAAAAATAGGTACTCAAAAATGGTTAGCGCTATATAATAGAGGTTTTGAATCTTGGACTGAATGGAGACGTTTAGACTTCCCAATATTAATAGCTCCAGCTGATGCAGAAACAACTAACAACCAGCCTCCTTACAGATTTACATATCCAACGGTTGAACTTTCATTAAATGGAACTAATTTAGCTGCTGCAAGCGCAAGTATAGGCGGAGACGAATTAGAAACAAAACTATTTTTTGATAAACTTTAATTAAGAACAGGCACAAAAATACAAATTATGAAAAAACTCAAAATATTTTTTATATTATCCCTATCTGTAATTCTTTCTTGCACCAATGATGAGGGAGAAATTGACTACGCAAATTTAGGTGCAAATATAGTATTGAACACGTCTAGCTTAAGTAATCTAGATGAAAACCATACTATGGAATTATCAATCATTACAGCAGACGATGTTACTGTAACAGGTATGACGGTAACACAAGGAGCAACAACTGTTGACGCTATCATTACTGGAGACATAGCGACCTTCAACTCTTCACTTTTAGGCACTTTAATTGGTAATGAAGAAGACGGAATAGATTTTAATGTTGTTGCAACGCTTTCTAATGGTAAACCTTATTCAAAAGACTTTAACGTAAAAATAATTAAAGCACTTTCTTTAGAAAAAGGTTTAGATGCCATTATCTACAATACGGCAGTAGCAGATACTTTAATATTTGGAGCATCTACAAAATCTGCAATAATAGATAACATCTCTTTAGAATGGAAAAAGGGTAAAGAAGGTATATATGCTCCTACCACCCCACTTGGATCGGCTTTAAATGTAGATGGTGACGAGATTATCTTTACTAATTTCACAAATGCTTCTTATGGATATAACTTAAAAGTTAAAGACACCCTTTACTATAGATTTATAGCTATAAGTGGAACTTTAACAGATTCACTTGAAACATACATGCCTATAATAAGCCAAACTTTTGAAACTAGCAATAAAGTAGTATTAAGCTCAGACCTTACTAAAAACAAACTGAATTTAGATACTGCTACTTTTTATACAGACTTGAATACGGATGCTGCTGAAATTAAATTTAAAAGTCCAACTGGATTTGAAAAAGAAGGTGCAACTGCTATTGATTTTGTAAAAGTGGGAGATTTATCTGGTGAAAGCGATTACTATAATACTGTAGATAAACTTTATTCTGAAAAAGATTTACTAGTAGCAAAAAGATTATACGATGCAGGAACTAAAGTTACAGAAGTTAGCGCTACCGCAAAGGGTGATTTATATATTTATAAAATAACCAGAGATGTAGATGTTATAGAGTACGGTATGATTAAAATCGGTGATGTCCTTACCACTAATGGCGGAACCACCTTAACAGAGATATCTATTGAATTTGGCGAAGCTCAAGTTAAATAATATCAAATACCTTAAATTATTTCTTAAAGAGGCTGGCTACAAAGACAGCCTCTTTTTTTTGGATATATTTTAATAATCACAACACTATAACCTGACTGAAATTCAATAATTACTATTCCAAAACCAAGAAAGACCACTCATAGAACAGTTTTAACATACCCCTTAATTTATTTTATTTGTTATTACCAGAAATGACCATTAAACCTGTTAAAGTCTTATTATCAAGATCATCCTTATACTTAAGGACACTGCAGGATATTAAAAATTACAATAAAAATATCGCTATAACTACAATTATTGGTCTGAAAATTTATATTTAGCTAAAAAAAAACAAAAAAGCACATTTTAACCATTATTTATTGTTTTATTAACTTTTTATTGTGATTTTTGCCATTGACTAATTCAAATAATTATAAAATGAAAACAAAGTTTAGTGGAATTCTAACGCTATTACTAGCGTTTGTCGTGCAACTAACGTTTGCACAAGAAAAGACTATTTCAGGTACTGTATCAGATGATTCTGGATTACCGCTTCCTGGAGCCACAGTCTTAGTAAAAGGCACCTCTACAGGTACTTCTACCGATTTCGATGGAAAATATTTAATAAGAGCGAATCAAGAGTCTACTCTAGTATTTAGTTTTGTTGGGTATACAACTAAAGAGATAAAAGTAGATGCATCAAACTCAATCAATGTACAGTTGAGCGAAGATGCCGCTGTCTTGGAAGAAGTGGTTATTACTGCCTTGGGTATTAGTAAAGACCCAAGTAAACTTGCTTATTCTGTTTCAAAAGTTGACACCGAAGAAGTTATAAAATCTAACGAAGCAGATTTTGTCAACGCTTTAGCTGGAAAAACTACAGGAATACAAATTAATAGTTCTTCTGCTTTAGCAGGTGGTTCTTCTAGAATTTTAATTAGAGGCGTATCTTCTTTAAATTTCGACAATTCACCATTATATGTTATTGACGGTGTACCTGTTTCGAATAGTGAAAGTTTATTTGACGCGAGAGATAGTGACCAAGCATTATTCTATGGTAGTGCTCCTGGAGGCACAATCAATATTGCTCCTGATCAAATCAAGAATATATCTATACTTAAAGGTGCTGCAGCATCTGCTCTTTATGGTTCTCGTGCTGCAAATGGTGTTATTGTTATTGAGACTCATAAAGGTCGTAATAACACTACTCCAACAGTTAATTTCAAAACAACTACAACACTAAGTACTATCATAGAACCTGAATATCAAAAGGAATATGCTCAAGGAATTGGCGGTGTATTTTATACGGGAGAACCTGGTAATCAAACATCTTTAAGTTGGGGTCCTAAAGCCTCTGAAAATGGCATACAAACTTATAATCCATATGAATTTTTTAATACAGGTACTACATTTGATAATTCTTTAAGTGTACAAGGTGGTAGTGATAAATCATCTTATTATGCCTCTGTTGGAATTTATAATCAAAAAGGTACGGTTCCCACAAATTCTTTTGACAGGTATTCATTCCTTCTGAATTCTTCTCATCAAATTACAAATAAAATTAGTATAGATAGCAAAATTAGCTATACTAATACTGAAAACGACAGACCTTTTGAAGGAAATGGAAGAACATCTATAATGAACAATCTTTCATCAACACCTATATCTTACAATTCACTTCCTGCAACCGATGAGGACGGTGCCCAAAGAGCACATACAACAAGTAGAAATAACTCATACTATTTGTTAAAAAATGCAGGTTTTCTAACCACAGGAAATAGATTTCAACCCTCTTTAGCCTTATCTTATAAAATTAAGGATTGGATACAATTGAAGGCTATTTCAAGTTTAGATTTTGATTTATATGATTCAAAATCTTATGAAAACGCTGGTCTTTTTGGCACTTACAGTAGTGGAAGAATACTTGAGACAAATAGAAAAAGTCGTGATTTCAATACTGACGTTATATTAACAATAGATAAAGATTTCAGTGAGAAAATAACTGCTGACTATTTAGTGGGTTACAATCTCTTCGACAGAAAAAATTCTACATTATATTCTGAAGGAACTTCATTTATCATCCCTAGTTTTTATGATTTGTCTAATGCTACGTCTTTACAAACTGATGAACTTACTTTAGAAAAAAGAAGTTATTCTTTCTATGCACAAGCTAATTTAGGCTATGATAATTTGTTATTCTTGACTTTAACTGGTAGAAATGACTGGTCATCTTCATTACCTTCAAATAAAAATTCATTTTTCTATTACTCAGGGAGTTTAGGTCTTGATTTAGCAAAAGTATTTCAAGTTCAAGGTGTTTTAAATCGTGCTATGCTTAGAGGTTCTTACTCTAGAGTAGGAAACGATGCTCCTGAATATGCAACCCAAACGAGCTATATTAAAGCTAATCCTGGTGATGGACAGAGAGGAAATATTAATTTCCCATTTCAAGGAGTTGGAAGTTATGTTCAAAGTGCTATTAAAGGAAACCCTGAATTAACACCAGAATTTACAAATGAATATGAAATAAGTCTTGATTTACAACTATTTAAAAATAGAGTAGGTATTGAAGCTGGTTATTACGACAGAAGAAGTGAAGATCAAATCTTTGAGGTTCCTTTAGCATCATCAACTGGATTTAATTCTATCTATAAAAATGCCGGCGCAATACAAAACAAAGGAGTTGAATTAAGTTTAAACTTAACACCTATTCAAACTGAAGATTTTAAATGGGATTTGAATTTAAATTATTCTAAAAATGAGAGTGAAGTTTTAGAATTAGCAGATGGTGTTGAATCTGTAAGACTTGCAGGTTTTACTAATCCTGGTATCTTTATAAGAAAAGGAGAATCTTATGGCGTAATTTGGACTACTTTATACAAGAGAAATGACGATGGCCAATTGTTGTTAGATGATGATGGTTATGTACAAGTCGACAATATAGGAAACGCAGGAACTGTTACACCAGACTGGACTGGAGGTTTATCTACAAGTTTTGAATACAAGGCTTTTAAATTATCAGCAGTTATGGATATGCGTGTTGGAGGTAAAATGTATAACCTTGACGAATATTATAAAACTTACTACGGTACATCAATTTTAACCGCCGATAGAGAGAAAGATGTTATAATAAATGGGGTGATAGAATCTACTGGAGCGGTAAATACCATCCCAGTTAAAAAAGATTTTACTTACTGGTCTGGTTATGCTGGCGATGAAGAATTTGTACAGAAAACTGACTATATTAAATTAAGAAACGTGACTTTTTCTTACACTGTTCCAACAGCATTTATTTCAAAAACAGGTTTTAAAGCTGTATCAATTAGTGCGTCAGGTAGAAATTTATGGATTAAATCTCACGACTCATTTACTGGATCTGATCCTGAATTAAGTTTATATGGAAGCGGAAATGGTCAAGGAATTACTAATTTTCAGATTCCATCAAACAAAAGTTATAGTTTAACACTTAACTTAACATTTTAACAAATTACAGTCATGAAAAATATAAATAAAAAAATATTTAACTTAAGTATTATACTTTTGTTAAGCATTACTACAAATAGCTGCTCTGATTATTTAGATGTAAATACAGATCCAGATTCTCCTTCTGATTCTCAAATTACCGAAGATGTTATTTTACCTGGTATTTTGGCTCAACTTTCTTACGAATTAGCAGGTGGATACCCTGCAAGAGCAGCAAGTCTTTGGACGCAACAAATTGCAAGTTCTGGAATAACAAGAGACATTTCAACTTTATATATTGATGATTCCGATACAAATAATACATGGCAATATACCATTTATACGGGCGTTTTAAAAGATGCTGCAAACATGGTTAGCAAAGCTGAAGCAAATGAGAATGAACAATATATTGGAATTGGCAAAGTCGTTCAAGCTTATACTGTTGCTATTCTAGCTGATTTTTGGGATGAAGCTCCATGGTCTGAAGCTTTTAATCCAGCAATTTTAAAACCTAAATTTGATAATCAGGAAGCATTATATACTGCTATTGATCAGCTTCTAAACGAGGCCAATACACATTTAACAAATGCTATAAATTCAGGACTTATTGTTAAGAAGGATTTGCTATATAATGGAAGTTTAACAAAATGGAAAAAGCTAGCTAATAGTCTAAGAGCTAGATATGCTTTGCGTCTTATTTATGCTAAAGGGAATGGACAAGCGGATTTGGCTTTATCATACCTATCTGATGGTTTTGCTTCTAATAGTGATGATGCTGGATTTGCATTTGAAGATAAAGAAGATGCTAATAACCCATGGGCTCAATGGGAAGATAAATGGCAGATTGTATACATAAATAAGTTTATGGTAGATTTACTTAACTCCAATTCAGATCCACGATTAGATGCTTATGCGCTTACACAAGAAGATGATTTAATAGTGGGTGCCGAAAATGGAGTAACAATACAAGTTAATTCTAAATCTTCAGTTTCTAATGTAAAAGCCGAAGGAACTTTAAGTGGTGCTGGTTATTTTATAAAAAATACGAGTAAAGTTGATATGATGACATATAGTGAGTTGTTATTTATAGCTGCTGAAGCTCATGCATTTAAAAGTGCCTTTCCAACTGCTCAAACGTTCTTAAGAAATGCAGTTAAAGCAAATTTAGAAAAAGTTGTTGCAAATGGGGCTATTATTTTAACTCCAACTGAAATTACAGATTTTACTAACACCCTAGTACTACCCGTAAATTTAGAAGATGCACAAAAAATGATTATCGAACAAAAGTATATCGCTAATTTTTTACAAATAGAAACTTACAACGACTATAGACGTACAGGATATCCTGTAATTCCTTTACCTCTTGTTACGTTTGCCGATCAAATTCCAGAAAGGTTTCCATATTCGACTGATCCATTATTAAATAATACAGATAATGTACCAGACATCGATCATGAAACAGACAAAGTTTGGTGGGATCAAAAATAAATATACTTTTTATAAATTAAAATAATCAAGACTGTCAATATTAAAATTGGCAGTCTTTTTTTATACCTTTACCCCATGGAAAACCAGACACAAATTTTTGGAATACGAGCCGCTATTGAAGCTATAAATGCAGGTGAAACTATTGATAAAGTATTTCTTCAAAAAGGGTTAAAAGGTGAGCTTTTTAGCGAATTAGAATCGCTAATTAACAGAAACTCTATAAACATATCCTATGTTCCTGTTGAAAAATTAAACAGGCTTACTAACAAAAACCATCAAGGTGTTGTTGCTCAAATTTCTCCTATAGAATTTCATGATTTAGAAACACTTGTTATGAGTGTGATGGAGTCTGGGAAAACCCCTTTGTTTTTATTGCTAGATCAGCTAAGTGATGTTCGAAATTTTGGTGCTATTATCCGTACTGCAGAATGTACTGGTGTAAATGGTATAGTCATCCAAAAAAAAGGTGGTGCTCCTGTAAATGGAGACACTATTAAAACAAGTGCAGGTGCTGTTTTTAAAATACCTATTTGTAAGGTTGACCATATTAAAGATGCTGTTTTCTATATGCAATCATCGGGCATCAAAGTTATTGCTGCTACCGAGAAAACAGATGATACGCTATATGATGTTTCTTTTACCGAACCATGTGCTATTATCATGGGATCGGAAGATAGAGGTATTAACCCGTCCATTTTAAAAGTAGTTGATGCAAAAGCTAAACTACCTATACTCGGTGAAATTGAATCTTTAAATGTATCGGTAGCTTGCGGTGCTTTTTTATATGAAGTGGTAAGACAAAGACTTTCTTAAATTTTTTAACTATTTCTTGTTTTCTTTGAAAGTATAATTAACAATTGGTTGCTCCTCCTCTACTTCTTGATTTAGGTTTTCAATAAAATTACCATTTTCATCAAAATGTTTTAAAAACGGATCTTCCGCTTCGTTATAATCGGTTTGCTCCCAAACATATCTTTCAGGTTTTTCTATAACTTTTCTAAAAGTTAATGCAAACAGTAACCCTGTAACTAACCCGGATAAGTGACCTTCCCACGAAATGCCTTCTTCCAATGGTAATACATACCAAATCATACTTCCATACATGAAAATTACTAATAATGATAAGGCAATAAGTCGATAATGTTTTGCGAAAACACCTTTAAAAAATATAAAGCTTACCAAAACGTATATTAATCCACTGGCTCCTATGTGGTAGGAAGGTCTGCCAATGTACCAAGTTAAAAAACCTGAAATTAAAATTCCGAAAAATAAAACTTTCCAAGCTATTCGCCTATAAAAATAAAATAAAGCCATTGACAATACAAACAACGGAATGGTGTTATGATATAAATGCTGTACACTCCCATGAATAAAAGGACTCAATAAAACACCACGTAATCCTTTTAGGGTTTGTGGATAAATACCTAACTTACTAAAGTTGAAACCAAAACGAACTTCCACCCAAAATACCAACCAAATAGTAAGCACAAAAAAAATAGGGTATGCTATAACACCTGTTGAAAATTTAAAATGGTCTTGGTCATTCATGAAATTAAAGATAGCAAATAGTTAACCAAGTTTAAAGTTTGTGCTAAAATGGCAGAAGTACACCACGTGAGGGGTTGAAGCGGCATCCTTTTTGAGGCACGAAAAAAAGATATAGCGTAAAACCCGACCCCGTTTTTACGGGGACACGCCAAAAAAAAACTTAATAGCATAGAGATTCCTTTTTGAAAAAGAATTGTTTTAATTTTACATTATGAATGAACCTTTAGCAGAACGATTACGCCCAAAAACCTTAGACGACTATGTAAGCCAAACACATTTAGTTGGTAAAAACGGTGTATTAACGCAACATATAAAGCAGGGATTAATTCCGTCGATGATTTTATGGGGACCTCCTGGAACAGGGAAAACAACCTTGGCAAATATTATTGCTACCAAATCTGGTAGACCGTTTTACACCTTAAGTGCTATAAATTCTGGCGTTAAAGATATTAGAGACGTGATAGATAAGGCAAAGCAAAGCGGTGGTTTATTTACTACTAAAAATCCTATTTTGTTTATTGACGAAATACATAGATTTAGCAAATCGCAACAAGATTCATTATTACAAGCCGTTGAAAAAGGTTGGATTACTTTAATTGGAGCTACTACCGAAAATCCAAGTTTTGAGGTGATTCCTGCACTTTTATCGCGTTGCCAAGTTTATATTTTAAATGCTTTTGATAAAAACGATTTAGAAACACTTTTAAAACGTGCTATTGAAAATGATGAATCCTTATCTAAAAAGAAAATAAACTTACAGGAAACGAATGCCCTTTTAAGACTGTCTGGTGGTGATGCCAGAAAACTATTGAACATTTTTGAACTGATCGTAAATTCAGAAAATGCCGATACGATTGAAATTACAGACGAGAGTGTGCTTCAAAAAATTCAGAACAACACGGTTCGTTACGACAAAACAGGCGAGCAACATTACGATATTATTTCGGCATTTATAAAATCCATTCGTGGTAGCGACCCTAACGCCGCTGTGTATTGGTTAGCCCGTATGATTGAAGGTGGTGAAGACGTAAAATTTATAGCCCGAAGGTTACTCATTTCAGCAAGCGAAGATATTGGAAACGCCAATCCTACTGCTTTGGTTATTGCCAACAATACATTTCAAGCGGTTACAACTATTGGATACCCAGAATCTAGAATTCTGCTTAGCCAATGTGCTACTTATTTAGCCTGTTCACCTAAAAGTAATACCGCTTATACGGCTATTAATAAAGCACAACAGTTGGTAAGAGAAACAGGGGATTTATCGGTGCCAATAGACATTCGAAATGCGCCTACAAAACTCATGAAAGAACTGGGTTATGGTGAAAATTACCAATACGCACATAACTATGAAAACAACTTTGCAAACCAGGAGTTTTTGCCTGATACCGTAAAAAACACCAAACTTTACGAACCTGGAAATAACGCACGTGAAAACGCACATCGAGAATTCTTAAAACAACGTTGGAAAGAAAAGTATGGGTATTAGGCCTTAGGCAAACGAAGGTATTAGAACTTGATATTAAGTTCTTCTTGCTTTAAAACATTATTTTCATAATATTCTAAAACCCAATTACCATCCTTTTTATATAAAGTAGCATTTTTACCTTCTACCATATACACATCTGGAATACTTGTTTTTTTAATTTTATAAACTACTTTGGGAGTACTGTCTACTAATTGGAAACCATTGTCTATGGCTTGTGCATATAAAAAACCATTTACAGGTTCTTTTGCTATTAATGTGTTAGTACCTGAAACTTCTTTAACCACCATCTCTTCTACAGGAACCTCTTTAACAGCTTCAACCTTAGGTTCTACTTTTTCAACAACTACAGCTTCTTTCTCCTTTTTTAGATTCTGAATTTCTTCTCTTAATTGTTGTATTTCTTTAGAAACCTCACTTTTTGTCTCTACCTCTTGTGAAGCTATAACACTATTATTAGCATTTGGTACATATTTATAATTAAGTGCTTCAATAGATTTAAAAGCTTCTCTCAACGCTCCAGTATACGCTCGTTGATATTCTTTCTCTCTACTTTCACCCATTTCTGAAGTAAATACTACTTGGTCATTACAATTTTTAAGTTCTACAGATAATTTAGTTTTAAACATTCCCGAATCCTTAATTAAATTAGATTTCAATGCCAAACATCTATTTTTAGTAACATCGTCAGGATAATTGGATCCTTCCATTAATGCGACAAAACCACATTTATTAAATAAAAATTCTGTTAAGGAATTTAACTGATATTGGTCGGCTTCTTTTAAGAATTCATATTTATTTGGTACAATAACGTACTTATAATTATTTAAATTAGTTTGAGAAAACAAACTTGCAGAAAGTAAACATGTAATAAGTATTGCGATATATTTAATCTTCATTTTATTCAATATAATAGTTAAACAGTATGTAAAGATACACTTTTATAAATATTTTTTTAATTCTATCAATCCATTAATTTGTTTAACGTTTGTTTCTATGTTCATATTATTAGTATCAAAATAAATAACATCCATCCCTACATTTATAGCGCCTTCTATATCGGCCTCATAACCATCTCCAATCATAATACTTCTATTAATTTCTGTGTTGGCTTTTTTAATAGCATAATGAAAAATTTCAGGATGCGGCTTTTTAACACCTATATCTTCACCATTCGTAATGGTTTTAAAATAATGATGAATGTTCGATTTTAGAAGTTTTTTAGATTGTACTTCTTCAAATCCGTTGGACAATATATGCAGGTTGTACTTTAAACTTAGATAATCAAGAATCTCGATAGTATTCTCAAACAAATAATTATTATCGGTAAGATAGGTGATATAATCGGTTGATAGTTTACGAATCATAGCATCATCAACATGTAAATTGGCTGCAACAAATGTATCTCTCAACCGGCCGAAGCGTAACACTTCCTTCTCAATTTTCGCATCTCTGTAAAGTTTCCAATACTGAAAATTGATGTCGCGATAGTGTGATAAGAATTCATATAAATCAACATCTATCGCATTCATTTTAAAAATTTTATCAAATGTTAATTCTGAATTTTTATCAAAATCCCACAATGTATGATCTAAATCGAAAAACACATCGGTAATACCACTACGCTTCATTTCCTGATTCTAAAATAATATTAAACAATTCTTTAAATCCTTTCCAGCGTTCTACCTCGCTAAACGTATAATTATGATATACAGGAATAAACTCACCGTTTACCTGCTTAACTTCTTTTAAAACGCTACTTAGTGTTTTCTTTTTATCCAATAATGACTGATCTTTCAACAACACATAATCTATAACATGATAGGAATGTATTTTTAAAGGTGTTTGAATTTCATAATCTAAATCGTAAAACAAAAACGGCGTGCAAGAACCTGCCCTAAACCCAATGTGATTAACATAACCCATGGTATAATCTTCCAATACCTCAAGCTCAATAAGGTTTCTATAAGATTCTGGCAGATTTAATTTTGAAAACGATTGTCGAGATGCTTTTAGTGAAGTATTTAAAATATCTTCCATTTTAAGCTTCTCCTTTTTCAAAATTGAAAAATCATCAAGAGCAAAAAATGATGTTTTCAAACCTACTTCGCAATAATCGGCAACATGTTTAATGAGCGACACAAATTTCTTATTGTTAGGGTTAATGCCTTTATCGTAAGTTGAAAAATCACCAATTAAAAAGAAAAACAAAAATTTAAATTTGCTTTGTTTTTGTTTATTGATAATGTACTTAAAAGTGTCGTACGGGTCATGTTTTAAGCCAAAAACAACCATAAATCTATCGTACAAACTCTTCAACTGAAACTTAAGTAAATCTTTTAAGCTGCCCCCAAAACTTCTCATAAAGCCTTTCAACTTAAAATGATAAGGACTTGGCACGTCTATTATGGGTTTAACACTATAATTTCTTTGAGGGAACTTAAATTCCGGAAATTGCAGTTGCAATGCGTCCTTAAATTTAAAAGCCCAGATATCTACAACAGGTTGATGCAAAAAACTATGTTTAAAAGCAATGCTTTCGGTTGCTAAAAAACGTCCGTAATTATCTTTTACGTGAGGTAAATACTCTTCATACCTTGAAAGCAAATAAAATGATGCTGCAAAAATATCGAAAGGTATAGCACTCTTTTCACCATTAAAAAAAAAGCATTTCGTGTGCCACCAAGATTGAACATGAATTTCAATATCATTCAAACCTTGTTCAAATAAAAGATCATGACTTTTAATAAAAAACTCATTTCCCAGTTGTTGTTTTGTATAGGATATTTTTAAACTATCGTGGGCAATAAAGGTTTCAACCTTCGTTGTAAAAGAGACCTCAACACCAAGAATTCGAGTACAAACATGCTTAAAAACATACTTTAAACGTGGTGTGATATTATGTGTGTAAACTAAAAGCATTGGCTAAAGTTAATTTCAATTTTAAAATTTAAAATTGGTATTCGGTGATTGAATATTGATTTTATATAAGACCTTCATCGGCAAAACTAAAGTATGCTTTTTCAGTTACAATTAAATGGTCTAAAACTTTTATATCTAAACTTTCTGCTGCTACTTTTAACTTATTGGTAATTTGTTTATCTGCTTCACTGGGTTTTAGGGTACCCGACGGATGGTTATGCGCCAAAATAAGTCCCGTTGCACCTACTTCCAAGGCCTGTTTTAGCACCAAACGCACATCAACCAAAGTACCAGTAATACCTCCTTTACTTAACTGATTTTTTAGAATAACTTTATTAGAATTGTTTAAATATATAATCCAGAATTCTTCGTGTTGTAGTTCTCCAATAATAGGTTGCATCAATTCAAAAACCGACTTGCTAGAGGTTATTTTCTTCTTTTGTAAAGCTTCTTCGCCACGTCGTCTACGACCTAACTCTAAAGCAGCAGCTATAGTAATAGCTTTTGCTTCACCAATACCTTTAAATTCCATAAGTTGTTTAATGGATAGCTTCCCTAGTTCGCTTAAATTATTATCTACACTAGCTAAAATACGCTTGCATAAATCTACAGCACTTTCACCTCGGTTACCCGAACCAATTAAAATAGCAACTAATTCAGCATCGCTTAAAGTTGCCTTACCTTTATAGAGTAATTTCTCCCGCGGTTGGTCGTCTTGACTCCAATTTTTTATTGAAAATGAAGCTGGTTTTTCTTGCATAACGTAAAGATAAATATTGTAATTTTATAAATCAACAACCGTCAATTTAAAATAGCACATACTATTGAATTATCCTCCAAAAATACATCAAGATAATGACATTAATCATATCATTGAGGTGATTAAAACGTACCCATTAGCCACCGTCATTTCAATTAAAGACAACATACCTTTTATTACTCATTTACCTTTAGTTTATAACGAATTTGGTAAATTGATTGGGCATATCGATAAGCAAAATCCGCATGCAGCCTTATTAAAAAATGAGTATCCTGTAACTATTTTATTTTCGGGACCACAATGTTACATATCACCCAGTATTTATACTACAACACAGTTACCCACTTGGAATTACATTAAAGTACATTTAAAAGGCACGGTTAATGCTATAGAAAGTAAAGAAGCCTTAAAAGAGTCTATTATTAAAATGACTGAGTTTTTGGAAGCACCAAAGCATAAATACATTTTAGACCCCAATAACCAACGCATGCTAGGGGCTTTAGATTATATTGAAATGTTTGAAATAACCATAAATTCTTGGGAAGGCAAATTTAAGCTGTCGCAAGATAAAAAACCACAAGATATTAAAAATGCTCGAGCCGAATTGATACGTTCCAACCATGAAAATATTGAGCGTTTTTTAAATAACATATTTTAATCCCACATCTATTAAACAATGAAGCGTTTTATCGTTTTTACCCTCGTATTTCTTAGCTATATACACTTGGTATCTTCTCAAGAAAAGGAATATACCTCTGTTATTTATCCAGAAGATTATACTGCCCAAATTGATGTTGTTTACACTCAGGTGAACGATTGGGTGGGCCACATGGATTTATATACAAAACCAAATGAAACAAAACCAACACCTGTAGTTATTAATATACATGGAGGTGGATGGCGAACTGGTAACAAAGAATCTCAAACTGGATTGGGCACCTTTTTTAAGCACGGATATGCCATTGCAAATATAGCATACCGGTTAGTAGATGTGGCTCCTGCCCCTGCGGCTATTGAAGATGTACGTTGTGCTTTAATTTATATTTACAAAAATGCCAAGGTATTAAATATTGATACGTCTAAAATCGTAATCATGGGTGGTTCTGCTGGTGGACATTTGGCTTTAATGGCTGGTTTATTAGGAAATAACAAAAGTTTCGATACCAATTGTCCGAATACAGAACACATTAAAGTAGCTGCAATTATAGACAAATATGGCGTAACCGATTTAACTCCGCTAGCCTATTGGAAATCAGCGAACAACTGGCTGTCTTTTAATAATACAGACAGCGCTTTTGTTGAATCTGTTTCTCCTATAAATTATATATCGAGACACAGTCCTCCCATTTTTATAGCACATGGAAATGCAGACCCTATAGTACCCTACCAGCAATCGGTAATTCTCTATAAAAAATTAAAATTTTATCGGGTTAAAACTGAATTTTTAACCATTAAAAAGGGCAAACACGGAAACTTCACCACAAAACAAAACATACAATTAAGTAAGAGTATTTGGAGATTTTTAAATAAATTAGGGTTATAATACTTTAAACCAATACTTAAGCTCATGAAAAAGCTCACAAAAGAAGATATTAATCAAGAGGTTTTTGATTTATATGATGATTATGCCCATAATAAAATTGGTAGACGCCAGTTTGTTGAAAAATTATCGCTTTATGCCATTGGAGGCTTAACCGTATCCGCGTTATTGAGTTTTATAACACCTAATTATATAGACCATTTTTTGGTAAAACCAGATGACGAACGCTTAAAATCTGAATACATCACTTACCAATCACTTAAAGGTGGTGGCACTATAAAAGGTTTATTATCTATACCAGATGATGCATATGGCAAATTACCTGGCATTATTGTAGTACATGAAAACCGAGGTTTGAATCCTTATATTGAAGATGTAGGGAGACGAACTGCTCTTGATGGTTTTATATCTTTAGCACCCGATGCCTTATCTCCATTAGGCGGCTACCCTGGTAATGATGATGATGGACGCGACATGCAGCGTAAGCGTGACCGTAACGAGATACTTGAAGATTTTATAGCAGCTTTTCACTATTTAAGTAACCACAAAAAATGTAACGGAAAAATAGGTGTCGTAGGCTTTTGCTTTGGTGGCTGGATTTCCAATATGATGGCGGTTAAACTACCTGATTTACTAGCGGCAGTACCTTTTTATGGTGGACAACCAACAACTGAAGAAGCGGCTCAAATAAAAACACCTTTGCTCTTGCAATATGCTGGATTAGATACCCGAGTTAACGAAGGCTGGCCCACTTACGAAACTGTTTTAAAAGAAAACCATGTAGAATATACAGTACATTTTTACCCCAATGTTAACCACGGATTTCATAATAATACGACACCCCGCTATGATAAAGTAGCAGCAACCTTGGCTTGGGATAGAACCATTGCCTTTTTTAAAGAAAAACTTGAATAGCTTATAATGAAATTATACTTTCTACAATGAAAGTAACAAGAGAAAAAGACTTGACCATACCAATAAGTTCAACAGAAAATACAACCTGCATTCATTTGCAGAATTTTCAGCATAAAAAGCAATCATAAAATCCAAAATTTCAGAATAACTTGTACTTATTTTTTAGAATATTTATTAAACTTATCAACGGTTTTCTTCATTAAGCAAATGGCATTAAAATCATCCATAATTTATTGAATCGTTACCACGAAACATTGATTCTACTGGGCTGAAATCAAATTTAACACATCTTGTTATAAGTACTTCTATAGTACCCACCCTCCCCAAATAAATATTCATTAGTTAATTAACTGGCTGGGCAAATACCCTAATTTCTTTTTAAAAGCAACCGTAAAATGTTGGGGGTTTTTATAGCCTACTTCGTATGAAGCTTGAGAAATATTATAGTTGTGTTTTGAAATCAACTCGATTGCTTTTTCAATCCTTAAAGAAGTTATGTATTTAAATACAGGCATCCCATAAACTTGCTTAAAAACAATCTTAAATTTAGATGTATTAAAACCAGCTAATAAAGACAGTTTTTCAATATTTAATTCTTCTTTTAAATGAGTTCGAATATAATTTTCTATTCTTATCAAATTCTCTCTATCCTCTTTCCTTATTTCGTTAATCACAGTTTCTGAATCACCTGAAGATAAAGCCATTAAAATCAATTCCGTTAACTTAGACTCTAAATAAGATTGTTTTGATAATCCGTCAAAAGAACAATTTAGAAATTCATTTACAATATTTCTTAGTTTTCTATTTAACACCAAACCTCTATTAAAAAACGAGCAAATCTGATTCTCTTTTTTTGCTTGGTGATATTTTTTTGAGTGATTTATAAAACACTCCCCCATTTTACACTCTAAAAAAGACTCAGTAAAATAAATATTTAAGACTTGCTTTTTGGGATTAAGATACCTGTACAAGTATCTTGAAGCTGGAATATAAAATAAGTTATACATGTTTTTGCTCGTACTAAACTCCTTAGATGTATTCTCATTTAAAGAAAAAGTCACCTCTCCATCCATCACAAACTGAAGCAAAAAAACAGGATGATTTTGAACGACTTGTAATGTACAATTTTCTGAATTTTCATTATTATAATCTTGGAAAAGTACAAATATGTTATTCACATGTATTTCTCTTACTATACCCACAACCCCTTCTTTAAATTCTGAATACTCCTCCTCTGACAAAAAAGATATTTCAAAGTCTTTATTAAAGCTCTTTACCAATTCTCCTCCATTACACTCTGAACTTTTAAATCGAATTTCCATTTATTCCTTTTACGTTATAATAATTTCCTTTTGCGTTATTAAGATCCAGTCTAAACAAGATACATTTGCAAATATAAATTATTTTTATTAAGTCTAAATAAGTGAATATAAAATTATTTTTAATACCCTTTGCAATCGCACTATCTGCCTATTCGCAAGATAACCAAAATACTGTTTCAGGAAAGGTTTTAGATAGCTTAGAGCAACCATTATTTGGAGTTACTGTTTCTGTTGATAATAATTCACAAGCTACGATTACAGATGAAAACGGGGTATATACTCTTAATAATATACCTGCAGGGAAACATTTAGTTAAAACTTCTTATATGGGATTTGCTTCTAAATCCAAAGAAATAAGTTTTAATAAAAATGCAACAAATAAAAAACTTACGTTAAACTTCTCTTTAATTGAAAAGTTAGAAGCTTTACAGCAAGTAAACCTTCAAGGTAAAACCGAAAAACGCAAAATTGAAGAAAAAGGTTTTGCAGTAAATGTTATTGAAACTAAAGAAGCCAGTCTTAGAAACATTCAAACAAATGAATTATTAAACACCACAGTTGGAGTAAAAATTCGTCAAAATGGCGGTTTAGGTTCTAATGTACAATATAGTTTAAATGGACTCTCTGGAAGTGCTGTACGTATTTTTATTGATGGTATACCTATTACTATGTATGGTTCTTCCTTTAGCTTAAACAGTATTCCGCCATCAATGATTAAGAATATTGAAGTTTATAAAGGCGTAATACCAGGCCATCTGGCAGATGACGCTTTAGGAGGTGCTATTAATGTTGTACTACATAAAGGGACAAAAACCAATTTCAACGCATCCGTTTCTTATGGATCTTTTAACACCACACAAACGAACCTCAACGGCTTGTATCGTTTTGAAAATTCTGGCTTTACTGTAAAAGCATCTGCGTTTGTAAACTATTCTGATAATGATTATAAAGTTTGGGGTAATAAAGTAAAACATATCGAAATTGATGGAAGTCAGACCCCAATTGTAGCAAAAAGATTTTATGATGCTTACAAATCTACAGGAGGAATGGCACAAGTTGGTTTTACAGACGTAAAATGGGCAGACCAATTTTTAATAGGTTTTACAGGTTCTGAAGATTATAAAGAAATTCAACATGGTGCTTTTATGACACTTCACCCTTATAAAGGAAGGTTTAGTGAAACAGATGCCAAATTATCCAACTTAACGTACATAAAAAAGGGACTTTTCACCAAAGGTTTAGATATAAATATAACTGGCTTATATGGTAAAAGAAATACTGTAGTTAACGATACCGTTGCTGCGGCTTACACCTGGGCTGGAGAAAAATTGCTGCGAAAAGAATTCCACGAAGATGGAACATTCTCAATAATAGAAGACAAGTATACTTGGGGTTCTCAACAAGAAGGAGGACCATCATTAACTACTACTCAAAGAAATGTAGCCTCATTAAGATCAGGTGTGTCTTATGCAATTAACAGGCATCATAAAATTTTAATCAACCATATGTATAGTGGTCTTGACAGAGAAGACAGCGATAAAATGAAGTCTCTTTTAGAAAACACTTTTAAACAAACAAGTGATTTATATAAAAACATCTATTCTTTAAGCTATGAATTAAATGCTTTTGAAGATAAGTTTAAGTTTAATGTGTTTGGTAAAAACTATCATCAAAAAGTATTGAATACAAAACCTGTATTTAATGATGATAGAACTGCTGTTATAAATGAAGTATATAAAAGCGACAAAGATTATAATGGGTATGGCTTTGCCACTTCTTATGCAATTCTTCCAAACATTACCATATTAACCTCTGCAGAAAAAGCAGTACGCCTGCCTAGCGAATCAGAAGTTTTTGGAGATGTTGCAGGTAATATTGAAAGCAACTTAACAGTGAAACCTGAAATTAGTAATAATTTCAACCTTGGATTCAGGTTTGGAAAATATAACATTCAAAAACATGAGTTTACCATCTCTACCAATCTTTTTTCACGAAATATTAAAGATCTGATCGGCCTCCCTACAAATGCAGATCGAATTGTAGAAAGTGGTGATGAACTTATAAAATATGCAAATTTTGACGAAGGTACTACTTCAAAAGGAATCGATGCAGAAATCAACTATAGTTACAATAACAATTTTGGATTTAATTTTAATTTCTCACGCTTAAGCTTAAAATCCAAAAATAGAGCGGGCATGATTGTAGATATTCCTAATACACCATTATTTACTATGAATGCTGGATTGCGTTATTCTATTAAAAACTTTATTCAAAAAAACGCACGTCTAAACTTATTTTCCAGCACTTATTTTACAGATGAATTTTCTTATATAATGAGCCAAGGCACCCATAATAGTGGTCTTGATGCCTTTAAAGTACCGATGCAGCTAATACAAGATTTTGGCCTTAGCTACACATTTCCTAAAGAAAACTTTGTACTGAGCTTTGATACTAAAAACATATTTAACGAAGCTGCTTACGACAATAGATCCGTACAAAAACCTGGTAGAGCATTTTACCTAAAATTAAATTATACAATCAATAAATTTTAAATATATAAATACAATTAATATGAAAAACCGATTTTTAAATATCAGAATCTTAGCACTTGCAGTAAGTTCAATATTGCTTACAGTAAGCTGTACAAAGGATAATGCGGATGCTCCTACTGAAACTAAAGAAGAAAATAGTAGATGGATCACTGTAACTGGTGCAAGAATGGGAACAAACGCAGGAGACGGAAATGGCGGTACGCTCATATACGCTATTAGTAGTGACGATGCTAAAAACCCAGAAACAGTGGTAGATGTTTTTAACTATGGTTTTGTAGCACCTTCTAACAGAACAGCAAGATTACAATCTTCAGAAGACGGTAATACAATGTTTAACATCAGTTATGCAGGAGATACAGGTGGAAACTATACTAAATACACAGTAAATGGAGGACAAGAATTTACTCCAACAGGTTCTGAAGTAAGTATTGCTCCTTATGTTGGAACAGCTCCCAGATGGATTAAATTATTCGATGGAGACCAAACAGGAGCCGCAGTATATGTATCTACAGAGCATGAAGTTGACGACAATGGAACTCCAGATATTGTAACAGACGATACTTACATCCGTACCAATGCTAAAGTTGGTGTGGTAACTTTAGATCTAGTAGATTCTAAAATACTTAACTTTAAAGAACTTGATGTAGCCTTAAGTGCAGAAGAAGAAGCAAATGGTTATTATTTCTCTAGAGTAGATATGCCTGTATTAAATGCAGCTGGAAATAAATTATATATAGGAGGCCGTTTAAGTAAAGTGAATCCAGCAACTGTAGAAAGTGATAGTGATTATGAAATTTTAGGCTCTAAAACTATTGTATTAGATTACCCAACATTATTTAACCCAAAAGTAATTACTTCTACTGTAGGATATGGAAACACTAACGGTTACCGTAGTATTAATGCGTTTCTTTCTGAAGATGGTAATGTTTACCAAGCAAATCAAGGAGATCCAAATGGTTCTCATATCTTAAGAATTGGTGCAAATAATGAATATGACAATTCTTATGTGTTTAGCTTAAACAATGCTTTAGGTGTAGAAGAAGCTTACATTGTTGCTTGGAGATATGCTGGTAATGGAAAAGCTGTTGTAGCATACGAACATGCTGGATCTGCTACAGGACCAGCAGGTAAAACTCAAGGCTTTTTTGCTTTGATAGATTTAAACGCCAAAACGGCAACAAAACTTGATGCAATTCCTTCTAGCGAAGATTTATATTTATACCAATACCAAGGTTTTGCTGTTAATGGAACTGAAGTGTATTTAACAGTAGCTCCAATTGGTCAAGATGGAAACATTTATATTGTTGATACAGAAACTGGGGATGTAACCAAAGGTGCTCAATTAATTAACGTAGAAGGAAGTCACTTTATTGGAACATTCTAATTTGATAAGTAAAAGATAACTTGAAGTCCCTTTCTGAATATATTCAGGAAGGGATTTCATAATAAAAAATCATGATGAAAAAATCACTTATTTTACTGCTATTAGTGCCAACTTTAATTTTTGCCCAAAGAGGTCAACAAAGTACTAACGAGCTCCACAACAGAACATTTTGGCAAACCCTACCAGATGTTGCTACTGTGAAGCAAAAAATAAAAGAAGGCAACGATCCCGTAACCCCTAATCCAGCAGCTTTTGATGCCATTTGCTTTGCTATTATGGCAAAAGCTCCTGTAGAAACGGTTGAATATTTATTGTCTTTACCAGGAAATGACATTAACAAACCCACTCATGATGGAAGAAGTTATTTAATGTGGGCTGGTAATACTGGTAATCTTGAACTGATGAAATTACTCATTAGCAAAGGAGCTGATACAAAAATAGTGGGTAGCCACGGTTTTAATTGGTTTACGTTTACTGTAAACTCGGGTCATGAAAACACAGATATTTATGATTTAATGGTAGCAAACGGTATTGATTTAAAAGAAACCAACCGAGCAGGTGCCAATGCTATTTTGTTATTAGCTCCACATAACAAAGACGGAAAAATTATAGAATATTTTCAACAAAAAGGGCTAGATATTCATGCTACAGACAAACAAGGAAATAACATTTTGTTTTACGCTGCAAAAGGAGGAAACATCAATTTGATAAAAAAATATATATCTCAAGGTTTTGACTACAAAAAGATCAATGCTCAAGGAGAAAATATGGTTCTTTTTGCAAGTCATGGAGGAAGAGGCTATAGCAACCCTTTAGAAGTTTATCACTATTTTGATGGTTTAGGTTTAAACTTAACTTTAACAAACAAAGAAGGACAAAACGCATTGCACAATATCGCATCAAATACCAAAGATGTTGCTATTGTAGACTTTTTTATAAACAAAGGAATTGACATTCATCAAGAAGATAATGATGGTAACACCGCTTTCTTAAACGCTGCTAAAGGAAATAATAATTTGGTACTACAAAAATTAGCACCATTAACTAAAAACATCAATCAACAAAATAAAGAAGGGTTTTCTGCTATTACATATGCAACACAACGCATAAATTTGGAAGCTTTTGAAATGCTAAAAGAAAAAGGTGCCAATCCGAATATAGTAGATACCAATGGAAACAATTTGTATTACCATTTATTTAACGCTTACAGCAGAAGAAATGGCGAAGACTTTGAAACGTATGTAAATGCTTTAACAAGCACTGGTGTATCTTTTAAAAATGCTTCAAAGAAAGAATCTCCATTACATATTGCTATTTCTAAAGGTGATGAAAAATTAATTCAAAAAGCTTTAGAATTAGGAGCAGATATTAATCAAAAAAACGGAGATGGATTAACACCTTTACATTTAGCCGCCATGAAAGCCACTAATGCAAAATTATTACAACTATTAATAAGTAAAGGGGCAGACAAAAAAACGCTAACAGATTTTGATGAAAGCGCATATGATTTAGCTAAAGAAAACGAGCTGTTAAGCCCTATCGATATTACTTTTTTAAAACAATCTTAAATTAAATTCACATGAAATTTTCTAAATACATTCTTTGCGTGGTATGTTTATCATTCATGGCTTTTACCACTATAAAAAACAGCGAACCAACACAAAAATACAAGTGTATGGTTCAATTAAAAAACTATCAAGGTGAAGGCGCTTACGTTATTGTGTCTGTGGTTGACAAGAACAATAAGTATATAAAAACTTTACAAATTTTAGGAGATGATGAAAAATGGTATCCTGATTTACCAAAATGGTGGTCGTTTTTTGAAACTGCCAAAGAAACTGATGTTGATGCCATTACAGGAGCAACCATTGCAGGTGGAGAACGCTCTATTTTTACTTTTCAATTAAGTGAAAAGTATCTAAAAGCAGGTAATAAATTACGATTTGAAACGGCTGTTGAACACCAAGACTATTATGAAAAAGATTTAGAAATTTCATTAGAAAATAAAAATCTTAAAAATAAATTTATAGGAACTGGGTACATACGTTACGTAAGTATTATAACAAATTAATTAAAAACATGCTTAGCAAAATATGGAGGTACAGTCATTTTTATTTGACTGTATCTTCTTTCTTATTTCTACTTTTAGCCGCTGTTACAGGGGCTTTTCTGGCCTTTAAACCCATTCAGGAAAAATTACAACCTTATCATATTAAAAATACTGAAGAGGCTTCTGTAGCTCAGCTAATAGATACCCTAAGTAATAAATACGGTGAAGTTTTAGATATTGAAGTAGATAAAAATTATTTTGTAAAAACAAGTGTTTTTAGTATGGATGCAGATATTGATGGACAATTTTACATCAATCCTTTTGATGGAAATAAAATTGCAAGCATTCCTCCTAAAAATGATTTTTTTGAATTTTTAACCAATTTCCATCGTTCCTTATTTTTAAAAACGCCTGGTAGGGTTTTTATTGGCATTATCTGTTTTTTATTGTTTTTAATAGCTATTACAGGTTTTTTGTTGGCCATTAAAAGACAAGGAGGGTTTTTAAAGTTTTGCTCAAAAATTATTAATGATAAATCTATACAGTACAACCATGTAGCTTTAGGCAGGTTAATGCTCATTCCAATTATAGTTTTGGCTTTATCGGGAACGTATTTGTCTATGGACCGATTTTCACTATTGCCAAAAAGCGAAGCTATTGTTACTCAGCAAAAATCAAAATTAAAAAATGTAATTTCTTTTTCTGATTTTCCTGTCTTTAAAAACACAACATTAAAAGATGTTCAAAAATTAGAATTTCCTTTTTCTACGGATGAAGAAGATTATTTCATTCTAAATTTACACGATAAAGAACTTAAAATACATCAAAAAACCGGAGAAGTAGTACAAACTACACATTATCCTTTTACACAAATTTTGGCTGTATTAAGTTTTAATTTACACACAGGTACAGGAAGCATTATTTGGTCTTTGGTATTATTTTTAAGTTGCATTGCCATTTTATACTTTATGTATTCTGGAAGTGTTATTACTTTTAAAAGGTTAAGTTCTAAAACAAAAAACAAATACAATTCTAACCAATGTAACTTTATTATCCTAATAGGCTCTGAAAATGGAAGCACTAAAAAATTAGGGAAAATATTATATAAATCGCTATTAAAAGCAGGCGAAAAAGTGTTTTTAGATGATTTAAATAATTACAGCAAGTATCCTAATATTGAGCAGTTAATTATAATTACCTCAACTTATGGACAAGGAGAACCACCAAGCAATGCTCATTTATTTTTAGACAAATTAAAAAAAACCAATATAAACAAACCTTTTGATTGCCATATAATAGGATTGGGCTCTTATTCATATCTAAAGTTCTGCGAATTTGCAAAAGAAATTCATACTCAAATTTTATTAGAAGAAAATATCAATGTACCATCAAAAGAACCTTTATTAATTCACAATCAGAATTATGAAGCGTTCAGAAATTGGTCTTTAGTGTGGGCGTCATCCTCAAAATTAAATCTAGAAATCCCAAAGGAATTATCTCTAAAAAAACAAAAAGAAACTATTTTTAAGATTGTGGACAAACAAAATACTACCGATGATTTTGATGAAACGTTTACACTAACACTAACAGCCAAAAAAAGGAAAAAATTTGTGCCTGGAGACTTATTAGCGATTACTCCACCTAACGAAGCCTCTGAACGCTTATATTCTATTGGAAAAAACACTAATGGAGATTTGTTAATGAGCATAAAAAGACATTCTCATGGTGTTTGCTCCAATTATTTAAACGACTTAAAGCCTAGTCAAGAATTAAAGGTAACAATTAAAAAAAACAAAGAATTTCATTTACCTAAAAAAGGAAAACAAGTTATTTTAATAGCCAATGGAACTGGAATTGCACCATTTTTAGGCATGATTCATCAAAAAACAAAGGCTTCTATATATTTATATTGGGGAACGAGAACTAAAACTTCCGAAGAATTATACAAACCACAAATTTTAGAAGCGATAGAAAAAAAGACGTTGCAACAGTACGATATTGCTTTCTCAAAAGAAGAAAGCCCCTATAAGTATGTTCAGGATTTAATTAACAGAGACGAAAAAAACATAGCAAAAATACTTGCGAGTGGAGGAACTATTATGATTTGTGGATCTATCACTATGCGTGATGACATTTTTATTCTCTTGGAAAAAATTTGTAATAAAAACAAACTACATCCTTTTGAAGCGTATAATAATAAAGGACAAATCTTAACAGATTGTTATTAAAGTATTGAACATTTTTAGACGACAGTCAAATCAACGACATAAATTCATTAGTTCTTTTTCAAAGTCTCAGTTGTACTAACGGTTTGAAAGGAACTCCCGGATAGCGACCATTTCAAACCAATTGCTATCAATTCAATACACTTATAAAAACCTAAAAACCATGTAATTAATAAAAATTACATGGTTTTGTTACTAAACAATTTTAGTTTTTGTGACCGCGAAGGGATTCGAACCCCCAACCCTCAGAGCCGAAATCTGATATTCTATCCAATTGAACTACGCAGCCTTTATTCCTGCAGAAACAGGAATCTTATATTTTAAGATAATTTAGCTTTTACAATGTTAGAAATGGTTTTGCCATCGGCTTTTCCTGCAAGCTCTTGACTAACAACTCCCATGACTTTTCCCATATCTTTCATGCCTTCTGCGCCTAACTTTTTAATAGTATCTACAACAACTTGAGCAATGGCTTCTTCACTCATGGCTTCTGGTAAGAATTGATTAATCACTTCTGCTTCTGCCAATTCTGGTGTTGCCAAATCTTCACGACCTTGTTCTATATAAATAGCGGCACTATCTTTACGTTGCTTTACTTGCTTTTGAAGTATTTTAAGCTCTTGATCTTCAGTTAACTCTACTTTTGCTCCACTTTCTGTTTGCGCTAATAAAATAGCTGATTTCACTGCTCGTAAAGCCGTTAACGCTGTTTGATCTTTAGCTTTCATGGCCTCCTTTAAAGCTGTCATGATATCCTGTTGTAAACTCATTGTTTTATTTTATTAGAATGCGAAGATAAAAAATAGAATCTTATTAAATGTGAATTTTATCAATAGGTTTTAAGTTAAAAATATAACGTTCCTATCTTGGAAGTAATAAAAAAACCCGAAAAGTTGAGGGATGCTTTTCGGGTTTTCATAACTAAGTAAGGCCAATATATTTTAATCTACATTATCATGTAAAAATGAATTATTGCTTCTTATTTGAATATCATCATTATCATCAAGTCCAACACTAGATCTCGATAAATCTGTTTCGGAAGAATGTTTAGCTTCGTTTAAATTAACACCTTGACGTTTATAAGCCGGCACTCTTTCTATGTCGTCAATCTTAGCATTATTGAATTTATAATTAAAGTCTTTCATTTTACGTCTACGTTCTTCGGCGCGTTCTTTAAGTATTTCTGAAATAGGACTGTTCATAGGATCTAATTCTTCATCTAGATTTTCTTTTTGAACAGGTGTCTTAATCACTTTCTTTTCAAAAACTATTTCTTGATCTAATTCTTCTACTATCTTTTTAGTATCTACTTGCTTTTTATTTATTGAAGATTCTACTTCAATATAATCTTCTAAAGCATAGCGCATATCACCCTTTTCATTCGTTTCGTTAACAGGAATTAACTCCACATAATCATTGACTGAAATTTTCTTAACATCCTCATCAACTTTAAGTGATGACACCTCATCTTCTTGATTTTTAACTTTATCATTAGAAGATATTGGTAAATCAAACGTCAATGTTATTTGCTTTTCTTCTTCAATATAATCTGAAACCACTTCTATATCGGCAATGTCTTTATCAGCTTTAGACATTTTAGTAACTGGCTTAATAATAAAATCCTCCTCTTCTTCAAAGTTAGCACTTACCTCTTCATAAACAACTTGAATGTTTTTTATAAGTTCTGATGTTGGTATTAAATCGATATTACTGTTAACCGATGGTTTACTAATTCTTTCTTCGGTTTCAATCGCTTTTTTAAACTCAAAGGATTCATCCTCTTCAATATCAAAATCTAAAGTATGTTTTACAACAGGTGGTTCTTTCTTTTCTTTTAACTCAATAATGGGAGCAATAATTGCTGGTTCTTTTTTCTTAGATTTTATATCTAAATCTTCACTGCCCAATGAATGTATTACCTTTTTTGTTTCAGTATTAGAAATTTCGTCTTGTTGTTCTATATTGAAGCCAGTAGCTATAATAGTTACAGCAATAGATTCTTCTAAACTTTCATCTTCACCTACACCCATAATAATATTGGCTCCATGACCTGCTTCACTTTGAATATGATCATTTATTTCTCCTATTTCATCAATGGTAATTTCGTTGGTTCCTGAAACTATTAGCAGCAATACATTTTTAGCTCCAGTAATTTTATTATCGTTTAATAATGGTGAATCTAAGGCTTTACGAATAGCATCTTGCGCACGACTTTTTCCTGATGATAAAGCAGACCCCATGATAGCCGTCCCACTATTACTTAATACCGTTTTAGCGTCACGTAAATCGATGTTTTGTGTGTAGTGATGCGTAATAACTTCGGCTATACCACGAGCAGCTGTAGATAACACCTCATCGGCTTTAGAAAATCCTGCTTTAAAACCAAGATTACCATATACTTCACGAAGTTTATTGTTATTTATTACGATTAATGAATCGACGACGTTTCTTAAATTCTCGATACCAATTTGCGCTTGTTCAATACGCATTTTACCTTCAAATTGAAATGGCATGGTAACGATACCTACTGTTAATATGTCTAAATCTTTAGCCATTTTAGCAATTATAGGTGCTGCACCAGTACCTGTACCTCCACCCATACCAGCGGTAATGAAAACCATCTTGGTATTGGTATCTAACATATTTGAAATATCATCAAAACTTTCTACTGCCGATTGTTCACCTACTTGAGGGTTAGCGCCTGCACCTAAACCTTCTGTTAAGTTTAGTCCTAACTGAATTTTGTTTGGTACGCCACTATTTTGAAGTGCTTGTGCATCTGTATTACAGATATAAAAATCAACTCCTTTAATGCCTTGTTGGAACATGTGGTTAATGGCATTACTACCTCCACCTCCAACACCAATAACTTTAATGACATTTGATTGGTTTTTAGGTAAATCAAATGCGATACTTGCGAATTCGTTTTTGCTGCTCATAAATTCTGTTTTACTGGTATTATACTAATTATTACTTTTTTGTTCTATGGATTATCTTTGTGCCATCTGGCAACTTCTTTAAATTGTACACTGGACAATTTTTTTTGCTCGTTCCTACTCTGCGTTGTCTAAAAAATCTTTAACACGCTCTGTTAATTTGTCTAAAAAAGAACGACGTTCTTTTATTGGTTTTTCTTTAATTTCTTCGAGGGGTTTTTCTTCTTCTTTTGCTTCTTGCTTTTTCTCTTGCTGTTCGATTTTTTTGCGCTCATTGCGTTTTAAACCATCTAAAACCAAACCTACGGCTGTTGCATATAACGGACTTGTAACATCTTCATCACTATCACCCGCTAAATGTTCGTTGGGGTAGCCTATTCTGGTATCCATACCAGTGATATACTCTACCAACTGTTTTAAATGTTTTAATTGCGCTCCTCCACCGGTTAAAACAATACCTGCAATTAATTTTTTCTTTTGCTCTTCGTGTCCGTAGTTTTTAATTTCCACATACACTTGCTCTACAATCTCAACAATACGCGCATGAATTATTTTCGAGAGATTTTTAAGGGTTATCTCTTTTGGTTCTCTGCCACGTAAACCTGGAATGGATACAATCTCATTGTCTTTATTTTCTCCAGGCCATGCTGAACCGAATTTTATCTTTAATAATTCGGCTTGTTTTTCTATTATGGAACAACCTTCTTTTATGTCCTCAGTAATCACATTTCCACCAAAAGGGATGACCGCTGTATGACGAATAATGCCATCTCTAAAAATGGCTAAATCGGTTGTACCACCACCTATATCTATAAGTGCTACACCTGCTTCTTTTTCTTCTTGACTTAAAACCGCATTGGCTGACGCTAAAGGTTCTAACGTAATTCCTTCTAAGTTCAAACCTGAACTTTGAATGCATCGACCCACATTTCGTATAGACGACACTTGCCCTACTACTACATGAAAGTTAGCTTCAAGTCGGCCTCCATACATCCCAATAGGCTCTTTAATTTCGGCTTGCCCATCTACTTTGTACTCTTGAGGTAATACGTGAATAATTTCTTCACCTGGGAGCATCACTAGTTTATGTACTTGATTTATTAACCTGTCAATATCTTCTTCATCTATTACCGTTTCAGAATTTGCCCTGGTTATATAATCGCTGTGTTGTAAACTACGTATGTGCTGCCCTGCTATACCTACTGTAACACCTTCTATTTTAATATCGGAAGCTACCTCCGCCTCTTGAACCGCTTGCTGTATGGATTGAATGGTTTGTGTAATATTATTTACCACACCGCGATGTACACCCAAACTTTTAGATTTACCTATGCCTAAAATTTCAACTTTTCCATACTCATTTTTACGACCAATCATAGCCACTATTTTTGTGGTTCCGATGTCTAATCCTACTGCTAAATTATGCTCCATGGCTTATATTTTGGTACATACTACTTGGTTATCAAACTGCAAATTGACTTTACTATAATTACCGAGCGTTTTCTCTTTTAAATTTTTTTGATAAAATGCTTTGAGGTTATTAATTTTTTTGTCTAAAAATGCAACATCTCCTAATTGCACTAAAAATTGGCACTGTCTAAGTTTTAAATAAATATCCTTATCCATACCTTGACGAATTTCTACTACATGTTTTCTTAAGAATTCATCTTTGCTAATTTTACTTGCAACTATATAAATGTTTTTTAAATTACTTTTTTCAACATAACCAGTAACCAGTGGTACTCTAGCAGAATAATTATTGGATAATGGCATATATAAACCATCATCATCTATATAATAAGACGCATTTGTACTGACTCTTGCAATAGGCGTTTTTTGTTCAATTTCAGCAGTAAGTGTGCCATTTACAGCAACATACACTTCTGCCTTTTTTATCATGGGGCTAGATTTCAGGGCGTTTTCTAACTCATTCAAAACTAAAGTTTCTTTAGGTATATTTTTAATACCTTTGAATTTTTGTATTAACAATTTACTAACATTCTCATTTGTTATAAACAGATTATTCTCTCCAACAAATTTAATATTAGGCTTAGACACCAATCTCCCAGAATTTCTTACTGAAGCGAAAGCAAACAAAAAGATTACTACGCCCATTAATACAAACATTTTTATGTAATTCCAGTTAATTTTCAAGGCTAAATTTGTTTTTGATGTGTTTCACTTCTTCTCCTATATCACCAGCACCAATAGTGAGCACAATTTGCGCATCACTTTCATCTATTTTTTGCAACAATTCTGCTTTACTAGTAAGTTGTTTGTTTTTATTAGTCATTTTACTTAATAACCATGCTGAAGTAACACCTTCAATTGGTAATTCTCTAGCTGGATAGATATCTAGCAAGAGCACTTCATCAAACTGCGATAAACTTTTTGCAAAATCATCAATAAAATCACGAGTTCTACTAAACAAATGTGGTTGAAAAATGGCCAACACTTTTTTGCTGGGATACATTTCTCGAACCGCTTGATGCACCGCATTAATTTCTTCTGGATGATGCGCATAATCATCAATATAAACAAGATTATCTGTTTTAATTTGATAGGTAAACCTACGCTTAACACCTTTAAAAGACGCTAATGCTTTGGCGAGCTGCCAGTGAGGGCAACCATATTCTACAGCCATCGCCAAGGCTATTAGTGCATTAGACAAATTATGTCTCCCAGGTAGGTTAAATTGTAAATTTTCTAACACCGTTTTTGGTGTTTTCACATCAAAAACGTAGGTACCATTTTCTATTTTTATATTTTGTACCGAATAATCGGAATCATCTTCTATACCATAAGTAATACCATCTATAGGCAAACCATTTCTAACAAATAATTTCCCATTAGGCTTAATTCGTTTTGAAAAATCTTCGAATGATTTTATTAATTCTGAAGCATCACCATAAATATCCAAATGATCAGCATCCATTGAAGTGATACAGGCTAGATTTGGTGATAATGTTAAAAATGAACGATCAAATTCATCGGCTTCAACCACTGAAACCTCAGTCCCTTTCAGAATTAAATTAGAGTTATAATTTTCGCATATACCACCTAAAAAAGCTGTTAATGGCACATCGCATTCATTTAGCAAATGTCCTAAAATACTAGACGTCGTCGTTTTTCCATGCGTACCTGCAACCGCTAAACAAAATGTGTTTTCAGTTATAAGACCTAGAATTTGAGACCTTTTAAGAATTTGGAAATTATTGGTTTTAAAATATTTAAATTCTAAATGTCCTTGTGGTATCGCTGGTGTATAAACAACCAACGTGTTTTTTATATTTAAATAACTTTGAGGAATATTTTCAACCGCATCTTCAAAATGAACCTCCACACCTAAAGCCACTAAGCTTTCAGTAAGCTCAGAAGGTGTTTTATCATAACCCGCGACTGTTTTTCCATTCGCAACAAAATAACGTGCCAAAGCACTCATACCGATACCACCAATACCAATAAAATAAACGTTATGTATAGTGCTTAAATTCATTTTTTTATTTTTAGAAGTTTTTCAACTTCATCGGCAATTTGTTTTGTAGCATTTACTAACGCTAACTTTTTTATATTACTTCCTAAATTCTTTTGTTTCTCGGGTGATGCGATAAGCTGAGAAAATTTATTTTCAAAATCTGCATCTAAATCTTCTTCTTTAATTATCATAGCCGCATCTTTATCTACAATGGCCATAGCATTTTTTGTTTGATGATCTTCGGCTACATTTGGAGAAGGCACAAAAATAACTGGCTTGCCCACTATACAAAGCTCTGACACAGAACTCGCCCCTGCTCTTGAAATCACCATATCAGCAGCAGCATAAGCAAAATCCATATTATTTAAAAACTCGTAAACCTGTACGTTATTGGT
The DNA here is from genome assembly GCF_031128465.2 of Mariniflexile litorale. GTDB lineage: Bacteria > Bacteroidota > Bacteroidia > Flavobacteriales > Flavobacteriaceae > Mariniflexile > Mariniflexile litorale. The sequence goes on along the minus strand of NZ_CP155618.1, from coordinate 2,579,236 downwards.
ATTATTATAAATTTTATACTGATTATAATACAACTTCCCACATTGCCAAATAACCTGAACGTTCTGCATATCTAAAAAATCTAATTTTTTTTCAATTAACTGGTTAATGCGTCTAGAGCCTAAACTACCACCCAACACCAAAAGCGTGTATTTACTCTGTTTTAAGTTGAAAAAACTTTTAGCTTCAGCGGTTTTTGATTCTATATCTAATAAGCCTTTACGAACTGGATTACCTGTTTTAATAATTTTATCCTTTGGAAAAAAACGCTCTAACCCATCATAAGCCACACAAATTTTTTGCGCTTTTTTAGCAAGCATTTTATTGGTTATTCCTGGATATGAGTTTTGTTCTTGTATTAAGTACGGTATTTTATTAGCTGCGGCTATTTGCAACAAAGGGCCGCTGGCAAAACCACCAGTACCTATGGCAACATCTGGTTTAAAGGACTTAACTATTTTTTTAGCATTCCAAAGACTACTAATCAACTTAAACGGAAACTTTAAATTCTTCAATGTGAGCTGACGTTGAATTCCTGAAATCCAAAGTCCTTTGATTTCGTATCCTGCCTGAGGTACTTTTTCCATTTCCATTCTATCTTTTGCTCCTACAAACAAAAATTCTGCATTCGGAAAACGCAACTTTAATTCGTTTGCAATAGCAATAGCGGGATAGATATGACCTCCCGTTCCACCTCCAGATAATATGATTTTATAGTTACTCATTATAAAGCTTCGCTTAATATTTCTAACGGATTATCTTCTATGTTTTCTTGTTCTTTAATTTCTTCTCGTTTCGCACTCACACTTAATATAATTCCAAGAGCTAAACAAGTCATCCAAATAGAGGTTCCACCGCTACTAATTAAAGGCAAGGTTTGCCCAGTAACAGGAAACAACTCTACAGCAACTGCCATATTTATTAATGCTTGAAATACAATAGGCAACCCCACACCTAGAACCAATAGTTTACCAAAAATAGTATCGGATTTTTGTGCTACAATAACAATTCTAAATAGCAACCACATATATAATATCATGATAAAAAAGCCCCCTACAATACCATATTCTTCTATAATTATGGCAAAAATAAAATCGGATGACGATTGCGGTAAAAAATTTTTTTGAATACTTTTACCTGGGCCTACACCAAAAATATCGCCCGAAGCGATGGCTATTTTAGCCTTTTCAATTTGATAATCGGCTTCGGTATCTTCATTATTAGAATAATTCTTAATTCTATTTTCCCAAGTTTCAACTTTAACGCTTAATGGCCCCGTAGTTAATTTGGCCGCCATAACAAAGAACACTAGGCCTATTAAACCTAAACCTAAAATAACAGCGATATAACGCATGGGATAGCCCCCTAAAAAAACCAATATCAATACCATTAAAAACATAATGGCTGCTGTTGAAAAGTTTGATGGAAGTATTAATGCCAAAACTAAAAATACAGGTGCCCAAAGTGGTAAAATTGAGCTTTTAAAAGTGATACCTTTATCTTTTATTTTAGACATGTATCTTGCCACATAAATCATGAGTACGACTGATGCCAAAGTGGATGTTTGAAACGACACCCCCACAATAGGGATTTGAATCCATCTACTGGCACTAGCTCCTTCTATGGTAGTTCCTTGCAACATAGTAATACCCAACAACACCAACACAATAGGAATCATGATTAACGACAAGCCTTTAAAATATCTGTATGGAATTTTATGAACGCCATACATAATACCAAACCCTAATGCTAAATGCACTAAATGCTTAATAAAAAACGTAAACGTATTTCCGCCAACACTTTTATAAGCTAAATTACTAGCAGCGCTATAAACAGGTAAGAACGACACAATTGCTAATAACGCAACTATTGCCCAAATTAACCGATCTCCCTTTATGTTATTAAATACTGTTTGCATCCCTATTGGATCTCTTCCTAAAAAGGAAGATTTTATTAATTATAAATTTCTTATAGCGTCTTTAAATTGACGACCTCTATCTTCATAGTTTTCGAATAAATCAAAACTCGCACATGCTGGCGACAACAATACATTATCACCCGACTCCGCCAACTTGTAAGCTATTTTAACAGCTTCACTCATAAACTGAGTCTCCACAATAACATCTACCATATTTCCAAAAGCCTTCAAAAGCTTTTCATTATCCACTCCTAAACAAATAATGGCTTTTACTTTTTCGTTAACAAACGGAAATAATTCCTCGTAATTATTACCTTTATCCACGCCACCTACAATCCAAACCGTTGGTGCATCCATACTTTCTAAAGCATAATACGTCGCATTAACATTGGTCGCTTTAGAATCGTTTATGTATTGCACTTTATTAATTTTAAGCACTTGCTCTAAACGATGCTCAACACCTTGAAAATTTTCAAGACTCTCGCGTATGGTTTGTTTTCTAATTTTCAGTAAATGCGCTACAGTAGAAGCTGCCATGGCATTTTTAACATTGTGTTTTCCTTCTAAAGTAAGACTTCTTGTAGGCATAATTATTTTATCGTTATCTATTGTTATTATTATATTTTCTTTATCTAAATACGCACCATTTTCTATAGTTTTAACTAATGAAAACGGCAATAATGTGGATTGAACTGGATGACTCCCTAACCAACTTGTTAATACTTCATCATCAGCATCATATATCAAATAATCGTCTTTCGTTTGATTTTCTGCAATTCTGAATTTTGAAGCGATATAATTTTCAAATTTGTAATCATATCGATCTAAATGGTCGGGTGTAATGTTTGTTATTACGGCTATTTTTGGTTTAAAATCAACTATGTCATCCAATTGAAAACTACTAATCTCCAACACATAATTTGGATAGTCTTTTTCCAAAATTTGTTTAGCAAAACTGTCCCCAATATTACCTGCCAACCCCACTTTTAACTCTTGTTTTAAAAGGTGATTTGTCAAGGTTGCCGTGGTTGTTTTTCCATTACTTCCTGTAATTCCAACGATAGTTGCATTGGTATATTTAGAGGCAAATTCAATCTCTGAAACTACCAAAATCCCTTTCTCGTGAATCTGCTTTACCAAAGCTACCTTATCAGGAATACCAGGACTTTTCATTACAATGTCGGCATTCAGAATTTTTGCTTCTGTATGCGTTTCATCTTCCCATTCAATCTCATTATGTATAAGAACTTCTTTATATTTTTCTTTTATTTTTCCCTTATCGGAAACAAAAACATCGAACCCTTTTGCCTTTCCTAAAAGCGCTGTTCCTACACCGCTTTCTCCTCCACCAAGAACAACAAGCCTTTTCATCTATCTAATTTTCAATGTTACTATTGAAAGAATTGCTAGTAATATGCCAACAATCCAAAACCTTGTAACTATTTTACTTTCGTGATATCCTTTTTTTTGATAGTGATGATGCAGTGGCGACATTAAAAAAATGCGTCGACCTTCCCCATATTTCTTCTTGGTATATTTAAACCACCCCACTTGCATAATCACCGATACATTTTCAGCTAAAAAAATACCACACAGCACTGGTATTAACCACTCCTTACGAACCGCAATAGCAATCACCGCTATAATACCACCAATGGTCAAACTACCTGTATCTCCCATAAATACTTGCGCAGGATAGGTATTATACCATAAAAACCCAATAAGTGCTCCCACAAAAGCTGCGATGTAAATGGTAATTTCTTCCACTCTTGGTATATACATAATATTGAGATAATCGGAGAAAATAATATTTCCCGATACCCATGCAAAAATTCCTAAAGTAAGTACTATAATAGCAGAAGTTCCTGCTGCTAACCCGTCGATTCCGTCAGTTAGGTTTGCTCCATTCGAAACTGCGGTAACTAATATTATTGAAATTATAATAAATATCACCCAACCATAGTCTTTCAAATTTGGGCTTATCCAAGTTATTATATCAGCGTAATCAAATTCATTTCCTTTTACAAACGGAATGGTTGTTTTGGTTGATTTCTCTTCTTCTTCAAAAAACTTAGTTGGAGACACCCTAGGGTCGTCTACCAACATTTGTTGACGCACTTCAATTGGCAGTTTTTCCTTTATTGTTACGTTTGGGTTGAAATACAAGGTAGCGCCAACAATAATCCCTAAACCCACTTGACCAAGTACTTTAAAACGCCCTTTTAAACCTTCTTTATCTTTTTTGAATTTTTTAATATAATCGTCTATAAATCCGATAACACCCATCCAGAGCGTAGTAATTATCAATAGAATGATATAAACATTACTCAATTTCGATAATAACAATACAGGTATTAATGTAGCTAGTATGATGATGACACCACCCATGGTTGGCGTTCCTGCTTTTTCCTGTTGTCCTTCTAAACCTAAATCTCTAATAGTCTCACCTACTTGTTGTCTCTGCAAAAAACGAATGATGCGTTTTCCATATATAGTAGAAATTAACAACGACAAAATCATAGCCGCTGCCGCTCTAAAGGTGATGAACCCAAAAAGAGACGCTCCAGGAATTTGGAATTGTTTTTCTAAATAATCAAATAAATAGTATAACATTATATTGTTTGTTGTTTAGACGTTTGTTGTTTAGGTATTTGTTGTGTAGTTGTAAAATCATCTTAACAACTATACAACAACCGACTTAACTTTTTCTACTTTTTTAATTGGTTTAAATATTCTTGCACTATTTTAAAATCATCAAAATCAAAGCGTTCTCCTTTTATTTCTTGATAAGTTTCGTGTCCCTTCCCTGCTATAAGAATAATATCATTTGGCTGCGCCATTTGGCAAGCTGTTTTTATAGCCTGAAGTCTATCTGTAATAGTTAATGCTTTTTTATAATTTTGAGGTTCTACTCCCTTTTCAATATCTTTTAGAATAGCTTCTGGTTCTTCACTACGGGGATTATCACTTGTGAATATAACTTTGCTACTTAAAGCCGTAGCGATGTGTCCCATTTTTGGACGTTTAGTTCTATCTCTATCACCCCCACAACCAACAACAGTTATCAACTCTTCGTTTTTTGTACGGATACTATTAATGGTTTCTAAGACATTTTTTAAAGCATCAGGTGTATGCGCATAATCAACAATAGCTGTTATTTTTTCGTTTGAAATAACATATTGAAAACGGCCACTCACGCTTTCCAATTCACTTATTAATCGTAGGGTTTCCACTTTTTCAAGCCCTAACAATTCCGCAGTCGCATAAATTGCCAAAATATTGTATGCATTGAAATTACCTATAAGGCGGGTCCAAACTTCAGCATCATTTATCTTCAACAATAAACCTCCTAACTGGTTTTCTAAAATTTGAGATTTATAATCCGCATAGCTTTTTAAAGCATAGGTGTATTTCCGTGCTTTGGTATTTTGCAACATCACCAAACCATTCTTATCATCTGTATTCACAAGTGCAAATGCATTTTCCGGAAGCGCATCAAAAAATGATTTTTTTACATCGCGGTATTCGGAAAATGTGTTGTGATAATCTAAATGATCATGGGTTAAATTGGTAAAAATGCCACCTTCAAAATGCAACCCTTCTGTTCTAGATTGATGAATACCATGTGAACTCACTTCCATAAAACAGAACTCAACACCTTCAGTATTCATCGCTTGTAAATACTTATTTATGGTTAACGAATCGGGGGTTGTATGCGTCGCCTTATACTCGGTATTATTCACCATAATTTTGACGGTTGATAACAACCCTACTTTATAACCTGCTTTTTTAAATAACTGATACAACAAACTGGCAACCGTGGTTTTTCCGTTGGTACCCGTAACACCAACCAACTTTAAATTTTCGGAAGGCTTTTCATAATAATTAGAAGCCATTACAGCTAAGGCTTTACTCGTATTATCTACCTCAATATAAGTAACACCATCAATTAACACTTCTGGCAAAGCCTCACAAACCACAGCAATTGCGCCTTGTTTTATAGCTACATCAATAAACTTATGACCATCTGAAACACTTCCTTTAATTGCAACAAACACATAACCACTCTTAATATTTCTAGAGTCGAAATCTATAGCTGTTATACCAACACTTGTAGAACCTGTTACAGCATTGATAGTTACTTTATACAATATGTCTTTTAGTGCGATCATGAAGCTGATAAAATGACTACTTGATTATTCTTTAACTTTATATTTCGTTCTATGGATTGCTTTTTAACAATACCATTTCCTTCTAATTTCACTTTAACTTTAACCTGCATATTCTCTAACAGAGCCAAAGCATCCATTGCAGGTAACCCCACCACATTTGGCATAATGGTTTTGTATATTCGAGCGGTTTTATAAAAATTCTCATATTCGCCTTCTACTGAAGCTACTCTCACATTTAAAGATTTTACCTCATCTATAATTGGTGTATCGGTAAATATTTTTTGAGCTATCTTTTTAAATACAGGACCAGACACATCAGCCCCATAATAACCGACGCTTTTATCGGGTTCATGAATAACCACAATACAAGAATACTTTGGGTTTTCAGCAGGAAAATAACCTGCAAACGATGAGATGTAACTCAGCTTATCCTTATTGGCATAATCTTTTTGACACGTACCTGTTTTTCCTGCCATCGAGAAATTTTCAGAATACAACTTATGCCCTGTTCCATGTTTCTTTTCCACTACATTTTTAAGTAGTTGTTTCACTTTTGAAACGGTTTCAGGTGAACAAATTTGTTTGTTTATTATTTCTTTTTTAAAAGGAACAACCACTTCATCAAACTCTTTTACCTCTCTTAAAAATTGTGGTTTCACCATTTCACCATCGTTGGCAATAGCGTTATAAAAGGTTAATGTTTGTAATGGGGTAAAAGACACACCATAACCATAAGCCATCCACTGCAAAGCAATCCCACTCCAGCGCCCGTTTTTAATTCTTGGGTCTGGTACAATAGGCTTTCCTTCTCCTATAATGGGCAGATTCAAACTTTTGTTAAGGTTCATGGAGTATAGCCTATCTATAAATTTGCTGGGATTTTTTCTGTAAGCTTCATCAATGGCAGCTACCATTCCTGTGTTAGAAGAAAGCTCAAAAGCCTTTGATAGCGTTATTTTACCATAACCTCTATGATTAGAATCTTCCACATGTTTGCCATAAAAAGTAAGTCTTCCGTTTTTAGTATCAACAACCGTAGAGGTATCAACCACTTTATCTTCCAATGCCGCAGTAATAGCCATTAGTTTAAAGGTAGAACCTGGCTCATGACTTTCACCAACAGCATAATTTAAACGCTCGTAATAATAACCATCACTATTGTTTCTTCCTAGATTTGAAATAGCACGAATCTCACCTGTTTTAGTTTCCATCACAACTACACAACCATGATCTGCTTTGTATTTTTCTAATTGTTCTAAAAGGGCATGATGTGCAATATCTTGAATATTTACATCGATGGTTGTATACACGTCGTAACCATTTTTTGGATCAATTTCATTGGCATCGTTTAAGGGCTTCCACTGCCCTTTTCCAATTTGCTGTTTTTTTCTTTGCCCATCAATTCCACGTAAGTATTTCACCCCAAAAGCACCATCAATACCAGCTCGGGTAACATTCCCCTTTTCATCAAAACGTTCGTACCCAATGGAACGTTGTGCTATCCCCCCCATAGGATGTTCGCGTTTGGTAGTTTGCTCTACAATCACCCCCCCTTTAAACGCTCCTAATTCTAATAATGGAAAATTTCGTAAACGGATGTAGTCGGAATACCCAACATTTCTAGCTATTAAAAAGTACCTATTTTTATTAGCACGTGCTTTTCTAAGTTCGTTTTGATAATAACCAGAAGATTTTCCTGAATATTTTGAAAGTGAATCGCTTAATGGATTTACGTATTTTTCAAATATTTTTGATGAAGGCGTTAACGCATCAAACCTAATATCGTATTTAGGAATGGATGTAGCAAGCAAATTCCCTTTCACAGAATACACATTACCTCTATTTGCAGGAATTACTACATTTTTAATGACGCGCTCGCTAGCTAAAGCTCGATATTTATCTCCTTGAAAAAACTGAATGCTAACCAATTTAAACACCACAGCAAGCCCAAAGACGAACATGCATCCAGCAACAAAATACAATCGGTTTAATATGCTTTTCTCGTTTATCACTTAACTCCTGTCTTTATTTTTGAGATATTACTTTTATTTTTTTTGGTGGAATAGCAGATGGTTCTATACCCTTTTCCTGCATAACACCCATCACATTCGATTCCATTTTTAGTTTCATAAGCCTAGAGCGACCATCAATAAAGGCAGATCGCATTTCACTTGCTTCATTTTTTAATCGCGCTATTTCGTATACTTTTTTATCAGCACTATGCGAACTAGCAATCATCACTATAGCTAAAGCCGAAATAAATATGATAAACCTCCAATTCTTAAAAGAATCATCGCTTACCAAAAAGGTGCCTTTTAATATTTTATAAATGTTTGTTTTCATTCCCCAACTGTCCCTCTGAGACATCTTCCCCAAAAAGGAAGAATTAATTACTTGATTATTATTCTAAGCATCCCTTTCTGTTTTTCAACAGAGTTTCCTTCCCTTTGGGAAGGATTAAGGATGGAATTATATTTTTTCAGCAATCCGAAGCTTTGCACTTCTTGCTCTACTATTATTTTTTATTTCTTCTTTTGAAGGCACAATCAAACCTTTTACTTTTTTAAGAGGCACTTCAAAATTCCCATACACATCACGTTCTGGTTCCCCTTCGAACATACCGTTTCTTATAAAGCGTTTTACCAATCTGTCTTCTAAAGAATGATAAGAAATCAAACTCAATCGTCCTCTTTCATTTAAAATCTCAGGCGTTTGTTCTAAAAACTCTTTTAACGCTTCAATTTCCTGATTTACCTCAATTCGTATGGCCTGATATATTTGAGCCAATACTTTGTTTTCATGTCGTGGGGGCAAAAACTTTTTCAATACTGTTTTTAATTCCTCACTAGTAATTATAGGCTGCGACTCTCGATGCTCCACAATTAATTTTGCCATAGCAGGCGCCGCTCTCAATTCTCCGTATTGTAAAAACACTTGTTTCAACTGTTCTTCTTCATACTTGTTTACAACCTGAAAAGCCGATAGAGCACTTTCCTGATTCATTCGCATATCTAAATTTGCTTCGAAACGTGTTGAAAATCCGCGTTCAGCGACATCAAACTGATGTGACGATACACCAAAATCAGCCAAAACCCCATCTACTTTCTTCACGCCATAAAACCTTAAAAAACGTTTTATATAACGAAAGTTTTCGTTTATCAAGGTAAACCTTGAATCGTCAATTGTATTTTTAAGAGCATCTAGATCTTGATCGAAAGCAAACAACTTCCCTTTATCACCAAGACGCTTTAATATTTCTTTACTATGCCCACCGCCACCAAAAGTAACATCCACATAAGTCCCGTCTGGATTAATATTCAATCCGTCAACAGTTTCTTTTAGTAATACTGGGTTATGATATTCCATGCTCATCTTCGTCTTGTCCCATAACTTCTTCAGCTAAATCTGCAAAATCTAAAGCTGCATCGTCAATGGCTTGTTCATATAAATCTTTGTCCCAAATCTCAATAATATTAATTGCGGAGGCTACTACAATGTCTTTTGAAATATCTGCAAATACTGTTAAATCTTTAGGTATTAATAAACGCCCATTCACATCTACCTCTACTATTTTAACACCTGCTGTAAAACGACGAATAAAATCATTATTCTTTTTATTGAACCGATTAAGCTTATTCATTTTTTGCATAAGCACCTGCCATTCTTTCATCGGATAGAGCTCCAAACACTTTTGAAACACAGAACGACGCAACACAAACCCGTCCTCCAAAACTGAAGACAGTTGCTTTTTTAGCGGAGAAGGCATCATCAACCGACCTTTAGCATCCACTTTGCAATCGTATGTTCCTGTTAATAAGTCCAATGTGTTTTCTGAGCTTTATAGGGTTTAAGTTCCAAATATATTGAAAATTTTACCACTTTTTACCACTTTATACCACTTTGTTGATAATTTTTCGATCAAACGTTGTTTATGAATGTTTTTACAACACAACAATACCCACTATCACTAAGTATCAATAGATTAAACACTACTTTTTAATAACACAGCATTTTGTTAACATCGCTATTTTTAAATATTATTTTTGAAAACCAATAAAATGATTGAAATATGAATGAAATAACTATATTTGTTTTCAAAGCAATGACCCCGATTAATGACGCATCGTTTAAAAAAAGAGAAGGATTACAGCTACATTGAGGCTGGTGAAGGCACGCCAATTATAGTATTACACGGATTAATGGGTGGCTTAAGTAATTTTGATTCCGTAATTAAATATTTTAGCCAAAAAGGATATAAAGTTATCATTCCTGAGCTCCCTATTTACACCATGTCTTTACTAAAAACTAATGTAAAAAGCTTTGCCAAATACTTACACGACTTTATAGAATTTAAGGGGTACGAGGAAGTTATTTTATTAGGAAATTCCTTAGGAGGTCACATTGGCTTATATCATACAAAACAGTTTCCTGAAAAAGTAAAAGCATTGATTATAACTGGAAGCTCTGGTCTTTACGAAAGCGCAATGGGTGGCGGCTACACCAAACGCAGCGATTATGAGGTTATTAAAAAGAAAGCACAATATGTTTTTCACGATCCTGCCGTAGCTACTAAAGAAATTGTAGATGAAGTTTACGAAACCGTAAACGACCGTAACAAGCTTATAAAAACATTAGCCATTGCTAAAAGTGCCATTCGACACAATATGGCTAAAGATTTACCAAAAATGAATACACCTACATGCATAATTTGGGGGAAAAACGATAACGTAACACCACCAGAAGTCGCTGTAGAATTTGACAGTCTTTTACCTGATTCTGAATTATTTTGGATTGATAAATGCGGACATGCAGCAATGATGGAACATCCTGACGAGTTTAACCAAATTCTTGATGCTTGGTTACAAAAAAGAGGTATTTAATTAAAATCTTATCTTTGAAAAACCAAATTCCAATATAGGAAATCTGAAATTCAATTAATAAGATTCCCGGCTTCATGGGAATAACAAAAAAACCAGCAAATGCATATAAAATCGGCCGAATTTGTAATGAGTAATTCCGATGTGGCAAAATGCCCCAAAGGATTACTACCCGAATACGCATTTATTGGTAGAAGTAACGTTGGCAAATCATCACTTATAAATATGCTAACCAGCCGAAAAAGCTTAGCAAAAACTTCGGGCAGGCCTGGAAAAACACAACTTATAAATCATTTTTTAATTAATAAAAATTGGCATTTGGTAGATTTACCGGGTTATGGTTATGCTCGTGTTTCAAAAAATGCCAAAAAGACTTTTCAAAAATTCATTACCCAATATTTCAACTTACGCGAGCAATTAATAAATGCTTTTATTTTAGTTGACATTCGTCACACACCACAACCCATCGATTTAGAATTTATGCAGTGGCTGGGTGAAAACGGCATCCCGTTTTCAATAATTTTCACCAAAGCAGACAAATTAAAACCCAATGCAATTTTAAGACATGTTGAAGACTACAAAAAAGTGCTTTTAGAAACTTGGGAAGAGGTACCTAATTACTTCATTACCTCATCAAGCAACGAAGCAGGAAAAGATGATGTTTTGAGATATATCGATGAGTTGAACAACAATATGGAACTGGATACTATTTAAGACTCTACCAATAAATTAGTATCTCTAATTTGTTTTGCATAAAGAATCAGTCAATTTGTTTTACAAATAAAACATTTACACGATTTTATATCACGTCAATTATCTGCAAGCGAACAGAATGTAAACACCAATTATAGTCATGAATGACACATACATAAATCTAGTAATCGTTTTTGTCTTGATTTGCCACGTAGTAGCCTTTGTTATAGGATATAAAACACAAAAAACAACTTTATTAATTTCTTATTTAAATGCCATTGTTGTGATAAGTATACTTGTTTTTTGGGTTAATAAAAATTTGAATATGCAACAACATTACTTCGAATTTAGAGAAGCATTCACATTATGCCTCGAAGCATGTATTTTGATATTCGCTCTCTATTCCATCGTAGGTTTTCATAATAACATCTATATAAAAATCATAAATTATATTGGCTTTGGGCTTCATTTATTGGCTGCAATAGCAATGCTCATTTTTATGTCGGTGTTCAAAATCAATAAACTTTTTTGACCATAACACTCAATTATATATGGTAGGCCGGTAACAAAACAACCAAGGTGAGATTTCTAAAGAAATAAGCAAGATAATAAATAAAAGCTATGAATTTCATAAACATTAAATCAACTCACAAAACCCAGTTAATCTTTCACATCCAAAGCATCGCGTAACGCATTACCAATAAGCATAAACGCCATCACTAAGCTCATAATACAGAGTCCTGGTATAATGGCTAAATAAGGTTTCCCAAGAATGATATAATTGTAGTGGTCTTTTATCATAGCTCCCCAACTTGCCATGGGTGGTTGTGCACCAATACCAAGAAAACTTAAGCCACTTTCTATTAAAATAGCCGCGGCAAAATTTGCAGCTGAAATTACAATAACAGGTGCCATAATGTTAGGCAAAATATGCTTAGTAATAATTCTATAATCGTTGAAACCTAAAGCACGCGCCGCTGTAACATATTGCATTTCTTTAGCGCTTATTATTTGTCCGCGCACCACTCTTGCTACCTCAACCCACATAGTAAGTCCCACAGCAATAAATACTTGCCAAAAACCTTTTCCTAAAGCCAAGGTAATTGCAATAACTAACAACAAGGTTGGAATAGACCAGGTTACATTAATAATCCACATAATTACAGCATCTACTTTACCTCCAAAATACCCCGCAACGCTTCCCATAAATACACCAATAACTAAGGATATAAAAACAGCCACAAAGCCTATAAAAAATGAGATTCTTGCTCCTACTAAAACGCGACTTAACAAATCGCGTCCATATTTATCGGTTCCCAAAAGAAATTTTTTTTCTTTTATATAAGTTTCTGTTGATTTATTGGGAAACGCATTGATTAACATGGTTTTCTCAACACCTTCTAACCCATCGGATGCGTATTCCTTATAAGTTAATATACCATTTTCAACTTTATATTCTGAAATGGGGATTTCAGTATCGGCATTTTTCTTTCCAAAAAACAATTTATCAAAACTATTTTGATTCGTTTCTAACTGAGAAGGTATAGTAAGTATGGTAACTTTAAACCCAGGTTTTTTTGAGTGAATAGCCAAATGCATTTGGTTTGCATATTCTGAGTTATCGGGCGCTAACGCATAAGCAAACACTGATATTAACCCAACAAATACTATAAAATAAAAACTGAAAACGCCCCAAAAATTCTTTTTAAATTTTTGGAGCGCTAATTGTTTTAATGAGTTTGATTTATGACTCATAAATCACTTAATTTTTTGCTGTAGCTGCTACTTTTTTAATAGAATATGACATTTTTAAATCTTCTAAAACATGAACAGCTTCTTCAACATATATATCATGGCTTAAACTCTCGTGCCAACGGGTACGTTTTTCTTTCAAATCGGTTGTATCATTATTAAAAAGTGCCTTTTCATATTTCGTTGAATCGAAGGTTAAATTACTTTTATAATTTGTTAAAGCATCAAATCGTTTCGCTTCATTTTCATTCAACTCCAATGCTGATCTATACTTTTTATAGTTTAAAGAAACCAACGTTTCGTCAATTTTACTTTTTACCCATTTTGCGTTATCTTCAATAAGTTTCAACTGTGCGTTATGGCTCATACGTTCTTTACTTTTCCTAATAGTTGCGTCATAATCGAAATAATTTTCCCAAGGTGTATAGTCAGCAGCATCAATTTCATCCCAAGGTAATGGGTTATCTTTATCTTTTTCGCCAACTTCGATAAAACTAAAACGTCCAGGAACATTCACATCACTTTTAACACCTTCTAATTGCACCGAACCTCCATTGATTCTATAATATTTTTGAGTGGTTAATGCCAATGCTCCTAAATCACCACTGGTATTATTTCTGAGCATATTATTCAAGTTGATAACATTTTGAACCGTACCTTTTCCATAGGTTTGTTTGCCACCAATAATAATAGCACGTTTATAATCTTGCATAGCGGCAGCCATAATTTCAGAAGCTGATGCCGATATTTCGTTTACCAAAATAACCAAGGGACCATCCCAAGAAATAGACTTGTCTTTATCTCTCAACACTTCTTTAGCTTCGCCCGTAGAACGGACTTGCACGATAGGCCCTTCTTTAATAAATAAACCTGCCATATCGACTACCGTTGGTAAAGAACCACCGCCATTGTTGCGTAAATCTAATATCAAGCCTTGAATACCTTCCGCTTTTAAACGCTCTATTTCTGCTTTTACGTCTTTGGCTGCGTTAATATTTTTATAGTCCTGAAAATCAACATAAAAAGAAGGTAAATCAATCACTCCAAATGCCATATTATCTTTTCTAATCACTGATGACTTGGCATATGTTTCTTCCAATTCAACCACATCTCTAGTAATAACAACATCTCTAATAGTACCATCAACTTTTTTAATTGTTAAAGTTACTTTGGTTCCTTTTGGTCCTTTGATGTATTTAATAGCATCATTAATACGCATGCCCACAATATTTACTGGGAATGCTTCTTTTTCTTGTTTTACTTTTAAAATAATATCTTCAACTTCTAATTCTTTACTTCTCCAAGCAGGTCCTCCAGAAATTAATTCTACAATTTTTATATAGTCCATTCTTTTTTGCAATCTAGCACCGATACCTTCTAATTTACCAGACATACGCTGATCAAAATCTTCTTTACTTCTTGGGGCTAAATAATAGGTATGTGGATCGAATTCTTCAACAATCGTATTTACATAAATAGCAAACCAGTCTTCACGTTCTAAATCGTCAATATTGTCATTAAAATATACATTAATCGATTTTAAAGTAGATTCACGTGCTTCTTTTTCAATCACCGCATCCATTTTCATTACATATAATGGATCATTTTTTTTAGCCAATTCTTCTTGATCTATTAAATCGTCGTAATTTGAAAGGGTAGAAAACTTAAGTTGTTGCCTCCATCTATCTTTTAACTCACTTCTATTATTTACAAAGCCTGTTTTCTCATAATCGGTATTAAAAATTTCATCGGTTGAATAATCAAAAGGTTCCGACAACACTTCTTTATAAATTTCTTTAGCTTCTTCAATACGTTTCAGCATGCGTTCGTGCACCACGTTAAAAAAGGTAATATCAGTTGCTTTTAACTGATCGTCAATGGTTAACTTATACTTTTCAAACTCCTTGTAATCAGATTCATAGAAATAACGTTTCACTGGATCAATTATTTCTAAATAATCTTTAAACAATTCTGCTGAAAACGTATCATCCAAGACAATAGGGTCAAAGTGCCCTTGTTCTAAAACAAAAGTAATTACCTGAATTAGTAACTTATCTTTATCGGGATTACTGAATTTTTTAGTTGTAAAACTGCACGATGCAAAGGCTAGCAATAATGATAATAATAGCACTTTATAATTACTTCTCATAATTTTTCTCATTCGATTAATATTCTATGGCTCATATAACGCCTTCATTTTTTTACTAAAATAAAGAAAAAACCATGCCAATACCGGCAATGGCTAATAATTTTTTGTTAAACTAAAGAAATAACCCATTTACTAAGGATTTTATGTATTTTAGCGATACTTTTTTATTAAGAAATGACAAAAAAACCGCTTATATTAGTTACTAATGACGATGGCATAAATGCACCTGGTATTAGAACTTTAATTTCTGTAATGAATACCATTGGTAACGTGGTTGTGGTGGCTCCCGATAGCCCGCAAAGCGGTATGGGACACGCTATTACATTAGATTCGACACTATATGTTGAACAAGTTTTTATTGATGATGGTCCACAAATAGAATACAGTTGTTCGGGAACACCTGCCGATTGTGTAAAATTAGCCATAAGAGAGAAACTTACCCGAAAACCAGATATTTGTGTATCGGGGATTAATCATGGTTCAAATTCATCTATAAATGTAATATACTCAGGAACTATGAGTGCTGCTATTGAAGCCGGCATTGAGGGGATTCCTGCTGTTGGTTTTTCATTATTGGATTATGCTTGGAGCGCCAATTTTGAAGCTACCAAAAGTTTTATAAAAACAATAACCGAAAATGTTTTAAAAGAAGGTTTAGCAAATGGCATTGTTTTAAATGTTAACATTCCCAACCTTACAGAAAAAGAGATAAAAGGCATAAAAGTTTGCCGTCAGGCCAAAGCGAATTGGGTGGAAGAGTTTGACAAACGCAAAACACCACAAGGGCGTGATTATTATTGGCTTACAGGGAAATTTGTCAACTTAGATGCAGGTGAAGATACAGATGAATGGGCTTTGGAAAACGGCTATGTTTCGGTCGTACCTGTTCAATTCGATTTAACCGCACATCATTATATTCAAACTTTAAATACTTGGAATTTAAAATGATTAAAAAAGATATTTTTATAGGTATGCTTGTCGGTTTAATTGCTAATAGCGTAGGATTGTTATTAACTGCGACAATTTTAGGACAAGGTGATGATTTCACAACTGTTATAAAAGCTGCCACTAACGAAGGTTTTTTAGGTAAACTTATAAGTTTAGGGGCTGTTTTAAATTTAATTGTTTTTTTTATTTTCATAAAAAAACGCCAAGATTATCGAGCTCGAGGTGTTTTATTAATAACTATTTTTATAGCTGTTTTTACATTTGTGTTTAATCTGTTTTAATCATTACATATCTCTTCAGCCGAGAAGTTT
This sequence comes from Mariniflexile litorale, assembly GCF_031128465.2. Classification (GTDB taxonomy): domain Bacteria; phylum Bacteroidota; class Bacteroidia; order Flavobacteriales; family Flavobacteriaceae; genus Mariniflexile; species Mariniflexile litorale. Next base: position 2,562,418 of record NZ_CP155618.1, on the reverse strand, counting down.
AAAAATAGACCACGCATCTCGACTGTACGTTATATAACAACTCAACCTGATAACAAAAAAATGAAATATTACATTATAGCAGGAGAAGCATCGGGCGATTTACATGCTTCAAACCTAATGAAAGCATTACTAAATGAAGATGTACATGCTAATTTTAGGTTTTGGGGTGGCGACCTCATGCAAGCAGTTGGCGGCACATTAGTAAAACACTATAAAGAACGTGCTTTTATGGGTTTTGCTGAAGTAATTATGAACCTATCTGCTATTTTTAAAGATATAGCATTGTGTAAAAACGATATTGAAGCATTTAAGCCCGATGTTATTATTTTCATAGACAATTCAGGTTTTAATTTACGCATAGCAAAATGGGCAAAACAAAATGGTTTTAAAACTAACTATTATATTTCACCACAAGTTTGGGCATCTAGAGCTGGCAGAGTAAAAGCTATAAAACGTGATATAGATGCTATGTATGTGATATTGCCTTTTGTAGAAGATTTTTATAAAAAACACAATTACAAAGTAACATTCGTCGGCCATCCATTAATTGATGCTATTGCCAATAGAACACAGATTGATATCTATAAATTTAAAGCCGAAAGCGGATTAAGTGACAAACCAATTATTGCTTTGCTACCTGGTAGTCGAAAACAAGAAATAAAAAATATGCTTTCGGTTATGCTTAGTGTTGTTGATAATTTTCCAAACTATCAATTTGTTATCGCAGGGGCACCGAGTCAAGATTTTAGTTTTTATGAGCCTTTTATGATGTCTAATAACATAAAATTTATTTCAAATAAAACCTACGATTTGTTGAGTATTTCGTATGCCGCCTTAGTAACCTCCGGAACCGCAACTTTAGAAACCGCCTTATTTAAAGTACCACAAGTTGTTTGTTATAAAGGAAGCATTATTTCTTACCAAATTGCAAAACGCATTGTCACCTTAAAATTTATTTCGTTGGTTAATTTAATTATGGACAAAGAAGTGGTTACAGAGCTAATACAAAATGATTTCAATAAAAAACGATTAAAAAAAGAGCTCGAAAAAATTTTAGATGAAAAAGAGCGCTCCAAAATCTTTATTGATTATTACGAATTGGAAAAAGCCCTGGGCGGAAAAGGTGCCAGTGAAAAAACTGCCAAATTAATTTACAAATCTATTAAAGCCTAATGAAGTTCTTGAAAAACATTGCAATCATCCTACTTATAATCAGCTTTTGCCTTACTAGTTGCAAATCTTCGAAAAGCATTGTAGTTAAAAAAAGTAATTCTTCTAGAACGATTATACCAAAACGAAATCACGACATACATAACGATGTCTATGAGGCTCGAAAAGATTTCGATAAAAAGCATGAATCTACTGTCACTCGAGCCAATAATTCAAAAGCATTTGATATTATAGACTACGCAAAACAATTTAGTGGTGTAAAATATAAGTTTGGGGGTGCCACCAGAGATGGTATGGATTGTTCTGGTTTGGTATTTGAATCGTTTAGAGCATTCAATGTTATTCTACCTAGAATTTCAAGAGACATGGCTAAACAAGGTGATAAAGTATCTTTAAAAAACACTCAAGAGGGCGATTTACTTTTTTTTAAAACCATGAATAGACGAAACGATATTAGCCATGTAGGACTTGTAATTACTAACGAAAATGGTGATATTGAATTTATTCACTCCACTACAAGAGCGGGCGTTATTGTTTCTAAACTTTCAGAAAATTATTGGAATAATGCTTTTGTTGAAGCACGTAGGATATTATAAGATATTTCATATTTTAGAGTAGTTATGCGGCTACTCAATTTCACCATAATAAAACTAACAATTTGCTTTATTATAGGCATTATAATTGCCTGTTTTTATACCATACCTTTACTTTTAACCTTGCTTTTAACAGGCATAAGTTTAGTTTTTTTAACAGCGTTTTATTTTGTTGCTAAAAAACAATTTATTAAAACTATTTGGTTTGGTATTTTTAGTTTTATTACCATGATTTTAGTTGGGATACTGGTAACAAACTTTCACAACGAAAAAAATCATCCTAAACATTACACCTATCAACTTTCAAAAGAAAAAGACTCCTTAAAAACCATCACTTTTAAAATACGAGAAGTTTTAAAACCGGGTGTTTATCATGACAAATACATCGTAGATTTATTAGAGATTGATAATAATAAAACTTCAGGAAGAACCTTATTAAACATTCAAAAAGATTCTATAACAAAGCTTCTCGATGTTGACGATATATTTATAAGTAAAACAGCTTTTAAAGATTTGACCCCTCCTTTAAACCCGCATCAATTCAACTATAAAACCTATTTACAGAAGAAATACATTTACCATCAAATATTTACTTTGAAAGCATCTCTTTTCAAAGTAAAATCTGAGAAAACAACTCTTTTTGGAGTTGCCAACAACATCCGAAACTACATCAACAAAAAACTTAAAAATTACCGTTTTAAGCCTGATGAATTAGCTATTATTAACGCTCTTTTACTGGGTCAACGCCAAGATATTAGTGAAGAAGTTTACACGAGTTATACCAATGCAGGTGCTATACATATTTTAGCTATATCAGGATTACATATTGGTATTATATTATTATTGTTGCAATTTATTTTTAAACCCATAGAGCGTCTAAAACACGGTAAACTCATAAAAACCTTATTACTTGTAACGGTTTTGTGGAGTTTTGCTCTCATCGCAGGATTATCAGCTTCTGTAACTAGAGCAGTAACTATGTTTAGTATTATTGCCTTTGCCATGAATTTAAAACGCCCCACCAATATTTTTAACACTTTGGCACTTTCTATGTTTGTTATTCTCCTTTTTAAACCGTTGCTTTTGTTCGATGTGGGGTTTCAATTAAGTTATTTGGCTGTTTGTGCTATCGTTTGTCTCGACCCATTATTATATAAACTATGGAAAACCAAATATTGGCTTTCTGATAAACTATGGCATACATTAACCGTTACTATTTCTGCACAATTTGGTGTTATTCCTCTCAGTTTGTATTATTTTCATCAATTTCCAAGTTTGTTCTTTCTATCTAACTTGGTTATCATTCCGCTTTTAGGAATTATTCTAAGTTATGGTATTTTCTTAATGATTTTAGCCATTACAAATATACTGCCACAGTTAGTAGCAAGCATTTACGGATATATTATTAGTTTAATGAATAGTTTTGTTGGTTGGATTTCAAAACAGGAACCGTTTCTTTTTAAAGATATTCCCTTTAGTCTTTTATATGTTTTTGCTTCTTACCTATTTATTATTACGTTAACTCAGTTTTATATAAAACGAAATTATGCTTCTTTAAAATTATTTTTAATAACTATTTTAATTGGGCAATGTGCTATTATCTCTACCTCTTATGAAAAACCGAAACATGAGTTTATTATATTTCATAAAAGCAGATATTCTCTATTAGGAAACACCAACAAAAACAAAATAACAATAGCAAGTGACCTGGATAACATAACTAAAATAAAAAATAAAATAATTAAAGATTATAAAACTGGAAATCACATAAAAACGATTGAAGAAGATTCGTTACAGTCAGTTTATATAATCAATAATAAGACCTTATTAGTTATTGATAGTTTAAGTATTTACAAGATAAAATCGTTTCAACCAGATTATGTCTTGTTACGTCAATCTCCCCAAATAAATTTGAATCGATTAATAGATTCTATAAAACCCAAATACTTAATAGCTGATGGAAGTAATTACAAATCGTATATTGAACATTGGGAAACCATTTGTAAAAAAAGAAAAATCCCTTTTCACCAAACTGGTAAAAAGGGAGCTTTTATAATTGAATATTGATTTTTATCAACCTTTGAATTCAGGTTTAAAAGCTGTGTAATAAGCGTTAAATTTTTCTTGAGTGTCTAAATTTTTATGCTCATCTACTTTAAACATTTTTAGATACAGTTCTAACTGTGGAGGTGTTTGATACCCCTTAATTGGCGCAATAACATCCCCCTTTTCATCCATAAAAACAATGGTAGGATATGCTTGAATTTGTAAATAATGTGATAATTCATGGTTAGCATTACGTCTGCTAGCCATTTCTGGTTTATATCCAGGATTAGAATAAGTTTTACCTTTGTAAGTAATATTGTCATTTCCTTCGGCATTAAACTTAACAGCATAATAATTTGCATTCACATATTTAACAACATCAGGATTTTGAAAGGTGTTTTTATCTAACATTTTGCAAGGTCCGCACCAATTGGTGTAAACATCCATCATTATTTTTTTTGGAGTTTTCTTTTGAAGTTCAACTGCTTTTTCAAGTGTTACCCAATTAATTTCCTGTGCTATACTGCTAATCGAGGTTAAAACAGCAAATGATAATACATATAAAATTCTCTTCATAATTCACTTTTTTCAAAAAACTAATATCGAACATACAAAAAATGCGCCAAAAACCGCGCATTTTGAATATTTTTTAACCTTTTTTTCGATTAACGGATACCGTGCATTAGTTTTTTTAGCACTGGATTTAAAAATATCGAAATAAACCCCACACCAATAGGAATAAGCGTAAATATCAAGAAAAATGTTCCTAACGAATATTGTTCAGAAATTTTATCAATCATTCCTCCCATAGTTCCTGCGGCTTTTTGTCCTACAGCAATTGCCAAATACCAAATACCAAACATAAACCCTATCATACGGGCTGGTACTAACTTACTCAAATATGAAAGTCCTAATGGCGACAAACAAAGTTCGCCCATTGTATGGAATAGATATGCTAAAATTAAAAATATAATACTTACTGAAGCCGTTTTTGCTCCCGATGGAATACCCGAGGCTCCATAAGACAAGATCGCAAAACCAACACCTAAAAGAATTAAACCAATACCATATTTCATGGCTGCACTGGGGTTATATTTACTTTCCCACCACTTTGAAAAAAAAGGAGCGAGTGTAATAATAAAAAATGAATTAAGAATACCAAACCAAGTAGCATCTATTTGATTGCCTTCCTGAGAAAATTTATCACTCAATCTATAAATAACTAAACCCCAAACTCCTATAAAAGCAATAGCTAGCACAATATTAGAAACACCAATTCTTGAAAATGTTTTTCTAGTAAGTAAGTAAATAACCCATGTGATAATTATGAGTGGAATAGTAGTTAATAAAGCATCAACCACTTTAAAAACCATTGCAGAATTGCCCACTAATTCTCTATCGGTATAGTCTCTTGCAAATAAGGTCATAGACCCTAAAGACTGTTCAAAAAACGCAAAAAAGAAAACCGTAAAAACTCCAAATATGGTCACAGCAATAATTCTATCTCTTACAATAGGAATGTATCTAGAAATTCGGATTATCAATAGAAGAAGAAACAAAACTAAAGCCGTCAAAACAATAACATTGGAACCGCTTAAACCTCCAATTTCAAATGGAATTAAGCCTATGCCCTTTATTTTTTCCAATGGATCATTAAATAAATAAAGCAACCCTCCTACCGACGATAAGATGACTAATATTTTATCAAAGACTGTAAAAGGATTTAATTTTTCTTCTGAAAACGATTCTTCTGAAACAATAGTGCTTTTTTCATTAATATTTTGAGGCAGTTCAACCTCATGTACTTTACTTGGTTTTGCTCCTATGTCACCAAACAAATTACCCGCTAACCAAAATTGTAACATCCCTAAAAACATAAATATTCCAGCTAAACCAAAACCCCAAGACCACCCTTTATTTTCTGCTAAATATCCGCAAAGCATCATTCCAAAAAATGCCCCTGCATTTACTCCCATATAAAAAATGGTATAGGCGCCATCTTTTTTCGATTCCTTACCTTTATACATTTCAGAAATAATAGAAGTAATATTTGGCTTAAAAAAACCTGTTCCTACAACCAACAAAGCCAACCCAATATAAAATGTGAGTGTCGTTTCCAAAGCCATTGATGCGTGACCTAGTGTCATTATCAAACAACCTATAACGACTGCTACTCTATATCCTGTAATTTTATCGGCAACCCAACCTCCAATAATGGGCGTTAAGTATAATAATGAAGCGTAGGTACCTATTAAAGCCAAAGCGTGTTCACGAGGCCATTCCCAGCCTGGATTGTCACTTAAAATTGGGGCTGTTAAAAAAAGCACTAATAATATTCGCATACCATAGAAAGAAAAACGCTCCCACATTTCAGTAAAAAACAATACAAAAAGCCCTGCGGGATGCCCTAAAACTTTGTCTTTAAATAGATTTTCAATGTCTGTATTCATAAATGATTTATTTTAAAAAAAAGGATAACCTCACAAATTCTAAAAACAGTGATATTAATATATTTTAATTATCTGCTAATTCAAAACCTTCAGCTTCATCAGAATGCATAATGCGTTCATTATCTTCAGCTGCATGTGTTAAGCGCTTTAGAGGCTTTAGCAATAAAATAAATAAAGTTCCCATGATAACCGTAAAGATTAGTATTCCTGAAAAAACCGCATATTCTCCATAATGGGAAGCCGATTCTCCCACAAGTCCTGCAACTTTATTGCCTAAACCTGTTGCTGCAAAATACACCCCCATCATTAAAGAGGCATATTTAACGGGAGCCAATTTGGTTATAAATGATAAAGCCACAGGAGAAATACAAAGCTCTCCAATGGTATGAAATAAATATGCTAAAACTAACCAAATCATACTTGATGTTCCTGATTTTTCAAATTCCATGGCTGCGAATACCATGAAAAGAAACCCAAAGCCCATGATAATAATTCCTAATGCCATTTTAAATAATGACGATGCTTCTTTTCCCTTTAATTTTCGTTTAGCCCAGAAACCAGCAACTATGGTAGCAAAAATGATTATAAAACCGGCATTCAAACTTTGGTACATAACTGTTGGAATTGTCCACCCAAGAAGAACCCTATCTGTTTTTGATTCTGTATATAGATTCATGAGTCCTCCTGCCTGTTCAAAAGCCCCCCAAAATATAATCACCATTATAAAAGACAGCAATAAAACTAAAAATCTGTCTTTGAAGATTTGTGAATCTAATTCTTTGTAAATCATAATTAATAAAGCAGCAATAGCTGTTAAGAAAAGAAATAATAAACCAAACCCCCACTCTAAGGTGTACCACCCATATATAGAACTTAGAAATAGAATTCCAACAATAAGTAATTGTTTGGGAGATGATAATAATTTAGAATATAATTTAACATAAGACACTTCGTCTACATCTTTCGAACTGGATACAAAATTACCTACTTTCTTTAAATACTTTTGCCCAAAAACATAATTTATTAACCCTAAAAGCATAACAATTCCTGCAAGACCAAATCCAGCATGCCAACCCCATTTAGCTACAACCGCACCAATTACCATTGTTGCTAACAGTGCTCCCGTGTTAATTCCAATATAAAAAATACTAAAACCTTTATCTCTTCGTATATCGCCTTCTTTATACAATCCTCCAACCATTGTTGAAATGTTTGGTTTTAATAAACCCACTCCTAAAATAACAAGTCCTAGTCCTGTATAAAACGCCCAAATATCGGTAAGAATTAAAACACCATGACCTATACATAAAATAATGGCACCATATAAAACTGCCTTTTTTTGTCCTATTAATTTATCTGCAATCATCCCACCAGGAATAGACATCACATAAACTAACATCGTATACCAACCATAAAGAGCCAATGCTTCTTGACTAGTCCATCCTAAACCTGCTCCTCTGGCATCATCGCCTAAGGTTGAAGTTGTCATATACAAAACTAATAAGGCGCGCATTCCATAATAAGAGAAACGCTCCCACATTTCTGTTAAAAATAAAATGTATAATCCTATAGGTTGTCCCCAAAGTTCTTTTTGATGTGGTTTTAATGTATTAACTGCCATGAATTTATTGTAAAATTATTATTAAAATATACCGATTAAAATTCTAAAACATTAAAATAATCTTGTTAATTTCAATCAATCGTTGCGGTTTTACTAAAAGTTTTCAAGTTTACTAAAAATTCTTCAAAAAACCCCAAATATTAACAATTAAATACCACTAGGTTCGTATAAAAAAAGGATGTACTATCTTTGCCTGATAACTAAACTAAAATTAATGTGCGCTGCTATTTCTGGCTTTTCTAAACTATCGAAATCCAAAAAAATTGATTGGATAGTTGAAACCTACTTTTCTAATGCTGAAAATGCTAAACGCATTCTAAAACAATATTGGAATACTAACGAAAAAATTCAACAACTTCACGACGAGTTTATTGAAAACACCATTACCAATTATTATTTACCACTTGGTGTTGCCCCAAATTTTTTAATAAACGGAAAATTATACACCATACCTATGGCTATTGAAGAAAGTTCGGTAGTTGCTGCAGCTAGTAAAGCTGCTAAATTTTGGATGGATAGAGGTGGTTTTAAAACTCAAGTTCTTTCGACAACAAAAATTGGTCAGGTGCATTTTATGTATTACGGTCATGTTGAAACATTAAAAAACTTCTTTAATTATATAAAACCAAAACTAATAGAAAATGCAATACCCATTACCAAGAACATGGAAAAGCGTGGTGGTGGCATTTTAGATATTGAATTACGAGATAAAACACAAGATATAAAAGGCTATTATCAGCTGCATGCTTCGTTTGAAACATTGGATGCTATGGGGGCTAATTTTATAAACTCCTGCTTAGAACAATTTGCTAAAACGTTTAAAACTGAAGCTTTAAGTTTTAATGCTTTTTCTGCGGAAGAAAAAGAGATTCAAATTGTTATGAGCATACTTTCCAATTATGTTCCCGACTGTTTGGTACGTGCCGAAGTAAGTTGCAAGATTGAAGATATAAGTGAAGATAAAAATATTTCTGCGGAAGAATTTGCTACTAAATTTATACAAGCTGTAAATATTGCCGAAGTAGAACCATACCGTGCTGTAACGCATAACAAAGGTATTATGAATGGCATTGATGCTGTTGTTTTAGCTACTGGAAACGATTTTAGAGCTGTTGAAGCTGGTATTCATGCCTATGCTTCAAGACATGGAACATACAGTAGCTTATCTCATGCTAAAGTTGAAAATGGTATATTCACTTTTTGGATGGAAATTCCATTGGCATTAGGAACTGTGGGTGGACTTACTGGATTACACCCTTTGGTAAAATTATCATTAGAATTGTTACACCACCCAACAGCCAAAGAGTTGATGCAAATTGTAGCCGTAGCTGGATTAGCTCAGAACTTTGCAGCTTTACGTTCTTTAACTACAACTGGGATTCAAGAGGGACATATGAAAATGCACTTGATGAATATATTAAATCAATTTGAAGCCACCGACGTTGAAAAACAAACCTTAACCGAACATTTTAAAACAAATGTGGTAACACATAGTGCGGTAGTTGAAGCTATTAAAGATTTACGATTTAAGAAGAACGATTGACGAATGCAGAAATTTTACAGTAACGGAAAACTTTTAATTACAGGTGAATATGTAGTGCTTGATGCTGCTTTATCACTCGCGTTACCAACAAAATTTGGTCAATCGTTAAACATTGAAACGATAAACGAACCTAAAATTGTTTGGAATAGTTTTGATGAAAAAGGTAATGTTTGGTTTGAGGACACTTTTTTGATTGATAAGATTGCTTCGTCGTTACCTCCTCGCAATGACGTTTCACAACGAATTATCCAAATATTAAATGCGATAAAAACACTAAATCCAGCTTTCTTAAACTCTAAAAATGGTTTTAAAATTTCTACACATTTAACATTTTCTAAAAATTGGGGATTAGGTACTTCTTCAACCTTAATAAATAACATCGCACAATGGGCACATATAAATGCGTTTGAATTATTAGAAAAAACATTTGGTGGTAGTGGTTATGATATTGCTTGTGCACAGAATAGCACGCCTATTACTTACCAATTACAAAAAGACAACATACTTATAAATTCAGTTGATTTTAAACCAAAATTTAAGAATTGTTTATATTTTGTTTATTTAAATAAAAAGCAAAATAGTCGTGATGGTATTGCCAATTACAAATCGAATAAAGGTAATATTGCTTCTTCAATTTCTGAAATTAACGACATAACCACTAAAACCATTTCCTGTTCTAATCTAAAGGATTTTGATGCTTTAATGACACAACATGAAATTATTATTTCAAAAATTATCAAACAACAAACCGTTAAATCACTTTTATTCAATGATTTTAATGGAAGTATAAAAAGTCTTGGTGCTTGGGGTGGCGATTTTGTTTTGGCTACTTCGGAAGAAAACCCAACTGCTTATTTTAAAGATAAAGGGTTTGACGTTGTGATTCCTTATGATGATATGATTTTATCAAACTAAAAAGCGGCTTCAATTTTTTGAAGCCGCTTTTTAGTTGCGTTAGGGATTGAAACGGCATCCTTTTTTGAGGCACGAAAAAAAGATACAGTGTAAAGCCCGACCCTTGTGGTAACGCCCAAAAACTATTTATCCGTAAAGTGCTTTATATGTTGCACATGCTCTATAATCGGATGATTCTTTGTCCATACCAAACGATGCCCATGCACTTGGACGGAAAATTTTATCTTCATCAACATTGTGCATATTTACTGGAATACGCAACATAGATGCCAAGGTTATTAAATCGGCCCCAATATAACCGTAAGTGAACGCACCATGATTCGCACCCCAATTTGCCATGACGCTATACACATCTTTAAACGCGCCTTTACCCGTTAAATTGGGCACAAACCACGTGGTTGGCCATGTAGGATTGGTACGCTCATTAATGGTATTATGTACATCTTCTGGAAGTTCGATGGTTTTACCTTCGGCTATTTGTAACACTGGACCAATACCTTTTACAATGTTAATACGGCACATGGTAACTGGCATTCCGCCTTTGGTTTTAAAGGTTGACGAATAACCGCCACCTCTAAAATATTCTAACATGCCTGGTCCCCAAGTAGTGTGTTCCAAGCATTTTTCAACTTCATTTTCTGTAATATCCCACCAAGGCTTCATGACTGGTTTACCATTAATGGTTTGTTGCCCTGTACCATCTAAAGCCGATGCTCCTGAGTTGATAAGATGAATAAATCCGTTTGCAGCATCTCCAGTAAGCGTGTGACCTGTAACGCGTTTTACCGCATCAGGACTCCAATACGTACGTACATCACTAAAAATTTGAGCGGCTCCAGTTAATAAATGACCGAATAGCATAGATATTCCGTTTAAACTATCGTTTTCGGTAGCAAACATAAAAGGTTGACGGATGCCATTCCAATCGAAAGACGATGTTAAAATAGCTTCCATAAAATCCCCATTCGGAAAATGATCTGTCCATTGGCGTTGCCCTTGGAAACCACCAGAAATAGCATTTCTACCCAGAGCTTCTTCGGCGTAACCTATTTCTTTTAATTTTGGATTGCCTATCATTAAATCGCGTCCAATCAATGCCATTTTGACCACAAACTCCCAATCCTTATCTAGGGCTTCACGTGATTTTACTTTTTCCGGTGGATTATAATTTTTGCTTTCTTTACATTTTGCTTTTGTCCATGCTAAAGCTTTTTTATATTCATCCTTATCGTAAATTTCTTGTTCAATTCTACGGATGAATTCAGACATATCGATATTTTCACAGCGCATGCCCAGGTAACTTTCAAAGAAATTAGGATCTAGAATAGAACCCGCAATTCCCATAGACACCGAACCCATTGATAGATATGATTTTCCTTTCATGGTAGCAACGGCTAATCCTGCTTTTCCAAAAAGCAATAATTTTTCTTGAACATCTTCAGGAATACTCGTGTCGTTACTATCTTGTACATCGCGACCATAAATACCAAAAGCTGGAATGCCTTTTTGGTTATGTCCCGCTAAGGCAGCTGCTAAATATACAGCACCAGGACGCTCGGTACCATTAAAACCCCAAATGGCTTTTGGAAGTGTTGCATCCATATCGATGGTTTCACTACCATAACACCAACAAGGTGTTACCGTTAAACTGACACCAACACCTTCTCTTGAAAATTTATCGGCAGAAGCTGCTGCTTCGGCAACACCTCCAATACATGTATCTGAAATAATACATTCTACTGGACTACCGTCGGCATGTCTTAAATTTTTAGATAAAAAATCGGCTGCTATTTTTGCCATATTCATAGTAGAAACTTCAAGTGATTCTCTAACACCATCTAACCTACCATCAATTACAGGACGAATTCCTATTTTAGGCAGTTGCCCTATTAAGTTTTTAAAATTCATTTTTATTTAATTTATTCAATATTAAAATTTAAGATGATTGTTTTTTAGGTTGCATAAGCATAGACACTAAAAAACCAACCAAAAAAATTGCAATCGTACCAAACACGATAGTTAAGTAAGTGTGAAATGATGCTCCTATGGAGTCTTTTCCGAAAATGGTTTCAGAAAAAGTTAACCAAAGAATAACTAACACCCCTGAAATCATACCAATAATAGCACCTTTCACATATTTAGTTTTAGTAAATATGCCTAAAAGGAACAATCCTAACATGCCACCACTAAAAATTGAGGATAATTTCCACCAAGCATCTAAAGCACTTTTTACGTTTATCATGGCTATTCCAATACCTATTCCTATAATACTTATTATTAATGAAGATGTATAAAGCACTTTCATACGTTGCTTGTCGCTCGCATCTTGTTTGAAATACTTGTTATAATAATCGGTTAGAAATACCGTAGCTGAGCTATTAAAACTTGTGGAAATGGTACTCATTCCTGCTGCGAAAATAGATGCAATCATTAATCCCGTTACGCCAGAAGGCAAAGCATTCACGATAAAATATGGAAACACTCTGTCGGCTTTACTAATATCTTGTAATGCATCAGGAAGCACTTCAGCAGAATTATAATATGCAAAAAGAGCGGTTCCAATAAAGAGAAACAATGCCGAAATTGGCAAATAAATTAATCCACCAATTAATGCGGAACGTTGTGCTTCTTTATCCGATTTTAAAACCATATAACGCTGTACATAATTCTGATCAATTCCAAAGTTTTGAAGATTTATAAAAACACCGTAAATCAAAACCACCCAAAATGTTGGTTTCGATAAATCCAATTCAAAACTACCTAAACCAAATTTATCATTATCAGCTGCTATACTGAATATTTGCATAGGTCCTTCAGGCATATTGTAACACATAAAACCAATACACACTAAAGCACCAACTATTAGAATAATACCTTGAATAGCATCTGTCCATAACACCGCAGTAATACCGCCTAACATGGAATAAACTACTACAATTAAGCCTGTGAATACAATTATAGTGGCAATATCCCAACCTGTTATCGCATTTAAAGTGAGTGCCAGTAAATACAAAATAGTGCCGATCCGCATCAATTGGGTTAATAAATAACAAATGGAAACATAAATTCGTGCCCAAGGCCCGAAACGCTGTTCCATAAAGGTATAAGCTGAAGGACTATTAATTTTCCGGTATAATGGTACAAAATACTTAACCGCAATAAGTGTTGCAATAGGAAGCGACAAACTAAACACCAACGCATTCCAATTAGACTGAAACGCATTTCCTGGTAACGCTAAATAACTGATACTACTTACGAAAGTCGCAAAAATAGACATAGTCACTACCCAACTTGGTATATCTTTATTACCAACGGTATATGCTGAAGATGTTCTATTTTTTTTAAAGAAAGAGCCTCCAAAAAGGGCTATACCACCTATATAAATAAAAAAAACGATGAGATCAATAGTATTCATTAATTTAGTTTTACTTAGTTACGCAGGCATGTATTATATAGAAATAGGGGAACTCAAAACAGCTTAAACTGGTTAGATTTAAACTTTAATCGTATTACAATAGTTTAATGATTTCTTTTTCAATTCTTTTGATGTTTTTAACAACTTTATTCATCTCCTTTTCATCAAAACAACTAAATGGCGGTGCAATATGCGCTTGAATAATTCCTAATGTTGCCAATGCTCCTTTAAGACCTTTTAGATAACTAGACCCATAAGACCCCAATGTATAAATACTTGTAGTGATATCCATAACTAGACTTTGTAAGACTTCAATACGCGCCAAATCTTTAGCTATAGCTGCATTGTATAAAGCGACATAAAGTTTAGGAAACATGTTGGCACCACCATTAACGCCTCCTTTTCCTCCCATCAATATGGTTTCGGCAGTAATTTCTTCTGGACCTACAATAAGAGAAAAATCTGGTTTGGATTTTAACAGATAGCATAATGATTGAAAATAAACCGTATTTGCAGAACTATCTTTTAAACCTACGATATTTGGATGTTCAGACAAACGAACAACCGTTCTTTCATCAATATTTATTTTTGTATGTGAAGGCATATTATAAAGGAAAAGTGGTAAAGGAAGTGAATCTGCCAGTCTCCAATAATATTTATATAATTCTTCTTGACCTAAACCATAATAGTATGGTGGTGCCGCCACCACATATGAAGCTCCAGCTTTTTTGGCCATAGATGCTAATTGCAAACTCTCTTCAATAGATGTATCGGTAATTCCTACAAAAACAGGGATTCTGCTATTAACAATTTTACAACTTTCATTTATAAGTTGCTCTCTTGTTTTATAACTTAAACTTGTAGATTCTCCTGTGGTACCTAAAACAAACACCCCGTGAACGCCACCAGCAATTAAATGTTCTAACAGGTTATTTACTCCTTTAATATCTAATGAAAGATTATCAGATAACAGGGGAGTGACCATAGGAGGGATAATCCCTCCTACAACGGTTTTGTTGGCTTTTATTAACATTCTGATTATTATTAATTTTAAAGATCTAGTAAATAGCTAAGATTCTAAATTTAATAATAAAATAGTGTTATTTTTAATCGGTGGTCAATTTTATAACAAAGTGATTTCAGATAAAAAATACGGTTAACAAGCAAAAACATTATTAAAACAAAAAGGAGCAAATAAATTTGCTCCTTTTTTAAAATTTTAAACTCTTTCTTTTGAAAAGAATATTATTGAATTTGATTTTTAGCTCTGTTATCTTCAATATCTGAAACCTCTTTCAAAGCGTTATAAAGTTTGGAAGAAACCACATTTAATTTTTGTTGTTCTACTCTATTCGCTACTGCTTGATAACTATCTAACTTAATAGCTGGTTTTATTTTAGTTACTTTAATCATATAAACACCATTAGAACCTTCTATTAGTTTAGAGGTTTTTCCTTCTTTCAATCCAAAAGCAGCTCCAACAACTAAAGGTTCTCTTCCTACACCCGTAATCATTGGGTTCTTCATATTCACATCTGAAGCTGTTTTTACCGTAGTATTTTCTGCTTTAGCTAAAGCTTCTAAAGACGTCGCCGATACTCTTTTTCGAATTAATTCAGCTTTCTTTTCTTTACGTACAATAGGTATCACTGTCGCTTTTGCATCTTCAACAGACATGAGTCCTTCTTCATGTTTAGCTACCAATTGTGCAATAACATATCCATTAGTGATATTAAAACGTTTAATATCTCCTACTTTGGCATCATCTTCAAAAGCCCAACGTACTATAGGTCTTTGATTTCCAACACCAGGTATATTTTCATCTAAAATTTTCATCCCATTAACAGGACGTACCATATAGTTTTTCTCTTTCGCTGCTGCTTCAAAATCTTTTTTCTCTACAGCTATTTCAAAATTAGAAGCATCTCTAAAAACTCTATCAATGGTAGCCTCAGAGGATTCAATTTTTCTAGCTAGAGTTCCAATTTGCAAGGCTCTTTTCTTCTCTTTTTGCCCTTCAATTTCTATAATATGAAAACCGAAAATGGTTTTTACCACTCCCAAATCTCCTACACTACCTTCAAACTCAAAATCATTAAATTCTGGAACCATAGAGTTATAAGGGTGCCAATCATAACGTCCTTCATTTTGAACACTTCCTTGATCTGACGAGTATTCAGTTACCAATTCTGGAAACTTGCTACGATCTGCTTTTATAACCGTTAATAAACTATCGGCAGTTATTTTAGCTTGTGCTTCTGTTTGCGTTACTTCCGGACCTGCACTTTGAGAACCAATAAAAGGAATTAATATATGTCTTACTTTAGTAGAATCTGGTATTTGTTTAACTGCTATTACTTTAGAAATTTTAAAGTATCCGTTATCATTATATGGACCGTAAATTTGACCTTCATTTAATTTGAAAATGCTATCGGCAACACCGGTTGGTAATGTCGATTTAAAAACAAAACGCTTATCAAATTTAATATCTGAATTGTTGTTAACAAAGCTTTCGTTATTAGTCGTATTTAAAAAACCAATAACTGTTTCATCGGTTTTAGATATATCGTTGTACTCTACTTTATCTATTAAAAGATCTTTTAAACTTGCTTTTAAAGCTTTTTCGTCTTCTGTTGATGCGACTTCATTAAATTGAACAAACTTAATATCTCTTGATTCTTTTACCTCAAACTGTTTTTTATGTTTATCTATATAATCTGAAACATCCGAACTTGAAACCTTTACTTCATCATCTTCAATTGAAGAATAAGGAATTTGAACAAATTGAATATCAACTTTATTTCCGTCTAATTTGTATTCTAATTCACCTTCTTTAAGCGTTGCAGTTAAACCAGCTCTAACCATGTTAAAGTAGTTTTGTTGCAAAGCATTTGCAGCAATAGATTTTTCATAATTAATCCAACCTTGGTAGCCTTCGGCAGAGGTTTCTTTTAAATTGGCAATGTATTCGTTTAATTTATTCTCATCAAACAAGCCTGCTCCGTTTAAAAATTCAGGACTTGATGCCAATGCTGTTTTTAACAAATCTCTCATTTGGTCTTTTTCAACAGAAATCCCTAGTTTTTCAAACTGATTTTCCATAATGGCTTGTCTCACTTCTTGTTCAAAAACCTGGTTAATAACCTGTGAACTAGATGCATCTGGACCTGCTTGACGTTGCGCTGCTTCTACTTTTTGCATAAAGTCCTCACGGGTAATGTCTTTACCATTTACGGTTGCAACAATATTTTGAGAATTTGATGAAAACGAGCTACCGCTTTTAAATAAATCTGCTAATACAAAAGAGAATAACGCTAACGCTATTACGATGATTAAAAATAGTGAACGTTGTCTTATCTTATTTAAAACTGCCATTTGAAATTATTTTTTAAAAAATCTGTTGTTAAGTTGGTTGTCAATTATTACTTGACGAAATATCGTGGGCGAAAATACTATTTTCTCTTTAATAATAAAAGTGTTATTAGGCATTTGTTTACAGTTATGTACTTTGTTCTTTAACGAAGTACATAAATACGATTTCTAATAAAAACGGCAATTAATCTATGTCTAAAAGCTTCAATTCTACCAAGTCTATTTTGGTATTAGATACTTCTAAAATTGTAAAACCAAAAGCATCGATTTTCACAACATCATTTTGAGCAGGAATTTCTTCGGTATGATTTACAATTAAACCACCTAAGGTTTCATAATTTTCACTTTCTGGAAGGTTTAGTTTGTAGGTTTCATTAAGATAATCCACTTCCAATCTTGCTGAAAAGGTATAGATGCCATCATCGTGTTTTTCTTCAATTAAATCGACGGTATCATGTTCATCTTCAATCTCCCCAAACAGCTCTTCAACAATATCTTCAACCGTCATAACTCCTGAAGTCCCTCCATATTCATCTAACACCACTGCAATACTTTTTCTTTTCTTAATAAGCACACTAAGTACATCTTTAACAAGTACAGTTTCTGGAACAAATTCCACAGGAAGCATCATCGCTTTTATGTTTTTAGGTCTTTTAAATAACTCGAAAGAATGCACGTAACCTAAGATATCGTCGATAGTTTCTTTATAAACTAAAATTTTTGTAAAACCTGTTTCTGTAAATAGTGCGTTAAGCGATTTTATAGAATCGTTAATCTCTATCGCTGTTATTTCTGTACGTGGTACCATAACTTCACGGGCTTTCACTTCGGAAAATTCTAAAGCATTTTGAAAAATTTGAATTTCGGAATCTACTTCATCATGCGATTCAACGGATTCCATTTGCTCACTTATATAATTACCCAGTTCTACCTTTGTGAATGCTAATTGGATTTGATCGCCTTCTGTTTTGAAAATATGCTTCAAAACAAAATCTGAAATCCAAATAACAAAATCTGAAATAAAAGTAAACAGCAAATAAAATCCATAAGCAGGAATCGCCAGTGCTTTAATTAAAGTATTCGCATATATTTGAAAAAATACTTTAGGAAAAAATTCAGCAGTAATTAAAATAACAAGCGTAGAAATGACGGTTTGAGTTAAGAGACTAAAATCTGTTAACATTAAGTCTAAAAAAACGTATGATGTTGGCACCATCGATTTAAACAAATCAACCAGTAAATCGCCCATAAAAAACCCATAAATAACTAAAGCTATATTGTTACCAATAAGCATGGTTGCAATGAATTTTGAAGGTTTTAAGGTGAGTTTAGTTAAAACTTTTGATAAAACACCTTCTTGCTTTTTTTCGATTTCTATATGAATTTTATTTGAAGATATATAAGCAATCTCCATACCCGAAAAGAAGGCAGAAAGTATTAATGATACAATGATGATGATAACATCAATACTCATCTATTTTGAATTATTAGTATTATCGTATTTCTTAGCAAACTTTCTTCTAAAGAAATACATAAAGATAGCTAATGCAGCTAGTCCGAAGGAAACATAAGCACTATTGGTGCCATGATTCCATTTTCCTATACCATCATAAATAAACAGTGCGGCAAACACCAAATAAGCATATTGAAAAATTTTAGAATACTTCATGGTAAATTTTATATTAATATGTAAAGGTAATTAAAATTGAAGAATGTAAATTTTTAAATTAATTTGAATAAAATTAATCTTCTACAGTAATAATACCGGTAACCTCTAGCACTTCGGCATTGGTGAATTTGGAATTAGAATCGAAACCATTACCATTTATAATATCGGTTTCTGTTTTAAATGTTACTGGTTTATTAGTAAACAACCATTCTTTTTTCTGGTCATAATACAATTGTTCAGTTTTTAAAACTCTATTATCCGCAGTTGTAATGATCACATTTCCTTGTAGGTCTAATAGGTCTGTTTGGTCGTAAATAATAGCATAATCAGCAACTACCACACTTTTTTTATTTTGCTCATCAAACAAACTTAAAGTAATACCTTCAGGAAATTCGTTGTAAGGAAAATCTCTATTAGTGAAATCTACCATTTTAGGACTTAGAAGGTTTGCTGTAACCCTACCTGAATCGGTATATTTTAAATTAATATTTTCAGCAATTCCAATGGGTTCATTTTCTGAAATACCTATTTTTTGAACTTGCTCAAAACTGTCGTTACATGAAAAAAACATAGTCACCACAAATATGGTGACTATGTTTAATATTTTATATAAATTTTCTTGTTTCATTACATTTTTGGTACTGTAACCGAAGCCCCAATCCAACAACCAATTTTAATAGTCTCACCTGAGTTACCAGCACTAAAAATTTCAGACTTCTGTGGTGCTTTAGATAAATAGTTGGCTGCAGAATTTGCAGATGCACTTGCTAATTTAGAATCTACACGTGCTGCTTTTTGAGCTTCATCTGCTGCTAACCAGTATACAGCTCTTTTATTAAAATTCGTATCGCCACAATCATTAGCACTTGCTGCGTACATAGCTGCAATAGATAAATAAGGACGTCCGTTTGATGGATTTAATCTTAAAGCTTCTCTAAAAAACGTTCTTGCTTGCGAATAACTACCTTTAGATTTAAGTTTTAAAGCTATTCTATTATTAAGATTTGCTTTTTTAAAGTTATCCGTTTCTAAATCTATAGCTTGTTTATAAAAAGTAATAGCTTGACTAGATTTACCTTCTTTATCTTTTAAGATACCTAAATAGTACGCTGAATTGGCCGATGGACTTAACTCATGGAATGCGTTTACTAACTTAAAGAATAATGGGTCGTCTGTACATTCTTTTTCAGACATTTTTCCTGCTGCTCTTTGCAACCAAACTGCATTTCCTTTATTTTCTTCAAAATTCTTTTGGTATAAAGGAATTAAAATATCACAACTTGCTCTGGTACCCATTTTTTCATCAATACCAGCTTCAATTTGATCATAGGCTGCTAAATAACTTTCATAATACGCTTTATATTGAGACTCTTTGCCTGTTAACTCTGTACCAGCTTCTTCTTTTTCAATAAGTACGTTTAGACTTTCTGAGTAGTTTTTAACTTCTTCTTCTACTTTCTCAACAATATCATCATATTTATTAAATAAATCTTCAGCAGGTTTTTTACCAGCATCAAATAAATCTACCATTAAAGAAAAATAAGTATATAAACTTTGAGGGTTAGTAAAAGTTGCTTTATCTAATTTGTATACAAGATCAAAACATTCATACAATTCTTCATTTGTTTTATTTAATATAGCTCTATTATCATACATCAATTGGCAAGATTGCGCTCCATACTCTCCTTTAGGGGTTTTGCTAGGAAAATGCTCGCCTCTTTCTTTCCAAAGTTTTATTAAATCGTTTATAAAAGGTACTTTATCTGCCCCTGTAGTTTTTTCAATTTTGTCAGTTAAAATTTTCTCACCATCAACATATATGGCATTATTAAACTTAGGGCATTTATTTCTTACATCCATCCAAGGTTGGTAAGCTGCATCAAAGTTTTTCGCTTTCACATATTCATGGAATATAGAAAGCTTTGTCATACATTCTTCATCTTGTTGCGCAAAACCAATATTTGAGCCAATAAATAATGCTATTAATAATATTTTAATTTTTGTTTTCATAATAATAATGTTAGTAGGTTAATCATATTTTCTTTTCTGAAACCATCTATCGTTCAAAGATAAACTTATTTGGAAATTTACAAAATCCTCTTGAATTAAATTGTTGTTTGTTGTTCCTCTCTTACCTAGCTCAAAACCTAAGTTTACATTAGAGAAAAAACTTCCCACTGGTAATCCTACTCCAAAAGATATGCCAAACTCGTTTATCGATTCACTTTCTATATTTAAACCTGTGTTTTCAAAATGTAAACCAGCTCTATAAACAGCTCGTTTGAAATAACTTGAGAAAGAATTATATTGAGGAATATAAAATCCACCTATAGATAATGAAGTTGCATTTTCATATTTAACAGCTGCGCTTGTATATAAATCGTTTGAAAAATCGCTTGTTTTTTGATATTCGGTCTCCACTCCTACAAACCATTTTCTTGGTTTCCCAATACCTGCTCCTATTGAAAATTTGGAGGGTAATACTAAATCTGTTTCTGAAAGTCCTGAAGACTCTAAATCAACTTCTATGGTTTTACTTAATCTTGGATCTAGACTATTCATAACAGTAAATGACCTTTCATTTATTGAAGACAAATTACTTCTTGGAGTATATGTTACCCCTGAAACCAATTCTAGATTCGCATTAATCATCGTTTTGTATGACAATCCTAAATTCACATTTAACCCACTTAAATCAGATCTATTATTTTCGCTAGTTTGACCTTGTAATAAATTACCATCATCGTCGTAAGTGAATGCTATAGTACTATTTTGAATATTCCCAAAATTATACTGAGCATCAATCCCAACGCTTAATTCTTCGGTGATTTGATATCCTAGACCTAAAAAAGCTCTATTTAATCCACCCTCACCATTAAATCTATTAGATATTCTTCCATCGTCATAATTATTATCTAAAGATTCTAATTTATACCCCACAGCAGTATAAGGTAATAAGCCGAAGCCAAAACCAAATTTTCCCATGGGTATGGACATCGCTAAATAATCGAACGTGGTAGAGCTCGCTTTTGCACTTCCTGAGTTACTTTTCCATTTCACATCGGAATAACTTGTTCCAACAGTAAACTTTATAGGTCTACTTTCTCCACCTAGCATTTCAAGGTTTTTTCCAGCATAGCCAGCAGGATTTCTTAAATTTACATGAACACTATCCATATAAATACTTAAACCGCCCATGCTTCGGTTTTCGACTGTCCCTTTAAATTTTAAGCTTCCAATACCGTAAAAAGAATAAGGAGAGGCTATACCCTCTTGCCCGTAACTATTAATTGCTAAAACTGCAATAAAAATTAATACAAGTTTTTTAATCATTCGTTTGAATTAAATTGTAAAATAAAGTTCAGTCCCTCTAAAAGAAAATTAGAAGTCGCAAATATGCTACTTTTTAATTGTTTAGACAAGAAATTACTATCACCTCCTGTTAAAATAACTGTTAAATCTGAATAATTTTCTTTGTACTCTATAATAACACCATCTATTTCTTTTAAAATACCATAAACCACACCCGAATGCATAGATGTTTCCGTTGAATTTCCAATAATACTGTCTGGTAATTCTATATCTAATAAGGGTAATTTTGCTGTTAAGTTGTTTAATGCCCTGTAACGCATGCGTAAACCAGGAGAAATGGCACCACCAAGGTACTCATTTTTATTATTTATAAAATCGTAGGTAATACAAGTACCTGCATCAATAATAAGTACATTCGTATTGGGGTACTTATTGACCGAAGCGCTTACTAGCGCAATTCTATCAACCCCCAGTGTTTTTGGTGTTTTATAAAGGTTTGCATATGGCAATTTCGTTTCTGTGTTCAAAATCATTAATTCGAAATAACCCCTCATAGTATCAAGGTCACTTTCGCTTAATTTACCAACTGAAGAAACAATAGCTTTCTTAACGGTAGTAAACTTATACTTAACCGCTTTGATACTATTTAAAATTAAATCTAACTCGACTACTTCTTTGTGTTTTATATGGTCGCCATCAAAAACAGCCAGTTTTACAAATGAGTTCCCTACGTCTATTATTAAATTCATATTTTTATTAAAGTTCAAATTTACAAAATGAGAAATAATAACAATTCTTATTTAACTTATTATATTGATTATAAAATACATGCATAGCCAAACTTAAAAAAAAATAAAATAGTGTACATTTTTTATAAATTTCTCTTGCTGAATACTAAAAATCAATATATATTTGCAACCGCTAAGGCGAGGTACCTTAGCTCAGTTGGTAGAGCAAAGGACTGAAAATCCTTGTGTCCCTGGTTCGATTCCTGGAGGTACCACGAAAAAATCCTGAAACTTAATTGTTTTGGGATTTTTTGTTTTTAAGAAATTGTATTAGCCTAAGTTGGGATCAAGGATCAAGGCTAAAAGTGGATCAAGGCTAAAAGTTGTGTTTAAGCAAAAATAGTGGTTAATCTAAAAAGGAAAAATTCTATATTTTTGACACCTCTAAACTGGGCTCTAAAGGCTTTTATCTTTGCGTTAAAAGATTCAGCAGAAGCATTTGTACTTCGATTGATGAAATAGTTAAGTATAGATCTATAGTTTAGGGTTATCGTATTTGCTATTGTATTGAATGCTCTAAATCCAGATTGTTCAACATCTTTATACCAATGCGCTAGCTTTGTGTATGCAGTTTCTACTGATTTTGCTGTATTGAAAATATTTCTAAGGCCTTGAACTAGGTTAAATGCTAGTTGGATATCAGGATATTGATCGAAGAGTATTTTGCTTCTCTGGTATTGATTTTCCGTCCAATTAGAGGGTGCTTTGTAGAGTAAATACCTGCTTCTTGCTAAGAGTTGTTTTCTGGTATCTCCATTATCAAAGACCTCTTGTTTATAGGTCTTGTGATTTGCTCTGGCAAGTTTTATGTTTTCGTTTTCTAGATCTATGGCGTCCCACCTATATTTGATTCTTATATCTTGTAGTGCTTCCAAGGCTAATTTCTGTACATGAAACCGATCAGTAACCTGTATGGCTTTTGGGAAACATTTTTTAGCGATAGTTTTCATTGAGTTAGCCATGTCTAGTGTAATCTCTTTAACCTTCGTTCTTTTCTTTGCTGATAATTTAAGAAGCTGTTCTATAATAGGTTCTACTTTAGTGCCAGAAAAAATGGCAACGATACTTCCTTTTTTACCTTTGGCTTTTTTGTTGGTAATGATGGTGTAGAGTTCTCCCTTTGACAAAGCAGTCTCATCAATAGATAAATGGCTTCCTATATTTTCAGGAAAGATGAGATATTGTTTTGCATGTTTCTTCTGATTCCAGTCTTTAAAATCACTTAAATAATCTTTATACTGACGTTGTAGTTTTTTACCATCAACGCCATAAAAATGTCCTATGGTATGACAATCTGAAGCTCTAGTATTGATTAATTTCTTTTAAAAAAGCAGCGAACTCTGATGTCATACGAGTTCCCTGTGCTACTAAGTTCCAATCTCTCTGCACGACTTGTTTGGTGGTCTTGTCTAACCATCTGCGACGCTTAACATGCAGGTAAACTGTATTGCCTCGTAAAGGAAAATCTTGGATGGTTACTTCTTTATGAAAACCATGCGCAATTAATGTGCGTTTAGATTCTTCTTTAGGTGTTGCATTTTGTTCTTCAAAGTAAAGATGCATGACTTCGCCATTTTTAGTATGCTTTACAAGATCAAAATGGTTGATTAGAAATTCAGGTAAAATAAGTTTGAGTAGTTCTAGATAATGGTCCAAAATCTTTTTTTTGCAAAAATCCGAAAACTATAGGTAATTCACACACAACTTTTGGTCATGATCCCTAAAAGTTGTGTTTAAGCAAAAATAGTGGTTAATCTAAAAAGGAAAAATTCTATATTTTTGACACCTCTAAACTGGGCTCTAAAGGCTTTTATCTTTGCGTTAAAAGATTCAGCAGAAGCATTTGTACTTCGATTGATGAAATAGTTAAGTATAGATCTATAGTTTAGGGTTATCGTATTTGCTATTGTATTGAATGCTCTAAATCCAGATTGTTCAACATCTTTATACCAATGCGCTAGCTTTGTGTATGCAGTTTCTACTGATTTTGCTGTATTGAAAATATTTCTAAGGCCTTGAACTAGGTTAAATGCTAGTTGGATATCAGGATATTGATCGAAGAGTATTTTGCTTCTCTGGTATTGATTTTCCGTCCAATTAGAGGGTGCTTTGTAGAGTAAATACCTGCTTCTTGCTAAGAGTTGTTTTCTGGTATCTCCATTATCAAAGACCTCTTGTTTATAGGTCTTGTGATTTGCTCTGGCAAGTTTTATGTTTTCGTTTTCTAGATCTATGGCGTCCCACCTATATTTGATTCTTATATCTTGTAGTGCTTCCAAGGCTAATTTCTGTACATGAAACCGATCAGTAACCTGTATGGCTTTTGGGAAACATTTTTTAGCGATAGTTTTCATTGAGTTAGCCATGTCTAGTGTAATCTCTTTAACCTTCGTTCTTTTCTTTGCTGATAATTTAAGAAGCTGTTCTATAATAGGTTCTACTTTAGTGCCAGAAAAAATGGCAACGATACTTCCTTTTTTACCTTTGGCTTTTTTGTTGGTAATGATGGTGTAGAGTTCTCCCTTTGACAAAGCAGTCTCATCAATAGATAAATGGCTTCCTATATTTTCAGGAAAGATGAGATATTGTTTTGCATGTTTCTTCTGATTCCAGTCTTTAAAATCACTTAAATAATCTTTATACTGACGTTGTAGTTTTTTACCATCAACGCCATAAAAATGTCCTATGGTATGACAATCTGAAGCTCTAGTATTGATTAATTTCTTTTAAAAAAGCAGCGAACTCTGATGTCATACGAGTTCCCTGTGCTACTAAGTTCCAATCTCTCTGCACGACTTGTTTGGTGGTCTTGTCTAACCATCTGCGACGCTTAACATGCAGGTAAACTGTATTGCCTCGTAAAGGAAAATCTTGGATGGTTACTTCTTTATGAAAACCATGCGCAATTAATGTGCGTTTAGATTCTTCTTTAGGTGTTGCATTTTGTTCTTCAAAGTAAAGATGCATGACTTCGCCATTTTTAGTATGCTTTACAAGATCAAAATGGTTGATTAGAAATTCAGGTAAAATAAGTTTGAGTAGTTCTAGATAATGGTCCAAAATCTTTTTTTTGCAAAAATCCGAAAACTATAGGTAATTCACACACAACTTTTGGTCATGATCCGGGATCAAGACGGCTCAAGAATAAAACTTGGGGACAATTATATATATTTTTTTAAATTTACAATCAAAAGAGCTTTTGCATTTAAATTTAGCCCAATATTTACTACCCGAAGGAATCTTAGAATATTTTGATGTAGTTTCCAGTAAATCTGAATCTGATAAAATTCACTTTTACTTATAAGAAAAAAATATCCTACCTGTCGAATACGAACAGCTCCCTGCTAAATCTAAGGGATTCATACCTGAAATTACTGTAGAAGATTTCCCTTTGCGAGGGAAAACGGTTTTACTTCATATCAAACGGCGTCGTTGGACACTTTTAGAGAGTCATCAGATCATAAAAAGGGATTGGAATTTAGTAGCGCAGGGAACTCGTATGACATCAGAGTTTGCTGCTTTTTTAAAAGATATCTCTAGATACTAACGCGGTAAGTGCCAGTAGATTTGGGGAGTATTACAAAACCAATGGTAAGCGTCTTCAGTTTATTTACAAAAACCATCTTAGCGATTTTAATGAGTGGAAACAGAAAACCCATGCAAGCGAATGGTTGTTTTTTGGAAAAAACTTAGGCAAATATTTAAGTTTAGATGAAACCTCTCTTTCAAACGGAGAACTCTATACCATCTTAACCAATAAAGATGCTCATGGTAAAAAAGGAGCTATTGTAGCCTTAGTTAAAGGAACCAAGGCAGAAGATGTGATAAAAGTAATCAAAATGATAGACGGCTCAAGACGTAATATGGTTAAAGAGGTTACAGTGGACATGGCTGCAAACATGAACTTAATCATCAAAAAGTGTTTCCCTAAAGCAGAAATTGTAACCGATAGGTTCCATGTGCAAAAGTTAGCCACGGAAGCTGTTCAAGAAGAACGTATTCGATTGCGTTGGGAGGTTCTTGAACAAGAAAACAGGCTTATCGGGAAGTCAAAAAAGAAAGACATGGTTTACTCGCCAGAAATACTTAGCAATGGGGATACCAAAAGACAGCTTTTGGCTAGGAGTAGATATTTATTGTTTAAACACAAAACCAAATGGACTCCATCACAAATTACAAGGGCTGAACTATTATTCAAACGGTATCCATCAATAGAAAAATGCTATAACTTAGCACAACAACTTAGCAACATTTACCAAACCAATACCAATAAAGATGTTGCAAGATTAAAACTGGCACATTGGTATGAAAATGTTCAGAAATCTGGATTTAAATCATTTAATACAATATCTAAATCATTACAAATACACCATAATTCTATCTTGAACTATTTTAATAATAGAAGCACTAATGCTTCGGCGGAATCATTCAACGCCAAAATAAAAGAGTTTAGATCGCAATTCAGAGGCGTAAGAGATGTGAAATTTTTCCTGTTCAGACTAACTAAATTATACGCATAAATAACTTAGTCCCCAAAAAATGAGCTTGATCCTAATTTAGTTAAAAATAAAACACAAAAAAACCCCTTCATTTTTCAATGAAGGGGTTTCCAAAAAGGCAACGACCTACTCTCCCACAATGCAGTACCATCGGCGCTAACGGGCTTAACTTCTCTGTTCGGAATGGTAAGAGGTGAGCCCCGTCGCTATAACCACCTTAAGTTATAGCTGTTGTAATAAGTTTAACCTTATTACTTACAGCGTTTTGATTAAAAATCAAAACAAATATCTTAACATATTGAAAAAAGGGTAATTTATACCATCATACATGAATACTATAATAATTGTATTGAACTTAGTAAAAAAACAGGCGTACAATAAGCCTATGGGTTATTAGTACTACTCGGCTATGACATTACTGCCTTTACACCTATAGCCTATCAACGTGGTAATCTTCCACGACCCTTTAAAGAAATCTCATCTTGTGGTGGGTTTCGCGCTTATATGCTTTCAGCGCTTATCCCTTCCCAACGTAGCTACTCTGCAATGCTCCTGGCGGAACAACAGATACACCAGAGGTTAGTCCAACTCGGTCCTCTCGTACTAGAGTCAGATCCACTCAAATTTCTAACGCCCACTGTAGATAGAGACCGAACTGTCTCACGACGTTCTGAACCCAGCTCGCGTGCCACTTTAATGGGCGAACAGCCCAACCCTTGGGACCTTCTCCAGCCCCAGGATGTGACGAGCCGACATCGAGGTGCCAAACCCCCCCGTCGATATGAGCTCTTGGGGGAGATCAGCCTGTTATCCCCGGCGTACCTTTTATCCTTTGAGCGATGGCCCTTCCATGCGGAACCACCGGATCACTATGCTCTTGTTTCCAACCTGATCGACTTGTAGGTCTCTCAGTCAAGCACCCTTATGCCATTGCACTCTACGCACGGTTACCAAGCGTGCTGAGGGTACCTTTAGAAGCCTCCGTTACTCTTTTGGAGGCGACCACCCCAGTCAAACTACCCACCAAGCACTGTCCCCTTTGTTCAAGGGTTAGACTCTAGATAAGCAAAGGGTGGTATTTCAACAATGACTCCACAACGCCTAGCGACGCCACTTCAAAGTCTCCCACCTATCCTACACATTACTTATCCAAAACCAATACTAAGCTATAGTAAAGGTGCACGGGGTCTTTTCGTCCCACAGCGGGTAATCGGCATCTTCACCGATACTACAATTTCACCGAGCTCATGGCTGAGACAGTGTCCAGATCGTTGCACCATTCGTGCAGGTCGGAACTTACCCGACAAGGAATTTCGCTACCTTAGGACCGTTATAGTTACGGCCGCCGTTTACTGGGGCTTCATTTAAGACCTTCGGGTTACCCCTAAGCCCTCCACTTAACCTTCCAGCACCGGGCAGGTGTCAGGCCATATACATCATTTTTCAATTTAGCATAGCCCTGTGTTTTTGATAAACAGTCGCCTGGACCTTTTCACTGCGGCCACCCCGAAGGGTGGCGACTCTTCTCCCGAAGTTACGAGTCTATTTTGCCTAATTCCTTAGCCATGAATCTCTCGAGCACCTTAGAATTCTCATCCCAACTACCTGTGTCGGTTTAGGGTACGGGCTGCTTCACTTGCTTTTCTTGGAAGTCGCTTTTCTGGATTATCACCTTGACCGAAGTCTCAGTGTACTATCGCGGTATTACTACTCGCTTCAACGAACTATTCCGTCAGTTCGCACCAAATTTACGCCTCCGTCACTTTTATTGTGAGCAGGTACAGGAATATTAACCTGTTGTCCATCCACTACCCCTTTCGGGTTCGCGTTAGGTCCCGACTAACCCTCAGCTGATTAGCATAGCTGAGGAAACCTTAGTCTTTCGGTGTGCGGGTTTCTCGCCCGCATTATCGTTACTTATGCCTACATTTTCTTTTGTAGCTTCTCCAGCATGACTCACATCACACCTTCGACGACACTACAATGCTCCCCTACCACTTATATAAATATAAGTCCATAGCTTCGGTAATATGTTTATGCCCGATTATTATCCATGCCGAACCGCTCGACTAGTGAGCTGTTACGCACTCTTTAAATGAATGGCTGCTTCCAAGCCAACATCCTAGCTGTCTAAGCAGTTCAACCTCGTTATTTCAACTTAACATATATTTTGGGACCTTAGCTGATGGTCTGGGTTCTTTCCCTCTCGGACATGGACCTTAGCACCCATGCCCTCACTGCTGATTAACATTTTATAGCATTCGGAGTTTGTCAGGAATTGGTAGGCGGTGAAGCCCCCGCATCCAATCAGTAGCTCTACCTCTATAAAACTATAAATCAACGCTGCACCTAAATGCATTTCGGGGAGTACGAGCTATTTCCGAGTTTGATTGGCCTTTCACCCCTACCCACAGGTCATCCGAAGACTTTTCAACGTCAACCGGTTCGGTCCTCCACTGTATGTTACTACAGCTTCAACCTGCCCATGGGTAGATCACACGGTTTCGCGTCTACCACTACTAACT